>CAWDTW010000032.1:0-150214 GCA_963805295.1 uncultured Alphaproteobacteria bacterium | reverse complement strand
TGACGTTATCTGTTGATAAGGCCCCATCCCGATGGCGCCGAGGATCCAGTTTTGCGGAGTGGCCTGGTCTCCCCATGCCTCGAGCGCTCGTCTCCATCCGAGATAGTTGGGCAGGTTCTTGGTGGCGACGCCGTGGAAGCGGCGCATCCATTCCTTGAGCCGGCCGTGATAGGCGTTGACGTTGTTGATATGGAGGTCGGGGGCCTCGGGGCTGGGCTTGCCCGGCGCGGGAACGACATGGACCGGGATTTTCGCCCTGTGGGCGAAGGCCACGATCGCCTTTCCGCCGTCGCAGACGAACCGATTGGCGGGCGTGACCACGCCGTCCAGCGCCGCCGCGATCGAGGCGCGGTCGACATTGGGCAACACCGCGTCGGTGGTTGCGCCCTCGCGGTCGCGCGCCACCAGGATCGGGATGTTTTCGAAGAAGAGGCCCGGGTGCTTGGCCTTGCCGCCCCGCTTGCGCGGCGGGCGGGGAAGACCGGACCTGCGGCCCTTGAACGATTCGAGGATGAACGTCTGTCCGCCTCGACAATGCCTCTCAGCGTCTTGGGCTTGTCCAGCGCGGGCGAGCCGAGAAACCGGTGTCGCCAGCGGAAGGCCGTGGTGGGGTGGACGTGGCAACGTTCGGCGGCCTTCGCCACGCTGGTTCCCTCGATCATCGCCTGGGCGTGGTCGAGCCATTGCTCCTTCTTGCGCAGCCCCGCCATCGGCGTCTTCGTCAGGGCGTTGAACGTGCGCCCGCAGCTCTTGCAGCGGGAGCGCGCCAGACCGTTCGCCCGTCCCCAGGCGACGATGTCGCGCCCCGCGCAATGGGGGCAACCCCGGCGTTCCACCTTCGCCTGGCCGATGTCCCCCAGCGCGTCCTCGCGAACCCGGCGCTGCTTGCGCGCGTCCCCCTCGGCAAGCGCCGCCGGCGCGTCCTCCGATCCTCGAGCCGCCGCCTCGACCGGTTCGCCAAAGCCCGACGCAACGTCCTCATCGGCCTCCTCGGCCTTGCAAAGCGCCTTCACCGCCTGTCGCCGCTGCGCTGGGGTCAACCTACCGATCCCGCCCAGCCAATCCTCAAATTCCGGGCTCTCCACCAACGCCTCCTCGAATCAGACGCGCCAAGAATAGCCCGAATCAATACTAAACGCCAAGAGAGCCAAACGCGGAGATCGCCTCGCTCGCAAGTTCGACCGCCCGCTCCGGGTTGGGATCCACCAGCGGAAGCAGAAGTCTCGGCGAACCTGGCGAGATTCCATTCCGACACGGATATGGCTCAATGCGACGCGGGTCAGCACGGCGCCCGGCAACTGGCGGTCGCGATATACGGGTTCGCCGGTCGAGACGGCGGCCAGCGCCCGCGTGGTCGGAATTCCGAGCGCATGCATCGCTTCGCTGACGAGATATTCGCGCAGGACCGGCCCCAGGGCGGCGCGGCCGTCTCCGCGTCGCGAGAACGGCGTTCTGCCCGAGCCCTTCAATTGCACGTCGCGCCGCTCGCCGTTGCGGTCCAGGACCTCGCCGAGGAGAATTGCGCGGCCATCGCCAAGCTGAGGAACGAAACTGCCGAATTGATGCCCGGCGTAGGCCATCGCGATCGGCTCGGCGCCCGGCGGCGTGACGTTGCCGGCAAACACCGCCGCGACTTCGTCCGGTTCGAGACCTTGCGCATTGAACCCCAGTTCCGAAGCAAGCGCGTCGTTGAACTTGATCAGGCGAGGCTTTGGCGCCGGCGTCGGAGCGAGCCGTGCGAAAAAATGCTGCGGAAGGCGCGCGTAGCTGTTGGAGAAGACGATGATGGGGTCGGCCGTGCGTTCGACGGTCGGCGGTTTCTCCATGGAGTTAGGCGGCGGCATGCGTCGCAAGTTTCCTCTTTGGATACACGCTATCGATAGCGCCGCATCGATTGGTCGATCTCGCAAGCCCAGGCTTCGATGCCGCCCTCGAGGTTCACGGCATTGTCAAAGCCGGCGTTTCGGAGAAAGTCGACGACCATCTGACTGCGCGCGCCATGATGGCAAAGAACCACCAAAGGCTGATTGGTCGGGAGGGCTTCGACTCGCGCCGGGATCTCCGCCATCGGTATATGCAGGGCGCCTTCGAGCTCGCATACATCGAGCTCGCTCGCCTCTCGCACATCGAGAACCCTATGCTCCGTTCCCGTGCTCCGCATATGCGCAAGCTCGCGAACAGAGATCGCATCTGATCCTCTAAGCGACAGGTTCGCCAATTTCAGGCCGGCTTCAAGTTGTCTGCCGAGGATTTGCCGGAGCGCTTGTCGGCGACGATCTCATAGGTGATCTTCTGCCCATCATTCAGGTCACGCATTCCAGCCCGTTCGACCGCGCTGATATGGACGAACACGTCGGGGCCGCCGGCGTCGGGCTGAATGAACCCGAAGCCTTTCGTCGCATTGAACCATTTCACTGTGCCCGTCGCCATGGCGCGCTCCTCACGAATTGATCGTCGAACCTAGCTTAGCCGGCCTTCTTTGCAAGGCGCATCCCTGACCGATTGTCACTGCCGCAGGGAATAGGCGAAAATTCGTGACGGAGACAAACCGGCCGTCTTGGCCGTGCGCATCGCTCGAACAATAAGGGATAGCTGCCGCCTCACAAGTCTTTGGCGAACAATCTGGGCGGCTGTCCTTTCAACGCGTTGTTGCCAAACGCTGCAGCCGAACGACCGCGTTATCGAGCGCACTGAGGAAATTTGAACGGTCGCGGGGACCGAAGGCCTTGGGACCCGATGTCGCTTGTCCGGTCGAGCGCAGGTGGTCCACGAGGTTGCGCGTCGCCAACGCCATGCCAATCGAGCTTTCGCTAAAGCGTTTTCCGTTCGGCGAGATGACGTCGGCGCCCGATTTTACGCTTCGAACTCGCCAGCGGAATGTCCGAGGTGACAACGATTGCGCCTGGCCCGGCCCGCTCGGCGATCCAGTCGTCCGCGGCGTCCGGGCCCGCCCCGACGACAACCCGCTCGATCTCGGGCGCACGCGGGATCACGATCGGGCTGTTTGCGACAACGAAAACAGTCAGCCTGTAGCGAGCGGCGACGCGATAGACCTCATCCTTCACCGGACAGGCGTCGGCGTCGACAAAGATACGCAACTGCGGCCCGGCCAATTCCATGTAGGGGCTGTAAGCTTTCGGGGCGAGCGGATCAAATCGTCGCGTTTCCGAGTGACGGCGGCTCGCCCAAATAGCGGCCATGAAGAGCGCCGTCGCGCGGCCTGATTTATGGAGCGGCGCGCGATGCTGGAGGCGCGGCCGCTTCGCTTCGCCGAGACGAACAGCGTTCGTTTCGACTAATACCAGCTGAGGCTGTCGCCAATGAGGAGCGACGCGAGGGAAGACCTTTCCATGGCAGGCGATTTCGATCTTACCGGACGCGTTGCGATTGTCACCGGAGGCAATGGCGGGATCGGCCTCGGCATGGCGAAGGCGCTTGCGCGCGCCGGCTGCGTCGTCTCGATCTGGGGCCGCAATCGGGAGAAGAACCGCATCGCGCTCGCTGATCTCCGTGAATGTGGAGAGCAGGTCGAAGCTCGGACCTGCGACGTCACCGATCGCGCGGCGATCGAGGACGCTTTTGCGGGAACGCTTCAAGCTTTCGGCAGGGTCGACGGCTGTTTCGCCAATGCGGGCGTGGGGACCTCCGGCCGGCATGCCTTCGTCGAACGGTCCGAGGACGAATGGCGAAGCATGTTCGCGACAAATCTCGACGGCGTCTTCCATGTATTCCAGGTGGCCCTCCGGCACATGATCAAGCGCGCCGAGGACGGCGACCGCTTCGGCCGAGTCGTGGCGACGTCGAGCCTCGCGTCGTTGTTCGGTATGCCGCGCGGCGAGCACTATGCCGCGACCAAGGCGGCGCTCAACGAACTTATTCGCACGCTCGCGGTCGAGCACGCCCGCTACGGCGTCACCGCCAACGCGATCCTGCCGGGGTGGATCGAGACCGACATGACGGCCGGCCTAACAGCCAACGAGAAGTTCGTCGGCGCCACGATCCCGCGGATTCCGATGCGCCGCTTCGGAAATCCTACGGATTTCGGCGGGATCGCCGTCTATCTGATGAGCGCACTGTCGTCCTATCACACCGGCGACTGTCTGGTGATCGACGGCGGCTACAGCAAATTCTGAGTGTCGTCCGGCGCAGGGGTTCGGGGGTTCGATGCCGATCGGCGCTCCGATCCGTTGCATTGTTGTACATGGCGGGGTCGAAATGCCGCGCCTATTTACAATCGTAATCCGCCCTCCAACGAGACCGATACGCCAGAAAGCGGTCTGAGGCTGAACGCGCAGGTTGCGCCAACTGCGGACGTTGGCCATACGCGATAAATCGCCGTCCCGGACCACACCTGCCCTAGCCAATCATCCCCGGTACCGCAGGGCGTCCACCAACAGCGAAAAAGCTGCGGAGGGCTGGCGCCGGCTCGGATAGTAGAGATGGTAGCCGGCAAAGGGCGGACACCAATCCTCCAGCACCCGTATGAGCCTGCCGTCGGCGACCATCGGCGCTATCTGGTCGTCGAGGACGCAGGCAAGACCGAACCCTGCTGCCGCAGCGCGCAGCATCATGGGGACATCGTTGAACACCAGTTGTCCATCGACGCGAACGTGGAGTTCTCGACGCCCCTTTTGCAGTTCCCATGCGTAGAGCCCGCCGGCTGTCGGCAATCGCAGATTTATGCATTCATGCTGAGCCAGATCCTGCGGCGTTCGCGGTCTTGGATTCGTCGCGAAGTACGCTGGCGACCCCACGACCGCCATGCGCAAGTCCGGCCCGATGCGCACGGCGATCATGTCCTTGGCGATCAACTCGCCGAGCCGCACTCCGGCATCGAAACGGTCGGCAACGATGTCGGTGAAACCCGATTCGATGACGAGTTCGACGTGGACGTCAGGGTAGTTCGAAAGCAACTTTTCGAGCGCCGGCCACAAAACGGCATGCGCCGCGTGCTCCGAGGTGTGATCCGGATCGTGCCAGCCGGCTTTTCGCGCAATTCGCGCACCGAGGCCAGCGCTTCGGCGATGGTGTCGAGCGCAGGACCGAGCGCCCGAAGCATCCGTTCTCCCGCCTCGGTCGGCGCGACGTTGCGGGTCGTGCGCGTCAGCAGGCGAACGCCCACTCGCGCCTCCAGGCGATTGATGGTGTGGCTCAGCGCCGACTGCGAGGTCCCGAGCTTCGCGGCCGCACGCGTGAAGCTCCGCTCTTCCGTCACGGTCGCGAACGCATTGAGGTCGACCAGTTCCTCGCGCCGCATTCATGAACTCCAGATATGACTTCATGCAATCTATAGCAGCTAATCTTCGCAATGCATGCGGCTTAGATTCTCAATGGTCGACGATGGATGACGGAAATGGACATCAAGCGCAGCGGCTCGCAGCCTTCGGAGAAGGGGCCCGAGACTTATTTCACCGGGACTGTCCGGATCGACGGGCGGTTCAGCGGCAGCGGCGGGCTGAGCGCCGCCACCGTCACCTTCCAGCCGGGCGCGCGCACCGCCTGGCATACGCACCCGCTCGGCCAGACGCTGCTCGTCACCGCCGGTCTCGGCCGCGCGCAGCGGGAAGGCGGCCCGATCGAGGAGATTCGACCCGGCGACATCGTCTGGTTCGAGCCGGGCGAAAAGCACTGGCACGGCGCGACGCCCGATTGCGCGATGACGCATATTGCCATTGCCGAAATGAAGGACGGCTCGGCTGTCACCTGGATGGAGAAGGTCACGGACGAGCAGTACGCCGAGGGGCGGAAGTGATGGCTGAGGAGGGGAGTCGCGCCCAAACGCAAATACGGCCTTGTGCTCATGAGCCGCATTCTGGGGAGCATTGCCCAGTCGAAAAGGGGAGCCTCTGATGCTGGGAACAATTCTTCATGGACCCGGTGACGTGCGTTGCGAGGAGGTCCCCGAGCCGAAGATCTTCAAGCCGACCGACGCCGTCATCCGGCTGTCGGCGTCCTGCATCTGCGGATCCGATCTGTGGCCCTTCCGAGGGCTGGAGGACGTCACGCAGCCGATGGCGATGGGGCATGAATATTGCGGCGTCGTCGAAGAGGTGGGGAGCGCTGTCACCACTGTCCGGCCGGGCCAGTTCGTCGTCGGCTCGTTCTGCATCTCCGACAATACCTGCCCGCATTGCCGCCGCGGCTTCCAGTCGTCGTGCCGGCAGCGCGAGTTCATGACCGGGGCGCAGGCGCCGCTGGCGCGCGTCCCGCTTGCCGACGGCACGCTGGTCGCGACGCAGGAGTTACCTCCGGATGACCTGATTCCGGGCCTGCTTGCGACTTCAGACGTGCTCGGCACGGGCTGGTACGCGGCCGATGCGGCGCGCGTGCAGCCTGGCTCGACGGTCGTCGTCGTGGGCGACGGCGCGGTAGGGCTCATGGGCGTGCTCGCTGCGAAACAGATGGGCGCCGGGCGGATCATCGCGATGAGCCGCCACAAGACACGGCAGGACCTCGCTCTCGAATTTGGCGCAACCGACATCGTCTCCGAGCGCAGCGATGCGGGTGTCGATCGGATCAAGGCGTTGACCGACGGAATTGGCGCGGATTCCGTTCTGGAGTGCGTGGGCACGAAAGAGGCGATGACGCAGGCGATCCGGTGCGCGCGTCCCGGCGCCATGATCGGCTATGTCGGCGTGCCGCATGGCGTCGAACTCGACGGAGAATGGTTGTTCTTCTCGCAGACCGGCATGTTGGGCGGCCCCGCCCCGGTTCGCCGGTTCCTGCCGCATCTGATCGACCTGGTGCTCGAGCGCAAGATCGAGCCCGGCAAGGTCTTCGACCTGACGCTGCCGCTCGCCGAAGTCGCCGAGGGTTATCGCGCGATGGACGAGCGGCGCGCGATCAAGACCCTGCTGCGCGTCTAGTCCGCTGGCCTGCGAGAATTGGTGGGGCGGATGGAGCGATCCCCCTGCCGGCGCCGTGACTGGCAGCACGTCCGGAAAGGAGATGGTCACCATGCAGAAGCGTAAACTTGGAAACAGCGGCCTCGAAGTCTCCGCCCTCGGATTTGGCTGCATGGGTCTCAGCCATGCCTATGGTCCGCCCGTCGACAAGCAGGCGGGAGTAGCCCTGATCCGCGCGGCCGTCGAGCGCGGCGTGACTTTCTTCGACACTGCAGAGGTCTATGGGCCCCTTACTAACGAAGAACTGGTCGGCGAGGCCCTTGCGCCCCTGCGCGATCGGGTCGTGATCGCGACGAAGTTCGGCTTCGACGTCGACCCGGCCACAGGCGAGCGCCGCGGAGGACTGAACAGCCGGCCGGAGCACATCAAGGCTGTCGCCGAAGCCTCGCTCAAGCGCCTCAAGACCGATCGGATCGATCTCTTCTATCAGCATCGCGTCGATCCGAATGTCCCGATCGAGGACGTCGCCGGCGCGGTGAAGGGCCTCATTCGAGAAGGCAAGGTCAAGCACTTCGGCCTTTCGGAGGCCGGCGCCAAGACGATCCGCCGCGCGCACGCCGTGCAGCCGGTTGCCGCGCTTCAAAGCGAATACTCTCTATTGTGGCGCGGGCCCGAGGAAGAGACGCTGCCGACATGCGAAGAGCTTGGGATCGGCTTCGTGCCCTGGAGCCCGCTCGGCGCCGGCTTTCTGACCGGCGCCATCGATGCAAACACGCGATTCGACAGCGCGGACTTCCGGGCGAACGTTCCCCGCTTCGCGCCTGAAGCGCTGAAGGCGAACCTTGCCCTTGTCGATCTCGTCCGCGAATGGGCGCAGCGCAAGGGCGCGACGCCGGCCCAGATCGCGCTCGCCTGGCTGTTGGCGCAGAAGCCGTGGATCGTGCCCATCCCGGGCACCACGAAACTCAAGCGCTTGGACGAGGACCTCGGGGCGCTCGCGGTCGCGCTCACGCCCGAAGACCTTCGTCAGATCGACGAAGCCGCCTCGAAGATCGAGGTGCAAGGCGCCCGCCTGCCGCCGGCTGTGCTCGCGATGAGCGGGCGATGAAGGGCGGCCGGCGATGAGAGGAAAGCGAGCGACCGAATGACCAGGGTCCTCATCCTCGGCGCGAACGGCCAGCTTGCGCGCAACACGACGCGGGTCTTTCTCGAGAAGACCGACGTCACCCTTACGCTTTATCTGCGGCGGGCAAGCCGGCTCAGGAATCCTGACCCCGGTCGGGTGAAAATCGTCGAAGGCGATGTGCTCGATTCGGGCCCGTTGCGCGCCGCTATGCAAGGCCAACACGTGGTCTACGCCAATCTTGCCGGCGACATGGCGCGGCAGGCCCGCGCAATCACCGACGCCATGCACGCCCTGGGCCTGAAACGGCTGATTTTTGTCAGCTCGATGGGCATCTACGGCGAAGTCCCCGGAGAGACGTATCGCAGCGCCCTGGACCCGTACCGGGACTCGGCGGCCGAGATCGAGAAATCGGACCTGGCGTACACCATCCTCCGGCCGGGTTGGTTTACCCACGACAAGACGGTCAGCTACCGGATCACGCAGAAGGGCGAGCCCTTCAGAGGGCATGACGTTTCGCTCGACAGCTTATCCGACCTGATCACGAAACTCGCCACCGATCCGGGCCTCTATCTTCGCTGCAGCATCGGCGTGAGCAGCGCCTGAATTCAGGTTCAGGGCCCTGTGAGCCGGTCCGGAAAGACCGGGACGCAGGCGAAACCATAGGAGCAAGGACAATGCAGAAGCGCAAACTCGGAAAGAGCGGCCTCGAAGTCTCCGCGATCGGCTTCGGCTGCATGGGACTGAACTTCGCCTATGGCCAGGTGATGGAGAAGGCCGACGCGATCGCGCTTCTGCGAAAGGCGTACGATCTCGGCGTCACCTTCTTCGATACGGCCGAGGCCTACGGTCCTTACACCAACGAGGAGATCGTCGGCGAGGCGCTTCAGCCGGTGCGCGACAAGGTCGTCATCGCGACCAAGTTCGGCTACCTCAGCGAACCGGGCAGGACCGGCCCCGATAGCCGCCCCGGGCACATCCGCGCCGTCACGGAGGCTTCGCTCAAGCGGCTCGGCACGGACCACATCGATCTCCTCTATCAACACCGGGTCGACCGCAATGTCCCGATCGAGGAGGTCGCGGGGACGGTGCGCGACCTCATCGCCGAGGGCAAGGTCCGGCATTTCGGGCTTTCAGAGGCGGGCGCAAAGACGATCCGCCGCGCCCACGCCGTTCAGCCGGTCGCGGCGCTGCAAAGCGAGTACTCGCTGTGGTGGCGCGAACCGGAAGACGAGATCCTTCCGACGCTCGAAGAGCTTGGGATCGGCTTCGTCCCCTTCAGCCCGCTCGGCAAGGGCTTCCTGACCGGCGCCATCGACGACAAGACGACGTTTGCGAAAGACGATTTCCGCAACATCGTGCCGCGCTTCTCGGAGGCGGCGCGCAAGGCCAACCTCGCCCTCGTCGAGCTTTTGGGGACCATCGCCGAACGCAAGCGCGCGACGCGCGCCCAGATCGCGCTCGCCTGGCTCTCGCGCAGAAGCCCTGGATCGTCCCGATCCCCGGCACGACCAAGGTTCACCGCCTGGAGGAGAACGTCGGCGCGGCGAATGTTGCGCTCGATGCGGCCGATCTTGCCGAGATCGGTGCGGCGCTCTCCAGGATCAAGGTTGAAGGCGACCGCTATCCCCCCGCACTACAGGCCAACATCGATCGCTGATGGCGGGGGCGATCGGGCGGCGCAGGAATTGTCACCAACGACAACCGGCCGTTTCCCGCCAGAACGCCCTGTTCGGACGTTGGCAGGAAACGGCCGAGGATGCCGTTCAAGCGAGGATGCCGGATGCCAATCACCGAAACCGCACGAAGAAACCACGAAGAGCTTTTCCCGAACCATCGGTCGACGCTCAAGCGCACCGACCCCGAACTGGTCGAAATCTTCGACAATTTCGCCTTCGACGAAGTCCTGCGGCACGGCGATCTCGATACCAAGACGAGGCTCATGGCGATCCTGGCGTCATTGATCGCCCAGCAGACGCTGCCCGAGTACAAGGTCATGCTCGGCGGCGCCCTGAACGTCGGAGTGACCCCGATCGAAGCCAAGGAAATTCTCTATCATTCGGTTCCCTATGTCGGCATGGCGAAGGCCTTCGAGTTCATTCATGCGACCAACGAGGTCCTTGAGTTCGCGCGGCGTCGAGCTTCCGCTCGAGGGCCAGTCGACCACCACGCCAGACGATCGGTTCGAGAAAGGGCTCGCGCTTTCGAAGTCGATTTTCGGCGATCGGATCGACAGGATGTATGAGCAGTCGCCGGCAAGCCAAATTCATATTCAGAAGTTCTTGTCCGCCAACTGCTTTGGCGACTATCAGACGAGAACCGGTCTCGACGTGAAGACGAGAGAGCTGTTGACGTTCTCGATCCTCTTGTCGCTAGGCGGATGCGAGCCGCAATTGAAGGGGCATATTCAGGGCAACATCAATGTCGGAAACGACAAGCGATTTTTGCTCGCGGTTGTGACGCAATTGCTGCCGTTTATCGGCTATCCAAGAGCGCTGAACGCCATCGCCAGCTTGAATGAAGTGCTACCGTGAAACAAGAACTTCGTAAGGTGCTCGACCTGTGGAAAGCGGGAGGACCGCTAAGGGCGGGTACTGCGCTTCCCCGCTCTCACCGCAGCGGCGGGTTCACGCCGTAGACCGATAGGACGATCCGCCCTTCTGAGAACCAAGCATCGCTCGGCCTCGCCACGGACCCGGGAACCGATATGCCGAGACCAGTGATCCGGCTATTATTTACAAATGCGAATCATCTCCTATCGTGATCTCGCGCCGGGCCGGTTCGCCAAGTCGGTCGAAAAAATCGGCGCCGCGCTGGCCCGGGGAGATTTCGCCGCGGCCGGCCTCAAGAAATTGTCGCCGACGCCGTACTGGCGCGCCAAGCTCAACGACGAGGCGCGACTCTTGATGCAATTCGCGCCGCATAGGGGCGAAACGGTCTGCCTGTTTCTCGAAGTGATCCCTAATCACGTCTATGAAAAATCCCGCTTTCTGCGCGGCGCCGCGATCGACTGGTCGAAGATCGAAAGCGGTCCCGATGATGCGGCGCCGCAACCGGAGCCAACCCCGCGCGGCGGGCTGGAGCTGCGATGGTTGCCCGCGCAAGCTGCCGAATTTGAACTCCTCGACAGACCGATCGTCTTCGACGAAGCGCAGGAGGCGGTGCGCCGTCACAAAGTTCCCCTCGTGGTCGTCGGATCGGCGGGGTCGGGTAAGACCGCTGTGACGCTCGCCAAGATGCGGGAGGCGACCGGCAGGGTGCTTTACGTGACCCACTCTGCCTATCTCGCGCAAACGGCGCGCAAGCTCTACAGCGCACACGGCTACGAGAACCCGGCGCAGGACGTCGAATTCATGAGTTTCCGCGAATTCGTCGATTCGATCGCGGTTCCCGAGGGCGTCGAAGTCAGCTTCGCGGCGTTCCGCGCCTGGTTCGAACGCCGGCGCGGCGGCCTAAGAGGCGAATTGCGCCAGGCGGACGCGCATGCCTTGTTCGAAGAATTCCGCGGCGTCCTCGGCGCCCCAGCGGCCGCGCCACTGTCCGGCGCCAACTATCAGGCGCTGGGCGTGCGGCAATCCCTGTTCGCGGCCGGCGAAATGCGGGCGGCGGCGCACGAGTTGTTCCAAAAGTATGTGGCTTGGCTGAAGGACGCCAAGCTGTTCGATTTGAATATCGTCTCTCACGGCTGGCGCGCGAAGACCGAACCGCTCTACGATTTCGTCGTCGTGGACGAAGTGCAGGACTTCACAAGCGCCCAGCTTGCGCTGATTTTTGACTCGCTCAAGACGAAGGATCGCTTCCTTCTCTGCGGCGACGCGCATCAGATCGTGCATCCGAACTTTTTCTCTTGGGCGTCGGTGCGCGCCCTGTTCCGAGAGGCTCAGCAGGACGAGTCCGTCGAGGCGGCCGCGGCCCGCGACGTCACGGTGTTGCAGGCGAATTTCCGCAACACGCGCGCCGTCACCGCGTTGGCCAACCGCCTGTTGAAGATCAAGCAGGCGCGTTTCGGCTCAGTCGATCGCGAGAGCAGTTTCCTGGTCAAATGCGCATCTCCCGCGGCGGGCCAGGTCCGCTTGCTCAAGGCCGAGGAAAAGGCGTTGAAGGCTCTGGACGCATCGTCACGCGCGTCAGTCCACAGCGCGGTGATCGTTCTGCGCGACGAGGACAAGGCCGCCGCCCGCGCGCATTTCAGGACGCCGCTCGTCTTTTCCGTTCATGAGGCGAAAGGCCTCGAATATCCGAACGTCATCCTTTTCAATCTGGTCTCCGGCAACCGCGCGGTCTACGCCGATTTGTGCCGGGACGTGGTTGCGGCCGACCTCGAGGGAGATGAACTCGATTACCGCCGGGCGAAAGACAAGGCGGACAAGTCGCTTGAATTGAACAAATTCTATGTCAACGCGCTCTACGTTGCGATGACTCGCGCGATGGAGGGACTGGCGCTTGTCGAGTCCGACGTCCGGCATCCTCTGCTGGAGCTTCTCGGACTCGAGGAAGTCGCCGAAATCGCGACAGGCCCGGTTCAGGCGTCGACCAGGGACGAATGGGCGCAGGAAGCGCGGAAGCTCGAACTGCAAGGCAAACAGGAGCAAGCACGGTCCATACGGGAAACTTTTCTGGCGAGCCGTCCCACGCCGTGGACCCCGTGGTCTTTGACGGCGCTACGAGAATGGGCTCCCAAGGCGTTCGATCCCAGAAACCCTTCTGCGAAGATCAAGCAAAACATGTTCGATTACGCGCTGTGGCATGGACAAGGCGCCTATATCGAGAAGCTCGCCCGCGACGCCAAGTTCGGTGCCGCGCTTCCGCTCACTCATGAAGGCGAATTGCTGGGTCGTTCCGAACGGACGCTCTACGGATGGCGATTTGTCAACCCCTCCAAGGATGAAGGCTTCGCCGACGATCCCAAAAACCCGATGGGGCGCGCCACGCGTGCGGTCGCGGCGATGCGAGAGCGGCTGTTGCGGCCCTATCTCGAGCGCTCGCCGAAGACCATATTGCAAGATTGCGGTCTCTACGGGGTCGACCATAGAACCTATTGCGGCGCGACGCCTCTGATGCTCGCGGCGCGAGCCGGCAACCTCGCGCTCGTCGAACAACTCCTCGAACGCGGCGCCGACGCCGACTTGGTCGACGACTACGGGCACACCGCCTGGATGGGGGCGCTCAACCGCGCGATCGACGATCACGCCTTCGGCAAGGCGCATCTTGGCGCGCTCTTCGAGCGCCTGGGCCCGGATACACTCGATGTTCACGCGGACGGGCGGCTCGTGCGGCTGGAGCGCGGTCAGGGCGAGTTTTGGCTGCTGGGTCTGATGCTCGCCGGCTTGAAGACCCATGCCGGCGGGTTGTTTGCGCGGCCGTTGGGACCGCAACGCCACATGCGGGGCTTCTTCTCGGATTCCTTGCTCCGGACGCTCGAATTGCTTCCAGAGCATCTATGGCCGAAGTCGCGCCGCAAACGGGACTACGTCAGCGGCGTCATGGCGCGAGCGGAAGTCGGATCGGCCTACCGGCCGGCGCGCAAGCTGTGGAAACGGCGCGAGACCGGCTATTACGCGCCTGCGCCGGACCTGAAGTTGCGCCGCAAGACGGCGGACGGCGAAACGTGGACGTCGATTGCCGACGCGATGAACCTAGCCCGCATTATGCAGCGCCGTGACGTTTCCGCGTCGGTCGGCGGCGCGTTGTGGTGATTTTTCGGAACCGCGCTTGCTCGCGGACGCGCGGCATCGTCTCCGGCTTTGGGCCTGAAACGGGTGGAGGGGGTTTGCGGGTTGAAGGGATGGGTTTGACGTTCGGGGCCGCTCACGCCCCGTGTTTCAAGTGACGAGGCGCGGGATGCGCTGGAGGGCGAAACGCAGGATTTCCTGGCCGGGGCACGAGGTCGGCAGATGGACGCGGATCATGGTTTTCATCTCGACGACGCGGGCGGCGATCTTGACGAGGCGCAGGCGCAACGTGTCGAACTGCGCGACGCGCCACATCGAACGCCTGGGCATCGATGCGCGCAGCCCCCACATCAGCCAGTAGGCGCCGGCGTGCAGGAAAAGCCGAAACTGATTGGCGGTCGCCTTGGTGCATGAGGTGCGATCCGCCGCCAGATGCGTCTTCCAGGATTTGATGTGGTTTTCGGCCTGGCCGCGCCGGCAATAGACGTCTTCGTAGAGCACGCGAGCGTTGCGCTTGTTCAGATTGGTGACGACGAAGCGCGTGTCTGATCCTTCCGCGCCGGCTTCGACGCGGGCGATGATCCGCTCGACCCGGCTCCAGCTTTGCGCGCCGTCGAAGAACTCTTTGAAACGACGAAGCTTGCCGTCTCTGGGCGCGGCTTCGAACCGTGCCTTTACACTGGCTTCGAGACTTTCGACATGCCGGCGCAACGTCGTAGTCGGCGCGACGCCGAGGATGTAATCGAGGCCGCTCGCCCGACACCAGTCGAGAACCTCGGGGCCGCAGTAGTGGCTGTCGGCGCGCAGAAGGATCTCGGTGTTGGGCCAATGGGCTCGGATCGCGCGCAACAGCCGGCGGAGGAAGGGTTTGATCTCCTTGCCGCTCGGCCGCTTGGCGGGACGAAGCACGGCAGTGACGAAGCGGCCCTCGCCGTCGAACACGACGATGGGCTGAAAGCCGTATTCGTCGTAATGGGCGTTGAACAACCGCAACTGCTGCCCGCCATGGACCGCGTCGAACGTGTCGTCGATGTCGAGGGTGATCCGTTTGGGAACCTTGTGAAAGGACTCGCAATAGAGATCGACCATCGCGCGACCCATCCGCAACAGGGCGCGAACCTCGCGGCAGATTTTCCAACCGCGAGATCGTCGACTGCGAGCACAGTTCGCGATCCGACGGCGTCAGATCGAGCGCCATCTTGAACATCGGATCGCTCCGCAGGCAATTGGCGTCGTTGCCGTCCTCATAGCCCGCCGCGATCATCAGCAGCCGAAAGCGGATGATGTCGGCAAGGCTGTGGGTGATCTGATCGGGCGCGCGCCGGTCCACCATGCAGGCGGCGAGCCGATCGGCGACGCGAAGGCGCTGGTCGACCTCGCGCAACGCCAGAACGCCGCCATCCGACGACAGCAAGCCGCCGTCAAACTTGACCTCGACGCGCTTGCCCGAAACAGGTGACAACCCAGGCAACGGCAACATAGGATCGTTCATGGCGGGTGCGGCCTCGCTGAAATCGCGCAAATCGGCTTAGATAACCAAATTCTACACGAAATCAGCTATTTACGCCACACCCGCCAACCCGCAATGCATAATCCGGGCTAGCTGCGGTGGCGGACGGCGCCGGCGGGTGGTTTTTCGACGTCTATAGCCTCGAGGCGGTTGCGGCGACGGGATCCCAAGCGGAGGCGAACGGGTCGGCATGGTTTTGACAAACGCGGAGATCCGACCGAGACCACGGCCTGTATCTGCGATAACCCCCGACACGCCATTGCACGAAGTGGCCATCAATACCTGGATGTGCGTCGAACGAATGGTCACGCCCCGTCAGAGACGTTGGCGGATAGGGAGGGCTTTTTGCCAACGGGCAAGCCCCTCGCCGTTTAGTTTAGAAGATCCGGCGGACACCGCTAATTCCTACGCCTGCTGGACGGGCGAAAACGCGGACGAAGCCGCCGTAGGCTGGACGGAGCGAGTGCGCCAAGTGCTGCCGTTCCCGGAGTCGCCCTGTGGACGCGCAAGTTCGACCCGTCGGAGACTTCGACCTTGATCCCCGAACTGTAGGAAGGCTACTTCACCGGCCTGCCGTAGTTTCGACCCGTCACTGCCGAAATCGAACTTCTTGAGCATGGCTGCAGGCCGAGGTGATGACACGTGGAGCAACTCTCGTCGGCCGAGGCGCGGCGCATCGCTCTCGCGGCGCAGGGCTTCGGCGTTCAGCGCTCCGACAAGGTCACCGTCGCGCAATGGCGCAGGACGATCGACAGGCTCTGCCTCCACCAGATCGATAGCGTCAATATCCTGGTCCGCGCTCCCATCAACGTGAAACTGCCGATCGATGTCGAAGTTGGAGTGCGCTACTCATCTGACCGACCGGTAACGGTCGTCTTCCGAGCCATCAGGCGATCTGTGATGGCAAGACAACCCGATTGAGCCCGAGCCAGTCCGCCAGTGCGGCGAGTTCCTCGACGATCGCGTCCATGGCGTCGGAGGGCTCGCTGGCTCGAAGTGCACGGCATGGACCAGGAGCCGACGGCCCTGGCGGTCGGCCTTGAGGTCGAGCCGCGCCACAAGTCGGTTGCCGAGCAGGAAGGGCAGGACATAGTAGCCGTGTTGCCGCTTGTCCGCAGGCGTATAGATCTCGATCCGGTAGTGGAAACCGAAGAGGCGGAAGGTGCGGGACCGCTCCCATACGAGTGGGTCGAAAGGGGCGAGAAGCGCTCGGGCGGACAGGCGTCGCGGCAGACGGGCGTCGCGGTGCAGAAACGCGAGCCGACCCCAGCCGGGGACCTCGACCGGCCGCAGGATACCTGCTTCGACGAGGATCTCGATTGCCGATTTGGCCTCTTCCGCGCCGAGACGGAAATAATCGCGCAGCTGCCCCGGCAGTCTATCTATCATCATCACGATATAGACGCTCGCCTCGCACTCGGGATTCGCTAAACAGCCGATGCCAGTAAAATCGCAAATTCCGAATCGGCTATTTTTGGGCGTCGCCTAAGCTCGACTTTGCCCATTTTACGCGGCGTAGCAGAGCGTTTCGGTGAGTTTTTGCCAGAGTGTGGTCGGAATTTCCACGCGATCCGGGTCGAGCCGGGACATTGATAAACTCGGCGCGCTCCACAGCAGCCGTCGAACGGCGGCGATTGCATCGCTGAAGGAGGGTTCGCGTTTATGATACCAGGCGGCCGATCTGGGGTGAAGGCTGGCGAGGATTGTGGGATCGGCCGCCCAGAGCGTCACGAGCGAGAACAAGCCGAGCAACGCTGGCGTCATTCGCGCGATGGCGAGATCGGACCATTGCCGCCCGGTTTCGATGCCCAGATGGGCGCGGCATTCCTGGAACGTCGTCTCTATGGACCAACGGTGGACGAACCAGCCGAGAATGTCGACCGGCGTCGCGTCGATGTCGGTGCAGAGGAACGCCTGCGGATCGCGCATTCCGGTGGGATCGCGCGTGAGCACCCAGCGGATTGGCGCCGGCGGCAGTCCGGAATGATACCAGACCGCCGTTCCAGTCGTGATTTCGAGAATGCAGCGCTGATCGCCATACCAGTAGGGCATCGACAGTTTGCTCCAGCGCGTCGCTTTGCTTTCGAGCGTTTCGGTGAGTTTGGGCAATGGCCGACCTTTTTTGGGCGGGCGTCCGAGCTGTCCGGGGCGGCGCGCCGGCGCCGGCGCGAACAGATTGGCGTCGAGGCGCAGCCGCGTGACGAGACAAACATGGCGGCGAACCGCGGCGATCAGATCGAGAGCCGAGAAGCTAGAATTGGCGACGACGACGATTTTGCGGCTTGGCGCCCATCGGCGAACCTGAAGTATGGCCTGGCGCGCCCAATCCGTCAGCTTCTTGTGGCGATGCCCGTGGGCGGCGGCGAAGCGTTCGGAAGGGGCGAGGATGGTGAGAAACGGCAAAGCCCAGCGTCGCCGCGTCCATGGCACGGGAACCATGGCCATCACCGCGAGCCAGCGCAAGCCGCTGGTCTTGACGAAATGACCATGCGACGAGCGCACTGGATCGCGGTAGATGCCGCGCGCTGCGATCTTATGGCCCCAGCGGCGCTCGATTGTGTCGTCGATGCCGATCACGATCGGGCCGTTGGGCGCGAACCGGTCGAGAATGAGCAACAGTAATTTGCGGCCGATGGCGGCGCTGTTCCATCGCGCCCGGCTGAGCACATGGTGGTAGCGCGCGAAATCGCGGGCTTGGCCGAGGCC
Source organism: uncultured Alphaproteobacteria bacterium (assembly GCA_963805295.1). GTDB lineage: Bacteria > Pseudomonadota > Alphaproteobacteria > Rhizobiales > Beijerinckiaceae > Roseiarcus. The sequence continues at coordinate 132,358 of CAWDTW010000032.1, read as the reverse complement.
GATGACATGCAGAGCGGCGCTCACCGTGCGCTTTCCCGGGGCGAGCGTCATGCCGGTGACGAGCGCCAGCACATGATCCCAGACCGGCGCGGTGAAAAAGCTTCGGAAGGGCGCCATCAGCGCGATGATGATCGACGGCGCCATCGGCGCCGCGGCGAACGAGGAAGAGGGGCGATGTCGGGTCATCGCGACGGTAGAATCGAGTCGCGGCGAATGCGCCTTGACGCCTTTCAAGCCCAGGCTGCGGCATTTTGACTCGGTTCGGCCCGAAACCAGGACAAGGACAGCGCCGCGCCGATCCACAACAATGGCGTCATGACCGATGACGACATCATCCAACTCATCGAGAACTTCGCCTTCGACGCAGGCCCCGTCGTGGCGCAGCGGCGCAATCGCGGCTTCACCCTCGTCCATGCCGAAACCGGCGTTCCCATCGCCCGCCTGCGACCGCTCGGACGCGACGATCTCTACGAAATCCTCTACTGGTCGTTGCGGAACGAACGATGGGCGCCGTTCGGACCCTTTGGACGCACGGCGTTACCTGTCGAACAGGCCGTGCGCGTCGTCGCGGAAGCGTCGATCTTTTGGGCCGCCGTCTGAAATAGGCGCGCGAAAATGGGCAAAGTCGAGCTAAGGCGATGCCCAAAAACTATTGCTTCATTTCGTGAAACCTCGGCGAGATGCTGTAGTTCCATTCTGGATGGAATGAGTCTCGGGTCATGTTGAGGGTCGCCATTTCCGCGTCCGAGACCTTGATGCCCTTTGGATAGGTGTTGCTATCGAGTTCGCAGCGGATTTTGAGACCGGTTTTCGTCGTGGTGTTGGCGATCAGTTCGATGACGATGAGGAGGCTGAGGAGTGGCGTCGCGCGCCAGTTCTGCGTGATGTGGCAGAACATGCGATGCTCGATCTTGTTCCACTTCGAAGTCCCTGGCGGATAGTGGCAAACCTGAATGATCAGACCGGTTTCGTCCGCGAGTTGTTGGAGGGCCAACTTCCAGAGCCGCAGCCGTGAACCATTGGAGCCGCCGCCGTCGGCCGTGATCATCAGGCGCCTCATCCCGGGATAGAGCTTCCAACCCATCTGATCGAGCCAGCATCGGACGGCGTTGACGGCGAACTCCCCGGTGTCGTGGTCGATTCCGAGGCTGACATAGCCGAGGTTGGCGCCGATGTCGTAGACCCCGTAAGGGACGACCTTGCCCAACTCCTTGTCCTCGAAATCGTGAGCGTTGACCTCGATCGGTTCGCCCTGCGGCCCATAGTCGCTACCGCCGTTCTTGAATTCGCCCAGCAATTCCTTCTTCTTCGCGTCGATCGATATCACGGGTTCGCCGGCCGCCTGAAACGCCTCGACCTTCGCGTTGATATATTCGAACTGGGCGTCGCGATCAGGATGTTTGCCGGCTTCCTTGGTCTTGCGGTTGGAATGGCGACAATATTTCAGTTCCTCCAGCAGCTTGGGAATGGTCGAGGAACTCACTTTGTGACCCATGGCGCGAAGCGCCGTCGCCAGCTTGTCGTGGCTCTTGGAGACCCATCGCAACGGCCGCATCGGGTCGCCCATCGTCGCCGGCTCGAGCAATCGTTGCAAGTCCTCCAACAGCGTCGGGTCCTTGACCGTCAACCGAGGAGTGCCCCCGCCCTTGCGCCGCACCTCTCCCGTCAAGGAGCCGGGGTTCCGCAAGTCCTTCAGACCGCGCCCAATCGTGCTCCGGGCGACCTTCGTCGCGCGCGCGACCGCCGCAATCCCGCCGTAGCCCGCCGCCTTCGCCTCCGCCGCCGCGCTCAACCGCCGGCGTCGCTCGTCCAGCGAAGGCCGAAGCGCGTCAAACCGGACGCGCAGGGATAATTCGTCTATCATCATCACGATATAGACGCTCGCCTCGCACTCGGGAATCCGCTAAACAGCCGATGCCAGTAAAATCGCAAATTCCGAAATCGGCTATTTTTGGGCGTCGCCTAAGCATGTGATAGGCAGCCACGAGGATCTTGTGAGCGATGGCGAGAGCCGCGCGCATGGCGCCGCGGCGCGCCTTGAGGCGGTGGAACTTGTCCTTGAGGTAGCTGCCCTTGGTCCGCGCGGCGGAAATGGCGGCGCCGACGAGCATGGTGCGCAGATGGACATTGCCCTTGCGGGCGCGCCCGCTCTTCTGCTTGCCGGCGCTCTCATGGTTGCCGGGGCACACGCCGGCCCATGCGGCGAGATGGTAGACGCTGAGGAAGACGCTCATATCGACACCGATCTCGGCGATGAGGGCGGCGGCGACCACCCAGTCGACGCCAGGGATCTGCATCAGCAGGGCGTGCTGAACGCAGTAAGGCGATGCCCAAAAACTATTGCTTCATTTCGTGAAACCTCGGCGAGATGCTGTAGTTCCATTCTGGATGGAATGAGTTCTCGGGTCATGTTGAGGGTCGCCATTTCCGCGTCCGAGACCTTGATGCCCTTTGGATAGGTGTTGCTATCGAGTTCGCAGCGGATTTTGAGACCGGTTTTCGTCGTGGTGTTGGCGATCAGTTCGATGACGATGAGGAGGCTGAGGAGTGGCGTCGCGCGCCAGTTCTGCGTGATGTGGCAGAACATGCGATGCTCGATCTTGTTCCACTTCGAAGTCCCTGGCGGATAGTGGCAAACCTGAATGATCAGACCGGTTTCGTCCGCGAGTTGTTGGAGGGCCAACTTCCAGAGCCGCAGCCGTGAACCATTGGAGCCGCCGCCGTCGGCCGTGATCATCAGGCGCCTCATCCCGGGATAGAGCTTCCAACCCATCTGATCGAGCCAGCATCGGACGGCGTTGACGGCGAACTCCCCGGTGTCGTGGTCGATTCCGAGGCTGACATAGCCGAGGTTGGCGCCGATGTCGTAGACCCCGTAAGGGACGACCTTGCCCAACTCCTTGTCCTCGAAATCGTGAGCGTTGACCTCGATCGGTTCGCCCTGCGGCCCATAGTCGCTACCGCCGTTCTTGAATTCGCCCAGCAATTCCTTCTTCTTCGCGTCGATCGATATCACGGGTTCGCCGGCCGCCTGAAACGCCTCGACCTTCGCGTTGATATATTCGAACTGGGCGTCGCGATCAGGATGTTTGCCGGCTTCCTTGGTCTTGCGGTTGGAATGGCGACAATATTTCAGTTCCTCCAGCAGCTTGGGAATGGTCGAGGAACTCACTTTGTGACCCATGGCGCGAAGCGCCGTCGCCAGCTTGTCGTGGCTCTTGGAGACCCATCGCAACGGCCGCATCGGGTCGCCCATCGTCGCCGGCTCGAGCAATCGTTGCAAGTCCTCCAACAGCGTCGGGTCCTTGACCGTCAACCGAGGAGTGCCCCCGCCCTTGCGCCGCACCTCTCCCGTCAAGGAGCCGGGGTTCCGCAAGTCCTTCAGACCGCGCCCAATCGTGCTCCGGGCGACCTTCGTCGCGCGCGCGACCGCCGCAATCCCGCCGTAGCCCGCCGCCTTCGCCTCCGCCGCCGCGCTCAACCGCCGGCGTCGCTCGTCCAGCGAAGGCCGAAGCGCGTCAAACCGGACGCGCAGGGATGATTCGTCTATCATCATCACGATATAGACGCTCGCCTCGCACTCGGGAATCCGCTAAACAGCCGATGCCAGTAAAATCGCAAATTCCGAATTGGCTATTTTTGGGCGTCGCCTAAGGTGCGAGCTTTGCTTCGATGCGGTCGTCGAGGGCGGCGATATCGTGCTCGGCCGCTTCGAGCCGGCGCAGTTGTGTCGCCAGTAGGAAACGATGGTGCTCCTCCATCCGCCCTTCGAGCGCCAGAACCAGATCGTCCCGCTTACGGCGCAATTGCCCTCTGGCAAGGTCCGCCATCGCCTCGGCCGAGGCGCTGCCCTCGATCAGAGCCTTCAACATGGCGCGCCCGGAAACCCCGAAGACGTCGCTGGCGACGCTGGCCAGCTTGATGTTGGCCGTCTCCAGGAGCTTCAGGAGCCGGTTGCGCTCGGCCGCCTGGCTCTCCACCAGCTTGCGGCGATAGCGCAGCAACTCGCGCAACTCGCGCTGCGGCGCCGGCGGAACGAAGCTCTTGGCAATCAGCCCATGGCGGACCAGATCGGCGATCCACTCGGCATCCTTCACATCGGTCTTGCGACCCGGCACGTTACGGATATGCCGGGCGTTGCCGACGATGAGGTCGAAATGCCCTTCCAACACGGCATAGACCGGGCGCCAGTAAACGCCGGTGCTCTCCATGCCGACCTGCGTCACCCCAAGCTCTTGCAGCCAGTCCCGCAACGCTTCCAGATCGCGCGTCATCGTCCGAAAGGTCTGCACCTGCTTCCTCGGCCGCTCGCCCGGGGCGCCGATCAAGACGCAGGCAACGACCGCCTCCTGATGCACGTCAAACCCGGCGCACCGCTCAATGATCACTTGCATCTTCGCCTCCATCCAAAGGAAGGCGACCGTGACGCCGCAGGTATAGTCGAGACACTGCCACGCGTGCTCCCCGTTCCCGGGGGCGACAAAAAATGGTACCTCTATGTAGCGCGGGCCAGACTGCTTATCGGGGTCGCAAGCCACCGCAGAGTTGTCAGCCTCAACACGATCGCCCGTGGAGAGACTCGGACAAACCGGCCCGCGCCGCCACCATTTTCACTCATAATGGCGCGCCAACGGCGCTGGTTGGCTGCTTGGATTGCGATACGGTCAGGCGCTGAGGGGCAGGCGGTCGAGTTCGGTTAGGCGCATGCGCTTGGGCAGGACGAGGCCGAGCCGGTCGAGGAGTGCGGCCTGGCGGGATCGGGTTGGGTGATGCAGCGCAAGCGGATCTCGCCGTGTGTTGCGGTGGGCAAGACGACATCGTTGGAATGGATGCGCGCCAGCTCTTCGAGCACGGTGCGCGGGGAATTGCCGACGCCGGCGCGCTGCTGCCACATCTCCAGGTCTTCCACAACACGAAGGCCAAGAAACAGACCAGGATATGGGCCTCGACGCGATCGGCGCGTTGATGCCAGACGGGACGCACGCGCAGTTGGTCCTTCTTGATGCGGAAGGCGGCTTCGGCCTGGGTCAGCTGAATATAAGCCTTCCAGAGCTGGTCCTCGCGCCAATCGACGATATTCGAGCGCAACAGATAGGCGCCTTCGGAGAGCGCCGCCCACGCCTCGAAGGACGGCCTGACCTCGACGGCGAGCCGGAACCCCGCCTCTGCGCCGCCGTCTTCGAGCCGCAGTGTAGCGCGTGTCGCAAGCAAGCGGTTCGCATGGGTCAATACCGCGTTGGGCAATATCAAAGCTGCCCTCGTGGGGACCTACCGAGCCGTGCGAGAAAAACACGTCCCTCGATATCTCGCGGAGTTCGAATATCGATTTAATCGCCGATACGATCTCGAAACCATGATCCCCCGCCTCGCATTCGTTGCGCTGAGGACCGCCCCGATGCCTTACCGCTTGCTAAAACTGGCTGACGTTGCCGCGTAATCAGGAAAGAAAATGCCCAAGGTCGGCACTACACGCCGATCTCGACCCTACCGGCCTGCCAACCCCTTGATCGGACTCGGCTCACCACGGCGAAAAATGAAAAACCACCCCCAAACTGCGCAAGTTGGGTTAAGGTGATGGGCCCGCTTCAACCGCTTCGCCGGAGCTTGCCTCTGCCGACGCCGCCACGCCCGCCGTCCTGCTGCGGCGAGCGCGGTTCAGGTAACGAAGATGGGGCGTCCTCGATCCCGCGCTGATATCGGACGCTGCTGATAAACGAGATCTTTGCGCCTCCGGACGGCGCCACGTGACAACGACGTTTTGGCGCCCGAAAGGCAACAATTTCGCCCATGGCCCTCCCGCCTCGAATTATCAGCGCAATGATTCGGTATTTCAGGGCGCGAAGGTTAATACTCTATCAACCAGAATGCGCTAACTGGTCGTAAACTCGTCGATCTTGATGGGCCGCTTGGTGCGCGATCTGACTCTTGCTGACTTCCCGTTTCTCGCCTCCTTGGCGGCGAGCGAGAACGCCAAGGATCGCAGAATCTGGCTTAGAGTGGCGATCGATCATTTCGTCGCCGCCGAACGGAACGATCCTGATGCGAGCGAGCATTTCGCCGACGTTGTCGCCTTGCAACTGGACGCAGCGGACGCGGCGACGCGTCTCGACATCGCCCGCAAGCTCGCGCCCTGCGCTCGAACGCCGGCCAGACTTTTGGCGAAATTCGCGTCCGCTGATTCGGAAGCCTGCGAACACATGCTCGAGCACGGTGTCGCCTACGCGGACCGTGATCTTGCTGAGGCTGTCGCGCCCGGCGGCCGGCGCGCCATTGCAGTCGCCAAGCGCAAGAATCTCGATCCGCAAATCGCCTGCGCGCTCGCCGCGCAGGGCGACATCGACGTTCTGATCGCGCTGGCCAATAACGAATTGGCGCGTCTTGAGGGCAAGACGTTGCTCGATCTGTTGCACCGGGCCCGCAAGCTCGCGGAACAGGCCGGCGACCGGCGGCTGGCCGATGCGTTGCTGCAGCGCCGGCCGGTCCCGCCGGAAAGCGCCGCGCTCTTCCTATGCGCTACGCCATATCAACGCGTGGATATCCTGCTGGCCGCTCAACGTTTGCAACTGGGCCGCCCACCTTCCCCTCCGGTTCCAACACGATCTGGGTCGATTGACCAACTGGAGCTGGCCGCAATCGCACGCCAGCCGCAGCGGTTTGTCGCCATCCTCGCCGAAGCACTCGATTGCGAGCCGGAACTCGCGCAGCGGATCGTCGACGACACCTCAGGCGAACCGCTGGCTGTCGCGCTCGCAGCCCTCGGTGCCGAAAACGAAGTTCTTGTGCGCGCGCTGATCTCGAACGACCTGTTGGCGGGCGCTAGCTATCAGCGCGTCCGAGCGCTCGCGCGTCTCAACAATGCGCTCAATCGGGACGCGGCGATTACGGTCATTGCGGCGCTACGCGGCGAATTTGTAGCGCTCCGGCGTCAGCAGCCGTCGACCAACGCCGGGGCGTCTGCGCCAACGCGCGCCGCTGCGGCTCGCTTGGCGGACCGGCCCGCGGATCCGCCGAAGCGCAAGGCGGTGAAGTGAAAGCGTCCTGGGCGCAGCTCAGCCGATGTAGCTCAACAGGGTCGGGGCCAAGAAGCCGGAGGCCATTAAGGACATCACGCAAAATAACCGCTCCGGTTCCGCTGGCTGTGCCGAGGTAGGGAGTCGCGGCCTGATGGTGTAGTTCCATTCAGGATGGAACGGATCACCGGTGATGTCGAGACGGTTCATCTCGGCTCTGCCGACCTTGATGCCTTTCTGGTAGGTGCGGGTGTCGAGCGCGCTCTCGATTCGCAGACCGGCCTTGGTCGTCGTCGCGCCGATCAGCTCGACGACGGCAAGGCGATCGGTGAGCGGCCGGCCGCGCCAGTTCTGGGTGATGTGGCAGAACAGCCGGTGCTCAATCTTGTTCCACTTCGATGTGCCCGGCGGATAATGGTGGACATGGATGACGAGCCCGGTCTCGTTGGCGAGCTTCTGCAGTTCGACTTTCCACAGCCGCACCCGCGCCCCGTTCGAGCCGCCACAATCGGCCGTGATCGTCAGCTCTCGCGCATGGGGATAGCGCTGCCGCCCCATGCGTTCGCGCCAGCAGCGGATCGACTGTAGAGCGAACTCGGCCGTGTCGCTCGTGATCCCGACGCTGACGAAGCCGGCGTTGGCAGTCACATCGTAGACGCCATAGGGCACGACCTTGCCGAGTTTCTTGTCCTCGAAGTCATGCACGTTCACGCGCCGTGGCTTGCCTTTCGGGCGATAATCGGTTCCGCCGTTCTTGAAGTTGCCGATCAGCTCCTTTTTCTTGGTGTCGACGGAGATCACGGGTTGTTGTTGGGCCTGCGCCGCCACGACTTTCGCGTTGATATATTCGAACTGCGCGTTTCGGTCGGGATGTTTGGCGCCTTCATCCGCCTTGCGATTGGACTGGCGCGAGAACCCGAGCTTCACCAGCTCCTTGCGCACCGTGTCGGCGCTGATCGGATGTCCCATCTCCGTCAGGGTCGCCGCGAGCTTCTCCATGCTTTTCGACACCCAGATCAAGGGCCGCATCGGATCACCCAACGTCGCAGGCTCGACCAGCCGTTCGAGCGCGCGAACGAGCCCCGGATCGTTCTCAGAGAGCGCGCGACGCCCGCCGCCGGCGCGGCGAACGCGCCCCCTCGGCAGCGCCGCCGCATCCAGATCATCCTTCCCGCGATTGATCGTCGAACGAGCCAGCCCGGTGATCTTCGAGACGGCCGCAAGACCACCCCAGCCAGCGCTCCGCGTCTCGCCCGCGGCAAACAACCGCCGTCCCCGCTCGTCGAGCTTCGAGCCAACCGCTCCCCACCGTCGCCGAATCGCGTTCTCCTCGATCATGCCACCGACCTACGCCGGTTCGCTCAGTGGCGGAATCCCCGCAACCCGAGTCACTCCGTCGCATGACCAGCAATCACGATTTGGTTATTGTTCGAAGTGTCCTAAGGCGACGCCGATGGCGCCGAGCCGGACGCTGAGCCATATAAGGACGCTGATGCCCGTGATGATCGCCGCCGAAGCGAGCAACGATCGCAATTTGGGTGAGGCCGCTGCCAAGCTAATAATGCTCAAGCCTCCGGTTGGCCAATTTGCGGGTTTCAATGGCGGCGTTCGCTCGCTCCTCAATTGGGGTCTAGGCTCTCATAAATCCCCTCATTTTCCGGGGGACTCATATTGGCCAAAATCCGTAGACAGGTCATGAGGATGCAGAATCGCATCCCGACGAGCCGTGGCCATGAACCGTCCGATCAAGCGCATTGATTTCATTCAAAATTATCTCGACGGCATCTTCGCCGAAGATCTCCATGCGAAGCGTGTGGCGTCGCTGGCCAACGGCACGCTCGGCGTGATGACCGGCGCTTCGCTGGCGGTGTCGATCATCGGCCAGTCCTTGGCTCAGGCGCGCGGCCTGCTCAGCAAGCACGCCATCAAGCAGGTCGATCGGCTGTTGAGCAGTCAGGGCATCGTCGTGTGGGACACGTTCGCCCCGTGGGTGGCGGAAGTCGTTGGCCAGCGCAAGACGATCGTCGTGGCCATGGACTGGACCGATTTCGACGCCGACGATCAGACGACGCTGGCCTTGAACCTGGTCACCAACCACGGCCGGGCGACGCCTTTGCTGTGGCTGACGGTGTTGAAGGACGAACTGAAAGACAAGCGCAACGACTACGAGGACCTCTGCCTGGCCCGCTTGGCCGAGGTTCTGCCCGAGGGCGTCGCAGTGACGATCCTGGCCGATCGCGGCTTCGGCGACACCAAGCTGTTCGCCTATCTCGAGACGTTGGGCTTCGCCTACGTCATCCGGTTTCGCGGCAACATCCACGTCGGCGCGGCCGATGGCGAAACGCGCGCCGCCGCATGGACCGGGACGGGCGGACGAGCGCGCAAGCTGCGCGACGCCGAGGTCACCGCGGGCCGCCACAAGGTCGGGGCGGTCGTCTGCGTCAAGGCCAAGGACATGAAGGAGGCCTGGTGTCTGGCCGCCAGCGACGCCGAGGCGAGCGCGCGCGAGATCATGAACTCTTACGCCAAGCGCTGGACGATCGAGCCGGGCTTTCGCGACACCAAGGACCTTCGTTTCGGCATGGGCCTAAGCGTTCTTCGCATCGCCGATCCGCAACGGCGCGACCGGCTTCTTCTCTTGAACGCCTTCGCCATCGTTCTCCTGACGCTGCTCGGCGCCGCCGGCGAAAGCCTCGGCATGGACCGCCACCTCAAGGTCAACACCGCCAAACATCGAACCCATTCGCTGTTCCGGCAGGGCTGCATGCTCTATGAGCTGATCCCAAACATGCCGGAACTCCGCCTGCGGCCACTCGTGGCGCGATTTAGCGAATACATAACTCAAAACAGCGCCTTGGCTAAAACGTCCTCGTTCGTGTGAAAAATGAGGGGATGGCTGAGGTCTAAGCAGCCAACCAGCGCCGTTGGCGCGCCATTATGAGTGAAAATGGTGGCGGCGCGGGCCGGTTTGTCCGAGTCTCTCCACGGGCGATCGTGTTGAGGCTGACAACTCTGCGGTGGCTTGCGACCCCGATAAGCAGTCTGGCCCGCGCTACATAGAGGTACCATTTTTTGTCGCCCCCGGGAACGGGGAGCACGCGTGGCAGTGTCTCGACTATACCTGCGGCGTCACGGTCGCCTTCCTTTGGATGGAGGCGAAGATGCAAGTGATCATTGAGCGGTGCGCCGGGTTTGACGTGCATCAGGAGGCGGTCGTTGCCTGCGTCTTGATCGGCGCCCCGGGCGAGCGGCCGAGGAAGCAGGTGCAGACCTTTCGGACGATGACGCGCGATCTGGAAGCGTTGCGGGACTGGCTGCAAGAGCTTGGGGTGACGCAGGTCGGCATGGAGAGCACCGGCGTTTACTGGCGCCCGGTCTATGCCGTGTTGGAAGGGCATTTCGACCTCATCGTCGGCAACGCCCGGCATATCCGTAACGTGCCGGGTCGCAAGACCGATGTGAAGGATGCCGAGTGGATCGCCGATCTGGTCCGCCATGGGCTGATTGCCAAGAGCTTCGTTCCGCCGGCGCCGCAGCGCGAGTTGCGCGAGTTGCTGCGCTATCGCCGCAAGCTGGTGGAGAGCCAGGCGGCCGAGCGCAACCGGCTCCTGAAGCTCCTGGAGACGGCCAACATCAAGCTGGCCAGCGTCGCCAGCGACGTCTTCGGGGTTTCCGGGCGCGCCATGTTGAAGGCTCTGATCGAGGGCAGCGCCTCGGCCGAGGCGATGGCGGACCTTGCCAGAGGGCAATTGCGCCGTAAGCGGGACGATCTGGTTCTGGCGCTCGAAGGGCGGATGGAGGAGCACCATCGTTTCCTACTGGCGACACAACTGCGCCGGCTCGAAGCGGCCGAGCACGATATCGCCGCCCTCGACGACCGCATCGAAGCAAAGCTCGCACCTTAGGCGACGCCCAAAAATAGCCGATTCGGAATTTGCGATTTTACTGGCATCGGCTGTTTAGCGGATTCCCGAGTGCGAGGCGAGCGTCTATATCGTGATGATGATAGACGAATCATCCCTGCGCGTCCGGTTTGACGCGCTTCGGCCTTCGCTGGACGAGCGACGCCGGCGGTTGAGCGCGGCGGCGGAGGCGAAGGCGGCGGGCTACGGCGGGATTGCGGCGGTCGCGCGCGCGACGAAGGTCGCCCGGAGCACGATTGGGCGCGGTCTGAAGGACTTGCGGAACCCCGGCTCCTTGACGGGAGAGGTGCGGCGCAAGGGCGGGGGCACTCCTCGGTTGACGGTCAAGGACCCGACGCTGTTGGAGGACTTGCAACGATTGCTCGAGCCGGCGACGATGGGCGACCCGATGCGGCCGTTGCGATGGGTCTCCAAGAGCCACGACAAGCTGGCGACGGCGCTTCGCGCCATGGGTCACAAAGTGAGTTCCTCGACCATTCCCAAGCTGCTGGAGGAACTGAAATATTGTCGCCATTCCAACCGCAAGACCAAGGAAGCCGGCAAACATCCTGATCGCGACGCCCAGTTCGAATATATCAACGCGAAGGTCGAGGCGTTTCAGGCGGCCGGCGAACCCGTGATATCGATCGACGCGAAGAAGAAGGAATTGCTGGGCGAATTCAAGAACGGCGGTAGCGACTATGGGCCGCAGGGCGAACCGATCGAGGTCAACGCTCACGATTTCGAGGACAAGGAGTTGGGCAAGGTCGTCCCTTACGGGGTCTACGACATCGGCGCCAACCTCGGCTATGTCAGCCTCGGAATCGACCACGACACCGGGGAGTTCGCCGTCAACGCCGTCCGATGCTGGCTCGATCAGATGGGTTGGAAGCTCTATCCCGGGATGAGGCGCCTGATGATCACGGCCGACGGCGGCGGCTCCAATGGTTCACGGCTGCGGCTCTGGAAGTTGGCCCTCCAACAACTCGCGGACGAAACCGGTCTGATCATTCAGGTTTGCCACTATCCGCCAGGGACTTCGAAGTGGAACAAGATCGAGCATCGCATGTTCTGCCACATCACGCAGAACTGGCGCGCGACGCCACTCCTCAGCCTCCTCATCGTCATCGAACTGATCGCCAACACCACGACGAAAACCGGTCTCAAAATCCGCTGCGAACTCGATAGCAACACCTATCCAAAGGGCATCAAGGTCTCGGACGCGGAAATGGCGACCCTCAACATGACCCGAACTCATTCCATCCAGAATGGAACTACAGCATCTCGCCGAGGTTTCACGAAATGAAGCAATAGTTTTTGGGCATCGCCTTACTGCGTTCAGCACGCCCTGCTGATGCAGATCCCTGGCGTCGACTGGGTGGTCGCCGCCGCCCTCATCGCCGAGATCGGTGTCGATATGAGCGTCTTCCTCAGCGTCTACCATCTCGCCGCATGGGCCGGCGTGTGCCCCGGCAACCATGAGAGCGCCGGCAAGCAGAAGAGCGGGCGCGCCCGCAAGGGCAATGTCCATCTGCGCACCATGCTCGTCGGCGCCGCCATTTCCGCCGCGCGGACCAAGGGCAGCTACCTCAAGGACAAGTTCCACCGCCTCAAGGCGCGCCGCGGCGCCATGCGCGCGGCTCTCGCCATCGCTCACAAGATCCTCGTGGCTGCCTATCACATGCTTACCAAGGGCCTGCCCTACCGCGAACTCGGAGAAGCCTACCTCGACCAGATCGCCCAGACCCGAACCGTCGCCAACCTCAAACGACGTATCGAGCGCCTCGGCTACAACGTCACCCTCGAACCAAAGGCCGAGCCCGCATGACCCCACATCCGCGCTGAAGCTATTTTCATGGCAGAAGTACTTTTATTTCAATAAGATAGGACATTTGTTAGTCACTATGGACTGGGGTCCATGTCTGTTGCGGCTTCATGATGCGCGGTGAGAGGTCGAGGCAGCGGTAGAGGTCGAGGACGTCGGGCTCCGGGGTTGCGGCCTTGCGGATGCGCAGGCAGGAGCCGTCGTCGGCTGGCAGGACGATGGTGCAGATTTGGTGGCTCTCGAGGGTGTCGCGCACGGTCGGCCAGGAGGAATGGATGCCCTGGTCGAGCAAAGTCCTCTCGATGGCGATCAACAAATGGTAGGCGAGCACGCAGAGAAAGATGTGGGCTTCGGTGCGGCGCTCGGTGTGATGGAAGATCGGCCGCTCGGCGAGCGGCGATTTCATATCGCGGAAGGCGTTCTCGGCGCGGGTCAGCAGGATGTAGATGCGCCAGAGCTCGTCGCCTGAGAGATCGTTGCGATCGGTCTTGATCGGATAGCATCCGTCGAGCCGTTCGGCCTTGGCATACTTGTCGGCATTGAACTGGGCTTGGAGGGTCGCGGTCTGCGCGTCGTAGGAGAGATCGAAGTAGCGCGCGACGCGGGGGTAGCGCTCCTTCAAGCGTCCGATCGCCTGGTTGACCTTCTCGGCCTTGACCAGTTTTTTCTCGGCGACGCGCTTGGCGAGCCTGTCGAGATCCGCGCGCAGCCGCCCGTCCTGCTTGGTGCGGATGGCGCGGTCCTTGGCGATGCGCTGCTCGCTGCGGCACAGCGCGTAGGTCTTTTCGCCGTCGACGCGGGTCTTGATCTCGATCGTGGTCTTCTTCTGCGCCGGGTTGAGCGGCGAAGGCTGGCGCAGCACCGGGGCGAAGCCGTCGGTGTCCTCGAGGTCGGCCAGCCAGCGGTCACGCTCGGGCTGGCGGCTGGCGACGACATAGTGCAGCTTGCGGTCCGTGATCTCGGCGAGGTTGTCGTCGAAGGCCATGCCGCGGTCGACCACCACGGTTGCGCCTTGCCGCAGGCCGGCGCGCTCGGCGAGGCGATCGAGCATGGCGGCAAGCGTCGTGCGGTCCTGGGTGTTGCCGGCGAACACCTCGTGGGTGATCGGAAAGCCCTCCCGGCTAACCACGAGGCCGACCACGACCTGCTTGCAGTCGGCGCGGTGATCGCGTGAGGAGCCGCGCTTGGCCTTGCCGTTGCGGGCGCACTCGCCCTCGAAGTAGGTCGAGGTGAGATCGTAGAGATAGATCGTTGCGTCGAGATTGAACAGGCTGCGCTCGCGCGCAACCAGCGCCGCCTCAATGGCGGCGCGGTGCGGATAAAGCTTGTCGAGCACCCCGTAGAGCGGGTCTTCCGTCAACCCACCGAAGTCGACGCCGAGAATGCCGGCGAGTGCGGTGCGCCGGATCCAATCCGGCATGGCGTGTTCGGAGCACGGCGCGATCAAGCGATTGAGCGCCATCGCACAGGCCAGCCGTTGCGCGGTGGCGGACAGCCCGCAGTCGCGCAGAATGCGGTCGAGGCCGAGGCGCTGCCAGAACTGATGGCCGACGTGGACCGGGCCGGCTTCACGGTGGCGCTCGGTGGTGACGCGCGAGGGATCGACCTTGATCAACGCCCCGCGGGCCGTCCGCGACAACGACGGCGCCGGCGTAACCTCGCCGCGGTCGGCGCGTCTTGCCCGCACCCGCCGGACAATGTCGGCGACTTCGCCATCAGCGGCATCGAGCAGATCGTCTTGGCCGACCAGCGCATCTTCGATCTTGCGCGCGAGCTTGAGCCACTCCGCGCCCGGTCGCGGGCTCAGGTCGCCGAGCGAGCAGACCGTCTTCTGGCGCGGGCCTTTGGCGGTGTGGACGGACTCCACCAGCACATAATTGGTGTACGTCTTGCCCTTGTACCCCCGAATCGACTTGCGGATGTACATAGCCCACTAACAATCACAGAAGCGCCGTGAATGCAAGGGATAGACAGCATATTGTAGTCACTATATTGAAACCGCGCGCGCCGCCCTCCACGCGCCTCGGGCATTTCCAATGACTTAGCTATCCTTGTGGGCTCGCCCGACGGAAAAATCAGTCGCCCACGCCGGAAGTTGGGTTAGCGCCGTCAGTCAGCATCGACTCCGTTGGAACACGCAGTCGGAGCGAGCGACGGCGATCGGACCGGGGGCTTGGGCTCTCGGCGTCAGGCCGGAGGTTCTGGGTCAAGGGTATTCATGCGCTCATCGCTCACCGCCATGCCGCATCGCGGACAGGCGGCCGGGTGGCAGGCGCGGCAGAAGGGCTTGGCGCAGCCAGGACACGGATCCTGGCCGGCGGGCTCCGTGAGATGCAAGCGTTCGTCACAAATCATGCGTGTGGACTTCAAACCCAGTCCCCAGTCGCAGGGCGGCGCCTCGGCCACACGAACGAGCGGATGCCAGTCGAGATGGATCGCGCGCTCGCCTTTGCGGCGCCGGATCAGCACCTCCAGGCGCTGAACGGGGACGAACAACTCCAGGGTTTGGATCCAATCGACGGTGACGCGCAGGGCGTAGTTATGTCGGAGATCACCAAGTTTGGCCCGGTACTCGCGCTCGATCGCCGCAATCCGATGGTTTTCCCGTTGGCGGTCAGCGTCGGCCTTAGGCCCCTTGACACCTGCGAGCGCAAGCAGACGGGTCAAGGATTCCCGGCGCAAATCGTTATGGTAGCCGTGCAGGCGAGTGTGATCGCGCGCCAGACGACGCTGCATCGAATGGAGAAACGGCGCTAATTCCGCACGCACGCTTGCGTCTAGCGCCGGTCGAACTCGCGCCTCCAGCGTAGCGGCGTCCCAGCCTGGTCCCGCCGCCTCTCTGACCGCCGGCTCAGGCGTCTGCCAGGTTTGGTCGCCGCCCAAGAATGCCCGCAGCCGACGCTGCACATCACCCAAGGCAGCGCCGGTGCCAGTATTAAACCCCATCCACAGGATGTTTTCGCGCTTCTCGTCGGAAACCGCCGTGGTGCGAAAGCCGATCAGCAGGCAGCGGCTCCACGTCGACCGCTGCTTTTGAAAACGCCAGACTGCGTTGGGCAAATCGAGGATATGGCGAAGCAGGCGCTCTGGATCGCCCAGCGTTGGCGGCTCGTCACAAGCGATCTGGCGCTCGGCATACCGCCCGTGGCCCGCGAGCAGCGCTCCGAAGCGCTCCAGCCATTCGCCTTCAATGCCAATGCGCTGGGCGCCGACCGGCAACTCCACGCCGAAGCCCAGCCGAGCCAGCTCCGGCCAGCCGAACGCCGAGCGAACCTCAGGCGGCGCGATCACCGCTAGGCCGTCGGGCTCCAGGGTCTCGACCGCCGCGCCCTCCCGCTCCATCAAGTCGGCGACGAAGTCGCGCAAGCCGGTCACCGTCTGATCTCCCTCGCGCTACGCGGTCTCGAATTCTTCGCCGAACAAAGCGTCATCGAGCGCCTTGGCGTCGCTGTATTGGGTCCGCGCCTCGTCAAGCCGACGGCCGAGCGCATCGAAGGCCTCGGCTTGACCGGCCGCGGTCGTCTCCAACCACGCGTCCAAAACCAAATCGGCGAAGTTCCGCTCCTCTTCCATCTCACCCAGAATCGCGCCGGCCTCGCCGACCACCAGCTCAAACATGTTGATCTTTTCGTCGAGCAGCCGCAGCACCTGCTCCTCGACCGTTCCGCGGGCGACCAAATTGAACACAAACACGTCGCGGCTCTGACCGATGCGGTCGATGCGTCCGATGCGCTGTTCGATAGCCATGGGATTCCAAGGGATATCAAAGTTGATCAGCGTGTTGCAGAATTGAATGTTGCGGCCCTCGCCACCGGATTCAGTGCATAAAAGCACCGGAACCCGCTCGCGGAAATCGGCGATCGCCGCGTCCTTGTCGGGGCCGCCGAGGCCGCCCTCGAAGCGAGCGAATTCGATGCCGTTCCGGGCGAGCAAGTCCGCCAGGCTGGACATTGTCTCTCGGTGATGGACGAAAACGAGCTTCTTCTCATCGGGATTGCGAGCGAGCAATTCAAGCAGCGCCAATTCTTTGCCGCCAGAGCCGAGGGCCGCCCAGCGGTCCGCCAACGCCAGCCAGGCCGGATGACTGTCATGCCGGGCGGCAAAACGGGCGATGGCTGCGGATGCGGCGGCGGGCGAGGACCCTGCAGCGCTCAGCAAGTGGTGCGCTACGAGGCGATGGCGGCTCGGCCGATCGTCAGCGACAAGAGCTCGGATCTGCCCCGCCAACTCCTGATAGGCCGCCTGCTCCCCGGGCGTGGGATCGACGGGGCGGGTGGAGGCGTGGCGACGCGGCAATTTCAGCGCCACAACAGCCCTGGTGTTGCGGATCATGGCGTCGCGCATCAGATCACGCAGCCGCTCCGAGTTCGCCGGCTGACGCGGCTTGCCCGCGGTCATGTACGCTGAGCGAAATTCCTTCTGCGTCTTGAAAATGCCGGGCTTGAGCAGGGTCAACAGAGTGTAGAGTTCAATGAGATTGTTCTGCACGGGCGTAGCGGAGAGCAATAGCAGGAAACGCTTGGTCAGGCTGTCGACCAGCTTGTAACTTTGGCTGGCGCGGTCGCGCAGATGGTGGGCTTCATCGACGATCACAAGATCGAACGACTGCGCAAGGAGGCGCTCGACATGCTCGCGCCGTCGGGCTAGCGCGAGCGAAGCAATGATCCTCGGCGCCGCCCAGAAGCGCTGGGGATCCTCGCGAAGAAGCGGGTCATAGGTGGTGACGCACGAAATTTCGAATTTGGTCTCCAATTCCTCCCGCCACTGTCCCACCAGCGAGGCGGGAACGAGCACCAACACTCGCTCAACCATGCCGCGAAGCAAATACTCTTTGAGCACCATGCCCGCCTCGACGGTCTTGCCAAGGCCGACCTCGTCGGCGAGCAGCACACGGCCGCGGAACTGCTTCAACACCTTGCGCACGGTCTCGGTCTGATACCAAAAGGTCTCGGTGCCCTTGAGGTGAGGCACGCAGAGCAGTTCGTCGAAGCCCTCGGCCAAGCCGAGGTGGGCGAAACGCTCGCGCAAGATGAACCAACCGCCTTCGCGCTCGGCTTGACCGGTTGCGGCGGCAAGCAGCGGCCTCAGGTCCGAATCGACGACCAGCGGAATATCGACCTGCAGCCGCTCCAAGTTCGGTATTGCCGGCTGAGCCGCCGGCCGTGCTTGTGCTGGCGGCGGCGCGGCGGATTTGGTCGACAAAGGACTCTTGGGGCGGCCCTGCACGGGAGCAGGCTTGACCGCCGGCTTGCGCGTGCGCGTCGGACGCTCGCGACCCATGATGGCGTCGAGCCTCTCGGCGAGCCAGTGTCGCCGCTCCCAGCCGCCGGGAAACGACCCCATCGCAATGCGCAAATCCGTCAGACGGTGGCGCTCCAGCAGCGCCCGCGCCGCGATCAGCTTCTTCTGGGCCGCGAGCGTGAGCGCCGACAAGAGGTGATAGGGTTCGCTCGCCACGTAGCGCTTGGCGTAACGCTTGAGGTAAAGCTGCGCCTTGTCGGGCCGGCAGTCGAGCAAAGCCGCCATCGCAGCCTGAAACAGAATGATCGGATCCCCTGGGCAGGCTCTTTCCGCCTTTTCGGCCTCGGCAAGAAAGCCTTCCGTCCGGGCTGGATTGGCAAAAACTTGGGCGAGGGTCTCGGCCCACGTATCGGGATCGGCCAGCGGATCGGGGTTGACGACCAGCGTCTTGGCAGGATGGAGCGGCATGGAGGCCTTGCACGGTGGCGACATTCTCTTGTCGCGATTCTCGGACAGTAGCCGGCGCCGGAGGAACTCGCCAGGGCGCTCTATCCGGACGTGGCGTCATAGCCCGCGCGTCAACAAGTTTCTTTGCGCACCCTTCAGACAATCGCCTCAGGCCGACGACTTTAAAGGGGTCGAATTCTGGCCTCGGTCCCGAGGCTTGCGCAGCCGAATTTGGGAGCCTGTCGACAGAGACGTTTTGCGGGGCAAAATGTGAATTTCACCAGCATATCGCGATTCAGCGTTTCCGGACTGCCCCTCGGCACACCCAGTTTCCTGGATGAAATCGTTCGACCCGCCTGAGGTAGACTTCGTATGTAATATCAAATACGTAGTCCGTGGCGGAGCTGAGGGGATTCGAACTGATGCCATCGCGGCCCAACTGAGGGAACCGTTAATGCCCCAAGCCTTCAAGCCGCTCCTTCGTGGTCAAAAACACGCTTGGCCTCTGCACATGTTCAACCTCCCCACAACCGCTTCCACCACGGCGTTGCCAGCCTGAGGTTCACCCGCCCAACCCCGCTCCTAAGGCCGTCGACCTTCTCGGTCAGGTCGTCGAGCTTCTTGTCGAGGTCCTCGACCTTGCTCTTCAGGTCGTCGAGGTCCTCGACCTTGCTGTTCAGGTCGTCGAGCTTGTCCTCGTGGTCGACAGCTTGCAGCTCCATCTTACAGAGCTGGTTGAAGATAGCGTTGGTGTCGCTCGCCATCCCTATTGCGATGTCCATGCAAGCCTTGTATTCCGCCATCTTAGCCTTGATGTACTTTTCCGCCGCTGTTGGCAGTGTTGGCGTCTGCGATGTCGCCGGGGCCGAGGGCACTGTTTGCGGATTGCCGTCCAACACCGACCCTGCGAACATGACGAGCGCCCAGCCAGCCAATAACATTGATTTCATGCTTATCTCTCCTTTTTGGACCGGCTTTCTTCCAGAGGCCAAGGGGGTTTGGAAAGGACGCCCATTTCAGCCTCGCCGAACGGCAAGGGCTATCGCCTCGAACGCCTCGACGCTGATCGCGATGCGGACCATCACATCTACTCGAAGGCCTCGAAGGCCTCGAAGGCCTCGAAGGCCTCGAGGGCCTTCTTGCGCAGCTCGGTCGCCTTCGCTTCGATCAAGGCAAGCTGTTCGTCCACAGCGGCGTAAGGTTGCGGCGACCTGAAGCTGTCGATCTCGCGTTCGAGGTCAAGAAACTCGCTGGTCAAAGGACCGCCCTGCCTGACGCAAGCGGCGCGCAATTCCGCGAACGAGCCTTTGGTGATGCACTGGCGAACGAGGAGTTTGTCCTCGTCAAACGCGCCTGTCTTCAAACCCCGCGGATAGGTCTTTCTGGCCCAATCCGCCTCGGCGAGGACTCGCGCCATCGCCGCTTCGAGCATGACGTGAAATCCGTTTGCTTCGGCCAAGTTGCGGATCTGTTCCAAATGAACGGTCATCTCGGTTTGCTTGGCGGTGACCGAGGTCTGCTCGCGGGTCGCGGCGATAACCCTGTCGGCATCCTCGCGCGAGGAGGTGATCTGCCTGCGGGCTATGATCATCGTCGCCACGACAGTGCCGAAACCCGCCGCGAACGCAAGAAAGCCAGCGATGCCGGTCTGCCAGTGGTCGAGCAGATCGAGCCATGTCGTGAAATGCCAAGGCGTCACGCCTCGGCCCTTCGAAGCTCGATCACGTTGTCCGAAGGCGGCGGCGGAACGACGAATTGTGACCACGCCTTCATGAGGCCGAGCCGCTTCAAGAGCGCGTCCCCGCGCCGATAGGCCCGCTCGGCCGCGTCGCCGACAGCATGGGCGAGGGCCGCCTCGGCGATCTCCCGCTGAAAATGCGTCTCGTCGCCCACCCAGTCCCGAAAGGCCGAGCGCATGCCGTGCGGCGTGAACGCGCCCGCCTTGAGCCGCCGCATGGTCATTTCCAGCGCCATGTTCGACAGCGGCTTCCGGGGGCGCTGGCCCGGAAATACGAACCGGTGCTCGCGCACGCGCGCTTCGCGCATCTCTTTCAGGATGGCGATTGCCGCGTCGCAGAGCGGCGCCCGGTGGACCTCGCCCGCCTTCATCCTGTCCGCCGGAATGGTCCAGAGCGGGATGGCGACGGTGCAATCTTTCCCGTCCGCCCCGGTCACGGTGGCCGTGTGTTCGAGATCGATCTCGTCCCATAGCGCCCCAAGCACTTCGCCCGAGCGCGCGGCGGTCAGGATTGCGAAGGCCAGAGCCTTGGCCGCCACGCCCGGCGTGTCCCTGAGGCGCTTCATGAAGGCGGGAAGGTCCTTGTAGGGCATGGCCGCATGGTGGCTGCGTTCAAGGCGCTCGCCGGTCTTGCGGTCGATCTTGCCGAGTTTCTTCGCGCTGCCGAGCTGCGTTTTCAGCCAGCCGGACCATGCGGCCGGGTTGCGGCGCTCGTCCTCCGGCCCGCGCGCGAAATCGATCACCGCCGCAATCCGCGCCCGCAGCCGCGAGGCGGTTTCCGGCTTCTTGTCCCAGATCGGGTCGAGGGCGTCGAAAACGTGCTGCGAGCCGATCTTGTTCACGCGCAATTCGCGGAAGGAGGCGGGCAAGCTATCGAGCGTCGAGCGCCATTGCGCCCGGTGCTTGGGGTTCTTGCCGAGCAGGCCCTTGCTCTCCTTCCGGTCGAGGAAATCGTCGGCCGCCTCGCCGAAGGTCGGCGCGGGCCGGGGAGGGGCCTCGACGGCGGCGGCGCGGCGGGCGCGCTTTCCCGCCAGCGGGTCGGTTCCGGCGAGGACCGAGGCGCGCATGGCGGTGTGCTTGGCGATGGCCTCGGCGAGGCCGATCTCGGGATAGGGGCCGAGCGATGGCTCGTTCTCCCGCCCGGCGAACCGGTAGCGGTAGGTCCAGTAGACGCGATCCGGGTCGAGCACCCGGAGGAAAAGGCCGGGCGCGTCCGAAATCCGGTGTCGGCCGGGCTGCTTGGCGAGCCGCGTCAGGTCGCTCTTGGTCAGTTTCATTTGTCCATTTCTTTCTTGCTATCTTCCGCCCGAGGGCGTTCCCGCACGGGAATTTCCCGCATAGCGCGACCAAATATGGGTGGCAATGGGGGGCGGGCGATGGCGAACGCTGGCGCTGGAAATCTCGGCATTTCAACGATCTATCAGAGGCTTGGCTCGGGTCCGTCGCCCTTATGTTCCGGGCGTTCTGGCGGAGGGGGCGGGATTCGAACCCGCGATACGGTTTCCCGTATACACACTTTCCAGGCGTGCGCCTTCGGCCGCTCGGCCACCCCTCCGGTCGCGCTCGCTGTCTTTAAAGCGCGAGCGAGGCGCATAGCACCCAGCGCTGCGCGCGCGCAAGCGCTTGCGTGGACAGCGGCGCCGGCGGTGCGCTAGACATGCGGTCCTCGTGCGGGGGGCCAAACGGCGGCTGCGATGCGGTTTCTGACGCGGTTCATCGGTCTCATCGCTCTCGCCGGCGCTTTCACCGCAGCCGTCCTCGACGGAGCGCGCTGGATCGCCGGCGGACCCTGGACGCCGACCTCGACCGGCTATGCGCTCTACTGGCTTTCGCCCAAGGCACTCGAGATCGCGAAGGGCTTTGTCGAGAACCGGCTCGGCGCCTGGGCCTGGAACGACGTGCTGGTTCCGGCGCTGTTCGTTCCGGCTTTCATCGCGCTGACCGTTCTCAGCGCCTTTCTGTTCTTCGTTTCCCGCTCGCCGCCGCCGGAGATCGGCCGCTCGAGCCGGGACCGGTAACAGGGCGGGCCAATTGCGCGAAGTGGGAGCAAAGGAGACGATCATGTTGCCAGAGCTTTTGTCGAAACTGCGCCCGGCCGCCAAGGGCGAAGCGCTTCCCGACCGAGCAGAGCCGATCGCTACGGCGGCGACCCATTATGTCAACGGGCGGCCGCTGAAAGGGCCGTATCCGCCGGGAATCGAGACCGCGATCTTCGGCATGGGCTGCTTCTGGGGCGCGGAGCGCAAGCTCTGGCAGGCGGGCGAGGGCATCCATGGGACGGCCGTCGGCTATGCCGGCGGCGCGACGCCGAACCCGACCTACGAGGAGACCTGCACCGGGCGCACCGGCCATGCGGAAGTCGTGCTCGTCGCCTACGACCCCGCAAAAATCTCGTACGACGAGCTTCTGAAACTGTTCTGGGAGGACCACGACCCGACCCAGGGCATGCGGCAAGGCAACGACGTCGGCACGCAATACCGCTCGGCGATCTACGCGACCACGCCCGAGCAGTTCGCGGTGGCGCGCCGGTCGGCGGAGGCCTATCAAGCGGGCGCTGAGCGCCAAGGGTTTTGGCAAGATCACGACCGAGAGCGCCGAGGCCGGGCCCTTCCACTTCGCCGAAGGCTACCACCAGCAGTATCTCGCCAAGAACCCCGGCGGAGATTGCGGGCTAGGCGGCACCGGGGTGTCGTGCGGTTAGGCGGTATGCAGTCGGCAGTCGGGAACGGCCTTGGTCCGCGACCGCCGCCCGACTGCCGCCCCTTGCGCATTGCGCGGCGTTGGAGGATCGTCGGCGAATGGCGCGATTTCTCATCGTCGACGACCATCCGCTGTTTCGCGAGGCGCTGTCGAGCGCGCTGAGGGTCGTCGATCCCGAGGCCGACATCTATGAGGCGACCTCGATCGAGGGCGCGCTCGACGTGCTCGACGCGCACGACGATTTCGAGTTGGCGCTGCTCGACCTGTCGCTGCCGGGGACGTCCGGTTTCTCCGGCCTCATCCGCATGCGCACTTCCCACCCGAAGCTGCCGATCCTGGTCGTCTCGGGCCACGAGGAGCCGGCGGTGGTGCGCGAGGCGCTCACCCTCGGCATCGCCGGTTACGTGCCGAAGTCGACCTCGAAGAAGCGCCTCGCCGAGGCGATCGCCAAAGCCCTGGCCGGCGACGTCTACGAGCCCGAGCTGCCGCGCTCGGCCCCCTTCGAAGTCCCGCCCGAGCGACGAGCAGCGCATCCTCCAGCGGCTCAGGGACCTGACGCCCCAGCAGCTCGCGGTCTTGGAGCTCGTGCGCGAGGGCCGGCAGAACAAGGTGATCGCGCACGAGCTGAAACTCGCCGAGACGACGGTCAAGGCGCATGTGTCGGAGGTCCTGCGCAAGCTCGGCGTCTCCTCGCGCACCCAGGCGGTCATCGAGGTCGCCAGGATCGACTTCGAGTTGCTGAAGAAGGGGCCGCGTTAGGGCGCCTTGCGGCGATCCTTCGAAGCCTCGGCGTCGTCGATCAGGCCGCAGCGAGAACCGTCGTCTTCGTCCGACGATAGCCGCCTAGGCGAGGCCGGCGAAGCCGATCAGCATCATCGCCCAGGTCGACGGCTCCGCCGCGGCGAAGGCGACGCCGCCATAACGCAAACCGAGTTGCGGGGGGTCGAACACCGAGACGTCTCCGCCCCAGGCAGCGTGGTATCGCCCAGGACGTCGGTGATTGTCCCGGTCTGGTTGGGATCGGCGCCGTTGTCGCCCGATCCGCTGGTCGTCGCGGTCGTCGCCCAGAGCGTGACGGTCCCGTTCCCGTTGACCTCGCCGGCGAGGTTGCGCAAGCCCGTCACGGTTTCCGTATAGTCCCAGCCGGGGACACTGTAGGTGTCGCCGACCAGGCCGTTCTGCAGCGTGTAGTCGAGAGACCAACTGCCGTTCGACAGCGTCCATTTCTCGAGGCCGGCGTTCTCAGTCGCGTCGGTCGAGTTGCCCGTGCCCTCGTCGGCGACGTTGTGCGTCGTCGGGTTGGCGAAGAAGAGGCGGAACGGGGCGTAGTCCGGCCCCGGCGCGCGTCGCGTTCGGCGCGCTGCTCCCCTCAGTGGTCGAAAGCCGTGCGACGCTTCCCCGGTTCGGCGTGATCGGCCTGCGGAAGATTAAGGTTACGTCAAAATTCCCGCTCGGTCGGCCCTTAACGTAATCTCAATCATTCTGTACAAATAAGAGAGAATGTGCGAAGAGAGAGTGTGCGAAGAACGACCCGCGCGAAGAGGAGCCCGCACGAGACGAGGAGTGGACCGATGAGCGAACGACGAGCCGAAATCCGCCGTCGGACGCTATTTTCCGGGCGGCTTGCCGCGAATCACCTGACGACGCTCGACTGCATCGTGCGCGACACGAGTTCGCGCGGGGCGCATCTCCTGTGCCGGACAACGGGTTTTGGCGACAACCTCAGCCTGGAGATCAAGCCGATCGACGGCTTCAAGAGAAATGCGCGGATCGTCTGGCGACGGCTCGAGGACTGCGGCGTGGAGTTTGTTTAGAGGCGAAACGGCGCGGCGGCGTCGATGGGACCGGTCAGGGCCGCCTCGGCGCATTGAGACGCCCTACAGCACATGCGAGCCTTCGCCCGAGCGCTTGACGGCCTTCTGGAACTTCTTGATCACCCGGTCGCGCTTGAGCCTGGAGATGTAGTCGATGAAGAGAACGCCGTCGAGGTGGTCGATCTCGTGCTGCAGCACGGTCGCGAGCAGCCCTTCGGCCAGCACCTCGCGCGCTTGCCCGTCGCGGTCGAGGGCGTGGACGCGCACCGAGGCGGGGCGCTCGACCTCGGCGTAATATTCGGGGATCGACAGGCAGCCCTCCTCATAAGTCGAGCGCTCGTCCGACCTCCAGACGACCTCGGGATTGACGAACACCTGGGGGTTCGGCTCCTCCTCCTGCCCCTTCTCCCTCCTGGCGATGTCGACCACCAGCAGGCGGATCGGCTCGGCGATCTGGATCGCCGCGAGCCCGATGCCGGGCGCCTCGTGCATCGTTTCGATCATGTCGTCCATCAGCTTCTTCAGCGGCCCGTCGACGCGCTCGATTGTCTTGCTGACGAGGCGCAGCTTGGGGTCGGGCAGGGTGATGATGTGGCGAAGGGCCATGGGCGCGCTCGGGAATGGGATGATTCGATCAGTTATACCAATTCCCGCTTGGCGCGACCCGTCGCGCGCGCCGGGAGTTCGCGCGTCGGCCCCGGGGTCGCGTCCCCCGGAGGCGTTCTCCGCCTCGGAAGCTGCCGCCCCTCTCCCGCCGGGACCGAAGAGCCGGGGCGCGGCGGACCCTCCAAGCCACACGGAAGGATTTCCAAGCCGGGCGGTACGAAATCCAAGCCGGGCGGTACGAAATCCAAGCCGGATGGAACGAAATCCAAATTTTTCGGAACGAATTCCAAATCTTTTTCCTTCCGCGAATCGAGACTTTCCAACGGTTTATCCCCAATTCCCTCGAGACAAGGCCTTCGCCGCTCCGTTGCCCGCGCAAGGAGCGCCTAGATGGCCGGGTCAATCCCCGGATCAAGTCCGAGGACGGCCACGGCGCATGCCTTCGATCGACCGATGGCGCGGGCCGGTGTCCGCACATCGCCGATTTCGATCGCATCCATGGGGACCATGATAACGAGGCTTTCGAGTTTCCCAAAACAAATGTTCGGCCAGATTTGTCGGTCCGGCCATGCCAGTCAAGCTCGCGACTGCCCCTCGAGGCGCCATGGCCGATTCTCGCCCCCGCGCACTCGCTCGACGGATTTGGCCGCCCCCTTCGCACTCGCCGCGGCTCATCCATCGGTTCCGATCTTTGAGATTCGGCATTAATCGTCTGGACGGGCGCGGTCAAATATGTTCTACTTTTGTTCCATCCAGCCAGCCAACTCGACCGCGTGTTCATGACCTCAGCCCCGATCGCCGTCTTCGACGGCATGCCCGTCTTCCTGCCCGAGGCGCTCGGCGCGGCCCTGGCCGCGCTGGCGTTCCTTCTGCTTTTGACCTTGATCGCCCTCATGCGCGCGTCCGCCGCCCGCCGCCGCGAGGCCGAGGCGGCCTCCGAGCGGCAGGAGACGATCGAGGCGCGCTTCGCCGCGCTCGCCCAGTCGAGCGCCGAACTCGGCGGCCGGGTCGCCGGCATGGCGGAATGGCTGGGCGCCCGCCAGACCGATCTCGCCCGCGTCGTCGCCGACCGGCTCGATTCGGTCGGCCAGCGGCTCGGGGCGGGGCTCGAGAACCAGGCGCAGACGACGGGCGAGAGCTTGGGTCGCCTCAACGAGCGGCTTGCGGTGATCGAACTCCGCCCAGGCGCGGCTGACCGAAATGACCCGCGAGGTGGTGTCGCTCAAAGACATCCTCGCCAACAAGCAGGCGCGCGGCGCCTTCGGCCAGGGGCGGATGGAGGCGATCGTGCGCGACGGCCTGCCGGCGGGCGCCTACGACTTCCAGTTCACGCTCTCGAACCGCGCCCGGCCCGACTGCGTCATCCGCCTGGCCGGCGATCCGCGCCCGCTCGCGGTCGACGCCAAGTTCCCGCTCGAGGCTTTTTCGGCTTTGCGCGCCGCGTGCGGCGACGAGGCGAGGAAGGCAGCGCAGGCGCGGGTGAGGACGGACGTCGGCAAGCATGTCAAGGACATCGCCGAGCGCTATCTGCTGCCGGGCGAGACACAGGACGTCGCGCTGATGTTCGTGCCCTCCGAGGCGATCTATTCCGATCTGGTCGAGCATTTCGACGATGTGGTGCAAAAAGCCCATCGCGCCCGGGTCGTCATCGTCTCGCCGACGCTGATGATGATGGCGATCAACGTCGCCCAGGCGATTCTTCGCGACGCGCGCATGCGCGACGAGGCGCAGCAAATTCAGGCCGAGGTCGGCCGGCTCGTCAATGATGTCAGGATGCTGACCGAGCGCGCGGCAAAACTCGAGACTCACTTCCGTCAGGCGCAGGAGGACCTTTCGGGGATCGGCGCCGCGAGCGCCCGGATCGCGCGGCGGGCAGAGCGGATCGAGGCGATCGATTTTTCCCGCGAAGGCGAAACGGGCGACCTGCTCAGGCTGGCGCGCGGAGCGGAGTAGGGATTACGCTTGCCCTCACCCCAGCCCTCTCCCGCAAGCGGGAGAGGGGGCGCGGCGGCGCCGTCTTTTCCCTTCTCCCGCTTGCGGGAGAAGGCGGCCGCATAGGGCGTCGAAAGACGCCCGTCTTTCGACGGGCTATGGGGCCGGATGAGGGCCTGCGTCAAAATTCCGGAAGGGTTTGAAATGCACGCGTCGCCAGCCGCCGTCGAACTGCTCGTCTTCGGCGAGGCGGCGCTGCGCAATCACTCCTCCGGCACCCCGGCCGCGCGCAGGTCGTCGACATAGCGCTCCCAATCGGCGACCGCAGCCGGATCGTCGCTCGATACGCCGGCGCGAAATCGGGCGATGGTGAAAGTCGGGTTGATGGCGAGACCCGCTCGAACCTCGGACCGCGCTTCAGGAAGCCGCCCGAGACGCGCCAGAGCGGCCGCCAGAATGAAATGTGAGCTCGGATAAGCCCTGTCGGCTTCGATCGACCGGCGCAGCCAAACGACCGCCTCCTCTTCCCTGCCGAGGTGAAATTTGGCCAGTCCGGCGAACATGCACCAGAGATAGACATGCCTGTCGCGGGGACTGAGGCGCAACGCCTCCTGGATGTGAGCCTCGGTCTCCTCGGCCTGGCCGAGGAGAAGCTTGCCGTCGCCGATTTGCGCGTGCGCGGTGGCCAGGTTTCGATCGAGGTCCAACGCCCGCTCGCACGACCGGACGCCCTGAGAGGCGCGATCGGTATGCATTTGGACCACCCCCAGGAGCAGATGGGCGAGCGCATTCTCAGGCGCCATGGACAGCGCCGTGGTCAAAGCGTCTTCGGCGGCGGCAAGCCGCGCGGTTCGATCGTCGGCAAGGAAACTCATCGCGACCTGGATATCCACGCCGGCAAGGCCGATCGGCCCATATACGTTGGCGGAATCGAGCGCCGTCGCCCGCTCGAACAAGCGGCGAGCCTCTGCGAGATTGTCAGCCGTGACGCCTTTGTTCCGCCAAGCCAAACCCTGAAAGACGAGGTCCATCGAATTGGGGTTTGGGTTTCGCTCCGCGCGCCGGGCCTCGGCGGCAAAGAGCTGTGCGCTGAGCGCATTGGCGAGCCGCGCGACAATTTCGTCCTGCATGTCGAAGAGATCGGCCACCGGCTTGTCGAACCGCTCCGCCCAGAGATGTTTGCCGCTCTCGGCGTCGATCAGCTGGACATTGACCCGCATCCGGGCGCCCGCCCGCTGAACGCTGCCCTCGAGGATATAGCGGACGTTCAGCTCGCGCCCGATCTGCTTGAGATCGACGTGCCTGCCCTTATAGGTGAAGGCGGTGTTGCGGCCGATCACGAAGGAGCCGCCGATGCGCGAAAGATCCGTGGTCAGGCTGTCGGTCACGCCGTCGACGAAATGCTCCTGCTCGGGATCGCCGCCGATGTTGGCGAAGGGCAGCACCACGATCGAGAGGCGCGGCGGCCCTTGCGTATCCGACGCGGCGCCGGAGGCGGGCGATGCGCCGTCCGAGCCGGTCCTGATCGCATAGACCCGCACCGGCCGGGCGATATTCTTGAGGTCCTTTTCGCCGAGATCGACGAAGGTCGCTCCGACCCGACCCCGCACATGTTCGAAGGCGGCGCCGGAAATAAAAACTCCGCCGGGCTCGCAAACGCCTTCGAGCCGCGCCGCGATATTGACGCCGTCGCCGAGAATGTCGTCGCCCTCGATCAGCACGTCGCCGAGGTTGACGCCGATGCGATAGAGGATGCGCTTGTCTTCGGGCGTCTCGACGTTGCGCTCGGCCATCAGTCTTCTGGATCGCGATCGCGCATTCGACCGCGGCGACGACCGAGGGAAACTCCAGCAGCAGCCCGTCGCCCGTCGTCTTGACGATGCGGCCGCCGTGGCTCGCCACAATCGGCCGCGCCGCCTCGCGCCGCTCGCCGACCGCCCGCGCCGTCCCCGCCTCGTCCTCGCCCATGAGGCGCGAGTAGCCGACGACGTCGGCGGCGAGGATCGCGGCGAGGCGGCGGGCCGCGGTCATGGCTCAGGCAGCCCCGCCTTGCGGAGACCTTCCAAGAAATGCTGGAAATCGGCCGGATTCTTATACGGCATCACTTTGCGGCGATGCTCAAGGGAATAGGCCGGGTTGACGCGCAGCGCCTCTCGCCACGCCTCGCGGGCTTGGTCAATCAGGCCCATCTGGCCATAGCTGGCGGCCAGCAACACGCGGGAGGAGTTGGTGTCCGGATTGCGCAGAATACGCCGCTTCAACAGGGCGGCGGCCTCGGGATACCGGCTCAACTGGTAAGCCGCCTGCGCCTGAAGATGCAGATGGATGTCGGGGTAGTACGGATTGAGCTCTACAGCGCGATCCAGGCATCCGAGCGCTTCTTCGGAACGGCCGGTATAGTGCAGAGCGAGGCCGAGCACGACGTAGCCGCCCGCATAGTTTGGGGCGAGCGCTATTGCCCGCTCCGCCTCGCGTATCGCCTCGTCATGACGCCGGTCCCAGAGACGCATGTCAGCGATCCCAAGATGGGCAATGGGATTGGCGTCGTCGAGAGACACGGCCCGGAGGGCGCTCGCGCGCGAGCATTGCAGAGAGTGCTCCGGCGAAGCGCTCCACTCGTTTATGTAGTCGAATTTGTGTACGAAGGATAGAAGCGCGTGTGCGGGAGCGAAGTTGGGATCGAGTTCTACCGCGCGCTGAAGCAGAGCCCGCGCTTGAGCGTTCGGCTCCTTCGCGGCTCTCACCCACAGCTCCCGTCCCCGCAGATAGCAATCGTAGGCTTCGAGATTTTCGGTGCGCGCGCTGGCGATGCGTTGAAGATCGCCGGCGTTGAGATTGATAGAAAGCGCGGAGACGACCTTGGCCGTCACATCGTCCTGTACGGCGAAGATGTCGGCCAAATCGCGGTCGAACCTTTCGCCCCATAGGTGGCCACCGGTGGTCGCGTCGATCAGCTGGGCGGTGATCCTGACCTTCGCGCCCGCTTTTCGCACGCTTCCTTCGAGGACGTAGCGCACGCCGAGGCTCTTCCCGACCTCCGCGACGAGCACATTCCTGCCTTTGAAAGTGAAGGAGGAATTACGAGCGATGACGAAGAGCTGCGAAATTTTCGACAAGGCGGTAATGATGTCTTCCGCGATGCCGTCGGCGAAATATTCCTGCTCCGCATCGCCGCTCATGTTGGCGAATGGCAGCACGGCGATCGACACGCGCGACGCGTCCGCCGGCGCGGGGGCGGAGAGCGTGAACAACGCGCTTTCCGAGGCGGGTTTGATCGCATAGACCCGCACCCGCCGCGCGATGTTCTTGAGGTCCTT
Organism: uncultured Alphaproteobacteria bacterium; assembly: GCA_963805295.1. Lineage (GTDB taxonomy): Bacteria > Pseudomonadota > Alphaproteobacteria > Rhizobiales > Beijerinckiaceae > Roseiarcus. The sequence goes on along the minus strand of CAWDTW010000032.1, from coordinate 101,826 downwards.
CTCGCCGAGATCGACAAAGGTCGCTTCGATCCTGCCGCGCACGTGATCGTAAGCGGCGCCAGAAACAAAGACGCCGCCGGGATCGCAAATGCTTTCGAGCCGCGCCGCGATGTTGACTTCTTCACCGACAATGTCGTCGCCGTCGATCAGCACGTCGCCGAGGCTCACGCCGATGCGGTAAAGGATGCGCTTGGGTTCGGGCGTCTCGGCGTTCCGCTCGGCCATCAGCTTCTGGATCGCGATTGCGCATTCGACGGCTGCGACAACGGAGGGAAACTCGAGCAGCACGCCGTCGCCCATCGTCTTGACGAGCCGGCCGCCGAACGCACGCACGATCGGCGTCGCGGCCTCGCGACGCTCGCTACCGCCCGCGCCGTCCCCGCCTCGTCCTCGCCCATGAGGCGGAGTAGCCGACGACGTCGGCGGCGAGGATCGCGGCGAGGCGGCGGGTCGCGGTCATTGTTCGGGGACTCCCTCAGTCCGCGACAAAGAGCGCCTCAGCGACGCTCCAGCGACGGCAATTTGAGATGCTGTTCCAGTCGGCGCACCCGCTCCTCGAGTTCGCTGATGATCAAGCCGTGTCCGACGACGGCGGAATGATACTCGATCACCGCCCGGCGAAGGCCGACAATCTGCTCGCGGGTGTCCTTTTGCATCGTCAACATGTCGGAGGCGACGTCCGCCCGCAGGGAATGGAGATCGGACTTTGTCGCCATCTCCCGGCGCTGGGATTGCGTTTCCGCTTTCAGCGTCTGCACTTCACTCTTGATATCGCCGATGTCTTTGCGCGGGCCGCGCAGATGGTCGATGACGATATTTTCCGGTTGCTCGGCCACCAGGATTCCCTCAAGTCTCAAGAGACTGAAGCCAAGTCTCAATAGCCCCTCTGTTTATAGGGGTACGCCGAACCTATCAATCGCGCGCGCAATATCCCAATCGGCGCGGCGCTCCGTCCCTCGGGCATAATCACCGCCGCCGCACAAATCGTCTGTTCCGCACGGACCGCGCCGTCCTGGCCTCGTCCTCGCCCATCAGGCGGGAGTAGCCGACAACGTCGGCGGCGAGGATCGCGGCGAGGCGGCGGGCGGCGGTCATTGTTCGGGGAACCCGGCCTTGCGCAGACCTTCGAGCATGCGCTCAAGCTGGGCCAGATACGTCGGGTCGTCGCTCATCGCCGTCCAGAGTTGGCGCGGGCGCGGGAGATGGTGTAGGTCGGATTGAGCGCGAGACCGGCCTTGACCGCGGATTGCGCCTCGTCAATTCGACCAAGCTGCGCAAGGGCGGCGGCCAACTGAAAATATGCTATCGGATAATTTCGGTTGGCCTCGATCGCCCGCCGAAACCACGCAACCGCCTGCTCATAACTGCCCAGGTGGAGCTTCGCCATGCCCGCGATATTCATCCAGATATAAGCCAGCGTATCGCGCGGACTGAGGCGCAGCGCCTCAGCAATGTGAGCCTCGGTTTCTTCGGCGCGACCGATAAATATCTTACCAAATCCGATAGCGGAATGGGCGTTGGCGAGATTTCGATCCAGCGCCAACGCATGTTCACATTCGGCGATGCCCTCGCGCCGCGCGCTTGGTGAATATTTCGACAAATCCCAACGCACATATGCCCATGCGCATGGTCTGGGACCGACGACAAGGCTTTGGTCAACTTTGCTTCGGCCGCCGCGAAGGCCGCCAAGGGATCGGTCACGAAGGAATTTGCGCCTGCGGTCATGTCCGCGCGCGCCGATTCCACGAGCGCGTCGACATTGTCGGGGTCGGCGGCGAGCGCGCGATCGAAAAAGCTGCGCGCTTGCGCGACATTGTTAGGGGTGAACGCCCTTATTGAGCCAAGCCAAACCCTGAAAATAGAGGTCCATCGAGTTGGGGTTCGGGGCCTGTTCCGCGCGTCGCGCCTCGGCGGCGACGAGCTGGGCGTTCAGCGCGCCTGCCAGGCGCGCGACGATTTCGTCCTGCATGTCGAAGAGATCGGCGAGCGGCTTATCGAACCGCTCGGCCCAGAGATGATTGCCCGTTTCGGCGTCGATGAGCTGCACATTGACGCGCATGCGGTTTCCGCCGCGCTGAACGCTGCCCTCGAGCACATAGCGGACGTTCAACTCGCGCCCGATCGTCTTCACGTCGAGCGGCTTGCCTTTGTAGGCGAACGCCGTATTGCGGGCGATCACGACGGCGCCTCGTATCCGCGAGAGGTCGGTCGTGAGGCTCTCCGTGACCCCGTCGACGAAATGCTCCTGCTCCGGGTCGCCTCCGATATTCGCGAACGGCAAGACGACGATCGAGAGGCGCGGCGGAGTGGATTTTTCAGGCATCGGGGCTGGCACTGGCTTCGCCTGGGCGGGCTGGCCGACCTCGAGCGAATAGACCCGGATCGGCTCGGCGATGTTCTTGAGCTGGGTCGGGCCGAGATCGCTGACCGCGAGATCGAGCCGCCCCTTGACCTGCCAGTAGGCTTGCTCGGAGAGACAAACCCCGCCCGGCCCGGCGATCCCCTCCAGCCGCGCGGCGATGTTGACGCCGTCGCCCATCAGGTCGCCATCGGCCTCTTCGACCACGTCGCCCAGATGCACGCCGATGCGAAACTCGATGCGGCGATCCTCCGGCAGCCCGGCGTTGCGATCGACCATGCCGTTCTGCACTTCGACGGCGCAGCGCACGGCGTCGACCACGCTGCGGAATTCGACGAGCGCGCCGTCGCCGGTGCGCTTGACGACGCGCCCGCGATGCACGGCGATGGTCGGGTCGATGAGGTCGCTGCGCAGCGCCCTCAGCCGCGCGAGCGTGCGGTCCTCGTCCGCGCCCGCGAGCCGGCTGTAGCCGACCACGTCGGCCGCGAGGATTGCGGCAAGCTTCCGGGTTTCGGACATGGCGTCGCCTCGGGCTTTTGCCAAGTCTATCATGAACGACGCATCGGCGCGCTTGCGCGGAGCGAGCGACAGAGTAGGGGCGGCGCATGCCCTCACCCCGGCCCTCTCCAGAAAGCGTCCCTGGAACGGGGAGAGGGAGGCGCGAAAACCCCTCTCCCTTTGGGAGAGGGGCAGGGGTGAGGGGACCGGCCGGAGTAGAATAAGCCGATGGCCGTCGGAGCGGCGCGAGTTCGCACGCAATCTGCGCAAGCAGACAACGCGCGCGGAGGACATTCTTTGGGAACGGCTTCGCGGTTCCCGCTTTCACGGCGCGAAATTCCGACGGCAAGTGCCCGTTCGACCGCTTCGTCGTCGATTTTTATTGTCACGCCGCAAAGCTTGTCGTCGACCCCCGGACTGCGATCCGGGGACGGAAAGCAGCACGAATGGTTTGCGGACTACGACGCCGGACGGACCGAAGTTCTCGAACGCCTCGGCCTGCGCGTCATCCGGCTTCACGAACGCCGAAGTCTGCGATGATCTCGATTGGGTACTGGTGCGGATTTACGCGGAATTGCGCCTGCCCTTCGACTGAGGCGCGGTCCCCTCACCCCCGGCCCCTCTCCCGTCGGGAGAGGGGGGGCGCCTGCGGGAGAAGGTGGCCCGAAGCGCCGGATGAGGGCCTGCGCCAAACTTCGGAGAGGGATGGACAATGCACACATCGCCAGCCGCCATCGAACCCCTCGTCCTCGACGAGGCAAAACGCGCCGCTCGACGGCTGGGACGATCCCATCAAGGGCCGGATTCGCTGGCGGACGCTCTTCTCCAAAGGCGGCACGCCGACCGACGGCATCACCTGCGGCGTCGCCGATCTTTCGCCCGGCGACTGGCTCGGCCTGCATCGCCACGCGCCGCCGGAAATCTACTACGTGCTCGCCGGGACGGGCGTCGTGACGCTGAATGGCAACGAGGTCGAGGTGAAGGCGGGCTGCGCCGTCTTCATTCCCGGCATGGCGGAGCATGGAATCCGCCAGACGGGGACGGAGCTCTTGCGGTTCTTCTACGGCTTCCCGGTCGATTCATTCGACGGCGTGGACTATCTCTTCTCCGCGGCGCGCTGACCGCGGGCCTTCGCAAGAGGAGACGCCGATGCCCCTTCGTACTCGCGTAGCCATCGTCACCGGCGGTGGGCGCGGCCTGGGCCGCGCGATGGCGCTCGCGCTCGCCGAAGCGGGCGCGCGGGTGATCGTGTCGGCCGCGCGGGAACAGCGCCGAAATCGAAGCCGTGGCGGACGAGGCGGGGCGGCGTTTCGGCGGAAGGCCGGTCGTTCCGCTGATCGCCGACGTGACCCGCGAGGACGACTGCGCGCGGCTCGTCGAGGCCGCGTTCGGTCGCTTCGGCCGGCTGGACGTTCTGGTCAACAACGCCGGGCGCGGCATGAAATATGTCAGCGAGACGTTCATGGCCGTGCCGACCCGCTTCTGGGACGTTGCGCCCGAGACCTGGCGGATGGTGATCGAGACCAACGTCGTCGGGCCGTTCCTGATGGCGCGCGCCGCCGCGTCCGCCCATGATCGAGGCCCGATGGGGCCGCATCGTCAATATTTCGATGAACCACGAGACGATGCGCAGGCGGGCTTCTCGCCCTACGGGCCGTCGAAGGCCGCGCTCGAATCCGAGACGATCATCTGGGCGCAGGACCTCGCCGGGACGGGGGTCACGGTCAACGCCCTCCTGCCCGGCGGGGCGACGCTGACCGGCATGATTCCCGAAACCATCTCGCCCGAGCTGCGCGCAAAGCTGCTCGATCCGGCGATCATGGCGGCGCCGCTCCTGTGGCTCGCCTCCGAGCGCTCGGACGGCGTCACCGGGCGGCGCTTCGTCGCCGCGCGCTGGCGGGCCGATCTGCCGGAGAGGGAAGCGGCGGAGGCGGCGGCGGACGAAGCGGGCTGGGCGGTAGGGTAGGGCGAGCCCCAAGCCCGCCTTGCCAGCGCCGTCGCGTCGCGATAGCGGTCCGGCGCAACCTCGACCGGGCGAAGCGCCGAAATGTCCTCTGCGAACATGTTCATCATGCCCTATGGGACCGCGCCGGGCCGCGCCTGCGGCGCCTGCACGCTCTGCTGCAAGGTCTATGCGCTGCCGGAGCTCGAAAAACCGCCGGGCGTCTGGTGCAAGCATTGCGCGCCTGGCAAGGGCTGCGCGATCCACGACGCGGCTCCCGGCCAGTGCCGCCAGTTCTTCTGCCTGTGGATGACGGACGGCAAAATGCCGGACGAATGGCGGCCGGACCGGGCGAAATTCGTGCTGTCGATCTTTCCGACGAACGGCTTCGTCTATGGCCAGGTCGACCCCGGCTCGCCCGGCGCCTGGCGCAATCGACCCTATTACGACGGGTTGAGGGCGATGGCCCGGACCCTCATCAAGGAGCGCCGGCATGTGATCATGTTCGTCGGCGACGAGGCGACGCTGGTCATGCCGGACGAAGCGCTGCCGCTCGGCAGGATGCGGCGCGAGGACCAGTTCCGCATCGAGCAGGTTTTTGGGCCCAAGGGCCCGACCTGGCGGGCCACGAAGATCTGACGATGAACGATCGCGCGCTCGTCCTCTTTTCCGGCGGGCAGGATTCGACGGTCAGCCTCGCCTGGGCGCTCGACCGCTTCGCCCAGGTCGAGACGATCGGCTTCGACTACGGCCAAAAACACCGGATCGAGCTCGATGTCCGGCCGAACGTGCTGGCGGCGATCCGGCGCGGCTTTCCCGCTTGGGGCGCGAAGCTCGGCGAGGATCATCTCATCGACCTCGCCGCGCTCGGACGGATGAGCGACACCGCGCTCACCCGCGACGTCGCCATCCGCTTCGAGGCGAACGGCCTGCCCAACACCTTCGTGCCGGGGCGCAACTTGCTCTTCCTCACCTTCGCCGCCGCAACCGCCTATCGGCGCGGCTCGAGGCGGCTCGTCGCCGGCGTGTGCGAGACCGACTATTCGGGCTATCCGGACTGCCGCGACGATACGATGAAGGCGATGCAGCTCGCGCTGAACCTCGGCATGGACAGCCGCTTCGTCGTCGAGACCCCGCTGATGTGGATCGACAAGGCGGAAACCTGGCGCCTCGCCGAACGCCTCGGCGGCGAGGCGCTGGTCGATCTCGTCCGCCGCGAGACCCACACCTGCTATCACGGTGACCGCGAGCACTTCCACGAATGGGGCCATGGCTGCGGCGAATGCCCGGCCTGCCGCTTGCGCGCAGAAGGCTACCGGCGCTACCGGGCGGGCGGCTGAGGGCGGCGCTGGACGCAAAAAAGCCGCAACGGTATTTTTGAAGCCGGGCGCCGCCGGCGTCAGTTCGGCGCGATTCGTCAACAGCCGAGAGGATTCTTGATCTTGCGACGTTTGCTTCTTTCTGCCGGACTCTGCCTCGGCCTTGTCGGGCCGGCGTCCGCCGATCCGGCGATCACCACGGCCTGGTCCAACATGCGCCGCGCGCCGAGCGCGCACTCGCACGTCGTGCAGAGCGTTCCGGCGAGCGCAGAGATCGATCTGCGGAATTGCGCCGGCAACTGGTGCTACGCCTCCTGGCGCGGCCTCTCCGGTTACATCCCGTCCTTCGCCGTCGACCAGGCGGGCGCCCCGCCGGCTGTGGTCGCCGCTCCGCCGGTCGTCGTCGCCCCTGCGCCGATCATCGTCGGGCCGGCCTTCGGATGGGGCGGGCCTTATATCGGCGGCGGCTGGGGTTACGGCTGGCGCCGCTGGTAGGCGGGCCGCCCCTACCGTTCGACGCGCGCAGGCCCTATATGGCGGGTCGAGCCCATCATTCGAGGAGACGAAGCGCGTGATCGAATCCCGCGAGGCCGAAAAAATTCCCGTCACCGTCCTCACCGGCTATCTCGGCGCCGGGAAGACGACTCTGCTCAACCGCATCTTGGGCGAGTCGCACGGCAAGCGCTACGCGGTCGTGGTCAACGAGTTCGGCGAGATCGGCATCGACAACGAACTCGTCATCGGGGCCGACGAGGAAGTGTTCGAGATGAACAACGGCTGCATCTGCTGCACCGTGCGCGGCGACCTCATCCGCATCATCGAGGGGCTGATGAAGCGGAAGGGCAGGTTCGACGCGATCATCGTCGAGACGACCGGCCTCGCGGATCCTGCGCCGGTGGCGCAGACCTTCTTCGTCGACGAGGACGTGCAGAGGGCGGCGCGGCTCGACGCGGTGGTGACGGTCGCCGACGCGAAATGGCTCGCCCAGCGCCTGCGCGACGCGCCCGAGGCCAAGAACCAGATCGCCTTCGCCGACGTCATCATCATCAACAAGACCGATCTCGTGACGCCGGCGGAGCTGCGCGAGGTCGAGGCGCGCATCCGCGCCATCAACCCCTACGCTGCGCTCCATCGCGCGAAGAACTGCGACGTCGCGCTTTCCGACGTGCTCGAGCGGCGCGCCTTCGATCTCGACCGCATTCTCGAGATCGAGCCCGGCTTCCTCGTCGCCGAGCAGCACGATCACGACCACGATCACCAGCACGGCCACGCCCATCATCACCACGGCCTGAAGCACTATCACGACGAGGACATGCAGTCGGTCGCGGTGCGGCTCGACGGCGAGGTCGATCCGGCCAAGTTCATGCCCTGGATCAACCGCGTCACCCAGGAGCAGGGCCCCAACATCCTGCGCTGCAAGGGGATCGTGGCGATGAAGGACGACCCCAAGCGCTTCGTGTTCCAGGGCGTGCACATGATGCTCGACGGCGATTCGCGGCGCGAGTGGAAGCCGGACGAGAAGCGGGAGTCGAAGGTCGTGTTCATCGGCCGCAACCTCGAGGAGGAGGAGATCCGCCAGGGGTTCCTCGCCTGCGCGGCTTGACGGCGCGGCGCTGCGCATGACCGAAGCCCAGGCCACGACCTCGCTTGCTGAGCGCGTCCGTCCGTTTGACGCCGGCGCGCACGTCGTCGCCGCTGCGTTTCTCGGCGAGGCGCCGGCGCTCGCGCTCGCCGACGGCGCGGTTCTCATCGGCGGACCGGGGGAACAGAAGCGCGTCGAGGCGCATCCCGACGCGGCGATATTGACGGCGATCTCAGACGGCAAGACGCTCCTGACCGGCGGCGACGACGGGCGGGTGACGGCGATCGGCGCCGACGCCGCGCCCCGCGAGATCGCCAACGAGAAAGGCCGCTGGATCGACGCGCTCGCATTGCGCGGCGGCGCCTGCGCCTGGAGCGCGGGCAAGCAGGTCAGCGCCAGCGACGAAAGCGGATCGGTTCGAACCTGGGCCGCGCCGTCGAGCGTGCGCGGCCTCGCCTTTCAGCCGAAGGGCTATCGGCTCGCTGCGACGCATTACAACGGCGCCTCTCTCTGGTTTCCCAAGGTCGAGGGCCCGCCGCAGACGCTCGAGTGGAAAGGCGCGCATCTCGACGCGACCTTTTCGCCCGACGGGCGCTTTCTCGTCACTTCGATGCAGGAGAGCGCGCTGCACGGCTGGCGGCTCGCCGATGCGCGCAACATGCGGATGACCGGCTATCCCGGCAAGACGCGGTCGCTGTCGTGGTCGCACGACGGGGCGTGGCTGGCGTCTTCCGGGGCGGAGGCTGCGATCGTCTGGCCGTTCAAGGACAAGGACGGGCCGATGGGCAAGGCGCCGGGCGAATGCGGCGTGCGCGAGGCGCGGGTGACCAAGGTCGCGTTCCATCCTCGCGCCCTTGTCGTCGCCATCGGCTACGCCGACGGGCTCGTGCTGCTCTGCCGGCTCGCCGACGCCGCGGAAATCCTGGTCCGCCGCCAAGGCGGCGGGCCGATCAGCGCGCTCGCCTGGAATGCGATCGGCGCGCGCCTTCTCATCGGCCTCGAGACAGGCGAGGGCGGTCTGCTCGACCTGCCGGGCTAAAGCTGGGGTGTGCTTATGTCGCTCGATCCGTCCGCACGAGGCGGGCGGGCGCTCTTCATCCAGCTCGGGCGCGTCTCGTCGAGCGCCTGCGCCGCGACGCCGAGCTCAATGCCTTCGACAAGGCGACGTTCTACGGCGGCGGGGCTAAAGGCTACACCGACTACCCGACGCTCGAAGACGCTTATATCCTGTCACAAAATGGCAGTATACTAGAGTAACGCGCTTTTCACCATCGTTCTCAACTTCAGAGATCGAAAATTCAATTGTCGCGAAAGTGCGAGGGCGTCACAGCCCAGCGAACTTGCGTAGTTTGATATGGCCGCTCGTGACGACGGCGTTGTGAGCCAGGTACCACGAATGCGTTCGGTGGACGGGCGGCTTGCCCACCACCGGACGATCGAACAGACAAAACTGGCTACGGGCCCCTCGCAGCCGAACATTGAAGACAAGCATTGATGAAGCGATTGACGAAAAACCACTACCAATATGTTAAAATACTGAGGAGCCTCCAGTATCACTGTCTGAACTAAGCGCGAACAACCTTGCGGCCTCAACTTGATCGATAGGGACTATTTCTACTGCCGCGCGGCACAGCTTCTTCTTAGTCTCTCCTTAATTTCTTTGACCGCGCCGTGATACCAATTCGTCCATACCGGATCGTGACTGACATCGAGACCAAATCTTTGAATTTCCGCTATTGTTATCGCCCACACCCCAACCGCCCTCTTCACAGAGGGCTGTAGGGCAAGCAGACCCAGGCCGTCCCCGACGAGTAACTGCTCCAGGTCCCCGGACAGAGAGCGATCTGACTTCGATGGGCCGAATGCTTTCGACGAAATTCGAAATCGGCCGTCCTCTTCTTTTACAATGTGTTCAGGAGACTGAATTGTTCTGATAAATCTGTAATTCGGTAAGAGTTCCGTAGATTGAAGTGTTCGGCGCATAATGCACATCAATCTCATTGTTACGCGGCGCCGCCATCCAGGGCGCCCAACGAGAAAAGAGAGCAAGCGCCTTTTCATTCTCGCCCTCGAATTCCTCTCCAGTGTCGTGGTCTCGAACCCATATCCAACGGCTGCCGTCGGTGGCAAGGTCCAATTCAAGCTCTCCGTGTTTCCGGTGCCACTCGATTTGGATGCTCCCGTCTCCACCGGGGACCAGATAAGGACACACCGCGCGCAGACTACCTTGAAGTGACTGCCTCACGAGTAACGTAGCCTCGTCAAGCAACCCTCGCTCAACAGGGATAAATCCCTCTCCGTCCCACCCCTGCTTCAGACCAGCGAGACGGCGTGCAGTTGCAATAAGAGCTGTCTCCCAATGCCGTTCGTTTGGCAGAGACAGTTGGCGAGGCATGACCGAGATCGAGGTCGGCACAATTGCCTTGAGATTCCTCCCCACTGACATGGGCCGGCGCCTATCGCCCAACGGTTGGCCGCTAATAGTTCCAGGGATTTGGAGCCCGGCAACGTCGATATGAGACGAGAGCAAGTCGAGAGTGGCGAGCATGGAGTCAGCCTTCCGGACTCGGATATGATTGCCGCAGCATACATATCAAGGATGCGAGTGTGCAGGGCGTCAAGAACTTCTATTGGCTGGCTGCTGTCTCCAGCGGCATCGGTCACCCCAAAACCGGTGAAATTGAACTGCAAAACATTTTGCTCCGGTGCATTGGCGGCCAGGCCAACTGTCGCCATAACTCGGGACGCATCCGGCAGCTCCCGGACGATCTCGGCCCAACTAACTTGAAAGCCGTTAACAGGCCTACCCGGTTGAACCCAGCGGAATATTTCCGATAGCCGCCGACGTTTCCCGTCCACATCCATTAAAGCGGCATTATTGTAGCCGATTTCCACCAGCCGAACACTCGGAATAGCTCCAAGTCTCTCGCCACTCCAGCGATGAAATTTCTCGACCGCCTCAACCCACTGTTGTCTCAGCCTGGGATAACCGGGATACTCATCGGGCTCGCCAAGCGGTTTGGTTCGGGTCCAACCCATCGCAAAACGATCGGCCTGAAACTGGACGCTTCTCTCGCCAGATTCCGACCGAAGCATTAAGCGTGGCAAGTCCGGCTGCGCGACGAACTGAATTCCTATGGGACTATTCGCGCTCAAATTGATGGGGGCGGCTGCGGGAAGCTGTTGTGGATTGGGGTATTCGCTAAACGCCTGCACCCACGCGGCCAGGTCCATTACCATCAAGTTAAAGGGCGTCTTGAAATGCTCTACCAGGATCACCTCTCGGAGAGTGGAGGTCAGGGGCATTGGCGAAGAACCTCGATTGAGAGCGCGTCTACCAGAATTACCTCGGAGGAGCATAGCAAAATTTTGCATCCAACAGCACTCTCTGTCTCGCTAGAGCCTCAGTAGGTCCGTCGGGCTTCGCGATCACGAACCGCGAACTCGACTTTCTAACTCCCACAATATCACTGCCTTCTCGTTTTCCAAAGAATTGTCTGAAAAGCGTACGCCCTTTCAATTGCTGAGGCCGCTAAGATCGATAAGTCAGTGAGCTTGACGACGGTCACCCATAGGCGGCGGACTGGACTCCTTGCCAGGGCGGAGGGAAAGGCCGAATCTCGGCGCTCGAGCGGAGAATCGCCAGGCGCCATGAGCGAGGCTTATATCGGGGTGGACGTCGGCACGGGCAGCGCCCGCGCCGGGATTTTCGACAGGGCCGGGCAGCTCGTCGCCAGCGCCAGGCGGGCGATCGCGATCTGGCGCGAGCCCGGCGACGTCGTCGAGCAGTCGTCCGCCGACATCTGGCGCGCGACGAGCCAAGCCGTGCGCGAGGCGGTCGAGGCCTCTTGCCTGCCACGCGAGGCGGTCGCGGGCCTCGGCTTCGCCGCGACCTGTTCGCTGATCGCGCTCGACAAGGACTTGCGGCCGCTGTCGGTCAGTCCGACCGACGCGCCCGAGCGCGACGTGATCGTGTGGATGGATCACCGCGCGGCCGACGACGCCGAGCGGATCAACGCCGGCGGGCATGAGGTCTTGCGGTATTTCGGGGGCGCGCTGTCGCCCGAGATGCAGACGCCGAAGCTCGTCTGGCTCGCGCGCAGGAAGCCCGGGACCTTCGCCAGGGCCGCGCATTTCCTCGGCCTCACCGATTACCTCGCCTTTCGCGCGACGGGCTCGCTCGCCCGCTCGCTCTGCACGGTCGCCTGCAAGTTCGGCTATCTCGCGCACGAGCGGCGCTGGCCGGGCGAATTCTTCGACAGCGTCGGGCTTCGCGTCTTGAGCGCCGACGGCTTCGCCCGTCTCGGCGCGGAGATCGTCGCGCCGGGAACGCCGCTCCCGCGAGGGCTCGCGGCCGAGGAAGCCGCCGCGATGGGGCTCATCCCTGGAACGCCGGTCGGGGCGGGGCTCATCGACGCGCATGCGGGCGCACTCGGCACGTTGGGCGCGAGCGCGGACGGAAAACCCGGCGATCCGCGCCGGCGGCTCGCGCTGATCCTCGGCACCTCCTCGAGCTGCATGGCGGTCTCGGACGAGCCGCGCTTCATCGACGCGGTGTGGGGCCCGCACTTTTCCGCGCTGACGCCCGGCCAATGGCTGATGGACGGAGGCCAGTCGGCGTTCGGCGCGGCGATCGACCGTCTCATGCGGGTGCATCCGGCTTTCGCGGAGGCGTCGGCGCGCGGGTTCGACGCGCTCGAACGCGAGATCGTCGCCCGCGCCGGCGGGGTGTCGCAGGCGGCGCTGATCGCCGAAGGAACTCCACGTCCTGCCTTCGTTCATTGGCGAGCGTGCGCCGGTGGCCGACGCCGCGGCGCGGGCAGGGATTGTCGGACTGGATTTGCGAGAGGACGCGGCGAGCCTCGAGGAGCTCTATGTCGCCGGCCTCAGCGGACTGGCCTACGGGATCGCCGACGTCGTCGCCGCCTTCGAGCGGGCGGGCTACGATTTCGACACGATCGTCGTCAGCGGCGGAGCGGCGCAGAGCGCCCTCGTGCGCCAGATCATCGCGGACGCCTGCGGCAAAGCGGTGTGCGCGCCCGAAACGGCGGAGCCGGTGCTGCTCGGCTCGGCGATGATCGGCGCCGTCGCGGCCGGACATGAGACGGTGAACTCGGCGATGGGGTCGATGTCGGCCCTCGGCGACAGAGCCGAGACGGCGGGCGGCGCGATCGCGGCGTTTCACGCCCGCAAGCGCCGCGCCTTCGCGATCCTCGAGCGGGCCGAGCGCGAAGTCCGGCGGGCGATGCGGGCGGCGCTCTGGCCGGAAGTCGTCATCTTCGACTGCGACGGCGTGCTTGTCGACAGCGAAGTCATCGCGCTTGGCGTCACGCGGCGCATGCTCGGCGAGGCCGGGCTGCGGCTCAGCGACGAAGAGACGCGCGAGCGTTTCCTCGGCATGCGACAGGATACGGTCCTGAGGCGGATCGAGGCCGAACGCGGCGCGCCGCTGCCGAAGGATTTTTCCGGCGCGCTGTCGCGCGAGATCCTCGCGACCTTCGAGCGCGAACTGAAAGGCGTCGAAGGCGTGCGGCAGGCGGTGCAGGGGCTCAACGCGCGCGTCTGCGTCGCCTCGTCGAGCGCGCCGGGACGGCTGCGCTTCGCGCTGCGGGTCACGGATTACGAGACGCTGTTCGCGCCCAACATCTTCTCGTCCGCCGAGGTTCAGCGCGGCAAGCCCCTTCCCGATCTTTTCCTGTTCGCGGCGCGCTCGATGGGCGCGGCCCCGCGGGATTGCCTGGTGATCGAGGACAGCGTCGCCGGCGTCGCGGCGGCGCGCGCCGCCGGCATGACGGTGTTCGGCTTTGCCGGCGGCAGCCACTTCTCGGCCCCGGGTCAGGCGGCGGAATTGACGGCGGCGGGGGCGGACCTCATTTTCGACGACATGGCGCGGCTGCCGGAGATCGTCGCGCAGCGGTCGGCGCCGGAGGCCGCGAAGGGGGTCTGATGGCGCGCAAGACAGATCAGGAGGGTCTGAGGCTCGACGAAGCCGCGCGCGCGGGCTGGCTCTATTACGTCGCCGGCAACACCCAGGACGAGATCGCGCGCAAGCTCGGCATCTCGCGCCAGGCGGCCCAGCGCCTCGTCTCCCTCGCCATCAGCGAGCGCCTCATCAAGGTCAGGCTCGACCATCCGATCGCGCGCTGCATGGAGCTCGCCGCCGCGCTGAAGATCCGTTACGACCTGCGCTTCTGCGACGTCGCGCCGACCGATCCGGACTCGACCTCCTCGACGCTCGGCATCGCGCAGGCGGCGGCGGCCGAATTCGAGCGCTGGCTCAGAAGGACGGAGCCCGCGATCATCGGGATCGGCACGGGGCGCACAATGCGCGCCGTCGCCGACCAGCTGCCGGCGATGGAATGCCCGCAGCATAAATTGGTCGCGCTCGTCGGCACGACCAAAACCGACGGCTCGGCGTCGTTCTACGACGTCATCATTCGCGTGTCCGACACCGTGCGCGCGCCCCATTACCCGATGCCGCTGCCCGTCGTGGCGCGATCGGTCGAGGAGCGCGAACTGCTGACGAGCCTCGCCTCGGTGAAGAGTCTGTTCGACCTCGTCGAGCGCACCGACGTGAGCTTCGTCGGCGTCGGCTCTGTCGGCGATTCGGCGCCGCTGGTGCAGGACGGCATCATTACGCGTCAGGAGGCGGAGGCCTTGCGCCAGCTCGGCGCGGTCGGGGAAATCACTGGCTGGGCGTTCGACGCGGCGGGGCGCGTGCTGACCGAGGGGACCAACCTGCGGGTCGCCGGCGCGCCCTTGCGGAAGGCGGGGAACCGGCTGGTGATCGGGGTCGCCATGGGCCCGTCGCGACGCGTTCCGCTACGGGCGGCGCTGATAGGCGGCCTGATTTCCGGTCTCGTTACGGATGAATCGACGGCGGAGCACCTGTTGCAGAGGTGACCCGCGCGACGATAATAATCTTTATTTTCATAGTTTTATCCGAATTTTATGCAGATATTGTGCGGTGCAGCGACGATTTGAGGTTGACTCTGACATGTCAATATGGCGAGTATTCGCCCGCTAACTTAGCAATTGCCCACCATATGGGATTGCTCATCGGAGGAAACGATCATGAAGGTTCTCGTGAAGGGCCTGCTCGGGGCCGTTGCGCTCGCAAGCTTCTCGCTTCCCGCTTACGCCGACACCACGCTGACGATCGCCACCGTCAACAACGGCCAGATGATCGACATGCAGAAGCTGACGGACGATTTCACCAAAGCCAATCCCGACATCAAGCTCAACTGGGTCACGCTGGAAGAAAACGTGCTGCGCCAGAAGGAGACGACCGACGCCGCCACCAAGGGCGGCCAGTTCGACATCTGCACTGGGCGGCAACTACGAAGTTCCGATCTTCGCCAAGAAGGGCTGGCTGGTGCCGCTCGACAAGCTCGGCGCCGACTACGACGTCAACGACCTGCTGCCCGCCATCCGCGCCGCCCTTTCCTACGACGGCAAGCTCTACGGCGCGCCCTTTTATGGCGAGAGCTGGATGATGATGTACCGCAAGGACCTTATGGACAAGGCCGGGCTCAAGATGCCCGAAAGGCCGACCTGGGACTTCGTCCGCCAGGCTGCCGACAAGATGACCGACAAGGCGGCCGGCGTGTACGGCATCTGCGCGCGCGGCAAGCCGGGCTGGGGCGAGAACATGGCATTCCTCACCTCCCTGGCCAACACCTTCGGGGCGCGCTGGTTCGACGAGAAGTGGCAGCCGCAGCTCAACTCGCCGGAATGGAAGAAGGCGCTCGACTTCTACGTCTCGATGATGAAGGCCGACGGCCCTCCAGGCGCCTCGTCGAACGGCTTCAACGAGAACCTCGCGCTGTTCAACGACGGCAAGTGCGGCATGTGGATCGACGCGACGGTCGCGGCGTCGTTGATCAGCGACCCGAAGCAGTCGAAGGTCGCCGACAAGGTCGGCTTCGCGCTCGCGCCCGACGCCGGCCTCGGCGACCACGGCAACTGGCTCTGGACGTGGGCGCTGGCGATTCCGGCGAGCTCGAAGAATGTCGACGCGGCGCAGAAGTTCATTTCCTGGGCGACCAGCAAGCATTACCTCGATCTCGTTGCCTCCAAGTAGGGCGTCGCCAACGTTCCGCCAGGAACCCGCACCTCGCTCTACAAGAACCCGGAGTATCTGAAGGCCGCGCCCTTCGCTCAGATGACGCTGGAGTCGATGAACGCGGCCGACACGACCCATCCGACTGTCAAGCCGGTTCCCTACACCGGCGGTCAGTTCGTGGGGATCCCCGAGTTCCAGGGCATCGGCACCGACGTCGGCCAGGACTTCTCGGCCGCGCTCGCCGGCACGATGAGCGTCGATGCCGCGCTCGCCAAGGCGCAGGCCAGCACGGAAGCGGCGATGAAGAAGGCCGGCTACATCAAGTAAGCGGAGGCTGAACGCCTCGCGGCTCGATAAGAGCCGCGGGGCGCGACGCTGGGACGCTCCTCCCCGTCCCGCCCCCTCCTCGCTCGCGACGAGGGGACTTCGGGAGGACATTGAGACCATCAACGGCGGGCAGCGTTTCAGGCTCGCCTTTGCCTCGCAAACCGAGGCCGCCGACGGCGAAAAGCCGACGTTCCGCGACGCGAAAAGTCGCGGACGACCAAGACGCGGGAGGGCCATTAAGGATGGCGACGCAACAAACCACCGCCGCAGGCCGCGTGCTAGTCGCACCCTCGGTCATCCTGCTCTTTGCGTGGATGATCGTGCCGCTGGTGATGACGCTCTATTTCTCGTCGTTGCGCTACAGCCTGCTCGACCCTGACAGCTACGGTTTCGTCGGCCTTGCAGAATTATACCGCCTTTCTCTCCGATCCAGATTTTATCGCCGCGCTTTTCAACACGCTGATCCTCGTCGGTCTCCGTGCTCGTCATCAGCGTCTGCGGCGGGATCCTGGTGGCGCTGCTGATGGACCAGCCGGTGTTCGGGCAGAACGTGATGCGGCTCATGGTGATCGCGCCGTTCTTTGTCATGCCGACGGTCAGCGCGCTCGTCTGGAAGAACCTGCTGATGAACCCGAACTCGGGTCTCTTCGCCTGGATCGCCCGTTCGCTGGGCTTTTCGCCGATCGTCTGGTTCACCAACTATCCGATGCTGTCGGTCATCATCGTCGTGTCGTGGGAATGGCTGCCGTTCGCGAGCCTCATCCTCCTGACCGCGCTGCAGTCGCTCGACGAGGAGCAGAAGGAGGCCGCGTCGCTCGACGGCGCCGGCCCGCTCTCCTACTTCGGCTATATCGTTCTTCCGCATATTGCGCGCGCGATCACCGTCGTCATCCTGATCGAGACGATTTTCCTCTTGAGCGTGTTTGCGGAAATTTACGTGACGACCTCCGGAGGCCCCGGCGTCGCGACGACAAACATTCCGTTCCTCGTCTACAAGGAGGCGCTGCTCAATTTCGACGTCGGCAGCGCCTCCGCAGGCGGCATCATCGCGGTCGTGCTCGCCAACATCGTGGCGATTTTCCTGATGCGCATTGTCGGCCGGAACCTGGAGGGCTGAGCGATGGCCATGAAGCAATCCGTCGGCAAGCGGGTCGGCGTCACGGTCCTCGCCTGGGTCGTCGCGTTCCTGATCTTCTTCCCGATCCTCTGGACGTTCATCACCAGCTTCAAGAGCGAGCTCGACGCGATCGCGATGCCGCCGAAATTCCTGTTCTTCAACTGGACGCTCGAAAACTACGCCGAGGTGCAGAGCGCTCGAACTATCTGCATTACGCCTTCAATTCGATCGTGCTGTCGGTCGGCGCCAACGTGGTCGGCCTCCTCATCTCCGTACCCGCCGCCTGGTCGATGGCGTTCGCGCCCGGCAAGCGCACCAAAGACCTCCTGATGTGGATGCTCTCGACCAAGATGATGCCCGCGGTCGGCGTGCTGGTGCCCATCTATCTTCTGTTCCGCGACCTGCATCTGCTCGACAGCCTCATCGGCATCGGCTTCGTGCTGATGCTGCTCAACCTGCCGATCCTCATCTGGATGCTCTACACCTACTTCAAGGAAATTCCAGTCGATATCCTCGAGGCCGCGCGCATGGACGGGGCCTCACTGTTCAACGAGATTCTTTACGTGCTGACGCCGATGTCGGTGCCGGGCATCGCCTCGACCATGCTGCTGGCGATCATTCTGTCGTGGAACGAAGCGTTCTGGACGCTCAATCTCGCGACGTCCAACGCCGCGCCTCTGACGGCCTTCATCGCTTCGTACTCGGCGCCGGAGGGCTTCTTCTGGGCGAAGCTTTCGGCGGCCTCCACTCTCGCCATCGCGCCGATCCTCATCCTCGGCTGGTTCTCGCAGAAGCAGCTCGTCCGGGGCCTGACCTTCGGCGCGGTGAAATAAGCCGGCAAAAGGGAGAATGCGACCATGGGCAGCATCCAGCTGAAGTCGGTCAAGAAGGCGTTCGGCGCCGTCAGCGTCATCAACGGCGTCGATCTCGACATCAAGGACGGCGAGTTCGCCGTCTTCGTCGGGCCGTCGGGCTGCGGCAAGTCGACGCTGTTGCGCCTGATCGCCGGACTCGAGGACGTCACCTCCGGGCAGGTCCTCATCGACGGCAAGGACGCAACCAACGTCGGACCGTCGCAGCGCGGACTTGCTATGGTGTTCCAGTCCTACGCGCTCTATCCGCACATGAGCGTGCGCGGCAACATCGCCTTCGCCCTCAAGATGGCCGGGCAGAGCGCCGAGGTCATCGAGCAGAAGGTGCGCAAGGCCGCTGGGACGTTGAACCTGACCGACTATCTCGACCGCAAGCCGCGCCAGCTCTCCGGCGGCCAGCGCCAGCGCGTCGCCATCGGCCGCGCGATCGTGCGCGAGCCGAAGGCGTTCCTGTTCGACGAGCCGCTCTCGCAATCTCGACGCGGCGCTGCGCGTGCAGATGCGGGTCGAGATCGGCGAACTCCATAACGCGCTCAAGACGACGATGGTCTACGTCACTCACGACCAGGTCGAGGCCATGACCATGGCCAACAAGATCGTCGTGCTCGACCGGGGCTCGGTCGCTCAGGTCGGCACGCCGCTCGAGCTTTACAACCGGCCCAACGGCCTCTTCGTCGCCGGCTTCATCGGCTCGCCGACGATGAACATGATCCAGGGCCGCGCCGCGCCGAGAAGCGCGGCGCCGCGACGATCGGCATCCGCCCCGAGCACGCGGACATTTCGACGACAGCGGGCGAATGGCCGGCGAAGGTCCGCCTCGCCGAACATCTCGGCTCCGACACGTTCGTCCACGCCGACGCCGACGGCATCGGCGCGCTGACCCTGAGGCTTGAAGGCGAGGCGCCGCTGACGGCCGGTCAGAAAATTTTCGTGACGCCGCGCGAAGCGCACCTCCACAAGTTCGACAAGGAGGGCAGGCGAATCGGCTGACGGCCGCTCGCCGCAAAGCGCCGCGTCAGCGTCATTTCGAGACCGGACAGCGAAACATGAGCGTCAAACTTTCCTCCGCCGCCCTCGCTGAGTTGCCGCCGAACGTGAGCGCGCCGCGCTACAAGCGCTCCGATCTCAGCCCCGGCATCGTTCATATCGGCGTCGGCAACTTTCACCGCGCCCATCAGGCGGTCTATCTCGACGATCTGTTCAACGCCGGGGTCGACCGCGACTGGGCGATCGTCGGGGCCGGGGTGCGCGAAGCCGACATCGCGATGCGCGAAAAGCTCGCCGAGCAGGACTGGCTGACGACCGTCGTCGAGCAGGAGGCGGGCGCAACGACCGTGCGCGTGACCGGCGCAATGATCGATTTTCTGAGGCCCTTCGAGGTCGAGGCCATGCTCGCCGCGCTCGCGCGGCCCGAGATCCGCATCGTTTCGCTGACCGTCACCGAGGGCGGCTATTACATCTCGCCGGCGACGCAGCGGTTCGATCCGACCCATCCCGACATCGTCTATGACACGGCGCATGCGGAGGCGCCCAAGACTGCTTTCGGCCTCATCGCGGCGGGCCTCGAGCGCCGCCGCGCCGCGGGCGTCCCGCCTTTCACCGTGATGTCGTGCGACAACATCCCCGGCAACGGCCACGTCACCGAGAACGCCGTCGCCGGCCTCGCCGAGCTTTCCGACCCTGCGCTCGCCGCATGGATGCGCGCGCAGCGTCTCCTTCCCCAATTCCATGGTCGACCGCATCACGCCGGCCACGACCGACCGCGAGCGCGCCATCCTGCGCGAGACCTATGGGATCGAGGACAACTGGCCGGTGTTCTGCGAGGAGTTCCGCCAGTGGGTGGTCGAGGACAGGTTTCCGGCCGGCCGGCCGGCGCTGGAGAAGGCGGGCGTCACCTTCACCTCGGACGTCGCGCCCTATGAACTGATGAAGATCCGCATCCTCAACGGAGGACATGCGGCGATCGCCTATCCCGCGGGAATCCTCGACGTCCATTTCGCGCACGAGGCGATGGAGGACGCGCAGATCCGCGCATTCCTCGAAACGCTGACCAGGCGGGAGATCATCCCGGTGGTTCCACCGCCGCCTCAGGTCGATCTCGAGGCCTATCGCAAGAAGGTCGCCGAGCGGTTCGCCAATCCGAAGATCGGCGACACGATTTCGCGGCTCTGCCTCGACGGCTCGAACCGGCAGCCGAAATTCGTTCTGCCGACCGTCAGGGATCGCCTTGCGGCCGGGGCGAGCGTCAAGGGCCTCGCGCTCGTTTCGGCGATGTGGTGCCGCTACTGCTACGGTGAATCGGAGAGCGGCAAGACCATTCCGCCGAACGATCCGAGCTGGGACCGTCTGCAGGCGGCGGCCAGGCCCGCGCGGAGCGACCCGCGCGCCTTCCTCGCCATGCGCGACATTTTTGGCGAACTTGCCGACAATCCGACTTACGTCGGCGCGTTCTCGGGCGCGCTCGCCTCGCTGTGGACGAACGGCGTGCGCGCGACGCTCGCCGGCTATCTCTCGGGCGAGCCGTAGCTGAGCAGATTGGTTCGAGATGACGACCATGAGAGGAAAACGGCGATGAAGCTCAAAGACAAGGTCGCCATCGTCACTGGCGGCGCGCGCGGCATAGGCGAGGCGATCGTTCGCGCCTACGCCGGCGAGGGCGCGCATGTCGTCATCGGCGACGTGGAGACGGCTCAAGCCGAGGCGGTCGCCGCCGATCTCGGCGGCAAGGCCATGGCCGTCCGGCTTGATGTGCGCGAAGGCGCCTCGATCGAGGCGATGATGGCTGTGGTTCTCGAAAAACTCGGCGGCGTCGACATCCTCGTCAACAACGCCGGCATTTTTAACATGGGGCCGATAACAGAACTCACTGAAGCGGATTTCGACCGTCAATTCGGCATCAATGTGCGAGGCCTGCTGTTCGTCACGAAGGCGGTCGCGGGGCAGATGATCAAGCAACGCCGCGGCGGCAAGATCATCAACATGTCCTCGCAGGCCGGCCGGCGCGGCGAACCCCAAATCGTGGTTTATTGCGCCAGCAAGGCGGCGGTCATCAGCATTACCCAGTCGCTTGGTCTCGAATTGATCAAGCACGGCATCAACGTCAACGGCATCGCGCCCGGGGTGGTCGATACGCAGATGTGGGATCAGGTCGACGCCCTCTTCGCCAAGTACGAGCATCGCCCAATCGGAGAGAAGAAGCGCATAGTCGGCGAAGCGGTGCCTTACGGTCGCATGGGCCGGCCGGACGACTATCGCGGGCCGGCGGTGTTTCTCGCCTCGTCCGACAGCGATTACGTCGTCGCGCAGACGCTCAACGTCGACGGCGGCAACTGGATGAGCTGACGACGTCGTCGGGAGGCGGCGCGATGTACCTCGATCGCTTCAACCTCAAGGGGCGCGTCGCGGTCGTGACCGACGGCGGGCAGGGGATCGGGCTCGCCTGCGTCGAGGCGCTCTCCGAAGCGGGCGCCCACGTCTATATCGCCGATCGCAATTCCAAGGCCGCGGCAGAGGCGCAGGCGACGATGAAGGCGATTGGATATGCGACCGACGTCATCGACATGGACGTGAGGAATTCCGCCGAGGTCGAGGCGGCCGCCGTCAGGGTGATGGCGGAGAAGGGCCGCATCGACATTCTCGTCTGCAACGCCGGCATTGCGCGCTCCGAGGTCGCGGCCGAGGATGCGACCGACGAGCGTTGGCTCGACGTCGTCGACGTCAATCTGAACGGCGTCTTCTGGTGCTGTCGCGCCTTCGGCCGGCCGATGCTGGCGGCGGGACGCGGCTCGATCGTCAACGTGGGCTCGATGTCCGGGATCATCGTCAACAAGCCGCAGCCGCAGGCCTGTTACAACGCCTCCAAAGCCGCCGTGCATCACCTGACGAAATCGCTCGCCGCCGAATGGGGCGCGCGCGGGGTTCGCGTCAACGCGGTCGCCCCGACCTATATCAACACGCCGCTCACCGCGCTGGCTAAGACCAACAAGGCGATGTTCGACGCCTGGATCGAGGGCACGCCGATGGCGCGCATGGGCGAACCGGACGAGGTCGCGGCGGTGGTGCTGTTTCTCGCCTCCGACGCCGCGAGCCTGATGACCGGCTCGATCGTGCTGGCGGACGGCGGGTACACCTGCTGGTGAGAGCGGAGGGCGAAACGTGGACCTCGGGCTCAAGAACAAGGTCGCCGTCATCACGGGCGGCAGCGTCGGCATCGGGCTCGCGATCGCGGAAGGCCTTGCCGCCGAGGGCGTCGATCTCGTGCTGGCGGCGCGCGGCGCCGATCTCGTGCGCGACGAGGCGCGGCGCGTCGCCGGCGAATTCGGCGTCCGCGCCGAAGCCGTCGCCTGCGACGTCGCGACCCGCGAGGGGACGGACGCGCTCATCGCCGCGGTCAAGCAGGCATTCGCCGGCGCCGACATTCTCGTCAACAACGCCGGCGCCGGCAGCAACGAGACGGTGATGGAGGCGCCGGACGAGAAGTGGCAGGCCTATTGGGATCTGCATGTGATGGCGGCGGTGCGGCTGGCCCGCGGCCTTGCGCCGCTCATGAAGGCGCGAGGCGGCGGCGTCATCCTGCACAACGCCTCGATCTGCGCCGTCCAGCCGCTGTGGTACGAGCCGATCTACAACACGACCAAGGCGGCGCTGATGATGTTCTCGAAATGTCTGGCGACCGAACTCGTCGGCGACAACATCCGGGTCAACTGCGTCAACCCGGGCCTCATTCTGACGCCCGACTGGATCAAGACCGCCAAGCAGCTGACTGCGGACACCGGCGGCGGCTGGCAGGCCTATCTCGACGGGGTGGCGCGCGAGCACGCGACGACCAAACGCTTCGCCACCCCCGAGGAGCTGGCGAATTTCTTCGTCTTCCTCTGCTCGGAGCGCGCGAGCTATTCCGTCGGTTCGACCTACTTCGTCGACGGCGGCATGCTGAAGACCGTATGACGGCGCCCGCCGAGGGCGCGTCACGAAATCATCAGGTCAGGTCAGTGCCAGCCTGCGGGAGGCGCATCCCTATCTTTCGGCACGAGGCGGATGTGGTTGATGACCCCGACGACGCCCGGAACATTGCGGGCGTCGAACTCGGCGCACGAGCGCTGATAGGGCAGATCGACCAAACCGGACATCGTCACCCAGCCGTTTTCGACTTCGACCTTCAACCGATGGCGCGGGACCGCAAGATCCCAATGGAGGGCGTTCAGGACTTGCATCCGAACGTCTTCGCTATGCGACTGCATACTCTCAGCCTCCTCCCAATCGCGATCTATCACTTATGTACGGAAATTTGAATGCGGCCGTCTGACGCGGCCGTCGACAGTGCCCTTAGCGTGTCACTTGAGCGGAATTTGGGCCGGCCTGCGTGAAGTTGTCGATCGGCGCGACCAATCGCCGTTCACATTTGCGGCGGGGGGCCCGACGCTGCTTCCCCAAGCGCCGTTTCGTCGACGCTCATGGCGTTGCCGCGCCAGACGAAGTTGTCGCCGGTCCAGGCCTCGCCCCACAGGACGGGCAGCAGAACGTCCCGAACGATCCACGCCGGAAGGCTTCGCCAGCTCAGCGGCCAGCCGGCGACGAAGGCGAGCAGGGCCTCGACCGCATACCAGAAGAGAGCGGCGAGCGCGACGCTCGACCAGACGCTCAGCCCGAATTCGGGCGCGGCGAATGCGGCTGCGCCGATCGTCAGCAGGCTCGTCGTCAGGATTTCCGGCGCGAAATGCGCCGGAAAGGTCGCTCGCCGGAGGCGCGCCCAGCGGATCTGGCGCGACCAGACGTCCTTCAGCCGCCGTGGGCCAAGCGGTTGCTGGAACGGCTGATTGACGAGATGGGCGTCCAGGCCCTGGGCGTGGACGAGCTTGGTCGACGCCGCGTCTTCGGCGATCTCGGCGCCAAGCGCTTCGATGCCCCCGCCGGCCTCGAGGACGTCGCGCCGCCACAGCATCGTCTTGCCCTGGGCGAAGCCGAATCCGGCGGCCTCGGCGGCATACTGCCAGCGCGCCTCATAGGTGTTGAGAAAGGCGCACTCGATGTCCGCGCCGAACGATTCCGGCCGCGACCCGATCGGCGGCGCGCAGACGATGCCGGTGTCGGGTCGCCAGCGCTCGAGCAACCGCTGGATGTAGTCTGGAGGCATCAGCACGTTGGAGTTGGCGATGACCACCCAGTCATGGCGCGCCGCCTTCCAACCCTTCACCACATTGTTGAGCTTGGGATTGGCGCTGACCCGATCGTCGCCGATCAGGAGTCGCGCCGGGCGTTCGGGATGAGCCGCGATCGCGCGTTGCACGAGCGGCGCGATCGGATCGTCGGCGCTGGCGAGGCAGAAGACGATCTCGTAGTCCGGATAGTCGAGCGCGAAGATCGAGCGCAGGGTTTCGCGCGAGAAGGTCTCGACGCCGCAGAGCGGCTGCACGATGCTGACGGCGGGGGCGTTCCTTGGCGCCGGGGTCGCGCGCCGGCGGCGCGCGCAACGGCGCATCGCGAGCGCGACGGTGTATACATGAATCCCGCCGCCCGAGACGCAGAGCCCGGCGGCCAAGGCGCTGACTGTCATTCCGTGATTGTACTCGTTTCGCGAATTGACGCCAACGATATTGCCGGTCCGACGCGACGCTTCTATGAAGGCTCATGAATTCGGCCCCGATCGTCCGCTTCGCCCCGTCGCCAACCGGGCGCATCCATATCGGCAACGCCCGCACCGCGCTGCTCAACTGGCTCTACGCCCGCCGCCATGGCGGGTCGTTCATCCTCCGATTCGACGACACCGACTTCGACCGCTCGAAACCCGAATACGCGGAGGCGATCGAGGAGGATCTCGCATGGCTCGGCGTCAAGCCCGACCTCGTGCGCCGCCAGTCGGAGCGCATGGCGGCCTATGACGCGGCGGCCGAAACGCTCAAGGCGCAAGGCCGCCTCTATCCGGCCTACGAGACGGCGGAGGAACTGGACCGGCGCCGCAGGCGTCAACAGGCCCTCGGCCGCCCGCCGATCTACGACC
This sequence comes from uncultured Alphaproteobacteria bacterium, assembly GCA_963805295.1. Lineage (GTDB taxonomy): Bacteria > Pseudomonadota > Alphaproteobacteria > Rhizobiales > Beijerinckiaceae > Roseiarcus. The sequence goes on along the minus strand of CAWDTW010000032.1, from coordinate 76,748 downwards.
GCGCCGCGCTGCGCCTGACCGACGCCGACCGCGCCGCGCTCGAGGCCTCCGGCCGCAGGCCGCATTGGCGGCTCCGGCTCGAGCCGATCACGGTGCGCTGGGACGACATGGTGCGCGGGGAAAGCCACATCGATTGCGCCTCGCTGTCGGATCCGGTGCTGCGGCGCGAGGATGGCACCTATCTCTATACGCTCCCCTCCGTGGTCGACGACATCGATTTTGGCGTCACCGATGTCATTCGCGGCGAGGATCACGTCACCAACACAGCGGTGCAGATCCAGATCTTCGAGGCGCTCGCGGGCGCCGCGCCCCACTTCGGACACCACAATCTGCTCACCGACGCCGGCGGCGAGGGCCTGTCGAAGCGCACCGGCGCGTTGTCGATCGCCTCGCTGCGCGAGAAGGGCGTCGAGGCGCTTGCGGTCGCCGCACTCGCGGTTCTGGTCGGCTCCGCCGAAGCCGTGCGGCCGGTCGCCTCGCTCGACGAACTCGCGCAGGTGGTCGATCTCGAGCATCTGTCGCACGGTTCGGCGCGCTTCGACGAAGCCGAACTCGACGCGCTTTCGGCGCGCGCGCTCCATCAAACGCCCTACGCCGCGGTGGCCGAACGGCTCGGCGCGCTCGGCGTCGCGGGGCCGAACGCCGAGGCCTTCTGGCTCGCGGTGCGCGGCAATCTCGCCCGCCTCGGCGAAGCGACGATCTGGCGGCAGGTGGTCGAAGGCGACGTCACGCCGGTCGTCATGGACCGGGCGTTTCTCGAACTCGCCGCCTCGCGCCTGCCGGAAGGCGAGTGGAACGGGTCGACCTGGAGCGAGTGGACGAACGAGCTCAAGGCGCTCACCGGCCGCAAGGGCAGGGAACTCTATCACCCCCTGCGGCTGGCGTTGACCGGCCGCGAGGCCGGGCCGGAGCTGGCGGCGCTCCTACCGCTGATCGGGCGGGCTAGAGCGTCGGCGCGACTATCCGCACCTTCCGCGTGACTCCGTCTGGACCGGTTTCGGTCACCGTTTGGCCCTGGCCTTCGCCGTAGCGCGCGCCGCCCTGCTGCGCGTCTCCGCCCGCGATGCCGGAGGCCTCGCGGCTGACGGCCGCCGCCGCGGCGCTCAGCGCCGTGTCGGCGCCGTTGGCGTCGAGGCCCGGGGTCACGCTGCCAGGGGCCGGGGTCACGCCGCCAGGGACCGTCACGCCGCCCGGCGCCAGGGTCGCTGAGCCGGAGGCCGGGGCCGCGGCGTCGAGCGACTGGGCGGTCGCCTTGGCGTTGGTCTTGGCCGGCTTCGCTTTGGGGTCGGCCGCGGCCTTCGCAAGGATCGGCCGCGACATCTCCGCCGACTTCTCCGGCGTCACCAGAATGTCGCGCGACTCATGGCCGTACTTGGCCTCCGCGGCGGCGAGCGCCTGCGCCCAGCTCTCGCCCTTGCGACGGCAGGAGCAGGTCGAATCGAACGACTGCTGGAATTTCAGCGCGTTGGGCAGATCGACGTAACGCTCGCCGGTCGACGACACCGCCTCGTTGACCGTGCCGCCGAACGGAAACGAATAGAGCTCCACGTCGGCGTTGGGGCAGAGCGACCGGCAGACCTCTTCGAGGCTGTCGGCGCGGCTGCCGGCGCCGGAATAGGAGACGGGGAAGAAGCTGCCGTCGCAGGTTCGCACGCAGACCGCATAAGAGCCGGCATGCGCGTTGACCCCGGTCTTTTCCTTTTCGATCGATTTCTCGATCATCTGCTGTTGTTCATCCGGGGGAATCGCGTCGGGGTTCAGCGGCTCGATCGTCGGTCTCGCGCCGCCGCCGAACAGGGCTTCGAAGATATTGGCCGGCGGCCTCGGCGCGTTGACGCATTCAGAATTGTAGCGCGCGATCAGGTCGCCCCGGCCGCCGCCGGCGCGCGCCCGCAGATCCGCGAGATTTGCCTGCATGCGGGCGATCTGTCCCTTGATTTCGCCGCACTGGGGCGGCGGCTCGGAGCCGAAGAAGAGGAACTTCTGGTTGTCGCAGCCGATCGAATGGGCGTAGGCGCTGGTCCGCGAGAGTTCGGCGCGCTGGTGCTCGGCGGCCGCCTCGAACTGCCCGCCGCCGCGCGGCGCGGCGGCGATGGCCGCCTGCAGGCGGGCGCATTCGGCGCTCTGGGCGAAGGCCTCGCCCTCTGCGAAAATCCCCGCCAGCGCGGCGATCGCCGCGATCGCGATCCCGGGCGCCAAAACCCTCCGCCAGACGAAGCCGTCCGTCATGCCTGCCACCGCCGCTATCCTGCCGTCAGAAGCCCCAGCGCGTCTCAGCCCGCCCGGCGCGTCGCTCGAGGACGCGGGCGGTTAGATTACCAGATCGCGGCGCGAACATGGCGAAGACGAGGAAACCTCTGCGGGCCCCCTTTAAGGCCTTTCGCCGCTCCGCGCCATAGGGCGGGGAAGCGCCGCGGCGCCATTGGCGTCCCCCGGAGCTCACCAGAACGCCGTGGCGGACGAGCCAGCATCGTTCGGGAGCGGGGCGCCCGTGAGCAGCCGCGCGTCTCGCCTCCGCCCGCCCGATCGGGCATAGTCCGGCGATGGCCGAACCCGAGGTTCGCGCGAGCAACGCGCCCGAGATCACCGTCAGCGAGCTGTCGAACGCGCTCAAGCGCGCGATCGAGGACCGCTTCGGCTACGTGCGGGTGCGCGGCGAGATTTCCGGCTATCGCGGGCCCCATTCCTCGGGCCATGCCTATTTCAGCCTCAAGGACGCCAACGCGCGGCTCGACGCCGTGATCTGGCGCACGACGTTCGCGCGCATGCGGGTCAAGCCGGAGGAGGGGCTCGAGGTGGTCGCGACGGGCAGGCTGACGACCTTCCCCGGCAAGTCGAGCTATCAGATCGTCATCGAGTCCCTGGAGCTCGCCGGCCTTGGGGCGCTGATGGCGCTCCTCGAAGCGCGCCGCAAGAAGCTCGCCGAGGAAGGGCTGTTCGACGCGGCGCGCAAGCGCCAGGTTCCGTTCCTGCCCAGGGTCGTCGGCGTCGTGACGTCGCCGACGGGGGCGGTCATCCGCGACATCCTCCACCGGCTTGCCGACCGCTTTCCGGTGCGCGTCGTCGTCTGGCCGGTGCGGGTGCAGGGCGAAACCTCGGCGGCGGAGGTCGCCGCGGCCATCGACGGCTTCAATGCTCTCGAGGCCGGCGGGCCGGCGCCGCGGCCCGACGTGCTGATCGTCGCGCGCGGCGGCGGCTCGCTCGAAGACCTCTGGGGCTTCAACGAGGAGATCGTCGTGCGCGCGGCGGCGCGCAGCGCCATCCCGCTGATCGCCGCCGTCGGCCATGAAACCGATTGGACGCTGATCGACCACGCAGCCGACGTGCGCGCGCCGACGCCGACCGCGGCGGCGGAATTCGCCGTGCCGGTGCGCGCCGAACTGATCGCGACGGTTGCGGAGCTCGACGCGCGGGGACGCGGCGCCATTGTGCGCTTGGCCCAACGTCGCCGCGCCGATCTTCGCGCGCTCATGCGCGCGCTGCCGAGCGGCGAGGCGCTGGTCGAGGGCCCGCGTCAGCGGGTGGACCGCGCGGGCGAGGCCTTGCTCGCGCGGGCGCGCGCCGCGCTCGACGCGCGCGCACTGCGGATAGCGGGACTCGCGCGGGGCCTTGCGCGTCATTCGCCGCGCGCCCATCTCGCCGGATTGCGGGAACGCGTGCGGGGGCTCTCCGGGCGTCTCGAACGGCTGGCGTCCGTGCTGATCGAACGCCCGCGCAGGTCGGCCGAAGCGGCTGGACGGGCGTTGTCCCGCGAGCGCGCGCTGCTCGCGAGGCGGCGCGGCGAGAGCGTCGAGGCGCTCGTCCGGCTCGGGGCGCGCATGGACCGCGCCTTCGCCGAGCGGGTGAGGATCGGCCGCGCCCGGTTCTCGGCGGCGGCGCAACTGTTTGGCGCGGTCAGCTATAAGAGCGTGCTCGCGCGCGGGTTTGCGCTGGTGCGCGACGCGGCGGAGCGTCCGGTGCGCCGCGCGGCCGAGATCCGCGAGGCGCAGCCAATCGAGATCGAATTCGCCGACGGCGCGATCGCGGCGATCGCGAGCGGACGAACGTCGCCCCCGCAGCCGCCCTCGCGCAGGGCCTCGCCCGACGCGGCTCCGGCGCGGGCGAAACGCGCCCGGTCGGGCAAAGGCTCGGACGGGCAGGGGACGCTGTTTTGATCAACCGGGCGTCGCGCCCGACGCGGCCGCGAGCAGCTCGTTTTCGCGCGCACTGGCGCCGCCCTCCGCTTCCCGCCTCTCGGGCGGGAAGGGCGTTGAGCCAACCCTCCGCCTGTCGCGGGCAGACGCCGGCGAGTATTTTCGTCGTCAGAACTGCGTATAGGTGACGGAACCGTTCATCGGCGCCACAGCGCTGGTGACGGCGCAGAGCGCCTCGCCGGCCGGGAGGATGAACACCGGGGCCAGACCTATCCCCTTGGCGACGCCGGAATATGCGGTGAGAGTGTAGGCGCCGGTCAATGCCGTGGCGCCGGTTGCGCAATTTGTGCCGGAACCGTACTCGAGCTTGATCGTGCCCACCCCGCCGGCAACGACGTCCCATGCCGTGACGTAAATTCGCGCGCTGCCTGACGCCGCCACCAGCTGCGTTGTGGTGGCGGTCGAAATGCTGATGGGAACAGAAGCGTTCGCTTGAATGAGCGGCGTCAGATTTCCCCCGCTGACGCCGCCTTCGAGCACGGCGCTTGTCGGAGCCGGCGATCCTGTGGCGCCGACAGCGGCGGCGATTCCGTTTGGGGATCCCCCGTTGCCGATCGGAAACCCCGTTCCGCCGACGAGGTTGATTGTCGTCGCCCCTGACGCGGTCACGCAGGAAATCTGCGTCGCCGCGCCGACGGCGAAGGCGAACCAGCCGCCGTTTGGCGCGATATATTGCTGCGCGGTCGACGACGAAGCGCCCAAGGCGCAGAAAGCCCCTTGCGAGACTCCGACGTTGGTTGCGATGAGCGTGACGCCGGCCGGAAGCGGCCCCGTGCTGTTGGTTGTCGAAACGGCAAGCGGCGTCCCGACCGATGTCGGATTGAAGCCGAGCACGTTGGAATTGAGCGTCCCATAAGTTTGCGATGTCGCCGATCCGGCGGTGGCAAGGGCGACCGCCCCCGCCAAGACGATTTTGCGAAGCATGAACGAGGCCTCCACGAACAAGACTTCCGCAGCGTAACTCCGAGGTTCTGCTCAATTGATAGGGAATTCAGTAAAATGCCGACACTTGAGGATTCCAGTTACCGGCTGCGGCGGCCGTTGACTCGATGCCATCGGTTAGCCGGCGATGGGGCGCGCCGTCACGCGGTCTTCGCGCGCCCGGCCTCGCGCTGGCGCGCCGCGCCGCCGATCGGAGATTGAATTCGGGGACGGCGAGGGCTCGGCGTCGGCCCAGCGGCGCCGGGCCTCGTCGAGGACGGCGCTTCGCCGCCCAATCCCCGCAGCGCGAGGCATTCGAACTCAGACGAGTTCCGGCAGGGAAACGCGGCTCGAAGGCGCCGCCGGGCGGAGGGCCGACCCGGCGGCTCGTGCGCCAAGCCTTTGCGGCGCGTGCCTCCGCTCGCCTGGCAGTCCGGCGGCCGCACGCGCCGCCTCGCTGAGCCGCCCGCCGAGCCATGCGGGCAGGAAGGCTTCGAGCCACGCCGCGACGCGGCCGTCGTGCTGGAACCAGCCGCCGAGATGGCCGGGCCGCTGCTGGGCGCCGGGGCGGGTCAGGCGCTCCGCCCCGCGCAGCGTCCACCGGCACATCATGTGATACGTGACCTCCGGGTGGAACTGCAGGCCGACCGCGCGCTTGCCGTATCGGTAGGCCTGGTTGGGGAAATCCTGCCCGCCGGTGGCGAGCAATTCGGCGCCCGCGGGCAGGTCGAAGCCGTCGGAATGCCACTGATAGACGCATCGCGGAAACCGCTCGGCGCAGAGCCGGTCGCCCGCGGCGTTGGGTAGAATCGGGAAATAGCCGATCTCGCTGCGCTTGTCCTCGTAGCTGAACACCCGCGCCCCGAGCGCGCTGGCGAGCATCTGCGCGCCGAGACAAATGCCGAGGAAGGGCTTCTCTTCGGCGAGCGGGACGTCGAGCCAGTCGATCTCGCGCTTGAGCCAGTCGCAGGAGTCGTTGACGCCCATCGGCCCGCCGAAGACGACCACGCCGTCATGCTCGGCAAGCGTCTTCGGCAGCGGTTCTTCGAGGCTCGGCCGCCGGATGTCGAGGCGCGCGTCCATTGCGCGGAGCGCGAGCCCGACGCGTCCGGGGGTCGAATGCTCCTGATGCAACACGATCAACACCACCGGGCGTCGCGCCAGGCTCGCCATTCGCTCACCTCAATGTCCTTGGCGGCCTTCCGCCGCGCGGGCCGACTCGCAATATAGCAAGGCAACGTCCGCGCCGAAAGATTAACCGGAACTGAGCCGCCGCGCGCCCCGCCGCTTCGCCCGGTCGCGCAGTTGCGTTCGCCCTGGCGCGCCGATATAGACTGCGGCCTCGCCCCGCGGCGAACGCGGCTCCCATCGTCTAGCGGTCTAGGACGTCGCCCTCTCACGGCGAAAACAGGGGTTCGAGTCCCCTTGGGAGCGCCAGTCGAATCAACCCTCATTGTCCGCCTCACTCAGGCGCCATTCCCGTTATCGAAACTGCGCCTCGCTCGCGGCGCGAAGCTCTCCGCCTTTTGTTCCGCCGCGACGGCGGCGTTGCGCGCGGTCGCGGCGTTTTTTTTGACATCGGGACGAACGCGAGGCCGCGTTTCGTCTGCGGCGGCCGGTCGGCATGGTCCTTCCGGCCGCCGTTCGGCAAAACGCGTCGTCGACGGGTCGAGGCCTTCCGCAAGGTCGACGAAGCTCAGCGGGGTGGATATGCTTGTGGCCCGGGGGCGAAACGGGGGTCGAATGGCGATGGCCGACCCGTTCGAACTGTGGCGCCTGGTATGGTCGACCGCGGCCGCGCATGGACTGGAGCGCTTCGCCGACGCCTTTCCGGTGAGCTCCGCCCTGGCCGAGCGGCCTCGATCCGCGATCGACCTCACCCCCTTCCCGCTGTTCGGCCGGGTTCGCATCGAGCTCGCGACGATGCTGCTCCTCGAGCAGCGCGAGCCGGCGCCGTCGCGGGCCTCGCCGGCGCTGATCGTCGCGCCCTACGCGGTTCATGAGGCCTCGATCGCCGATTTCGCCGAAGGCCACAGCATCGCAAAGGTTCTCGCCGAAGGGGGATCGGATCGCCTCGCCCTGACCTTTTGGAGGTCGGCGACCGTGGGGATGCGCGACTTCGGCATCGACGCCTATCTCGGCGATCTGAACGTCGCCATCGACGATCTCGGCGGGCGCGCCTCGCTGGTCGGATTGTGCCAGGGCGGTTGGCTCGCCGCCGCCTATGCCGCCCGCTTCCCCGAGAAGGTCGCCAAGCTGGTGCTGGCCGGCGCGCCGATCGATCCCGGCGCCGCCGAACTCGCGCATCACCCGGACCCTCGCTTCCGTTCCGCCGGCGACGATCCGCCAGATCGTCGCGCTCGGCGGCGGCAGGATTTCCGGGTCGCTGTCGCTCGCCCTCTGGGCGGACGATCTGTCGCCGGAATTCAACGCGGAAGAGGCGCTGCAGTGCGCCGGCGACCCGGCGATGATGGCGAGGCTCAACGCGTGGAACCTCAAGACCGTCGACCTGCCCGGCGCCTATTTCGTGCAGACGGCGGAATGGATTTTTCGCGAGAACCGCCTCTCGCGCGGCTCTTTTTCGGCGCTCGGGCGTCCCGTCGCGCTCTCCGCCGTCGAGGCGCCGATCTTCGTCCTCGCCGCCGCCGACGACGAGGTCGTGTCGCTGCCGCAGGCGACCGCGGCCAAATCCCTCTGCCGGGGAACGCGGGTCGAAACCCGCATCGCGCCCGGACGCCACCTGTCGCTGTTCATGGGCCGGCGGACGATGGGGGGCGCCTGGCGGGAGATTGCGGAGTGGCTCGCGAGAGAGGACGGCGAGCCGGCGCCCGCTCCCGCCGCGAGGCGCGCGCGCAAACGCCGATAGGTTGCCGGCCCGAGGCGGGGCCCGCCCCGCGCGGCGCAGATTCACGGCGGCGCGGGTTAGCCTCGCCCGCCGGCGGCGCCGGTAATCGAGAGATGGCCAAACGGCGCGCGGGGGCGTCAGCGTCGGGGTTGCGGCCGGCGCCCCGTCACCCGACGATCGCGTGATACGTCCTGGCGATCAGTTCATCGACCAGCGGCGGCGGCGGTTGTCCCTGTCGAAGGTGCGACTTGACGGCAGCCAATGGAACCTCTGCAAGCACGAACGCGGCTCGACGGCGTTGCGCGGGGCCGGCGCGGCCGAAGGCGCGTCGCGCAAAGCTCGTCAGGCAGGATTCGAATCGTTGCGCTTGATCGCGCACGCCGCGTTCGAGCGTCGCGGGCCAATCTCCTTGCACGAAGTCGTGGCGACTATAGAGCATCAGCAGCCGCGCGTCCTCGAGATGGAGGCGCACCCAGGCGGGTGTATGCAGCGCTGCGGCGAGCCCGTCGCCGGCTTCGATGGCGGCGACGAACCCCTCCTGATAGGCGAGGGCGGTTTCCAACCACAACTCGCCGAGCAGCGCGTCGCGCGACGCGAAGCGATAGTAGAAGGAGCCCTTGGCGGCTTTCACGCGCTGCGTGACGGAATTGATCGTAACCGCGGCGGGACCCCGTTCGCTGGCGAGCGCGCGGGCCGCGGCGAGGAAGCCTGCATTGTCGAAGAGCGCTCGCCCCATGTTTGTAGACTATCCGGTCTAGACTTCTCGGTCAAGATATGGCATTGGGGCAAGATATGGGATTGGGGGAAAGTCGCAGGCCGGGGAATGGAGGTCTCTATGTCACGAGCGGAAGACGAGCGCGATCGCGTCGAAGTGAGCCGGCTGCTCGCCGGCGCGGCCAGCGCGATCGCAAAGGCCCGCTATTGCTGGCTGACGACCGCCGCCTGGGAAGGCGGCCCCACCCTGCGGCCAATGGGGCGGCTGCCGCCCGAACCCGGCGACAACGACTGGACGATCCGGTTCCTCACCGACGGTCGTTCGCGCAAGGCGTCCGACATCCGGCGCGGCGGCAAAGTCGCCCTCATCTTTCAATTCGATGAGGACGACGCCTTCGTCGCCCTGACCGGCGCAGCTGCGCTGCGCGAGGACGCGTCCGAGGTCCGCCGGCGATGGAAGGACGCCTACAATCAGTTTTTCCCCACCGAGTTCGGACCGAGCCAACGCAGTTTTCCTCGAGGTCGAGGCCGAGCGGATCGAGCTTTGGATCCGCGGCGTCACGCCCGAGCCGTTCGGGATGCAGACGACCACGCTCGAGCGGGACGCCGCTGGCGCCTGGCGGCTGATCGGCGGCGACCGCGCGGGCGCCTGATCCCGTGTTCTGCCGAGGGTCAGTCGGGGATTTGGTTGCAAGTCGCCCACGGCGCGGCGAGATGGATGACGGGCTCCTTCGCCGCGAACGGCGAGACCCTCGGTAGAGAGCGTGCAATGAGGCGAGACGCGCTGCTCCCGACGATTTGCGTTGGCGTTTTGTTCCTTGGGGCCGCCGGCGCTCCGCCGACTGACGCCGGCGGACGCGTTCTCACGACGTCGGACGTCGTCAGCATCAGGATCATCAATCAGCCGGATCTGGATACGACCACGCGCGTGGAGCCCGACGGAACCATCAACTTTCCCTATGTGGGCCGGATCAAGGCCGCGGGCCGGACCGAGGACGAACTGGCGCGCGCCATTGAAAGGCGTCTGGTCGAGCTTCAGATCCTCGCCGATCCATGAATCGAGATCGCGCTCAGAACCGAATTCGAGCGGGAACAAGGACGGCGGAGCCGAAACCACGAGGGAGCGAAGAGGATGTGCGTGGATGGGCCGGCGCCGGTCGAGTCGCGCAGCATCTGGCGCTATGCGTTGCGGCGGATAAAGACGGCGCTGCGGGCGCGAACGGCTCACGGCCGAAGCGCCGTCATCTGCCAAGCCTTCGCAGCGCTGCCGCCGCTGCGCGCCGTTGGAGTGATGGGCGACGGGCGCACAGCTGGAAGAAAACTCGGCGGGTTGCGGCAAAGGTCGAGTGGCATCCGGGCGAGCTCTATTCGCCTGTCGGCTTCATCGTCACCAACCTGGCGCGGCCCGCCGAGCGCGTCGTCGCCTTCTACAACCAGAGCGGCGCCTGCGAGCAGTTCATCAAGGAGGGCATCAAGTGGAAGCGGCTGTCATGCCGCGCCTTCGCCGCCAACGCCGTCCGTCCTCGGCTCCACGCGCTGGCGTACCGCCTGGTCAACGACCACGGTTCCGCGGTCTTCGGCATCGCCAAGGTTCGCATGAAATTGCCAGGATTGCGTGAAAAGCTGATCAAGATCGGCGCCAAGGTCGTCAGCCACGGTCGCGACGTAACCTTCCAGATGGCTGAGGTCGCGGCGCCGCGGCGGATGGTCGCGGAAATCATGTCGTTGACCGCCCGGTTGCGGGCGCCCCCGCGTCAGCATGACGGTCGGTGGGTGAGATGCGAGAGGCGACGACAGGTGCGCCTTCGAAATCGGTTGATAGCACGCTCTGTCGTTTTGGATCGTAAGGCGTGATCGCCTTGCGGAGCAGGTAAAGCGGCAATTTAGCAGCGGGGTTTGCGTGGCGTCGCGGCGTCGCGACGCCAACAGCGCCAGCGAAAGGATCAGGACATGCCTACGATCACCACCCGAGACGGCGTCGAGATTTTCTACAAGGACTGGGGCGCGGGCCAGCCGATCGTGTTCAGCCATGGCTGGCCGCTTTCGGCGGACGATTGGGACGCGCAGATGCTGTTCTTCATGAGCCGCGGCTATCGCGTGATCGCGCATGACCGGCGCGGCCACGGGCGCTCGAGCCAGGTCGCGGACGGCCACGACATGGATCATTACGCCGACGACCTCGCGGCGCTGACGGCGCATCTCGACCTGAAGAACGCGATCCATGTCGGCCATTCGACCGGCGGCGGCGAGGTGACGCATTATCTGGGACGGCATGGCGACAGCCGGGTGGCGAAAGCGGCGTTGATCAGCGCGGTGCCGCCGCTGATGCTAAAGACGGCCGCCAATCCGGCTGGCCTGCCCAAGGAGGTTTTCGACGGCTTGCAGGCGCAGCTTGCCGCCAACCGCGCCCAATTCTACTACGACCTTCCGGCAGGACCTTTCTACGGCTTCAACCGGCCGGGCGTGAAGGCTCTGGAGCCAGCGATCTGGAACTGGTGGCGGCAGGGCATGATGGGAGGCGCCAAGGCGCACTATGACGGCATCGTCGCGTTCTCCCAGACCGACTTCACCGAAGACCTGAAGAAGATCACGGTCCCGGTGCTGGTGATGCACAGCGAGGACGACCAGATCGTGCCTTATGTCGCCGCCGGGCCCTTGTCGGCGAAGCTGCTGAAAAACAGCACGCTGAAAACCTACAAGGACTTTCCCCACGGCATGATCACGACCCAGGCCGAGACGATCAACGCCGACCTGCTGGCTTTCATCAAAGGCTAGACACTGCGCGGCGCCGGGACTTCGGTCCCGGCGCCGAGGCTCGCGAACGACGCTCCGGTCTCGTCCGATCGCGCCGCGACCCCCATCGTCAACCTTGGGCAGGAAACGGGTCGTCCTCGCTTTTTTCTCCCTGTTTGCAGGCAAAAATGGTGGCGGCGTGTCAGCCTCGAACGCATGCGCAGACGTAAGAGGGGCAAAATTCAGGGCACGCAACTGCACAAACCGAAACGCTGCACTTGCGAGATTGAGTCTTATCAAGCGCTTGCGCAAACGCCGGCCTTCCGAAATTTTCGGTCCTGCAGTCCCGCCAGGACTTTTGCCCCTGTTACGCGCGGACCGCATAACCCCAACACCTCATATGCGATTTTCGTGGCAGGGTCTCCGGCCGAAGCCCCGAGGCCGCGGACGCTCATCCGACCCGTTCGATCAGCGCCGTCGCCGCCGCGGGATTGCGCGCCTTGAAGCCGCTGATGACGTAGAGAAAGACCTCGCGGCCTCCCGGCTCGGGGGACGGCGTCAGGGTCTCGAGCCCCGGCGCCGCTTGGCCCGCGGCCCAGGCCTTGGCCCGCTTCGCCCAGAGGTCGAGCGCGTTGCCCGGATATCCGAGCCTTTCCCCCTCGCTCGTTCCCATGATGCGTGCATAGACGAACGGCGCGGTCAGGTCGGCGATCAGCGGGAATTCGCTGTCGCCCGCGATGACGACGGCGACGCCGGCGCGCCGCGCCAGCGCGACGAAATCGGGGCTGCGGAAACTGTCGTTGCGGACTTCGACCGCGTGACGGATGGCGAGGCCGTCGACGGAGGCGGGCAGCAGCTTCAGGAACGCGGCGAAGTCTTCCGGCTCGAAGCGCTTGGTCGTCGCGAACTGCCAGTTGACCGGGCCGAGCTTGCCCTTGAGCTCGGTGACGCCGCTCATGAAGAACCGCTCAATCGACGGTCCGGCCTCGATGAGCGCGCGCCGGTTGGTGGCGAAACGGGGGCCCTTGACCGCGAAGACGAAATCGTCCGGCGTTTGGTCGCGCCATTTCCTGAAAGCTTCCGGCGTCTTCGAGCCGTAATAGGTGCTGTCGATCTCGATCGAAGTGAGCTTTCGGCTCAAGAATTCGAGCTCGCGGCGCTGCGGCAGGCCCATCGGATAGAACGCGCCGCGCCACGGCTCATAATTCCAGCCGCCGACGCCGATCCTGATCTTTGGCGAAGACATTAGAGGCAGCTTTGTCTCCCAGAATTCGACACTATTCGACGCGTGACGGCCGCGACGGTTCCCGTCGCTGCTCGTCTACCACGCGCGAGGCCCCAAACGAGACGGTTGGCCCCCGCAGAACGCGCGGCCACGGCGTCAGTCTTAGCTTCATCAACGGCTTGCCGGGCTTCGTCACCATCGATCGGGACGGCGCCCAAACGACCGCGCTCGAGATCGAAGGCGACAAGATCGTCGCCATCCATGTGATGCGCAATCCGGACAAGCTGCGGCGTCTGGGCGACCAGTCCATTCACTGATCGGAGGCGAGTTTGAGCGCCAGGGTCGCTGCCGCCCGCCTCGACGTCCGCCATCGAGGAAGAGCCGTTTCACGGCTTCGCGTTCGAGGGCGTTGCTATTGCACAATGACTGTGAGCATTGAAATTTGAGACTGCAAACCTATCTCTAATCCATTCTGAACGTCCACATGAAGAGGCATACTCTAAGCTCTGGAGACCAACGTGCTACGCTCGAACAATATCGTTCGCGGCGGAGAGCGGTCGGCTCCGCCGCTGATCGTCAACGACCTCTGTGCGCAACTGGCGCCGCTGAACCGCTATGGCCTTCCCGGCCTCAGCGCCGCCGTCGCCGATGGCCTTCGCGCCCTCATGGGCGCGTCGCGCGCTGCGTTCTGCGCGGCCGCCGGCTGCGACCGGATCTGACCCCACCTCATTTTTGCGCGACGGACGCAACGCGCCCGCCGGTCAGTTCGACGAGATCGGCCGGCGTGAGGCGAAAGACCGCATTGGGCGTCCCAGCCGCCGCCCAGATTTCGCGGAGCGCCACGAGCGATTGATCGATCAACGTGATCGGCGCCGTCCGGTGGCCGACCGGCGGAACGCCGCCGATGGCGAAGCCGGTCGCCTCGCGCACGAAATCGGCGTCGGCGCGCGCGACCGGCTCGCCGACAAGCGCTGCGATCGTTTTCTCGTCGATCCGGCGCGCGCCCGAGGCGACGACGAGCACGGAGCGGCCGCTCGCGGCGCGGAAGACCAGCGATTTTGCGATCTGCGCCACCGTGCAGCCGATCGCCGCCGCGGCGTCCTCGGCAGTGCGGGTGCTCACGTCGAACTCCAGCACCTGGAAACGCTCGCCGAGAACGGCTTGGACTTTAAGCGCGGAAGGGGCGGCGGCGGGCTTCATGACGTCCGTTCCTGTGCAGCGGCGAGCCCGACATAGCAAATGGCGGGGGCCGTCGCGAGGAGCTCCGGGCGGGATTGTCGAAGGCGGCCTGCAGATATGTATATTGATCATATATATTTCACTGTCGAGGCAGATTCCTTGCCGTTGCAGATCGCCAATCCGGCCGTCGTCGCTAAAGTCGAGCGGCTCGCCCGCGCCACGGGATGGACCAAGACCGCCGTCGTCGAACGTGCTGTCGACCGGCTGGCGGGCGAACTGCAGCTTAAACCGGGCGCCGGGCGACTGGCGGCGCTGCTGGCGCAGCTGGATCGCATCCCGGATCGCCGGGACGCTCTCGATCCTTTGGAATGGGACGATCAGGGGCTGCCGAAGTGATCGTCGTCGACACCTCGGCGATCGTTGCGATAGCGCTTGGGGAAGACGAAAGAGACGCCTTCGTCCGCGCCATCGAATCCGCCGCTGCGGACCTGAGGTCCCGTCATGGACGCCGAGTTTTCCGCCGCCGCCGACGCCATTCTCCACAAGGCGACGACCGGCGAGCCGAGCGTTCCCGGGGTCGTCGCGATCGCATGCGGCCGCGCCGGCAACTTCTACGAGGGCGCAGCCGGGGTGCGCCGGCTCGGCGCCGCCGAGGCGATGACGACCGACAGCGTCTTCGTCCTCTTCTCCTGCGCCAAGGCGATCACCGGGACCGCCGTGCTGCAACTGGTCGAGGAAGGCCTGCTCGACCTCGACCGGCCTGCGAAGCTCTACGCCTCCGACATCGGCGAGTTGCAGGTGCTCGAAGGCTTCGACGAAGCGGGCGGACTCAAGCTTCGTCCCCCGAAGCGCGACGTCACCACGCGCATGCTGATGCTGCACACCTCCGGCGTCGGCTACCATTATTTCAACGCGGCGCTGAAGCGGCTCGCCGTCGAACAGGGCCTGCCCGACCCACGGCTCGGAACCAAGCGCGGGCTCATGACGCCGCTTCTCTTCGATCCCGGCGATCAGTGGGAATACGGCCTCGGCATCGACTGGTGCGGGCTGGTGGTCGAGGGCGTCCTCGGCGAACGCCTCGACTCGGTCCTGAAGGCGCGCGTGTTCGATCGGCTCGGCATGACCGACACCGGGTTTGTTCTGTCGCCATCGATGCGGGCGCGGCGCGCCTCGATGCACCAGCGGGGCAGGGACGGCGCGCTGGCCCCCGTCGCGTTCGAACTGCCGGAAGACCCGGAGGTGTTCATGGGCGGCGGCGCGCTGTTCGGCACCGCCCCCGACACCATGCGCTTCCTGCGCATGTGGCTCAACGACGGCATGGGCGAGAACGGACGCGTCTTGAAGCCGCAGACGATCGCGATGGCCGCGCGCGACGGTCTCGACGGCATGGCGATCAGGCGCATGATCAGCGTGAGCCGGGGCGTGACTCACGACCTCGAATTCCTTCCCGGCCTGCGCAAGACCTGGGGGCTGACCTTCATGGTCAATGAAGAGGACGCGCCGACGGGGCGCCCGGCGGGCTCGATCGGCTGGGCTGGCCTCGCCAACCTCTACTACTGGATCGACCGCAAGAACGGCGTGGCCGGCTTCTGGGCCACGCAACTCTTCCCGTTCATGGACCCGGCCGCGCTCAACGGTTTCCTGGCGTTCGAGACGGCCCTCTACGACGCGTTGCGCCGTCGCGGCTGACGGGCAAGCGACGACCCCGATCATCCGCGTCATCGCCGCTTTAGCGCCAGTTTAGCGCCGGCCCCCAACGATTTCAGCAGCTTGCGACCCCGCTTAGCGTTGACCGTAACTCCTGACTCAGGCGGCCTGCGCCTAGACTAGACACGCAGTCCCGCCTCCCGCCGGCCTGCTCCAGCAAGACGCGTCGCGCCAGGCCAAAAAACCGAGGCGCCGACGCCAAACGGATGGGGCTCCCAATCCAAATCCATGCCAACTCGTTACAAGGCCTGTCCATTGCCGTTTTGTGCGTTTTCAAGGGGTTGGAGCGACCCGCCTGTGGCAGCGGCATCGTTCTGAGCGCCGCCAAGGGGCCTCGAAGGACGAGGCGCCGCGAAGCGGCCTGACCAGCGCCAGATCGCGTTTGCGCTTCGGGCCAGCCGGGGCGGGCTGCCCGTGGCGCCGCGGGCGAGACGGCGGCGGAACGGAGCAAAATGGTCATTGGCGTCTTTTTCAGGGAGAACAAACGTAGCACAAAATTCGGCTTTCGTCACCAATTTTGACGCCGTCTCACGGGACGGTGCAGACGCGGCGCCGGCGTAGCGCCGCCGCAACTTCGTCGCAAAGCGGACGGCGAAGGAGGGGAGGGTCGCCGACCGCCGCTGCGGACCGGGAAACAGGGAACTTGGTTTTGAAGAACAGGGAATTGTTTTCGAAGAACAGGGAATCTTTTCGCGGAAGCAGGGAATTCTTGCTCCATCGTGGAGGGCATCTCCACAACGCGCTCGGAAGGCGGCTCACCCGCCAATCTTGGTGTTTGATATGGCTCCGTGAGCGATCGCTGTGCGAACGAAGTTGAAACGCCATATGCGGAGCCGATCCGCGCAAAGAGCCTGTTCAGAACCGATCAAGAGGTTTGCGGGATGGCCGAAGCCTTTAGGGCCAAAACCCAATCAGCTCTACCAGTTTCGACCCAGAGCCGTCCATCGTCAGCGATTGAATGGCGCTGTTCGACGTTAAGCGGTCATTGCGGATCGCGACGCTGGACGTTGCCATTGGGGGCGGCCAATCCCCTGAAGCGCACGACCAGTCCCACCCGACGAGACCTTGGACTGCGAACCCTCAAGGCCGCGCCAGCCGCCATGCTTCAGATCCTCCTTGCTGGAGAAGCGGCGGCATGCGGCTGTGGGCGACACCCCGATGCGGCGCGCGGATTCGCGCAATCCGACGGCATCGACGCTACTTTCATCCAGAATTGCTCGCGCGGCAGTGCGCATCGCGCTGGGCGCATCCTGGGCGCATTGCGGTGACGGTAGGTCTGGCAATAGGAGTCGTCGCTTCCATAGCCTTCTCCTCGCCGGGTCCCTGGAGTCGACCGGCGGAACCGGCCGTCATCCACAAAGAGGATTTCATCGCCGACGAGCAGACCAGACCGGTGATAAAGGTTCGGCCCGGACCGTCAGATTGCGTGAGCGCGAGGAATCCCGGATAGACGCCTCGCTGGATTGGTCAGTAGCGCAAAACTTCGATCCATGTTTGAATGCGCAACCAACCGGTGGTGAACCACATATCACCGCGCAGTTCGGAGTCGCTGGTTGGGGTTGTTATGGCCGTAACGATTATGTAAAAATTGGCAGGCGCAATGGCTAAGAAAGAAGCATTTTCAACTGGAACTGTTGACACGTCGGCCCACGCCGAACAAGGTGACCCGAGCGGAAACTCTCTCTGGCCGAAGCCGGAAGAGGGGCTTCGGCTGATGCATGCTTTTTTGGATATCAAGCAAGGTGGGGCACGGGAGGCGATTATCAGGTACGTGGAAGAGCAATCAAGGCTCCAAAAAGATCGGTAGCTCGGTCTGGACACTGCCAACTCGCTTTGCTGCGATGCGAATGTCGTCTCCGTGTGGAGAACTCTTTTCTATCATCGGGGTGTTTCGCCATGTCGCGCACTCTGCTCAATTCAATTTCAATTAACCTGAGCGTCTCTGATCTTGACAATGGCTCCTCGCTTTGGGCCTTAACTCGAGTCGGCGCTCGAATAAGCGGGGTAAACAAGCGGCGCATTGACGCCAATAGCGGAATCTGGCTGGATCATAAAGTGAACAAAACGAGGCTGCGGCTCCCTGTAAGGCCGCGCAACGTGTGTGATTTGCGCGCGCCTCTGGGAGTCCCACGTCGGCGGCAGAATGCGGTTGCTTCGATCAGCCACCTTAAGAAGTCGGCGTCAATGTAATGTTAACTTCGTTGATAGCCCATGATAATGCAATGGAAAGTACAAGCAGTGGCTCTGCGGCCACGAGATTAACTGAAAAAATACTCGGTGACAACTCCGATGGCTTGCCCGAGATCATGAAAGCAATTGCTTCAGAACTAGGCATCTCCCACATCTCGTTTATACGTTTTGCCTCCAACAGGAGTTGGGATATCAGCGTGCTTACTTCTGTCGTGACTTATCCTAAAGTGTGGCAAATTCGGTATTTTCTAAAACGATATGGCACAATCGACCCGGTTATCAAGCGCGGCAGCGCAGCGGTTCTACCGTTTGATTGGGACACCCTTCATAGCGATGACCCGGCGACTCTGAAGTTCTTTGCCGACGCCAAACGTCACCACGTTGGGCGCAATGGCCTGTCAATTCCGGTACGAAATCGAAAAAATGCCCACTCTCTGGTTTCGTTTACCAGCGATGTTCCAAGTCAGGAATGGGAGACGTTCAAAAAGTTGAATATGACTTACCTCCAACAATTGTCCGCTTTGATCGATTCTGCAGCGAGCATCGAGTCAAAGCTGCCCGAGAGCCCCGTTCAGCTGTCGGCGCGAGAGGAGCAATGCCTAATCTGGGCGGCGAGGGGAAAGACTTACCAGGAGATTGGCGAGATATTGGGATTAAGCTTGGGGAGCGTGAAGACGCACTTGGATGTCGCGCGCCACAAGCTGCGCTGCATAAACTTGACGCATGCCGCAGCCGTCGCGGTGGCGACGGGCGTGATTCCGGCGGCGGCGTTGAGAGATAGTCTGAAATAGTCCCTGAAAGAATTTCTTCTTCGACTGCCGTGCAAGGGCGAGCGGCGGCGGCTTTGCTGGTCAAGTGTGCTTTGTGCCGGTTGGTCCCGCAACATCCCTCAGACGAGATCGGCAGAGAAAACGCGCGCCTCCTGGCCTCTACCCGAGCCGCAGGAGGCGCGAATCGTCTAAGCCGCAACAAGCTCTCTGCGCTCAGGGGCCAGCACCGAGCCCTCGATTCCGACCGCGTGACGGATTGCCTCCAGCGGACTGTTGCCAGTATCGAAGACCCCGACATAGCTCATCGTCTCTCCAATTCGCTGAGGTGTTCCGATGAGTTGAGGATTGCAACCGGCCGCTTTCACCACACGGTAAATCCGGGCGTCGAACACCGCGACGATCTCGGTTAGCCCCGCCAGCAGTCCGACCTCGACGATGCCGACAATCAGCTCTCGGAGCACGGGGTTCAACCCGCTCTTGCTTCGTTCGGGCTGCCAATCCGAAGCCAGAGCGCAAATCCGCGAGATTTCCCAGATTGTCGGGCTCTCGACGAATTCCCCCTCGTCTAGCAAAAACGGAAACACGTCGCGCAGCATGTTCGGACCGGTCGTCGGCAGAAGTCTCACCGATCCCCTGTATTTTTCTGTCAAGGGATCGACCGAAACGAGATACAACGGGTTAGCATCGTCAAATATGTCGCGTTCGCGTCCATTCTTGACGGAGACGCTCCACCCGAGTCGCTCCGAAAAGATTTGCGCCCTGTTACGGAACATTGCGTCCATTTCGCGCGGAAACAGGTGCGCGTACGAACCTTCGATTTGCTTTAGCATGGCGGCATTCCCTTTCTTCTAGGAACAGACAATTGTCGTCGCGCATTGAGTCCTTTGGCGTGACCGTGGAACTCTTGAGCCCGGGGAAAGGAAAGTCAAAGTCCGCGGCCCAACCCGCCGCGGACGTCGACGAGCTGTCTGCTGCTGATCGCCGCGGCGCTGCTTGTCGGCATTATCATCGCGTTCGTGCGTCCGCCCTGCTGACGCTCGGGCTCTTCCTGCTCGTAATCAACGGGCTGACGATCGAACTCGCTTGCTGTTTTCTGAAGGGCTACGGCGTGAACGGCCGGTGGCCGGCGAGGCGCACCACGAAAACCCATGCGATGGTTGATTCGCGCGGACGTCCCATCGCACTCGAAGTGACGCCCGGCCGACTCGGCGACGTTCGCGTCGCAATTTCTCTGATTGGTGCTGTCCGCCCGGCCGTCTGGCCGGCGACGCCGCATACGACAGCGACGGGCTGCGGCGTTTTCTTGCCGAGCGTGTTCTTCCGCTCGAGGACTGGCCACGCATCGCCGCCCGCTACGACAAGCTCGCCACAAGCTTCGCGGCAGCCGTCGCGATCGCAGCCGTCATCATCTGGTGACCCTGACCGAGTCTGGAGCCTAGTGTGCGAATCTAACGCAAAGCGCCCTGTCGGGACTCTGAAACCTACGACTTCCCGGTCGCCGCGTGGGGTCGAAGCGTTAAAGACACAACACTAGCAGCCTGTCGGACTTAAACGTTAAGCCATTGATTGCATTGGAGTTCATGTTTCTGGCGAGAAAAATAAAACTAAATGATATCAATATGTTATCGGTCAAGCGGACTTCGAGTCCGACAGGCTGCTAGTGTAGTGAATCTAACGCAAAGCGCCCTGTCGGGACTCTGAAACCTACGACTTCCCGGTCGCCGCGTGGGGTCGAAGCGTTAAAGACACAACACTAGACGGCGGCTTGGTGCGGTCGGGAGCGTAGGCGCACCCTGAGCCCTGCGGGCGACATCGTGAAGCCGTACAGTTCCGAGACATCGGCAGAGTTGCCGACGCGGTCGACGTCGAAGTTCTTGTAGAGCATCGACAGGAGGGTCTTCATCTCGAGAAGCGCGAGCGAACGGCCGGGGCACAGCCGCGGACCCGAACCGAAAGGCATGTAGGCGGAGACGTTGTGCGGTCGGATTGAATCCCCGAGCCACCGCTCCGGCCGGAAAGCAAGCGGATCGAGGAAATTGGCCCGATCGATAGCCGGCAGGCGCAAAAGAGCCGAGACGGTCGTCCGTTTGGGAACGATATACTCACCGAGGGACGTGTCGACATTCACATCGAGGAAGTAGACAGGCGCCACCGGGCGCAGACGCATCGTTTCGCTGGCGACTGCGCCAGCGCAGACGAGCCGGCTCGCGACGTCGTGGCTGCCCGCCACAATCGATGCGCCGACGATTTCGTCGGCCTCGCGCCGGAGTTCCGACGCCCATTGCGGGCTGTCGCAAAGCTGGTGGATCGCCCAGGCCAGCGTGAACGCAGTCGTATCCTCGCCGGCAAGAAGCATGGTTAAGAGGTTCGACATGATCACGTTGTCGGAGAAGGGCTTGCCATTCTCGTCGCCGACCGTGACCATGGCCTCGATGAAGTTGGACGACTTCTGCGCCCGCTCCGGCTCGGTCTTCAAACGGATGCGGGCCTCGGCCAACAATCCGTCGAGCCAGGCCCGCACGTTGACAAAGGCGCGATTGAGTCGCCTGTCGGATGGCATCTGAACGTAACGCCAGGTAGGAATTAA
Organism: uncultured Alphaproteobacteria bacterium; assembly: GCA_963805295.1. Lineage (GTDB taxonomy): Bacteria > Pseudomonadota > Alphaproteobacteria > Rhizobiales > Beijerinckiaceae > Roseiarcus. The sequence continues at coordinate 55,684 of CAWDTW010000032.1, read as the reverse complement.
CGCGAAAAGCCGACGGTTAATCCCCGGCAGGATCACTTCGAGTTCGCTCTGGATGACGTCGTCCCCCTTCTCGACCGTGTTGGCGTCATGGCCGAAGACGACCAGCATGGTGACGTCGACCGTGAAGCGCTTGAGCTCCTCGACCACGTCGAGCGTTTTGCCGACGCTCGCCGACCTCTCCCAGCGCGTCTTCAGCCGCCCGGCGACCATTTGGATGCTCGGAAAGAGCCGATGCAGGTTGCGCTGAGCGAGGGCCGCGACGGAAAGCTTGCGCTGTGGGCGCCAGACCTCACCCTCAGCGTTGAACACGCCCTTGACCCCGAGTTCGCTGATGATGCGGTCCATATTCTCGGGGCGGCGAAACGTTTCGGGTCTCGCGCGCAGAACGTCTTCGATCAGCGCCGGGTCGGTCGTCGCAACAACTCGTGTCGGGCCCATCCAGAACTGGTATATCGAGCCGTATCGAGCCGCCCATTCCTCCAGAATGAGGTGAGCTTTGGTCGAGTCGAGCTGGTGAAGGTTGCCGATCAGCGGCAATGGCTTCGGGCCCGGCAAGTCATCCAACGAGCGCGTCGCAGCGGTTCGAGCAGCAGACGGCTTGAGGCCCGAGACGTCGACGAACAACGCGCCATTCCGCTCGGCGACGGGACAGGGAGCCAGACATTCCGGCCCTCCCTCGCGCTGTCCTGAGTTCGAGCGCGAATCGCCAGCGATGGTTTCGGCAGACAAGTGAGTCGCCATCGAGCTCGCCCTCGCCGAGCAGCGCGCCCTGATGCGGGCAGCGGCCTCCGAAGGCGCGCCACCCGCCGCCGGTTCGCGCCAGGACGACGTCCGCCCCGTTCGCGGACAGCGCGAACGGACCTGCGCTCTCGAGTTCGCTCAGATTGGCGACACGAACGAACGTTTCGGGCTTCATGACCAAACCTTAACCGGACGAGGCCTTGGACGCTGCAGCTGTCGCCAATAGTCGCCGGCACGTTGCGCGTCGTCGTTGTCCGTGGCGCCCCACCGGAGTTTCTGTGGGCGACTACTGCAAACTCCAAAGCTTCGGCTGTGACGAGCGTCACTACCAAATGCACGCTAACGTCCTACCTCCTCCATTTACACCGCGATCCTTCTCCCCACAAGTCCTCGCCGACGGCGTCGCCGGTCGCCAGCGGAGTGGCTCAACCACTGCGTCCGAAACCCTTCAGCTTATCAGGCTATGGCGCCGCTGCGCCGGCCTCGGCGGCTCGTTTGAGGTAGTTGACGATGGCGAACTGCGACGCAGGGTCGATCGGCGCGTTCGATTTGACGATGGCGGCGTAGTCCGCCGCCGCGTCCCAGCAGCCCCAGTCGGCCAATTGGGGAGCAACAAAGCCGGCCATCGGCGGGCGCAGCTTGATGAATTCCCGGTAGGCTTCAACGACCCGGGCTCGCGGCGCCGCCGCCCCGTTGGTGTCGCCCAAGACGTTCAGCGCCAGGAGCCCCGCCTCGATTTCCGGCATCGTGCTCTTCTTGTCGGCGAAGATGCGCGTCGTGATCCACTCGGGATGCGACGGCCCGCCGAGTGCGAGATCGGCGGCGATCATCGCCGCGAGATCGGTCGCGTCATGCGGCTCGCCCTTGACTTCGGTCAGCGCCTTCCCGGCGTCGGCCTCGGCGTTGGCGCCGTGGCGGTCGGGCGAGAAATAGAGGTGCCGGAAGCTCAGTCTCGCGGGCTCCTCGAACAGCTTCGTGTTCTGGTCGAACCAGGCCTTGAGCTCCGCATCGGTCGGCCGATGCGACGCCGCGACGTCCTCGGCGAGGAACTGCATCTTCTGCGCCATGCGGCGGCGGACGATCTCGTCGTCCTTGTCAAGCCCTAGCGCGAGACCTTCGCGATAAAGGATTTCCTCCTTCACCTCGGCGTCGACCAGCCTGTCGAGCTCCTTCGGCGTCGGCTCGCGGCCCCATTGGGCCTCGAACACCGTCGCGAGCCGCGTGAGCTGATCGAGGGTCAGCACGATCTGCCGCGACGGCGTCGGCGTCGACTGAGCCGGCGGCGGCGCCGCCTGGCCCTGCTGCGACGTGAGGTTGGCCGATCCGGCCGGCTGGAGATAGTGGTTGGCGCCGAACAACAAGGCGCCGATCAGAACGAACTGAACAAGCGGCTCATGCGACAATCTCAACAAAGCGTTCTCTCCAGGCATCGGATCCCGCGGTCGGGGCGCTACCCCGATAACACGAAGATGCCAGACTCTGGAGGGAGAGACCATCTCGTCAACGGTCCTTCGGCTATCCGCAGTCTATTCGCGATCGAGCAGGAGTTTCGGCCCGCGGTAAAAGTCCAGCAGCATCGGCTGTTCGAACGCATAGTCGCCGGCGTCCGTGCGTCCCGCTTCGAACAGAGCGCGGACCTCGTCGGTCTCGACCCGCTCACGCTTGATGTCGTTGAAAGTCTGGCCCAGCACCCGCGCGACCAGCGCCTCGAAATTGGCGTAGCGCGGATATTGGACATAGCGGAGCAATTCGACCTCGCGGAAGAGGCGCGGCGCGCTTCGCTGAAGCGCCGCCTGAGCCACGTTGCGAACCCGAGTCTCGTCGTGGAATGGGCGCATGACCGGGAAGTGCGCGCCGTCCATCCCCGGCTCGATGACGCAGAGAAAGCCGTCCGGCTTCAGCACGCGGGCCGCTTCGGCGAGCGCCGCCGCCATGGCGTCGATCGGCACGTGATGCAAGGAGCGGAAGTAGATGACGCCGTCCATCGAACTGGAATCCGCCGGAAGGCGCTCGGCCCGCGCCTCCACGAACGTGACGCCCGGCGTCGGTCCGGCGTCGCGGTTCTTCGCCGCCTGGATCGGGTCGGGCTCTATGGCGACGACCGTCGCGCCGAGCGCGGCGAGTTCGCGCGAAGTCCTGCCCGGTCCGCAGCCGACGTCGAGGACGGTCCGTCCCGCGACCGACGTCACCGCGCTGACGGCGGCGACGTCGCTGCGTTCGCCGAGGTCCTTGCGCTCAGTCATGCTGCTCGTCCCTGATGCGTTCGGTCGCGCGCCCCATGTAAAGGCGGGCGCGGCCTCGGGCAATGGCCTGCCTGGGTTACCGGCCTAAAACGCGCCGGCGCCAATCGATGATCGTCGCGTTGACTTCTTCGGGCTTCTCCTCCTGCGTCCAGTGGCCGCAGCCGCGGACGAGATGCCGGGTCAGATGGGGGACGAGCGCGTCCATGCCGGAAGGAGGGATTTGCGTCGGGTCCTGTTCGGCCGTGATCAACAGAGCCGGCGCTCGCACGGTCAGGTCGCGACCGGCTGCGCGTTCCCAGTTGCGGGTGATGTTGCGATACCAGTTGATCCCGCCGGTGAACCCGGCGCGTTTGAAGGCGTCGACGAAAACCTGCCGCTCCTCCTCGGACACGATGGGCGGCCTGCGGTCCCGCGCCGGATCATGGGCTTGAACGAAGCCGATGAAATCCTGGTCGGCGGCCGGCGCGGCGCCCTGGGATGCTTCGCCTTGCGGGAGGGGGCCGCGAAGAAACGCGTCGAACACCCTGTCGACGTTCTCGGCCAGGATCCGGTCCGGATCGCGGCTTCCCTGGAACTGGACGATATACATGCGCTCGCCAAATCGCGCGCGAAGAATCGCAATGGGATCGGCCGACGCGCGCTTCAGATGCGGCGAATTGAGGGAGACGACGCCCGCGACCCGGTCGGGATGGCTGAGCGCCGCTTCCCAGACCACGTAGCCGCCCCAGTCGTGGCCGACGACGATCGCCTTGTCGATCTTCAGATGATCGAGGAGGCCGACGACGTCGCCGGCCAAATGGTCGATGGAATAGTCCTCGACCGCGAGCGGGCAATCGCTCGCGCCATAGCCGCGCTGGTCGAGCGCGATCGCGCGGAACCCCGCCTCGTTCAGCCCCTTGATCTGACGGCGCCAGGTGAAGGCGATCTCGGGCCATCCATGGCAGAGTACGAAAGGCGTCGGATCGTCCCGCGGCCCCGCATCGTAAAAGCCCAGACGCACGCCGTTCGTGCGCGCGAACTGAAGAGGCGGCATCTCCATCATCGCAATCGGCCCAAAGCCTTCATCCAGCATGGGACTGCGCTTCCTGCTCGCGCAAGTCCTTCTTCGAGATCTTGCCGACCGCGGTCTTCGGCAACGCGTCGCGGACCTCCAGAGCGCCGATCATCTCGTGCTTGCCGAGCCGGTCCGCGAGGAACGCCTTCAGATCGTCGAGCGTGAGCGGCGGCGCGCCGGCCTTCAACCTGACGAAGGCCTTCGGGCTCTCGCCGCGATAGGCGTCGGGAACGCCGATGACACACGCCTCCTCGACCGACGGGTGCTGGTAGATCGCCTCCTCGATGTTGCGCGGATAGACGTTGAAGCCGCCGACGAGTAGCATGTCCTTGGTGCGGTCGACGATATAGACATAGCCGTCGTCGTCCATGGCGCCGACGTCGCCGGTGCGGAAGAAGCCGTCCGCCGTCATGGCGGCGGCGGTCGCCTCCGGCTTCTTCCAGTAGCCCTTCATCACGTTCGGGCCCTTGACGCAGATTTCGCCGCGCTCCCCGAGATTAACCTCGCGCTCGGGCTCGGCGACGTCGATGAACTTCATTTGGATTTGAGGTAGGGGCATTCCGCACGAGCCCTCCTTTACCGGACCAGTGCGCGGGGTGAAGGTGCCGGTCGGCGAGGTTTCCGACATGCCCCAGCCTTCGCAGAGCCGCCCGCTGACCAGTTTCTCGAAGCCCTTTTGCACGGCAAGCGGCAGCGGCGCGCCGCCCGAGGAGCAGACCTTGAGCGATGAAAAATCCATCGTCTCGACGCCGGGCAAATTGACGATCGCCACATGCATGGTCGGCACGCCCGCGTAGACTGTAATCTTCTTCAGCATGATGTCCCTCGCCGCAGCGGCGGGATCGAAACGCGGGTGGAGGACGATCTCGGCCCCAAGCCGCAAACCGAGAATGAGGACCACCGAAAGCGCATAGATGTGGAAGAGCGGCAGGATGCAGAGGAAGCGCTCCTTGCCCTCCTCCAGCGCCGCTGTCTCGGTGCGGGTCGTAATCTCGAAGTACTGCGCGCTGGCCGCGGTCAGATTCGCATGGGTCAGCATCGCGCCTTTGGGCGAGCCGGTGGTGCCGCCGGTGTACTGGATGACCGCGAGCGCGTCCTTGGGGTCGCCAACCGGATGGGCCTCGAAGTGACCGTCGTTGTCGAGGAGATCGCGGAACGCGACATGGCGCTCGTCGAACTTGACTTCCGACAGCGTGCCCTGCGCCGTCATGAACGTCTTGACCGGCCCGGGCGCGAGGGCGAATTCGGCGAATTCGCCGATGACGAGCCTCTTCAGCCGCGTCGAGGCCAGGAGCTTTTCCGCCTGCGGGTAGAGCGCGGCGAGGTCGAGGGTCACCAGCATGTCGGTCTCGCTGTCCTCGATCTTGAATTCGAGCGTGCGGAGCGCGTCGAGCGGCGAAAAATTGACGACCGAGCCGCCTGCCTTCAGCACGCCAAAGAAGGCGATCACATAGTGGGGCGTGTTGGGCAGATAGAGGCCGACGTGGACGCCTGGCCCGACGCCGAGTTTTTGCAAGCCAGCGGCGGCGCGATTCGCGAGCGCCGCGAGCTCGGCATAAGGGATCCGCCTGTCCATGAACTGCAGCGCCGGAAGCGGTCCGAAGCGCTCGGCGGCCGCGTCGAGAATGCTCTGCACGGAGGCGATGTCCAGCGGCGCGTCCCAGCGCACGCCGGCGGGATATGACTTCAACCAGGGCTGAGCGCTCATCGGCTCCCTCGCGTTTCCTGCCCACTGTTCGTATTGCGTCCCGCGCAGATTCGTGCGTCGGCGTATGGGACGACAGTTGGCGCGCCCGGCGGCGAGCCGTCAAGCCGGCTTCGCGGCGCCGGCGCCTGGACCGCCCGTTGCGCGCGGCGCGGGCGCGTTGCAGGATCGGCGCGGCGATCTACGACAGCTTTTTCAGGAGCGAACCATGGCGAACGACAAGGCCCCCGTCTGCGCCGTCGTCGGCGTCGGCCCCGGCAACGGCGAAGCTTTCGCCCGGCGCTTTTCCGCGGACGGCTACGCCGTCGCGCTTTTGGCGCGGCGGGCGGACCTCACCGCAAGGCTCGCTGCAGAACTTCCTCACGCGAGAGCCTATTCCTGCGACGTGGCGGACGCGGCTTCCGTCACCGCGGCCTTCGAGAAAATTCGGGCGGAGCTCGGCGACGTCGACGTGCTCGTCTTCAACGCCGGCTCGGGCGTATGGGGCACGATCGAGGAGGTCAAGCCGGAGGATTTCGAGCGGGCGTGGCGGATCAACACGTTCGGCCTCTTTTTGACTGCACGGCAGGCGATCCCGGCGATGCGCGCGCGGGGGAGGGGGGCGATCATCGTCGTCGGCGCGACCGCCTCGCGTCGCGGCGTCGCCGGCACGGCGGCCTTCGCGCCGGCCAAGATGGCGCAGCGCGGGCTCGCCGAATTGATGGCGCGCCATCTCGGGCCGGCAGGAATCCATGTCGCGCTCGTCATCGTCGACGGAATCGTGCGCTCGCCCGCGGCGCGTGCGCGGCTTCCCGACCGGCCGGAAGACGCCTTCGTCGCGCCCTCCGGCGTCGCCGACATCGTCGCAAGTCTTGTCAAGCAGGACCGCTCCGCCTGGAGTTTCGAGGTCGAGGCGCGGCCCTATGCGGAGAAGTGGTGACGCTGAGCGCGATTTGACGCGGCGATGAAAAGCGTCTTTGCGTCGACGGTCGCTGCTTTGACTTCTCCCTGATTAACGGTTACGCTTTGGTGTTTATCAAGTTCGACAAGAACGATCAAAGGGAGGATGTCATGAGCGCCGAGATGCTGTTGACGATCTGCGCAGTCATCGCCGTTTTGTTCGGGCTGGCGTTTGTTCTCGTGCCCGCGAGGACGGGCCTGATCTATGGCATTCTGCGCGACGGTCACACGGCGCTCGCCCTGCGGTTTTTCGGCTCCGCGCTGATTGCGCTGGCCGCCGTGTATTGGTTCGCGAAGGACTTCCTGGACTGGGAGGCGGTGCGCGGCGTGCTGATCGCCAGCGTGGTCGGCGATATTGTGGGCGGCGGCGTCAATCTCTTCGGCACGTTCCGAGGGTATCTGAACGGCGTGGCGTGGAGCTCGACGCTGATTTACGCCTTGCTGCTGGTCGGGTCTCTGTGCTGCCTGAAGGCGGGACGCGAAGGGAGCGGGATGGCGGCCAAGCCTGCGCGGTGAGCGGCCGAACGGGGCGTATCGCCCCCCGGGCGTTCTTCACCCCGTGTCCGCCAGCAGCCCCGGCAGCTCCGCCAGCGTCGTGACTTCGACGTCCGGCGCGCCGGGCAGGCGTTCGCGGCGCTGGCCATAGCGGTTGCACCAGACGACGCGCATGCCGAAGTCCGACGCCCCGTAGGCGTCCCAGGCGTTGGACGACTGGAACGAAACCGCCTTCGCCGGCAGGCCGATCCGATCGAGGGCGTATTGATAAACTCTAGGATGGGTCTTGAACACGCCGACCGCATCGACCGAGAGGACGGCGTCGAAAGCGCCGTCGAGCCCGGCGCGCCGCACCAGCGTCGCCAGCATCGCCGGCGAACCGTTGGAGAGGATCGCGGTCCTGAACCCGAGCGCCCGCAGCGTCCGGAGGACCTCGGGAACCTCAGGGAACGGCTCGAGGCCGAGATAGAGCTCCATCAGGCGCTCGCGCAAGGCCGGCGCGTCGAGCCCGAGGCTTTCGAGGGCGAAGTCGAGCGCCTCGCCGGTCACCTGCCAGAAGTCGGCGTAGCGGTTCTGCAGGCTCCTCAGCCAGGTGTACTGCAGCTGCTTGTCGCGCCAGAGCGCCGTCAGCGCCGCGCGCTTCTCTAGCGGAATGTCGTCGCAGCGCGCCGCGGCGGAAGCGAAATCGAAGAGCGTCCCGTAAGCGTCGAAGACGCAGGCGCGGACCCCCTCGAGACTCGGGCGCCGCTGGCCGGTCATTGCCGCGCCCCTGCCGCGGTCGAGGACGTCGACGCCGCCGTCCGCCCGAAGTCCCGCGACATCCTCGTTCCGTCCGACCCTTCGGACTCAGCGCCGCTAGGGGGCCCGCGCGAGTTCCTGCTCCAGGGCATCGATTCGCCTTCGCAACATTTCGCTCTCCACTTCACCATAGGCGATCTCCGCCGCGCGGACGAGGCCGCCCAGGAGGTCGCGCTCGTTGTCGTCCAGATCGGTTCCGGCTTCGTGACCGCCATAGAGAACGACCGCGAAGCAGCGCCGCGCATTGCCGACGGGGACGCCGAGAACAGGCCGCGCCAGGTCGCCGGGAAGCCTCGCGCCGGGCGCGTCGGCGGCGCCGCTCGCATCGAGGCGGAATGGCCCTTTGTCGAGCCTGTCCCCGAGCGGCGGCGCGCCGCCGGTAAGCGTCTCGGCGTCGGCGCCGTCCCACCCCGCGCTGACGCTCCGGCGGAAGAGGCCGCCTTCCTCGCGAAACAGCGCCGCCGAGGCGAGGCTGAGCGAGCGCAGCGGCTCGTCCACCAGCAAGCGCTCGATCTCGGCGAGCTGTCGGCGCGCTGGATCGTTTGTCCGACGGCCGCGAGGCGCTCTTCGGCGCGACGGAAGTCCCGGTCGAACAGCCGGTCCGCGAGATGGGTCGCCCATTCGTGCGAGCGTGAGATCAGGAAGACGAGAACCGAAGCGACCAGCACCCAGGCCCATTCCGGCAGGCTCGTCCATTCGTTGATCGTACTGAGTTCTTCATGGATGAAGAACGCCGGCACGCTCAGGAGCAGGCCGAGCAGGGTCGCGCGGCGCAGCGGGATCCAGACGCTGACCACGGTCGGGCGCCGCACCGCCTCAACGACGAACAGGCACAGGATTCCATTGATGAGGTAGATGAGGCCCGACACGTCCTCGGTCACCGCGCCCCCGCCGAAAAGACTCGCGGGGAGCGAGGTCTCCTGCGAGATTTCGGCGATGAGGTAGGCCGGCATGCCGATGAGGCAGCCCCAGATCACCCAGCGGATCCGCTGGGTGTCGCGCGGCGACAAACCCTTGCGGCGCCCGAGCAGGATCCCGAGGGCGGCCGCGCTGACCGCGAAGCCGATCAGGATCGAGGACTGCATGGCGAACTCGGTCCGGTAGCCGAAGGCGCTCCCGAGACTCATGAGCGCGACAGCCAGGAACAGGATCGCGAGCGCCGGCAATGCGCGCTCGACCCGGCGCCATCGGCCTTCGGCGCGATCGACCGGCGCCCGCAGCGCGAACAGCAGCAGTCCCGTGTAGCCCGCGGCCTGCAGGACGCAGGAGGCGACGTTCTGAATGAGCAGGGCCCACGGCCACTGTTGCAGCCAGCCGTAGAACTGGAACGCCTGGCCGGGATTGAAGTAGATCGTATAGGCGAAGAAGCCCCAGGTCATGGGGCCCGGGCGGATCCAGATGAGATACGCCGCGCCGAGCACGACCAGGACGCCTGCGATCTGATCGAGCAGCAGCACGATGTTCAGCGCTATGGAGCGCGGGCTAGGCTCGGCGATGAGCGTGACCGTGCGAGCCGGCCGATCGCCCGCCGCCTCGACGAGCAGCGTCGCCTCGCGGCCCGGCATGACGTAGGTGACGCCGCCCCACAGCGCCAGATTGCTCGCGCAGACTTTCGTGTCGACCGGGACGCAGCTCATGCCGGCGAAGTCGAGCCGGTCGCCGACGCGCAGTCCCGCTCGCCAGGCCGGCGATTGCTCCTCCGTCTCGAACGGGCCCTGCACGTCGTAGATGAGCCCGTCGGCGTTCGTCGCCAGGCCGAAAGACCCCAGCGGGCGCACGATCCGGAGGAAATCGGGCGCGATCATCGCCAGTGCATAGAGCGTCAGCAGCGCCAGCAGGATGCGGCCGCCGAGCCTCGCGCCGTTCGAGTGGACCATCTGTCGGTTCTCTCCTCCGCGGCCCGAGCGGGAGCCTCGCGCCCGCCGGCCGTCTCCGCCCGCTCAAGGCTAACCGGGGCGCAGGTCCTTGTACATGAACCGGGTGGCGTCGTAGCGCTCCTCGAAGGCGTCGCGGGCGTAGAGCGGAATTGCGCCGGCGAGCTCATAGACGAGCGAACGGTAGAGCGCCTCGGCCGCGTCGCCCGCGGTGTCGAGGGTGATGAGCCAGCGGCCTGCTGCGGCTGCGCGCCGTTCGATCTCCGCCATCAGCGCGCGCGCGACGCCCGCTCTGCGGAATTGTGGGTCGACCAGAACCTTGGAGACTTCGGCGTGATGGCGCTTGCTCGGCATCGAGTTCGAGATCGAGCTGCGCCGTTCCGGCGACGTTGTCGCCGAGGCTCGCGATGAGGACGAGCCGGCTCCCCGCCGCGTGCGGGGGCGCGACCTTGTCGCGCCAGTAGGCGCTGGCCTCGTCCAGGCTGAACGGCGGCACGAAGCCGACACTCGCGCCCTCGCGCACGCAGGGGTGCAGGATTTTCGCGAGGCGGTCGACGGATTGCGCTAAGGCGGCGGGCTCGAGCGCGGCGACGGCAATTGGTGAGGCGGACATCAGCAGCAAATGATCACGAAGGGACTGTCGACGGCTAGCGGAGAAAATCAAGACGCTCGGCGACTGGCGTCGAGCGTCCCCTTCGGGCGTGGTCCCGCGCGACTGCGATCTCGCCCTCTATGCCGAACACAACCTCATTGAACGCTTCTTCAATTTTATCAAACAGTTCCGAGGCATCGCCCTCCGCTAAGAAAAATCCGCCCCCAACTTCCTCGCGGGGCTGCATTTGGTCTGTGCCCCTCGCTCGCCTCAGATGAGGACCGCCCTGATTAATTTGGGTAGAGTACGATCGCGTCCCCGTTGTTCATCGTTCCGTCTCATTAGTGTCAGTGACCCGATGCTAGCCCGATCGGCGGCGGATCGGGCGCCGATTTTCGTGGCTCGAGCGAAACCGCCATATCCTGCAAAATCTTACAAAGGGGTCTCCGCATGAATAGGTCGCTTCTGGGCGCTTCCGGCGCCATCGCCCTGCTTGCTGCCGCAACCGCGCAGGCTACGGACGCGAGCCCGACGATTGCCTATGTCCCGAACAGCTTGGTCGAGTCGATGATCAATCATGGGCCATGGACCTTGCATCAGTCGACAGGCGCTTTCGAGTACAACGCGTCGGGCATCGTCCCGACCACTTCGGGTCCGCCCTACACGGGGTCGGGAGTGCCCTATGCAAGCTACTGCGGCGCGCGCGGTGAGCTCTCAAAAATCACGGCTTCAGTGTGATGCAGCCATATTATTTCCCCTTCGTACGGCGTCATGGCGCCGTCCTCGAAGGTTTCTTCGACTATCGGCCGCGCAACGAGCAAGAGGCCGTAGTCGGGGCGATCTCGAGCGATTGGGGCGCCACCTGGATCGCCGTAAGCGAGGCCCTGGCGCTTAATCCGTACTGCCCATGGGATGCAACCGATCCGGACAACCTGAATGTCAATGTGAACGGCGTCCAGACGGCATACGGCTCGTCGAGCGCCAACGCCGCCGATAACGGCCTCGGCCACCCCGTTGTCCTGAGCGTGAACCGCGTGCAGCGCATCTACCAGTTGAACCGCGCCAATGGCCATATCGACTCCGACCAGTTGGTTGTGCACATGCTCAATGCGGCGCCGGCGGGCTCGCTGTCCTCGCAACCGGACTTCGGCTATGTAAGTCCGCTTGCTTCTGGCGGCTATCCGACGCTTGACGCTGAAGCCTCGTCTACGCGCGGCCTTCAAAATCCCGACGCGTTCATGGGCTCGGCCACGATGGGATCGACAACGGCGGTCGTCTATGTGGAAAAGACGCTGAACGCCGATATCGGCTTAGGCTACCCGGTATGCCCGAAGACGCCCTCATTCGCGCTGACCAATCTGGTGAACGGCAAACCGCGTAGCGCGAACCACGATGTGACCGCCGTCCGCGTGGCCACCACGACGGATGGCGTCAATTTCACCGATATCGGCGCCGCCAGCGGGCTGAATGACCCAAAGACGGTGGCGTTGAACGGCATGCGCTATCTCGGTAGCGGCAGCATTCTCCAACTCGCGGACGGGCGCTATGGCATGTTCTTCGGCGGTGGCAACTGCCTCGACAACGACTCGGACGCCTTCCATTTCATCGGCTATGCCGAGACCGACAACCGCGTCATACAGCCGAGCGACTTGTTGAGCTGGCATGTGATCAACGGGCTCGCCAATCCGATCCTGTCGACCGACACTGTCACGGATCTGTCCGGCCCGCGGCCGTATCCACTCAATCCGCCGGTCGTGAATGTCTACGGGGCCGACCTTCTGACGCCCGCCCAGGTGGCGCCGTTTACGCCTGCGACGGGAGCCTTTCCACCGCCGAAAGGCTACAACTCGAATTTCTTCAGCGGCCGGGTCTATGATCCGCAGGCGCAATACACCGATCCTCAGACAGTCACCATCGTTTTCGCCGGTTACAACACGCCGCAGCCCAGCAACAATCTGGGGGACTATCGCACAATCGGCCGCTTCCAGGTGAAATTCCCCGATGGGTACGTCGAGCCCTACATCGAGCGGTAGTGATCTAACAGGGGTGGTTCGCGCACGCGCCCGTTCCACCCCAAATCGAAAGCCCGAAGCGCTGTTACGAACCCACTGCCGGCGCTCTCTTGTATACAACTCCAGCGGACCGGCCAGCAACTTGAAGTCGCGGCACATCTCGCCGCGTCGCTCAGAGGCGTCGGTTGGCGTGAACGTCTCATTACGGTCGATTTGACCCATTCGCCACGCCATCGGCGAACGGCCGCTCTTGGCGCACTCGCGACCGTCCGCTCGACCCGTAACACGTCGCGCCTCCGGTCCGACGCCAGCCCCTTCGGTACGGTCGGATTTCGGCGCCAAGCGACCAATTTCGCCCGGTGCGTTCCCGCCGCCTTACCTGAGCCTCACCGGAATGACCTCCACCGTCAGCTGCACCGCGTCGCCGACGCCGTAGTAGGAATAAGCGGGCCTCGAGACCTGGCGCAGGAAGAGGAAGAGCTTCAGCCGCAGGCGTTTGAAGAGGCTGCTCTTGCGCGCCGGCAAAAAGTTCTCCTGCATGACGTGGACGATCCATTGACGCGGATCGCTTGGCAGGTCGATCTCCTGATGGCGGGCGAGGTCCTCGAGTGCGCGCTCGACGTTCGGCTCCTCGAGAAAGCCGAAGGAAAGCTCGACGCCGATGACGTTGCCCCTAAGCTCGTTGCGGTCGAACACCGTCACCCGGTAGCGGCTGCCATGGATGTAGGGCGTCTTCTTGTGGATGACCTGGACGAAGATGAGGTTGCGCGGCAGCACGCCGGTGCGCTCGGCGATGAGGCGGATGAGCGAGGGCGCGCGGTCGCTCAGCGCGCGCAGGGGGCGGGGCGACATGATCAGCGCGTTGCGCTCGAGGTGGTACCGGCTCGACCGGTGCAGTTCGACGACTTCGGCCATCGTCAGCGTCGCCTTGGCGTTGTGGGCGGCGTAGATCGCCTTGCGGCCCCAGCGCCAGGTCGCCATGGCGGCGAAGGCGACGGAGCCGACCGCGATCGGCACATAGCCGCCCTCGAACAGTTTTAGCGAGCTCGCGAGCAGAAAGGCGGCGTTGAGCGCCGTCAGCGGTCCCCAGACGAGCGCGGTCGTCGCCGGGCTCCAGCCCCATTGGCGCAGCGCCACCGGAACCATCGCGATCGACGTGATCACCATCACGCCGGAGACCGCCAGACCATAGGCCGCAGCGAGCGCGGCGCTCGAGCCGAACGACCAGACGAGCGCCACGCAGCCGATCAGCAGCACGACGTTGACGACCGGAATGTAGATCTGCCCCTCGTGGGCCTGATGGGTGTGGCGGATTTCCAGCCGCGGAAAGAGTCCGAGCCGGATCGCCTGCGACACCAGCGAAAAGGCCCCGGAAATGAGCGACTGCGAGGCGATGACGGTCGCCGCCGTCGCCAGCACGACCATCGGCGCCAGGAGCCACTGGGGGCTAAGCGCATAGAAGAGCTTGTCGTCGGCGACCGGCCCGCCGCCGATGAGATAGGCGCCCTGGCCGAGATAGTTGAGGAGGAGCGCAGGAAAGACGACGGCGTACCAGGAGAGCCGGATCGGCAGCGCGCCGAAATGGCCGAGGTCGGCGTACATCGCCTCGCCCCCGGTGACGACCAGCATCAGGGCGCCGAGCAGCAGCAGCGCCTCGACGAGGTTCGCGCGCGCCAGAAACGCGAGCCCGTGGACCGGGTTGAAGGCGGCGAGAATTTGCGGATGGGCCGCGATCTGGACGGCGCCGAGCGCGGCGATCGCGATGAACCAGACGAGCACGATCGGCCCGAACACCGTGCCGACGCCGGAAGCGCCCTGGTACTGGACGGCGAAGAGTGCGATGAGGAGCCCGAGCGTGATCGGGATCACCGCCTCGGCAAGGCTCGGCACGGCGACGCCGAGGCCCTCGACGGCGGAAAGCACGCTGATCGCCGGCGTGATCATGCCGTCGCCGATGAGCAGCCCCGCGCCCGCCATCAGGGCCCAAAGAAGCATGCGCGCCCGGCGGTCGGCGCGGTCGTGCAGGAGGCCATAGAGCGCGAACACGCCGCCCTCGCCGTCGTTCTGGGCGCTGAGCACCAGGAGCGCGTATTTGACCGCGACGATGAGGGTCAGCGTCCAGATGACCAGCGAGACGGCGCCGAGCGCGTCCTCGGCTGTTCGCGCCGGCGCGACGCGAAAAATCTGGTCCATCGCGTAAAGGGGCGAGGTGCCGATGTCGCCATAGACGACGCCGAGGGCGCCGAGCGCCAACGGCCCGACCCCGCCGTGCGGGGCGTGATCGTGCGCCTGCCTGGCGGCGTCGGCGCGATGCGGGCGATCGACGAGAATCGACATGGCCTTGGGCCTATTTTCGCCATTCTGCAATGGGAGTGCGCGGCGGGCAACGCGACACATGCGCCCAGGTCAGACCTTTGTGCCCCTTCGTGTCCTTTGTGGTGAAATGATTGACCACAAAGGACACGAAGGAGCACAAAGACAGGGGGCGCGAGCGGATGGATAGGCTTGCGGCGCGGGCGCCGGGCCACGCTCCCTAACCTGAAGCGATCCCCCTAGGCCGCCGGGCTTGCGCCGACGGACGCGTTGGTATATCCGCGGGCGCTTCGCAAACGGAGAAAGCCCTTTGGCCGAGGCCAAGCCGATCAACTGGACCAACGCGACGACGCTGATCAGCGTCGCCATCCTGGTCGGCACCGAACTCGTCGGCGCCGCCGCCGCCGCCGGCTGGGCGATCGGGGGCCTCTTCGCCCTCGGCGAGACGATCACCCACCTCCTCCAGGGCGTGTTCGTGCTGAGCGCCCTGACCGGGCTCTATTATTTCCTGCGCGCCGCGCTCGCCCACGAGCCGATCCGGGGGTAGGGCCTTGTAGCCGCGCTCGGCGAGCGCGGCTTCGGGCCATTAAGAAAGCATTCGTTGTCTGACTGCTTGGTTCGAACCGATGAAATTTTCTCTCGTTTTTGATGGTGATCTTCCTGCAAGCGGCAACAAATCGAAAGTCGCTTATGCGAGTGATATAAGAAATGCGCTCCACGATCAGCTTTCTAATTTATGGAGCAGCAATGTCATTTTTCGACAATTGGCACGTACCGCGCGAACAATCCCAAATCCTGGAGCGGGCTACCTAGTCGGGAGTGAGCCGATCTGGTCACCTTCTGTTCTTCCAAACTACGATGACCCAATCGGTCCTTTGTACAAGGGCCAAACTGACTTCTGTGCCCCTATTGAGAAGCCCGGGCTCGGGAGTTTCATTCCAGCGATCAGACATTCTTTATACCTGATGGAGTGGGTAAGGCCGTTTTTTGGGTTCGCTTGGGTAGCGATCGGTTGGGATCGAGTTTATTGTGAGGGGATGCGAGACACCGATCTTTTCCAGTTGGCCCTTGGGTTGCAGTCGCCGTGGACGGTGACGCGTAGCGAGTTTGCGGTCGAGGATGGTCGGCTCGATTTGTATGTGGATTTTCCGCGCGTGAGCCGGTTCGCCTGCGCCGAGTGCGGACGCGAGGGTTGCGCGGTTCACTACACAAAGGATGAAACGTGGCGGCATCTGCACTTCTTCCAGCATCGCACGCTGTTGCACGCTCGTGTGCCGCGAGTGAGCTGTCCGAACTGCGGGTGCGCAAGGTCGCCACGCCGTGGGCTCGGGCGAGTTCCGGGTTCACGTTGTTGTTCGAGGCCTACGTGCTGGCGCTGGCCAAGGCGATGCCGATCGCCAATGCGGCCAAGCGGCTTGGCGAGCACGACACGCGCTTGTGGCGGATCGTCGAGCATTACGTTTGGCGCGCGGTGGAGGCGCTGGATTTGTCGCAGGTGCGGCGCATCGCCGCCGACGAAACCTCGGCGCGGCGCGGCCACGACTATGTCAGCCTGTTCGTCGACATGGCGCGGCGCAAAGTCATCTACGTGGCCGACGGCAAGGACGCCGCGACGGTGAAGGAATTCGCGGATTTCCTCGAGGCGCACGGCGGCAAGCGCGAGGCGGTCACCGACGCCAGCATCGACATGGGGGCGGCGTTCGAAGCGGGGATCAAGGCGAACTTCGAGAACGCCGAGATCACGTTCGACAAATTCCACGTCATCAAACTCGCCAACGAGGCCGTCGACCAGGTGCGACGCGAGGAAGCGCGGAACAACTTCCAGATCAAGGGCCGGCGCTACATCTTCCTCAAGAACGTCGATCATCTGACGCAGGAGGAGAAGGAAGCGTTGTCAAGATTGGAAGCGCAGAACCTGGACACGATCCAGGCGATGCAAATCCGCATGAACCTGCAACAGCTGTTCACGATGGACGCCAAGACCGCCCGACGCTTCCTCGATCGCTGGAACGCCTGGGTTCAGGTCTGCGATCTCGGCCCGATGAAGCGACTGGCCAAAACGATCATGGCCAAGGCCGAGGGCATTCTCAGATCGATCGCCACCGGCCTTTCCAACGGCGTCCTCGAAGCCATCAACGGCAACGTGCAGGCCGCCAAGCGCAAGGCCAAAGGCTACCGAACCAAGCGAAATCTCAAAGCCGTCGTCTACCTCATCGCCGGAGACGTTCTGGCCAATTCACCCACTTGAAATAGCGACGAGCCAACTCTAAACCCTCTGAAAGGACACAACCAAGCTCTGTCACTCAAATTCAGTGTCTCAGCCATCATTTGCATGCTCACTCGATATCCTTTTTCTTCGGCACCGTCCGATGATCCGCCGTTTAAGAGCTACTTAAAGACGGCGGCGATTTAGATAATAGGATTAAGACATTATTTGATGGGCAAAAAATGCCGCAGGCTTCAGATGAGCTTGGAGGGACTTCCGCTGGTTGCCGACCCATTGTACGTTCTGCTCGAAGACGACGCCCTTATTTATGACCTTTCGATCAGGTAGCGGTAAGTTATTGGGGCGCGGCGAGAAGAAAAAACACGAAGTGCGTCTACTCATTAGACGTAACTGTCAAGGTTTTGCGAGTTTTCGATCAGAATCAGTGTCTTGTGGGAGGGTAGAGCGCGACGACGTAACCAAACGCTGCCCTGACCACGCACTGGCGCGGTTTTCCGACTCTTCGTCGTCTCACCTGCGGCAAGTACTAGGCGGAGCTTCCCTCTTTCGACCTGCGCAACCCATTGTTCCAGCTTGATAAGATCAAGCTGGATGGGTGTGTTACTGGGTACAGGTGATGCCCAGGAGGTCGAAGGCTTTTTTCTGGATGTGTGTCGGCCGTGTGGTGATTGTGAAGGGGAAGTCGGGCGCGAGGGCGGTCGCGACGGTGTTTTTGGTGATGGTGGCGAGGTCGTGAAGCAGGGTGTGGAAGCTGTGGACGGGGAGACCATCGTCGGTTCGGCCTGTGGTCTGCTTGGCGAGGGCGGCGGGCGATCGCTCAGCCTTTGCGACCGGGCTCTTGCGGAGCGCCTCGGCGGCCTCCTTGTCGGTGTCGTCGTAGAGCATGGGGGCCAGGCGCTGGCGCATGTGCCATTCGAGATAATAGGCGAGCATGCAGAGGAAGACGTGGGCGCGCACGCGGTCTTCGAGCCAGTGGTAGACCGGCCGGACATGGAGGTCGACGGTCTTGATCGACCGGATGGCGTGCTCGACCAGGCTCAGGGATTTGTAGCTTTTGACGGTTTTGCTGTCGTCGAGCGCGGTTTCGGGCAGGCTGGTGCGCACGGCGTAGAGGCCGTCGAGGGCGGCCTCCTCAGCGATCGCGGCGGTCTTGCGGGCGAAGGCGAAGGACGTGTCGGTGATATCGAGCGCGAAGTGCTTGGCCATTTTATGCTTGCCGATGACGGCGCCGACGGCGAGGCCGATGTCGGCTTTTCCCCTGAGCGGCTCGCGCTTGCGCCGCACCGCGGCGGCAATGGGGGCGAGATCGCGTTCCGTGGCGCGCAGCAGGTCCTCGCGCTTGCGGGCGCGCTCGGCGGCGAGCGCGGCGTTGCGGCACAGGATGAGGCGCTCGCCCGGGAAGTCGGGCGAGGTGATGGTCGCCATATCGCGGTCATCGAACAACGACATCTGGAAGGCGCCGCCGTCGAGCAGCCCGCGGATCGCAGGCGCCCTGAGCGCGGTGATCCAGTCGAGCCCGGCCGGCTGGATGTCCTCGGCGATCCGGGCGTCGGTGATCATGCCTCTGTCACCCACCAGGACCACGTGGTCGAGGCCGAAGCGCTGCTTCAGCTTGGCGACCTGTGAGCCGAGCGTCGCCGGGTCGCCGGTCGAGCCCTCGAAGACCTCGACGGCGACGGGGCAGCCGTCGGGGGCGCAGAGCAAGCCGTAGACGATCTGGAGCTTGCCCTTCTTGCCGTCGCGGTTGTAGCCGAACCGGGCGAGCGGGCAGCAGCGGCCCTCCATGTAGCTCGAGGTCACGTCGTAGAGCACCAGCGTCCCGCCAGAGAGGTGGCGCTTGGCGAGCATGGCCTCGATCGCCGGCTGGCGGACCGCGAGCCAGTCGAGCGCCGCGTAGAGCTCCTCTTCGTCGACGATCCCGAGGCCGAGCTCGTCCCCCAGGCTGGAGGCGGCGGTTTCGGGCGACAGCGCGCGGGCCGCGGCAAGCTTGGAGGACGGATCGAGGATGCGGCTGACGGCGAGCGCCAGGACGAGGTCGCGGCGGCGGTTGCCGTCCGGCCCGATCAGCCGGTCGAGACCGATCCTGCGCGCCGTGCCCAGCGCCGCGGCCACGTGCCCGTGCGGCAGGGAGCGAATGATGCTGATCGCCTCCTTCTCGCTCGGGATGACCGTGCCGCCCTTGAGCAGCGCCTTGAAGCCGGCGATCCGCTCGCTGGGCCAGTCCGACAGGTTGAGCAACGTGCGCTTCCTGACCTTCCCGCCTTCGCGATAGCTCTCGCGCAGGAGGATGGCGGGGGGTGAATCGCGGTTGGGGACCGATTCGATGTACATGGGGCAACAATAAGCCTGACCGCACCACAACACAACATAAAATCAGCCAATTACATGGGTACACATCAAGACCAATATCTCGAAATCTCGCCGAAAAATCAATCGCCTACGTAATCGGAAAGAGGGAAGCTCCGACTAGGGTGGCGACAACGTCGTCCCGTTCCACTCCGCCACCAGGTCGGACAGCATCGGCACGTAATCCTCCCCGTGGCCCGTGGCGACTCCTTGCGCGAACGAATTGCGCACCGCCGCGCCGATGGGATTGGCGATCCCGAGCGCCCCGGCGAAGCCCGCGAGATAGGTGACGTCCTTCAGCGCATTGGCGAGGGTGAAGCGATGCGCGTTGCGGTCGCGCTCGATGACGTATTGGAAGAAGGTCCGATAGAACGGGCAGTCCATCCGGCCGTTGCGGATGACGGCGTCGAACACCCTTGGCGACAACCCGGCCTTGGCGCCGACCATGAGGGCTTCTGAATAGATCGCCGCGTAGCCCATCGAAAGAAAATTGTTGAGAAGCTTCATCGTGTGCCCGGTCCCGACCGCTCCGGTCTCGACCACGCGGCCGGCGAAGGCCTCGAGGACCGGACGCGCCCTGGCGACCGCGGCGGGATCGCCGCCGACCATCACGTCGAGCGTGCCCTCCCAGGCGTCCTTCGGCGTGCGGCTCAGCGGCGCGTCGATCAGCGTCACTCCGGAGGGCGCGAGCGTCTCGGCGAGGCGACGCGTCGACGCGGGCTCTGATGTCGAGCAGTCGATCACGAGCAGCGGCTTTCCCGCCGAGGCGAGCCCGTCCGGACCCTGAACGATCGCCTCGACCTGCGGCGAACCGGTCACGCAGAGGATGACGACGTCGCTCTCGTCTGCGAGAGCGCGTGGGCTAGCCGCTTCCCTGGCGCCGCGCGATTTCAGGTCGTCGACCGCCTCGCGCTTGCGATGGGCGAGCACGGTCAGCGGCCAACCCTTCTCGACGATGTTCTTCGCCATGCCGTGGCCCATGAGCCCGACCCCGATGAAGCCAATCCGTTCTTTCATCTCCGCCTCCAAAAGTTCTCGCCAGGCCGAGCCCCGCCGCATCGTTGCCATCGCGGCAGTCTTTGTGCTCCTTCGTGTCCTTTGTGGTCAAAAGTTTCGCCACAGAGGACACGAAGGGGCACGAAGGTAGGTTATCCTCTTGTTTCTTCTTACCGAAGCGAAGCAATCCAACGCCCTCGCAGCCCTTCGATCACCTGGATTGCTTCGTCTGATGGCGCTCAACGTGTCTTCGCGCTCATATAAGGTTCGGCGCGGGGACCGACTCTTGTCGTCACGGCATAGACCGACCGGCTGGCCGTCAAAAACAGCTTGCGGAAATCGTCGCCGCCCCAGGCGAGATTGCCCACCGGCTCGGGAACGCGGAGCTTGCCCACGAGCTGGCCGGAAGGCGCATAGACCCAGACGCCGCCCGGCGCCGTCACCCAGACGTTTCCGGCCGCGTCACATTTCATCCCGTCCGGACCGCCGGGCTCCGCCTCGGAACGGATCTCTGAGGCGAAGACCTGTCCGCCCGACAGCGAGCCGCCCGCCGCCACGGCGAACACGCGGATCAGCGCCGCTTCGCTGTCGTTGACATAGAGTTTTTTCTCGTCGGGCGAGAAGCAGAGGCCGTTCGGCTGATCGAAGAGATCGCGCTCGACCAGGAGGTTCAGCGCGCCGTCCGTCCCCACCCGATAGACGCCCTGGAATCCGAGCTGGCGCGGACGCGCGACGCCGAAGCCCGGCATGCGGCCGTACCAGGGATCGGTGAAGGTGATCGAGCCGTCGGAGCGGACGCAGACGTCGTTCGGACTGTTGAGCTCCTTGCCCTCGAAACGGGCGGCGAGAACCTCTCGCCGCCCGTGTGGCCGTTCGCGGACGATGAGGGACGTCGCATGTTCGCAGACGATCAGATTGAGGTCGGCGTCGTAGGTCATGCCGTTGCATTTGTTCGACGGACGCCGGACCTCCGCGACGCCGCGGGTGGGGTCCCAGCGCCTGCGGACGTCGCCCGGCATGTCGGAGAAGAGCAGGTATCTGTCGACCGGATGCCAGATCGGGCCCTCGGTGAACTTGAACCCGGTCGCGATTTGCGCGACCTCCGCGTCAAGATCGACAAGGCGCTCGAACTCCGCACTCAACGCGACATGGGTCATCGCGGCCGCTTCCCCGATCAGCCGTTCATTTTGCCCTTGCGCAGCAACTCAACACTCGCCGGTCCGAGGTACCAGTCGCGCGCGGCGACTTCGTCGAAGACGACCCAAACGTCGCTCTTGGGTACGCCCGCGGCCTCGCTGATGACGCTCGCGACATTTTCCGCGATCGCTGCTTTCTTGCGCTCGGGATCGCTCGCGATCGCTTCCTTGACGATCCGGATGTTGACGAACGGCATGTCCACCCTCCCGTTGTTGTGGTCGTGAGGCGCGGCGGCGGCCGCAGCTAACATGTCAGCGACCTATATGATGCGCAAAACGGCGGGGCGTCAACCGGCCCGACCGGGCTCTTATGGTCCTCGTCCTTCGAGGCCGCTGCCCGGTCGCCTCAGGGGATGGCGCGCAGGCCTGCCGAAGTTGGCGGCTCCATGAGATCGACGAAGGTCTTTTCGAGGCCGACCGGCTCGCCCGACAGCGGGTCGCGCCGCGTCTCGACGAAGGTGTAGACGCCGAATCCCATGCTGGACTCGCCGGGGCGCGCCCGTTGTTCCGCGCGCGCGCGATGATAGCATGGCGGATGCGAACGGGAGGAGAGAACATGAGCCAGCCGCCGATCAGCCGGTTTTCC
Organism: uncultured Alphaproteobacteria bacterium; assembly: GCA_963805295.1. Lineage (GTDB taxonomy): Bacteria > Pseudomonadota > Alphaproteobacteria > Rhizobiales > Beijerinckiaceae > Roseiarcus. The sequence goes on along the minus strand of CAWDTW010000032.1, from coordinate 33,567 downwards.
CCGCCCGAGCTCGCCGACGTTCCGAAAGATGTCCGCGAGCGGATCGAGGCGGTGTGGGAGAAGTCGGGCTTCGTCCCCAACGTGTTTCTCGCGCTCGCCCGCCGTCCCGACGAGTTTCGCGCCTTTTTCGCCTACCATGACGCGCTGATGGAGAAGCCGGGCGGCCTCAGCAAGGCCGAGCGCGAGATGATCGTGGTCGCCGTCTCCGGCCTCAACAATTGCCTCTATTGCGTCGTCGCGCATGGCGCGATCCTGCGCATCCGGGCGAAGAATCCGCTCATCGCCGATCAGGTCGCCGTCAACCCGCTCAAGGCCGACGTTACCCCGCGGCAGAGGGCGATGCTCGATTTCGCCCTGAAGGTGGCCCAGCGTTCGCACGAGATCGACGACGAAGATTACGAGGCTCTGAAGCGCCACGGCTTTTCGGAGGACGACGCCTGGGACATCGCCGCCATCGCCGCCTTCTACGCCATGTCCAACCGGCTCGCGAACGCCTTCGCCATCCGGCCGAACAACGAGTTCTACGCGATGGGGCGCGAGCGGCGGGCCTGAGGCAGGCGGGAACCTCGGACGAGGGGCCCCGTGCTGCGCACGAAGGAGGGTCGACGGCTCCTGGAACCGCGCGAAACGCGCCGGCTACAAGGTCGTGCGGCTCGTGATGACGGACGGAAAGCCGACGGGCGCTTACGAGGATTTCCTCACCGGCTTCGTCGCCGACGACGCAAGCGTCTGGGGCCGCCCGGTCGACGCGGCGGTAACGAGGGACGGCGCGCTCCTCGTCACCGACGACGAGGGCGGCGCGATCAGGCGGGTGACCTACCGAGGCCCGCGGTAGCCGCGCCTGGCTCGAGCGCGGCTCCCGCCGTCGCGCCGCCGCGCGGCGTCAGCCGTCGGGCGCGGGCCTACGATCATCTGTAGCACGAATGATAGTGTCGGTAGCCGTAGCGATCGTAATAATGGCAGCGATAGCGATAGTGGTAGCCGCCGAGCGGCGCGCCCGGCGCGGTGACCACGGCGCCCGCGGCACCGCCGACCACCGCTCCGACCGGACCGCCGACCACGGCCCCGGTGACTGCGCCCGCCGTCGTCCCGACCGTTTGAGTCGGCGTCGCGCATGCGCCAAGCCCGAGGCACGCCAAAGCGACAAAAGCAATCTTGTCCATGCTGCGATCCTCCCGCCAAAATTGGCGAGGCAGGAACACAGGAAGAGCGGCCTTTGTTCCGCAACCCTTCTCTTTCGCCATGAATCCCGGTCCCCGCCCCGCGACGCCGGGGACCAGGCCCCGCGGCTTATTGGGCCGCCGCCGGATCGGCCATGCCGACGAGTTCGAAGCTCAGCGTCCGCAGGCGCTTGCGGGCGGCCGCGTCGTAGGCCTGGGCATCGGCGCGCGATTGGCGCAAGCCGCTGAAATAGAGCCCGCTCTGGCCCTCGAGCGCCGGAGACTCGATGAGCTGCAGGATGGCGGCGCCGCCCTCCTCCACCGTGCTCATCGGCCGCATGCCGCTCATCCGCACCATGGTCGTATCCATGGAAGTGGCCGGATGCAGGGCGTTGACCGTGACGTTGCGGCCCTTCAGCTCTTCGGCGAGGTCGATCGTGAACAGGATCTGGGCGAGCTTGCTCTGGCAATAGGCCCTGACGCCGCTGTAGCCGTGCGTCAGCATCACGTCGGAAAAGTCGATCGCCTGCTGGCCCGCGGAGGCGACGTTGACGATGCGCGACGGCGCGCGCGCCTCGAGCAATGGCAGCAGGAGCCGCGTCAGCAGAAAGCCGGCGAGATAGTTGACCGCGAAGCGGAGTTCGAACCCGTCCGCGCTAAGCTCGCGTTTCGCGCCGCTCGTGCCGACTCCCGCGTTGTTGACGAGGACGTCGAGGCCGCCGCAATCGCGCCGCACGGCGTCCGCGAGCCTGCGGACTTCGGCGAGCGAGGCGAGGTCGGCGCTCAGAAACAGCGCTTGGGCGCCGCTCCTGGCGATCTGCTCGACGAGCGCCTCCCCGCGCGCGCGATCCCGTCCATGCACGACGACGCGCGCGCCGCCGGCGCCCAGCTGCTGCGCGACGGTGCGCCCGACGCCGTCGGTCGAGCCGGTGACGAGGACGGTCTTCCCTTGCACGGTCATCCGCGGACGATCACGACCCGGTTCGGATAGAAGGCGAGATGCGAGGCGATCTCGGCGACGCCGGCGATCGGCGTCTCGTAGGTCCAGACCGCATTGTCGTCGCGGGCGTCGCCGTCGCGGATCGAGAAATAATGCGCCTCGCCCTTATAGGGGCAGGTCGTGACCCGGTCGCTGCGTTCGAGCAGGCGCATGTCGAGATCCTCGCGCGGAATGTAGGCGACCGGCTTGTAGCCCGCTTCGGTCAGCTCCAACGCCCGCGCGCTCTCGCCGATCGTGCGCCCGCGCCAGACGACGCGCACCCGCTCGGAGATCGGGGCGATTGTGATCGGGTGGTCCGTCGTTCCGGCTTGAGTCATGGCCATCTCCTCGTTCCCCCCTCTCCCCATAGCCCGTTTTTAAACGGGCGTTCGCAACAACGCCCGTCTTTCGACGGGCTATGGGGAGAAGGGGGTTCACGCATGCCCCGCCACCGCCTTCGGCTGATAGGGCTCCTCGAGATTGGCGATTGTGCGGGCGTCGAGCTCGAGCTCCGTCGCGGCGACCGCGTCGGCGAGATGATGCGGCTTCGAGGCGCCGATGATCGGCGCGGTCACATAGGGCTTGGACAGCACCCAGGCGAGCGCCACAATGGCGGGCTTCGTCCCGAGCCTCTCCGCCGTCTCGACCACGCGCTTGCGGATCGCCTCGTCCTGGCGCGAGCCGAGGCCCAAGGTGACGCTGAACGGATCGGTGCGGCCGCGCACCGTCGCAGCGTTCTCGCCGAGGCCGGAGCCCGCGAGATAGCCGCGCGCCATCGGCGACCACGGGATGACCGCGATCCCCTCGAAAGCGCAGAACTTCATCATCTCGCGCTCCTCCTCGCGATAGACGAGGTTGTAGTAGTTCTGCATCGAGACGAATTCGGCGTGGCCCTTTGCGCGGGAAATGTCGATCATGCGGGCGAACCGCCAGGCGTACATGGACGACGCGCCGACATAGAGCGCCTTGCCGGCGCGCACGACGTCGTTCAGGGCCGCCATCGTCTCGTCCATCGGCGTCAGCGGATCGAAGCGATGGATCTGGTAGAGATCGACGTAGTCCGTGCCGAGCCGCTTCAGCGAGGCGTCGATCCCCTCCATGATATGCTTGCGCGACAGGCCCTTGGCGTTGGGGCTGTCGCCCATCGCGCCATTAACCTTGGTGGCGATGACGACGTCCGGACGCCTGGCGTATTCCTTCAGCGCCCGGCCGAGAATCTCCTCGCTCGCGCCTCGCGAATAGACGTCGGCGGTGTCGAAGAAATTGATGCCGCGCTCTAGCGCCTCGCGGATGAAGGGGCGAGAGGCCTCTTCCTCCAGCGCCCATTTGATCCATTTGGTCGAGCCGTAAGTCATGCAGCCGAGGCAGAGCTTCGAGACCTGCATGCCCGTTCTGCCGAACTTCACGGTTTTCATGGGAATGCCTCCTTCGCCTGCGGTTGCGCCGATCATAAGACCTTTCGTAGGTTCGCAAAAGCGTGGGGCCGACGGGATAAGCAATTGTGAACGCGAAGCGCGGCTGGGACTTCTGGATCGATCGCGGCGGCACCTTCACCGACGTGATCGGCCGCGACCCGGCGGGCCGCCTGCACGCGTTGAAGCTCCTCTCCGAAAGCCCGGCGTACGAAGACGCCGCGGTTGAGGCGATCCGGCGCCTCGTCGGCCTCGCTGCGGGAGAGCCGATCCCGGCGGGCGCGATCCACGCCGTCAAGATGGGCACGACGGTCGCGACCAATGCGCTGCTCGAGCGGCGCGGCGAGCGCACGCTCTTGGTGACGACGCGCGGCTTCCGCGATGCGCTCGAGATCGGCTATCAGGCGCGCCCGAAGATCTTCGCCCGCAACATCCAGAAGCCCGAGCAGCTCTATGCGAGCGTCGTCGAGATCGACGAGCGCGTGCTCGCCGACGGAACGGTCGAGGCCGCGCCCGATCCGCGCGAAGTGCGCGCGGCGCTGAGCGAAGCGAAGGCGGAAGGCTGTGACGCGGTCGCGATCGTCTTCATGCACGCCTACCGCTATCCGGCGCACGAGCGCGCGGTCGGTGCGATCGCGCGCGCGCTCGACTTTTCGCAGGTGTCGGAAAGCCACGCCTGCTCGGCGCTGATCAAGCTCGTCGGGCGCGGCGACACGACGGTGGTGGACGCCTATCTCTCGCCGATTCTCGCCCGCTATGTCGGGCGGGTGTCGCGCGCCCTCGACGTCGAGCGCACCGGCGCGCGGGTCATGTTCATGATGTCGTCGGGCGGGCTCACTTCGGCCAACCTCTTCGCCGGCAAGGACGCGATCCTGTCCGGCCCCGCGGGCGGCGTGGTGGCGATGGCGCTGACCGGCTCGAGCGCCGGGTTCAAGCGGGTGATCGGCTTCGACATGGGCGGCACCTCGACCGACGTCGCCCATTACGACGGCGAATTCGAGCGCGCCTTCGAGACCGAGGTCGCGGGCGTGCGCATGCGCGCGCCGATGATGAAGATCCATTCTGTCGCCGCGGGCGGCGGCTCGATCCTCCATTTCGACGGCGCGCGCTATCGCGTCGGCCCCGACTCGGCCGGCGCCGATCCCGGCCCCGCCTGCTACCGGCGCGGCGGGCCGCTCGCCGTCACCGACGCCAATGTGATGACGGGAAAGCTCATCCGCGATTTCTTCCCGAAAGTGTTCGGGCCGAACGGCGACGAGCCGCTCGACGACGACATCGTGCGCGAAAAATTCACGGTGCTCGCGCGCGAGATCGGCGACGGGCGGAGCCTAGAGGCGGTCGCCGACGGATTCCTGTCGATCGCGGTCGCCAAGATGGCCGAGGCGATCAAGACGATCTCGGTGGCGCGCGGCTACGACGTGACGCGCTACGCGCTGAACTCGTTCGGCGGCGCCGGCGGCCAGCACGCCTGCGACGTCGCCGACGCGCTGGCGATCGCGACCGTGCTCATTCATCCGCTCTCCTCGCTGCTCTCCGCCTACGGCATGGGGCTCGCCGACATCAGGGCCCAGCGCGCCCAAGGCGTCGACGAGCCGCTCGACGCCGGCGCGCTCGCCCGCGTCGGCCTCGTCGCCGACGCGCTCGCCGACGCCGCGGTCGAAGAGGTCGAGGCCCAGGGCGTCGAATGGCCGGCGATCCGCGTCCATCGCCGCGCGCAGCTGCGCTACGCCGGCGCCGATACGACGATCGAAGTGGCCCTGGCCTCGCCGCTCGCGATGCGCCGCGCGTTCGAGCGCGCCCACAAGAGCCGCTTCGGCTTCATCGACCGGGCGAAGGCGCTCATCATCGAGGCCGTATCGGCCGAGGCGGTCGGCGGCGCGGCGCGATTTTCCGAGCGGGCGCGGACGCCGCTCGCGGAAAGATCCTTCGCGCCGGAGCGCGCGACGCGCTTTTTCTCCAAGGGCGCGTGGCGCGAGGCGAACGTCTACTTGCGCGAGATGCTGCCGATCGGCGCGACGATCGACGGCCCCGCGCTCGTCATCGAGCCGCATCAGACGATCGTCGTCGAGCAGGGCTGGCGCGCTGAGATCACGCCGAAGAACCATGTCGTGCTTACCCGCGTCGAAGCGCTGCCGAAGCGCGAAGCAATCGGCGCAAAGGCCGATCCCGTCATGCTCGAGATCTTCAACAACCTCTTCATGTCGATCGCCGAGCAGATGGGCGTGACGCTGCAGAACACCGCCACTTCGGTCAACATCAAGGAGCGGCTCGACTTCTCCTGCGCCGTGTTCGACCGGCGCGGCCGGCTCGTCGCCAACGCGCCGCACATGCCGGTGCATCTGGGGTCGATGGACCGCTCGGTCGAGACGATCATCCGCGAGAACGAGGGCCGCATCCGCTTAGGCGACGTGTTCGCCCTCAACGCGCCCTACAACGGGGGCACGCATCTGCCCGACATTACCGTCTGCACGCCGGTGTTCGACGAGGCCGGCGAGACGATCCTCTTCTGGGCGGCCTCGCGCGGGCATCATGCCGATATCGGCGGGGTCGCGCCCGGCTCGATGAGCCCGCTCGCGACCTCGATTCTGGAAGAAGGCGTCTATATCGACAATTTCCTGCTCGTCGAGCGCGGCCGTTTCCGCGAGCGCGAGCTTTACGAATTGCTCGCGAGCGGGCCGTGGCCGGCGCGCAATCCGCTCCAGAACGTCAACGACCTCGAGGCCCAGATCGCCGCCAACGAGAAGGGCGTGCGCGAGCTCAGGCGGATGGTCGACATGTTCTCCTCTGGAGACGGTCGAGGCCTATATGGGCCATGTGCAGGACAACGCCGACGAGAGCGTTCGCCGCGTCATCGACCGGCTCGTCGACAGCGAGGCGTCGTCGGTCTCCGACCAGGGCGCGGTCATCAAGGTCAGGATCAGCGTCGACAAGGCAAAGCGCGAGGCGACGGTCGACTTCACCGGCACGTCGCCGCAGCAGCCCAATAACTTCAACGCGCCCGAGCCGGTCACCCGCGCGGCGGTCCTCTACGTGTTCCGCGTCATGGTCGACGACGACATTCCGATGAACGCAGGCTGCCTGAGGCCCATTCGCGTGATCCTGCCCGAGGGCTCGATGCTGTCGCCGCGCTATCCGGCGGCGGTGGTGGCGGGCAACGTCGAAGTGTCGCAGGCGGTCACCGACACGCTGTTCGCCGCGCTTCGAGCGCTGGGCTCCGCCCAGGGCACGATGAACAACCTCACCTTTGGCGACGCGACCACTCAATATTACGAGACGATCTGCTCGGGCGCGCCGGCCGGCCCCGGCTTCGACGGCGCGGCCGCGGTCCATACCCACATGACGAATTCGCGCCTGACCGACCCGGAAGTGCTGGAGAGCCGCTTTCCGGTGGTGCTGGAGGATTTCCACATCCGCCGCGGCTCGGGCGGCAAGGGGCGATGGAGCGCCGGCGACGGCACGCTGAGGCGCATCCGCTTTCTGAAGCCGATGCGCGTCGCGATCCTCAGCGGCCACCGCGCCGTGCCGAACCCCGGCGCGATGGGCGGCGAGCCCGGCGAACTCGGCCGCAATTCCATCCGCCGCAACGACGGCCGGATCGAGATTCTGCCCGGCTGCGCGAGACGCAAGTGGAAGCCGGCGAGGCGATCGAGATCGTCACCCCGACCGGCGGGGGGTGGGGCGCGTAGACGCGCTCGAAGTCCGTCGTCGGAGCGTGGGTCATCCACCAGACGGTAAGGACGTCTCAGGTACGGTGACTCGGGCCGCCTTCGAGGAGAGTGATGTGGGTGCGGACACTGTCATCGCGAGCGCGGCCGACCTCATCTCTTGCGCGCCCCTTCCGGCGTGGATCGAGCATCTGCCGCTCGAAACCGGTGCGACGGAGCGGGACGGCGCCGCCATCGCCAACGGCGTCCATCAGCTTCTGTATGAAACCCAAGTCGACCTTGGCCAAACGGAATTGGCCTGGCACTATCGGACTGTTCGGCGCGTCCTCAGCCGAGAAGGGGCTGAGCACGTGGCCCATGTCCTCGCGAATTTCGATCCCGCCTTCCAGCGCCTTGAGGTTCATCTTATCCGCATCCGGCGCGGCGCTGAAGCGATCGAGCACAGCCATCGCGAACAGTTTCAGGTCTTTCGTCGGGAAACCGAGCTTGCGCGGAGCGTGCTCAATGGCCGGATGACGGCCTCGCTCGTAATTCCAGACGTGCGGATCGACGACACCGTCGAAATCGCGATGACGTTCTACGGAACCAACCCGGCGCTCGGCTTGAAATTTTCGGGATGGGCAGGCTTCGACGCTTTCAACCCGTGGTCGACGACGCGGCATCGGCTGCTCAGGCCGGCGCATCGTGTGGCGTTCGAAAAGGAATTCAATCGTCCGCCCAAGCCAGAAGTGCAGGTTCGAGGCGACAGCGTGGACTCCCGCTGGGAGCTGGCCGGGCAGGAACGCCTCGAACGCGAGGATCTCACGTCGGCGTGGGCGATGGAAACCCCAAGCCTCCAGTTCTCGGAATACGAGGACTGGGGCGAGGTCGCAAAGCTGTTCGCCCCCTATTACATCGCCGCGTTGCCCTCCGAGCTTGTCGGCGCCGTCGACCAAATCGCAGCCGACCACCCGGACCCGGCACAACGAGCGATGGAATGGTTGCGCTTCGTGCAGCGGGAGCTACGCTATTTCAGCCTGTCACTCGGGGAGGGCGGCTTTGTGCCGCGCCAGCCGGACGAAATCTGGCGCACCCGGTTCGGAGACTGCAACGACGCCGTCCAGTTGTACGTGGCCGGTGCGCGCCGCCTGGGTCTGGACGCCTGTCCTGCCCTGCTCTCCACGACGCATGGGCCGCTGCTCGATCAGTTTCTGCCAAGCCCTACGGTGTTCAATCATTGCATCGCGAGATTGCGGATCGACGGGCGTTCCTATTGGCTTGACCCGACCATGCGCTTGCAGTCGGGCGATCTCGGCGTCGTGGTCCAGCCGTTCGGCGGCTGGGCTTTGCCGCTCGGGGACAGCGTGTCGGCCCTGGAGCCGTTGAGCGACCCCGGCGTCCGCCATTACCTGGATTTTCAAGAGACGCTTCAGCTGGGTCCGAAGCGCGACTCGATCGCGACCTATCTGCGCACCGTCGAATACAAATTCTGGGCTGCGGACGAATTGCGCGGCGGGTTCGCTGTCGAGGGAACCGACCCATACGCCAGGAAAGTCCTTAAGGAGCTTCGGACGGTTTGGCCTGAAATCGAGCAGGGTGGGAACGTCGAAGTGGACGACGACCGCGCGGCGAATCGCATCAGAGTCTCCACCCGCTATCAGCTTCGCGATTTCTGGAAGACGGGCGGCAAGAACCAACTGAGCCTCGTCATCGGAGACGAGGCCTTCGCCCAGCAGCTCGCTCCGCTGAGCCGCGGTTCGCGTCGGAACGCGATCTACCTGGGCTGGCCCCGAAAGGCCACCCGCCACATGACGATCGCCATGCCGCGCAAATGGCCGGGCCAGGGCTGGCGCAAGGTTCAGGCCGGAGGCGGCCTTCGCTACGAGAGCAGCGTCTCCTTCGAAGGCAGGACCATCGAGTATGCGAAGGAGTTCGTCTCGGACAGCCTTACGCTCCGCGCGGCGGATGCGCAGAGCTATCACGACGTGGTCGCGCAGCTGCGGAAAAACCAGCTGATCCTTCGGGCGAAGGAACGTTTCGGCAGGCTCGGTTCGGTCGCATCGCGTCGCCCGCGTGCGCAGCGGATCGTCTCCTGGGCTATCCTCGTGTTCTCGCTCTTGATGATGATCGCCACAAAATTGCGGCATTGAGGCGGGTCGACGGCCGCGTGGTTGGCGGCGGTTTGGCGCAGCGACGGCCGGGCTGTTCAGGAGAGACCGCAGGCGTCGTCGACTTCATAGTGTGCGGCGATTTCGAAGCTCTCGCAGCGGCCGGACGCGCTGGATCGATTCCTCATAAAGCGGGTGGGCCTTGTAGGCGCGGAGCGCCGCCTCGTCATCGAATTCGCCGTACACGACGATATCGACCTCGGCGCTCAAAGGATCCGTCTTGCGGTTCTTGGCAACTTCGAGGCGCCGGACGTGGGGAATCTGCCCGAGAATGCTGAGCCCGCGGACGATAGCGTCGATGTCGCAATCTCTCTTTGCGCTGAAAAAGACGATATGGCGAATCATCGGAGTGCAATTTCCTCTGCTTGATGGAAGAATACGGCCGCTGAAAGAGGACGCAAGGGACTGCGAAACGCTGGCGACTTTGCGCCGCATCCGGTTCCTGAAAGACGATGCAGATCGCCGTGCTCAGCGGTCGCCGTGAAGTCCCCAACTCCGGCATGATGGCGGCCCCGATCGAGATCCCTCCCGACTGCGCGCAAGCCGAGGTCGCGGGCGAGGCGATCGAGATCGTGACGCCGACGGACGGCGGACGGGGGAAAGCGGATTGACGCCCTTAGGTGAATCAAACGGGACGGACCGGTCCGCACAGCAGGCCACATACCGAGGCCGGAAAAGAGGTCCAAGAGTATTGACTCAGTGAACTGGACCTAGAGCCTCAGGAAACATCTGAACTGCACGAGCGGTCAGTATAATTAAATACATTGCAGCCTGAAAACAAATATCGTCGCACCAATTCGGATTATTGAGACTTCTTGAGACAGTAAATCCAATTGAACCATTGGCGAGCGTTGTAATCTGCCTGTAATTGCTCACCCCATTTCCGCGTGATGGGTGCGGCGAATTGACTCAGGGGAGGTCGAGGGACTGGCGTGGCTGCGACGAATTTGAATTGTTGGGTCCATGTCTGCGGGCCCCGACCTTTCGAGCCTCTCGCACGCGCAGAAGGACGCGTTGATCGCCGCATTGATGGCGCAGGTCGCGTCTCTGACGGCTCGGGTCGCCGAGCTCGAGGCGAAGCTGGGCCTGCCGCCCAAGACGCCTGATAATTCCAGCGTTCCGCCGTCGAAGGGTCAGAAGCCGTCGGAATCTTCGGCGCCCAAGGCCAAGGCCAAGCCGCACGCCGGGGCGCATCGTCCGCTTCATCCCAACCCGACCACGACGCGCGAAGTCTTGGCCCGCCGCTGCCAAGGCTGCGGGACGGATGTGTCCGACGCCGCGCAAAGCCTATGCGAGAGTTATGATCGGGTCGAAATCCCCGAGATCCAGCCCGACGTGACGCGGGTTTCTTTATATGGCGGCGTTTGCCCCTGCTGCGCCAGGCGCTTCAAGGCCGAGCCCCCGCAGGGATTGGAGCCGGGGTCGCCGTTCGGGCCGAACCTGCGCGCCTTCGTGGTTTATCTGCGCTCCGTTCAGGGGATTCCGCTGGCGCGATTGAGCCATGTGCTGCGCGACTTGTTCGGCCTGGAGATCAGCGAGGGCGCGCTGGTCAACATTCTTTCCGCCAGCCGGAAGCCCTTCGCGGCGCAGACCAGCCTGATCAAGGCGCGGCTGATGGCCGGCACGGCGCTGGCCTCGGATGAAACCGGCATGAGGGTCGGCAAGGCGAATTGGTGGCTGTGGGTGTTCCATCATCGCGACAGCGCCGTCTTCGTCGCCGACAACCATCGCTCCAAGGCGGTGGTGGAGGCCTTCCTGGGCGATTGGCGCCCGGATTATTGGATTTCGGACCGCTATGGCGGCCAGATGGGCTGGGCCAAGCGCGAGCATCAGGTCTGTCTTGCCCATCTCATCCGCGACGTCCAATACGCCGTCGACGAAGGCGACGCGGTGTTCGCGCCGGGCATGAAGGGCCTGCTCAAGCGCGCCTGCGCCATCGGGCGGCGACGCGACGCTCTGGCCGATAGCACGCTCAAAATCTACGAGGCCGATCTGAACCGCCGGCTCGACCGCCTGATGAGCCTGATCCCGACCCACAAAGCCGGCGGCAAGCTTCAGAAAATCATCAAGAAGGTCCGCCGCCATCTGTTCGTCTTCGTGACCAACCGCGACCTCACCGCGACCAACAACGGCTCGGAGAGGGCGCTGCGCCCCTGCGCGGTCTACCGCAAGATCACCAACGGCTTTCGCAGCCAATGGGGCGCCGCGCTCTACGCCGATATCCGATCCGTCGTCGAAACCGCACGGCGAAGATCGATCCGAGCCATAGACGCCATCCGCCTAACCCTCGAAGGCCGCCCCCTCCCTTGCGCAACTTGAAAACGCAAACGGGGACGTGAGCAATTACATCTGCCTCCTACTGCCGGATGGATCTGCATGGACAATTGCATTGAAATGTTGAGTGATATGTCTCGCCATGTCTTCATTTTCGCGAGCATCGCCGCTTCCTCTCATAACAGCGAGCATTTTGTAGAGAGCAGGACGCGACTTGTGAGGCCAGCCAGCCTCCCAAAGACACACCGAGGTTGGCTTTTCGCAAAGGTAGCTGACCACCGCAGCTCTTTCAACTAATAGATGGAGTAGAATCTCCGCGGAGATAAGGTAGCCCTGTCTAACCAGCTCTCTAATGCTAAGGGCTATCGAAAATCCGTGCGGCAGCAGCTCGGTACCGGCGCGTTGGAGCGGAGTCAAAGCTTTACCATGCGTCCATGGTCCAATTTTCGTGTTTTGCTCCATAGCCGCCACGATCATCTGATCGAATTGAAAAACTGACTTGTGGCCTCGCGAATATGGTCCGCCATTGGTTCGTCCATTAGCCATCTTTTATGGCCTCTCTGCAATTGTAGTGCCGGATCTGCCGGAGTTGAGACCTTCCGCCCGATGACCGAGACTGCGGATTTCCACGGGAGGCGGGCAGCGTCGATCCGCCCGCCAATTCCGGTCTCACCCGGCCTTCGGCGGCGACGTGAAGAACCAGGGATGCCCCTCGGGATCGTTCGCCCAGTAGTTCCGGCCGTAGGATTCGTCCTTCGGGGGATGAACGATTTCCGCGCCCGCCGCCTTGGCGGCCGCGTAGTGCTTGTCGACGTCGTCGATGTAGACGAACACGCCCATCGTCGCCGCGCCGACATCCGGGGGCGGCTTGAGGCCCTGCTCATGCCCGCCCTGGCCCATCATGACGAGCTGGCCTTGAAGGGAAGCCTCGCCGTGCATTCCGCCGCTCGGCTTTTCGTGGCGCATCTCCTCCTTGAAGCCGAAGGCTCGGCAGAGAAAGTCGAGCGCGGCCGGCACGTCGCGGTAGAAGAGGTAGGGGATGATCTGAGGCGGTTTCGGGTTGGTCGACATGGCTCATCTCCGTTGTTCGTGGCGCCACATGATGTTTGAGCGCGCCCCCTTCTCCCATTGGGAGAAGGGCCGGGGATGAGGGGGCCATGCCGTCATCGCTTTTAGCGCCGACGACTGCCTGGTCCCCTCTCCTGAAAAGGGGGTGGTCAAGCCGCCTTCTCATCCATCAAGGTGCGCGCAAACGAATGAGAACTCATCCGCGCCATAGCCCGTCGAAGGACGGGCGTCCTTCGACGCCCGATGTCGCCACCTTCTCCCAAAGGGAGAAGGGATTCTGGGCGGTCACTTCTCCTTTTGCGTCCAGGTCACGTCGTAGCTCAGTGTGAACGCGAACAGGCTCGAGGTGTTGCCGGGCGCATCGACGACGGACCAGGTTCCCTTGCCGGCGATGTCCTTGTACTTGCCAGTTCCGCCCAGGAGCGCGATGTCGCCGCCTTCCGGGCCCTCATAGGTCATGAACAGCTTGTCGCCGTCGCCATCCGTCTGCACGCAGGTCCCGGTGAACGCGTAGCCTTCGGGCCGCGCCTTGGCCTCCTCGAGGCAACGGATGGCGAGATTGTCGAGAAGCTTCGACCCGTCCCGGGTCTTCACGATGCCGGTGCATTCGGCCGAGGAATTCGACCCTACGGGGCCCATGTCGACGATCGCGAGCGAGCGGCAGACGGCGTAGGCCGCGAGCTTCGCCGCGCCGCTTTTCGGCAGCGCCTCGTCGGCCAACGCCGGCGCCGCTGATGCGGCCAAGCCCGCCAGAACCCAGAATGCGCTCAAATTTCGCAAGACGGCCTCCCTCGTCGATGTGTGCAACGCCTGTCTTTACGCTCGGTGAGAAAACTGGATCGTCGGACGGCGCCCTCGCGTCGGCGAGAAGCCGGCGAGCGGCAGCTCCGTCTCTCGACAGTCTATGCGCCCAGGAGCTTCCCCGCTACGCCGCTCGCCGCGGGCCGATCGAGATCGTCACGCCGACGGAGGGGGCATGGGGGAAGGCCCGCAAGCGCAGGTCGTCGACCCGCAACATGGCGCGGCCAGATGCGACGCGGAACAGAAGCGACGCGTCAACGTTTGATCCGTTCAAAGGAGAATTCGGATGACGCGGATTTCGGCGCCTCTAGTCGCCGCGGCCTGGCGATCCGGCTTCCGCAACAGGATGGCCGGCGCCGGGCGCGGCGCGGCATGGCTCCGGCAACGGTTGTCCCTTGTTGCGCCGGTCTTCGCCCTCGCCGCGCGGCTCGGGTCGAACGCGCTTTCGAGGATTGTCAAGGGAAGATGGGCGCCCTGGACGATAGGGCCGGCGATCGGAATGTCCTTGGGGGCGTTGGGGTTCGAAGCTCATGACATTTGGCGAACGTCGATGAACGCCCCCGCAATGGAAAGGCTCGCCGCGCCGCCGCCGGCCGGGGAGGACGAAACGTCAAACAGCGAGGATGGGCGAGTGATCGATGAGAGCCCCGAAGAAAATACCAGAATGAGCCATTGGAAAAGAGCCGTGGAGGAGGCCCTTAAAGACGCGGCGGCGACGCAGCCAACACCAAGAGAAGCCGCAACTGGTGCGGCGCTGACAGGGAGCGCAGAGAGCAGGCCTCAACACAGCAAGCCTCGAGAGAACGAGGCGGCCGCGAAAGCTCAAGACCCGAAAGCTCAAGTTTCGCAGAAACAGAAGGCGGACACGGGGAACGAGATCAATCCCTTCGCCAACAGCCCGCTCATTGACGGCCGGCAGAGCGCGGAGAACGGGCGTCCGGAGCACGAGGCAGCCGCGAAAGCTCGAGACCCGAAAGCTCAAGATCTACAGAAGGAGGCGGACGCGGGGCAGGAGGAAGACGCAGGGAAAGAGGTCAATCCCTTCACCGCCAGCCCGCTGATCGACCCTCAGCAGCTCGACCGCAACGCTGGACCGATCGGCGTCATCCCGTTCGTCAGACGGGAAGGGCCGCCTTTTTGGCAAATGAGGGCGCAAGTCAGGGGAAGACGGCATTGGAGGGGGAGGCATTTCGGTTGGGGGATTTTCCGATTTCCTTTCATTGGGCGCTGAGGGGCGACGATCGAAAGGGAGCGCCCGGCAGGGGCCGCCTGTGGCTCCCCCTCTAAACCCCCGAGCCCTTCTCCCTGTCGCGCATCGACGCCAGCGCCTCGGCGAGCGCCGTTCTCAGCCCGTGCATCTGGTCGAGGAGATGCAGGATGACGTCGAGCCCCGCGTCGTTGACGCCCATGTTGTGCTTGAGCTCGCGGATGAGTTTCGCCCGCGCAAGGTCGATCTCGGTGAACGTTCGGTCCGGCGTCGTGCGGGCGGGGAAAATCCATTCCGCGCGGATCCAGACCTCCAGGGTCGCGCGATCGAGACGCGCCCGCTCGAGAAATTCCCGCTCGTCGATCATGGCTCACAACTCCTTGCGGGGATCGTAGTCCGCCGGCGGCGTCCAGCCGGCGAGGAAGGAGTCGAGTTCGGCGTCCGGCGTAGTCGGCATCACGACCTTCAGCTTGACGAATTCGTCGCCGGCGCCGTGGCGCCTTTTCACGCCCTTGCCCTTGAGGCGCAGCGTGTCGCCGGTGTTCGAATGCTTCGGAATCTTGAGCATCACGCTCCCGGTCGTCGTCGGCGCCTTGACTTCTCCGCCGAGCGCGGCCTCCTTCAAGCTGATCGGCAGTTCGACATGAATGTCGTCGCCCTCACGGGTGAAGGTGCGGTGCGGCTGAACGACGATCTGCACCAGCGCGTCGCCCGGCGGGCCCTCGCCGGGCGAAGGCGCGCCCTTGCCGCGCAGGCGCAGGATCCGCCCGTCCTCGACGCCGGGCGGGATCGTCACCTGCAGCGTTCCGCCCTCGGGCAAAGCGATGGTCTTCACCGCGCCGTTGACCGCGTCGAGGAAGGGGACGGCGAGCTCGTAGTGCAGGTCGGCGCCGGGCGCGCGCCGCGCCTGCTCGCGGCTCCGGCGCAACAGCTCGGCGAAGAGATCGTCGGCCTCGGCGAAGTCGGCGTAGCCGGAGGCGTTCTCGTAAGGGTGGCCCGCGCCGCCCGCGTATTCGCGATAATATTTGGCGCGCGGCGGCGCCGTCTCGGCGCCCGAGGCGTCGATCTCGCCCGCGTCGTAGCGGCGGCGCTTTTCCGGGTCCGACAAGAGGTCGTTGGCGGCCGAAACCTCCTTGAACCGCTCCTCGGCGCGCTTGTTGCCGGGATTGAGGTCCGGATGCAGCTTTTTCGCCAGTTGCCGGTAGGCTTTGCGGATCTCCTCGGGCGTCGCGGTTTTCGCGACGCCGAGGACTTCATAGGGGTCTTTCAAATGCGCCTCCGAACGGACCGGGCGCGAATGCTTATCAGACTCGGGGTCGTTGTCTCCAGACGCGCCCTGAAGCGGGATGAGAAAAAGCAGATACCGGTTTTTCGCAAGCATCCCGCGTTTTCAAGGAGTCTGGAGCAGGATGCGAATCACCGAAATCGCATCCTGCTCCAGGGGAACAAACAAAAAAGCCGTCGCGACGGGCGCGACGACTTTTCGGTCCGATCACGGTCTCGCGCCGCAATCGGGCTGCCGCCGGTCCATCCGCGGTCGACAGCCTTGGACGGCGCGACGGCGTCTCGGTCAGCGCATAGGGACGGCGCGCTCGCTTTCGCCCTGCCGCCGGTCCATCCGCGGTCGAAAAGGCGAGGAAGCGCGCGTCCCTTCGGGCTTAGGCGGCGCTGAGGTTGCCGGCGCTCGACTTGCCCGTGCGCTTGTCGGCGACGATCTCGAAGTTGACCTTCTGGCCTTCGTTGAGATTGCTCATCCCCGCGCGCTCGACGGCGCTGATGTGGACGAACACGTCCTGTCCGCCGGTGTCCGGCTGGATGAAACCAAAGCCCTTCTGGGCGTTGAACCACTTCACGGTTCCGACTGGCATAGCATTTCCTTTTGCGCGATGCGCGCGATTCTACGGCGCCCGAAGGCGTCCGCTGGTGAGTTGATATCGATGTCCGGGAGAGATGTCGTGGGCCTGCCGCAATGTTTCCAGACGGCGCGGGCCAAGTCAGTCGGCCTAAACTCGATGCCCATACATGAGCGCGAATTGTCGTCTTGTCAAGATCGCCTCTCTGCGCGTCGTGAAAACTGCCGCCGCGGGTGGCCGGGAGCGCGGCGGAATCTCGTCGAGCCTCCGCAAAGGAAGCGCCGATTGACATTCCCGTAAGGGAATGCGTTGAATATCTGGAGCAGGCGTTTCGCAAATGCGCGGCACGGTCGCTGAGCGGAACGTCAGAACGACATCGGCGACTTGATCGCCGGAGGAGAGGAAACGTGTCAGCCACGCTCATCAACCTCATCATCCAGCTGATCGCCGGCGCGATCGGCGGCAACGCGGTCGGCGGAATCGCCAAGAACGTCAGCATGGGAACCGGCGGCAACACCATCGCCGGCGCGCTTGGCGGCATCGCCGGCGGGTCGCTCTTGACCTCGCTCATTCCGATGCTCTCGGGCGCGGCGGGCGGCGTCGATATCGGCGCCTTGGTCGGCCAGCTCGTCGGCGGCGGCGTGTCAGGCGCGATCGTATCGGCGATCGTCGGCATGGTCCTCAACAACATGCGGAAGGCCTGAGCGCTCTCCGTCGCCGGAGCTTTTGATCGCGATCGCCCCTTGCCCCGACGGAAGCGTTCGGGGATACAGTTGCTTGCTGCGCCGGAGGGAGCGCCTCGCTGAACCGGGAGGCTGGCGTTGGCCCCGGCCGCCATGAGGAGCAACGACTATGGGATTGGTCAGTTTCGTCAAGAACGTCGGCGCGTCGATCTTCGGCGGAAGCGAAGCCACGGCCGCGCCGGCCGACGAGCTCAAGAAGGAGCTCGACAAGCATGGCCTCGACGCCTCGGGCGTCAAGATCGAGGTCGACGGCGACAAGGTGAAGGTGTCGGGCACGACCGCCACCACCGAGCAGGCGGAAAAGATCGCCATCGCGCTCGGGAACACGGTCGGCGTACAAACGGTCCAGAACGATATCAAGCCGGTGAAGGCCGAGCCTGAATCCAAATTCTATTCGGTCAAGAGCGGCGACACGCTGTGGGCGATCGCCGAAACCCAATACGGCAAGGGGAACGGCGGCAAAAACGACGTCATCTTCCAGGCCAACCGGCCGATGCTAACGAGTCCGGACAAGATCTATCCGGGCCAGGTTTTGCGCATCCCGCCCCTGCCTTGACCGGGACGGCGCCCGCCTGAGCGCCGGGCGCCGCGCCCTTTATGGGCGCGCGAGCCGCGGTCGCGTGTCGACGGCGGGACGACTGCCGGTCTAGTGTCGTGGGCGATGCTGCACCCGGCCCCGTTGCGCAGATTTTTCTGGATCGTTGTCATTGGCGTCCTGATCGGCGCCCTGTATGGCGATGTCCAACACGGAACTGCGGCCGTCGGCGCGGTGGTGGGCGGCTCGATCGGCGCCGCCCTTTTCGCGCTCGAACGATTCGTCCTGAGGCGCAACGCCGGCGGGCTTTTCCGCCAGCTGCCGTTTCTGGCTTATCTCGGGCTGCGCTCGCTGCTTTATGCCGGCGTCATTCTCATCACCAACGCCATTGCCGGTTGGCTTATGTTCGGTCACCTCATGGTAGTCGGCAGCGTCGACTTCCTGTTCTCGCTCGTGCTGGTCGTCGGCGGCAACCTTTTGTTCAGCGTCAACGATCTGCTCGGCCCGGGCGTGCTCTTCGCCTTCGCCGCGGGGCGCTACTACCATCCGCGCCTCGAGGAGCGGGCGCTTCTCTTCATCGACATGCGCTCCTCGACCGCGATCGCCGAGCGCCTCGGCGAGCTCGCCTTCCTGAACTTGCTCAATCGCTTCGTCGCGGACGTGTCGCTGGTCATCAGCCAAGCCGGCGGCGAAATCCACAAATATGTGGGAGACGAGGTGATCGCGACTTGGAGACTCGGCCCCGGCGCGAACGAGCCGGCATGCGTCCGCGCCTGCTTTTCCGCGCTCGACCGGCTTCGCGAGCAGGGACCGAACTACGAGCGCACGTTCGGCCAGCGCGCCGACTTCCGCGCCGGCCTTCACTGCGGCCCGGTCGCCGTCGGCGAGCTCGGCACTCTCAAGAAAGAGATCGCCCTCATCGGCGACACGATGAACACGGCCCAGCGCATCGAGCAGGCCTGCCGCGACACCGACAATCGCGTGCTGGCGTCCGCAGCGTTGCTCGACCGCCTCGGCGCGCTGCCTCCCGGCGTGACGAGCCGCCCGCTCGGCGAGCTCGCGATGCGCGGCAAGAAGCGCGCGCTCGAGCTTTACGTGCTGGAGGCCGGCGCGGCCGGAAAATAGGCCGGACGGCCGCCAAGACCCGAGCCGGCGGCGCGACGGGAGCTAGCGACGCACGCGGACCCCGCCGCGGTAACCGCCATGGTAGGCGCCGTGGTAACCGCGGTAGGCCCCATGATAGCCGTAGCCGGGACGGTAGGCGTAGCCGCCGCGCCAGCCGTGCCACCCGTAACCTCCGCCCCAGCCGAGGCCCGCGCGGTAGGCATATCCGCACCAATACCAGCCGGGGCCGTGCCAGCCGTCGCCATACCAGCAGTAATTCTGACCGCCCCAAACGTACTGCGCCTTTTCGATCGGCGTGATCTGGTCTGACGGCATGTGCGAGGAGACAACGCCGTCCGCGACCGCCGCCTCGGCCGAGCTTGCGAGAGGCAGCGCCGCCCCCGCGGCCAGCGCCAGGCCAAGAGCAATTTTTCGCAACATCGCGAGATCCTTTCGCTTCGAGACGCCGGAAGGCGCCTCGCCGACATTAGGGCGCCCCGCAGCCTGAACATCCCTTGAACGACGCCGCGGCGACGGTCTGTCACCAGCGCTCGAGGCCCAAGAGCTTCTTTCCCAGCGGCGAAAGCTCGGCGGTTTTCGCGTCGCGCCTTTCCCGCTCGCGCTGGACATGGTCTGCTACGCTCATGGGCATGGATTTGCTGATCAACATCGACGTCCCGAACCTCGATCTGGGCGTCACCTTTTACGAGCGGGCTTTTGGCCTGATCGTCACGCGCCGCCTCGGCCCTGAAGTCGTGGAGCTGAGCGGCTGGCCGGTCCGGCTCTACCTCCTGCAAAAGCCGAGCGGTTCGATTGGCGCCGGCGCCGATTTGCGTCGTTACGATCGGCACTGGACCCCGGTGCATATCGACCTGATCGTTGACCACATCGAAGCCGCGCTCGCCCGCGCCGTCGCCGCCGGCGCGCGATCCGAGACCGAAATCCGCGTCAACGCGTGGGGCAAGATCGCCGTGCTCGCCGACCCGTTCGGCCACGGCTTTTGCCTCATTCAGTTCCTCGGCCGCGGCTACGACGAGATCGCCGAACCCGAGGCGAGGCCTCACCCCCTCGCGTCGAGCCCATAAAGTGTATGCAGCGTCCTGACCGCGAGCTCGGTGTAGGCCTCGTCGATCAGCATCGAGAACTTGATCTCGGAGGTGGTGATCGCGCGGATGTTGATACCCTTTTCGGCGAGCGCCTTGAAGGCGCGCGCGGCGACGCCGGAATGGGAGCGCATGCCGACGCCGATCGCGGAAATCTTCACCACGTCCTGCGCGCCGTTGAGCCTGGCGAAGCCGATCTTTTCGCGCCGCGCCTCGAGGATGCCGATCGCGCGCTCATACTCGGAGGCCGGCACGGTGAAGGTGATGTCGGTCGTCGTCGAGTCCTCGGAGACGACCTGAATGATCATGTCGACGTTGACGTTGGCCTCCGCCAGCGGCCCGAAGATCGCTGCGGCGACGCCGGGCTTGTCGGCGACTTCGCGCAGCGTGATCTGCGCCTCGTCGCGCGAGAAGGCGATGCCGGTGACGATCTGCTGCTCCACAATATCCTCCTCGTCGCAAATGAGCGTGCCAAGCTGCGGGTCGGCCGGATCGTCGAAGAAGGACGAGCGCACGTAGAGCTTGACCTTGTGCACCATGGCCACCTCGACCGAGCGCACCTGCAGGACCTTGGCGCCGAGCGAGGCCATTTCCAGCATTTCCTCGAACGACACCTTGTCGAGCCTTCGCGCCTTCGGCACGACGCGCGGATCGGTCGTATAGACGCCGTCGACGTCGGTGTAGACGTCGCAGCGGTCGGCGTGAATCGCCGCCGCGAGCGCCACTGCCGACGTGTCCGAGCCGCCGCGCCCGAGCGTGGTCACGCGGTTCGTCGGCGCGTGCAGCCCCTGGAAGCCCGCGACCACCGCGATCTCGCTGCGCTTCAAGCCTTCGACCAGTTGCGAGCCGTCGATCTTGACGATGCGGGCCGAGCCGTGCGCGTCGTCGGTGAGAAGCGGGATCTGCCAGCCGGCCCATGAGCGCGCCTCGAGCCCCATGTCCTTCAAAACGAGCGCCAGCAAGCCCGCGGTGACGAGTTCGCCCGAGGCGACGATGGCGTCGTATTCCGCATTGTCGAAATGCGACCCCGCCTCCTTGGACCAGCCGACGAGCTCGTTGGTCTTGCCGGCCATGGCGGAGACGACGACCGCGACCTCGTGCCCCGCGTCCGCTTCGCGCTTCACATGGGCCGCGACGTTGCGGATGCGATCGACGTTGGCGACGGACGTGCCGCCGAATTTCATCACCAGACGCGACAAAGGGTCCTCGGCTCATGAGGGGAGACGCGCGGCTCGCGCTATGGGACGCGGCGGCGTATAAAGGCGCGGGTCCGGCCGGTCAACGCCCGGGCCCGTAAGAGGTTTGTATGAGCGCCAAACCCGCGCCGAGCGTCGTTCCAGCGGAAGTCGGGCGCTTCGACGCGCTGGGCAATTCCTGGTGGGACGCCGACGGGCCGATGGCGCCGCTGCACCGGCTGGCCCCCGTCCGCGTCGGCTGGGCGCGCGACTGCGCCGTCCGGCATTTCAGGCGCGAGGCCGAGGCGGCGCCGCCGCTCGCGGGCCTCGAAATCCTCGACGTCGGCTGCGGCGCGGGCCTCTTCGCGGAGCCGCTGGCGAGGCTCGGGGGAAGGGTGCTCGGGATCGATCCGGCTCCGGCCTCGATCGACGTCGCCCGCCGCCACGCGGAAGAGACGGGCGCAAGGCTCGCCTATCGGGTCGCGACCCTCGAGGAGGTCGCGGCCGAGCCGAAGCGCTTCGACGTCGTCAGCGCGATGGAGGTCATCGAGCATGTCGCCGATCCGGCGAAGTTCGTCGCCGTCGCCGCCTCGCTGCTCGAGCCCGGCGGGCTGTTTCTCGCCTCGACGCTGAACCGCACGCTGAAGAGCTTTGCGCTGGCCATCGTCGGGGCCGAATACGTGCTGCGCTGGCTCGAGCCGGGCACCCACCATTGGGAGCAGTTCGTGACGCCGGAGGAATTCTCCGCCGCCGCCCGCGCGGCGGGGCTCAAGGTGATGGAGCGCCGGGGCGTGGCCTACGACCCGCTCCGCCTCGGCTGGCGCCTGTCGGGGGACATGAGCGTGAACTATCTCTTCGCCGCCAAGAAGCCGCGCGCTTGAGGCGCCGGCGGCGGGGCCGCATCACGCAGCCGCCGTCATTAGCGAGTCCCTAAGACTTCGGCGGGCATTCCTTCTGCAGCCGGTCCATCGCCTGGGAGAAGCCGGCGAGCGAATACGTGTCGGTCGATTCTTTGCCTTTGAGCGAGGCGGCCTTGATCTCGAGCGTCAAGCCCTTCTTCATTTCGGCGATGAGGGCGCTCTCGCGCGCCGCATTCTTCACCCACAGGTCGGCGCCCTTGGGCAGGAGGTCGAAGCTCTCCTCCTCGACGGTCGCTTCCGGCGCGGCGATCGGCTTCGTCTTCGCTTTCGCCTCGGCCTTCGCAGGCTTCGCCCGAAGTCTTGGCGTCCGTCTTGGCGTCCGTCTTCGCGCCGGGTTTCGTCGCGGCCTTCGCGTCCGGCTTGGCTTCGGCTTTCGTGTCCGCTTCCGTACCGCCCGCCACGTCGAAGCCCATGATGAACGAGACCTCGTTGCGCACCCCTTCCGCCGGGCGGTCGGAGATGAAGGCGTAGCCCGGGTCGCGGTTCAGGTTCTCGGGCTCCCGCGATTTCGGCTGGGCGAGGACGTAGCAGATGCGCCCCTTGCCGGCCTGGCTGACGAACACGTTCCAGTCGCCAAAGCTGGCGATGAGATCGGGCTTGGCCGCGTCGGTCTTCTTGTCCGTCTTCTTGGCGGCGGCGTCGGCCGAGGCGAAGGCCGAGGCCAGCGCGACGACGGCGGTTACGCAAACGGCGCCGGCGCGCCAACGGGACGAAAACGCAGAAAAATCATCGACCTTTACCCTTCGAGCCCGCCGGCGCTGCGACGCGGGGCCGGCATTTCGCTCCCTGCCCGGGGATCGGGGCGAAATTCCGGCCTCTCGCTTTCCCGGAACGGCCGAGCCCTGTAAAGCTGCCCCTGGTTAATGAAAAATGAGTAAAATTGGGAGTCGGCAATGAAAGCCCTGATCTGTCCGGCGCTTGGGCCTGTTGAAAACCTCGAGGTCATGGACGTCGAGGCGCCGGTCGCGGGGCCCGGGGAAGCGGTGGTCGAAGTCGCCTACGCGGCGCTCAACTTCTTCGACACGCTCATCATCGAGGGCAAGTACCAGCTAAAACCCGAGCCGCCCTTCTCGCCGGCAGGCGAGTTTTCCGGCCGCATCGCCGCGCTGGGGCCGGACGTCGGGGGCTTTGCGGTCGGCGACCGGGTGATGGGCTCGACTGGCTACGGCGCGGCGCGCGAACAGATCGCGATTGCGGCGAGCCGGCTCGCCCACGTTCCCGACGGCCTGCCGCTCGACAAGGCGGCGGGCCTCTCCATCGCCTACGGCACGACCTTGCATGCGCTCGAGCAACGCGCCGAGATGAAGCCCGGCGAGACGCTGGCCGTGCTCGGCGCCTCGGGCGGGGTGGGGCTCGCCGCAGTCGAGATCGGCGCGGCCATGGGGGCGCGCGTGATCGCCTGCGCCTCCTCGGACGACAAGCTCGAGTTCGCCCGCCGCCACGGCGCCGCCGAGACGATCAATTACGCGACCCAGGATCTGAGGGTCCGCCTGAAGGAACTGACCGGCGGCAGAGGCGTCGACGTCGTCTACGATCCGGTCGGCGGCGCGCTGACGGAAGCCGCGCTGCGCTCGCTCGCCTGGAAGGGGCGGCTCCTGGTGATCGGCTTCGCCTCCGGCGAGATTCCCCGCCCGCCGCTCAACCTGACGTTACTGAAAGGCTGCGACATCCGCGGCGTCTACTGGGGGGAATTCGTCAGCCGGGAGCCGGCGGCCCATCGCGACAATATGTCTCGACTGCTCCGATGGGCCGAAAGCGGCGCTTTGAGCGTCCATATTCACGCGAAATTCGCCCTCGAGGACTATCGTAAGGCGTTCGAAGCCATCGCCCGGCGCCAGACGCTCGGCAAGACGCTGCTTCGATTTACGGATGCGTAAGGAAAAATAGTGTACCAACCGCTTGCAAATTATGTTGCAGTGCACAATATGCCGACCGGGACGAAACGCCGAGGTCGAATTGGCGAGGACACCATGAACGAGACCAAGTCATTCAACTGCGAAATCCGCCGGCTCTGGCCGTCGGACATGGAAGCCTATCGCGACCATCTGTTGCGTCTGGACTCGCGCAGCCGGCACGAGCGCTTCGGGGGCGGCATGTCGGACGATTTCCTCGTGCATTACGCCGAGCACTGCTTCGGGCAGGGCGATCTTCTCTACGGGGCCTTCGTCGACGGTCATATGTGCGGCGCGGCAGAACTGCGCTCCAACCACGCGATCTGGAGCGAGCAGGCGCCGTTCGACCGGCGCATTCACGCCGAGGCGGCCTTTTCCGTCGAGGAGGGCTATCGCAGGCGCGGCGTCGGCGAGAAGCTGTTCCGGCGCATCCAGCGCGCCGCCACCAACCACGGCGTCGAGACGATCGAGATCATCTGCCTGCCCGACAACATCGGCATGCGGATGCTGGCGCAGAAGTTCAAGACCCATTTCATCTTCGAGGAGAGCTCGCTGACCGGGCGCCTGCGCGCGCGCCGGCCGACCCCGTTCTCGCTGATGCGCGAGGCCTCGGGCGACGTGCTCGACTTCGGCGCGGCCGTGTTCGACGCCCAGTGGCGCGCCATGAACGCCCCGCAGGCCGAGAGCGCCTGACGGGGCGAAGAGCGAGGGCGAGACGATCGACATGTCGACGCCCGTCCCCGGACTTGATCAGGGATCGTCCCGGCCGTTGCGTTTCGAGCCTGCGGGCTTCTCCGGCGCCTTCGCCAGCCTCAGGGCAGGCTTTCGAGAACCGCCGCTCGCGCACGTTTATCCCGGCAGGGCTCCCAGAAGGGCATATTTGGACAATGGGTAGGACACGACGAGCGCGATAACGGCGCCGGCGAATATGTCGCTCGGATAATGGTGCGCGGACGCAAGCCGCGCCCACGCCATCGCGCACCACGCCCCGAGCGAGAGCGGCAGCGTTGCCGGAAGAGTCAGCACGATCGGGACAAGAGCCGCGGTCAGAGTCATCACATGGCCGCTCGGGAACGAGTGCTCGTCGAGCGTCGCCAACAAAGACTCGAGATCCGCATGGGCTTGAAAGGGCCGCCGCCGCCCCGCCCGCCTCTTGATCGTCGGATAGACGCTGTGCATGAGGCCGAGATTGACCGCGGCGGCGATGGTCGCGTCGCGGCCGCGCGCGCCGCACCCGAGGATCAACAGGGTCGCCAGAACTGGATAGATGCCGCCGTTTCCGATCCTGCTGAATGCGATCGCAAGGCGACGCCCGAGAGCGGGGCGCGCCGATGCGACGCATACGCGCACGAACCAAAGGTCCGCGGCGACGAGGCCCGCCACGAAAGTCCGCCCGACTTTGGCGAATTGGTCCATGATGACCTGCCCCTAGCCCGAGTCGTTACATTACCCGGGTGAACGCTCGCTTGGCGAACGAATAATCCGGGGCGAAATTTTGAACGCGGGAAAAGCACAGCAATTGGGGCGCCGGGAGTAAAAACTGACGCTTGGCGTCCCGCTTCGGGCTCGCAAAGGCAGGCATGTTGCGATCCGCTTTTCGCCGGGCGGGCTTGATAGCCGCGCTCAGACCGGCGAAAAAACTCGGCGGTTCGGCGGGAGGGACCAATGAAACTGCAAGGCGGATGCTATTGCCGCAAAGTCCGCTACGAAGCGGTGGGAGAACCCTTGCTGCGGGCCGAATGTCATTGCCGCCCGTGTCAATATTTCTCCGGCGGCGCGGCGAACATGTTCATGCTGATGCCGCCGGAGGGCTTCCGCTACACGAGCGGCGCCCCTCGCCAGTTCAAGCGCGACGATCTTGAACGCGCCGTCACGCGGGAATTCTGCGGAGACTGCGGCACGCAACTCTCGACGCGCCGCCCCGGCCTTCACGCGATCATCCTGAAGGCGGGAACGTTCGATGATCCGAGCCAGTTCGGCGCCCCGCAAATGGCGATCAACACCAGCGACCGACAGGCCTTCAACTGCATCCAGGAGGGCCTGCCGACCTTCGAGGGACTGCCGCCTCGCTAGACCGCGAGGCGGCAGCGGCGCCTGGCCCTCGGCTTCATGGTTGGCCGCAGACGCGAAACTGATCGATCCGGCTCTGGCGAAGGGACTCTTGATCGAGGCGCCAAATGACGACGAAAGCAAAAGCGCCCCGGCAGTCCCGCCTCAGGCGGGAAATCTTGGAGATGTCGAAGGACATGCACGCCCTCGGGATCATGGATGAGGCGACCCATCGCAAAATCACGATGCGCGATGTCGCCAAAGCCGAAGCGGCCACGCTGGCGCCTATGACCGGCGAGGGTGGACCCGTTAGGCCCGCTCAGGAGTTGGAGACTTCGTCACCTTGAGGCGGCCGGCGTGCTGTCTCGCGCGCCAGAGGTCATAGGTCAGCTGGTTGCGCAGCCGCGACTCCGCCGTGCTCCAACCGGCCTTTTCGAGCCGCAGCGCCATGTCGGCGGAAATCCCGTTGCGGCCGTTGAGCAGTTCGGACAAGGACTGACGCGACACGCCGAGACCCTTGGCCGCCTCAGTCAAGTTATGTTGTTCCAAAATACACTAACTGAAGGCGCTCGAAACTATTGGACACCCAGAACGTCGGCGGAAATTCAGCTGAGTAATAAATTGTATCTAAGCGCTACCAATGCTATACACAGCGTAACCTCAAATTTGTCCTTGGAGCGATTAAGGGAAGCGTTGAACTTGACATAACTACCAAAGGAAGGTGTTGGCCGCCACGACAATCGCCCGCAGCGGGGGAAGATGCGAGCGCCGCGGTGATCGCAAGCGCTAAACGGCGCCGATCAGCGACAGCCGCAGCGTTAACCATGATTTGCGGAACCGCAACGATTTCTTCCAGATTATCGGAACCGCGCTATCCTTCCTCTGTTCGTCCACCCAGAGGTCCCGTTGCCCCGCCCCCTTGAATCCCCCTCCCTCCCGCGCAGCCGCTCGATCGAGGCAAGAGCGCCCATGCCGGAGGAAGCCGGCAGAGCGTCTTTTATTTTTTTGGCCCGGCACTCCGTGCAACCCGTTGATAAAGCTCGATTTGCGGAAAGAAAGTGAAAGGAATGGAAAGAAATGGAAAGGGTTTTGGCGGCTTTTTTGAGCTCCAAACTGCGCCAAGCCACGCACTCTGCGCGTCTTTGTAAACGCCGGACGTGAGCGGCTTGGTAGAAGCGCCGCCAACCCTCGGCGGGCAGCGCAACCCGCCGCTCCCGAGACTGAGTTTCCGGAAACCCGGAAATAGCACCGCAAGTCATTGATCAGGCTCGATTCGCGCCCGGAAATGGTATGGCCTCCGGAAGCTGTGGCCCCAAGAACTTGGGACCCGGATCGCGGGCGCCTCAGAAGAAAGTCCGTTGGTCGTGGTCACCGCCTTGGGAGTTACCTTTTATTTGGATTCGTCCGCAACCAATTGATGAATTGAGAAATCTCGGAAGACTTTTGCTTTGATTCAGCTTCCGCTGGCTTTGCTCCGGCTTCCTCCGGCTTTGAAAGTATGTCCGGGATTCGCCCGAACGAAGCGGTCAAAAACCTCCGAAGCCGTCGCCCGTTCGTCTCCGCGGCAGCACGTCCGGAGCCGATCGGCGGCCGGAACAACGGTGACGCTTGCAGCTTTCCCCATTGCGTGCGGGCGATTGTCAACGCGGCGATCGCTTCTTCAGGAGCCTCCATGGCGCGCATTGGCCGATTTGTCGCCGCGGGCCAAAAATTGACAATGCGCCGGCGAAGCCGTGGAGCCGGGGACGCACGCTTTTCCGTCCTGAGGGTCAGAATGTGAACGTGGTGCGCAGCGAGAACACGGCGGCGACGCTCGTGTTTGGAGCAAGGGCAGGGTTGAAGTAGACTTGAAGATCCGGCGTCACTTGAAGGGCCTTTTGGATCGTGAATTGTAGTAGATCTCGGCTATCGTTTCCGAACCGCGCGAGGGGGAGCCGACAACGGACAGGTTGGTCTTGTCCCAGGCGATTCCGACCCCGGCCTGGTCGAGGCGATTGCGGCCGAACGGATTGTTCATAATGCCGCCGAACGCGACCGAAGTCTCGACCGGGGCCACGCTGCCTGAGGCGTTGTTGGCGCGTAGAAACAGGCCGTACGTCGCGTTCAGGTTCTGCGCCGCGCTGAAGGACACGCCCTGCGAAGCGCTCGGCTGCGCTGGCACCGACGGCTGACTATAGTAGAGGATGCTGTAGGAGCCGCCGGCCAGAATTGTCGATGTCCACTGCGCAGTCAAAAAATAGGCGATCTTGCCCTTCTCCAGGCCGTACGTCGTCAGGTGCTGGCTGGCTAGATCGGTAGCGCCCTGGAATCCGCCGGCCAAACTGGAGCTGGCTGCTTGGCGTAATCTGCGCGTACGCGCCTGTGCCGGCGGCGGCGTATGCCTGGGTGCCGTTCTGCGCGAGCGCGAAATTGATGAAGTTGGTTTGCGGATTGCCGGCATACGGGTTGCCGTCGAATTGAGCGAAGGAATACTGCCCGACTGAGACGGCCAGCACGTTGCCCGGAAAGGTGTGCGTGTAGGTTAGCCGCTGGAAATGGTAACCGTCGGCAAACCAGTCGTTCGGCGGAGTGAGCAGTCCCATGCTTCCTAGCTGGGAAAACGTGTTGGCTCCAGTCCAGAACGCATTGCTCTGGAAGAGGAAGTTGAAAGCGCCTGAGCCGATAGCCGTGTTGGTGAACGGCGTCCAGGCGGCTAAGGGCGTATAGACCAGCTCGGCGACGCCGGGGCCGCCGTTCGGCGCGCCCCATTGGCCGAACACCGAGACGGGCATCGCAAATTGGAAGTTGGCGTCGTTCTGCAACTCACTCTTGAGCGCGAGGTATGGATCGTTCGCGCCATCCAGAACGCTGGTGATCGGTTGCAGGACGTCGGTCGACTCGCCGGATTGGCTCTCGTCAGCCGAGTCCGCTACCGCGTGCGCGTGCGCGCGCCCCTCTGCGCGTGCCCGCCAATCGCTGTCTGCGCCCGCGCCGCGCCGCCCGCGATCGCATCGACCAAGACAATGGTCGCCACGGCCATGGCGAACCTGTCTCCACGCACGGTTACCCCCCACTTTCGCGAAGCCGGCTTCATTGGCGACGGCTGTCGGCCGCAAATCGGTCTGACTTCCGCGCGTGTCCCAGCGCATCGCTTCCGCGAAGTTCCGCTGGGTCGCCGCCAATCGTTTCGACGCGCGAGGAACGTCGCATCTTTCGACTCGAAAAGCGATGCATCTTGCCTATCGCCCGCGGAATTACAGTGACCAAGGGGCGCCGTCCAGACATGACACTTTACTCAACCCCTATTTTCCTATTTTCGGTTTTGGCCCGCGGCGCTCGGGGCGCGGATCGCGGCCGGTCGCGGCGGCCAGCGGGTCGAGAAATTCCGGCGGCGCAACCGATCACGACAGCGTCGCCCATAGCGGATCGAGAGCGTCGCGCAACCCTTTGAAGGCAGCGCTGCGACGGGAGAGAATGTCGACCAGCGCGGGGTCCGGCTCGATCCGGTCGCGAACGCTGGTCATGGCCGCGACGGCCGATTCGAGATTGGGATAAAGGCCCACGCCGACCGCGGCGATGATGGCGGCGCCGAGCGCGCCGAGTTCCTCGGCGCCCGCGAGCTCGAGCGGCAGGTCGATGGCCGCGGCGAAAATCTCGAGCCATGGCCGACTGCGCGCCGCGCCGCCGGCGAACCGGGCCGCGCGCGGCCGGGCGCGGCCCTTCAAGAGGTGATCGATGTGCCCGCGATGCTCGAACGCAACGCCTTCATAGATCGCGCGAACCATTTCGGGCAGCCCATGCCACGAGGCCAGGCCGATGAAGCAACCGCGCGCCTGCGGCAGATCGAGCCGGCCGTTGAGATAGGGAAGAAAATACGGAATGGCGTCGCTCGCGCGGGTGCGCGCCGCTTCCTTGTTGCAGAAATCGAACAGGGCGTCGCGATCGCGCCGTCCGCCGTCCGCTCGGCTCACGACGGAGTCGACAAACCATTCGAACGCGCTCGCGGAGGTCGGACCCGCGTCGGTCAGAATGAACTCGCCCGGCCTCGGCCCGAGGATCGCCGCGGAGATCGATCCGTCCGTCGTCGGCGTCCTGCTGGCGAGCTGGTTCAGCCCCCATGTGCCGGAGATGATGCTGAGCAAACTCTCGTCGATCGCGCCGAGGCCGAGGGCCATCGCCGGGCCGTCGGCGTAACCGGCGGACACGGGCGTCCCGGCGACAAGTTCCGGTTTCGGCCGCCGCCTTTTTGGTCACCGCGCCGGCGATGGTCAGAGGCTCGAGTCCGTCGCCGAAAAGCCTCGCGTATTGGCTTAGACCCAGGCAATCCAGCACCGCCGGAGTCCATCGTCTCGCGCGCTGGTCGATGAGGCCGCCCGAGGACAGGTCGCTGATCTCCGGGGCCAGACCCCCGGTCAGCCGAAAGCGGATGTAATCCTTGCACATCAGGGCGCTGGTGGCGCGCGAGAGCGTCTCCGTTTCGTGCTTTTCCAGCCAGGCGATCAGCGGAAGCGGCTTGCCGGCCCATAGCTTATGGTAGGTCAGAGCGATGACGCCGGCCTCGAGCCCTTGCTCGCGCCATGACGCCACCTCACCCCTCGCCCGCTGATCGGTGGAAAGGATGCCATTGCGCACCGGTTCGCCGTTCCGGTCGACGAGATAAAGGCCGTTGCCATAGCCCGTCAGGCCAACGGCGATGATCGAGGACGGCGGGACCGCGGCGGCGTGCAAGACCTTGCGGGTCGTGTCGCGGATCGCCGCCCACATGGCCTCGGGATCGCGCTCCAAACAGCCCGGCGCGGGATGCAAAGGCGTCATCGCGGCGCTGGCGACGGCGCGTTCTCGTCCGCCCTCGTCGTAAAGGGCGGCTTTGACCGCGGTCCCGCCGGCGTCGAAAGCGATGATGCGCCGCTTAGTCATTGTCCTGGTCGCCAGCCCCTCCGCTCGCGTGGTCTGGGTGAAGCGGCCCCGCGCAGCGGGACCGTTTTTGGCGGCGGTCAAGTTGGAAGGCCGTCTGCTTGTTGTCCTTCATCAAGCCGCCAAGGGTTCTTTGTCGTGCTGATTCTGATCCGCCTGTCGGCATGGCGTCAACGCGTGAGAGTCGTCCGCTGAGGCGCCTGACGCCGAGGTCGCGGTGCGAGGCGGGGCTTCATTGAGGCGCCGTCAGGATCGATAGCGACCTCTCGAGCGACATGGGCGGCGCAATCGCGATCCCATCGGGAAGCGCCGGCTCAATCGCCGACCCGAGCGCGGGCTCCGAGAAACGCCAGATAAGCCCGCCAGCCGCCGAACTGCGAGATGTCCTCGGCGCCTGCCGTCGCCTCCGGCTCCACCAGAAACCCCTTGACGCCTGATCCGTCCTTCATCCGGATCGTCCCGATGCAAAGCGGAGCGGAAATTGCGGCCACAAAAGCGCCAAAGGCTGCTGGATCGAGCGCCCAAAGCTCCGCCTTGATCGCGACGCCGGCGCCGTTGGCGACTCTCGAGAGTCCGGGCTTCGGCGGCTCTGCGCCGGAAAGCGCGTAGAGTCGATAGTCGCTGCTCGTCTCGGTCTCGGCGACGAACGAGGCTCCGAGCTCGACGAGCTCGCGATTGAGCGGCAGCCCGGCGAGATGCGCGCCGACCACCGCGACGGCGATCCGGCCATGGGCCGCGCGCGCCGCCGCCGGCGGAGGGGGAGGAACCGCCAACCCGGTCGCGCCCATCGGCGCCCCGGAGCGCGACTGGATCGCCGCGGCGACGCCGGCAATGAGGCCGTCGGCGCCCGAACGACCGATCAACGTCACGCTCGACGGAAGGCCGTCGGTCCGCGCGCCCGAAGGCGTTGCGAACGCGCTGAGGTCGAGCAGGTTGACGAAGTTGGTGTAAGTCCCGAGCCGGGAATTGAGGCGGACAGGGTCGGCTTCCACCTCGGCGACCGTATAGGGGCGCGGGATGGTCGGGACCAGCATCACCTCGAAATCGGCCCATGCGCCCTGAGTCCGCCGCTTGCGATCGGCGAGCTCGTAGAACGCCTCGAAGGCCGCGACGGCGTCGAACTTGCGCGCGCCCTCGATGATGGCGCGGGTGACCGGATGCAGCGCGTCCGGACGCGTCTCGATCAGCGGCTTGGTCGCCGCGAAGCGTTCGGCGACCCAGGGGCCTTCGTAGAGAAGGCGCGCGACCTCGGCGAAAGGCTCGAAATCGAATTCGACGAGCCGCGCGCCGAGCGCCTCCACGACCGCGACGTCGCGCGCGAACGCCGCCTCCGCCTCCAAGTCGCCGAAGAACTCGCGCTGATCGCGACGCGGAACGCCAATTCTGAGGCCCTTCGGTACGCCCGAGAGCGCCGCCGGCGGAAAGGGGCGGGAATAGGCGTCCTCGGGGTCGTAGCCGCAAGCCTGCTTGAAGACGGCGAAGGCGTCGGCGACGTCGAGCGCCAAAATCGAAACCGTATCGAGCGTGCGGCAAGCCGGGACGACGCCCGAAGCCGAGAGAGCGCCGAGGGAGGGCTTTAGGCCGACGACGCCGTTGAGCGCCGCCGGCACGCGCCGGATCCCGCCGTGTCCGTGCCGAGCGAAAAAGGGACGAGGCCCGCGCCGACCGCCGTCGCCGAGCCCGAGCTCGAACCGCCGGGAATGAGGTCCGGGCGCAAGGCGTTGCGCGGAACGCCGTAAGGCGAGCGCACGCCGACGAGGCCGGTGGCGAACTGGTCGAGATTGGTCTTGCCGACGACGATCGCGCCGGCGGCTCGAGCCGCTCGACGACGAGCGCGGACTTTTCCGGCTGATAGGCGAAAGCCGGGCAGGCCGCCGTCGTCGGCAAGCCCGCGACGTCGATGTTGTCCTTCACGACGAATGGGACGCCGTAGAGCGGCTTGCCCTCGCCTCCGGTCGCCTCGATGCGCTCGGCGATCGCCAGAGCCCCGGCCCTCGGGCGAAGCGCAATGAAGAGCGCCGGGTCGTTGTGTTTTGCGATGCGGTCGTAGGTCTCCTCGATCGTCGCCGTGAGGGGCTTCCCCTTGGCGTGAGCGGCGAGGAGCGTCGCGATCGTATCGGTCATCAGGCTGAACTCTTCGGGCGGCGATCTCGCGGAACGCTGCCGTTATCCGCGCCAGATGCAAGAGCCAGGCACGCCGACCGTCGATCGGAACGCCGCACCGGCGGAATAGCTGGGCGTTCGGAGCCCAACTTTCGGGCCGGGCGCCGAAAGTTAAGGCGCGAACCCCGTGGCGAAGCGCCGCACCCTACGGCATGCTCTTTGCGAAACGGAACTCTGGGGGAATGGCGCGGCAGCCGCGTCACGGTTTCGAGCAATGAGGACGCCACATGTCAACAACGGAGTTTTTCTCGCCGCACCCTCCTCAAGACGGCCGCCTGGGGCGTCGCGGGCGCAACCCTCAACCTCTGCGCCATGGGGCGCGCCCTGGCCGCCAAAGAGTTGACGGTCGGCATCGTCTATGTCGGCGCGCGCGACGATTTCGGGTGGAATCAGGCGCATGCGGTTGCGGCCGAAGCCCTGAAAT
>CAWDTW010000031.1:0-231164 GCA_963805295.1 uncultured Alphaproteobacteria bacterium | reverse complement strand
GTGCCCTTCTGACTGGCGCGCTGGCTACGGTTGCCCGTGCGCCGCGACGTTATGGCGCGCCTACGCCGCCTGAAAATTCGCGTAGCTTCAGAAATTACGTAGCCGGTCGACTAAACGTCCTCCAGCTTAGTCGATGCAAGCCGGCCGCTTAAGCAAAGCGGGCCCACGCAAAGGGCGACGGTTGCAGCGGCGTATTAGGCGATGCCCAAAAACTATTGCTTCATTTCGTGAAACCTCGGCGAGATGCTGTAGTTCCATTCTGGATGGAATGAGTCTCGGGTCATGTTGAGGGTCGCCATTTCCGCGTCCGAGACCTTGATGCCCTTTGGATAGGTGTTGCTATCGAGTTCGCAGCGGATTTTGAGACCGGTTTTCGTCGTGGTGTTGGCGATCAGTTCGATGACGATGAGGAGGCTGAGGAGTGGCGTCGCGCGCCAGTTCTGCGTGATGTGGCAGAACATGCGATGCTCGATCTTGTTCCACTGTGTGCTGCAGAAACATGTGAGGAAAGGAGTAATGCCCCGAAATCATATGGAAGCTGATTGAAAGATGATGGTCGGCCCATCGGCATCGACTTTCAGGAGTAGGTGTCAAACCACCCCAAGCCGCTGCGGTTAAGAGTCGCGGTGGTGAGCGTTGGGGCTAAAGCTGCGGGGAATACCTGTGCTGGTAGGTGTCAGAGAGACGAGCGCAAGCAAACCTTCCGCTGACGCGTCGTTAGGATCAAGGTGTCGTCGAAACCAGAGGCGAGTGGAACCTCTGGGAGAAGCCTGCCGGGAGCCCTGAATACTGGGCAGGCGGCGACCGGCGTAAAGGGGGCGTGAATTTGACACAGGCTTTCAAACGGAACTGTAGGAACCAGTCGCTTCAATGCCAAGGGAGAAGTGCAAGTGGTTGAAGCCACGAGGCGAGCGTACCGACGTGGAGCACTGGGGCGGACCGGTCCGTACGAGCGATGAAGACCCGGTAATGGGGTCGGAGCAAAGGGATCGGGTCAGGTGGTTGATTCAACGTGCAACCGGAAACGGGATGAAGCGATGGATGCAACGAAGATGAAGCCGTTCAATATTGACAAGAGGCTAGTGTACGACGGCTACAAAGCGGTCAAAGCCAATGCGGGTGCAGCCGGAGTTGATAAGCAGACGCTTGAGGAATTCGACAAAGATCTGATGAGAAACCTCTATAAGATCTGGAATCGGATGAGTTCTGGCTGCTACTTTCCACCACCGGTACGCGCTGTCGCCATTCCTAAAAAGACGGGCGGACAGCGCATTTTAGGTGTGCCCACAGTGGCGGATCGTGTGGCTCAAATGGTGGTGAAGCAAGTCTTGGAAAGGACGCTGGAACCCCTCTTCATGGCGGATTCCTACGGTTATCGACCCAACAAGTCGGCGTTGGATGCCATAGAAACCACGAGCCGGCGATGCCGGCAGCATGACTGGGTTTTAGAGTTCGACATCCGCGGCCTGTTTGATAACATTGACCACACGTTGCTCATGCGCGCCGTTCGCAAACACGTAAAGTGCACATGGGTCCTTCTGTACATCGAGAGGTGGCTGAAGGCGCCGATGGAACTTGAGGAAGGAAGGCGGGTGGAAAGAACCCGTGGAACTCCTCAAGGCGGTGTTGTCAGCCCAGTGCTGGCGAATCTGTTCATGCACTACGCGTTTGATGCTTGGCTGGCGTCGGGCGACTTTCGCGAAGATCCTCGCCGTCTGATCGCTTGATCTGCTCCCGGAAAACTCTACCTTCTGTCGGTCCAACGTTGGGTAGCGGACCATCTCAGCCCCAGACTCTGGCCTCAAATGAATGAACGTCAGAGGTCAGAGCAGTCCAACCCGATTGAACTCGTCGCGGTCCGAGGCCATTGTTCCTTCGAATCCGAACCGGTTCGCGTCCCCTTCCCGGCGGTGACTCGGCGATGTTGCGATGCTAAGGAGCATCCTAACAGCACCGAGGAAAATGTTGCTCCGCCTTGTCCATACGCGGAAGGCGACACGGTCAGAAGTTCGCGCACCTACGGGAGCCCTATTGGAAGGGGACCAGGCGATTCTGAGCACCTTATCCACCATGCGCCCGCGTAAGTCGGTCATGTTAACCATTGCCCGATATCTCGCCCTCTACGAGGCTTACAAGATGACGCTGCCCTATGGCTCGACCTGAGAGTGGGGTCCGGCTGATCTGTGAAGCGGCAATATCCGCAAGGTTTCTTAAAGGCCGCGCTATCTCTGCAGGCCGAACGTTACGAGAGGTTCGTTTAAATTATGAGGCGCGAAGTCATGGCGCACATCAGGCGCCTTTTGGGTAACGAAGGGCTGTCAACCGAGCTCGCAATTGTGCGATCGAAACTTGACGCCTTGCGCGCTCAAGGCGCCGCTGCAAATTCAAATCAAACGGAACCCGGACCCGTGGATGAATCCCAGACGTTCCCATTAACGGATTGGTGGAAGCCGAGCTTTTGGGAGCATACGGTCGCTCTGGCTATCCGCGACTACTGTCGGCCGGGCGATGTCGTTTTCGACGTTGGGGCAAACGCGGGCGATCTGGCGCTCATGATGTCGCGCCTCGTTGGGCCGCGCGGGATTGTGCTGGCATTTGAAGCAAGTCCGCGAATCATCGATAAAACGCACTATAATTTGGTCAAAGCTGGTTGTCATAATGTTACGTTGTTTCATAAGGCAGTCTGGCATCGAAGCGGCGACTTGGTAAATATGGCTGCGGGAGAACATCTAAACGACAGTATACAGGAAGGATCCACCGGGGGTATGACAGTCAGGACCGTTGCTCTTGACGATATTGCTTCCGCGGGAGACTTTCGACCAAGCTTTATTAAGATGGATATCGAGGGCGCAGAATTTCATGCCCTTGGAGGCATGAAGAGACTACTAGCCGAAGCCTCATGAATCCCCTCATTTAGACCGACTCGAAATTGCCTGAATTGGCGGGTCACCGCGTTGCGCTGTCGCGAATCAGCGGGGGAAGGTGGCTCATGCGGAAGCCGGTCGAGCGCGTGGAATTCATCCTAAATTCGGCGGTTTGGGTGTTTTCCGCGGGGTGAGAATCATTCATTTTCATATGCATGAGAGAAGATTTAGCGCGCTTTGGGGCTCACCCGTCGGGTGAACAATCTGCGGTTGAACCCGACGCCTCGGGCATGGGCGTCGTGGTCGACAGTTTTGCCGGTTCGGTTCGGGTCGAGTTTGACCATGAAGCGGCGCTTACGCCGCTCGGGCAATTGCCGTTCTTCATCGATTTTCTGAAGACCGCGGGGCTGTTCGAGGCGTTCGTGGCGGATTGCCCGCTGCGCTACACGAGCCCGAACGCGCCCAAGAAGCGCGACGTGCTGGGGACGACGATGTTGTCGATGTTGGCCGGGCACAAGCGCTACGCGCATATCGCGGCGCTGCGAGGCGACGGCGTGTTGCCCGAGCTTCTCGACATGAGCAAGATCGTCAGCGAGGACGCGGTTCGGCGGGCGTTCGCGGCGATCGAGGAAGAAGCGGGCGCGAACTGGCTGCGAGGTCATCTCGACCATTGCGTGGAGCCGCTTTTGAGCGAGCCGTGGATCCTCGACGTCGATACGACGGTGAAGCCGCTCTACGGCCATCAGGAAGGAGCGGTGGTCGGCTACAATCCCAAGAAGCCTGGGCGGCCCAGCCACTGCTATCACACCTATTCGATGGCGGGGACGCGATTGGTTCTCGATGTGGATGTGAGCGCGGGCGACGAGCACACTTCCAATCACAGCGCGCCTGGCCTGTGGGCGCTCTTGGACCGAACGCCGCGCGATTGTTGGCCTTCTCTTTTGCGCGGCGACAAGGGCTTCGGCAATGAGGGGATCATGGGCGAAGCCGAGCGGCGCGCTTTGCCGTATTTGTTCAAGCTACGGCTGACCGCCAAGGTCAAACGCGCGATCGAGCGTCTTTCGGGGCAGAGCGATTGGGTCGATTCGGGCCAAGGTTGGCAAGCCAAAGAGACCGAGATTCGATTGCAAGGCTGGAGCCGACAACGGCGCGTCGTCATATTGCGGCGGCGCGTGAGAGGCGCGCTGGCGACGCCCGCGATGGACGAGGATGGACCGCCTCGGCTCGCCTTCCTCGACATCGGCCCGAGCGAGGAGATGTGGGAATATCAGGTTCTCGCGACCACGCTCCTCGAGGCTCTGGAAAGCTTTGGCCAGCTCTATCGCGACCGCGGCGATGGAGAGAATGTTTTCGACGAGTTGAAGAACCAATGGGGCTGGGGCGGCTTCGTCACTCACGACCTGGCGCGCTGTCGTTTGGCGGCCCGCCTCGTGGCGTTGTTTTACGATTGGTGGAACATCTTCACGCGATTGGCCGAGCCCGATCGCCACCGAGAGGCGATCACGAGCCGACCATTGTTGTTGCACGCCATCGCCGAACGGGTGCGCCATGCGCGACAAACGACGATCAAGATCGCCAGCACGCACGCCAAGTCCGTTCCCGCCGCAAAGGCGCTTCGAGCGGTAGCCCTATTCCTAAGGCGGTTAGTCACAAATGCGGAGCAGTTGACGCCCTGGCAGCGTTGGCGCGAAATCCTCTCCCGCGCCTTCCAAGCCTTCCTCAAAGGCCGCGCCCTTCGCACGCCACCGCGCCTATGTCCATCTTGACGCAACCGCAGATTGAAACGCACCCCGCTTCACGAACGACGATCAGAGCCAACTGCCGAATTTAGGTTCATTCATCATTTTGTGGAGCGGGCGTTTGCAGGGAGCCTGCACGCCAAACGGATTGTTTCGCTGGCCAACGGGGTGGTCGGCGTTGTGACGGGGGCGTCCTTGGCCGTTTCCGTCATCGGGCATGCGCTGGCGCGGGCGCGCGGTCTCGTCGACAGGCACGCAATCAAACAGGTCGATCGTCTGCTGAGCAACGCCGGCGTCGTCGTGTGGGAGCTGTTTGCGCCGTGGGTGCGCGAGATGGTGGGCCAGCGCGAGGCGATCGTCGTGGCGATGGACTGGACCGATTTCGACGCCGACAACCAAGCCACGCTCGCGCTGAACCTCGTCACCCGCCACGGCCGCGCGACGCCGCTCCTGTGGCTCACGGTCGACAAGGATGAATTGAAGGACCAGCGCAACGACTTCGAGGACCTCTGCCTTTGCCGTCTGAAGGCGCTTCTTCCCGAAGATGTGGCGGTGACGATCCTGGCCGATCGGGGCTTCGGCGACGTCAAGCTGTTCGAGTTCCTCGACAGGCTCGGCTTCGGCTACGTCATCCGCTTTCGCGGCAATGTTCAAGTGGCCGCGGCGGACGGCGAGACGCGCCTGGCCGCCGACTGGGTCGGCAAGGGCGGACGGGCGCGCCTGCTGCGCGGCGCCAAGGTCACGGCCGCCCGCCACAAGGTCGGCGCGGTGGTCTGCGTCCACGCCACGGGCATGAAAGAGGCGTGGCATCTGGCCGCCAGCGACGCAAGTTCGAGCGCGGGCCAGATCGTCAAACTCTACGCCAAGCGGTGGACGATCGAGCCTGGGTTCCGGGATTCCAAAGACTTGCGCTTCGGCATGGGGCTGAGCGCGCTACGCATCGGCGATCCGCAGCGGCGCGACCGCTTGCTAATGCTCAACGCCTTGGCGATCCTGCTGCTGACGCTGCTCGGCGCCGCCGGCGAAAGCCTCGGCATGGACCGATTGCTCAGAACCAGCACGGTCAAACGCCGCGTCCATTCGTTGTTCCGCCAGGGTTGCCTGCTCTACGGCCTCATCCCCAACATGCCCGAGCAAAGACTGCGGCCGCTCGTCGCCAAATACGAGGAATTGCTACGCCAAAACAGAGTCTTCACCGAAACCTTCGGGCTCGCGTAAATGAGGGGATGGGTGAGAGCCGAAGCTCGACCGGTGTTGGCGCTGGAGCAATCGCCTGACGATATGAGATGCCACGCGCTCCTTACGGCCTCTGGGTATCGCGCGGTTGATCTGGCCAGCTATCGGGAAATACGGGACCAAGGCGATTTTGATAGGAGATCTGGAGTTGTCAACATCCTTTTTGTTCCGCAGGAGAAGACGGGGGAGAGTCCATATTTCAGTGATGCCTCCCCGACAGAGGTAGCCTTCTTGGCGGCGGATATGTTTGAACGTTCCGGAAATGGAAGTATTAGCTTGAAAACCCCACTGGAAGTTTCGGCTGGGAGATATTTGTTCCGCGCCAAATTTAGTGCCCAGGGCCGAGATAACGAGGTTTTTGCCGGAGTTGAGGTGGACGGCGAAGTTGTGTTCAGGTATCACACCTTTACTGCGTTTATGGCCGACAGCTACCGCGATTGGGTGGTCCACTTGGATTGGCCCGGCAAGATTGGACCCTACCTCCGTTTCGTTGTGGGTCACGACGATACGTTGAAGTGGGACGGGGTCGACATATTTCGATTGCCGGGCTTCGATGGGTTTGCCCGCGGAATCATTGAATGATGAAGTCGACGATGCGTATCAATGCCGACGCGGCCATAAAGGGGAGCGAAGAATGAGCGCAAACGAATCTTCGTCAAGGGGTTGGCGCTCTGAGAAAAAAAGATTGCTCGACGCCCTGAGTTTCGTCAGGCGCAATGCGTCCGGAGCCGAAAGGGCTTCTGGGACCTCTTGGGAAAAGGGCGCGCGCGACTTCCTCGGCACTTTCGGTTTCGTAAAGGCCGATATGCCGGACTGGCGCACTGCGCCGCCGGAGGAAGCCGCACCGCTGGCGCAGGAACTCGGCTGGCGCGCGATCGTGCAAGGCCGCCTCGATGCGATAGCTTCCAGTTCAGTCAATTCGTGGTTCCGGGTCCGCCTGAATGGCGTCTCGCTGCTGCTGCCTCGCTACACGCTTATGATTATGCGCGACTGTCTGACCGCGAGTGCGAATCCGGAAATGAGCCTGCTCGTCGAAACGGCGCATTGGGAATGGATGAAGTCTAAATTCGGCGACAACACTGTCTTCCTCGACATTGGCGCGGCTGCGGGAACAATGACGGTTCCTTACGCTCTGAGTTTTCCCGAGGGGCTACGGATCGTCTCCTCTGAACCGTCGCGGCGCGCTTGCGACTATCTCGACAAAACTCTGACCCGAAACGGCGCACGGAACGTGACGGTTTTGCCTTTCGCGCTGTCGGATGCGGCGGGCCACTTATCCTTCATGGAGCTTCCGGAAGATCCCTCCGGGCTGACGCCGTATCTGCCCGAAGGCTCGCGCCTGCAATTGTCTACCGAGGAATTGTACCCGGCGCCGTCGGATATGAGGTGGAGGTACGGACGCTCAACTCGCTTTCGGAGCAATTGCAGCTCGGCGAGGCAGCGACAATTGTTGCGAAAATTGACGTTGAAGGCTTTGAGGACAAGGTCCTGAAAGGCGGCCAAAAGACTCTGAAGCGTCATAAGCCTTTTCTTTCCATCGACATTCACAATCACCCGGGCCGTCTGGACATGACGGACGAGGCCTGCATGGCAATCCTCCGTCCGTTGGGCTACCAGTTCGAATGCATGGGTCATGTCTTGCTGGCCAGCGCCGGGTAACCAAGCTGCAAAACCCCGCGGTGGTCGCCCCATTGCTAGGGCTGCGCCACGTGCGCCCCGCGGATGAGTGAGCGACGCGTGTGCGTGGGGCTATTTTGTTTGTCGTTGCCCTTGGAAAGGCTCAGTCTAATAACGGCCTTCTGGTGTTTATGAATAACTAACTCTAGATGGGTATTCTTTCATGAAGACAGCCCTTTTTTCGGTCGCCGTTCTTGTCGGGTTGGCTTTCGTCGGGCTGGCCGCCCTATATTGGCTGACCCCCGCCGGCGGCCTCCCCGCCTTTTTGCCCGGCTTCAAGGAGGGGTCGACGCAGCCCCACTTCAAGCATGCTCTCGGGACTCTATTTGTTGGACTGGGAGCGCTCTGCGTCGCTTGGTTCATCAAAAGCGCGATTGATTTCGCGGTTGCGAAAGCGATCGCTGAAAAAATGCCTGCGCGTGAAAACGAGGTCGTCAACCGAACATTGGAATTAGCGCGCGCCGAATACGCACAGGCTGCTATTAATGTTGGGATCGATAGGGTTATTGCTCAAGCGATGCCGGCGCGCGAGAACGAGGTCATCAACCGAACCTTACAATTAGCGCGTGCGGAGTACACAGTGATGCCGCGCTTCGCCTTTCATCAGCCCCTTGATTATCTTTATGAGACGCTGCCGCCAGATTTTGGAGGCCCGCCAATTTTTGCCGACGGAGAGCTATTGGCTATCCCGCCGGCCGGCATGCGCGGCGGCTATCCAGCAGACGACGTGGAATATCTGCTCACTGGCGAACAGCATTGTCTGTACTACCTTGAACAAATAGAAAAACATCACGGACTGGATCGAGACCTGTCGGTTCTTGAGTTCGGCTGTTCCACCGGCCGTGTACTACGCCACTTTCACAGACAACGCCGCGATCTAGGCTGGAGGTTGATGGGGTGCGATGTCCAGTCTTCACACATCGAATGGCTTCGTCAGAATTGGCCACAAGATATTTGTGTTTATGTTGGATCGGTATTCCCCAAACTGCCGTTTGAAGATAATTCGATTGATATAATTTATGGAATGAGCGTATTTACACATATTAAGTATCACTGGGACTTCTGGTTGCTTGAACTTCGCCGTGTGCTCAAACCCGGTGGACTCCTTCTCCAAACAATCCACGCAGAAAAAGCATGGAGGTTCTACCACCATCATCGAGATTTAGACTGGGTTCGGGCCGGTATTTCCCCTCGCGTTCTCAGCACGCCCGAAATGGACGTTGATTACCTGCTTTCCGGCGATATCTCGGTGAGCCAAGTCTTTTTTAAGCAAGAGATTGCGCGTAAATACTGGGGAAGATATCTGAAGGTAGAGGAAATCAGCTCGCCGGAAAACAAGTTTTGGTTTCAGGATTTGATAGTTTGTAGGAAAGAATGAACTTCTCGACGCTTCATCATGGTGTCTTCGCTGGGGCTGAGCAGATCTGTCGTTGGAGTCCAATCGCCTCACTGACAAGTAGGCGAGACCGCGGAAGGAAGTCTCCGCGCGGCAAACCGGGAGGAAGTGTCGGGCCACCCACTTCATTTCCCCCTTATCGGCGCGCTGCCTTCCATGGCCGGTTTTGTATAATATGGCTCCGGATCCGGCACGGCCGATCCCCCTTCCAAGGAAAGCGACGTGTTTTGGACCGCCCTCTCTCGATTAGCCATGTTACGACCAAACGCAATAAGAGGTTTCTCGACAAAAGTGTATAAAGGCCATGCAATTGCTGCAGTCCCCAATGTTGCTAGGACGAAGAGCAGATAGTCGAATAGCGGTTCGCTAAAGGCCAGGGTTGGATAAAGTTGAATTGTTATCATCCAAGCAAAGCAAATGACGAGAAGTGGAAATAAATATATGGTGTAACTGCGATCGCCATACCAAATTAGAACCCGCCGCAGAGCCTTCGGCATAGGGAGGCGAACGTTGCGAAACCCAACGAGCCAAGTGAGGGCGAGAAAGCATATTAGACTAAACGGAACTGTTAACATATGGTAATACCTCTCGCTGCCCCCCTGAACAGTTCGATTCCGAACGGTAGCGATAGAACTACAAGCGCCAAAAGGCTCCCGCCTCGAAACGGCAAGCGAGGAGTCATGAGACAATATAAGCTGACCCCGAGCAGTAGAAATTCCGCCCGCCAATTCGATAGGTAGGTACTGATATTATAAATCACTGCCAGGCCAGCGGGTCCACCACTTGCGTGTATACCAAACAAAGTATCCGTTCGTCCGGTCAAAGCCCAAAAAAACCTTAACACTATCAGCAAAAACGCAAGTACAAGACCGCATATTCCGAGTGTACGCTTTGGAGTGACCGAAAGAGCAGTGATCAATGCGACAGCAAGAGCCAAACTCACATAGAAAATATCTTCCACCGAAAGAGACCACAGATGGCCCATATCAATAGGCGGATTAACGCCCATAATGAGAGTTATTGATTGCGCGCCGAGCAGTCCGACTAGGCTTTGAACAATAATCTCCGATTTTTTGACTGGTCCCAACGGCCATCCGTTAACGCCGCTAAAAAAGTAAAGGCTCGCGCCAGCCGCAATAATGTAGATCGCGAGAACCGGGATTAACCGGAAGGCTCGCTTGATCAAAAACGGGCTGCTTCGCCATTGGCCGGCATCCATACTGCGGGAGACAACAAATCCACTGATGACAAAGAACATCATCACGCCCAGCCATCCAGGATTGGAATAGCCTTGAGGAAAATGTGTGAACGAATGCGCAAATATGGTGGCAATTACCGCGATACCACGAATGATTTGTATTTCGGCGATACGAGTTTCCGTTGCAGAACTCACGCGCGTCCCCTGGCGTTGCTCGGGTCTGGGAAGATGGGTGCGAACCGTCGTCATCATCCAAAATCACCCAATGCGATTGTGGCTAATTTCAAGAGGCTGCGCTGCATTGGAGAAATCAAACGAATTGATTCTAGCCAGCTATCGCAAGAGCACATGACGTGTCGCTATCACCCACGCCCCGGACCGACTGGATTTCGGTGTTCGACCGTGTCTTTGCGAAGCGCGTCTCTGGCCGAAGGGGTCAGACTAGAGGCTGGGAAATCCAAATGCAACACGACTATGCCGCAGGCGCACGACATTTCGCCGCCTAATCCTTGGCGAAAACCGAGAAACCGGAATTTGTGGATCTTGATGGGCCCTTGGCTCACTTTTCTTATTCCTCGCGTCTCGAGGCAGCTTGAACCGCGGTTTGGCTGAGAATCCCGATCCGCTATAAAGCTGCGTGACACCCTGAATAGGCGGATGGTCGACCGCGATGTAACGATCGAGTATACTGTCGTCTCTCGATCTCCCCGTGTCACCAGAGGGCCAGCGGATTGCACTGAGGGAGAAGCCGTAAGGATGAAGGGCAAGCTTCAAGACATTCAAGCTTTGCGTGGCATCGCGATCGCGATGGTCCTGCTCCAGCACCTCAGTCTGTTACCCTGGCTTGGCAGGCATTTGCCGCTTTCCTCTCCATTTTATAGCGGAGTCGACCTGTTCTTCGTGATCTCGGGGTTCGTGGTCACTCGTTCGATCCTGCTGGGGAGCGGCGGGGCGGGCGATTTCCTATTGCGGCGCGCGTTACGGCTATACCCCGCTATGTTTGTATTTATTCTCTTGTCATTTGCGATCAACTTGTGGGACGGATGGCTGATCGTCTCCAACCCCTTTGCGCCGACGTTGATCGCCGCGCCTGGGGAATTCTGGCACCAGAGCACCGCTATCGTATCGGGCGTCCTCATAAATTTCAATGCTTACTGGTCGTCCAGCGATCTATGCGAACGGGGCGATGTGGAGTTTTTCCGTCGAGTTTCAATTCTACGCAGCCGGAGCG
Organism: uncultured Alphaproteobacteria bacterium; assembly: GCA_963805295.1. Taxonomy (GTDB): domain Bacteria; phylum Pseudomonadota; class Alphaproteobacteria; order Rhizobiales; family Beijerinckiaceae; genus Roseiarcus. The sequence continues at coordinate 219,823 of CAWDTW010000031.1, read as the reverse complement.
GCGGGGCTGGCGTTGATAGGGATTTGGAGTTGTCGTTTGATGGACGTTAAGAGAGCGGCTCTTGGCGTCGTCGCTACTGCGCTTGCAGTGTCGATGATCTCGAGGCTGTTGTGGGGCAATCCTCACTTGCCCATGCTTAACTACTTGATTGCGTTTAACTTTGATTTTCTGCTGGCGGGAGTATGCGTTGCATTAGGCTGGGACAGGCTCCCCGTTACTTGGCGAAAATCCGTTTCTGGCGCCGCGTTTGCCGGCGTGATCCTGATGCTGCTCTTGACTGCCTTTTTCCCCCCACCGTTGATCGCCAATGAAACGCGCTCGCGTTTCGTGATGCCGCTGATGATTCTTACTTACGCGGGAATTGTCGCAGCGGGCTCGGATGAACAGGCTTTTGCTTGGAAGGGGCCAATTTATCGATCGATGACTTGGCTCGGCGAACGTTCCTATTCCGCCTATTTGTTTCATTTTCCTGTGATGGCCGCGATCTGGTTCGGGCTGGTCCGCTTCGCCCCACCAATCTGGACGATCGAGCCACTTCATTACGGCATTGCGCAGATGTCGCTCGCCCTTCTTGTCGTCTTGCCCCTTAGCAGCTTGAGCCTTCGCTGGGTCGAAAATCCCGCCAGACGCCTACGCTGGGCGGAGAAAGAGTTCGTCGACAGCTCCAAAAACCGCTTTTGCAGTGGATGTATCGTAGGCCTTGATTTTAGGTCAGCCTTTCCTTTGATCTGATCGCCAGGTAGATCCTGAGCAGGGCCTTGTTGATCTATCTGGCGGCCGACCTTGCAGATAGGCCAGTCCGTGAGCGTTGCGGCGGCGCGACCTTTTCACCAACGAAAGCTAGATATGCCCGCACCTGTAGTCCGATAGGTTGGTTGGCTCGATTGTCACCGCCGGTCAGGCGCGCCGACTGGCCGCTGAACCACCACCACGTCGCCGTCCAATAGCCGCAAACGGCGAAGCAAGGCTTCCTGTCTCAGCCGATCCCGCATGCGTCCCACCCAGCTCTCGCGCGGGGGCTGCATAGCTCAGGAGGGTCCAGCGTACTCTGAGCGCGGCTCTGATGGTTCCATGCCTCGTGAAGACCAACGTAGAGACCTTGGACTGCGATGGGCTTCGTTCACACGCACCCGGTGTCTTGCGGTATCGCGCCAAAATATTGACGTGGAGGTCTGCGGGGATGCTGGTGAGTTGATCGGGTCCCACGCGCGCAAAGATCTCACGGTCCCCCAGCATGACCTTGGGCGAGACCACCGGTAGAAGTCGGCGAAAAGCAGAGCATTGAAATTGTAGAAGCCGTGATTGAGAAATGCAGCCGGCGCCATGTGAACAACTTGCCCACCCACGCGCGTCAGGTCGGACAGGTTCCACAGCGCTTGGCGAATATCGAAGAGCTCCAACGTCCCCTGATTCAAAATCAGGTCGAACTGGCAAAAATGGTCAGGGATCGGCTGGTTTAGGTGCTGAATGATGTCGGCATGCTCATAGTCGTCGACATCGAGGGTGGCGAGTTGACATGCGCGAAGCTGTTATACCAAGTCTCTAAGAGCGTGACTCGGATAGGGATTTTCAAATCAGTTGCGAAGTGATTTAAGGTGGCGAACAGAGGAGGTTCGCCATGCCCATTCCGCTTCGGGCCGATTTTGACGCGCAGATGGTCCGGGCTGCCGCGAAACGATCGAAGGATGGTGCGCAAGCACGGCGGCTTTTGGCTTTGGCGGCGATTTACGAAGGGCGCAACTCGCACCGAGGCGGCGAAGATTGGCGGTGTGACGCTTCAGATCGTTCGCGATTGGGTGCTCAAATTCAACGCGCACGGGCCGGACGGCCTGATTGATCGCAAGCCGCCCGGACAGCCGCCTCGACTGAACGATACGCACCGAGCCGCGCTGGCCGCGATCATCGAGAGCGGCCCGATCCCCGCCATTCATGGCGTCGTGCGATGGCGGATCATCGATCTCTGCCAATGGATTTACGAGGAATTCCGCATCGTCGTCGCCAAGCAGACGTTGAGCCGCGAACTGCGCGCCATGGGCTATCGCAAGCTTTCAGCTCGTCCTCGCCATCATGCCCAGGCCGCCGGCGCAATCGAAGATTTTAAAAAAGTCTCCCGGAGCGCCTGGCGCAGATCGGGCATGAAAAAGGCATCGAGCCCGCCGCCATAGAAATCTGGTTTGCAGACGAGGCGCGCGTCGGCCAGAAGAACAAGATCACGCGCCGCTGGGCCAAGCGCGGCACGCGCCCGACCGCCCCGAAAGACCAACGAACCGCCTCCGCCTATATCTTCGGCGCGATCTGTCCCAAGGACGGCAAGGGCGCGGCGCTCGTCATGCCACGCTGCGATACGGAGGCGATGAACCTCCATCTCGCCGAAATCGCCACCCAGATCGCGCCAGGCGCGCACGCCGCCCTTCTTGTCGATCAGGCCGGCTGGCATCTCTCGGGCCGGCTCGATCGTCCCGCCCAACATCACGCTGATCCCGTTGCCGGCAAAGTGCCCAGAGCTGAACCCGCAGGAAAACGTCTGGCAGTTCATGCGCGAAAACTGGCTCTCAAATCGGATCTTCAAATCCTTCGACGACATCGTCGACCACTGCTGCGAGGCTTGGAACAAGCTCGTCGATCAACCCTGGCGGATCATGTCGCATCGGACTGCGCGACTGGGCCTACAGGTCCTAATCAGAGAGTCTTGGTATTAGTCGTGCGTCGCTCAGCCACCGGCACTTCGTGAAACGGGACGCCGAGAACGGTCAGGAAAGCCTCTACCTGGGGGTAGGTAAAAGCCAAATCCTGGTTCCGAGAAACAAAAGACGCGCATCAGGCTGCCGCTTCAGGGCCGTCAGCACCGGCAGTAGAACCTGGAGTCCTGCAAAACCCATGCTCAAGAAATGCTATTCCCTGACGAGAGGGAGGTGGTAAGTCTCCGGCTCATTGCGTTTTCTGAAACCACATCGAGCCGCCGTTCTTCCAGAACTTGTTGGCTTCGTTCGAACCGAGATCCACGAGTGGACGTTGGAAAAATTCCGAAAAATCGGGAGAGCTGGCTATCCAACAGGTGGGAAGCAACGGATAGAGCGTCGATTTCGAGGCCATCATGTATACAGCCAGCATATATTGCTCGTTCCAGTACCAGGTCTTGAAAGAGTCCGGATAATCCCAGGGCAGAAGAATATCATGCACGTGTACGATGACTCCTGGCCTGATCCTCGGAAGCACGTCGATGAAGAACACGGTGACGTCGGAGTTCATAAAGCTCCGATGCGAACCGTCGAAGAAAAGGATATCACCGTCCTCGAGTTCGTCAAAGAGCGACACATCGCACGTCTCTAAACCTTCACGGATAACCTGGTCGCAAATGGCGTCCACTTCCCGGCGCGGCTCGGGGTCAATAGAGACAACTTTCGTGCTGAGTTGCTCTGTCCGCGATCGCCCGTCTAGCGAAGCAGGTTGTCATCCCGGAGCCGATCTCGAGATAGAGCTTCGGCGAATATTTATGGATGATGCCGTAAAGCGCCAGGCAATCGAAGGCGGTGATCGGGCCGCCAACCCACGCCGGAGCGAGGGGCTCCGCTGGCGACAAGCTGATGGGGATATGACTCAGATCAAGCCGGCCCAAGAATCCAAGGAATTCTTGATAGTCCTCGTTATGCGCGGCAAACCACTGGGCGAGTGCTTCGATCCGTCCGTGAGAATATCCCCATCTCGCCGCGAAGGAGCGCGACGGCGGGTACTCCACGGGTATTGCATATCGCGAGTATGGCGTTCCAGGCAATATTTCCAGAGTGTTGCTGTCTGATTGCGTGCGCTCGATATGCTCCGATCGCTGCGGGGCCTCGTCGATGCGCCTCAGCCCTTCGAGGATCTGGTCGCTGCGCATCGACCGCTCGATCCGTTTCAGCCGTTCCATGATCTCACCAATACCGAACGTCCTCTGCAGCAGCTCTGAAACTCGCGACATGATGGCAAGCTTTCTTTACTTCGAGCGCCAGAGCCATGAATGCTGTTCGTAGCGATTGTCGTTCAAGAGATCATAGTAAGGCCTCGCTGATCCCCCGAGCGCGAGGCTGTGCGCCTTTTGATGGCGCATCGCAGCCCTTCTCGCGCGGAACATGAGAGCGAAGTTCTCCCAGCCGCTCGGCACGCGCCAGGAAAATTCGAACTCACGCAAGCTTTGCAGCATATCGGCAAGTCCCGCGTCGACCGCCCCGGCCACTGCCAAGTCCGGCTTTTGCGTTTTGATGTACCGCGCCAAATAGTGTCCGTACTCAATGTCAGAGCTGATATGCCTGCAAAAGGACTTGCGGTAGCCGAGCGTCAGGCGCAGCACCGCTTCCGCATCTTCGACAGGTCGATTTTCAAACGCGTAGCGAACCCCGCCCGGCGTGCGGTGCATGTACCAGGCCCGAAGGTCCTCGATCTCCGCTCGGGGACTAAGTGTGGTCTGGCCCTCCGGATAATTGAGGAAGAGACCGAGACCGTGGTCGATAAACTTCGTGCTTATGTAAGGTAGAATACGGTTCTTGAATTCCGTATCGCCGGCCGCGCCGAACGCTTCGTCATAATAGCCGAACCGGTCATGAAGGCTTTTCCGGTACATGCCGCCGACCCATGAGAGATAGCAGGTCTCGAGGTAGACATGGTCCTTGCCGGCGCCGGTTCGGTCGTATAGCATGATATCATTCTCATAAAGTCCCGCGTCGTCAACCGCGGTGACAACGGAATTGCTCATGACCCAATCGACGTCGGGGTTCTCGTCCAGTTCTTGCGCCAAAACCTCGAGCGTTTCCGGATAAAGGGTCTCGTCCGCGCCGAGAAAGACGAGATAGGGCGCGCGGGCGAGGCCGATTCCTCGATTCCAAGCGGCCTGAATGGTCTCCCGCGTAGGCGAGCGCGCATAGACGACATTCAGCGGAGTGCCGCGAAGAAAACCCTCGAGCGCTTCCCGCTCCTTCGTGGGCGAACCGCTGTCCACCAGGATGAACTCGACTTTGCCTCGTCGGACTAAGGTCTGTTGAGCAATCGCGGTCAGAAAATTGGTCAGTTTGTCGGCGGCGTTGTAGAGCGACACAATAATGGACACTCTGGAACTCCCGCTTCGCCGATCATCGAGAATCTGAAACGGCTTCTCCTCATATCTTTTGAGTCGCTCGAACGCCGCTTGCAGAAACGTATAAACACTCTCCTCGGCGCGAACCGGATCGCTGAACATGGCCTGTGCGGCTTCGGCCTCCTGCTTGAACCCGTGCTGCCTCAGCGTATTGCTCACGCGCGGCAACAAACCCATCCGATCGACGCCTAGGAGCCGCAAGACTCGAATCTCATAGGTCGCGGCGCTCAGTTCGTTGCCGCGAAGACGCTCGATACGCGCGATGTCAAGCCAGAAGTTACAGCGAAACAGAGGACTCGACGCATTCCGGTAGTTCGATTCCAGTCGATCTTTCAGCGCCTCCTGGTTGAACTCCCTCTGGCTCGAAACCTGTTCCAGCCGTCGGTGAATTTGCAGAGAATCGACAGTCGTGTCGAAATATCTCGGATCGCCGAAGTATTGTGTTTTTGAAGAAGAAATCTTTCCCATGACAAATCGGGCCAGCGCCTTGCTCAGTTTGCGCGACGGTCCCCAAATCCTTGGCCGCGCTTTATAGAGTTTGCGCAAGAGACCCGGAGTTCTTGGCGAAAGTGGTCGCGGCGCGCGGGGCCTTCGTGACACTGCGCGATCAGCGGGCGCACGTTTGAGATCCACGGCACGACCCGATTTAGGCGGGGATTCATATTCGGCGAGCGGCAAGGTGAACTTCGGGTTCTGACCACAAGGAGGTCCCGCCAGTATCGCCTCGTAAACCGCGCCGATGTCGGGACGCGAGACGGGTAGCGGAGGAAATTGGATTAGGCGCTCGTGAAGCAGCCGCCGATGGCTATCATAATTCTCGACGAGATCGCGGATGCGCGGGACGCTCGCGTAGAAATTATCCAAATCAATCTTGATGTAGGGGAGATTTGGATGGGTTTGATCGAGGTAGTCGCAGACGCCAGCTTTCGACGACACTGCGACTGGACAGCCGGAAAAAAGCGCGTCGAGCGCGACCAGGTTGAGCGAATCGTAGCGCACCGGAAGAACGAGGATCGATGAGGAGGCGAAAAGCTCTAGAAGCCCTTCACGGTCCAGCGCGGGTCGATGTTCGACTCTAATTCCCCTTGCTTCGGCAACATCGGCTAACCGATGCGCCGAGCCCGGAGCGGAACTGACATCCTGATCTCCGATGTGGGCGGCCACGTCGAAAGTCGAGGGGTCCAGCCAACGCACGAGTTCAACGAAGAGATCGTTACCCTTCCGGCGCTCGGAACGCCCAGCACAATAAAGCGACGGCCGCGAACGTTGCGGAGGTTTCCAGGCGTCGATCGGCACCTGGGCCGCGGCGAAGTGCGCTGGATCGATATAGTGAACATCTTTTTCCACAATCGCTTGCCACTCGCGCATATAGCGCGGCGAAATCGCGTAAACGCCATCGGCCGCACTAAACTGCGCGCGCTCAAGGCAACGCTGCTCAAGCACCCTATTCCCCGGGGATCCCCAGTTCAGTTCGACGCTGTTGGATATGTTGCCGTGCATGGCGAGAACAAGCCGGCCCATCTTCACACCATGATTCGCGAAGGCCGCTTCCAGCGCCGCCCCAAAAGCCACGAAGTCCGGGACGTCGACGATGTCGAAAATTTGTCCAGCCACGGACCTCGCAATACGGTCCGCTTCACGGAAGGCTTCGCGAACGTACCCGACGGACGGGGGAGGCGACAATACGGGAAGGTCGCTAAGGGGCGCCAAGGGAAGCCCACTCGCGTTCGTTGGCCGACGCGCCCCCTCGGTCTCGTTTTCCCTGAAATAGAAGAAATCGATTTCCGGCGAGGATTCGATGAGCTTTTTATAAACGGTCTGTCCGCCGCCGCTGATCCTGTAAAGGTCGCTCGCGACTAGAAGGACCCGCATCCTTGCCGTCACTCGTCACCTATTCGTGCGCCATCCGAAACTATCTTGTAGGCCCCTGTTCTATAAAACCATTCGATTGTCCTACGTAACCCCTCGTCGAGCGGCGTCAACCGGTATTTTGGAAGAACACTTTTGATTTTCTCGACGTTTAGACATTTTGACGTCGCGCCGACATAGCGGTTTGTATCGTATTTAATCTTCTCGCTGGAATAACCGACAATAGCGCATATTTTGTCGGCAAAGATGCGGATGGAGTATTCTTCGCCGGCACCGATGTTGAAAATGTCGTCTTGGCACTTCTCGGACAGATCCCAAAGAATACGGACGAAATCGTCCACCGGCACAAGTTCCCGCTTTTGATACCCGTCGCCCCAGAGCACGACTGCCTCGCCGAATTCCTTGCCGCGAATGATCTTGCGGATGAGGTCAAAAATGAAATGCATCTGGCGACCGTCGGTGTGATAACCCGGCCCGTAGAGCGTCGACGGCACCGCGCACAGATACCGCAGCCCGTACTGCTGATTAAGGGCGCGCGCGCCCTGGTACAACATCCGTTTCGTCATGGCGTAGGTGTAAAGACTGTCGATCGGCTCGCCGAGCATATATTCGCTTTCGCGCAAGTCCGAACCCGGCGCATAAGCGCAACTTGTGCCCATGAAGACGAGCTTTGCTTGCGGCTGGCGCCGCGCCCAGAAGGCCAGCATGTTGGTGTTGATTTGCTGATTAATGATCCATTGCTCGCCGGGGAACCGGAGACAAAAATCCCCAGCCTGGGTCCAAGCGGCCAGATGAAAAATGATGTCGTACTTTTCTCCGGCGAACGCCAAGAGACTGCCGGCGTCGCGCAAGTCGGCATTGCGCGAATTGAGGCGCTCGATCGCGCAACCCTGGCGCTCGAGCCAGGCGCACAGCGCGGTGCCGAGAAATCCGGAACTGCCGGTGACCAGAATTCTCATTCGTTCACTTTCGGATCGACCGGAAAGTAGAATTCGACGCCGCGCTCGATTAGCGCCTTGTTGTTGGCAAGAATCTCATTCTTGAAATTCCAGGCCAGGACGTAATAGATGTCGGGTAATTCAGTCAGTTCGTCCTCCATCACGATCGGGATATGCATGCCGGGTGAATAGAGGCCGCGGCGCAGCCAATTCTTTTCAACGAGACACTCGATGCGATCGGGCCCGACGCCGAAATAGTTCAACATTGTGTTTCCTTTGACTGGCGCGCCGAAACCGAAGACGCGCTTGCCGGCGCGGCGAGCGGCGTCGAGATAAGCAAGGTTCTCCTCTTTCATCCGCTTGATCCGCCGGTCGAAATCCCGATAGGCTTCGATCGTGTTGCAGCCGGACGCCCGCTCCTCTGCGCGCATCACTTCGAGTCGCTCGGAAATCGAGCGCGCGCCCGTATGCGAAATGAAGCCGACGATTGATCCGCCATGGATAGGCGCGAGACGGGCGTCGAACATCGCGAGCCCATGCCGGTTCAGAAGCGTCTCGATGGTCGCAAGAGTGTAGTAAAGCAGATGCTCATGGTAGATCTGATCGAAGGCCAGATTCTCGATGATGCCTTTCATATAAATAAACTGCACAACGAAAACCCCGTCCGGCTTCAGGCCCCACTTGATGGCCTCGCAGACCGAATGCAGCTCTTCGAGGTGAAAGAAAACGCCGGCGGCATTGAAGGCGTCGAATTGCCGGTCGATTGTCTTTATCGTTTCCAGGTTGAAGAAGGCGTTGAGCGTCGGCACTCCCGCGGCGTTGGCGATTCGCGATGTCGTTTTCGAGGAACTCGACGCCGAGAACGTCGTACCCAAGCGCCTGGAAGTGCTTGAGTTGCGTGCCGTCGTTGGAACCTATGTCGAGGATCGATTTCCCGACCTCGCCCTTGAAGAAGCGCTCGTCGATCTCGCGCGCGACGTCGGCGAAATGGTCCGATAGCGATCGCGTCACTCCGGACAGATAGGTATGGTCGCCGAACATGACCTCCTTCTTGACTGTGTAGTCGAGCTGAGAGGCGCCGCATTGGTGACAATAAAGCACTCGCAGGGGATAATATGGTTCTTTGCCGAGATCTTCTCCCTTGAGGAAATTATTGCACCAGGGCTGCTTGCCGAGATCGATGACGTGTTCCACATCGGTTGAGTCGCACACACGGCAGATCATCACAGCCCGCGTCGTTAATGAAGCGGGGAGGGCATATCCTAAGCGCCCGCGCCTGTAAATGTTAGCGAGTGGCCCCCAACCCCGCGCGCCGCTGCCGTCACAACTGGTGGGTCGGCGGGAGGATTGAATTAAGGGCGAGCCTCAGCCCCTCCGCCGAATGCAACTTTTTCCACGTCCGCGCCGCGACGTGAGCCTCGGACGCGAGCCGATCGAAATTGCCGACGCAACAACGAATAGCGCGGACGTAAGCGGCTGCAGTCCAGTCGTCGACGGCAATGCCGCCGCCTGTGCGCGAGATTTCCTCGGCCATCGTCGTCCGCGCCGGCACGATCGCGATCAGGCCGGCGGCGCGCCCTTCGGTGAAGACGCCCGAGCTTTGCACCCGGTAGTAAGCGGGATCGTGCGGTTGGAGGAGAACGTCAGCACTCGCGAGGAGGTCATAATACGCCTCGGATTCTAAGGGCCCGTCAATCAGGTCAATTTTGAGCGTTCTCAGCTCAGCGACGGCGCGACGGACGTCTGCGGACAATTCCACGATATTAACCTGAATCCGAATGGCTATTTTGTCGCTGTCGATCAAGTCTGCCAATCCCTTGATGATTTTCGGAAGCAGATCGAACCCTTTTGTCTGAGTGCCGATACCGGCGTACACGAGGGTGAGAGGCCGTCCCGATTGCTTGATTCGAGGCGTCCTGGCCGCGGCGCCAGTGTGCGGAATCGGAAGTATCGCCACAGTCCGCTGGCCAATGGTAGCGAAGTCCTCGGCAAGCTCGCTCGTATCCGCAGCAATTAAAATCTGCCTCTCCAATCGTGCTGCACGCGTTTCGGCAAAAAACCTCTCCCAGCGACCTATTGCGGACGAAGAATCGGAGGCCTCGCGTTGCGCCACGTAATGCAGGATAAGGATTGCGACGGGTCGCCGGTCATGCCGCAATTCGCGCAGCCAACGCACGAGTCCCAATGCGCCGATTGCGTTCATGCTATTCAACAGCAACAGATCGTTATGCGTGAATTGCATTATTAAGTCTAACAAACGAAAATCGCCGACCATCTGCCTAAGCAGAATCTTGCCATTGAGAGCAGACCGCAGTCGACGTCGCCATGACCGGCGAGGGATACAGCGCTTGATGAGTGAATAGCCCGCCGTGAGCCAAGGCGGCAGACTATCAGGATAAATTGACCTTATACCGGTAACTTCAGACGGGTAATATCCCAAGGAAAAGGCAGGCTCCACGCCGAAATTCCTCTTCAAAGCATCGTTCGACTCCAGATGCCCAAACAAGCGAACAAAGTGCTCGTGGGACCGGAATTCATCCTTCAGCGATAGAGCATAATTAAGATAATGACCAGTGTTGTCGATTAAGGCTGGGTCTGCAATCGCGATACGCAATAAGTCGATCCTTCTTGTTAACTACTCCAAACGCAGGAGTGAACTAATTCGTCCTTTTATGGCCGAGCCGAATTCAGCTCGTGGCGCAGCTCGACTTTATTCGAGAAGGGGCGTCGTAGTTTACGGGATATCAGGCCCCACTCGACTAGAGGAGCGTGCTTGCGACAGGATGGGTCTCGGCGCGCGGCAAGAGCCTCGGAATGCCGATATCGTCTGGGATGAGGGAAAGTTCGACCCGGAATACCGGGTCAACGTGGGCCATTGTGTGCCATAGTCGACCTTGGAGACGCCGCACTCAATACCCGCCAGATCGGCGCTGGGGACGCCAGTAATAGGAAAACACCCGTTGTTTGTTTCGTTCATGCGCTTTTGCGTCTGTTGCCGCGTCCAAAATTCTTATGACCTTTCGCCAAGGCCCGGCCGCGAGTACCGGGCAGCCCGCGGGATACCTGGCGAGCTTGTCATGTTCGCCGAGCAGGAATCTGGAGGCGCTCGACCTGCTCCTTGTGGGTCCCGAGCGTCCTCGACGACCGCCGCCCGGGCGCGTCTTTCATACTTGCGGCGATCCGACCCCACTAGACGCGTTGTTCTGAGCTCGGTCTCGAGCATTTCATTCGAGCCGATATACGCATCACCCGCACAGCCGCCGTTGTTGAACCTGAACTATCCCCGACGGCATGAGGATTGTCAAAAGGACGCACGCCTGCGCCCGCGGTCGGCCAAGTGCGATGTCTGACCCCCAATGCCACGCATCGATGCGCTATTACCAACGGCAAGCCGGGCTGGGTGCGGTCGAGAGCCTTTCGTCGGGAGACAGGACGACCGCGTGCGCCAGCGGATCGACATAAAGCCCGACAATGTTCGCGCAGCTTTGTTCGTGCCGAGACCCCTCGCGCTGAGCAGCACGATCCGCGAGCGCCAAACGTGCTTCTGCGGCGCGTTGCGGTCTTTGACCAGGGCTCGAAGCCAATTCATGTCGGCGGGCGGAGCGAGCGATCCATTAGACCCGCGGCTCCTTCAGCCTTGAACCGAGCCAGCCACTTGCACGCGGTCCGCGGGCAGACGCCTGCGGCTCGTGAGGCGGCCTCCGGCGTCTGCCTGCTCAGCATCGCCGCCACCAGACGCTCTCGACCAACGGGCGTCAGCCGGGCATTCTTGTGATGTTCATCCGGTCCTTCGAGAATCGCTAAAGCCTCAGCAACTTCAGCTTCCTCGGTCCAGGCCGGCTGGACAACCTATTGAGACCTCACAACGAGCGGCTGTCCGAGCGCCGGTATCTTGACAAGTTCGGCGCGCGGTCGTCCGTGAACCTATGCAGCCGACGATGCAATCGCCTTCGTCCGCAAGAGTGAGATGAACGGTTCTGAAAATATTGCGTTGAGGTGAGCCCGCGATGCGCAAATAAGGAAGCCCCCGAATGATTGGCCCGTTGGGACATCGTTTCAATAAATTGCAAAAAAGCTATGAGAAGCGCCGAGACAGGTTGGCTCAAAAGCGAGTTGCCGTTGTGATTTCATTGGCGAAGAAGTTTGGTTTGTTAACAAGGAAAGAATCCGTTCTGTTTGTGGGATACGTGGAAGCTGCCCTTGGGCTGGGAAAGTCTTTTCGCAATATGTTGACAGCTCTTGATTCTGATGGAATGCCGTTTGCTATCTATCCATTCAAAAAAGATGCCGAAACTCGTACTATTGGCCCATTCCTCAACTCGCGATACGATAGGACGGGAGTGTACGACGTCAATGTGGCTTATATGCAAGTTAGTCAACTGCCGTATTATTTTTCCGAGCTGCAAAAGCAGGTGACGGGCGCCAGATACAATATCTTGCGAACTTATTGGGAACTGGCGGAAGCTCCCCGAGCCTGGCGTACGTTACTGGAACGGATCGACGAGTTGTGGGTTCCGAATACTTTTGTGGCCGACGCGTTTCGCCCGATTTTCAATCGAAAGATCACAGTGGTCCCGGTCTGCATCAACGTCGATCGACAACATACTTTCAGAAGAGAGCACTTTGGACTGGATGAAAGTCGGTTCATTTTCATGTTTTCGTTTGACTATTACTCAAACAGCGCGCGAAAAAATCCTTTGGGTGTGGCACAGGCATTTCAGTATGCATTTCCTGATCCAGAGTCGAAAGTTGGTCTGCTGATCAAGACGACGGGTCCGAAGGAGTTGGATGCGACGGCATCGCAGCAGCTCGAAAACCTATCAACTCTTGATAAGCGGATCACAATCCTGAATCGGTCTCTCGGCAGAGACGAGATGCTGTCCTTAATCGATGACTGCGATTGCTACATTTCCTTGCACCGATCAGAGGGCTTTGGCCTCGCGATGGCCGAGGCCCTGGCGCTGGGAAAGCCGGTCATTGCAACGAACTATTCGGGTAATCGGGACTATCTAACCGCGGATACCGGCTTTCTCGTCCCATTTTCGCTGCGCAAATTGATGCCAGGGGAATACCCGATGAGCCAAGGCCAAAGTTGGGCTGAACCTGACCTTAAAATCGCGATTCACCAGATGCGGGCCGTATTCGCTGATCAGGAGGAGCGGTTGAGGCGGTCGTCGCGTGGCAAGCAATTCATCGAAGACCATTATTCGGGACAAACCATCGCTAGGGTCATCAAAAATCGGCTGGACGAAATCAGGAAAGGCTTTGCAAAAAAGCGCAACTGAAGCGCAAATTCCAATAAAACCGGCATTTGTTAGCCTGCATTGGACTAACCCGCATCGCGGGAGTCGAATGACCTGAACATCAAGCCTCCAATCTGACCCGTTCCATTGCGCGTGAGGGTCGGCCGGCTCCCCCCTGGTCTGACAACGCAACTGCGAGACGATGCGCTGGCGCCATGTGGCGCTGCTCATCTCACAGAGGAGTTGGTCATAACCCCGCTTCGCCGTCGCATGATTGATGACATGCGGATACGCAATCTCGCACCGCTGACCCAGACCTCATACGTCCAACAGGTGTCGCTGTTCGCCCGCCATTTCGGCCAGCCGCCTGAGCGCCTGGGCCGAGAGGAGATCCGAGCCTATCAGATCTACCTGACGCGGGACAAGCAAATGGCTGCCAGTTCGATCGCGGTCGCGGTTGCCGCGCTGCGGTTCCTCTACACCGTCACGCTCAAACGGGACTGGATCGTTCAGAAGGACATCCCAACCGGTCGGCGGCCACAGAAATTGCCCGACGTGCTGAGCCAAGAGGAAGTGGCCCAGTTCCTGAACTCGGTGAGAAGCCAGAAGCATCGGGTGATCCTGACCATCTGCTATTCGGCCGGCCTTCGGGTTTCCGAAGCAGTTCACCTCAAACCCGCCGCGATCGAGAGCCGGCGCATGGTCATCCGTGTGGAGGAGGGCAAGGGGCGGAAGGATCGCTACGTGATGCTCTCGCCCAGCCTGCTCCACATTCTACGCGACTATTGGAAGCGCACTCATCCCGGCGAGTGGTTGTTTCCAGGGGACCGGGCAACCGATTTCGACGTGCGCCGTCCAACTCGCCTGCAGCCAGGCACGTGAGCGATCGGGCATCACCAAGCCGATCACGCCGCATTCGCTGCGACATGCGTTCGCGGTTCATCTGCTGGAGTCCGGCGCCGATCTGCGCACGATCCAGTTGCTGCTTGGCCATCGCAGCCTGAACACCACGTCACGATATCTGCGCATAGCCACCAGCAAGGTCTGCGCCACCGCCAGTCCACTGGACGCGATGACGCCGGTCGTGCCGGACCTCGTTCCCGCCTGACGGCGGGGCCGTGTCCCGCGAGGGGCTGGAGGTGGCGGATGTGTTCCGCCACTTCGGCCCGGCTTTCCGTGATCAGCATGGCGCGTCGCTGTCCGCCACGCATTGGCGCGCCATGACCGCGATCGAGAGTTGCCGCACCGCCGCGCTCGGTGGTCACCTCGAGCAGTGCAGCGATTGCGGACATCAACGGGTCGCATACAACTCGTGTCGAAATCGCAACTGCCCGAAGTGCCAGGGTCTCGCGCGTGCCCAGTGGCTGGAGGACCGTCAGGCTGAACTGCTCGACGTGCCCTACTTCCATGTGGTGTTCACCGTGCCGGACCTGATCGCCACCATCGCGTTCCAGAACCAGACCGTGGTCTACGACATCCTGTTCCGGGCGGCATCGGAGACCTTGCGCACCATCGCCGCCGATCGGGAGCATCTCGGCGCGGAGATCGGTTTCCTCGGCGTGCTGCACACGTGGGGACAGAATTTGTTGCACCATCCGCATATTCACTTTCTCGTCCCTGGCGGCGGCATTGCGCCAGACGGGCAAAGCTGGATCGCCTGCCGGCCAGGGTTCTTCCTTCCGGTCAGGGTGCTGTCGCGGATGTTCCGCGGCTTGTTCCTGCATTACCTGGAAAAGGCATTCGCCGCGGGCAACCTGAACTTCTTCTCCGCGCACCGTCACCTGCATGAGCCCGCGGCATTCCACCGTTACCTGGCGCCGGCCTGGAACGCCGATTGGGTGGTCTATGCGAAGCGGCCGTTCGCCGGGCCGGCTCAGGTCCTCGAGTATGTCGGGCGGTATACCCACCGCGTCGCCATCTCCAACAACCGCCTGATATCAATGGACGACGGCAAGGTCAGCTTCCGCTGGAAGGATTACCGGGACAGCAGCCGCCAGAAGACGATGACCCTCAAGGCCGGCGAGTTCATCCGCCGCTTCCTGATCCATGTGCTGCCGGATGGATTTCACCGCATCCGGTACTACGGCTTCCTCGGCAACCGCCATCGTGCGGGCAAGCTTACGCGCTGCCGGGAACTGCTCGGCATGTCATCGCCCGGATCCGGGGACGATCCGCCCGCTGACTACCGCGACCGTTTCGAGGCGCTGACCGGGCGGTCGTTGCGAGAATGCCCGCACTGCCACACCGGCACCATGGTGGTGATCGACTGCATCGCGCGGCAGCCCATGACGTGCCAGCCGGTTCCAGACACATCATGACCCGGGATCGACGGCCCAACCGCACAAAGCCGAACAGCCGGTCGGATCGGGGCCCCAACGCTCGGGCCGCGACGACGACCGGCGCGCTCAAACAGGGGATGACCGCTCAGATCACGCCTATCCCAGCCGTTCGAGAGGTTGATATCGGCGGTAAATGGCTCCCAACCACCCTGTCCCTCGCGTGCTCGGTCGCCCGGAATGCCCCGATACCGCATCGATCAAGGATCCGGGGGCATTCAACGCCCATAGCTCAACCGCCAGAGGGAGCGGCTTAGTCCAATCCGTTTTTAGCTTACCGGCGCGGCTTCCAACTTGGGTGCCCGCGCGGGGAGGCCTGTACGCCGCGCCGCCAAGCTAAAAACGCTCTTCATTATGCAGCGCCGTGACGTTTCCGCGTCGGTCGGCGGCGCGTTCTGGTGATTTTTCGGAACCGCGCTTGCTCGCGGACGCGCGGCATCGTCTCCGGCTTTGGGCCTGAGACGGGTAGAGGAGGTTTGCGGGTTGAAGGGATGGGTTTGACGTTCGGGGCCGCTCACGCCCCGTGTTTCAGGTGACGAGGCGCGGGATGCGCTGGAGGGCGAAACGCAGGATTTCCTGGCCGGGGCACGACGTCGGCAGATGGACGCGGATCATGGTTTTCATCTCGACGACGCGGGCGGCGATCTTGACGAGGCGCAGGCGCAACGTGTCGAATTGGGCGACGCGCCACATCGAACGCCTGGGCATCGATGCGCGCAGGCCCCACATCAGCCAGTAGGCGCCGGCGTGCAGGAACAGCCGAAACTGATTGGCGGTCGCCTTGGTGCATGAGGTGCGATCCGCCGCCAGATGCGTCTTCCAGGATTTGATATGATTTTCGGCCTGTCCGCGCCGGCAATAGACGTCTTCGTAGAGCACGCGAGCGTTTCTCTTGTTCAGATTGGTGACGACGAAGCGCGTGTCTGATCCTTCCGCGCCCGCTTCGACGCGGGCGATGATCCGCTCGACCCGGCTCCAGCTTTGCGCGCCGTCGAAGAACTCCTTGAAACGACGAAGCTTGCCGTCTCTGGGCGCGGCTTCGAAACGCGCCTTTACGCTGGCTTCGAGACTTTCGACATGCCGGCGCAACGTCGTAGTCGGCGCGACGCCGAAGATGTAATCGAGGCCGCTCGCCCGACACCAGTCGAGAACCTCGGGGCCGCAGTAGTGGCTGTCGGCGCGCAGCAGGATCTCGGTGTTGGGCCAATGGGCTCGGATCGCGCGCAACAGCCGGCGGAGGAAGGGTTTGACCTCCTTGCCGCTCGGCCGCTTGGCGGGACGAAGCACGGCAGTGACGAAGCGGCCCTCGCCGTCGAAGACGACGATCGGCTGAAATCCGTATTCGTCGTAATGGGCGTTGAACCGCCGCAACTGCTGGCCGCCATGGACCGCGTCGAACGTGTCGTCGATGTCGAGGGTGATCCGTTTGGGAACCTTGTGAAAGGACTCGCAATAGAGATCGACCATCGCGCGACCCATCCGCAACAGGGCGCGAACCTCCGGCAGATTTTCCAACCGCGAGATCGTCGACTGCGAGCACAGTTCGCGATCCGACGGCGTCAGATCGAGCGCCATCTTGAACATCGGATCGCTCCGCAGGCAATTGGCGTCGTTGCCGTCCTCATAGCCCGCCGCGATCATCAGCAGCCGAAAGCGGATGATGTCGGCAAGGCTGTGGGTGATCTGATCGGGCGCGCGCCGGTCCACCATGCAGGCGGCGAGCCGATCGGCGACGCGAAGGCGCTGGTCGACCTCGCCCAACGCCAGAACGCCGCCATCCGACGACAACAAGCCGCCGTCAAACTTGACCTCGACGCGCTTGCCCGAAACAGGTGACAACCCAGGCAACGGCAACATAGGATCGTTCATGGCGGGTGCGGCCTCGCTGAAATCGCGTAAATCGGCTTAGACAACCAAATTCTACACGAAATCAGCTATTTACGCCACACCCGCCAACCCGCAATGCATAATGCGGGTTAGCAAACTGACCGATCCGTGGTTGGACGCGTCAAAGCCACGCCGCGATGATCAGGCGGTCGCTGGCGCAGAGTTGACGAGAAGAACAAGCGCTACATGTCGATCGGCACGCAACGGAACCCGGATCGGCATGCGTTTGACCCAGCTCAAAGACAGTTGGCGGATCCGGTTGCACCGTGCCCTGGACTCGAAATTTAACGAGGCTTTCCGTGAACCATCACCATCGCAAGATCCTGCACGCCATCTTCGCCCATCCGGTCAACGCCAACCTCGACTTCAAGGACGTCGCGAGCGTGCTCGCCGGACTCGGCGCCGAGATCGACGCCAAGACGAAGAGCCGGCTGGGGGTCACGCTGAACGGCCGCGCGGCCGTTCTGCACCTGACCAGCCACAGCCTCATGAAGGCCGAAGTGATGCAGATCCGCAAGTTCCTGGAGTCCTGCGGGGTCACGGCGGAGGCGTATCCGCTCTAACGCGGCGGGCTGCGAAGGTCGCGCCACGGCCTTGCGTCGCCGGCGCGGGATCGCGCCGCGGCTCAGTTCAGCCGAAATTCTCCGCTGATCGCCCGGAACTCCGCCGGCCTGATGAGGTGGGCGTGGGCGACGGTCACGGAATAGAGGAGGCCGTCGAGCTCGCGCGTCCAGAAATCGAGGAATTTCTTCAGCTCGGGAAAATGCGGATGCAGGTCGTGCTGCTGCCAAATGTAGGTCTGCAGGATGCCCGGATGGTCGGGCAGGCGATAGAGAATGTGGGCGGTCGTCAGACCGAACCCCTCGAGCTGGCGGCGGAACTCGACGCTGACCATACGGCTCCTCCAAAGGTTGAGCAGGACGATGGTGTCACTGCGAACGACTCTTGGCAAGCGATTCCTGCGCAAAAAGCGTGCCAGATCAAGCTGTTAGCAGCAATGCGGCACGAGTGCTAATGTTTCCGGGAATCCCTCTTGAAGGATCGCTTCCGGATTCCAAATTTTCTTCCGCGCGGGGGCCGAGCGGCCCCGCGGCCACAAGCGAAATCGAGATAAGGAGGATTCCATGAAGTTTCGCCCGCTCCATGATCGCGTCGTCGTCAAGCGCGTCGACGCGGAGGAGAAAACCAAAGGCGGGATCATTATCCCCGATACGGCCAAGGAGAAGCCGCAGGAAGGCGAGGTGATCGCCGTGGGACCGGGCGCGCGCGACGAGAGCGGCAAGCTCGTCCCGCTCGATGTCAAGGTCGGCGATCGAATCCTGTTCGGCAAGTGGTCGGGCACGGAAATCAAGCTCGAAGGCGAAGACCTCCTCATCATGAAGGAGAGCGACGTCATGGGCGTCGTCGAGGGCGCGGCTGCGCCGGCCCGAAAAGCCGCCTGAGAAGGGGGCTCGGCGTCAAGTCTTTTCCAATCTCTCATGTGCACGGAGGGAGAAATAATGTCAGCCAAGGAAGTGAAATTCTCGCAGGAGGCGCGCGAGAAGATGATCCGGGGGGTCGACATTCTGGCCAACGCGGTCAGGGTCACGCTCGGCCCCAAGGGCCGCAACGTCGTGCTCGAAAAGAGCTATGGCGCCCCGCGGGTCAGCAAGGACGGCGTCACCGTCGCCAAGGAGATCGAGCTTGCGGACAAGTTCGAGAACATGGGCGCGCAGATGGTGCGCGAAGTCGCCTCGAAGCAGAGCGACCTTGCGGGCGACGGCACCACGACGGCGACGGTGCTCGCCCACGCCATCATCCGGGAAGGCGCCAAATCGGTCGCCGCCGGCGCCAATCCCGATGGACCTCAAGCGCGGAGTGGACCTGGCCGTCGAGGCGATCGTCGCCGATCTCGAGAAGAACAGCCGCAAGGTCACGAAATCCGAGGAGATCGGGCAGGTCGGCGCAATCTCGGCCAATGGCGACCAGTCGATCGGCAAGATGATCGCCGAGGCGATGGACAAGGTCGGCAGGGAAGGCGTGATCACGGTCGAGGAGGCGAAGAGCCTCGAGACCGAGCTCGACATCGTCGAGGGCATGCAGTTCGATCGCGGCTATCTGTCGCCCTATTTCATCACCAACGCCGAAAAGATGGTCGCCGAGCTCGAGGACCCGTACATCCTCATCCACGAAAAGAAGCTGAGCGGCCTGCAGGCCATGCTTCCATAGCTCGAGGCGGTCGTTCAGACCAGCAAGCCCCTGCTCATCGTGGCCGAGGACGTCGACGGCGAAGCGCTGGCTACGCTCGTCGTCAACAAGCTGCGCGGGGGGTTGAAGGTCGCGGCGGTCAAGGCGCCCGGCTTCGGCGATCGCCGCAAGGCCATGCTCGAGGACATCGCGATCCTCACCGGCGGCACGATGATCGCCGAGGACCTCGGCATCAAGCTCGAGAATGTCACTCTCGACACGCTCGGCAAGGCCAAGCGCGTGCGGATCGAGAAGGAGAACACGACCATCGTCGAGGGCGCCGGGTCCAAGAAGGACATCGAGGGCCGGGTCACCCAGATCAAGGCCCAGATCGAGGAGATGACGTCCGACTACGACAAGGAGAAGTTGCAGGAGCGTCTGGCCAAACTCGCGGGCGGCGTCGCGGTGATCCGCGTCGGCGGGGCGACCGAGGTCGAGGTCAAGGAGAAGAAGGACCGCGTCGACGACGCCCTCCATGCAACCCGCGCGGCGGTCGAGGAAGGCATCCTGCCCGGCGGCGGGGTCCCGCTCATGCGCGCGGCCAAAGCGCTCGACGGCGTCAAGTTCGACAATGACGATCAGCGCACGGGCGTCGAGATCGTCCGCAAGGCGATCCAGTGGCCGGCGCGGCAGATCGTCGAGAACGCCGGCGTCGACGGCTCGATCGTGGTCGGCAAGATCCTGGAAGGGAAGGACTACGGCTTCGGCTACGACGCACAGAAGGACGAGTACGGCGACCTCTTCAAGCTCGGCATCATCGATCCGACCAAGGTCGTGCGCACGGCGTTGCAGGACGCAGCCTCCGTCGCGGGCCTCCTCATCACGACCGAGGCGATAGTCGCCGAAAAGCCGAAGAAGGAGACTCCAGCGCCCGCCATGCCGCCAGGCGGCATGGATTACTGAGCCAAACCCTGACCGTCTCCGAAGCGAACAATCCGTTTCGGGGACGGCAAGAGAAGGCGGTCGGCGGGGTCAGTCCCGCCGACCCGAAACGCTGGAAACCCATGTCGGGATGACCCTGACGCCAAGCTAGAGCGGTATCCGAACAGACTGAATTGGTTGGGGGATTCCCGAATCAGTTAGTTTCTGATTGATCATTCACGCCGCGAGAGGGAGGCGGCGGGGATGGCTGTTTCCGACGATCTTCGCGAGCGCGTGGTTGAGGCGGTGGTCTTGGGCGGGTTGTCGCGCAATCAGGCGGCCGCGCGTTTCAAAGTGAGCGTAGCGAGCGCGGTGCGCTGGGTGAAGCGGTTCCAAACCACGGGCGAAATTTCACCGGCGCCTTCTGGCGGCGACCGCCGCTCCGGCCGGATCGAGGCGCATCACGACTATCTCTTGGGCCTGGTCCGGCGCAGCCCGGACCTCACGCTGCTCGAGATCCGGGAGCGGCTGATCGCCAATTGTGGCGAGCGCTTTGCGGTCTCCGTGCTGTGGCGCTTCTTCGACCGTCACGCGATCACCTTTAAAAAAAACGGCGCATGCCGAGGAGCAACAACGCGCAGACGTCCAAAATCGACGCTGGGAATGGTTCGCGGGGCAGCTCGATCTCGATCCGACGAAACTCGTTTTCATTGACGAGACCGGAGCCTCCACCAATCTCGCGCGCAAAAGCGGACGTTGCCGGCGCGGGCGCCGCTTGCGGGCGGCCATCCCGCACAGTCACTACAAAACGGTGACTTTGGTCGCCGGCCTTCGCCTTCGCGGCCTGACAGCGGCAAAGACTTTCGACGGACCGATCAACGCCGCCCGGTTCGAGGATTGGCTGGAGACATGCCTCGTCCCCACGCTCTCGCCCGGCGAGGTCGTCGTCATGGACAATCTCCCGGCTCACAAGGGGCCGCGGGTCGAGCAACTCATCAAGGCGGCGGGCGCGGAGTTGCGATATCTCCCAGCCTACAGTCCTGATATGAACCCCATCGAAAAAGCCTTCTCCAAGCTCAAAGCCTTCCTGCGCAAAATCGCCGAACGGACCGTCGCGGGCCTCATGCGCGCCCTCGAAACCTGCGCCGAAATCTTCAAGCCCTCGCAATGTACAAATTACTTCAAATCCTGTGGTTATGAGCACGATACAGGATGATCGGATTCCGCTCTAAGACTTCGAAGTCTGGCAGGGCGACAGTGTCCTGTATAGCGTGAAAGGCGTGGAGCTCGAGAAACCCGCGCACGCGTGGGAACGCGTCGCCAAGCTCGCGATGCGCTTCAACCTGCCGGGATGCCGCATCGCCGTCAAAGACGAGCACGGCGACATCGCCATTCTGGTCGGCGCCCGAACGCCGCAGCGCATGCTCTCCGCCCAAGCCGTCCGAACGGGACCAGGCGCAAAAAAAGCCCCCGCCGAAGTCGCCTTCGGCGGGGGCTTTCTTTGGCGATGAGCGGCGTAAAGGCACTACGCGGCCTTCCGCTTCTCGCCGTAGGTTCCGTAGAAAGTCTCGCCGCGCTCCGCCATCTGAACGAGCTTCACGCCCGGCTCGAAGCGGGAACCGTACCTCGCCGCGAGCTCCTTGGCGCGCGCGACGAAAGCCTTCGGCCCCATGCCGTCGATGAACGACAGCGTGCCGCCCGAATAGGGCGCGTAGCCGAAGCCGAGGATCGACCCGACGTCGGCCTCTCGCGGATCGGTCACCACGCCCTCGAACAGGCAGCGGGCGGCCTCGAGCGCCGCGGTGAACAGGAAGCGATCCTCGAGGTCCTTGACGCTGATCCGGTCAGGATCGAGCCGCTTGCCGACGATCGCGGCAAGCCCCGGCCACAGGCTCTTCGGCCCGTTCGCCGGATAGTCGTAGAAGCCCTTTCCGTTCTTGCGGCCGTAGCGGCCGTCCTTGACCACCATCGCCTCGATGAGCTTCTCCTGCGCAGGATCGACGGCGCCGGGGCCCAGAATCCTTCTTGGCCGCCTGAAGGATCTTCCAGCTCAAATCGACGCCGACTTCGTCGTTGAGCGCCAACGGCCCGACCGGCATGCCGGCCATCTTGGCGGCGTTCTCGACCATCGCCGGCGGCACCCCTTCCATCACCATCGAGTGGGCTTCGACCATGTAATTGGCGACGCAGCGATTGACGTAGAAGCCGCGACAGTCGTTGACGACGATCGGCGTCTTCCTGATCGCGCGCACGAAGTCCATCGCCGTCGCCAGCGCCTTCGAGTCGGTCTTCTCGCCCATGATGATCTCGACCAGCATCATCTTCTCGACCGGCGAGAAGAAATGCACGCCGATGAAATGCTCGGGGTTCACTGAATTCTCAGCGAGCGAGGTGATCGGCAGCGTCGAGGTGTTGCTGGCGAAGACGATGTCCGGCCCGAGCGCGGCCTGAGCCTTCTTCGTCGCTTCGGCCTTCACCGTGCGATCCTCGAACACCGCCTCGATGACGAGGTCGCAGCCCTCGAGCTCCGCGTAGTCGGCGGTCGCCTTGATGCGGGCGAGCAGCGCGTCCTTGTCGGCCGTCTTGGCGCGGCCCTTGGCGATCTGGGAACTCACGATCTTGTCCGAATAGGCCTTGCCCTTGTCGGCCAATTCCTGGTTGCGGTCGATCAGCACGACCTCGAGCCCGGCGTTGGCGGAGACATAGGCGATGCCGGCGCCCATGAAGCCGGCGCCGAGCACGCCGATCTTCTTCAGGTTTGTCGCCGGAACGTTCGCCGGCCGGCGCGCGCCCTTGTTGAGCTCGCCCATCGACAGGAACAGCGAGCGGATCATCGCCGCGGCTTCCTTCGACAAGAGGATGTTGGCGAAATACTTGCTCTCGACCGCGAGCGCGAGGTCCATCGGCAGCTGCAGACCCTCGAACACGCTCATCAGCACCGCCTTCGCCGCGGGATAGTTGTCGTAAGTCTCGCGCCGGTAGATGGCGTTGGCCGGCGGCCAGATCGACATGCCCTGCGGCGAGAAGATCTTGCCCGACGGCAGCTTGAATTTCGGATCGTCCCACGGCGCCTTGGCGTTCGGATTGGCCTTAACCCAGGCCTTGGCGAGCGCGACGATCTGATCGGCGGACGCGACGTCATGCACGAGGCCCATCTTCTTCGCCGCGGTGGGGCGTAGCTGGTCGCCCTTGAAAAGCATCTGAAGCGCGTCCGGCGTCGGCATCAGCCGCGCGACGCGCTGCGTGCCGCCGGCGCCCGGGAAGAGCCCGACCTTGATTTCGGGCAGTCCGACGCGAGCCTTGTCGGTGTCGGAGACAATGCGATAGTGGCACGCGAGCGCCAGCTCGAATCCGCCGCCCATGCAGACGCCGTTGATCGCCGCGGCGACCGGCTTGCCGCAGGTCTCGAGCCGCCGATAGACGAGCGACAGTTGCTTCGAGCGGTCGACGAAGAAGCGCATAGCCGCCTGTTTGCCTTCCGCCCTGGCAAGCCGAGCGTATTCGTCGCCCATCGATTTCAACATGGTCAGGTCGGCGCCGCCGGAAAAGCCCTCCTTGCCGGAGGTGATGACGGCGCCCTTGATCGCTGCCTCGTTCGTGATCGCGTCGACGATCGACGCGATCTCGGCGATCACTTCGGGAGTCAGCACGTTCATGGAGCGGCCGGGGCTGTCCCAGGTGACGAGCGCGACGCCGTCGGCGTCGGTTTCGACGCGAAAATTGGTGAGGTTCATAGTCTTGGATCTCCGTCTCGAGTTCAGACGCGTTCGATGATCGTGGCGGTGCCCATGCCGCCGCCGATGCAGAGGGTGATGAGCGCGGTGCTCTTGTCGATGCGCTCGAGTTCGTCGAGCGCGGTGCCGAGGATCATCGCGCCGGTCGCGCCGAGCGGGTGCCCCATCGCGATGGCGCCGCCGTTGACGTTGACCCTGCTCGCGTCGACGTCGAACGCCTGCATGAAGCGCAGCACCACCGAGGCGAAGGCTTCGTTGACCTCGAAGAGATCGATGTCGCCGATCGCTCATGCCCGAGCGCGCGAGCACCTTCTTCGTCACGTCGACGGGGCCGGTCAGCATGATCGCCGGCTCGGTGCCGATGTTGGCGAAGGCGCGGATACGCGCGCGCGGCTCGAGGCCCGCCCTGGCGCCGGCCTCGCGCGAACCGACGAGTACGGCGGCCGCCCCGTCGACGATGCCCGACGAATTGCCGGCGTGGTGGACATGGATGATTCGCTCGACATCCGGATGAGCCTGGATGGCGACGGCGTCGAAGCCGCCCTGTTCGCCGGGAATGACGAAAGAGGGCTTCAGCGACGCGAGCGACTGCATATCGGTGGTCGGACGCATGTGCTCGTCATGATCGAGCAGCGGCAGGCCGTTGACGTCCAGCACGGGCGCGATCGAGTTCTTGAAGCGGCCTTCCTTCCAGGCGGACGCGGCGCGCCTCTGCGACTCGACCGCATAGGCGTCGACGTCGTCGCGGGAGAAGCCGTATTTGGTGGCGATGAGGTCCGCAGACACGCCCTGCGGCATGAAATACGCGGGAATCGCCAGCGAAGGATCGGCGGGCCAGGCACCGCCCGAGGCGCCGATGCCGACCCGGCTCATCGATTCGACGCCGCCGCCGATCGTCAGATCATGTTGCCCGCTCATCACCTGCGCGGCGGCGAAATTGACCGAGTCGAGGCCCGAGGCGCAGAAGCGATTGATCTGGACGCCCGGCACGGTGTCGCCGAAGCCGGCCGCGAGCGCGCCCATGCGGGCGATGTCGCTTCCCGCCTCGCCGACCGGATCGACGCAGCCCATCACCACGTCGTCAACCTGATGCGGGTCGAGATGATTGCGATCCTTGATCGCCTTCAGCGCAGTCGCCGCCAGGTGAAGCGTAGTTGCGGTGTGCAGCGAGCCGTCCGACTTGCCGCGTCCGCGCGGCGTTCTCACATGGTCAAAGATGAAAGCGTCGGTCATGCTGGTTCTCCCTGCGGCGTGCGCCGCGATTGGCGTTCAGGTGTCGCGATCGGGGTGTTGGCGCGAACCGATGTTGACGCTGGGTCCAAAAAGTCCCGTGATGTCCTGCTTCGGCAGCGTGACGATCGATTCGACCCAGGGAACTTTCGATTCGGCGCCGTACTGCATCGCGGGGGTGACGGCCGACGGGTTGTCGAGACTGCCGATCGTTACCGAGATGCGGTCGTGGTCGAGGATCCGGTAGGTCAGCGGCGTGCCGCACTCAGGGCAGTAACCACGCTCGGCGACCGCCGAACTCACGAAGACTTTGGGTCTCCCGCGAGTCCAGACGAGTTGCGCCAGCCGGACGCCGGCGAAGGCCATCAACGGCCCTCCGCTGGCCTTCTGGCACATGCGGCAGTGGCAGATGTTCGCGCCCGTCGGCGCGGCCTCCAGGCGATAGCGCAACGCGCCGCACTGGCAGCCGCCGGACAAGCGAAACTGCGCCTCTGCGCTCATCGGACCTCCCGCGCCCTCTCCTCAGAGCCTTCAAAAAGCGTCGGCAGGAAGCGCCATCAGGGTCGCGGCGCCCGCTGTCAGCCGCGCCAGATGCGCCCCCGTTTCCGGCAACATACGCTCATTGAAGAACTTGGCGACCGTCAATTTCGCGTCGAGCGCAGGGTTGCTCTCGCCCTTCGCCTGGCGGGCGAGCACCGCCTTGGCGATGCGCGCCCACATGTAGGCGAGCGCAGTGAGGCCGAAGAGATGCATATAATCGGTCGAGGCCGCGCCGGCGTTATTGGGGTCGGCGAGGCCGTTGCGCGAGAGCCACATGCTCGCCTGCTGCAGATGGCCGAGCGCGGCTTGCAGCCCGCTCAGATATGGCGTCAGCGCCGCTTCCTCCTTCGCGCTCGCGACGAATTGCGACACTTCGCCGAAGAAGGCCATCACCGCGCGGCCGCCGTCCTTCGGCAGCTTGCGGCCGACGAGATCGAGCGCCTGCACCCCGTTCGCGCCTTCATAAATCATGGCGATGCGGGCGTCGCGCACGAACTGCTCCATGCCCCACTCGGCGATGTAGCCGTGGCCGCCGAGCACCTGCTGGGCCTTGACGGCGTTGGCGAAGCCGAGGTCGGTGAACACGCCCTTCAGCACTGGGGTCATCAGGCCGAGCCGATCGTCGGCGGTCTCGCGCGTCTTGGCGTCCAGAGCGTGGAGCGTCTCGTCCTGCGACAGCGCGATCCAGACGAGTAGCGCGCGCGCCGCTTCGTTGAAGGCGCGGACCTCGAGCAGCATCCGGCGCACGTCGGGGTGGACGAGCAGGATGTCCGCCGGCTTGTCCGGCTCCGCCGGACCTTCGAGCGACCGGCCCTGCCGGCGGTCCTTCGCGTAGGCGGCGGCGTTCTGGTAGGCGACTTCGGAAATCGAGAGCCCCTGTACGGCCACGCCGAGGCGCGCGCCGTTCATCATCACGAACATCGCCGGGAGGCCGCGATGCTCTTCGCCGACCAGCCAGCCCTCGGCGCCGTCGTAGTTGAGCACCGCCGTCGCGTTGCCGTGGATGCCCATCTTGTGTTCGATTGATCCGCAGACGACGCCGTTGCGCTCGCCGGGCGTACCCTCGGCGTCCGGCAGGAATTTCGGCACGAGGAAGAGCGAGATGCCCTTGACGCCGGCCGGCGCGCCCTCGATGCGGGCGAGGACAAGGTGAATGATGTTGTCGGCAAGATCGTGCTCGCCGGCCGAGATGAAGATCTTCTGCCCGGTGATGGCGTAGGAGCCGTCGCTCTGCTTGACCGCGCGCGTCTTGATGAGACCGAGATCGGTGCCGCAATGCGGCTCGGTCAGGCACATCGTGCCGGTCCACTCGCCAGTGGTCATTTTCGGCAGATAGCGGGACTTCAACTCGTCGTTGGCGTGGACCATCAGCGCCGCCACGGCGCCGTTGGTCAGGCCGAGGTACATGGAGAAGGCGAGGTTTGCGGAATAAGCGTACTCGCTGAAGAGCACGGCGAGAAAATGCGGCAGGCCCTGGCCGCCATAAGCGGGATCGCCCGCAAGCCCGACCCAGCCGCCTTCGACGAGCCCCTTGTAAGCCTGCTTGAATCCTTTCGGAGTCGTGACGCCGCCGTCGTCATGGCGCTTGCAGCCCTCGATGTCGCCCGACCGATTCAGCGGCTGAACCACCTCCTCGATGAATTTCGCGCCCTCGGTCAGCACGGCTTTCACGACGTCGATCGGCGCGTCCGAGAAACCCGGCATGTTGGCGTATTCGGCATAGTCGAAGACGTCGTTCAGTAGGAAAACGGTATCGCTCACCGGCGCTTTGTAAGTCGGCATGCTGCTCCTCGACACATCATGGGAACACGACTCGTGCGGCCGCGCTGGTGGTTCGCGCCGCGAGACGGTTCATATATGAACCATCTGGGCGCGCTTTGCAACTAGGGAATCCGCGGACGCCCAGGCGGGGTCCGGCCGAACGGACTCTACGCCAGGAAAATCAGGGATTTAAGTTGTCGCGGTTCTGTTCGGCCTCGCGCTTCATCGAGGCGGCGGGGCTGGCGTAGGCCTCCTGCCGGTCGACGCTCCAGTAGCGCAGTTCGTCCAGCGGGATCGGCTCTCCGGTGACGGCGCAACGCACGAAGGCGCCCGGGCGGACGATTCGAAAATCGCCGTCGAAAAACTCGACTTTGGCTTCGCCCGCGTCGGCGGGCCGTCGCTCAATCCTGTTCATGGCGAGAATTCCGGTTCGCCGCTCTATGCCACGGTCGGCGCGGCGAGGGAACAGCAAGTTTGGCCGGTTCAGGGCGCAAGCCGGCGCTGGACAATTAGGTGCAGTTCTGGTAGTGGCGGGGCGACTGGGCGCGCTTTCCTGAGGGGTAGCGCGCGCTTGCGTTTCTCGCCAAATCTCAGGTCTTTCGAGGCTCTGCCTCAAAACACAGGATAGCCCGTGCAAGTACTCGTTCGTGACAACAACGTCGATCAGGCCCTCAAGGCGCTCAAGAAGAAGATGCAGCGCGAGGGAATTTTCCGCGAGATGAAGCTACGCGGCCATTACGAGAAGCCGTCGGAAAAGAGGGCGCGGGAGAAGGCTGAGGCCGTTCGGCGCGCGCGTAAGCTCGCGCGCAAGAAACTGCAGCGAGAGGGCCTGTTGCCGGTCAAGGCGAAGCCCGCAGTCGGCGCGCCGCGCTCGGCCGGTTAATCCGGGCGGCTGCGCTTCGCGCTCGAGACATATTGAGTCGTGACGAGAGTTTGGACCCCGCCCGGACGCGGCGGGGTTTTGTTTTTGGGCTTCACGCCTCGTCTCCGAATGGGTCGCGTCGCGTCGCACCGGTGGACGGAAATGGTGAACGGCATGGTCAGGCTTGGAAGCGCGTCGACCCGGACGGGAATGGCCCTCGCGCTGGCGTTGGCGCTCGGCGCCTGCAGCGAAACCATGGGCGGCCTCAATCCGTCGGGACATGTCGCGGAAGTCGAGTCGGACGCCGGCGCCCAGGCCTCCAACGCCGGAAATATCGCCTCGCTGAACGGGGTCATCGAGCGCAATCCGGGCGACGCTGTGGCGTACAACACGCGCGGCGTCGTCTACGCGAAGCTTGGCCGCTACTCCAACGCGATCAACGATTTCAGCCACGCGATCGAGCTCGACCCGCATTTCTCCGGAGCCTACACCAATCGGGCGCTCGCCTACCGTCAGCAAAAGAAGGACGATCTGGCGCTGCAGGACTTCAATCAGGCGATCGCGGTCAATCCCGACGACGCCGCCGCCTATCTCGGCCGCGGCAATCTTCTGCGTTCGAAAAACGACTTCAACGGCGCGCTAGCCGATCTCAACCGGGCGATCCAACTGAACCCCGAAGGGGCGCAGGCCTATCACGCGCGCGGGCTCATCTATCAACGCCAGGGCAACGACGTTCAGGCGATTACCGATTTCAACAATGCGATCGACCGCGATCCCTTCGCCGGCGCCCCGTATCAGGCGCGCGGACAGAGCCTGATGAAAACCGGCAAGTACGAAGCGGCGATCGAGGATTTCAACGCCGCGCTGAACGTGAACGCCTACAATGGCGAGGCGTGGGCAGGCCTGGGTTTCTGCTATGAAAAGCTGAACAATCGCGCAAAGGCGATCGAGTCCTACCAGCGCGCGGTGCAGGTCGATCCCGGCAACGGCGCGGCGCGCGCGGCGCTGCAACGCTTGGGCTAGCAGCTTCTCTCGGGCATTCGTCCGATCGACGGCCTACGCTTCTATGTCCGGTTCGGTCCTCAGAAACTCTTCCAGCCAGTGGATATCGTATTGACCGTTCTGCACGTCGGCGTTTCGAACGAGCGTGCGAAAGAGCGGCAATGTCGTATCAATGCCATCGACGATGAACTCGTCGAGCGCGCGGCGTAGGCGCATCAGCGCCTCGGTGCGGGTTCGGCCGTGGACGATGAGCTTGCCGACCAGCGAGTTGTAGAACGGCGGGATCACGTAACCCTGGTAGGCGGACGAATCGACGCGAACGCCAAGTCCCCCTGGAGGATGGAAATAGGCGATCCGGCCGGGCGAGGGGACGAAGGTGCGCGGGTTCTCGGCGTTGACGCGGCATTCGATCGCTGCGCCGAGAAAACGCACGTCGTCCTGCGCCATCGACAACGGCGAACCCGCCGCTATCTTGATCTGCTCGTTGACGATGTCGATGCCGGTGATCATCTCGGTGACGGGATGCTCGACCTGAAGGCGCGTGTTCATCTCGATGAAGTAGAAATCTCCGTCCTCGTAGAGAAACTCGATCGTCCCGGCGCCGACATAGCCGAGTTCCGCCATGGCACGGGCCGCCACGCCCCCGATCTGATTGCGTTGTTCGGCGTTGAGCGCGGGCGAGGGGCCTTCTTCCCAGACCTTCTGATGGCGGCGTTGCAGCGAGCAGTCGCGCTCTCCGAGATGGATGGCCTGGCCGTGTCCGTCGCCCAGCACCTGGATCTCGATATGGCGCGGGTTGGCGAGATATTTTTCGAGATAGACTGCGTCGTCGCCGAACGCGGTCTTGGCCTCTATCCTGGCGATGCCGATCGCGTCGACGAGATCTTCGGGATTGGCCGCGACTTTCATGCCGCGCCCGCCGCCGCCCGCCGCCGCCTTGACCATCACGGGATACCCGATTTCGCCAGCGATCTTCAACGCTTCCGCCTCGTCGCCGATAGCGCCTTGCGAACCGGGAACGCACGGGATGCCGAGCCGCGCCGCGGTGCGCCTCGCCTCGATCTTGTCCCCCATGACGCGGATGTGCTCCGCTTTGGGACCGATGAACGCGATTTCGTGCTCCTGGAGAATCTCGGCGAAGCGCGCGTTCTCGGACAGAAAACCGTAGCCCGGATGGACGGCGTCCGCGCCGGTGATCTCGCATGCCGCCACGATCGCCGGAACGTTGAGATAGCTGTCGCGGGCTGGCGGGGGCCCGATGCAAACACTCTCGTCGGCGAGCTTGACGTGCATCGCGTTCTTGTCCGCTGTCGAATAGACGGCGACGGTCGCAATGCCGAGCTCTTTGGCCGCGCGCATGACGCGCAGCGCGATTTCACCTCGGTTCGCAATGAGAATCTTATCGAACATCGAGGACGGTCCGGGTCACTCGATGACCATCAGTGGCTGGTCGTACTCGACCGGCGCGCCGTCGACGACAAGGATGCTGACGACCTTCCCCGCGCGCGGCGCGACGATGTCATTGAAGGTCTTCATCGCCTCGACGAGCAGCAGCTTGTCTCCGATCTTCACCACAGAACCCACTTCGACGAAGGGCTTGGCCTCCGGGCTCGGCCGCAAGTAGGCCGTCCCCACCATCGGCGATTTCACCGCGCCGGCCAGATCGGCCGCCGCCGGCTCTGAAGAAGGCTCGGCGCCGGTCTCCGCCGGCGCCGGCTGACGGGCGGCCGCCAGAGTTTGCGCAGGGGCCAGAGGGAAGGCCGGGCTTGCGACAGCGGCTCGTTCGCGCGCCAGCCGCACATGCAGCTCGCCGAGATCGATCTCGACCTCGCTCAGATCGTATTTGGCGACGATCCCGGCGAGCCGGTCGATCGCGGCGACGTCGACGAGGCTCTGCGCAGACTCGTCGGATCGCGGGCCGGACGGCTTCTTCATGGCGTATTGCTCGGATGGGGAAGGGACGACGTCGTCGCGGTTGCGCCGCCCCTATATCCCGCCCGCCCCGGCAAATAAAGAGCAGCGGACAGCCCGCCTTCACGCGCGGCGCGCCCCGACGCTCACGTCGTGGAAGGCGACGCCGCCGAACGGGGCCACGCTGTCGTCGCCGACGAGCGCATTGATCCCCCAGCCGAACGCTTCGTCCCAGTCGACCGGTATGAACTGTCCTGCGCCTTTGGGGCCGACGCGCCGCAGCGGCTTGGCCAACCGATCGGGATGGTGGATTCGTTCGCTGCAGCGAGCCACCTTGGCGCAGATGACGCCCGCCGTGCAGGTCTGTGCGGGCGCCCCGCGGATCCGACCGATCCGCTCTCCGTCGATCGCCTCGACGTCGAGCGCGCATACGGAAGGGCAGCCGTGCGGACAGACCGACGGCCGCCGCCTGACGTCAGGCACGGCGTTCATCGCGCCTCCGGATGTCCCGTTCGATGGGAATTTCGAACGGATTTGGTCGCGCGCCCGGAGTGCCGACGCACTCGAACCCCCGAGCGCGCCGATCCGCCTCAAGGCGGTAATTCTACGGAGGATTATGCAGGGGTTCGGGACGACCGAGCGGTGAATAACGCTCGTACCGCTGATCGAAGGCGCCCGCTTCGAGAGCGCCGACCGCCCGAAGGGATCGTGAGCCTGAATTCTTGCTGCTGGGCGAGAATTGAACTGACATGCCACCGCCAAGTCGACGGGTCGGACATTGAGAAATCGCCGCCGACTGCGGTAATTCCGCCCGCGTAACTCGCGCCTCCGCCAACTGCCGTAAGAAACAGAATGAGGGACTTCCGCACGGTCGCCTCCTTGTTCCCGCCCGTTTTCTCTAAATATTCGAGCCCCCCTTCGCGCTGCTCCCACAGCGTTCGAGGCTCCTTAGCCAATTTTAACCACATGTTTGTGTCTCGCCTAAGGCGCTTCGCCGTCCGGCGCGATCTCGCGCATCAATTCGCCGGCCATGGCGCGGGTCACCCGCCGGCCTCTCGCCAAAGCCTCGCGGTCCAGGCTTGCGACGAGCCGACGGGCGGCGCCGAGCGACCGCTCAATTCTCATCGCGATATAGGCGACCACATGCGGTTCAATCTGAAGCTGGCGATCGCTGAACAGCTTGAACAGGACAGCCTCCGTCAACTCGACGTCGGGCGTGTCGAGCCGCACGATGGGCGCGAGACGCAACCGCGAAAGGATGTCCGGGATCTTCAGTCCCCAGGCGCTTGGCTCGTTGCGAGCCGTGAGGAGCACCCATGCGTTGGCTTGAAGCGCCGCGTTGAGGAGGTAGAACACGCGCTCCTCGGCTTGGCCGACCCGGTCGGCGTCCTCGATCAGCAAGGCGGAGCATTGAGTGAGATCGTGGCCGCTCGCCGCGCCGAGCGTCTCGCCATGGAGCGTGACGGCGCCGGCCGTCTTCGCCCAGAGCGCCGCAAGGTGGCTTTTCCCGGCTCCCTCCGGTCCGACCAGCAGCAACATCCGGCCGGGCCAGGCCGGCCAGCGGTCGATTGCGTCGAGCGCCTCGCGGTTCGAGGGGGCGGGAAGAAAATCCTCGCGCGCGAAACTTGGCTGATGCGGCCAATCGAGAGTCATCTGGCGCGGGGGATCGGTCATTGTTCCTCCGCGGCCGAATTGCCCCGATAGAACGGGCTCGAAAGGTAAAGGGCGATGAGGTGACGGACGAGAACGCCGATCGCCGCAGCGGTTGGAACGGCGACGACAAGGCCGACGAACCCGAACAATTGACCGAAAGCCAGCAGCGAGAACATCAGCCACACCGGATGCAGGCCGATCGATTTGCCGACCAGCTTCGGCGAAATGACATAGCCCTCGAGGAACTGACCGCAAACGACGACCCCCAGCGCCATCAGGAACAGCTTCAGATTGGGCCAGCCCTGAACGAGGGCGACGCCGACCGACAGGACCAGGGCCGTCAACGACCCGACATACGGCACAAAGCTCAACAGCCCGGCGATTACGCCGATCAGGAAACCGAAATCGAGGCCGATCAGCATCAAGCCGAGACCATACCACAGACCGAGAAACAGACAGACCAGGGATTGGCCGCGGATGAAGCCCGCCAGCGCCTGATCGATTTCCATGGCGATCGTCCGCAAGCGGTCGCGATGATCGAGCGGAAGCCAGCTGTCGATCTCTGCGATCATTCGGTTCCAATCGATCAGGATGTAAAACGCCACGACCGGCGTAATGATCAACAGCGAGAGGAAATTGAAAACTGCCGCCCCGCCCGAAACCAGAGACTTCATCGCGTTGACGAGCCATTGCGCGCCTTGCGCGACAAAGTCGCCGATCGACTTCTGAATTTGTGCGCTCGAAAGTTGTTCTTGGAGCCCCAAGGAGCCCAGCCATCCGCCTCCATATTTTTCAATCAGAGCATTGCCTTCGTCGACCGCCAGCGTTTGCAAGCGCATCGCGTAACCGGGCAGACGCTGCGCAAACGTCACGAGCTGATTACCCAGGACTGGCGCAACGACGACGAGGAGGAGGACAAAGACCGCGACGAAAAGAACGAGAATAAGCACAGAAGCGCCCAGCCGATTCAACCCGAGCTTCTCCATTCTGCAGACCACGGGGTCGAGGAGGTAGCCGAGCATGATACCAGCGGCGAATGGAGTTACCGTCGAGCCGAGCAAATGCAGGGCGTACAGGAGGGCCGCCATGATCGCGGCCCAGAACAGGACCTGGCGCTCTAGACTCACGGCGTCGTACTCATCGGACGTCTCCATTGCCGCCCGTCGCGTGCGACAGGTTCCATTTGTCGCTCCAGGGATCGACGAAAACTGCGGGCTGACCGCGGGACTCGCAACGCGGCGCCTCAGCAAAGCTCACCTCTGAGCGCAGCGCCCCATAATCTCTCAGGAAGTCAGCGGTGAGAAGGAAGGTGAGGAGGAAATAGCCCACCCATCCTCCATTCTCATCGCCGATTCTCGCGCGCTCTTGTTCGTCGCTCGGAACCGCCAGAACGATCGTTGCCGGCGCGCCTCCCTCCGGCGCCGCCAAGATCCGGCGCTCGTTTGGACCAAGATGAACGTCTTCCAAAGCGACAAACCCAAGCGCGTCGTGGAAAAAGGCTATGCGCTCGTCGTAGCCGGGAACAAGACAGGCGAGGGCGGCGAGACTTTGGATCACGGCCGGCCCCTACCGGGTCATGTGGTCGAGCCAGTGGGCGACATAGACTCCGCCCGAGCCCAGGGTCGTCGCGGCGACGGCCCATTCGAGATAGGTTTGAACGGGATGAGGATTGATCCCATAGGCGCGCACGCCGAGCGCAAACCCAGCCAAGGCGATCTGAGCCACCGTGTTGATCTTCGATTCCCATACCGGTCGAATTTCGACCGGCTTGTCCATCAACAAAGACACAACGACAGCCATGAGGATCATGACGTCGCGCGAAACGACGGCGATGGCGAGCCAAGCAGGCAATCCCGCATAAATGGCGAGCGACACATAAATGGAAATCAGCAGCGCCTTGTCCGCGAGCGGGTCGAGATAGGCTCCCAGTTCCGTGCGAAGATTGAAATTCCTGGCGATAAAGCCATCGATTGCGTCAGAAACGCCGGCAAGGAGAAAGATCAGGAACGCTGGGAGGAATCGCTGTGAAACTATCATTGAGACCGCCAAAGGGGTCATCAGCATTCGCGCCAATGTAATAAGATTAGGGATATTGATGAGGAGCTGAGAAATATTCATTAAGTACTGACGTCCCCAGCATCTCAGCCCCAGGCCGTATCGAGTTGAAGTTGGGCGCCTAGGACAATGTCCTGCTTCCTTGCGCGATCGTTCGAACCCCGCATTCCAGCGCCAGTCGACGGCCCCGCGACGCTAACATGATTGGACGCGCCTTGGGAAACCGACGCGCGGAGCATGGCCCTTGCGCGCGTCCTGACGACCAATTACCCCCGTTCGCAAACTCTGTCCCCGGAGCCGCAATGCCCGACAGCCGAAAGCCGCTGACCTACGCCGAGGCCGGCGTCGACATCGATGTCGGCAACCGACTCGTGGACCGGATCAAACCGATGGCGCGAGCGACGCGTCGACCGGGGGCCGATGCGGAACTGGGCAGCTTTGGCGGCCTTTTTGATCTGAAGGCGGCTGGATTCGTCGATCCAATCCTGGTCGCGGCGAATGATGGCGTCGGCACCAAGGTGAAGATCGCGATCGAGAGCGGCATCTACGATACGATCGGAATTGACCTAGTGGCGATGTGCGTCAACGACATCGCCGTCCAGGGCGCGGAGCCGCTTTTGTTTTTGGATTATTTTGCCTCCGGCAAACTCGACGAGGACATCGCAGCCACAGTCGTCAGAGGCATTGCTGAGGGATGCGCGCAATCCGGCTGCGCGTTGATCGGCGGCGAAACGGCTGAGATGCCGGGGCTTTACGCGCCTGGCGACTTTGATCTCGCGGGTTTCGCCGTTGGGGCCGCCGAGCGAGGGACGCTGCTGCCGCGAGGCGGGCTCAAGGTGGGCGACGCCGTCTTCGGTCTGCCTTCGTCCGGCCTGCACTCCAACGGTTTTTCTCTGGTGCGGCGCGTCGTCGCGCGCTCCGGGCTCGGGTGGGATGCGCCCGCGCCCTTCGACCCGTCGCGTTCTCTCGCGGCCGCGCTGTTGACTCCGACGCGGCTCTATGTGCGGCCGCTGCTCCAGGTCCTTTCGCAGACGCAAAGCATCTTGGCTCTCGCCCATGTCACCGGCGGCGGCTACCCTGACAATTTGCCGCGGGTGCTGACGGACAACCTCGCCGTTTCGCTCGATCTCGACGCTTTTGCGCCGCCGCCGGTCTTTTCTTGGCTGGCGGCGACAGGCGGGATCGCGGAGGACGAAATGCTGCGCACGTTCAACTGCGGTTTCGGTATGTCGGCTTTCGTCTCCGCTGACCGGGCAGAGGAGGCGAAAGACGCGCTCGAACGCGCCGGCTTGTCGCCGACCCTGATCGGCCGGCTCGCTCCGTCGCGCGGTCCGCGCATCGTGACCCATGGGCGGCTTGCCGTATGACCGCGCGGACGCGAACGGCGATTCTGATCTCCGGCCGCGGATCCAACATGAAGGCACTGATCGCGGCGGCGCGTAGGCCGGACTTCGCTGCTGAGATTGCGCTTGTCCTGTCCGACAGGCCACAGGCGGCGGGGCTCGCAGTCGCCCGCGAGGCCGGCCTCGCCGCTGAGGCGATCAACTTTCAAAGGCTTCCCGACAAGTCGGCTTTTGAGGCGGCGCTCGACGCGCGTCTTCGCGCCGCGGGCGTTGAACTTATCTGCCTCGCCGGGTTCATGCGCATATTGAGCGGGGATTTCGTCGGGCGGTGGGAGGGACGAATTCTCAACATTCACCCCTCGCTGCTGCCGGACCTGCGCGGCCTTCGTACTCATGAACGCGCCCTCGCCGAGGGGCGCGCCGAACACGGATGCACGGTCCATTACGTTTCGGCCGAGCTCGACGCAGGACCGATCATCGCCCAGGCGCGCGTGCCCGTTCTTCCCGGCGACGACGCCGAAACGCTGGCCGCGCGCGTTCTGGTCGAGGAGCACCGTCTTTATCCGCTGGCGTTGGACGCCGTCGCCCGCGCGCGGCGCACAGCCGGCGCGCCCGCCCTTTAGTCGCGCTTGGCAGTCGCGCTTGGCGCGGCGCGGAAATTGTTTCAAACTCATGACGGTTCGAACAGGGAGATTTGCGTGGCGCGTCGCGTTGCGAAGAAGGATTTCGAGCCTGACACGATCGAGTTGATATCAGAGGACGCGGGACCCTCGCCGCTGTTGTCCTCGCCTGAAAGATTTATCAATCGTGAACTGTCGTGGTTGGAATTCAATCGGCGCGTGCTGGAGGAGGCGGCGAACCCGAGTCATCCGCTCCTCGAACGCCTTCGGTTCCTTTCAATCTCGGCGAACAACCTCGACGAGTTCTTCATGGTCCGCGTGGCCGGCTTGGTCGGCCAGGTCCTGTCAGGCGTCGCGGAAGTCTCTGACGACGGTCGAACGCCAGCCGAGCAACTCGAGCGCATCAGCGAACGCGTGGCCTCCCTGGTTGTGTCGCAGCAGGCGAGGTGGCGCGCCTTAAGGTCGGAACTCGCATCGAGCGGCATCGTCATCCTCGACGTCGCCGATCTGACACGCCGGGAACGGGATTGGTTGCAGGAGCACTTTCTTCAGCATGTCTTCCCGATCCTGACGCCGCTGGCCGTCGACCCCGCGCACCCGTTTCCCTTCATCCCCAATCTCGGATTCACGTTGGCGCTCGAACTGCTCAATCCGCAGGACGGTCGAACGATGAGCGCCCTCGTGCGCATTCCAGGCAGCGTCGAGCGTTTCGTGCGGCTGCCCGACGGTCCGCTCGGCGGGATCGCTCGATTTGTGACGCTCGACCGCCTGATCGTCGCGTTCATTGGCCTGCTGTTCCCAGGTTATGAAGTGCTGGGCGAAGGCGCCTTTCGAGTCATCCGCGACAGCGACATCGAAGTCGAGGAGGAGGCGGAAGACCTCGTTCGCCTTTACGAAAGCGCGCTCAAACGGCGCCGACGCGGCTCGGTCATACGGCTGGAGATCGAAGCCAGCATGCCGGAATCTCTGCGCATTTTCGTGGCCGGAGACGTCGACGTCGTTCCGTCCGGCATCGTGCTGATCGAGGGGATGCTGGCTCTGGATGAACTCTCGCAACTGGTGGCGATCGATCGGCCGGAGCTGAAGTTTCCTCCATACAATCCAAGATTCCCAGAGCGCGTGAAGGAACACGGAGGCGACTCTTTCGCAGCGATCCGGCAGAAAGACCTCGTGGTCCATCATCCCTATGAGACCTTCGATGTCGTAGTTCAGTTCCTCAATCAGGCGGCGCGCGATCCCAGCGTCGTGGCGATCAAGCAGACGCTTTATCGTACCTCCGCCGACAGCCCGATCGTTCGCGCTCTTGTTGAGGCTGCGGAGTCCGGAAAGTCTGTGACAGCGCTGATCGAGCTCAAGGCTCGCTTCGACGAGGAAGCGAACATTCGTTGGGCGCGTGACCTCGAGCGCGCCGGGGCCCAAGTGGTCTATGGATTTATCGAGCTAAAAACCCACGCCAAACTGTCGATGGTTGTGCGCCGTGAAGGCGGAACGCTGGTCAATTACTGCCATCTTGGGACCGGCAACTATCATCCCGTGACGGCGAAGATTTACACCGACATTTCACTTTTCACGGCTGAACCGGCGATTGGCCGGGACGTGGCTCGGATCTTCAATTTCACCACCGGCTACGCCGAGCCGGACGGGCTCGAGCAGATGTCCATTTCGCCGATTACGCTGAAGAAGACGCTCCTGCGCAACATCGCGGACGAGATTGACCATGCGGCGCTGGGCAAGCCGGCGCAAATCTGGATGAAATGCAATGCGCTGGTCGATCCGGAGATCATCGACGCGCTCTATGCGGCGAGCCGCTCCGGAGTTCAGATCGACTTGGTCATTCGCGGCATCTGCTGTCTTCGGCCGGGCGTGCCG
The DNA here is from genome assembly GCA_963805295.1 of uncultured Alphaproteobacteria bacterium. Classification (GTDB taxonomy): domain Bacteria; phylum Pseudomonadota; class Alphaproteobacteria; order Rhizobiales; family Beijerinckiaceae; genus Roseiarcus. The sequence continues at coordinate 180,776 of CAWDTW010000031.1, read as the reverse complement.
GGGCTATCAGACAATATTCGCGTGAAATCGATTGTCGGACGGTTCCTGGAGCACGCGCGCATCTACGCGTTCGGCGCCGGCCATGGACTGCCGCACCCTAAGGCGCGAGTGTTCATTTCGTCAGCGGACCTGATGCAACGCAATCTCGATCGACGCGTCGAGGCCCTCGTTCCGCTGCTCAATCCCACGGTGCATGAACATGTGCTCGATCAGATCATGGAAGCCAATCTGATGGACAATGAGCAGAGCTTCCGGATCTTGCCGGACGGTTCGAGCGAGCGGATCGTCCCGGCCGAGGGCGAAGAACCGTTCAACGCTCACAAGTATTTTCAGACGAACCCGAGCCTTTCGGGGCGTGGCAAGGCGCTGACCGAATCCTTTCCCATGGCGTTACCGAGGCGCGCCTGATAAACGGCCGCCTCGTCAAGGCGGCCTTTTCCAGCAGGGTTCACAATGTCGGACAGTCCAGCGCAAGGCCGATTGCCCGGCATGCCGGTGGCGATTGTCGATATCGGTTCAAATTCCGTTCGGCTCGTTGCGTACAGAATCGCACTCGCGCGCTCCGACCCCGACCTTCAACGAAAAGGCGCTATGTGGTCTAGGGAGGGGCGTGGCCACGACGGGGCTGTTGCCCGACGACGCCGTCGCCAAGGCGCTCGCCGCGCTGCAAGAGATTTCGCGTTCTCTGTGACACCATGCGGATCGGCGATGTTCGCAGCGTGGCCACCGCGGCCGTTCGCGACGCTGCGAACGGCCCGCAATTCCTCGCCCTTGCCGAGCGCGCGATCGGATGCAAGATCGAGTTGCTCAGCGGCCAACAGGAAGCCAAGCTTTCGGCGCTCGGGGTGGTGAGCTCCATTCATAGAGCGGACGGCGTCGTCGGCGATTTGGGCGGCGGGTCGCTCGAATTGACCGACGTGAGGGACGGCGACGCCGGACCAGGACTGACCCTGGCGCTCGGCGGACTTTCGCTGATGGACCTTTCTGAGAGGTCGCCGAAAAAGGCGGCGAAAATCGTCCGCGACACGCTCTCGAACGTCAAACTCTTGCAGGGCCTCCCAGGGCGTACGTTCTACGCGGTCGGGGGAACCTGGCGCGCGCTCGCGCGGCTGCATATGCGGCAGCGTCAATACCCGATGAACGTCATGCACAATTACGTGATCCCGTCGCGCGACGCTCTTGAATTCGCCAGGCTCGTCGAACGGATCGAAGCCGAAGCGCTGATGTCGATCGAATCGGTGTCGACCGCCCGGCGGCCGCTTCTCGCCTACGGCGCCGCCGTACTCGAGGAAATCATCCGGCTGTCCAATCCGAAGGAGATCGTCGTCTCCGCGCTCGGAGTTCGCGAGGGCATGCTCTACTCGCAGCTTCCGCTGGAGACGCAAGAGGAGGACCCTCTCATCGTTTCGGCGCGAGAGTTCAACCGGCTGCGCTCGCGCGCACCTGCGCACGGGGAGGAACTCTTCGATTGGACGGGCCGGCTGCTCGCGTCCACGCATCTCGAGGAAGACGAGGAGGATCGGCGTCTGCGTCACGCTGCTTGCCTTTTGTCCGACATTTCTTGGCGCGCCCACCCTGACTATCGCGGCGCTCAGGCTTACGACCTTGTCGCCAATGCAGCCTTCATTGGGGTCGACCATCCCTCGCGCGCGTTCCTTGCGCTCGCCGCCGCTTATCGTCACCTCTCAAACGAAGACTTCGTCACGCCCCAGTCGCGGTCGCTGGTGACGGCGCGTCAGCTCGATCGAGCGCGCATCATCGGCGCGGCGATGCGGGTGGCCTACAACATTTCGGCCGCAATGCCAGGGGTTCTGCGGCGCGCGCCGATGGTTTGCGAGAAGGGACATGTGATATTGATGCTGCCGGCGGAGCTTGCTCCGCTCAACGGCGAACGTCTGCAATCGCGCATGCGACAATTCGCTCGGCTGATCGGCAGCGATCCGGAAATCCGGGCGTCGCTTTGACGCGAAATATAAGCATGTCATATATGTTAAATATACGCACGCCAATGCTTTTTGCGGCGCGGTACGAAGGGTTCATTTGCAAAAGCCGCGCGAAGGCCCCATATTGCGGGCGTCCTGCCTCGACGCCATTCGAGCAGGACGTACGGAGACCCCCACCGGCGGTCCTTGAAACCGCCAAGGCGAGGAGATGTCACTTATGGCGGCTGTCCAGGAGACGGTCGATCGCGTTCGCTCGATCGAAGTTGAGGCGTACAAGTACGGATTTGTCAGCCCGATTGAATCCGAAGTCGCCCCCAAGGGCCTCAACGAGGGTATTGTCAACTACATTTCGGCGAAGAAGCAAGAACCGGAGTGGCTGCTTGCCTGGCGACTTGAGGCGTATCGCCGTTGGCTGACGATGGAAGAGCCGAAATGGGCTCGGGTTGAATATCCGCCGATCGACTTCCAGGAGATCCACTATTTCGCGGCGCCGAAAACGTCGCCGGGGCCGAAATCCCTCGACGAAGTCGATCCAGAGTTGCTGCGTACTTACGCAAAGCTCGGGATTCCCCTGGTCGAGCAGGAGGTCCTCGCCGGAGTCGAGAAGCCGCGAGTAGCCGTGGACGCCGTGTTCAATTCGGTGTCGGTCGCTACGACCTTTAAGGCCGAACTCGCCAAGGCCGGCGTCATTTTCTGCTCGTTCTCGGAAGCCGTCCGCAACCACCCCGATCTCGTTCGGCGGTACCTCGGCACTGTCGTCCCGGCCACTGACAACTTTTACGCAACGCTCAATTCGGCGGTATTCTCCGACGGCTCGTTCGTTTACGTCCCGCCCGGCGTCCGCTGCCCGATGGAGTTGTCCACCTACTTCCGCATCAATGAGAAGAACACCGGCCAGTTCGAGCGCACTCTGATCATCGCCGACAAGGGCGCCTACGTCAGCTATCTCGAAGGATGCACGGCGCCGAAGCGCGATGAAAATCAACTCCACGCCGCGGTCGTTGAACTCGTCGCGCTCGAGGACGCCGAGATCAAGTATTCGACCGTCCAGAACTGGTACCCCGGCGATTCGGAGGGTCGGGGCGGCATCTACAATTTCGTCACCAAACGCGGAGACTGCCGGGGCGCGCGATCGAAGATTTCGTGGACGCAAGTGGAAACGGGCTCCGCGATCACCTGGAAATACCCGTCTTGCGTTTTGCGCGGCGAGGCGTCGCGCGGCGAATTCTATTCGATCGCCATTTCGAACGGCCGCCAGCAGGTCGACAGCGGCACCAAGATGATTCACCTGGGCCGCAACACGACGAGCCGAATCATATCGAAAGGCGTGTCGGCCGGAAAATCGCAGAATACCTATCGAGGGCAGGTTTCGGCGCACAGGCTCGCGACCGGCGCTCGCAACTTCACCAACTGCAATTCGCTCCTGATCGGCAATGAATGCGGCGCCCACACGGTACCCTACATCGAGGCCAAGAACGCTTCAGCGGTCATCGAACACGAGGCGACAACCTCCAAAGTGTCGGACGACCAGCTTTTCTATTGCCTGCAGCGAGGGTTGTCGGCTGAGGAGGCGACCGCGCTCATCGTCAACGGATTTGTCCGCGACGTCTTGCAGCAACTGCCGATGGAATTTGCGGTCGAAGCGCAGAAGCTGATCGCGATCAGCCTGGAGGGGAGCGTCGGATGACCATGTCCACGCTCGGCGCCGTTCCGACGGCAGACAAGAAGTGAGGCTCGCGCATCGATGCTCGAAATCAAGAATCTCAGCGTTTCCGTTCACGGCAACTCGATCCTCGAGGGGCTGAGCCTCACGGTCAAGGCGGGCGAGGTCGCGGCGATCATGGGGCCGAACGGCTCCGGCAAGTCGACGCTCGCATATGTCATCGCCGGTAGGCCCGATTACGAGGTCACCTCGGGCGAGATCAGGTTCGACGGGGAGAACCTTCTGGAACTGGAGCCTGATGAACGCGCGCAAAAGGGCGTGTTCCTCGCCTTCCAATATCCGATCGAGATCCCGGGCGTCGCGACCATGACATTCCTGAAAGCGGCGCTGAACGCGCACCGACGAGCGCGAGGGGAAGGCGACCTCACGACGCCGGAATTCATGCGTCGCGTGCGGGAGGCGTCGAAGACGTTGAAAATCGACCAGGAAATGCTCCGCCGTCCGCTCAACGTCGGGTTTTCGGGGGGAGAGAAGAAACGCTTCGAGGTGTTGCAGATGACGCTGCTTCAACCGCGTCTCGCCGTGCTCGACGAGACGAACTCGGGGCTCGACATCGACGCGTTGCGGATCGTCTCCGACGGCGTCAACGCGCAACGCGATTCGAGCCGGGGCTTTCTCGTCATCACCCACTATCAGCGGCTTCTCGACCACATCAGGCCCGATGTGGTGCACGTGATGGCGAGAGGCCGCATTGTGGCCAGCGGCGGACCCGAGCTTGCCCTCGAGCTCGAGCGAAAAGGCTACCGCGACTTCGCGGAAGAGCTTGCGTGAGGCGCCGATGACTGCCCATGCCTTCCCACGATCGAGCGCCGAAGCGACCCTCGTCAAGCAGTTCGAGGCGCAAAAGGATTTAGCGCCGTCGCCGCGGCGCGCCGCCGCGTTCAAGCGCTTCGTCGACCGCGGCCTGCCGACGCGACGGGTCGAATCGTGGCACTACACCGACTTGCGCGCCGCGATGGCCGACGCGGCGCCGCTGGCGCCGGCTCCCGATCACGCTGCAATCGAGAACGCGCGTCAAGCCTTGGCTGAGCACAAGAAGATCGGGTTCGCGAGGCTGGTCATGCTCAATGGGCGGTTGATCGCGGACTTGAGCGAGGAGTTGCCGGCCGGCGTAGCCGTCGTCAGGCGAGACGCGCAGCCGTTGGGCACAGAGGACCCCATGGTCGCGCTCATCGAGGCGATGAGCCTTGACGGCTGCGCCGTCGAGGTATCCGACGGCGCCGAAATCGCCGTGCCGATCGAGATCGTCAACATCGCGAGCGGTGAAGGCGCATATTCGCTTTATTCCCGAATCGAGATCGCGCTCGGCGTCGGCGCGCGCGCATCATTCGTCGAGACGTTTCTCGGCGCCGGCAAGGCTGTGCAGCGGCACGCCGCGACGACCTTGACGCTAGCGAAAGGCGCGCGGCTCAAGCATGTCGTTGTGGTGGACGACGCCGCGGAGTTGCATCTCGAAAGCCAGATTATCGAACTCGACGAGAAGGCCGAGCTCAATGCGTTTGCCCTCGTTTCGGGAGGCGTGCTGACGCGCCGGCAGATATTCGCCAGATTGGTCGGTGAAGCGGCGAAGGTCGCGCTCAGCGGATTGGCGCTGCTCAATGATGCGCGGCGCGCAGACACAACCTTGCAGGTCCTCCATTCGGCGCCGGGCGGAACGAGCCGCGAATTCTACCGCGCGATCGTCGGCGACGAGGCGATCGGAACCTTTCAGGGGAAAGTGGTCGTCGCAAACGGCGCGCAAAAGACTGACGGAGCGATGAAATCGCAAGCTGTCCTCTTGTCGCCGCACGCGCAGATGAACGTGAAGCCGGAACTCGAGATTTTTGCCGACGACGTGGTTTGCGGCCATGGCGCCACCGTGGGATCGCTCGACCCCGAGCAGGTTTTCTACTTAAGGTCCCGCGGGGTTCCAAGAGACGACGCCGAAGCGATGCTGTTGGAGGCTTTCGGAGGAGAGGCCATCGACCGCGTCGATGATGAAACGCTCGCCGAAGCTTTGCGCGCGCCGTTTCGCGCCTGGCTGGCGTCCAGAGGCGCGGCCGCGGCGCGAAGCGACGGCGCGACGGGGGAGGCGCACGCGTGAACGACTTCGTCCGGACGCCCCTTGAGCCCTATGATGTCGCCAGAGTTCGCCAGGATTTCCCGATCCTCGCCGAACGGCCTTACGGCAAGCCTCTGGTCTACCTGGACAACGCCGCCTCGGCGCAGAAGCCGAAAGCCGTCATCGACCGGCTGGTGCACGCCTACGAGCACGAATATGCGAACGTCCACCGGGGACTGCATTATCTCGCGAACGCGGCGACGGAAGCCTATGAGGCGGCGCGCGAGAGCGTGCGTCGGTTCCTGAACGCCGCGTCGACCGAAGAAATCATATTCACTCGGTCGGCGACCGAGGCGATCAATCTCGCGGCGGCGAGCTATGGACTGAAAAACATCGGCGCGGGCGACGAAATCGTGCTGAGCGTGATGGAGCATCACTCCAACATTGTTCCCTGGCACTTCCACCGCGAGCGCAAGGGCGCCGTCCTGCGCTGGGTCGAAATCGGCGACGACGGCTCGTTTTCTATGGAGGCTTTCGAGCGGGCGCTGAGCGACCGGACGAAGATCGTCGCGATCACCCAAATGTCGAATGTCCTGGGGACCGCGCCTCCGGTCAAGAAGATGGTCAGGCTAGCCCATGAGCGCGGCATCAAGGTGCTCGTCGACGGCTCTCAGGGAGCCGTTCATCTCGACGTCGACGTCCGCGACCTCGATGCCGACTTCTATGCGCTGACCGGCCATAAGGTCTATGGCCCGACCGGCGTCGGGGTCCTTTACGCCAAGCGTGAGCTGCTCGAGTCCTTGCCGCCCTTCCTTGGCGGCGGCGAAATGATCGAGGAGGTCACCCGCGAGACCGTCACCTACAATCAGCCGCCGCATCGCTTCGAGGCGGGGACGCCGCCCATCGTGCAGGCGATCGGCCTCGGGGCGGCGCTCGATTACATGGAGGGGATCGGCAGATCGCGCATCCGAGCGCACGAGGAGGCGCTGAGCGCCTACGCCCATGAACGCCTGTCCAAGATCAACTCGCTGCGGATCTTCGGCACAGCGCCAGGAAAAGGCCCGATCCTTTCGTTCAACATGCAGGGGGCGCATGCGCACGATGTGTCGACCCTAATCGACAGATCGGGCGTGGCGGTCCGGGCGGGAACCCACTGCGCCATGCCGGTGATGCAGCGGTTCGGAGTGACGTCGACTTGCCGGGCGTCCTTCGCCCTTTACAATACGTTCGCGGAAGTCGACGCGCTCGCGGACGCTCTGGATCGCGCGCAGAAGTTGTTCATCTAGGGAGGTCGCCGCATGAACGATGCGCACAGCGACGCCGTTTCAACACAGCCGAGGGCGTTAAAACCGCCGTCGGTGATGACGCCTGAAGAGCTGCGCGCGCTGACCGATTCCATCATCGCTGCGCTGAAGACGGTTTACGACCCGGAAATCCCGGCGGACATTTACGAACTCGGCCTCATTTACAACGTGGATATCGACGACAGCCGCTTTGTCACGATCGAAATGACGTTGACGGCGCCAGCTTGCCCGGTCGCGGGGGAAATGCCGCTGTGGGTCGAAAACGCCGTCGGCGTTGTGCCAGGCGTGGCTGGCGTCAAAGTGAATATGGTGTTCGATCCGCCGTGGGATCAAAGCCGCATGTCTGACGAGGCGCGGGTGGCGCTCGACATGTGGTAATTCGGAGAGCCAGGCTGGCGTTCACTCGGAGGCCGGCGTTCCGCGCAGGAGCGGGGGGCGGCCGTTCGAGCGTTGCCCGCCGGCGGGGTTGCGCCTCTCGGCTTCGACTTGTCTGGCGGCGCGCCATTTCCATCCGCGGATTCAATCTTTTCAACCGCTTGCAGCGACATTTCCAGCCGCCCGGCAACGGCTGGGCCGGTCGCGATCGATTGCGCTCTCGACCTCGAAGATAGGCGCGAAGGGCACGCGAGCGCCGAGCCTCCAACGGTCCCCTTCGAAGCCCTCGCGACCGGCGCAAGACCGCGTCGAGATGAAGTCCGCGATGCGTCCAGGCGGCCGCCCGATGTCGGCGAGGCAGGGACAACTTGCGCGGAAAGCGTCGGTTCGGCAGCATCGGCCCGGAGGCTGATCTGTCGGACAGAAGGAGGTCCCGTGAACGGAGCGCTGATCAACGATCCACGGGTGCGGGGGCTCGTCTATCAAGGGCTGCTGATCGGCGCGCTCGGCGCACTGGTCGCGTCCGGGGGCTACAATGCCTATGTGAACATGCAGGCGCGCGGCATTCCGATGGGCCTCGGCTTCTGGAATCAGGTCGCCGGCTTCGAAATCAATCTTCATCTGATCCCGTATTCCGGACTGTCGACCTACGGACGCGCCTTCTGGGTCGGGCTGCTCAACACGCTTCTCGTCGCCGCTATCTGCATCCCGCTCGCGACGCTGTTCGGGTTCGCGATCGGCGTTGCGCGCCTGTCGCCGAACTGGCTCCTATCTCGGTCCGCGCTCGTCTATACGAACGTGCTGCGCAATACGCCGCTACTGCTGCAGTTGCTGTTCTGGTACAATGCAGTTTTGAAATCGTTGCCCGGGCCGCGTCAGTCGATGAGCCTGGGCGATGCGATCTATCTCAATAACCGCGGGCTGTTCCTGCCGGCGCCTGTCGCGCTCCCCGCGGCGTCGTGGTTTGTCGCGGCGATCGCGCTGGCGTTCGCCGCGTCCCTCATTTTTCGCGTATGGGCGCGGCGGCGGCAGGACCGTACCGGCGCCCAGGTGCCGATCGCGGGCGTTTCGGCGGCTCTCCTCCTCGGACTGCCTGCGCTGGCGATTGCCGCAACCGGCGCGCCGTTTTCATTCGACATCGCCAAACTGTCGGGCTTCAACCTGAAGGGCGGAATACAGGTCATTCCGGAATTGGCGGCGCTCGTGTTTGGCCTCGTCACGTTCACCGCCGCGTTCATCGCCGAAATTGTTCGAGCGGGCGTTCAGGCCGTGCCCCACGGCCAGGTGGAGGCGGCCAGCGCACTCGGGCTCCATCGCGGTCCGGCGACCAGACTGGTGGTGGTCCCCCAAGCCATGCGGCTCATCGTTCCGCCGCTCACTTCGCAGTATCTCAATGTGGTCAAGAATTCATCGCTTGCGGTCTTCATCGGTTATCCGGACCTCGTTCAGATCTTCGCCGGCACTGTGCTCAATCAAACGCAGGCGGCGGTGCAGGTGATGGCGATCACCATGGCTGTATATCTCGCGATATCGCTCGCTGTAGCGGCTGCACTGAACACATATGACGCTCTCCACGCAGTGCAGGAGCATTGAGTGACTGAAGCGCCGGCTTTTGTCCGGGAGACGTCCGAACCCGAAGATCCGCCGCCTTCCCTCTCCAGCGGCGGGCTCGAATGGGCGAAGGCGAATCTCTTCTCGTCGGTCGGGTCAAGCCTGACGACTTTCGCGTTTATCGCGCTCGGCTTGTGGCTGCTGCCGCCTGTGATCGCATGGGCTACGACGAAGGCGGTGTGGAGCGCGCCGGACGGGGGCCTGTGTCGGCAACACCAGGACGGCGCCTGTTGGGCGTTCATTTCCGGAAAGCTCGAGTACCTGCGCTTCGGCTCCTATCCGATCTCGGAGCGGTGGCGTGTCAACATCGTCGAGGCGACGGGCGCCTGTTTGATCGTCTGGCTGCTATGGCCGAACGCGCCTCGCCGCGGATGGGGCGCGCTGACGTTCTTCGTCGCCTATCCGGTCTTCGCATTCGCCCTTCTGCGCGGTTTTGGGGCGCTCGGGCTCCCGATCGTCGACACGTTGCTATGGGGCGGAATCCTGGTCTCCTTGCTGACGGCTGTCGTCGGCATCGTTTTCTCGCTGCCGTTGGGCGTATTGCTCGCGCTTGGACGACGCTCTCAAATGCCTGTCGTCCGAACGGCCAGCGTCATGTTCATCGAATTCGTGCGCGGAGCGCCGTTCATCACCATCCTATTCATGGCGAACACAATGCTGCCTCTCTTCGTCCCCGAGTTCCTGGACGCCGGACCGGCTGTTGCGTCCGCTTATCGGCATCACCCTGTTTTCGGCGGCTTATATGGCGGAAGAGGTGCGCGGGGGGCTGCAGTTGCTTGGCCGAGGTCAGTATGAAGGGGCGATGGCGCTCGGACTCGATTATCCGCGGATGATGGCGCTGGTCGTGCTGCCGCAGGCTCTGACCATGATCATACCAGGAATCGTCAATAATTTCGTCGGGTTGTTCATGGACACCACCCTGGTTTCGATCGTGGGCGTGACCGACTTTCTCGAAGCAATGAACAATGCTTTCAAGGATCCGGCATGGAGCGGGCCGACGATCATGGCGACGGGCTATGTCTTCGCTGGAATGTTCTACTTCGCCGCCTGCTACGGCATGTCGCGGTACTCGGCCTATGTGGAGCGTCTGCTCGCCAAGGGGCGCAAGCGATGACCCAACGAAATCCGGCCGTCAACCTGTCCTCCAGCGACGCGGCCATCGACTTCGTCGCCGTCCACAAGTGGTACGGAAGCTTCCACGTGCTGCGCAACATCAATTTGACGGTCACACGGGGAGAGCGGATCGTCATTTGCGGCCCGTCCGGTTCCGGCAAATCGACGCTCATTCGATGCGTCAACCGCCTCGAGGTGCACCAGCGCGGGTCGATCGTGGTCGACGGAGTGGAGTTGATGCCGGACATTAGGCGCATCGACGAGGTGCGGCGAGAGGTCGGCATGGTCTTTCAGAGTTTCAACCTCTTCCCCCACCTGACTGTCCTGGAGAATTGCACGCTGGCGCCGATCTGGGTCCGCAGGGTGCCCAAGCGCAACGCCGAAGACCTGGCGATGAAATTGCTTACCCGGGTCAAGATCCCGGAACAGGCGACCAAATATCCAGGTCAACTGTCCGGCGGCCAGCAGCAGCGCGTCGCGATCGCGCGCGCTCTCTGCATGAATCCTGAAGATCATGCTGTTCGACGAGCCGACCTCGGCGCTCGATCCCGAGATGGTGAAAGAAGTACTCGACACGATGACCGCGCTCGCGCAGGACGGCATGACGATGATCGTCGTGACGCACGAAATGGGCTTCGCGCGGCAGGTCGCCGACCGCGTCGTGTTCATGGACAACGGTGAGATTGTCGAAATCAATGCCCCCGGGCCGTTCTTCGACAATCCGCAACACGACCGCACGAAGCTGTTTTTGAGCCAGATCTTGCACTGAATTTCAGCCGCGCATCCCAGAAGTGGCCGTGCCCGGCCCGTTCACCTAGAATGTCTCGATTCGACTTGCAACCAGGCTGGCGCCGATGACTTCACGATCCGTGATGCAGCCAATTGTCGCCGGCATGATGATCGCCTTTGTCGGGTTTGCCTCGTCTTTCGCCGTCATTATCAAGGGGCTGACCGCGGTCGGCGCCAGCGACGCGCAAGCCGCCTCCGGTCTGATGGCTTTGTCGGTCGCGATGGGGATCGCGGGCATCGGCCTCAGCGTCGCATCGCGAATGCCGATATCTTCAGCTTGGTCGACGCCGGGCGCCGCGCTCTTGGCTGCAACGGGGGCGGCGTCCGGAGGATTTCCTGCAGCGGTCGGCGCCTTTCTGGTGGTCGGCCTCCTTATCGTCGCGGCCGCACTCTGCAAACCGTTCGGGCGGATGGTTGCCGCGATCCCCGGCCCGCTCGCCAACGCGATGCTGGCGGGCGTCTCATTCGGACTCTGCCTCGCGCCAATTCGGGCGCTGATCGACGCGCCGGTCGGCGCGGGCCTCATCGTGCTGTCGTGGCTCGTCGTCTCGCGCTGGAAGCGCATCTACGCGACGCCGATGGCTGCGCTGGTCGCAGGGGTGGTGATTGCGGCGAGCGGGCAGGCCGCGGGTTTCGATCTGGCGATGATGACGCCGCGCCCGATGTTCGTCGCGCCCCAGTTCTCGGTCGAAGCAATCGTCGGCCTCGCGGCGCCATTGTTCATCGTCACTATGGCATCGCAGAATCTGCCGGGGCTGGCGGTGCTTTGGGCCTATGGCTATCGTCCGAGCCCCGGGCCGCTGGTGGCGGCGACCGGCATCTTCACGCTGGCGGCCGCCCCGTTTGGCGGGCATGCCGTGAACTTGAGCGCAATCACCGCAGCACTCTGCGCTTCGCCCGACGCCGCTCGGGATCCGGCCAAGCGTTGGATCGCCGCCGTGACCGCAGGCGCGACATATGTCGTCTTCGGGCTGTTGGCGGGAGGCGTGACGGCGTTCGCCGCCGGCTCGCCCATGCTCATCGAGGCGGTGGCCGGGCTCGCGCTGCTCAATGCATTCGGCTCGGCGCTGCACAACGCGCTCGCGGACACGCAGGGGCGGGAGGCGGTGCTGATCGCCTTTCTGGTTACGGCTTCGGGCGTTAGCATTTACGGTGTCGGCGGGGCGTTCTGGGGATTGATCGCCGGCGGCGTGGTGCTGTTTTTCACTCGCGGTGGCGCGTCGTTGAGCTCGCGTCAGGCGCCGTAAAGCCAATCGTAACGCGCGCTCAGTCGCTGCGGCCCTAACAGGCGCATCGCCGCGTCGCGGGCGAACGCCATCGGACCGTTGAGATGATAGACGCGACCCTGCTTTTGCGCTTCGACCTGAACGCGTGTCGCGCGCGCGACCCGGTCTCGGGAATAGTCGGCGAGCGCTTCAGGAACGCAATTCGTTTGCGAGAAGGCGCGCCCAATCGCCCCGGCATCCTCGATCGCCTGCGCCGCGCCTTGCGCAAGAAAAGGGACCATGGGGTGGGCCGCATCGCCCACCAGCGCTATGCGCCCGAGCGAGAAGGATGCAATCGGCGGACGGCCGCAAAGCGGCCACGCTCGCCAACTTGCCGCCACCGCCAGGAGCTTCTGCGTCGCCGCCGACCAATGGGCGAAAGCGCGATCGAGAGCCGGCCGATCGGCGACGCCGTCCCAGGGATGGTCGTTCTCGCCGCCGCGCCAAGCCGCCTCGATGACGGCCACGAGATTGACAACCGATCCGTTGCGCAGCGGATAGTGAACCAGATGGGCGTTTGGACCCAGGCGCAAGCACACCTCAGGTCGAGCCCAACGAGAATCGACGAGGCTCGACTCGACGGTCGCGCGAAACGCGACGCGCCCGGTGAAGGCCTCCTTGTCGGCCTCGCCGAGGCCCAGACGCTCGCGGACGCGGGAACGCAATCCGTCGGCGCCGATCAGCAGATCCGCGCTGTCCTGTATTGTCGCCGCGCCTCGCTTCAGACCTACAGACACGCGATCGCCGTCGGCAGCGATTCCGGCGACGGTCGATCCCAATAGCAATTGGGCGTTCGAAAGACCCCGGACGGCGTCGGCGAGCTTGTGTTGCAGGTCGGCGCGATGAATTGCCAGGTAGGGCGCTCCCCAGCGGCGCTCGGCGTCGCCGAGCGCCATGCGCATGAGCACGGCGTCGTCCGAACCCCGCAACACGGTCACTGCGTCGGGCGCCGTGGAGACAGCGCGCACGCTTTCAAGAATGCCGAGTCTCGACAGGACGCGCGTCGCGTTCGGCGTCAGCTGCAGTCCCGCGCCGAACTCCTCGAGAACCTCGGTCCGCTCGTAGAGAGTGACGTCGACGCCCGCCTGCGACAGCGCGCAAGCCGTCGCCAAGCCGCCGATGCCCGCGCCGGCAATGATCGCGCGCCGAGACATGTTCTATTCTGCGCCGCGCAACTCACATTCGGGCGGCGCGCAGACGCTGTCGAGCGCGTTGTCGTAAACATAACGGGTCGAACAATAGGAGCAGACCGCCTCGTCGTCCGAGCCCATGTCGATAAAGATATGCGGGTGATCGAACGGCGGCTTCGCGCCAGTGCACATGAACTCTTTCACCCGGACTTTGATCGTTTGGACGCCCGGGTCATTGTGAAAGTGGGGAATGGAATGATCCGCCATTGCGAACAGCCCTCGTCAGGTGCGGCCGCCATAAAGCACGTCTGTAAGAGCGCCGCCAGCGGCCTCACGCGCGCGGCTGAGCCACAGCGAAGTTCGCGTCGTCGTTCATACGGGAACGACGTCCACTTCGACATCGAGCCGGTGGCGGCCCGAGGACAAGACCATACTCTCGATCGGCGATGCGTCCGTATAATCGCGCCCTCGGGCCACCTCGATGTGGTCGTTCTGAACTGCCCGGGCGTTGGTAGGATCGAAGTCCCTCCAGCCCGAGACCGAGCCGCACCATAGCGAAACCCAGGCGTGGGAGGCGTCAGCCCCCGCAAGCCGTTCCTTCCCGGGCGGCGGTGCCGTTCGAATATAGCCGCTGACATAAAGGGCAGGCAGCGCCAAGCCGCGCAACGACGCGATCATGATATGGGCGAAGTCCTGACACACGCCGCGGCGGTGGTCGAAAGCTTCATGAGCCGGCGTGCTCACTTCTGTGGCCGCCGGATCGTAAGCAAAATCCGTACTGATCCGGCGCGTCAATTCCATCGCCGCCTCATATATGGGCCGCCGTTGGGTGAAGCTTTCGCGCGCGTAGCCGGTGGCCTTGTCGAATAGCGATAGGCCTCGTGACGGATAGAGACCAGCGGCCGGGCAGTCCGAGGCGAGCGAAGCGACTGTAAGCGCTTCCGCTGCAACGTCTTTCCCAGGGTGGCGACAACTCCAGGACGGGCGGGCGGTCAACGCGCACGCGGGACGCCGCCGTTATTGATAGCTCGCGGTGTGGTTTTTCGATTCGCAGGCTCATGACCTTATTGCCGAACGGGTCGATCCTTTCGGTCGGCGGGAGGCAAGGAGGTTCGGTGCTGAGGCTGAATCGCTCAAGCATTTGCCCATCGGCCGACACCGGCGTCAGCCGCAGGATGCCGTTCGTAAATTCGACGGTCGCGCCATAGGTATAGCGCGTGACGTGAGTTACGTCGTAAATCACGCAAGTCCCGTGACTTTTTCGGCGCGTCCCTGACTCGCGCCCTGCAAGAAATACCGGGCGGCAATCGCGTTGGCCAAGGCGAGAAGTCGCTGTTCAACGGCCAATATGCGCGAATCGTCAAGCGTCTCGGCCCGATCCGTCGTCAACTCGGCGCGCAAGAGCGTTGTAAGCCTCTTGGGCTCTTCGAGGATTCCGTCTCTTCGCAAGACCGGAAGGGTGGCGATTCCTTCATCGATGCGATTGACCTGAAACAAGACCGATCGAGGATTGAACGGGTCGAGGAGCGCCATATCCCGCACAGGCGCCAGCGCCACGCCGACGAGATATCTCGATCTGTAGGTGATCTGGGAATCGATCAGGTCGAGCATGACGCCGAGAGTGTATTCGGTTGCGTCGCTGCCTGCGAACTGTCGCAGGAGACGGCAGGTATTTGCGCCTCTCTCGACGCAGCGCCCCATCACATAGAACACCCAACCCGCGCCGCGATTGAAGTTTTCGTCGAACAAGCCGGAGAGCGCGGCGATGATGGTCAAGGCGTCTTCGGCGAGATCGACGATCTCACCGGCCGATAGACGCTGTGCGGGCGAGGGTTCGATCGCGCTTTCCAGTCGCCCAATCAACTCCCAGGTTTGATGGGTCAGCCGTTCGCGAATGACGGAAGCCGCGTTACGCGCCGACCGCGCAAGGCACAACGCGGATCCATAGCGGTCTCCGTCGCACAGGCCCTGGTTGCTGGCGGCGGCCGCTCCTTTCGGCAAAGTCGTAGCGTCGATCGCGCCCCAGCCGATCAAAACCCCCATCAGCCGATCCAGGGACTGTCGGCTAACGCGCATCGGCGCATCCGGATCGACCGAACGCGCACTGAGGCAACGCACGACACGCAGCGTCGCTTCGGCGCGTTCCAGGTAACGCCCAAACCAGAAGAGATTGTCCGCCGCCCGGCTCGGCAAGTTACCGAGCAGCCGCATGATCCGAACGCTTTCTGGGGAGGGCAGGAGGCTCGACGCCTCGACGGGGTTCTTGGCGAGCACCCACACATCGGCGGAACTCAACACCGTCGCCCATCGAAACGGCGCGGGCGTCGGTTCGGTCCGAAATGCGGCAAAATCCCCCCGGCATCACGCGCCAGCCGTCCGGAGTTGCGGCGCAGTAGACGCGCAGGACAAAGGGTCGCGGCTCGAGTTTGTCTTCGACCCACCGCGGCGTCGTCGAAAGGCGCACGATTTCTTGGCCAACGTAATCGAGTCCTCGGACAGCGATCGCGTCGCGCAAACGGGCGCGTTCGCTCTGAGTCAGCTCATCCCCGACGACACTCGTCTGACCCCTCATCCCCGGGAGCTCGTTGTTGAACGCCGAAGCGATCGAAATGCTGTCCATCTCGTCCAGAACCCGCTCGCGTTCATGGGGCTGACCGCACCACCAGGTCGCGATATTCGGCATCCGCAAATCTTGACCGAGCAAACGGCGGGCGAGAGCGGGCAAGAAAGCGAGCAGAGCACGCGAACTCGACCATCCCGGTCCCCGGCATATTCTCGACCGCCACGCCGTGTTGCCGAATAGCCTCGAGCAGACCGGGAACGCCGATGCGCGAAGACGCATTCAACTCAAGCGGGTCGCACCAATCCGCGTCGATATGCCTCCAGATGACGTCGCATCGCTTGAGGCCGGCGATGGTCCTAACGAAAACCCGACCCTCGCTCATGACGAGGTCGTCGCCTTCGACCAGAAGGAATCCAAGATAGCGAGCCAGATAGGCCTGCTCGTAATAGGTCGAACTCAGAGGGCCCGGACTGAGAATTCCAATGCGTGGCTCGGCGCGCTGCCCGGCGGATTCCAATCCTTTTCCCAGCGCGCGAAAGAACGGCGCGAGGCGTTCAACATTGAGCTGCGAATAAAGCTCGGGAAAGGCTTGCGAGACGACGAGCCGGTTTTCCAGCGCGTAGCCGCAGCCCGAAGGGGCCTGCGCTCGATCGCCGAGGGCCCACCATGCGCCATCCGGACCGCGACCGATATCGACGGCGTAGAGGCGCAGCCATCGCTCGCCAGGAGGCGTCACGCCTCGCATTGCGGCGACATAGTCCATCGAGCCGGTGATCGCGGCGGCGGGAAGCGCGCACTCGGCGATCAGGCGACCTTCGCCGTACACGTCGGCAAGAACCCGCTCCAAAAGGTCCGCGCGCTGGACGACGCCCTCGGCGACCCTGAGCCACTCGTCTTCGGGAACGAGCAACGGCATTCGGCTGATCGGCCAAACTCGCTCGTCTCTCTCGCCCGCGACCCGGTACGACAGGCCGCGATTTCGAATTCTGCGATCAGCCGCCGCAAATCGCTGTTGCATTTCGCCGGGCTCATATCCGGCGAGCGTGGAAAGCAGCTGTCGCCAATGCGGGCGGCTCCGGCCGTCCGCGTCCACGAATTCGTCGGGAATTCCCGGCAGCGCAGCGTAGCCGCGCGTCCAGGCTTCGAGGCGTTTGACGCCGAAGTCCTTGACGGCGACAGCAGGCGACGTTCGTCCAGGCACGTGAGCCCCGTTCGTCCGCGGTGGGGGGGACTTGAGCCGCCTCCTTCATTTGGGCGGTCCAGCGCGCCAATATGCCCGCCATTCTTGCTGAGCGCCAGTGTGAAGGCCAATGTATCTTTAGATCATTAGAACGTATTATATATGTACTTAGAGCGCAAAAAAAGGGCTTCCCGCATGGTTGGTTGGCAGGAGGATGAAAGCCTTCTATCCTCGGGCAACGCTTGAGTTGAGAAACGGGAAAATAAGTCGATGTCTGCATTGCGGGCAGCCGCCATCATCGCAGCGCTGTCGGCGTTTTCGACAGCGTATGCAAACTCGTTGGATCCGAATCTGATTTTCAGGAAGTCGACGACATTCAAGTTTCTGACGCCAAACGATAAACTTGCTGTTTATGGTATCGACGATCCTGTGATCGAGGGCGTCGCTTGCCATTACACGACCCCGGAAAAGGGAGGGCTGTCGGGCGCACTCGGCCTAGCTGAGCAGACCTCGGACATTTCTCTTGCCTGTCGTCAATATGGTCCGATAAGGTTCAAGGAAAAATTTTCACAGGGGGACGTCGTTTTCAGCGAGCGCCGTTCGATCTTGTTCAAGAAAATGCAAATCGTCAGGGGATGCGACACAAAACGCAATATCCTTGTCTACATGACCTATAGTGACAAATTGATCGAAGGATCGCCAAAAAATTCAACATCGACCGTACCGATCGCACCCTGGGGCGCCGGGGTCAACGAAATCCAGAAATGCGCCGACTTTCTTCGGTAGAATTTAATCCCCGCATGTGATGAAATATGGCCGGGGATTGGGCGAAGCTGCATTTGACATCATGCTGGCGTTACCGTCGGAGCGACCGAATTTCAACGCTGCGCCGCGACCGTGCGCCTCGCACCACGCGTCGGCAACGAGCTGACCACATTCGCCACCCTCGCCGAGACAATCTTCCACACCATAGCCGGACGCCGCGGCGATAAGGAAAGTGCTCGGTTCGCTTGCGTGAGTTTCGCTAACGTTCCCGACCGCGAGGGCGAGGGGCAGGACGAGTCCAAAACGCTTGATTGTCATGAAGGTCGTCTTTCGCCTGTCGCACAACTTGATCGCCTGCGCATAGTCTCGCGGGATCGGATAAATGGATGGTTAACGTTCTTGCCGACGGTTGCGCCATCCTCGACTGCCCGCGGTTTGCCGCCTGACGGATTCCCCCGCAAGAATCAACTCATAGATTTCATCGCTTGCTCGAAAAGCCCTTTTGTCACGCTGCCGGTCGTCGGCAGGGTGGGAATGAGACAGGCTTGCAACGAATGATAGATATCCACTTTGCCAAAGAACGGATTGGAATTCGGTCTGAGAGCGTCGTCGATTTGCGCTCGCCAACCGCCATTGTCTCGGTCGATGAAGCGCGCGGCGATGAAGCCCCAGATCCGACGGTACCACTGCTCATAGATGAGCGCGCCATCGATCGCGTTCAGAAAGGTTGCCGCCCCGACCCCTTCGCAGCATGGCCACCAGTAGCGATCCAGTATGCGCGGCCGGCCATCCCAATCGAGCGTGTAGTAGAAGCCGCCGGATTCCTTGTCCCATCCATCGGACACGGCTTCGGCGAAGAGCGACTTGGCGGCGGCGGGAAGCCACTCCAACCTGCGCCCGCCGAGTTCCCATAACTGGAGCAGGAGGCGGGACCACTCCAGCCAATGGCCTGGCGTCGTTCCGTACGGACGAAACATCGGGCTGCCGGAATACTTCCTGTTGACTTCCCATTCTGACGTAAAATGTTCCGGCAGACGCCAATCGCTTTCCGCAGCGCGACGGCGAACGATCAGGTCGCCGATCCGTTCGGCCATGCGTAGGTAAGTTGAATCACCCGTCGCCTCGAACGCGGCCATTAGCGATTCGGTCAGATGCATGTTCGAGTTCTGGCCGCGATAGGAATCGTAGGGCGCCAGTCCCGAGTGAATTCTTCGGCGGCAGCGCCGAATCGCTCTTCCCAGAAGCGCTCGCGGATAACCGTTGAAACGTCGACGAGCAGGCGCTCCGCATCCGGATGGCCTGCGACTTTGGCGCTCGAAGCGGCGAGGAGCACAAAGGCATGGCCGTAGGCCTGTTTGGTGCTATCCGTCGGCCCGCCGTAGCCAACGCCCCAATAGTAACCACCGAACTCAGGGTCGCGATGTCCTTTCCACAGAAAATCCATTCCGTGGTCGACGATGACATCGGCGCCAGGCCGGCCCATCAGATGCGCGATCGCGAATGCGTGAACAATTCTAGTCGTCGCGAAGAGGTAGCGAGCGGGGGCTCCTCCTGCGCCGTACCCAGGAGCCACTGGCAACCCCTCATCATCGAGATCGTGAAACCCGCCGAGCGGATTGACGATTCGTCGCTCAAAAAAGGCGAATAAATCGTTTGCTTGTTGGAGGAGCCACGCCCGATGGCTAGGCAAGGTGGCCCATTTGCTGTTTGATGGAGTGATGGCGAACGGCGTCATTGGGGCGGCTTGGTCGGAATTTGACGTCGCCCATCAATGCAACATCATGTCGTCCAATGACAAGCCGGCGATCCGGTCTCCTCATCATGCGCCGCGAACTCGGAGCCGGGAGTCGTCCGTGATTGGGGCAGCCGCCTCGGGCAATTTGGGCGGTCGGTCGAGAGAAGCAGGATAATTGAATGAACGTTCTGATTCTTGGTTCAGGCGCCCGTGAGCACGCTTTAGCCCGATCCTGCGCGACCTCCGCCCACATTGGCAAGTTGTTCGTGGCGCCCGGCAACCCCGGGTGTGCGAAACTTGCGCAAATTTTTCCTTTGGACTTGGCGGATCACCGGCAGATCATCAGGCTCTGCCGCAAAGAATCGATTGATCTCGTTGTCGTTGGCCCGGAGGCGCCACTAGTCGCGGGAATAGCGGACGACCTTGTATGCGAAGGGATAGCGTGCTTCGGGCCGACGCGGGCGGCCGCTCGACTTGAGGGATCGAAAGGGTTTGCGAAAGATTTTTGCCACGAATTCGGCATTCCGACCGCCGCATACCGAAGCTTCCGCGATCGAAACGAAGCGAAAGCTTATATTCGCGAGCGTGGCGCGCCAATAGTGGTCAAGGCGGACGGGCTTGCGGCCGGCAAGGGTGTGGTCGTCGCCAAGACTTCTAGAGGAAGCGCACGCGGCGGTCGAAGCGTTGCTGCCTGCGTTCGGGCCCTCGGGCGCCAAATTGGTTGTCGAGGAGTTTCTTGAGGGCGAGGAGGTGTCTTTCTTCGCCCTGTGTGACGGGACTGACGCGGTCCCCTTTTCGAGCGCACAAGATCACAAGCGCGTCGGCGAAGGGGACACCGGACCGAATACAGGAGGGATGGGCGCCTATTCTCCTCCTCCGCTCATGACCCCGGAGTTGAGCGACCGCGTGATGCGCGAAATCGTCGTGCCGACTATTCGCGGCATGGCCAAGCGCGACATGCCGTTTCGCGGCGCTCTTTTCGTCGGTCTGATGATCGGCGAGACCGGACCAAAAGTGATAGAATACAATGTGAGGTTTGGAGATCCGGAGGCGGAAGTCATTCTTGCGCGACTGACAGTTGACTTGTTGCCGCTGCTTGAAGCTTGCGCAAAAGGAAGTCTCCGCGGCGTCTCGCCGACCTTCAGTTCGGAAGCGACGTTGGCGGTCATGATGGCGGCGGAGGGCTACCCGGGCGAACCGCTTCGTGGAACTAGGATTTGCGGTATCGAAGATGCTGACCGTGTGCCGGGCGTCTGGGTCCTGCACGCGGGGACTCGCCAAGAAGGCGACGAAATCGTTTCCGACGGCGGACGCGTCTTGGCGATAACAGCGTCCGGACGCAACGTCGGCGAAGCGCGGGATCGCGCTTACGCCGCTGTCAACCGTATCGACTGGCCGGGGGGGTTCTGCCGGCGCGATATCGGGTGGCGCGCCGTTGCCCGTGAACAGGGTAAGTAGGCCGTGAAAGTTGATGGCGAGCATGGCGTGCCCTTTCATCGCCCGATGATTGCAATCGCGCTCGGCGGCGGCGGAGCGCGGGGAATCGCCCACGTGCTCGCATTGGAGGCCCTCGACGAGTTGGGGATTCGACCGGCAGCGATCGCGGGGACGTCGATGGGCGCGGTCATCGGCGCGGCATATGCCGCCGGCCTAGAGGCTCGCGGCATTCGCGGCCACGTTCTGCGCGTCCTGCGCAACAGATCCGACGTCATGGGCAAGCTGTTGAAAGCCCGAGTTGGCCGCTTCGCCGACCTTGTGCTTCGTGGGCGAGGAAACCCGGTTCTTCTCGACCCAGAGATATTTCTCGACTTGTTTTGGCCCGCAGGAGTGCCGGAAAAATTCGAGGCGCTCGCGATCAAGACGTTCGTCGTCGCGACGAACTACTCTGATCGCAACGAACTCGTTTTCCGGTCTGGGCCCCTGAAGCCAGCCGTAGCGGGTTCGATGGCGATCCCGGGACTGTTTCGTCCAGTCGAAAACGGGAGCAGTGTTCTGATCGACGGCGGAGCTGTGAATCCGCTGCCATACGATTTGTTGTTCGACAGCGCCGACATCGTCATCGCAATCGACGTTACGTTTGGGGGACGGTCGCGGGCGCGAAGAATACCTTCGCCGCTTGAGTCGATGTTCGGCGCCGCGCAAATCATGCAAGGCGCGATCACCGCGCAAAAGATCAGGCGACGGCCTCCCGACGTGCTCATTCGGCCTAAGGTTGAGCAATTCGGCCTACTGGATTTTTTTCGCGCCGGCCAGATTTTGCGAAGCGCGGAAACCTGCAAGGACGAACTCAAATCTGCGCTTCACGCGCAGATGAAGTCCTTTCGGGCGGCATGAAGACCGCTCCGACAGCCACCGCTTCGCGCCACATGAGTTCACGGCCCGGCATGACAGCGCGGCTCGCGCGTTGGCCTTCAAGAATCCGAATCGCACCGCTGCCGCATGCGACAGTCATTTCGGCATCCAAGATCCTTCCTGGAACACCGCTCTTTCCGACCGCCTCGGCGCGAAGGATCTTGATGCGCTCGAGCCGATTTTCAACGAGAAGAATGGAGAATGCGCCCGGGGTTGGCGAGAGGCCGTGAATTTGATTACGAACCTCCCCGGCGCTGCGCCCCCAATCGATCTCGCCTTCGCTCTTGTCGATCTTGCGTGCGTAGCACGCTCCGACGCTGGACTGCTCCGCATATTCGAGCTTTCCGCGTTCCATCGCAAACAATCCGCGCGCTGCGAGCTTAGCTGCGACTTGCGCCAGGCGATTCGTCAGGTCTCCCGCCGTGTCTTCGGGTCGTATCGCAACGACCTCCCGCAGGGCGACGGGTCCCGTGTCCAAACCCTCTTCCACGCGCGTGAGGTCCACGCCAGTCTCAGCGTCACCTGACATGATCGCCCGCTGAATCGGCGCAGCGCCACGCCAGCGCGGCAGCAGAGAGGCGTGCAGATTCAGGCAGCCGAGTTTGGGCGCTTCAAGAACCTCCACCGGCAGCAATAGCCCGTATGCGATGACTAAGCCGACATCCGCTGCGTGACCTCGGAAGACCGCTTGTGACTCTTCGTCCTTCAAAGTCGCCGGGGTGAAAACTGGAATTCCTAGAGCTTCCGCCGCCTCATGAACCGGCGTCTTCTTGATTTCCAAGCCTCGGCGGCCGCCGGGCTTTGGCGCACGTGTGTACGCCGCCGTGACATCGTGTCCGTTGCTGACGATTTCCTGCAACGTCGGAACGGCGAATTCCGGCGCGCCCATGAATACGATGCGCATGCTTCGCGGATACCACTGGCGCATTAGACCGTCAAAGCGGCGGGATGAGCTCCCATTTGTATGGCGCCGAAAAATTCCGTTTGCGCGAAAAAACTGAAATGGGAATGTGTTCCATTCTCAATTGCGCGAACCAACGGAGCCGCAGGGAATGTCGCATCCATGGACCGAAATATTCGATATTCGAGTTTATTATGAAGACACCGACTTTTCCGGACGGGTTTATCACGCATCCTATCTCAGATTCCTTGAGCGCGGGCGAACGGAGTGGCTCCGCCGGCGAGGGTTTGGTCACCGGGAAATTGCGAGAAGCTCCGGCCTCGTGTTTGCGGTGCGCAGCTTGCAAATTGACTACTTGGCGCCGGCGTTGATGGACGATCTGCTGAGAGTCGAGACGCGGATTTCGGGTTCCCGCGGAGCGTCGATCGATTTCCTGCAGCGGATCACACGCCGCGAGAAGGAACTCGCCAATGCGACAGTGCTTGTTGTAGCGATTCGTGACGGTAGGCCATCGCGGATTCCGGATTCTTTGCGCCGCATAATGACAGAGCCTGCACGCGGCTAAGAACCAAATCATCACGAATGTCGTGGATCCAAAGCCCGATCAAAGCGCTCCGCCAAAGAATCCATTCGCTCGCCCAGTCGAAGTTCGAGGTCGTGGATATCGGCTCGATTTGGCAGAGCGCCAATGGTTTCCCGCAAACGGTAGTGATCGTCGTGCAAGAGCGCCAGCCGCTCGGCCAAACGAAAAAGGGCCAATTCGTTGGCCGACTGCGCCATATCGAGATCATGCTGATGCTGCCGAACGGTGATCTCGACCGTATGAAGGCGCGTCATCAGCCTCCATACGAACGCCACTGCGCTCGCCACGGTCGATGCCAATCCGGCGACCGCCCATTCAAGAAACCCCCAGGAGCTGTTTTCTGGCGGCGTCAATGCGACCTCCTAAAGGTCAAGGCACTGCTCTTCAGTTTGGCGATTTCAATCGCGGGCGTCTCTGCGGGCGGCTGAACCGGGGCGGCGGCCATGGGCGGAGTCCTTCTCTAGCGGGCGCCAATCCAGCCGTGCGGGGACGCCCTCGCCCGGTCGCCTCAGTGGCCGGCCGCGACATCCTGGGCGAGCTGGGCGGCGTCGAGGCCGCTCGGCGACTCCTGCGTCGCCTTCGCGAGCCAGTCCGGGCTGAACACGGCGTAGACCTCGCCCCTCGCGGCCTTGGCCCAATATCTGGCGACCGCGTCCCAGGTGATCCGGCCGAACAGCCCCCACGAGTTGACGATCACCCCAACCGAATCGTAGTCGAACCAGGCGGTGCAGTGGCCGAGGTCTTCGCGCCCTGGCGAGGCCACGTCCCAGACGAAGCCTTCCTCCGGGGCCTGAACCCACTCGGGCGCGAGCGAGCACCCGGTATAGAGCGAACCGAAGGCGTCGATCGCGGCGCGCACGAGTTCCGGCTTGGTCGGGTCGACCGCGCACCACGAGGCCGGTTTGCCGCGACCGTCGAGGTAGAGGCCCTTGGCCTTAAAGCCGGCGAGCGCGGTCTGCAAATCGCCGCCCACGTCGGTCGAGGGCTTGCCCGGATCGAAGCCGGCGTCGCGGGAGTAGGAGGCGAGGCAATCGGCCTCGGTCGGGTCCGGGCTTTTCGCGTCGCCGGCGTCTCTGAGCCAGGCGACGTCCTGCTTGAACGCCGCCGCCCAGACGCAACAGCCGTAGGTTTGATTGCCGAGCGCATCGTGCAGCGCGTGGATCGCCTTGCTTTCCCAGCGCTGGCCGGGCGGCCGGGCGGGCTCATCGCGCGATGAGATAGCGCTCGGCGTCGAGGCATGGGCGCCAGACGGAAGGGCAAGTTGCGGCCGAGCGCGAAGGTGCGGCCGGTGTCGGGATGGACAATGAGAGGCATTTGTCTGTTCCTGTTTTTGGTTGCGGAGAACGCGCGGAAATGCCAGAGACTCATGGCACGGCGGCGTTGAAGGAAACGCAGGCCCTGAAGCGGTGGAGTCCCGAGAGGCAAGCGAAGGCTTCGCCTCGTGCCAGACACGCGATGAGCCTAAGAGCTACAGGCGGGACAGCAGGCGAGCGACCGCAAGCCGGTTCTCAAGCCCGGCCCGCGCGTCTCTCACTTTTCGAGAAAATAGGCCGATCCGTCCGTCCGCGTGCAGAGGTATTCCGCCATCTGGCGGCAGTTTGACCGTGAGACGCCGGTCGGAGGGACCGTGACGTCGGACGGGACATACTCTGCGCTGTGGCACTGGCGCAGGCCGGAATTGGCTTTGGTCAACTGGCACTGAGGCGCGGACAGCGCCGCCACGAGCGCGAAAAGGGCAATCATTGCTTTATCCTCCAGATTGGCGAGACGAGAGCCCAGAGCCCGAGCCCCAGCGCCGCCGCCACGACGGCGGCGTAGAGGCCGGCGATGCAGCCGGCGGCGAGAAGATGTTTCACTGGCGGAAATCCTGCACGATTTTTCGCTCGGATTGGCCGCGCGCCTGTAGGAAGCCGCCGCTTTGGCAAAGAGCGGCTCCATCGAATCGTCAATCAGGGCCGTATATTCGATCAAACGAAGCGTCTCCTGCGACATCTTGCATCTCTCGTCGAGCGACATCGCGGGCGCTGGAGTGATCGAGCCGAGGATGCAGACGCACGTGAGAAGAATTTTCATGGTCTTGTCCCCGCGATGATCGCCGCAGCCCGCGAACGGGCCTCGCGCGCAATGCGGAGCCCGTTGCGAAAGCGTTCCTCTGCGCGCGTCGCTTCGGGGTCGGCCAGCGAGGCGGAGAGCTGGACATAGAGCGTGCCGATCTGCGCGTGGTAGGCCGCGTCAAGCGCGGCGAGATCCTTGGCGTCGTCGGGCGGCGCGGTCATGGCTACTTGACCGCCAGGATCGGCAAAATTTGCAGCAGCAGCGCATTGAGCGTCAGGGCGCTCCCGGCGATCGACGCGACCTGGGTCGCCTCGTCGTTTATGAGGCTGCCGCACGACTGCTTGATGTCGGTCGGCCAACCATTGGTCAAAATTCCTTGGATCGTGTTCTCGATGTTGGCTGCTTCGAGGCGGATATGCTCAGGGTCGATCGGCAAGTCAGTGTTGGCTGGCGGGAGCGCCGATGGACCTTGAAAACCTTCGAAGAACGCGATCAAGCCCATGACCGGCGGCGTCGCACTCGGAATGCCGGCGAGGCACATGTGCGCGATCGGATCGAAAACAGCGGGCGGGTTGGAGCCGGGGATGATCGCGCCGGCCTCCGCATCCTCGTCCTTCAGAAACTTTACGAGGCCCGCTTGATTGTCGGTCGCCATTGTGAGGATAGTCCTCGTATCCGTAACGTCGGGGATTTTCCCCGGCGGCGGCTCGGGCGTCGGCCAGTGGCAGAGCGGTCCCCAGCAATTCGGCGGATGGGACGCGATCGCCTCGGGATGCAATCTGACGAGGCCGTGCCGCTCGGCCGCCTCCGCCGGCAGGGCGACGGCGACCGCCCACAGCGCCCAGAGGGCGACGACGAAGGCGGCGGTGGCGAGAGCGTTGCGGATGCCAATCATGGGGTCGGCTCCTTTTGGGTCGTGGCGCCCTCGGCCATGCGGGCGGCGCGTTCGAGATGGTCGCGTAGCGGCGCGCCGACGTCGGCGATCGCCTGACGGATGCGGGCGTCGTACTGATCGTCATGGCGGCGCTGCGTGACCCGTCCGGCGCCGAAGCCGAGGAGGCGCCCGACCGCGAAGCCGGCGATGGCAGGCCAAACGACGCTCACGGGCCGATCCTCAGTTCAAAGGACGGGATGGCCGGGAAAGCGCAGGCCGAATGTCCGACGAGGAAGCCGGCGGCGAAAGCGGCGGCGACGGTCGCGAGCGCGAGGATCGCCAGCGCGCGGGGCGGCGCGTCGATGAACGTCATTGCGAGGAGCCCGGAAGGGGCGACGCGGCGGTCACGGCTTCGGCGCGGCCCCGAGCGCCTCGTTGACGATCGAGGCCAGAAGCGCCGCCGCCCCCTGCGCCATCGGCGCGTAGGCGCCGAGGGCCGAATAGTCGACTTTGGCGAGATAGGCGGCGGCGCCCATGAGGGCGAAAGCGCCCATCTGCGCCAGCAAATGACGGAGGACGTTGCCGGTGACGAGGGACGCGAACTTGTTCATCTGGCCCACTCCTGCGGAAAGTCGCCCTTGCCGGCTGCGGCCTCGATGCGGGCGATAAACGACGGCATGAACTGCGGATCGGTGCTCGGATCGGTGTGGCTGCCCCCGAGCCGGCCGAGGTCGTAGTGGGAACAGATGCCAGGCCCGACGCCTGCGCGCGCATGGACGATCGGGATTTGCAAACGATGGGCCAGCCATGCGAATGCGTTCGCCGCGGTCTCCAGTTCGGCCTCGGCGTAGCCGCGCGCGGCGAAGCCGGCGAGTTCGTACCCGACCGATCGGGAGTTGAAATCGACGCAATGCCATGCGCGATCGGCGAGCGCGACCATTTGCGTGACTTCCGAGCCGTCTTCCCTGGCGACGAAATGCGCCGAGACCGGATTGCCGCCGTTGTTTCCGAGGAAGGTTTCGATCGATCCCTGGTAATAGCCCTGGCAGTCGTGCAGGACGAGAAGGTCGACGCGGGCTCCGTGGCGCGAGTTGAAGTTCGGCGACGGCTTCCACTCGAGAGGAGGGAGGGTCACAGTTCGTCCCCGTCGCCGTCGACCGGCCCGGTCTTCACATGCCGGATCGCGTCCACGAACTGCGGCGGCACCGGCGCGCCGTTGCAATAGAGCGAACCGCGCACCCACAGCAAAACGCCGCCGGGCGCGCCCTTCCTTTCCATGAGGACGGCCGACGACCCGGGATAGGCGCCCTGAAGCTGAGGCGGCGTTCCCATCCAGTAGCCGCGCAGCCAGTTGAGTTGTCCTGGCGAGAGGCTGGTGACGGTCACCCCGTCCTTGAGGTCTTTCTTGACCTTGGCGATCGGGGCGCAGTCGCCGGCGGCATAGGCCGGCTCGCCGCATTGGGCCGCGAGAAGGCATGCGGCGAGCGCGATGATGGTCCGCCTCCGGATTCTGCCGTCCCATCCTTCGGTCATGGCCGCCATCCTTTCATCCGGTCCGTTGCGCTCGATATGCGTTCTGCACCCGGCTCACCGTCGCCTGCGACACGCCGACACGGGCGATCGAGCGGATGGCGGTCGCGCGGCCCATGGCGTTATTCCTTCGGCGGCAGCGCAGAGAGCGCGCTCGGGTCGAGTTCGTAGACGCGCTGAGCGTCGCCGATGGCGAGCGGATCGCCGCCGAGGCCCTTGGCGTTTCCGGCGCCGCGTTTTGCGAGCATGGCGCGCCGCCCATGCGCCATCGCCTCTTGGGCCGCGCGAAGGGTCTTTTTCATCTGCGCCGTCAGCCGCGTCTCATAGGCGCGCGGAACACCCCCGGACTGTGATCCGGGGGCGTCGCCGGTCCTGAGCCACAGATCGACCGCATCGTCCTCGTCATGCGCGACGAAGGCGACGAGTTCGGCGCGATCGGGCAGCGCATCCATGCCGGCCGAGACCGGAAAGCCGAGCATGGCGTTGACGGCGAACGGGGTGGCGCAGGCGAGCGCAACGGCGAGTGACGGAACGATGATCTTGGCCGAGAGCGGCGCATCGGCGGTGCGAAAGAGCCATGCGGCGATGACGGCGATCAGCGCGAGCAACGCGCCGAAGCCAACGACGAAGTGGAGGTAGCTCACGGCTCGCCGATCCTCTTCTGATAGCTCGCCGTGATCGGCGTGAGCGGCGGCTCGACGAGTGTGATCGACCCGTCGCGCGCCATATCGAACGAGGCCCAATTGACGGTCTGGCCCATGCGGTCGAGCGTGACGTCCTTGGCGAAGAGCACCCGCACGTTCGGGTTCAAGCCGATGATCTCGACATGGACTTTGAGGCCCAGATCGCGGCGGTCCGACTGCGCGACGTTGTCGACGCGGTAGCCGTACAGGTTGGCGGCGAGGTCGTAACGCCCCGGCTCGACGCAGCGGATCGCGATCGTCTCCTTGTCGCTCTCGACTTTCGTTTGCGTTCCGTCCGCCAGCGTGATGATCGAGTCGAGAAAGCCGCGGTTGTCGCGGTCCAGGGTCGCGCAGCCGACGTCGCGGCTCCCATAGAAGACCGGATGCTTGCTGGGGCCGATCATGTGGATGTCGGCGTCGGCGTCGATGTCGACAGACCATTCGATGGTCGCGAGGATTTCGGCTTTCTGCTTCACGCCATTCGCCGCCGCGTGGGTCGGGGAAGCCTGGACAATCACGACGTTGAGGACGGCGAAGAGCAGATCGCAGAAGGCGATGAAGACCGGCGAGGCGTCGCGAAGCCTCACCGCCTCGCCCCCTCGCCATGCTCGGGGCGGGCTCTCCGGATGCCCGCCTCCAGGTTATGCGTCAGGACGGCCAGCAGCGCCGCTGCGATCACGCCGCATGCGGTGGTGTAGAGCGAGGTCGAGAGCGCCCCGAAGCCGGCTGAGCCGCTCATCAGCGCCCTGGCCTGGAGCGAGAGGCCGATCGTCGTCCCGGCGAGCCCGGCCATGACGCAAAGGCGCTCGGCGAGATGGCCGAAATCGGAAGTCGCAGAACGGAAGGCGGAAGTCTGAGATCGGAAGTCTGAGAGGGTCTTACCGAGTTCCGATTTCCGAGTTCCGACCTTCGATTTCCGGCCGCCATCGGCCACCCATGCCTGCCAGCCGAGCCACGCCGCCGAGCCGAGAAAAATCGCGGCGATGACCGACGTCATGCGCGAGAGGTCGTCGCGAAAGACTGTTTGCGGAACGCCGTTGATCCAGGCGAAGAACGCGGCGGCGCCAATCGCCAAGCAGAGAACGAAGTGGCTGAGGAAGGTCAGACGGTCGCGCATGGGCCCCTCACGCTTTCCAGCTTGCCGGCTCCGGCCCGGCGCTTTCCGGTCCTGTCCCGCTGAACCAGGACACCCATCTTTCCGCCATCCGCCCGCGGCGCTCGGCGGCGTCCAGCGCCCCGGCGCGCTCGAAGAGCGCCGTCGCCTGCATCGCCGCGCCATAGGCCGTCGACTGCGATTGGATCGCCTTCATTCCGGCCCACGGTAGACTGGTCAGTTCCCACCACGCGCTGGCGATCTGGTTTTTCACGTCGCCCTTGCCGCCGAGAACAGCGGCGAGGATGTCGATCCCCGTCCGGGCCTTGATCGCCGAGAGCCGGGGGCCATGCCACTGATGCAAGCCGAAGGCCGTCGGCTCGCCCTTCGCGTCGCGGTCGCCCTTGGCGTTGGGGTCGAGGGTCGACTCCGCCTCCGCCTGGGCCAGCATGCCGAAGGCGAAGGCGTTCGAAACGCCCTTGCTCTTCCATGCGGCGACGACGGCTTTCGCATTCGCGAAGAAGGCCGCGCCCTCGGGCGTGTCGTGCGACGGCCACGCGGGAATTGAGAGGCTCATGAGGCGAAGCTCCTATGTGAGGCAGGAAAGGTTAGAAAGAGATGAGCCCGGTCAGTCCGAGCTCGTCCCGCACCCGGACGATCCGACGCCCGGGCTGAACGCCGGGGCGATGGCCGGCCCCGGTCGTCATGTCGAAGTTTTCCAGTCCGTTCGACTCGCCGTAATAGTTCGTCCCGCAGGTCAAGGCGCCCGTCCCGTCTGCCGTGAAGAGGACGAACGGCGAAGACAGAAGGCCGCCGGAGTTTGTCGCGTTGTGCTCGAAACGATTCGTCGTGACCGCCGCGCTAAGATTGTAGCCAGGACTCAGGACATCGGCGTAAGAGAACGCATGATCGGTGTACTGAGTTGGTTCGAACGTGAGCCCTGACGGGCTCCCGAGGCAGCCCGCGCCGTAGGAAGCATCGCAAGTCGCCGCGTAGTAGAGAGCTGTCGGCGCGGTCGCGCCCAGCGTTCCGCCCTGCCAGATCGCAGCCGTCAGCGGGCTCGTCGCAATGATGATGACCCGCGTCGGCGACGCGCCGCCCTGCCCGCTCAGATCCCAGACGTCGCCGATCGCGGCTGTCCCCGCCAGCGTTCCGCCGATTTTCGGGGCCGAATTGCTGCTCGACCAATGGTTCAGCAGGTTCGCCTCGAACGTGTTCAGTCGGACGTCGGAGGTCGTGGTCGTCGCGCCGGGGATGCCGGCGTTGACCCATGTGTCGCCATCCGGGCCGTCGCCCAGGCCGGCGTCGGTCCAGCCGGTGTTGTTGTAATAGTACGAATAAGCGACCGTCGAGCACGCCCCTGCGAAGTTCAGCGACAGTTCGCCATGATTATATGACGTATAGTAGCCCAGATTGTGGACGACGTTGTCGCTGATGCTGACCCCCTCGCAGCCTCCGTAGGTGTCGATGAGGCGGGCGGTGACGCCATTGCCCCAATTGTATGTGAACGTGATGTGCCCGCTCGTCCCGACGACGAACTGGGCATACTGAAACCCGCCACTGATCTGCGAGGTCTGGGAGTTGAGGACCCAGGTACTTGCCCGACTTCCTGCTGGATCACGTTGTCGCTGATGTTCACGTCCCAGACGTCAGTCGTGTACGATCCCGTGTTATTGAAAAATGCGAACTGATAATATTTCCCGTTGTTGCTGTTTGTCTGCGGCGCGGTGCAGCCCGGATGCTGGAGCATGTGCCAGTGGTTATTGGTGAAGTTGACCGTCCCCGACCATCCGTTGTTGGCCCCCGTCGAGCCTTCGCGAAGCCATAGCGAGACGCACGTCTCCCCGGCGTGGCCCTCGTTCGGCGACCAATCGAAGCCGATGAGATTGATCGTCCCGCTGCCGGTGACGATGCAGTTCAAGCGCCCGTAGCCGTCGATCGCCGTACCGGAGCCGCAGCCGGTGTGATCGTTGACTGTTCCCCATGGATATTGCGAAGCGTCGATGAGGCCGGTCGCGCCGGGCGTCGTCGAACAGGGCGTATAGGCTCCTCCGCAATAAGTCCCGGGCGTCACGCCGATGGCGAAGTCCTTCCCGGCGACGTTCCAGTCGAATTTCGACGCGGCGACCGACTGACCGTTCTGAAAGAACGTTCCGTCGACAAAGAGGCTCGCGTCATGGAAACTCAAGGTCGGATTGAAGTACCCCGGCGCAGCCGTCGATGCCCGCGTAAGTCCCCTGCGGGCACGCGCCCGGCCCGCTCATGAGCTCGAGTTGGGTCTGTGCGCCGGCTGGAAGGGCGAGAAGCCCCATGAGCGGGAACGCGAACGGGATCAGTCGCATCGTTTGATGTTTCCGGCTTTCATCGCGCCTCCCCATCCCCTCTCATTCCGCACGGCTTGGTGATCAGCCCCGACGGCTAATAAGCGATGCTGAATTCTTGATAGGTCGGATTCCCCAGGCCGCCCGGCGAGTTGTTATGTGCGCGGACCTCGACCAGGCATGTCTTGACGCCGAGAGCCGCCGCTGTTGGCGAGGAGGTTTGGGAATTGTTGACCGTATAGGTTCCCGTCCCGCCAGTTCCGCTCCCAAGGGCGGTTATATACGTCCCGGCGGTCACGCCAGAGCCGAGAATGCCTGTATTGAGTTGAAGGGGCTGCGTGAACGTGCCAGCCGTCACGGTCAATGTGGTCCCGGAGATCGTAGCCGTGATCGGGTCGCTGACTTCATCCCGGCAGTCGCCGCTCGACCCGACGGCGACGGTGATCGTGCTGTTGCATTTTCGGGAAGTCCAGGACCGGGTCTGCACGACAGACGGATCGTAAAGCCCGTTGACAGCGTTTGCGCCGCTGTAGACCCGGTAGTCGCACGTGGAGATCGTGTAGGGCGACGTCCAATTGGGGTAATCGGTGTTGTCGAGAACGGATCGGGTGAAGCTGGGACCGAACTGCACGGTCCAGGTTGGGTTCGAAGTCTTGCGAATAATTCTGGTTGCAATAGAGGCTCTTGTCCTGCGTCGCCGCGAAATGCAGCGCGGCGGGCAACTGCACGGGGTCCATCAGCGGCCCGATGAAGTTCCCATAGAGATCGGAGTCCCAGAACGCGACGAGATCGATGTTGCTATAGTTGATGTACTGAAGGGCGCACAGCGTCGCGACGCTGTAGAGCAGCTCCATTGTCTTCACGCCCGTATAGGTCCACCCGTCCGTCACCCACGGACTCGTCGTCTGCGCTCCGCAGCAAATCTGATTGTAGACTTCCTCCGCCGCGAAATCCTCGTGCATCCCCGCGGCGAGATGCACCATGTGCCAGCCGATCGCGTCATTGGGGGTACAAGATGACTTGCCATATCCGTTCTGCACGATCCCGAGCATCGCGTTCGGATTGAGGCCCTTGATATAGGCATAGATCGTATTGAAGCCGGCCACGTCGAAGCTGATCGAGGCGGCAGAGCAGACCCGTCGTTCGGCTCGTCAACAAAGAACCATGTCGCCCCGTCGCTGATCGCGGTCGAGATGATGCTCTGCATGTTCGCCCAGCGCGGGCGAAGGTGAAGGTCGTCGTCGCGCCGTCGCCGGCAGCGATGGCGCCGGCGGTGACGGCGTTGTCGCTCGGGTCCGTGTAGAGGAAGGTCCCGAACTGCCCCTGGCAAGAGAGGAACAGGCCCATCAGGCTTTGCAGCGAGGCGCCGCCGAGGCCGGGATAGGAGCTCGCCGACGAATCGAGCCCGTCGAAGGTCAGCTCGAACTGCCAGATCGGGTTTTCATAGAGCGCGTCGCGGACCTCGCGGCCGGAGACGTGGGAGGCCACGAGGGTCGCGAAGGTCGGCTTCTTGTGGATGCTCCAGCCTTGACCGGCGAGCGTCGGAAAGGAGGGCGGGGTCGTCAGGGCCGCACCGTCGAGAGGCGCAACGTCTGCAGCCGGAAGAGCATCGTCATGAACTCCTCGAAATCCTGGACGTCGGCGGCGGAGGCGGCTCGGGCGGATCGATCCCGACCGGGACGGCCGGCTCGCCGAATGCCAGCGTCGTCACGGTGCAGGGCATCTCGGGGGCGACCGGGATCCCGGTCACGGGAACCTTCTGGCAGGCCACGCAGCCGGTCAGCGGGACCTTCTGGCAGACTACGCAGCCCGTCTCGCTGGCGTCGTTGCCGTCGCTCGCCGCTGGCTCGGCGACGGTCGGCAGCTTCAACCTCCTCGGCCACGCCGGCGGGACGCTCGACACGGCGGCGGGCACGAGCGCCTCGACGCTTCTCACCGTCCAGGGGTCGGCCTCCGGCGTGCCGATCCCCGTCTCGATGGCCTCGCTTCCAGCGTATGCGGCGACCCCGACGTTCAATCTCGGGACGCTCGGCGGCGCGGCGACCAACGCCGAACTCGTGACAATCAATTCGACGCTCGGCTCGCCGTTCCAGGCGGGCGGCTCGATCGGCAACACGGGCTTCAATGTCACCGGCACATTGCCGGCCTTCGCTTCGACCCCGACGTTCAATCTCGGGACGCTCGGCGGCGCGGCGACCGCCGCCAATCAGACCAATGGCTCCCAAAAGACCCAGATCGTCGACGGGTCCGGCAACGTCATCGGCTCGACCTCGAACAATCTCGACGTTCAGTGCGCCAACTGCGAACGGGACCGCCGTCGCAGTCAGCGCGGCTTCGCTGCCGTTGCCGACCGGCGCAGCGAGCGCGACGAACCAGACGAATGGCTCCGCGGAGACCCAGGTCTACTACAGCGGCGCGCTCGTCTCGGCGTCCAACCCGTTGCCGGTGGTCGGAGCGGGACTGGCTCAGGGCTCGACGACGAGCGGCCAGTCCGGCTCGATGGTCATGGGCGCGGTGACGACGTCCGCGCCGAGCTACACGACCGCCCAGACCGACCCCCTCTCGCTTGATACGGCGGGCAACCTGCGGGTCAACGTCGCCGTTCAAACGGCGGCTGATGCCTGCATGTTTCAGGCCAAGTCCGGCGCATCGATCAATCTGACGGCGAGCGGGCAGGTCATCACGGGAACAGCAAGCAAGAAGACCTATATCTGCTCGATCGACGTCGGGACGGCGACGGCCCAGAGCATTGCGCTGGTCGAGGGGACCGGGACGACCTGTGCGACGAACACCTTCGGCTTGGCGGGCGGGACGACGGCGGCGACCCAGCGCCGGGTCGGCGTCGATCCCGTTGGGCGCCGAAGATTCCGACGGCTTCTGACCCTTCGACGGCGGAACGCTGGAATTATCAGGCGTCTTGGGCGGCAGGCCCAGCTTCGCCTCGAGCTCGGCGACCCGAGCCGTCAGAGACGCGACCTGCGCCATCAATGCGGCGATCAACGCGTCCTTCTGGGTCCATGTCTGCGGGCGAGGCTATGCGCCGGCGATCACGTTCTCGACCGCGCCCGCCGCGGGGGTCGCAGTCTCGGCCGACTTCGGCGTGCTCTGGCTCTGCCGGCGCGTGCGAGAGGCTCGAAAGGTCGCGGCGCCTTCTTCGAACCGGTCGGCTGGGTGACGAGCGTCTCGAACGTCTACCTGAACGGCGTCAATCAGGTTTCAGGATGAATATTGGAATGTCGACGGCATGAACGCCACGTCGGGCGCGGGCGTCGTCATGGTCGAGTTCGCCTTCTCCTGCGTCTGGAACTGGGACGCGCGGCCGTTCCCGGTCTTCCGCGCCGACCCCGCCGCCCTCGCCAGGGATCTTCGAGACCTTTCCGACGCTCTCGACGTTGGGCTGGTCGGTGCACGTTCCCGGCCAATTCGGCGCAATGGGGCGACACCGGCAACTGGAACGCCGGCGATTGGTCGAACGGGCTCAGGCAGGCGCTTCCGCCGCCTGCGGCAGGTAGCCTAAGCCCCCGGCGTTGTTCCAGATCGACCAGAACGGCGTCGCGCTCTCGGTCGACTTCGAGTTCGAAGAACACGTTGGGCTGGTTGGTCGCCTTGTCGACCGCCGGGAAGCCGTACTCGAGCATCAGGATCGATTTCGATTGCGGCTGCCATTCGGTTTGCGGCCCGTGCGGCGCCCATCCGGAGCCGTCGCCGTCGTCGTAGACGGCCTGATGCGGGTTATTCCACCACCAGCGGAGCTGCTTGTTGGCGAGCATCAAGGGAAACATCGAGGCCGGGCAATATTTCAACTGGTTCTACAACGACGGCGCGTCCGGCGCGCATGGAACCGCCTACGGCTTCGATCCGAACGGATCGGGACTGCAGGTGACGCTCCCGGCCGGCGACCGGCTCGCGCAGGCGCGAAACGCCTACTCGGCAAACCAGCAGCAAGGTAGCGGGTATCGTAAATGCTCGGGACCCCGGAGAAGCCCAGGCCGCTCATCGTGTCCGACGAAGGCGGCCACGACCCGCTTGGCGCCGGCGCGAGCCAGTTGACCGTCGCGTCGATCCCGCCCGTCCCGGTCGTCCAGTCGGTCAGCGGCAAATAGTTGTCGAAGGAGACGTAATCGATCTTCGGATGCGCAAAGAGTTGATCGAGATGCGGCCACTGGCCGTTTGCGCCAGGATGCTGCCAGCCCATCCAACTCGACCAGTCGGCCGAATAGGCGATGAGGTTCTCCAAGCCCGCGAGGTTTTTCGTATATCCCGCGCCGTCGAAGACGCTGCGCACGTCATCGGCGAGCGTTTGGAGCCCGGCGACGAACGGGTAATCCCAGACCGCATAGCCCGAGCCGTCGACCGTCCCGGCCGTGGTCCAGCCGGGCCCACGGATCGTCTCGAGCCCGCGCAGCTCGGAGCCGATGACGAACAGGTTCACCCCGCCGGCGACGCAACAGAGGTTGGCGTAGTGCAGGATCATCCTCCGGTAGGTCCAGTCGAACAAATAACCAGAATAGCCGACGGTCAGGTTGACCGTGTCGCGGATGAAGTCTGCGGTCGAGGCGGACCCTAAGAGGGCGTCGACGGCCGCCGTCGCCGCGGCCGAAACGTCGTCGGCATAGGCGATGCGCCCGCGCCAGGGAAAGCCCGGACCGGTCCCGAGCAGGAACGGATAGAAGATGACGCGAAAGCCGCGCGCTTTGAGGTCTCGGAGGCAGCGCACGACCGATTGATCGGAAGGCGTCCCGCCATAGACGAAATTGCTCGTGCCGGGCAGCGCCGGCAGCGGAATGATGCCCGGGTAGTTTTGCTCGGTCAGTCCGGAGCACTGCCAGTGTTCCTGGACCGGGACGCCGCTCGCGAGCGTCCAGAATTCGCCGAGCAGAAAATTGGTGGAAGGGTAGATCTGGCAGCCTGAGGCGTCCTCGGAATTGAAGAACCACGCGACGACCAGCGACACCGTCGCGCACTCCGGGTGCGCCGCCTGCAACTGGTCGATCGAATAGGAATAGTCGGTCTTCGAGCCGCCCGGCGCGTAGAAGGTATTCAGTGGGGCGGCGTTGTTTAGGCCGTAGGCCCCGCGTTGTGCGCCATCGTAGGGGACCGTGTCGTAGACGAACTCCCCGCTCGCCGGGAGAAGATGGACGCCGCCGATGAAACCCATGATCGCTTCAACCACCGAGGCGGCGCAGGCCGAGCCGCGCGCCGTGGCGAACGGCTTCGTCCACCGCCTTCAGCATGACCGAGCTGTTGCTCCGCATCCATTGCGACACCGAACCCGAATCGAGGGCCGAGACGTGGACGTTGGTGGTCGGATGGATATGGACCGCGGCGCCGCTTGAGGTGTCGGACGACCCTCCGCCGCCCAATAGGGAACGGAACGCGCCCGCCTCGGCGGCCGGCATAATGAGCTCGTTGTGATGGACAAATGTCAGCATGTTCTGAGGGACCTGCCACATGCCGATATCGGCTGATGCAACCGAGCCCGCCATTCCGGCGACGGTCGCCTGGGCGGCCGCGGCCGGTCCCGCCGCCAGCGGCCCCATCAACGGCGAGAGGAATCCGAACACGCCGGCGAATGTCTCTGCGGCCGAGGACAAGATCGACCGGATCATGGCCGCGCCCTGCGCGCTGATCGAGGCCGCCGCGCTGGCTTCCTCTGCGCCGGTGCGCGCCGCGACGCCTGAGGCGGCCGCCGCCGTTCTCATGGCCTCCGCCATGACCGAATGCGCGACCGTCGTCTCCGTCCATTCGATGAACTTGATCAAGAGGTCGTCGAGGACCTTCTTGAAGGCGGCGCGCCATGTTTCGGTACCCGCGAGGAGGGCGCGCAATTGCGAATTGAAGGCCTGTTCGATCGAATTGGCGAACGATTGATACTCGCGCTCCTCTTCTTGCAGCGCCGAGCGGGTCAGCGACGCCATCTCGTCGTCGCGGCGGCGCGTCGCCTCGATCATTATGTCGTCGATGCGCTGCTTGGCTGCGAGCGACTGTTCGCCGAGCGCTTCGCGCTTTTGCAGGGCGGCGAGTTCGGCTGCATATTCCTCGTCGAGCGCTTGGCGCGAGAAAGCCAGCTTCTGAGCCTGCGTGATTTCGTAAAACCGCGCCTCCTCGGAATAGAGCGCGAGCTTCTGCTTCAATCCGTCCGCGAGGAGCCGCAGTTCTTCCGCGGTCGCGAGCTGCGCCGCCTTCACCGCGTCGGCGTAGGCTTCCTCATCGCCGGAGCGCAAAGCCGCCGCCGCGTGAGCATGGTCGGCGGCGAGGGACTGTTCGAGCGCCTGGGTCGCGATCAATGCGTCGCGATAGGGCTGCTGACGCTCGGCGCTGAAGGCCTGCGAGGAGGCGTTCGCGAGCGACGCCAGTTGCCCGTTGATTGCGCCGAACGGCGCGGAGAAGCTCTGCAAAGCCTCCTTCGCTTCGCCGACGCCGGCGACGAAGTCGGCGATCGACGCGCTGAAACTGACGCAGACGCTCGTGTCGGTCATCGGCATTCCTTGTCAGAGCCCGCCGTTCGGGAACGTCGCTTTCAGTTCAGCGATCGCCGGCTGGCGCGATGGCGCCGGCTCGCCGGGGCCGCGGTATTTGAGCGCCGCGCCGATGAGCCAATGGACCGGCGG
Source organism: uncultured Alphaproteobacteria bacterium (assembly GCA_963805295.1). Lineage (GTDB taxonomy): Bacteria > Pseudomonadota > Alphaproteobacteria > Rhizobiales > Beijerinckiaceae > Roseiarcus. The sequence continues at coordinate 142,236 of CAWDTW010000031.1, read as the reverse complement.
GTTCCGCCTCCATTCGGCCTGCAGCGCGAGGAAGCGCGGCACGGTGAGCTGATCGAGCGCCTGATCCCAGCTCCAGCCCATATTGGCGACGACGCCCGCGATCAGGGCGTCGAAATCGATTTTCCCGGCTCAGGCGACGCCTCCCGCGTCGCGCTTTGTCCGGGGCGCAGTCCGGCCGCCTTGGCGACCGAGGGAAAGGCCTGGATGAGTTCGCCGACGGAGAACGGAAGGTCGAGAAAGTCCGTATAGGAGAGCGCCGGATCGACATGGGCGATGGCGCGCCAGGTCGCCTCGGCGAGGCGGTCGAGCTCTGCCTCTCCGAGCCGCGCAACGCTGTCGCTCGACATCGACGGACCGCCCGCCGCGAGATAAATGTCGAACAGCGCCGGCTGGATCGCCTTGATCGCGCGAAAGGGCAGGTGCGGCAAGGCCCACCGCTTGCCGCCGAGGGCGACGGCGAAGGTCTCCTCGCTCACGCCGCGTCTCCGAAGTTGAACTGGCAGACCTGGCCGGCGGCGTTGGCGAAGCACTGGAAGTCGAGTTCCGGGATGAGAAAGTCCTCGACCTTGGTGCCGAACGACAGCTTGTCGGCGACGCAGTTGTAGAGAAGCACGGAGAACTGCTTGCCGGTGCCGGGGTCCGACGCGAAAAGGTTCGCCGAGAATATGACCGACGGGCCGATCAGCTGCGAGGCCACGGCGATGCTCTCGCCGCTCGCGGCGACCGAGTAGGTGTAGGAAATCAGCACCGCGGCGCCCGCGTCGGCCGACGAGAACGCATAGACCCCGCCCGAAACGGAATATTGTCCGACTGACGGGTTCGAGGCGACCGCCTTCAGCGGCAGCGACGAGCTGGCGTAGACGACGCCCTGGTCGGCGGCGAAGGTCGCGTGATTGGTCGTGGTGTACGTGTAGGGCGAGGCGGAGGGAACGGTCGTCGTCTCCCCGAACTGGGTCTGCGTCACGCCGACGCTCGGCGTCAGGCCAAAATAGAGCGACCCCAAAGCCTGGCCCGAGACCCGCGCCATCTTGGCCTTGCCGGTCATCTTCTTGGTTCCGGAGCCGATCGCGACGGGAAAGTTGTACTGGCCATAGAGCGCCTTGGTTGTGGTGGAGACGTTGAGCGTCACTTCCTGCGCAAGGCCGAAATTGATCGGCGAACCGCCTGCCGGCGTGCCGATCAGCACGCCCGAGCCGAATACGAACAGCGCCTATCCGGTTGACGCATACTTATCTCATATTTAGGCGAGACGCTAGGGAGCGCACAGGAGGCGATATGGACATCACACACGTAAACGAAGTGTTTGCCGAATTGACTAAAAAGGCGGCGTGTATGGCCCAAAAGATTGCTTTAAAGCATAAGTCATCGCATCCAAGCAATCCTGAAGGCGAATTCCAGCCGCCTCAAAGACAAGTCCATATTCCGGAAGATCTGCACGGATCTGATCGTTTATACGCATTGCGCTTTTTATGATCTCTTGTGCTATAGGCACGGGGATTATTTTCCTGGCAACTAAGACCTGAAGTAGCATTTGCATTAACATGAAGGCTGCAACCCCGTGTCCTATTATCATATCACGGTCTGGCGGTGTCCCTGCGTTCTCTGTCATGGATTTGCTCCAATTCGGTTGGCACCTGTCAGGATAGCGGAAGGCGGGACGGCTGTAACTGGTCATCCCGCCTAATTATGATATGAATGTGCGTCAACCGGATAGGCGCTATACGAACATGGGGATGTCTCCGGAGGGATGTAAAAAGCAAATAGCCCGCAAATCGCCTAGCGGGCTTTGCTAGTCTTTGTTGAACGTCTACACTTTGTTCAAGCCTGAGGTCGCACGGTATTAACTTTTATGCCGCGTAAAGTTGCAAGCCATTATTCTGAGCTTGATTACGGACCACGTCGGCTCCAATTCCTAATTCGTCGGCGAGGTCCTGAACCTCGTGAAAAGAGAGACCCGATGCCTTCGCTCGACGACGCAGAAATGCCTTCGGTGCCATCATCTCTGCCGCAAAACCTCGACTTGCTTGCTGAGCTCTTGTCACCGCTCGCGTGAGCAGTTGGGCCCCCCTCGGTCTCGTATTGGCCCAAGCAGCGTACGCAGCGCGTGCCGCGGCGAAACGGCGCTGCGTCTCTTTAGCTTGAACAAGGCCTATGTGCGCTACACTTTCGTCACGAATAACTGCACCAGTAACCGCACACAGATCGTTTTCGGTCAGTGCAGTGCTCGTCCTGCGGGCAGTATCAATGCCAAGCGCTTCTAAAAATTTAGAACCACTCTGAGGATCGAGCTCGCTGATTCCAAATTGTTCTCTGACGCGGTTGGCCGCTTGCACCCCCCGCCTCCAAGCCGGTAGTGAGTAGTTTTCGGGAATTGTGGAAATCTGAAAGAGTTTGTCTAATTGAGGCTGAGGAGATGTCTTTGCAATGTCATTCGCTCTGACGGCGACGCTTTCAGTCGTCTCGAAATCATCCTTGCTCGCCGCCTGACACAAATCCATTGCCAATTCCTCGCCGAGAGTTTCAACAATTCGGACAAGCGAAATTTCGACCGCCCCGTGATTTTCGTACGGGGAAAGACCCAAGGCACCCATCAACTTACAAAATAACAACTCCTCGGCAGAGGTTTCCTCAATTAGGGTCCAGAGACCTTGCAAGTCCGTATTGAATATTTTGGCTTCAACGAGACGTCCGACAACGTCGCTGACAAAACCTCGGAGCTCTGACTTCGACCTCGGTCCGGGGCAATAGCACATGCGCGGCATTGGAGAATTTTATCTCGGCAAACGGAGCGAAGTGCTTCGACGAATACACGTAGATGTGATCCCCCGACGGTACAATGTTAACGTTGGGAAGAACGAATCCATGCTGCGCCGCCAAAAATGAGTGGCGCACGGCATAATCGGAATTTCGATCGAACTCCACCACCTCTTCATTCTTGTGCGGTTCATATAGCAGCGGCCACCAATTATCGGAAATCCACTCCGCGAGGTTGTACGCAGGAATCTGTAAGACGTCATCAGCGGGCTCGTAATCACCAGCATAGGCTGTGACGACCACATCCTTCAGAATAATCTTCAGTTTGCAAAAGGTTGCGTCCCATTCGGATGATCCAACGGACGGCAGCCACTGCTTTTGGATTTTGAAGTTGCTCATCTACGCAGCCCGTACGGAAGTTCCGCTTCTTCAATAGGATACCCGTGGTAGACCCCATCGGCACGATCCTGGGTTCTCGCTACATACCACGTCTCACCCTCGCGGTGCCACACGAAGCGAGGGAAGCCATCGGAGGTTCTTTTCGCCGACACATGTCCGCTCCGAATCGCCTGACGGATTGCGTTCAAAGCTTCCTGCTTCGTCCATTGACGCGGGCAGTGACTGGCTGGCTTTGTCCTTTTCTTGGCCTTGGGTCCCGTCGGACCGCACTGATGATATTCACTAAAATGGGTATCCCCTTCACTGCCCCTTAGGGATCTGGTACGCTTGTCGGGTGGACACCACTCGACACCCCCTCGCTGGACTTGATTACCCGCGCACGTTTCAGGCTATGGACGAACGCTTCCGTGACGACGAGGCCTGCCGGGAGTATATTCGTCGTTTGCGCTGGCCTAAGGGGTTCACCTGCCTCCATTGCGGGGAGGTGGGGGAGCCATGGGTGATGGCAGGAGGATGGCTGCGGTGTCGGGCCTGCCGCAAAAAGACATCGCTGACCGCCGGGACGATCTTCGAGGGTACCCGTAAGCCGTTGCGGACGTGGTTTCTGGCGATGTGGTTCGTCACCAGCCAGAAGAACGGGGTTAGTGCGCTCGGCCTCCAGAGGGAATTGGGGCTTGGAAGCTACGAAACTGCCTGGACCTGGCTGCACAAGCTGCGCCGCGCCATGGTCCGCCCGGGCCGGGACCTGTTGTCTGGTACGATCGAGGTTGATGAAACCTATGTTGGTGGTCCGGAACAGGGTACACGAGGCCGAGAAACCGAGAGCAAGGCCATCGTCGCCATAGCAGTCGAGAAGAACGGCCGGGGGCTTGGCCGCATCCGCCTTCAGCAGATCGGAGATGTCTCGACAGATAGCCTGCTTCCCTTCGTCCAAGGCGCTGTGGAGCGCGGGGCGATGGTTCACACCGACGGCTGGAGGGGTTATGCCGGACTGGCGGCGGCCGGTTACCAGCATCAGGTCACGGTCCTCAGCGGCGGCTCCGACCCAGCGCACGAAGTCATGCCGCGCGTCCACCTCGTCGCCTCGCTGCTCAAGCGATGGCTGATCGGCACTCACCAGGGTGGCGTCCAGCATCAGCATCTCAACTACTACCTCGACGAATTCACCTTCCGCTTCAATCGCCGCAGATCAAAGGCACGCGGGCTGCTCTTCCATCGCCTCGCCCAACAAGCACTCGCCGCTGGACCCGCGCCCTACAACGCCATCGTCAAGCCAGCGGGTTCCAGCGGCTCCCCGACATCGGGGCAATGAAGGGGATACCCATTTTCACTAAATGCATATTTCGCGTTTACGGCAGCCGTTTCCAGAGAAGGATCCGGCTGGCGGAGCAAAATTATGGCCTTTGCATGTGGAAATTTACGAGGAGCTTTCACATCCCGACCCCGGCCTGTTCTAAGGCTCAACGCCTAGAACATTGCCATATCGCATAACCCTCTGCTCCTGAAGCATGATCGCGCTGGTGCCAGCCAGACCAGTTCTCGAAAGCCGACCGACTATGAAACAATCTACCCTAAGGCCCGACCAGCCGCACGCTCACCACCGCGAGCCCGTCGCCGTCGAGGTCGCCCGGGTCGCGCACCGGCACGCCGACGATCTTGCAGTCGTGCACGGCGCCGCCGAGGGTCTGGCGGCCGAGGGAGGCGTCGGCGCCCGAAGGCGTCAACGCGGCGTCGATCGCGTCGAGCGCGGCGTTGATCGCGGAAGCGCCAGGCGTCGTCGGATCGCGGGCGTCGAAATAGAGGAAGAGTTTTGCCTCGAACGTCCGCTTGGGCGCGGCCGGGGAGGGCCACTGGTAGGTCTCGGGTCCGGATTCGAGCTGGAAGAACGCCGGACGCAAGGACGCGGGCACTTCGCTCCAGAGCTTCATCCGCCGCGATGCGAGGCCCCAGGGATAGGCGGCGGAGACTGCTGCGAACAGCGCGGAAAAGGCGGCTTCGCGGCTCATCGGCGCTCCAGACTTTCGGCGGCGGCCTCGGCGAGCGCGGCGACAATCTCGCCGCTCATCTCGTCGAGCGAAGAGCGCAGATACGACCGCTCCGGAATCAGGGAACCGGGATGTTCGACCCTGCGCGCAAACCGCAGCGCGCCGCCGACGACGAAGGCGAGCGCCTGCGCCTTGGCGGGCAGGATCTCGTGCGCGGCGGTCTTGCCGCCGAATTCCTGGATCGCCGCATATTTGACGTCGCCGTTCGAACCGACAGAGGCGCGGACGCCGTCGCGGTCGACCGAGACGTCGGCGACGATCGAGGCCCGCAACGCGCCCGAGCGCGCGTTCAACACCGCGCCGGCGAGCTTATCGTTGCGGACGAGGTCGGCGAGCGCGGCGGCGAGTTCGGCGGCCTTGGCTGCGAGCGCTGCGCCGAGCGCCGCAGGATAGGCGTCGAGCCGCGCGCTTGCCTCGTCGAGGCCATCGAGTTCGACCGCGAACATCAGACCGCGACCCGCTTGTACGGCTGCAGCATCGCCAGGATCGGCGCCGAGATCGCGCTCGCGTCGTAGGCGATCGTCTCCCGGCCGCCGACCGATTTCGACCGGAGCCCGATGCGCTCGGCCGCGCGGAAACGTTCGGCGGCGAGCTCGAGCGCCGCCTGCGCGACATCTTGCGCCACATAGCCGTAGGAGATCGCGATCGCCTGTCCGGCGTCGGCGGCGGAGAACGAATAGACGCCGGCGCTCACCGCATATTGCCCCGCCCCCGGCGCGACCGCGACGGGCGAGAGCGCGACGCCGGTCATAGCGTAGACGACGCCGAGATCGGACGCCCACGGCCCGTAGGGCGCGAAGGTCGCGAGCTGGAACGGCGCCGAGGACGGAACTGTCTGCGCTTCGCTCTGGACGGCGTAGCCCGCGCGATAGGACGACGACGAGGCTCTGGCGCCCAGCACGATAGCAGTCGCCGAAGAGATCGATCGCCTGCGGCCGCCCCGGCGGCGCGGAATCGCCCGGTTGCAGGGCGTAGCCGAACGAAACGTCGGGATCGGCGCTCTGATCGGGCGGAATGACGATGCCGCGCCACAGCACCGAATTGACTTGCAGCACCGGCCATTGCCGGAGGTAGACGCGCCGAGTTTCGAGATCGAGCGTCTCGGTGTAGGACTGCGGCAGCAGGCCGGGGCGGCTCAAGACGGCGCAGACGGTTCTGCTCGCCGCGGTGACGAGCGCGGCCAAGGTCGCGTCGTTCGGCCCGGCGCTCGACGGCAGGCCGAGCCAGGCTTTCAGCGCGGCGACAGTGGTCAGATCATAGGGCGACATCGGCGCTCGCGAGACGGGCAGCAGGGGGATAGCGGGCGCCTCCCTTCTCCCCTTGGGGAGGAGGCGGCCCCATAGGGCGTCCTTCCGAACGCCCTATGGGGAGAGGGCGGAGAACTCAGCCGTTGCCGATGTTGGTGAGAATGCCGACGCCGAACGGCGCGTAGACGGCGAGCGTCTCTTCGGCGTAGACGCCGAATTCGCGCCGGCGGGTGCGCAGCGGCCAGTCGACGCGGTAATAGTCGCGGCGCGTCAGCACCTCGGCGACGTTGGGCGTCTGGTTCGACTGATACCAGACCGGCAGGCGCTCGCAGAGCGCGAGAATCGTGCCCGGCGGCAGGTCGGGGTGAACCTTGACCGGAATGTCGAAGCCGCCGTCGACGCTGAAGGGATTGTAATACCAGCGCACGACGCCGGAGGCCGAGACGCCGTAGGGCCCGCCGTTGTCGCCGTCGGCGGCGACGTTGTACCGGATGAGCGGCCCCGAGGCGTTGGTCAGGCACTTGGTCGTGAGGTTCTTCTGCTCCTGCGCGTTGACATAGAGCACCGTCGGCGACAGCCGATAGTTGTTCCACATCGACACCAGCATGTTGTCGATCTCGACCACCGAGCCGCGCCCCGAGGCGGTGAGGAACGTGCCGGACCCCGCCGTTCCCGCGGCGAGCGCCTGAATATAGGCCGCGTTGGCCGGATTGAAGCCGACGGTCAGCAGGCCGTCGAAGGCGAGCGTCGGGTTGCGCGAATTGTCGGCGCCGATGACGGTCGCGGCCTGCTGGCCGGAGGCGAGCGGCGCGCTGAAGGTCGCGCTGTTGATGGTGGTGATCGCCTGCAAGGTCTCGGATCCGAGCTGCGCCGACGTACCAGGCGTAGGCGACCGCGCCGTTGACGATCGACGCCGTCGCGTTCAGCGTCTGGCCGAGCGTCACCGCCTGGGTCGCGTTGGCGCTGCGCATCGAGGACCCGCCGTTCAGCGTATAGGTGTTGCCGTCGTTGCCGGTGATGGTCTTCGACGTGGCGACGCCGCCGGAGACGCTCGAGTTCTTGTAGCCTTCGAAGCTGAGCGCGACGACGATCACCGAATAGGTCGCGGCAGGCAAGGTCGCGCCCGCGCCTGAGGCGCTCGAACTCGGCGCAGCGGGCGTGCCCAGCGCGAGCGACGTATTGCCGCCGAGGAGCGCCGTCTCCTCCTTGCGCATCGTTTTCTGCAGGAGGCGCAAGGTCGCGGTGGCGTTGAGGTCTTCGTAGCCCTGCGCGGCCGCTTCGGCTTCAAACGTCACCGAGTCTTCCTCGCCGAGCGTCAAGTACGGCGCAACCTGGAGCTGCGCCGAGTAGGACATGCTCGCCGTGCGCTGCCCTTCCGGCACCCAGCCCATCGCGTCGTAGCCGGAGCCCACGATCGAGGTGATGGTGCGCCAGCGCGCCGCGTCGCCCGGATTGAGGCGCCCGACGCGCGGCAGCGAATTCCTGAGCGGCGTGACGATCGGATAGAGGTTCTTCGCCGGCGCCTGCAGGTCATAGGCGGAGAGGCCGGTGGCGAGGCTCACATTCTTGGCGAGGGCGTTATCCGAGAGCGCCTCCTTGGTCAGGCGTAAGGTTTCTTCTGTCGTCTGCAACAAACTCATTGTGGGTTTCCTTGAGGTTGACGGCGTCGGGGTGTCAGAAATCAGCGCTGGCGAGGATCCAGCCCGAGCCGCCGCCGCCCTGCAGCAGCGTCGCCTGTCCGGCGGTTCCGGCCGAGTTGCCGTTGATGGAGACGGCGTTGGCGGTGTGCGTCGCGCCGGGCGTGATCGTCGTCGCCGTGGCGGTTCCGGCTTGGTTGGTCTTGAACGAGCCCGCTCCCGCGGTGACAGTCGGCGCCCGAAGGAACTGCACGGGCGTCGCCAAGTAGAAGAGTTGCGCGGACGCGCCGGTGTTGGCGCCCGCGCCGATCACGACGCTCGCCGCCGGCTCGGGGATCGCCCAGGCGTAGCGCTGGCAGATCTCGAGCACGACCTGGGCGTCGATGCGCTCGAACGGCGAGGCCGAGGGGCCGATCTCGAGCTGCACGCCGTTGATCGAAATCGAGTCGTCCGCGCCCGCGCTTCCGCTCGGCGTGAAGGAGATGAGGACGCCGAGCTGGATCGCAGTGGTCGGAACGACGCCACTGAATTGATAGCGCGTCATGCTCGAGGTCAGCGCCTGCTGTGCGTTGATCACGGAAGACGACGCCGCCCAGGTTCCTGCGACGAGGCTCGCCGCGCTCTGGTTGACGCCGCCGCCCGCGACGACTTGCACGCCGAGCGCGCCGCCGGAATAGGTCGCGCCGGCCCGCGCCCAGAACGACAGCGTGACGGTCTGGCCCTGGCAGCGCAGCGAGTTGAAGGTCTCGATCACCTGCCCGAAGTTGACGGCGGCCGTGCTGGCGTTGCCCGGTTGGCGGGAAATCTTGAGGCTCTGGTTGAATCCTTGAACGCTCGCGTCGACCGCCGCCGCCATCAGGATCGCCGACGAGGCCGCGCCGCAGGCGAAGAAGCGGTCGGCGAAATAGGTCGGGGTCGCTCCGACGGCCGTTGCGATGACGCCGCCCGAAGCGAGGCCCGGAATGTTGCGCTGGAGCGGGTTGATCGAGAAGTCGCCGCCGTCGATCAGGTTGCGGAAATTGGCGAACGGACTGAAGGCGAGCGGCACGCAGCCGACTTCGAGCAGATCGACCGCCTGCGCGCCCGGCGGCGACATTGGAGATGAGCCCGTTTCCGTCGGCCTGAAAGGCGCCGTTGCGGGTGACGAACGAGGCGTAGGGCGCAGGAGCGAGATAATTGAGGGCCATCGGGAGCTCCTGAGCCTGACGAAATCGAAAGAGGGTTTCGCGCGGCGGCCGGAGAGTCAGAGCGGCTCAACCAATCGCCGCCGTGAGCAAGGCGATGGCCCGCTGAACGCTTCCGGCCGCCGCGCCGCCGGACGCCGCGGCGCCCGGCGATCGCTGTCGCTGTCCGTTTGCCTAGCGACGCCGCGCTCAGAAATTCTCGAGCGGATTGGCGAGACTGAGCTTGGTCAGCGCGAGCGCCCGCGCCTCGGGGGGCAGAGCGGCGAGGCGCCGGACCGCCTCGTCGGCGCCGAATAGCCTCCGCTGCGCCGTCGGCGCTTTTCGTCACCGCGCGCAGCGCGGCCTTGGCCGGCAGCGGCTGGGCCTCGAGCGCGGCGACGCGTTTCGTGAGATCGGCGAGCGCCGGCGGCACATCGTCGAGCGCCTTGCGCAGGCGCGCATTCTCTTTCGGCGGCGCGTTCGAGCTTGAGCGCGGCTTCGGCGAGCGCGGCGGCGGCCTTGGCGAGCGCCTCGGGCGCGGGGGTCGGCGCCGCTGAGTTTTTCGGCCGGGTCGGCGCTCGTCGGCGGGCGCGCCTTGCGGGCGTGGGCTCGGCGCGCCCCGGCGCGGGCCGCGAAGGCGCGTTTCTCGACCACGCCGTCCTTCACCACCTCGAAGGTGGCGTCGGGCAGGCAAGGCAGGTCGACGAGCGAGATTTCGCGCGGCTCGGCGGTGTAGCGCACGAGGCTCGTCTCGGAATCGGGCCAGCGCTTGACATAGCGCCCGCCCTGGGAGAATCCGGTGTAGACGCCCTCACAGACCTTTCGCCATTCGTCCTCGTCGACGATCTTGGCCGCCACGACGATGCGCTTGCCCTCATCGTCGAAGGCGATGTCGGTGAGCTTGCCCGCCGCGACCCGGCCGTGCATGGCGCGCACCGCGCCCGAGCGACTTGCCGCCGCTCGCTTCCAGCGCCTCGGCCGACCATTTCTCGAAATAGGGTTTGCTCGAGGCGTAGTCGCAAATCTCGCCCGAGCGGTCGGGCGTCTCCGCCGTCGCGACGCCGGTGACGAGCCGCTGGTCGAGATCGACCTTGGCGAGGGGCAGGAACAAGTCGAAGGAGGACATCGCGGCTCCGTCTCGAGGGGGCGCGCGCCGAGGCGCCCGGTCGGCGCGGGCGCAAGGGAAAGATGTTCGGGAAGGGGCAGGGAGGCGGCCGCTTCGCCGCTGGCGCCATTCTCCCACTGTAGCTGACTATGCCACCACCGGCGTAAGCGGTCAAGCAAATGTTCTTGTTTTGTTCGAAACGCGAGAGCCGCCTCCCGATGCCGCGCTCGGCGAGCGCGGCTGCAATGAGCCTGTCGCCCCGCGCTCGGCGAGCGCGGCTGCAATGCGCCTGTCGCCCCGCGCTCGGCGAGCGCGGCTGCAATCGGCCCGCGCCTCCTCGCGCGTCTTGATCCCGGCCGTCACGAGGATGTTCAGCGTCTGCGCCTGTTGGAGCGGATCGATCGCGTCGTCGCCGACGCCAGACGAATTCGAGGTCCGGCTCGCCCATGCAGACCTGGATGACCTGGTCGAGCGCGCTCTTGATCCAGGTCTTCAGCGGCAGGAGACCTTCCTGCGTCGCCTGCAGCCGCATCGTCTCGCTCGTCGCCCGGTTGACCTGGGAGACGAACGGCGTGGCGGGCACCGAGAAGGCGTAGCAGATGACGCGCGCGAGCCATTCGTCGTACTGGTCTTTCAGCGGCGGCTGGCGCGCCTCGATCAGCCTGAAGTCCGAGGGCATGAACTTGAGCATGCGCCGCCGGCGCCGAATTGCCGCTCATCAGCGCGTCGAAATAGTCCTGGAATGAACGGATCTGGTCGCCGGTCCATTCCTTCGGCAAGGTGGCGAAGGCGTCGGGCGAGGAGCCCGCGCGGTAATAGTCGAGCGTCGCGGCCTCGCGCCTCAGCGCGATATTGACGGTGAGCGCGATCTGCTCGACCGGGCTCATGCCGTAGAGCTTTTGCGCCCGGACGTTGCGCGGCAGATAGAGGAGCTCGTCGGCGGAGAAATCGGCCGCCGGGACCCCGTGCAGCACCTGCTGATAGGCCGGGTCGGGCGGCTCGGGCGCGCGCCCGTCCTCGCCGATCAGCGGCTTGATCGTCGCCCCGTCGATGGCAGCGAAGTTAGAAACGCCCTACGAGCTCAGGGCGCGCGCCAATTCTTCGCCGCGCCGAATGCGATTGCGGAAGCCTCGGGCCCCCCCCGTTGCCAGCCGCAGTTCTTTGTAAGCCGGACTCAGCAGCCGGTGCCGCTGCAGTCCGCGTGCGCGGGCTGGATGAGGTAGTCATAGGCGGAGACGCCGCTAGCCAAAGCGGCGGCTAGGAAGGCGAGAGCGAGCAGCCTGCGCATTTTGAACTCCCCAAGGCAATTTCCAGTCCCGACATTATGCATTCCTGCGGCGCCTGGAAGAAGCAGCATCTCGCGAGTGACCTCCGGAAACCTCGATCCGTCAGCGCTTAGGGCTACCTATGGGATGCCTCAGCGAGGGGAGGCGGCCTCTACGCCGGCGTCTGGCGTGACCGGGAGCAGCGGCTCGTCCGACCAGGGCACGCCGTTCTCGGCAAAGACCTGCTCCAGCGCCTGTGTGAACGCGGGGTTGGGCTTGTCGTTGCGCTCGCCGCGCCCTCGGAAATAGACGTCGATCAGATCGCTCAGACGATCTGTCCCGTAGATCAGCGTCCCGTTCCATAGAAAGCCGCCTGAACTTTCGTAGGGGCTTAGGGTCCGAATCGCGTGAAAGAAGGATGCCTTGTCGTGGCATTCAACGAATTTATGCACGGCAATCAGATCGCTTGTGAGGATTCGATAAATCGTGTCCACGCCGAGTTGCCACCGGGCATGGGTGTCCGGTGGCACGGAAATCGAGAATGCCGTCGACCATGTACCCCAAACCCCAATCTTCTTTGTCAAGGCCGAGCAGAGTCTCCTGTAGCCAACGTGCGACGTCATTCGGGATGTGCATGATAGCGCTCACTGCTTTGGAAATTTCAGCTTCAATCGCCGTCCGCCATTCAGCAGCTTTAATTTCGGATCGTTTATCTCGACTGTTGCTGTGGTAGAAAGCGTCCTAGAGCTCGCCTGCCCTGCCGGGCGAAACGTTATGTACGCGCCGTCAGGGAGGTGCGCAACAAAGCCGCCCTCGTCGCCAAGCAGTCTCACCCATAGCGGCTTTTGTCCGTTGTATATTTTCTCGGCATACGTCCGGGCGGTCAGAGTCGGATCGTCTGACGCCGGCATCGTTCGGTCTTCGCCGGGCGGCGCGTCGCTACCGGGCAACTTTCCATTCGGCGCGACCGCATCGGCGACTGTTCCGGTGGGCTTCGCTTCTGGGCTTTCCGTTGGGCGCGCGCCTTCGGGAGGCTTGGCGGGTGGCGGCTCGATGGGCTCGGGCTCGGTGATTTGTGCGACTTGGGTCGCCTGCGCATTCGCAGAGCGCCCGCCAACGTCCGACGCCACCGTGTCGAGGCTCGCGACCTGAACGCCCTTCGGGCGCTGCCAATTGCGGGTCGGCCCGAAAGGCTCCACCGCGTTGTCCGCCGTCGTGAACCTGCCGGCTTCGTCGTGATAGTGGTTGTACTTTCCCAGCCCGGTCGTGGACCCAGCTCCTGTGGCGCCCTTCCCCTCCCCACCCAGCCCCAGCTCCGCCCGCGCCTCCTCGCGCGTCTTGATGCCGGCCGAGACGAGGATGCTCAGCGTCTGGGCCTGTTGCAGCGGATCGATGGCGTCGTCCCCGACGTGAGACGAATTCGAGGGAGGTCTTGAACCAGGCCTTGATACCAGTCCTTGCTGATGCCGACTCTCGCAGAGGATTCCCGATCAGCCCTGGCGGATCATGTCCGTCGGTATGCGCGAATCCGCATATCGGTTCTAATCAGCGAGTCTCGGTATGAGCCTTTTGATGAGCCAATTACCCGAAGAGTCCAACGTCATCTATAAAGGCGGGATAAACAAATATTTCTCCCTTATTGCAGTCCATTTTGTATTTCTGATTCTCGTTAAAGTCCAAATCTTTCGAAAACGTTATACAGACCAAGCGATTTGCTATTCGAAAGAAGTACGACGTTGGCCATTTGATAGCATCACCTATTCTTACAAAGCTTTTTTGATAGTGCGGTCCCTTGACGATTTCAAGTTGCCCAGAGTTGTTTGGAGCGCGAACCCACAAACGCCATGCAACGATAGGGATCACGGCGTCCGAATCCTCCAGAGTTTCAATTCGAAAATTTGGATCTGCTTCGAGCTGATTTAGCATTCTGTCTGTTACAAGCATGTTGTCGTAGATATCAGTCACGTTGAGTTGCTCCTCTAGATCCAAATCGTGAGATTATCGCGGTCGAGGTGCGGTCGGCAAACAGGTTCCGTCGTCACTGAGGATTTGAAAATGGTCCCCAAAGATGTTCGATCTGTAGATGCAAAATGTAAATCCCCCGACATCCTGCTGGCCGACTAGCGTGCCTATATCAGCGAAAGCTAAGGACTGTCCGGCGTTGGTTGCGCCGCTGCCGAGATGAGAGTTTCCGTGAGCCGGCACGATTTTCGGTCGATTGCTCGGCTCAGTGGCGTCGTCCGCCGTCGCGAACCGCCCCCGCTCGTCGTGATTATGATTATACTTCCCCAAGCCCGCCCGCGCGTCCGCCTTCCCCTCGCCCCCCAGCCCCAGCTCCGCCCGGGCCTCCTCGCGCGTCTTGATCCCGGCCGAGACGAGGATGTTGAGCGTCTGGGCCTGCTGCAGCGGGTCGATCGCGTTGTCGCCGACCCAGACAAACTCAAGGTCCGGGCTCGGTCATGCAGACCTGGATGACCTGGTCGAGCGCGCTCTTGATCCAGGTCTTCAGCGGCAGGAGACCTTCCTGCGTCGCCTGCAGGCGAATGGTCTCGCTTGTCGCCCGGTTGACCTGGGAGACGAACGGCGTGGCGGGCACCGAGAAGGCGTAGCAGATGACGCGCGCGAGCCATTCGTCGTACTGGTCTTTCAGCGGCGGCTGGCGCGCCTCGATCAACCTGAAGTCCGAGGGCATGAACTTGAGCATGCGCCGCCGCGCCGAATTGCCGCTCATCAGCGCGTCGAAATAGTCCTGGAATGAACGGATCTGGTCGCCGGTCCATTCCTTGGGCAGGGTGGCGAAGGCGTCGGGCGAGGAGCCCGCGCGGTAATAGTCGAGCGTCGCGGCCTCACGCCTCAGCGCGATGTTGACGGTGAGCGCGATCTGCTCGACCGGGCTCATGCCGTAGAGCTTTTGCGCCCGGACGTTGCGCGGCAGATAGAGGAGCTCGTCGGCGGAGAAATCGGCCGCCGGGACCCCGTGCAGCACCTGCTGATAGGCCGGGTCGGGCGGCTCGGGCGCGCGTCCGTCCTCGCCGATCAGCGGCTTGACGGTGGCGCCGTCGACGATGTCGAGCGAATAGAGCTTTCCGGCGCGGGTGAAGCGCGGATAGATCGTCGCCGCGTCGATGACGAGCAGCTCCTCGAGCAGCATGCGCAGCCAGTCGCCGAAGGAGCGGCGCCGGTCGGGCCTCATGAGAAACGCCAGCGCCGCGTCGATGCGGGCGGAGGCGTCCGGCAGATCGGCGCGGGCGCGCGCGCGCACCGCAAAATTCTGCGCCGCGATCTGGTCCTTGCGGGTCTCGATGACGGCGCGCAAGAGCGGCAGCGCGTCGGCGAGCGCGCGGAGTTCCGCGAACGTGACGCCGCCTTCCGAGCGCGGAATGTAGTTGAGGTTCGCGCCGAAGGGATAGTCGAACTGCCGGCCCTTGACCTCCGGCGGCGCCAGCGGCGCGAGCGGTTGCTGCGGGCCGAACCAGCTGTCCGGCCCGACGCCGGTGATCGCGTAGCGCGCGGCTTGCGCGAGGCGGGCGAAGACGTTCGGGGTCAGCGGGCGTTCGATGGCGTCCGAGGACATGCGGGGGTTCCTTGAGAATCCCCTCTCCCCTTGCGGGAGAGGGGTTGGAGGTGAGGGGCCGGCGCGGTAAGGCGCCTTGATTCAGGCGGAGCCGGCGCCCCTTCGCCTTCCGTTAGGGATTGGCGTCTTAGGGTGCCGGCTAGAAGATCATAAGGAGCGTCTTCCATGCGCCGCCCGGCCGCGCTCGCCGCCATCGCCCTCTGCCTGCCGGCGGTCGCTGAGGCCGCCCCGCGCTGGACGTTCTGCGTCGCGGCGGCTCACGGCGGGGCCGACGTCTGGATCAGCGACGTGTTCGCCGCCGAGGGGAGCCGCGAGCGGCTCGAGGGCGCGTTCAAGAGCGCGGTCGAGCGCCTGGGGGCCTCGCGGGCGAATGCGCAATGTCCGCTCCCGCGCGAGGACAAGACGGTCGCCGTCAACGCCCAGATCGACGCCGAGGCGTTCAACCGCAAACTGGGCGCGAACCTGCACGCCGTGCCCGCGAGCGAGTTCCCGGCCGGTCGGCAACAGGCGTTCCACGAGCCCTCGCCGCGCGGGAAGCGCAGCAATGCGAAGCTGCAGGACGACCGGCCTGTCGGGTCGAACGCCAAGCCTCGTCGGACCGAGCAATAGGCCCGGCTACTCGGAAATGCGCGAGATCGCAGGCTCGGGACTCCCGGACCATTCGAACCGATAGACGGCGCCCGGGGCGACCGACTGAACCGCATGGGGCCGCAGCGCCGCGAGGCAGGTCCCCCCGGCGTGCCGCACCGACGGATAGATGACGCCGTTGAGCCCTCTCGCCACCGCGGCGTCCGCGATCGCATTGCCGGCGGGATATCCGATCGCCGGGTCCGGATGCAGTGATGGATGCGCGCCGACGTTTCGAAGGTCCACGAACTCGCCCGCCATGCTCGCGAACAATTCGGCGTATTCGACGACGCCCTTGTATTGCCCGGATTTCCCGAGGAAATCGGCCATGTGGTAGGCGACTTCCCGCATGCAGGTTTTCACCTCGAGCGCCGCATACCAGGCTCCCCGCGACGCGTTGAACCGGTTGGGCTCCAGCGGTTTCGAATAGGCGAACGCGGCGTTGACGAACGCCGCATACGGAACCCCGTAGACGAACTCCTCGCGGCCGACGCCCTCCGTTCCCCGCGCCTCGGCCACGAGGCGGGCGCTGGTGGCGCCTTCGATTTCCGCCAACGCCGCGACATCATCGGGGGTGACCAGCGCCTCCAGCACCGGAGGCCGAAGGCGAGCGGACGACACCAGCCTGACGGTTTTCGGAAACGCCTCGCGAACGACCGGCAGGCCGTCCAGCATCCCCGCGGCTCACAGGCCGCCGCGCACGGCGTCGATATAGCGGCGAACTTCGAGCATCCTCGGGATGCCGCCGTCGATCATCGCTTCGATCGGGGTCTGGCGGTTAAATAGGGGGCCGCGGTTCGGTCGGCGAATCCACTCGTCGGCGGCGCCATCGGCGAACAGGAGATGCAACCCTTTGTATATTCCGACGAGAGCAGAGATTTGCGTCAGCTGATCCTGGCTCAAGGTCGGGCGATATCCTCGCTTGATCCGGTCAAAACTGCTTGCGGAAACCCCAATCAAGTCAGAGGCTTCAGCATTGGACAATCCCCAGGATTTTGACAATGCAAGGAACGCCTGGATCGCGACCTCAGACAGGCGCGCGCGATCGCTTTCCCTGGAAAAGGTCTGGGGCTCGGTCGGGGTCAGCGCCGCTGGTTGCGTCACGAGACTCGCAGGGGCAACCATGTCGCACCTCCTGGTTGACATATACGCGTCAATTGGTGGAACGTCCAGCGCAGGCGGCCCGCTTTAATGAATTTTCGCTTTCTCCTGACCTGCGCCCAAGGGGCGCCAGGACGCCGCGGCGGTAGCGCCTATCCGCCTCCGCGCCCCGACCAAAACTCGATCATCCCCCCCGAACTCGGCCGGTCCAGCCCGAGGAGGTCGGCGATCGCCCAGACGAGCGCGTCGGCGCGGTCGGGCGAGGAACCGGCGCGGCGGTCGAAGTCGGGCGTCAGCGCGCAGAGCTGGTCTTCGAGCTTCATGAAGACGCCCGCGTGGAAGACGAGGCCGCGCTCGTAGGCCGCCGCGATCGGCTCGGCGCGCAAAAATTTTCCGCGCGTCGCGGTGACCGAGCGCACCGGCAGATGCGGCTCCGATTGCCGCAGAACCTCGGCCACCATGTCGCCGCCGTTGTTGATCTCCGCCACGACCCGGTTCGCCCGGAAGCCGCGATAGGCGGCGCCGACGCGCGACGCCCAGCCGCCCGGCGAGTTGCCCTGGCTCGTCAGGTCGGCCAGCACGTAGAGGCGCCCGTCGGACGCCTTGCCGGCGACGACGAGGCCGCATTCGTCGGCCCTCGAGCCCGAGCGCGCCGGCGGATCGACCGCGACGACGACCTCGGCGAACTCCCGCGGCGCGGCCTCGGACGCGACCCGCTGGCGCTCGATCAGCGCCCGCGTCCACAAGGCGCCGGGCGTCTCCTCGACGATCTCTGCGAACAGCTCCTGCCGCCCGATGACGCGCCCTTCGTAGCGCCGGGCGATGCGCTCGAGAAAGGCGCGTGCCAGATAGCCCTTGTTGGCGAAGGTCGAGCCGCGGGTGACGATCGTGTCCTTGTCGGCGGCGAGCTGTTTGATGATTCTTGTCGGACGGGGCGTGGTGGTGACGACCATCTGCGGCTTGTCGCCGAGACGCAGGCCGAACATCGCCTGGTCGAACGCGTCCGGCCGCCGCCAGGCGGCGAGTTCGTCGAGCCAGAGCTTCATGTGCTGCTTGCCGCGCAGCCGGTCCGGCTCTTCGGCCGAGAAGAGAAAGCTGATCGCGCCGCTCGGCCATTCGAGCCGGGCGGCGGAGGCGAGATAGCGCGGCCGCTCGTCCCTTCGGCAGCAGTTGAGGACCCCGGATTCGCCGAGCACCATCACGTCGCGCACGTCGTCCGCCGTGGGGCCGATCAGGTTGACGATCGGAAAGGATTGCGACCATTGCCGCACCGCCTCGGCCCCTGCGCGCGTCTTGCCCGCGCCGCGTCCGGCGAGGATCAGCCAGACGATCCAGTCGCCCGGCGGCGGCGCCTGGTCGGGACGGGCCCAAAGCGTCCAGTCGGAGAAGAGCTGGGCGCATTCGAGCGGCGTCATCGCTCCGAGAATGCGCGTGCGTTCGTGAGGGTCGCGCTCCAGGAGATCGCCGATCCGGCGGATCGGCTCGCCGGGCGCGAGCGGCGGGCGGGCGCGCGGCTCGGCTGCGGACTCCGCCGTCGCGTCCGTCATGCGTCGAAATCGCCTTTGGGCTTGTCGTCATAGAGGCGCGAAGCGACGGCGTTGAGCTTGGCCAGCAGCCTCTCGCGCTCCTCCTCGCCGTAGGGTTCGAGCGCGGGACTGGCGCGGCTGAATCCGTGATAGCGGTCGAGCCGGTCGAAAATCTTGAGCGCGCGGTCCACCGCCGCGAGCTCGCCGCTCTCGATTCGGTCCATGACCTGCAGACAGAGATTTTCGAGGCGGGCGATCTGGATTTTGGCGAAGTCCGCGATCGGCGCGACCCAGCGCCAGCTGAGTTCGTCGCGCACGATCGTTTCGACACGCTTGACCGGCAGCTTCTCCTCGGCGGCGATCGCGTCGAGGCTTACGCCGTCGATGAGCGCGGCCAGCATGCGACGGCCGCGGGTCGGCCGGGAGTTGTGGGCTGCGTTCGGAGAGGCGTCGGTCATGGGGAGCCTTCTTCAAAAGGAGGGAACGAAAGCGCGCGGCGAACCGCACGCCGCCCCTCGGGGGCGGCGGCGCGCATGAATTCCGATGCTGAAAGGAAAGGCGAGAGGCGCTGCGGGCGCGCTTCTCGACATTGCCCATTATGCCGTGAGCGGCGTCACCGCGCAAGGATTTGTTTGCGGAAAATGCGAAGCTGATGCGAAGTCTTTGTGTTTTCCGTGGCTTACGGCCAGTATCCCGGCCAGGACGGACCTCGGCGTCCTCGCGCCTCCAGGCGCCTCGCCGCCCTCAATCCCTCAACAGCTCGTTGATCGCCGTCTTCGCGCGGGTCTGGGCGTCGACCGTCTTCACGATCACCGCGCAATAGAGCGAGGGGCCCGGCGAGCCGTGGGGCAGGGGTTTGCCGGGCAGCGACCCGGAGACCACCACCGAATAGGGCGGCACGTAGCCGATATGGACCTTGCCGGTCGCGCGGTCGACGATCCGGGTCGAGGCGGAGATGAACACGCCCATCGAGATCGCCGAGCCCTCGCCGACGATGACGCCCTCGACCACTTCCGAGCGCGCGCCGATGAAGCAGTCGTCCTCGACGATGGTCGGATTGGCCTGCAGCGGCTCGAGCACGCCGCCGATGCCGACGCCGCCCGACAGATGCACGTTCTTGCCGATCTGGGCGCAGGAGCCGACGGTGACCCAGGTGTCGACCATGGTCTTGGAGTCGACATACGCGCCGAGATTGACGAAGCACGGCATCAGCACGACGTCGCGGGCGATATAGGCCGAACGCCGCACCACGCAGCTCGGCACGGCGCGGAAGCCGGCCTCGCGGTAACGCGCCTCCGTCCAGCCCTCGAACTTGGAGGGGACCTTGTCCCACCAGGTCGCGCCGCCCGGGCCCCCGTCGACGAGGCGGTTGTCGTTGAGGCGGAACGACAGGAGCACCGCTTTCTTCAGCCATTGGTTGACCTTCCACGAATTCGGCCCCGTCGCGCCGGGGATTTTCTCGGCCACCCGCGCCTTGCCGGAATCCATGAGATCGAGCGCCTTCTCGACCGCGTCGCGCACGTCTCCGGTCGTCTGCGGCGAGATTTTTGCGCGATCCTCGAAGGCGCGTTCGATCAGCGTCTGAAGGCGGACGTCGGTCATGGCGTTTCCCGAATTTCGGCGGGCGACGGTTTCCCCCGCGCCGGCGCGGCTTGTCAATGGCGAGGGAGTTGGTTTACGCTAGTTCTCGCGGAAGTCGCTCTGTCACGGCAAGCTGGCGTTGGTTTGAAGCGTTGGAATTTGCATTGGAGCTTGCGAAATGAGCGAGGCTCCCGGCTCTCTGTCGCCGACGGTTTCTGGATTCGCCGCCCGATGCGCAATCGCGGCTCTTCGCGAGCGAAAGATCGCGGTGGAGCCCTTGCTGCATCGCGCGGGTTTCCTCGAAGACGACTTGAGAAAGACCGATCGTCGTGTCGCCGCGGCCAGTCAGGGCGCCCTTTTTGAATCTGCGGCCGCGGCTCTCGACGATGCCGCTTTCGGACTCCACCTTGCGGAACGCGTCAATCCGCGCGAGGCCGGATTGCTGTTCTACGCTCTGTCCGCCGCGAAAAATGTCGACGAGGCCTTGGCGTTGCTCGCCCGCTATGTTCGCATCGTCCATGAGGCCGTGCGCATGAAGTTGGCGCGCGAGCCGGAAGGAATGAATGTCGAGATGAATTTCGTTGGGCTCTCGAGACACCGCCTCCGACAGAACGTCGAGTTCGGAATCGCGCTGATCATGAAGGCCTTCCGAGAGGTGGCAGGCCGAAACATCCGCCCGACCCGAGTGGATTTCGCGCACGCGCGCAATGCCAATCTTCGGGATTTCGAACGGTTCTTCGGTTGCCCCGTCGAGTTTGGCCGAATCGGGGTCGTCACGTCCGATCGAATGACTTTTTCCAATGCGACGCTCGCCGTTCCGCTTGTCACCGAAGACAGCTATTTGCTGGCGACGCTTCGACCGTTTTGCGACGAAGCCGCGAAGAAGCGCGACACGGCGCCGGGGACGATTCGCGTGGCCGTCGAGAACGAGGTGCAGAAGCTGCTGCCGCACGGCAAGGCGCAAGCCCAGGCGGTCGCCAAGGCGCTGCGATTGAGCGTCCGAACGTTGTCCCGCAGGCTCGCCGACGAAGGTACGACCTTTGCCGAGATCGTTGATCGCGTGCGGCAGAGTCTCGCCCTCCAGTATCTCGAGGAGCCCGGCTTCTCGCTTTCTCAAATTGCATGGCTATTGGGTTACGAGCAGTCGACATCGTTCAATCACGCCTTTCGCCGCTGGACCGGCCGTTCGCCGTCCGAGGCCAGAAGCGAAAAGCGGCTTTCCGAGGCTGGGTAGGCGCGCGCCGAATGAACGCGACAGGACTAGGGCCTTGACGCCGATCGTCGGCGACGCGCCGCAGCCGCCGTCAGTGCCCTTCGAACGCGATCAGCGAGCGCACCGAAACGCCGAGAGCCGCCAATTTCCTGGAGCCTCCCAGATCCGGCAGATCGATGACGAAACAGGCGGCGACGACATCGGCGCCGAGCTTGCGCAGGAGCTTCACCGCGCCCTCAGCGGTGCCGCCGGTGGCGATGAGATCGTCGACCAGAATGACGCGCTCGCCCGCCCGGACGGCGTCCTCGTGCATCTCCATCTCGTCGAGCCCGTATTCGAGCGAATAGGCGATCGACACCGTCACGTGCGGCAGCTTGCCCTTCTTGCGGACGGGAACGAATCCGGCCGAAAGCTGATGGGCGACGGCCCCGCCGAGGATGAAGCCGCGCGCCTCGATCCCGGCGACCTTGTCGACCTTGGTGCCGGCCCAGGGCTGCACCAGCTCGTCGACCGCGCGGCGGAAGGCGCGCGCGTCGCCGAGCAGGGTGGTGATGTCGCGGAACATGATGCCGGGCTTCGGATAGTCCGGGATGTTGCGGATAGTGTCGGCGAGAGTTGTCATGGCGACGCTAGCCATAGACCACAACCCGCAGTTCCGTCGAGCCTTTCGAATGGCGCCGCGCTCGCTGAGCGCGGCCGACGTGGTCAGCGCCCGCGTCTACAGGCGCCGCCATCGTTCGCGGAAATGAAGCTTGACATCTGATGTTCGTATAGATAGCATCAATCATCATGCGGACGACGCTCGATATCGACGATCCCATTCTGAGAGAGGTCAAAGCCATCCACGAGAGGGAGGGGCGCTCGATAGGGGCGGTCGTCTCCGAACTGCTGGCCGAGGCGCTCGCCCGTCGCCGTCCGTCGCGCCCCCGACCATCGTTTCGCTGGACCGCCCGGCCGATGAAGCATCTCGTCGATCTCGCGGACAAGGAGACCGTCTACGCGGTCCTCGACGCCGACCAATCGTGAGCTATTCTCTCGACGTCAACGTGCTCCTCTACGCGTCGGATCGAACGAGCGACCGGCACGCGGGCGCGCGCGGCTTTGTCGAGACTTGCGCCGCCGGGCCGGAAATCCTCTGTCTGACATGGCCGACGCTGATGTCGTATCTGCGCATCGCCACTCACCCACGCATCTTCTCAGCGCCGCTGTCGCCGACCGAAGCTCTCGGGAACGTCTCCGCGCTCATCGGGTTGCCTCATGTGCGCGCCATATCCGAGTTGGACGGCTTCGTGGACGCCTACAAGCACGTGGCCGGCGGCATTCCGGTTCGCGGGAACCTCGTCCCCGACGCCCACGTCGCAGCCATCCTTTTTCAGCACGGCGTCCGCACGCTCTATTCCAATGACCGCGATTTCCGGAAATTCCAGTCGCTCGACGTGCGGGACCCTTTCTCCTGAGTTCTGCCGCTCTCCGCGACCTTGATGCCGTTTATCGATGGCGCGTGACTGGGGATTTCCTGACAAACCAACTCGACGCGACTCGATCCGCTCTCTACCTTCGAACGCGATGGACCTCTTCGCATCGGCGGGCATTGACCTGCCACATTCTGGCGGCCGGCGCCGGGGGATGGCGGTTTCGCCTCGACCGCTGCGCACGCCGCTGTTCGCGCAAAAGGTCGTCGAGGACGCGATCGGCCACTGGCGCTTCGCGCCCGATGATGCGCTCGTCAAGACGGCGAACGACTACGCCCGTAAGGTGCGGGGCCTCAAGGCCGCCAAGGAGACAACGTTTCGGCCGGTCTTCATCGACGATGTCCTCATCAAAATTCTCGGCTATTCGCGTATCGATCCGGACAAGCCCTATACGATCGCCGACGAGCACACTTTGGGAACGGGGTCGGTCGACACTGCGCTCGGGCATTTCGACTTAGCGAGCGGGGTGAAGACGGTCGTCGCGCCGTTCGAACTGAAGGGTCCCGACACCAAGGATCTCGACCGCATCATGCCGGGCCGGGGCAAGACGCCGGTGCAGCAGGCCTGGGAATACGCCAACGACGCGCCCGGCGCCAAATGGGTGCTGGTCTCGAACTGCCGTGAAATAAGGCTCTACGGCTACGGGCGCGGCCGGGAAGCCTACGAAGTCTTCGACCTTGAACGCCTCGATCAGCCAGACGAACTGCGCCGTTTATGGGAAATCCTCAGCGCGCGGAATTTCTCGGCGAGGCGACCGACCGGCTACTGCACGAAACGGACGCCGCTTACGCAGACATCACCGATCGGCTCTATCGGGATTACAACGGCTTACGAGAAAGGCTGATCGCCTTTCTCGTCGATTCCTCCGAGGGACCGAAGCTCGCGCTCGGCGCCGCGATCGAGCCGGCGCAAAAAATCCTCGATCGCATTCTCTTCATCGCGTTCGCCCAGCGGCGCGAATTGATGCGCGGCGATTTGCTCGAAACCGCGCTCAAGTCCCACAATGAGTTCAACCCGCAGCCGGTTTGGCGCAATTTCCTCGGGCTGTTCCGCCATGTCGACAGAGGCAGTCACGACATGGATATTCCGCCCTACAACGGCGGCCTCTTCGCCCATGACCCGCTCGTCGACTCACTCATCCTGCCGGAGGCGCTGGCCAAGGACATCGCCGGACTCGGGAACTGGGATTATCGGCGCGAAGTTCCGGTGACCGTGCTCGGCCACATTTTCGAGCAGTCGATCACCGACATCGAAACGAAGCGCGCCGAGGCGCGCGGCGAAGCGCCGCCGAAGATCAGCCAACGCAAGCGAACGGGCGTCGTCTATACGCCAGACATAGTGACGCGCTTTCTGGTCGAAAAGACCGTCGGCCGAACGCTCGCCGAGCGCCGCGCGGAGCTTGAAGCCGAACATGGGTTCGGTGTCGGCGATATGGCGCCGGAAAAGGAGATCGCCTATTGGCGCGCTTGGCTGGAGACCTTGCGGGACCTGACGATCGTCGATCCCGCCTGCGGCTCGGGCGCCTTCCTCGTCGCCGCCTTCGACCGGCTGGCGCAGGAATATCGCCCGGTGCTGGCGCGGCTCGAAGAACTCGGCGCGCCGGCGAAGATCGACGCCTTCGACGAGATCGTGACCAGGAACTTGTACGGGGTCGACCTCAATTCCGAATTGGTCGAGATCACCCGCCTCTCGCTGTGGCTGAAGACGGCGAGGCGCGACCACCGGCTGCAAAATTTGGAGGCGACGATCCGCGTCGGCGACAGCCTCATCGAGGATGGCGCCTATACAGGCCGCCCGTTCGACTGGGGCGCCGCGTTTCCGCTAGTCTTCGAGCGCGGCGGCTTCGACATCGTCATCGGCAACCCGCCTTATGTGCGAATGGAACACATCAAGGCGATCAAGCCATATCTAGCGGGGCACTACGCGGTCGCGTCCGACCGCGCCGATCTTTACGCCTATTTTTACGAGCGCGGGGTCAACCTCTTGAAGGACGGCGGGCGGCTCGGCTTCATTTCGTCCTCGACGTTTTTCCGCACCGGATCGGGCGAGCCGTTGCGCAAGCTCCTCAGCGAACGAACGGCGATCGAAGCGGTCGTCGATTTCGGCGACGCGCAGGTGTTCGAAGGCGTGACGACCTATCCGGCGGTCGTCGCGTTGCGCAAAGCGCCGATGCCGCTTGGCGACCTTGCTTACCTTGTCGTGCGGGGCGAGCCGCCGAAGGACCTCGGCCGCGCCTTCAAGGAAGGATCGCGCGCGATGCCGCGGGCGCGGCTCGGCGAGACGTCGTGGCGCTTCGAGGACGATGCGCTGGCGAGACTGCGGGAGAAAATCGCCAGCGGGCGCAAGACGCTCGGCGAGGTCTACGGCGCGCCGCTTCGCGGTATCGTGACCGGCCTCAATGAAGCGTTCATCATCGACACGCCCACGCGCGACCGGCTGGTGAGCCACGATCCGAAGTCGGCGGACCTCTTGAAGCCTTTCCTGCGCGGCGAAAACGTCAAGCGCTGGCGGGTCGAGCCGGAGGGGCTCTGGCTCGTTAACACGCCCAAGGGGAAGGTCGATATCGAGGCCTATCCAGCGATCCGCGATTGGCTGCTGCCGTTCAAGCCGGAATTGGAAAAGCGCGCGACGAAACAGGAATGGTTTGAGCTGCAACAGGCGCAGTTGGCGTATCAGGCGCAAATGACCGGATCAAAAATTGTCTATCCTGACTTATCTCAAGGGCCAAAATTTTGTGTCGATGCAAGTGGCGCATTTCTCGACTGCACGATTTTCTTTTCGCCAACATTCGACAATTTCCTGCCGCCGTTGTTGAACTCCAAAGTCTCCTGGTTTTTCCTGTTCTCGGTATCAAATCCGATGCGCGGCGGCAAATGGCGCTTGCGCATGAAATCGCAATACGTTTCACAACTCCCCATCCCCGACATTGAACTGGAAACCCGCATCCGTCTCGCCTCCCTCGATGAGACCTGCGCAAACAGTGCCCACCGGCGTTTTGAAATCCAGTCAGCCGTCCGCCGGCGCATCCTCGACCTTGCGCCGTCCGAGCGCGCGAAGCTGACGAACAAGCTGCATGACTGGAATGAACTCGACTTCGCGGCCTTTCGCGCCGAGGTCAAGCGCGCGTTCCACGCCAAAATTCGGGTCACGGAGCGGGGCGAGTGGGAGACCTATCTAGAGCGGAATCCGATCATCCTGTATCGTGCTCATAACCACAGGATTTGAAGTAATTTGTACATTGCGAGGGCTTGAAGATTTCGGCGCAGGTTTCGAGGGCGCGCATGAGGCCCACGACGGTCCGTTCGGCGATTTTGCGCAGGAAGGCTTTGAGCTTGGAGAAGGCTTTTTCGATGGGGTTCATATCAGGACTGTAGGCTGGGAGATATCGCAACTCCGCGCCCGCCGCCTTGATGAGTTGCTCGACCCGCGGCCCCTTGTGAGCCGGGAGATTGTCCATGACGACGACCTCGCCGGGCGAGAGCGTGGGGACGAGGCATGTCTCCAGCCAATCCTCGAACCGGGCGGCGTTGATCGGTCCGTCGAAAGTCTTTGCCGCTGTCAGGCCGCGAAGGCGAAGGCCGGCGACCAAAGTCACCGTTTTGTAGTGACTGTGCGGGATGGCCGCCCGCAAGCGGCGCCCGCGCCGGCAACGTCCGCTTTTGCGCGCGAGATTGGTGGAGGCTCCGGTCTCGTCAACGAAAACGAGTTTCGTCGGATCGAGATCGAGTTGCCCCGCGAACCATTCCCGGCGTCGACTTTGCACGTCCGCGCGTTGTTGCTCCTCGGCATGCGCCGTTTTTTTTAAAGGTGATCGCGTGACGGTCGAAGAAGCGCCACAGCACGGAGACCGCAAAGCGCTCGCCGCAATTGGCGATCAGCCGCTCCTGGATCTCGAGCAGCGTCTTGTCCGGGCTGCGCCGGATCAGGCCCAACAGATAGTCGTGATGCGCCTCGATCCGGCCGGAGCGTCGGTCGCCGCCACAAGGCGCCGGCGAAATTTCGCCCGTGGTCTTGAACCGCTTCACCCAGCGCACTGCGCTCGCTATGCTCACTTTGAAATGCGCGGCCGCCTGATTGCGCGACAACCCGCCCAAGACCACCGCCTCAACCACGCGCTCGCGAAGATCGTTGGAAAGACCCATCCCCGCCGCCCCCATTCTCGCAGCGTGAATGAGGAAGCAGAAATTAACCGATTCGGGAATCCCCCAACCGATTTAATCCGTTCGGATACCGCTCTAAGCGAGAACGCAACCCGCGTGCGCGAGCTATCCGACCAAATCGCCGCCGCCGAGCGCGAAATCGACCAGATCGTTTATGCGCTGTTCGGCCTCACGCCTGACGAGATCGCGCTCCTAGAAGCCTCGCTCGAAGGGCAGTATTGAGCGCCAAAGTTCTACCCCGCCCACAAAACGGCGATGTCGCCTCGCGCGCGCAGCGCAGGGTCGGCAGTGACAAGGGTCAGCGAGCGATTGAGGCAGTGGGCCATGAGCATGCGGTCGAAGGGGTCGCGATGGTCCCAATCGAGCGCGCCTGCCGTCTCCGCGTCGGCCGCGTCGATGCCGAGTTCGAGAAGTCCCGCGGCCGCAGCTGCCGAGCGCGCCGACCCTTTGAACTGAAGCTTGCCTGCGCGCCGTTTGATCGCGATTTGCCAGAAGGAGGCGGCGCTCACATAAGCGGCCTCATTCGCGTCCTCGATGAGCGTGCGCGCCCGGCGCGAGAGTCTCCCCGAGCCTGTTTCGAACCACAGAAAGACCTGGGTATCGATGAGGAAGCTCACTCCGAGCCCTCGAAATCCCGGATGATGCTTTCGTCAGTCGCGTCGAAGTCTTCGGCGATATAGGTGATTTTCATCAGCCCGGAGGGCCGGCGTTTGCTGGCTGGTTTCGGAATCGGCGCAAGGCGCGCCTTGGCGACGCCGTTCTTGGCGATGATGATTTGTTCGCCGCGCTCGGCGGCGTCGACCAGCGCCGAGAGATGCGTCTTGGCTTCGTAGAGATTGACGGTTCGCGCCATGGCGCATGCTACGCGCAGCGCGGCGTGTTGGTCAAGTTGGTCAAGCAAGATCCCCGTCGGTCCGATGGAAATAGGCCCGGAGGGAGCGCCGCGCCGGGTCGTCAGCTCCAACGACATTGGCCCTGGCGAGGCTTTCCTTGCGAAATATATACTGATATAATCCGTATTATAGGGCTCGAGAGTTGCAGATTTTGGCGCCTAATCCTTTGAAAGCATTGGTGAGGCGACGGATACCGCGCCTATCTCGCGAGCACGTTGCGGAACTGCCACGGATCGCTCTCGTCGATGTCCTCGGGGAAGAGGCCGGGGCGGTTCTCGAGCGGGGTCCAGTCGGTGGCGACGCCGACGACCGGGCCGAGATAGGGCGACTGCACTTCGAGGCAGCGGCGGAAGTCCATTTCGTCGGCCTCGACGATGCCGGCTAGCGGGTTCTCCAGCGCCCAGACCATCCCGGCCAGAACCGCCGATGTCACCTGCATGCCGGTCGCGTTCTGATAGGGCGCGAGCGCCCGGGTCTCCTCGACCGAGAGCTGCGAGCCGTACCAGTAGGCGTTGCGGGCGTGGCCGTAGAGGAGCACGCCGAGCTCGTCGATGCCGTCGACGATCTCCGCCTCTCCGAGAATGTGGTGCGCGCTCTGGATCTGGCCTGCGCGGCCGAAGAGCTCGTGCAGCGACAGGACCGCGTCGTCGCAGGGGTGATAGGCGTAATGGCAGGTCGGCCGGTACACGGCCTCGCCCCTGTCGTTGCGCACGGTGTAATAGTCGGCGATCGAGATCGATTCGTTGTGGGTGACGAGGAAGCCGAACTGGCCGCGCGCGGTCGGCGTCCAGGAGCGCACGCGGGTGTTGGCCCCGGGCTGGTTGAGGTAGATCGCCGCTTCGCAGCCGGTCGTGTGGAACCCCGCGTTCGGCGGCGCCCATTTCTCGTGCGTGCCCCAGCCGAGTTCGGCCGGCTGCATGCCTTCCGACAGGAAGCCTTCGATCGACCAGGTGTTGACGAAAACGTTGCGCGGCTTCGGGTTCTTGGCCCGCTGGGTGTCGCGCTCGGCGATGTGCACGCCCTTGACGCCGAGTCGCTCGGCGAGCCTCCCCCAGTCCTCGCGCGTCTTCGGTTCGGCGATCTTCTCGCGAAGGTCGGCGGCGAGGTTGATGAGCGCCTGCTTGACGAACCAGGACACCATTCCCGGATTGGCGCCGCAGCAGGAGACCGCGGTCGTTCCGCCCGGGTTCCTGCGCCGCTCCTCCATCACCGTCTCGCGCAGGGCGTAGTTGGTGCGCGCCTCGTTGCCGAGGTTCTTGGAGTAATAGAAGCCCGGCCACGGCTCGACGACGGTGTCGATATAGAGCGCGCCGATCTCGCGGCAGAAGCGCATGATGTCGAGCGAGGAGGTGTCGACCGACAGGTTGACGCAGAAACCCTGTCCCTTGCCGGCTCTCAGATATTTGCCCAGCACCTCGCGATAGTTGTCCTGCGTGAGGCCCACGTGCACGAATTTGACGCCGCGCTCGTCGAGCAGGCGCCGGTCCGAGTCGTTCGGGTCGATGACGACGAAATGCTCCTTGTCGAACTGGAAGTGGCGCTCGATCAGCGGCAGGGTCCCCTTGCCGATCGATCCGAAGCCGATCATGACGATTGGGCCGTCGATGCGCCCATAGCGGGGCCAATGCGGCATGGCGTCGCTTCTCCTTTGAGGAATGGTCGACGCCGAGCGTCACCGACGGCGCTTAAAGCCACGCCTTTTCGGGGCCGTCAATAGCGCGAAGGACCGAGATTCCGTCGCAAATCCGTCACGTCGGAGCGCGCCGGGGCGACGCGCCGTCGAGGCCAAGCAGCCGGTCGAGCGAAACCCGGCCCGGCCCAAACGCCATGATCGCGAGCGCCATCGCCGCCCAGGGCAGATGGAAGTTCGCCCAGCCATCGGGATAGACGAGCTGGATGACGGCCGTCATGCCAAGGAGTCCGAGCGCGGCGTAGCGGGTGAGGAGCCCGAAGGCGAGCAGGATCGGCAGCACGATTTCAGCGGTGCTCGCCATCGTCGCGACGAGTTCCGGCTGAGGGAACGGAATCTCCTGGCCGAAGAGATGGAGCCGGTATTCGTCCGAGAACAGCGCTTTCGCTCCGAACGAAAGGGTGAACCAGCCGTCCCACCGCGTGAGCCCCGACTTGTAGAAGGGCAGGGCGAGCGTCAGCCGCAGCACGATGAGCGCGAGCGAAGCCGGCACGAGCCCGAACAGCGCGCCGGTGAACCGGGCGATCGGATCGGAGAGCGGCGTCGCGAACGGCGCGGCGGCGTCTGCGCTCATGGGCGTTCTCCAGGGATGATCGATGCGACGGCGCCGGCCGCGACGAGGCCGACGACATGGGGGCCGAACTCCCCCGCATCGGCGAGCGTCTCCGCGGCCTCGGCGAGCGTCGCGCCGTCGCGAAGGCGGTTCGCGAAGGCGTAGCCGGCCGGCGGCAGGATGCGCACCGACACGTCCGCCTCGGGGCGCGTGACAAGCGCGTCTTCGCCCCGCCAGCGAGGCGGCGCGGCCGGTTCGGCGCCGTCCTGAAAGGACGCCCAGATCGAGGCCGCCGGGGTCGCGAAGGTGAGGAGCCGCGCCGCGGGATGGAACGCGATCCGGGCGCCCGGCAAAGCCGCCGGATCGAGCGCCGCGAGGTGGGCGAGGCTCGCGACGCCGGCGTCTCCGGCGTGATAGGCCTCGACCCAGGCGCTCTCCAGCCGCGCGACGTCGGCGAGAGCGGGAAGGCCAAGCTCGGCGAATTGCGCCGCGACGAAATCCGGAAAATTCTCTCCATAGGCGACCAGCACCGGCGAGCGCGGCTTGTGCGCGTTCGAGAACGCGCGCGCCATCATGCGAAAGGCGTCTCGGCCGGCGATCCGGCGCGCGACCGGATAGCGCGCCTCGAGCGCGCCGATCAGCCCGACCGCGACATTGTTGCGATAGACCGCAAAGCGGCGAGAGTCGGGCGCGCCCTGCCGGCCGCGCGTGGCGACCGGCGGAGGCGCGGCGGGGTCGCAAAGCGCCGCGGCGAAGGCCGCGATCGTCGCCTCAAAGGACACGGGCGGGCTCCGCGTCCGGCGTGAGCGCCGCGGCCATCGCGCGCTCGGCGCGGCGCGCCTCGGCGAAGAGCGCCGGCCAGGCCGGCAGGTCGTTGTCCCATTCGACGAGGGTCGGCGTCGGCCCGAGCCTCCGGATCGCCTCGGCATAGAGCGCCCAGACCGCCTCGCGGACGGGCGAGTCATGCGCATCGATCAGGAGCGGCAGCCCCGCGTCGTCGGCGTCGTCGGCATAGCCCGCGAGATGGATCTCGCCGACCGCGGCGAACGGGAAGTCGGCGAGGTAACGGTGAGGGTCGAAGCCATGATTGGCCGCGCTGACGAAGACGTTGTTGACGTCGAGCAGGAGGCCGCAGCCCGTCCGCCGGACGATCTCTGCCAGAAACTCCGTCTCGCCGATCGTGGTTTCGGCGAAGGCGACGTAGGTCGAGGGGTTCTCGAGAAGGATCGGGCGCTTGAGCGCAGTCTGCACCATCTCTATGTGCTCGCAGACCCGGTCGAGCGTCTCTTCCGTGTAGGGCAGGGGCAGCAGATCATTGAAAAAAGCGCCCGCGTGCGTCGACCAGGCGAGATGCTCGGAGACGAGCGCCGGCTGATATCTCCCGGCTACGGTCGCGAGCCGCGCGAGATGGGCGGCGTCCAGCGGTCCGGGCGAGCCGATCGACAGGCCGACGCCGTGCAGCGACAACGGGTAGAGCGCGCGGATCGCCTCGAGCCGGCGGTGCGGCGGCCCGCCCGCGCCCATGTAGTTTTCCGCATGGACCTCGAAGAAGCCGAGCTTCGGGCGCGACTCCAGGATGGCGTCGAAGTGCTCGGCCTTGAAGCCGACGCCGGCGCGCTGAAAGCCAATGGTCACGAGAAAGTCCTCCGCCCGGATTCGATGTTCCTCGCCGGCGTCTTCGCGCCCGGGCGGCGCCATGTTACAGGGAGGCGCCGCGTCGCCGCGCGTTCGCGCCGCTCAAAAAAGTCCTCACGACCCGTAACGCCAGCCGAAACGGAACGAACGCCGTATGAGCGCCCTGCCGGTCGAAGGTCCTCCGGACGATCCCTGGTCGAGCATGATGAAGGCCGCGATGGCGGGCGACGAAGGCGTCTACCGGCGCCTCCTGGAGGATATCGGCCGTTCGGTGAGGGCGATGGCGCGGGCGGCGTTCGCTCGCGCGCGTTTGGGCGACGCCGATGTCGAGGATGCGGTGCAGGAGACGTTGCTGGCGATCCACCTGAAGCGTCACACCTGGGACCCGAGCCAGAAGCTCGCCCCTTGGGTGAACGCGATCGCGCGCCACAAGATCATCGACGCCATGCGGCGGCGGGGCGCGCGGCGCGCCGAGCCGATCGAGGATTTCGAGGAGTTTCTCGCCGCCCCCGCCGAGGAGGACCCGCACACGCTGAGCGACGCCAAAAGGCTGATGGAGGCGCTGTCGCCGCGCCAGCGCGACATCGTCCAGTCGATCTCGCTCGACGGGCAGTCGATCGCGGCGACCGCCGCGCGCCTGTCGATGACCGAGGTCGCGGTCCGGGTCGCGCTGCACCGGGCGTTGAAATCGCTCGGCGCCGCCTGGCGGAGGTCCGTGTCGTGAAGACGTCCGAACTCATCGCGGCGCTCGCCGCCGACCCGGTCCCCGAACCCGTCCACATGGGCCGGCGCTTCGCCGCGGCGCTGGCCCTTGGTCTTCTCGGCGCGCTTGCGCTCTACGCCGTCTTCGTCGGGCCGAGGCCTGACTTCGCCGAGGCCGCCCGGACCGTGCGCTTCGATCTCAAGTTCGTCGACGCGTTCGCGCTGGCCTTCCCGTCGCTCTTGCTGCTCGTCCGCCTCGCCCGCCCCGACGCGAGGCCCGGCGCGCTGGCCCTCTGGCTTTTCGCGCCGCTGATCCTGCTTGCTCTTGCGGTCGTGGCCGAACTGATGGTGGCGCCGTCCGACGAGTGGCTTCAGCGCCTCGTCGGCGAAAACTGGATGTACTGCACGACAATGATCCCGATGATGGCCGCGCCGATTCTCGCGGCGCTCATCGTCGCGATGCGGGCTGGCGCGCCGCAGCATCCGGGATGGACCGGCGCGCTCGCCGGCGCGGGTGCGGCCGGGCTCGCCGCGCTCCTCTACGCCACGCACTGCCCCGACGATTCGCCGCTCTTCGTCGCGACCTGGTATCCGCTCGCGACCCTCGTCTGCGCTGGAGCGGGCGCGCTCGCGGGACGGCGGTTTCTTTCGTGGTGAGGCGGGCCGCTACTTCTTCACCAGCGGATCGAGGATCGCCTTCAACTGGTCGAAGGTCAGCTCGCCCCCATAAACCTTGCCGGCGATGACGAAGGTCGGCGTGCCGGTCAGGTGGATCTCCTGGGCGGCCGTCTTCGTGATCGCCACAACGCCGTCAGCGAGCTTTTGATTCTTGAGGCACACGGTGGCCTGTTCCTGCGTCATGCCTGTCGGCCGCATCGCCGCGATCAGCGGTTCGAGCGGCTTGTCGACGAAGGCCCATTTGCCCTGCTCGGCGAACAGCAGTTCGTCGGCGGCGTAGGTCTTGTCGTCGCCGAGGCAGCGGGCGAGCACGAAGGCCGCGACGTCGAGGGTGTTGCGCGCGAATTCGCGGAAGATGAAGCGCACCTTGCCGGTGTCGATGTATTCCTTCTTCAACTGAGGAAACGTCTCCTTGCTGAAGACGGCGCAGTGCGGGCAGGTCGAGCGAGCCGTATTCGATGACCGGCACGCCGTTCGGGTCGCCCATCGCCAGTTCCGGCAGCGGCCCCGGCTGCAACACCTTGGCCATGTCGACCGTGCCGTCGGGCTGGAGGGCGGCGGCGGCGAACGCAGGCGCGGCGGCGAAAGCCGCGGCGCAGACGAGGGCGGCGCCGGCGAGGCGGCGGAAGGAGGCGAAGGCCACGGGGGAGGCTCCTGACGATCGAGGAATTCCAAGTGGCGGCGACATTGCTCATAAACGGCGCCGTGCGGCAAGCTTGGCGCAGAGACAAGCCGCTTGGCCTCCGGCCGCTGGCATGTTAGCTCCCGCGCCGTCCCCATGAAGAGGAGCGAGCGATGGAATACCGGCAACTGGGCAATTCGGGCCTGAAGGTTTCGGCGCTGACGATGGGCACGATGACCTTCGGCGGCAAGGGGCCGTTCGCCAAGATCGGCGACGTGTCTCTCGAGGAGGTGCGGCGGCTCATCGACATCGTCGCCGACGCCGGCGTCAATCTCATCGACACGGCCAACATCTATTCCGCCGGACGCTCGGAAGAGATGATCGGCGAGGCGATGCCGACTCGAAAGCCGGGAATGCTGATCGCCACCAAGGCGCGCTTTCCGACGGGCCCAGGGCCAAACGACGCCGGCTCGTCGCGCTGGCATCTCATCCGCGAATGCGAGGCGAGCCTGAAGCGCCTGCGCACCGACGTGATCGACCTCTACCAGCTGCATCAGTGGGACGGTCTGACGCCGCTCGAAGAGACGATGGAGGCGCTCGACAGTCTCGTGCGTTCCGGCAAGGTCCGCTACGTCGGCTGCTCGAACTTTTCCGGCTGGCACATGATGAAGGCGATGGAGGTCGCGCGACGCGAGCATCGCGTCCCCTTCGTCTCCGAGCAGATTCACTACACGCTGCAGGCGCGCGAGGCCGAATACGAGCTTCTGCCGATCGCCGTCGACCAGAAGCTCGGCGTCCTCGTCTGGAGCCCGCTCGCCGGCGGCCTTTTGTCCGGCAAGCATCGCCGCGACAAGGCGGCGCCCGAGGGCACGCGCCAGTTCGCCGGCTGGACCGAGCCGCCGGTCCGCGACGAGAACGCGCTCTGGGCGATCGTCGACGAACTGGTGGCCATCGGCGAAGCGCGCGGCGTGTCCGCGGCGCAGATCGCGCTGGCCTGGACCCTCGGCCGCCCCGCGGTGACCTCCCTCGTCATCGGCGGGCGCACGGAGGCGCAGTTCCGCGACAACCTCGCTTGCGTCGGCGTGAAGCTCACGGACGAAGAGCGCGCGCGGCTCGACAAGGTGAGCCAGCCGCCGCTCATCTACCCCTATTGGCACCAGTCCTGGACCGCCAGCGACCGCCTCAACGAGGCCGACCTCGTCCTGCACAAGCCGTTCATGAAGGGGTGATGCGGGCACTGCGCGACCGGCCGCCGGGCGCGGTCCGGCGACGCCCGCCAAAGCGAGGGGCCGTGGGCGCCACGTCGACGTGACAAAGTTTGTCGTATAGCGCCGTCCTTACTTTGTCTCGTCCGCGCGCATTGCTCCACTTTACTCGGCGTCTCGAAACGGCATAGTTTGAACTCTCATGCTAAAGGAAGCGCTCCGCCATGAGCGAAATTCAGCGCATCACCGTCGATCCCGGGCAATGCGGGGGTCGCCCGTGCATCCGCTCGCTGCGCATCCGGGTCAAGGACGTGCTCGACCTACTCGCGGCAGGCGCGACGCGCCAGGAGATTCTTGAGGATTACCCGGCGCTGGAAGACGGCGATATTACCGCTGTTCTCGAATACGCCGCGCGGCAGAGCGATCATCCTGTCTTGCGCGTCGCGTGATCACGTTCCTTATTGATGCGCAGCTTCCTCCGGTCCTGGCGAAGTGGATCGCTTCGGCAGGCCACGACTGCCAGCATGTCGCCGATCTGAATTTGGCGACCGCGTCGGACAACGCCATTTGGGACTATGCTGCAAGAGCAAACTCGGTCATCGTCACGAAAGACGAGGATTTCGCGCAACGCAAATCTCTCGCGAGGGGCGGACCGGCGATTGTCTGGATACGCTGGCCAAATACGCGGCGGCGAGAATTGCTCACAAGATTTGCAGCCGCGTTTCCCGACCTATTGATTGCGTTGCAGCGAGGCGAGACATTGGTTGAAATTGTCTGAGACGAAGGTTCGACGCGCAAGGCATAATACCTGGGACCTCGATTTGATCCTGTATAAAGTGAGATATGATGGGAGAAGCGCAAGGCGGACAAGATGAAGTCTAAAGGGAACCCGGCGAAAGTGAACGCGGTCCCGCGATACTCTGAATTCTTTTGGCCCGTGATCCGCGCGCTCAAAGAGACGGGCGGATCCGCGTCGATTGCGGAAATGGTCGAGCGCGTGGTCGCCGACATGAACCTGAGCGAAGACGTGCTTGCGGTACCGCATGGAGACGGCACGACGTCTGAGGTCGAGTATCGGCTGGCCTGGGCGCGGACCTACTTGAAAAAAGTTGGCGCCATCGACAATAGCGAGCGGGGTATTTGGGCGCTTACCAGCAAGGGTCGCAGCTTTAGGGAGAAAGATGCGGCCGACGTTGTGCGGCAAGTGCGTCTGTCTATTAAGAGCCGAGCACCGAGGCGGAGCAAGCCGAAGGACGCATCTCCGGATGCGAACGACGGGCCGGTCGACGAGAGCGAAATCGGCTGGAAAGAGAAGCTCCTTGCCATCCTCAAATCCATGCCGGCGGACAGCTTCGAGCGCTTGTGTCAGCACATCCTGCGCGAGAGCGGGTTTACCAAGGTGGAAGTTACAGGACGCTCGGGCGATGGCGGCATAGATGGCGCGGGCGTCCTTCGCATGAACTTGGTTTCGTTTCATGTACTGTTTCAGAGCAAACGCTGGAAAGATGCTGTATCGGCCTCGGTCATTCGCGATTTTCGTGGTGCGATGATCGGTCGTGCGGACAAGGGGTTGATCATCACGACGGGCCGATTCACAGCAGACGCGCAACGTGAAGCGGTCCGCGACGGCGCGCCCGCTATCGACCTCGTGGACGGGGAAACGCTCTGTGAGTTGCTTCGTAGCTTGCGACTGGGAATAGAAGTCCGCACCGTCGAAGTCGTCGAAATTCATCCGGATCAGTTGGAAGGCATTTAGTCTTGCCGAACTCGGGCATCGGGCGGCCCGGGCCAAAGGCGCCTGCGGAGCGCGCCGGCGTTCCCATCACCGGCTCGACTGGATGTGGTTGCGCAGCACCGGGTAGACCTGCGCTTCCCAGCGCTTACCGTTGAACACGCCGTAGTGGCCGACGCCGGCCTGGAGGTGGTGGGTCTTCATATAGGGCCTCAAGCCCGAGCAGAGGTCCTGCGCGGCGAGCGTCTGGCCGACGGCGCAGATGTCGTCCTTCTCGCCCTCGACGGTGAGCAGGAACGTCCTGCGGATCGCCTTCGACTCGATCTTGCGCCCCTTGTGCTTCATCAGGCCCTGGGGCAGCAGGTAGCGTTGGAACACCTGCTCGACCGTCTCGAGATAGAAGTCCGCGCTCATGTCCATGATCGCGAAATATTCCTTGTAGAAGTCGCGGATGGCGTCCGCCTTCTCGATGTCGCCGGCGACGCGGTGGTGGAAGAGGTCGACGAAGGATTGGGTGTGCCGCTCCGCGTTCATGCTCATGAAGGCGCAGAGCTGGAGAAAGCCGGGATAGACCCGCCGCCCCGCGCCCTCGAACTTATCGGGCACGATGCCGATCATGTTCGTGGCGAACCATTCGATCGGCTTCTCCTGCGCGAGTTCGTTGACCTTGGTCGGCGCGATGCGCGCGTCGATCGGCCCGGCCATCAGGGTGAGGCTCGCGGGCTGGAGGTTCGAATTGTCCTGCGCCAGCACCGCGGTCGCGGCCAGCGCCGAGACCGTCGGCTGGCAAACCGCCACCACATGGCAGTCCTCGCCGATGAAGCCGACGAAGTCGACGAGGTGCTGGGTGTAGTCCTCGAGCGCGAAGCCGCCGTCCTCGAGCCGCACGTTGCGCGGGTTGATCCAGTCGGTGACGAACACCTGATGATCGCGCAATAGGGTGCGGATGGTGCCGCGCAAAAGCGTCGCGAAATGCCCCGACATCGGCGCGACGAGCAGAATCTTCGGATCGTCTTCGCCGCCTTCGCGACGGAAGCGCAGAAGCTGACAGAACGGCGTCGACGTGACGCCCTTCTCCTCGACGGGCACGGCTTCGCCACGGACTTCGACGCTGTCGATGCCATAGTCGGGCCGCGAATGGGCGAAGCCGGCGAGGGCGACGAGCTCGTAATAGGCCGTCATGCGCCGCACGGGGGGCGCGAACGGGTTCGACGACCAGGCGCTGAGGATCGCATGGGCGTTCTCCGCGAGCATCCTCACCTGATCGCTCGCGTCGGCCAGTTTCTGATAAGCGTCGTACATCATCCCGCCGGTCCGCCTCGCACGCCCCTGAAAGGAGCAAGCAATGTGCCAGAGACCCCTGCGGCGATCGGCCTTTGGCACATCGTTTGCTTCGCGCTAAAATGAAAGAATGTCGAGGCGACCGTCAACAATCGGTGGGGATATGTCACGCACGACGCTCAGTCTGAGCAGCAAGAACTATTCCTCTTGGTCGTTGCGCGGCTGGCTGATGGCCAAGCTGGCGAAGATCGACTTCGACGAGGTGATCGTCGCGCCCGACGACGCCGACGCGCGGGCCGAGATCCTGCTGCTGTCGCCCTCGATCCTGGTGCCGTGCCTCACCCACCAGGGCATGCGGGTGTGGGACACGCTGGCGATCGGCGAGTTCTTGAACGAAGTCGCGCCGAAGGCGGGCCTTCTGCCCAAGGATCAGGCAACGCGCGCCCACTGCCGCTCCATCTGCGGCGAAATGCACTCGGGCTTCGTCTCGCTGCGGCAGGCGCTGCCGATGAACATCAAGGCCGAGTTTCCCCGCTTCAAGATTTGGTCGAAGGCCAAGGCCGACATCGACCGCATCCTCGTGATCTGGCGCGAGTGCCTCAGCGCCTACGGCGGCCCCTACCTCTTCGGCAAGATCGGCATGGCCGACGCGATGTACGCCCCGGTGGTGAGCCGCTTCCGCACCTACGGCGTCGCGCTCGACGGCGAATTGAAGGACTACGCCGACCTCGTCTGGGATCTTCCCGCGATGAAGGAATGGCGCGAAGCCGCGCTCGCCGAGAAGGAGGAGATCGAGGAACTCGAGGTGGAGTTCTGACCGGCGAGCAACCGAATCGCGGTTCGACCGGAGCGAAGCCCACACGTCTGGCGGGTGAAGCGGCCGCGCAGCCCTGATCCGCCCCGTGGGCAGGGGGTCGACGCGCGAGCGTTGTCGGCATGCCCATGGGATGCCGGCGCGGCGCCCTTGCGCCGGACGGTCATCGGCGCGCGATGGCCGAGCGCCGGATGGAGGCGGCGCTCGTTGGAGAAGGCGAAGGACCCGCCGACGGCGGCGCCGGCAAGCGCCGCCCGGTGCGCCGCGAGCCTCAGTCCTTGCCTTCGTACTTGAAGGACACCTTGAGCTTGGTGCGATAGGCTTCGACCTTGCCCCCTTCGATCACGAGGTCCTGCTCGAGGACCTCGGCCACCCGCATGTCCCTCAGGCTCAGAGCGGCGCGTTCGACCGCGGCCTTGGCGGCCTTCTCCCAGGACTTGTCGCTCGTCCCGACCAGCTCGATCACTTTGTAGACGCTCTCGACCATTGCAGCCTCTCTCGACGGCGCCGTCATTGGCGGTTCGGCCGAAGCCCCCGGGCCGATTGCGGCGCCGCCAACGGCGCTCGGGGTCCTGCTCAGGCCGCGCCGTTGAGCTTGCCGACCGATTGCCTTCCGGGTCAAGCCGAGAAATTTTCGCGGAGGAGTTCTCGCGGAGTTCTGGGCGATCCGCATCGCCGACCTCACCCCGGCGTGGCCCGCTCCGGCGAATGAGGCGGCCGGCTTGTAAGAAAGTTCCAGCGTGAGCGGCTTGGGGCGAACCGGTAAGGCGCCTCGTCTCGCGTTGGGACACTGATCGTGGCGGAACGGCAGCCGGCGGCGAGCTTCGCGCGGCCCCTCGGAATGACTTCGTCAACTCGACAAATGATTTCATCCCGCCCAAGGCATCTCGCCCAACCAACAGCCGCGGAGGGCCGGCGCCTCGTTTTCCTTCGTAGCGAGTCTCGAATAGAAACGTCCTACGCGACGACAGTGCGCGAGAGGAACAATCGCCTATGGGCGCCCGAGGCGGCCTCGACGGCGCGGGCGCCACGTCGAACGTTTCGCGCCGGCCTGACGAGAGGAGCCCGACGCGATGAAGCCGATCCTTCGCGCCCGCCTGACCTCATGCGACTCGCGCGGGCTCACGCTGGATTGCGGCGACGGCGCCGCGATGCGGATCGTCGCGCTTGCCGACGACCTCGTCCGGGTCACGGCTCTGCGCGGGGCCGAGGTCCGTCAGAAGCGCACATGGGCCGTGCCCGCGTTCGGCCAGGGCGACACGGACTGGGCGGGCCGCGCGCGGCTCGACGACAGTTCGTGGCCGGCCGTCGCGACCGAGATCACGGCGTCGCCGACCCATGTCGCGCTCGCGACGCGAGCGCTGCGCTTGACCCTGACGCTCGACGGCTTTCGCATGGACTGGGCGCTGCCCGACGGAACGATCTTCGCGCGCGACCGCAAGACGCAGCCCTATTTTCTCGGACAGAAGACGCATGCCTTCAAACACGCGATGGCGCGCGCTCTCGGCGATCGTCACTATGGCTTGGGCGACAAGACCGGCCCGCTCGACCTCACCGGGCGGCGGCTGCGTTGCGCGATGCGCGATTTGCTCGGCTTCGATCCCGAACGCGGCGATCCGCTCTACAAGAACTGGCCGTTCCTGATCGTGCGCGAAGCGGCGAGCGGCGTCTCGCATGGCGTTTTCTACGACAACGGCGCCGAGGGCGGTTTCGACCTCGGCTGCGAGCGCGACAATTACTTCGGCCGCTATCGCGCCTATGAGGCCGAGGACGGCGACCTCGATTTCTACCTGATCCTCGGCCCGCGCTTGGCGGACGTCACCGCCAAGTTCGTCGCCCTGACCGGCCGCACGGCGCTGCCGCCGCGCTGGTCGCTCGGTTTCGCGCAGACCGCGATGGCGCTCGCCGACGCGCCCGACGCGCAGGCGCGCATCCAGGGCGTGATCGACGCGGCGAAGGCGCTCGACGTCCCCATCTCCTCATTTCATTTTGGCTCGGGCTACACTTCGATCGGCAGAAAGCGCTACGTCTTCACCTGGAACCGCGCAAAATTCCCAGAGCCGAAGGCGCTGACGCGCGCGTTCGCCGATGCGGGCATGAAGGTGGTCGCCAACGTCAAGCCGTGCCTACTTGACGACCATCCCCGCTATGGAGAGGTCGCGGCGGCCGGCGGCTTCATCGCCGGCGGCGACGATCACGCGCCTCTGAAATCACAGTTCTGGGACGGCGAGGGCGCGCATGTCGATTTCACCAATCCCGCCGGCGTCGCGTGGTGGAAGGAGGGCCTTGCCCGACAGGTCCTCGACTACGGCGTCGACGCGGGGTGGAACGACAACAATGAATACGGGTTGTGGGACGACGACGCGATCTGCGCGGGCTTCGGCGAGCCGACGCCGCTGTCCCTGTTGCGCCCTGTGCAGGCCCTGCTGATGACGCGCGCGACGCGCGAAGCCCAGCTCGCCTCGAAGCCGAACGTCCGCCCCTTCACCGTCACGCGCGCCGGCGGGCCCGGCCTGCAGCGCTATGCCCAGACTTGGAGCGGCGACAACACGACGAGTTGGGACTCGCTGAAATGGAACCTGCGCACCGGCCTCGGCATGTCGCTCTCCGGCATGTTCAACATCGGCCATGACGTCGGCGGCTTCGCTGGGCCCCCGCCCGAGCCCGAACTGCTGATCCGCTGGACGCAGGCCGGGCTATTGCATCCGCGCTTTCTCATGAACAGCTGGAAGGACGATGGCGTCACGACCTCGCCCTGGCTGCACCCGGAGGCGCTGCCGGCGATCCGCGACGCGCTGCGGTTGCGATTGCGGCTCATGCCTTATCTCTACAGCGCGATGTTTTGGGCGCACGAGGCGCATATCCCTGTGCTGGCGCCGACCTTCGTGGCCTTCGAGGACGATCCCGCCTGTTTCGCCGACGCCGACGCGGCCATGTTCGGCCCCTGCCTGCTCGCTGCGCCGGTCCTGCGCGAAGGCGCGCGCGAGGTCGAGGTCTATCTGCCGCGCGGCCCCGAAAGCTGGCGCGATTTCTGGACCGGGCGCGTCTACCCGGCCGGTCGGAGCGCGACCATCCCGGCGCCGCTGGATCGGCTGCCGCTGCTCGCGCCGGCCGGAGCGATCGTCGCGACGACCGACAGCGGCGACGATTATTCGCGCCTGCACGACGAGCCCTCGCGGGCGCTCAGCGTTTTTCCGGGCGCCGGCGAGGGCGCTTCGAGCGCCGCTCTCCTTGAAGACGACGGCATCTCCGTGGTCGGCGCCTCGACCCGCGTGACGATCGCGCTGAGTTGGACCGCGAGCCGCGTGCGGGTCGCGGTCGGGGCGAGCGGGAATTACCCCCTGCCTTATGCCGAGATACGCGTGATCCTGCCCGAGGACGAGAAGCGGACGGTGGAATTGTCCGAGGCGGAGGGGATCGGACTGCGGCTGTGACGACACGAGATCAGGAGATGATTTGGGGGCGACAGACGCCTGTTGGCCCGGTCGAGCCATTTGTCGTTGGCGCGCATGGCGCCATGATCACGGAAATGCCGCGGGCCGGATCATACGTTGGTAATCAGGATGAAGTGATCTCGGCTGTTTCGGGCCGGGGCACTAGCCTAGCGCTCCGGCCCGAAGTTTCAGAGGGTGATCGCGGCTGCCTTCCTCCCGGAGGCTTTTGGCCGTGGCCCGCTCTGACGTTTCAGCATCGCAGCATTCGCTGTGTCGGCAGACATTGAGCCGCGTCTGAGATCGCCAGCCTCGCAGAGCGCGAGGTCCACGCGCATTGATGTGGGTCAAACGCCGGGGCGAATTTGCGGCGCTTCTCGACGCGACGGCAATGGCCGGGCTTACGCCCTCGCTTCGGCTTCACTCGCGCGACCACAGGCCATCGCCAGAAACAGGGAAATGTGTACGCGCCACCGTAATTCCCATCCATTCCGCCGCCTGCGTCGGATCGTTCATGACGGTGTCTCTTGGGGGCGCGCAGCAGACGGCCGGAGTTGACGT
This sequence comes from uncultured Alphaproteobacteria bacterium, assembly GCA_963805295.1. Lineage (GTDB taxonomy): Bacteria > Pseudomonadota > Alphaproteobacteria > Rhizobiales > Beijerinckiaceae > Roseiarcus. The sequence continues at coordinate 99,570 of CAWDTW010000031.1, read as the reverse complement.
GAAGCGGCCATTCACCAAATGCGTCCCATAGGGGGCACAGAAGCAACGAGATGGAGGTCACTGTCGTGCGTTCATCACGAGACGAGCTGCTGGCCGCCGTCGATATCGTACGTCGCGCCCGTCAATGCTGTGTTGCTCATGATGTGAACGGCTAGCGCGGCGACGTCAGCTGGTCCGACGACGCGCCGGATGGGCAGCGTCGCGCGGAGCTCGTCGCGCCGCTTGTCGAGGTCGTCGCCGAGGATTGATGCCGAGAGGGGTGTGTCGACGAAGCCTGCGGCGATCAGGTTGACGCGGATCGGCGCGAGCTCGAGCGCGAGGTTGGCGATGAGGGTGGGGAACGCGACGGTGGCTGCCGAGGCGATTCCGAGGCCAGCTCGTGGGCGACGCGCGCCCGTGCCGCCCATGAATACCAGGGAGCCGGGCGGATTGACCTTGTGGGCGGCGCCACGTGCGACCCCGAGCGCGAGCAACAGGTGCTCGGTGAGTTCGCGTCGCGCCTCCTCTGGCGGCATTTCGAGCGCAGGCCCGTAGTGGGGAGCGCCGGCGGTGACCATCACGTGGTCGATCGGGATTGGGAGATCCTGGAAGAACGACTGCAGGGAGGCCCAATCGTTGGCGTCGAAGGCCGCGGTGCGCTGCGCGTCGAGCTCGAGCGCTGCTTGCTTGAGGCGTTCGGGATTGCGCCCGGTGATGATGACGCCGGCGCCCTCGGCGCGGGCTCGCCGGGCGGTTTCCAACCCGATGCCGGCGCTGCCGCCGATAACGACGACGGTCTGGCCGAGCAGTTCCGGTTCGCGCTGGGTGGATACAGCAGTGGTTGCGGTGGCCATGATTCCTCCGGTGGGCGGTGCGGGCGACCGGTCACGAAGTGGCCGCCGAGTTCGAGACGGGTAGGGCATAACCATGGGTTCGCGGATGCGGATCGTGATTTTAAGCCTCGAATCTGGAGGCCGGGATCATGCGCTACGAACTTTCGAACATCCCCCCGCGCAACGGATTAGCCGAACGTGAACGCAAAAACCTCCACGCCTGGACCGAGAAACTCGATCTCGAACTGGTGATCGGCGATGGGTTTCGGTTGTCGGATCAGCTGGTACAGACGCTGTTCGGTCACCATGCCGTCGCCTTGTTCGTCAACGTCAATTCCGTGAGCCGCGCCTGGCGGCCGTCCATCGATCAGCACGCGAAATCGCACGGGAGTGCCTGGGGCAGGGGGGCCCATGACAAGATGAAGATCGCGGGCGTGAAAACGGTACGCGATGCGTCCATTGGGCTTGTTCAGCACGGCGGCTTGGTTCTTCACCGTCCAATCCCCAGAAAGCGCCCAATCGTTCAGGCGCAGTTGCGCGGGGAGCATATAGACGCGAGGCTGGTCCAAGACCGCACCCCCCGGCGACGTGAAGTTCTGGGTGCGCTCGTACCCGACATAATTTTCCTCAGACTTCAGGCTGCCCCAATCGGCGGCCGCTTCAAGACCGCGGGCATCTACCGACACGGGTTCACTGTCGATCCCGCCGACTCCCGCCTCGGCCAGCAATTCTTGAACCTAAATTCGGCAGTTGGCTCTGATCGTCGTTCGTGAAGCGGGGGGGGTTCAATCTGCGGTTGCGTCAAGATGGACATAAGCGCGGCGGCGCGCGCAGGGCGCGGCCTTTGAGGAAGGCTTGAAAGGCGCGGGAGAGGATTTCGCGCCAACGCTGCCAGGGCGTCAACTGCTCCGCATTTGTGACCAACCGCCTCAGGAATAGGGCTACCGCTCGAAGCGCCTTTGCAGCGGGAACGGACTTGGCGTGCGTGCTGGTGATCTTGATCGTCGTTTGTCGCGCATGGCGCACCCGTTCGGCGATGGCGTGCAACAACAATGGCCGGCTCGTGATCGCTTCTCGGTGACGATCCGGCTCGGCCAAGCGCGTGAAGATGTTCCACCAATCATAAAACAACGCCACGAGGCGGGCCGCCAGACGACAGCGCGCCAGGTCATGCGTGACGAAGCCGCCCCAGCCCCATTGGTTCTTCAACTCGTCGAAGACATTCTCTCCATCGCCGCGGTCGCGATAGAGCTGGCCAAAGCTTTCCAGGGCCTCGGCGAGCGTGGTCGCGAGAACCTGATATTCCCACATCTCCTCGCTCGCACCGATGTCGAGGAAGGCGAGCCGAGGCGGTCCATCCTCGTCCATCGCGGGCGTCGCCAGCGCGCCTCTCACGCGCCGCCGCAATACGACGACGCGCCGTTGTCGGCTCCAGCCTTGCAATCGAATCTCGGTCCCCTTGGCTTGCCAACCTTGGCCCGAATTGACCCAATCACTCTGCCCCGAAAGACGCTCGATCGCGCGTTTGACGTTGGCGGTCAGCCGTAGCTTGAACAAATACGGCAAAGCGCGCCGCTCGGCTTCGCCCATGATCCCCTCATTGCCGAAGCCCTTGTCGCCGCGCAAAAGAGAAGGCCAACAATCGCGCGGCGTTCGGTCCAAGAGCGCCCAAAGGCCAGGCGCGCTGTGATTGGAAGTGTGCTCGTTGCCCGCGCTCACATCCACCTCGAGAACCAATCGCGTCCCCGCCATCGAATAGGTGTGATAGCAGTGGCTGGGCCGCCCAGGCTTCTTGGGATTGTAGCCGACCACCGCTCCTTCCTGATGGCCGTAGAGCGGCTTCACCGTCGTATCGACGTCGAGTATCCACGGCTCGCTCAAAAGCGGCTCCACGCAATGGTCGAGATGACCTCGTAGCCAGTTCGCGCCCGCTTCTTCCTCGATCGCCGCGAACGCCCGCCGAACCGCGTCCTCGCTGACGATCTTGCTCATGTCGAGAAGCTCGGGCAACACGCGGCCGCTCCGCAGCGCCGCGATATGCGCGTAGCGCTTGTGCCCGGCCAACATCGACAACATCGCCGTCCCCAGCACGTCGCGCTTCTTGGGCGCGTTCGGACTGGTGTAACGCAGCGGGCAATCCGCCACCAACGCCTCGAACAACCCCGCGGTCTTCAGAAAATCGATGAAGAACGGCAATTGCCCGAGCGGCGTAAACGCCGCTTCATGATCAAACTCGACCCGAATTGAACCGGCGAAACTGTCGACCACGACGCCCACGCCCGACGCGTCGGGTTCAACCGGAGATTGTTCACCCGACGGGTGAGCCCCAAAGCGCGCGAAATCCTGTCCCATGCATATGAAAATGAATGATTCTCAGCCCCCGGAAAACGCCTCAACCGCCGAATTTAGGTTGAATGATCATTTCGGACTGTTCGTATGAGCCCTCGCCAAAATGCTGATATCGAACACGCCCCTGCGAATCGACGAAATACAGCGCCGGCCAATATTGGTTCTGGAAGGCACGCCATATGACATGTTCATTGTCGACCGCGATCGGGTAGTCGATCCTCATGTCCTTCACGGCCCAGCGGACGTTGTCGACGTTTTTTTCAAATGCGAACTCCGGCGCCTGGATGCCGATCACCACTAATCCCTGATCCCTGTATTTCTCGGCCCAGCCGCGGACATAGGGAAGCGTGCGCCGCCAGTTGATGCAGGTGTAGGTCCAGAAATCGATGAGGACGACTTTTCCGCGCAGAGCCGACGCCGTCAGGGGCGGCGAATTGAGCCAATCGTTCGCGCGCTCAAGAGATGCCAACTCGGATTGACTGGCAATTTGGCCAGTGGGAAACCCGTGGAGGAAGGGCACCCGTACCCCTGTAGATGTCGTCGACTGCCCCTTCATTTCCCCTACAAAGCCAACAATCGGGGCCCCGATTGCGGTCGCGAGTACGGCGGCTACCAAGAGCTTGTTTGTTTTCATCGATAAATCCCCTTTCAGATTCCGTTCGACGTTGCCGCGCTTGCACAGAAGTCGGCGCGCGCAATGCTCGCGCCGAAGTCTTCAGATCGATTTGCGGAGTGGTCTGAACGCGATGTGGCATCCCAGCTCGTGCTCGACGACTGCGACGCGCAGACCGCTCTAGCGAGCGCGCCGGCGCAATGCTCGCCCGGCGAGCCGCCGCCGATGACGATGACGTCTTGCCGCTGCTCATGACGGCAGCTGCTTCCCGGCCTGCTCCCGGACGATGTACTCGGCGTACCAGTCCGGCCAGTCTGCATCTCGCTGGCCGGTCCGCTTCTCGTGCTCGCCGTGCGCGGCCTCCGCACGTCGGAGCGCGCTCGCGAGCTCAGTCGGCGAGGTGAATGTCGTGTCGTCCGCGTCCACGCGTCCGGGCAATCGCACTGTGACTTCCTGGAACAGCCAGCCGTTGCCGTCCGGATCTCTGAACGAGGCGTACGAGCGGTAGCTGCGATGCTCGGGATCCGGACCGCTAACCCGAAGCCGCCCAAACAGGTAGGGCTCGTCCGTCCCAGCGTACACGCCGCCGGCGTCGTGGAACACCTCGCTGATCTCGACGCCGCGACCGAGCAGCTCGTCGCGGGCGGCCTCGATGTCGGAGACGATCAGGTACAGTCCCTGGGCGGAGCCGGGCGCCGCCGCGGTGACGTTCTTGCCGAAGATGACCGAGCACCCCGAGCCAGGCGGCGTGAACTGGATCACGCGGAAGTCGTCACCGGCGGCAAAGTCGGCGTCGAGCCTCCAACCCAGGTTGCCGTAAAAGCGCTTGGCGCGATCGACGTCCGAAACTGGGATGACGATGACCTCGAGCTTCGTGTCGACCGCCCGCGCTCTCGGGGTCTCGATTGCTGTTTCGCCGCGGACTTGAGTATTGCTCATGTCGATCTCCTCAGGTTGGCACCTTAAGATGGCGACACACGGTTAAGTGTGCAAAGACTCATCTCTTCGCTCTCCTCAGATGAGACTAGTGCGCACTGACTTCCAAGGTTTGCGCAGACGAGATCAAGTCGACGATTTCATTCGTGGTCACAATGGCGCTAGCGTAGTTCGGGATATTGATGTCGAGAGCGGCGTGCATCGCCTCATCCGAGTAATCCGCCGTCGCGTCTTTTACCACCGTGACCTCGTAGCCGAGCTCCGCGGCAAAGCGAACGGTCGATTCGACGCAGGTATGGGCTATCAGTCCAATGACGATGAGCTGATGGATGCCGTGCTTCTTGAGCTGCAAATCCAAATCGGTGTTGGCGAAGCCGCTGGAACACCAATGCTCCGTGGCGACAATCTCGCCTGGCTTTGGCTCGAACTCGCGACGGATCTCGCCACCCCACGTGCCGTATTCGAAGCTCTTTCGCTCCCACGCCGCCTTCTGAATGGGCGCAATGTACTTCCAGGTTTCGTAGTCGCCCAGACGGTAACGATGATGCATTGCGTAGAAGACCCGAAGCTTCGCTTTACGCGCGGCATTCAGGACCCGCAGCATATGAGGAACGCAGTCATTCGCTTCAGCGACAGCCTGAATGCGGTCCCATATTTTGCCTCCCTCGGAAATAAAATCGTTATACGGATCGATCAGAAGAAGCGCAGTGAGCTGCCTATTGTATGTCTCTTTCGCCATGGTCTCTTCTCCAACGATCGTCTGCAGGCCACGAGCCCACCAAAGATCGCGACTTTGTCTTCAACCTGTTCTTTGCGCACCTCAGTCCCGAGAGTCATTGGATGCCCACAGGAAAAGCAGGTTTTGTGCACAGCCTCGCCGTCAAGGGTTGCCGTCGGTGAATTGAGCGAAACCCCAGCTGGCGGTCGAGGGATATTTTTTTGAGTCCTTGACCATGAACTGAACGTTCGAGGCGGGGCCAGCCACGAAGGATTCAGCTAAGAGCTTCGTAACCTGTTCAGGCTGCAGGCCTCGGCCTTCGAGAATACCGCGAACGTCTATGTGGTCCTTCTCCCACGTCACCTTGCGATAGGTGAGCCGAGCAATGATTGTTCCCTCCAGGAACGGGAGCTTCCCTTCCTGGTAAGCCTTGATTGCTACATCGTTGCCCAGTTTGGCGCGCAATCGTTGAGGTTGCCCCCTACATGGGCCACGCAGATCAGCCTCCAGTCGCGGTATCCGGTAGGAAGTCTGGGCGGCCCCTCCATCGGACTGTCCAGATGCGGGGGCTATCGCGGCGACCAGGCCTGCCAGCGCTGCAACTGCAACCAGCACGAAAACAATCCGCCTCATACGGAGCCTCCTTCAATCCGGGCTTAGAAGAGACGCCATCACAATCAATCGCGATTCAGGGCTTGTCGGCCACAATTAGCGGAGCGATCGAAACGCTGCGCGGATCTCCTCAGCGAAAAGCTGCGGCTGTTCCCACGCCGCAAAGTGACCACCCTTGTCGACCTCGTTGAAATAGATGAGCTTCGGATACGCGCGCTCGGTCCAACTCCGCGGGGCTTGATAGTTCTCGCCCGGAAAGACGCTCACGGCAGCCGGGATGGGGACGTCAGCGGCGTTGTAAAGGCTGAAGTGAGATTCCCAATAGAAGCGAGCCGCCGAAACCCCGGTGTTCGTCAACCAGTAGAGCGTGAAGTCGTCGAGCACGTCGTCTCGCGTAAGGTCGCCTGCGGGGTGTCCATTGATCGTGCGCCCCATGACGGCCGAGGTGAGCGCCGCCGACGGCTGGTTGTAACCGTCACCGTGGTCAAAGAGCCAGGCTGCCAGGTTGACGGGCGAATCCGCCAAGCCATAGAGCGTTTGTGGGCGCGTCCCCATCATTTGCGCGTAGGCGCGTCGCTTCGCGAACAAGAGCTTGAGCTGCTCGTACGCGCGTGTTTCATCGGCCGAGAGACCGGACGGCGGCGGGTCGCCGGCCTGGAGCGCCTTCGCGATGTCGGGCGGAATGGTTCCGGGGAAGTTGGTGTGAATGCCCAGCAATTCCGGAGGAGTCTGTTTGGCCATCGCAGTGCAGACGCCCGCGCCCAAATCGCCGCCTTGCGCCGCGAATTGCTTGTATCCAAGCCGTTTCATCAGCACGACCCAGGCGCGCGCGGTGCGCTCCGGACCCCAACCGGTCGTGGTCGGCCTGGCTGAAAACCCGTAGCCCGGTAGCGACGGAATCACCAGATGGAAAGCGTCAGACGCGCTCGCGCCATGCGCGGTGGGATTGGTGAGCGGCTCGATGATCTTCAGCTGCTCGATGACCGAGCCGGGCCATCCGTGCGTGACGATCAGCGGCAACGCATTTTCGTGATTCGAACGAACGTGGATGAAATGAATGTCCAGCCCGTCGATCTCGGTGATGAACTGCGGCAGGGCATTAAGCCGCGCCTCGATCTTCCGCCAGTCGTAGTCCGTCCCCCAATAGCGGGCGAGTTCCTGAATGGTCGCGAGCTGCACGCCTTGGGACTGGTCGCTCACGGTCTCCCGATCAGGCCAGCGCATCATCGCGATGCGGCGGCGAAGGTCGGCGAGCGCTTCCTCCGGAATGTTGACGTGCAAAGGACGGATTGAGTTGTCTTCGGTCGTATCCGTCGGTGAATCTCCTTGATTCGATGGCTGACCGGGCGGCGTGTCGGACGCCTCGGTCCCTGCAGCCAGATGCGAGGGAAGCAGGCTGACTGCGCCCGCAGCTGCTGACGAGGCAAGTAGGCCGCGCCGGGTGGGCGACGTAGATACTGTGGGCGCCATTGTCCTCCCCGGTTCGAATCACGCTGAAAAACAATTTCTTGCCGAGGCGTCGCGCCGAGACTTCACCCTGACGCCGACGCCCGGCCGGCCCTTACTCTGCGTCGAAAGCTAGTCGTAATAAGGGCGTTCGTCACATTTGAACGAACTCATTACGCCGTTGAGGCGGCAGGCGGCGGCCGCAGTTCTGCGATCAGCCGCAGGATGTCGGCGAACAGGTGTCTCGGAATGTGAGCAGAAATAGGCGAGAATGTTGCCGGCGCGGTTAGTGCAGACCGGAACGACGCGCCTTGAAGGCCACGGGAGAGATATTGTCGTGACCGCAATCTGGGTTTCCATGGCGGCCGCGCTCGCTGCTTTCGTCGCCGGGCTCTTCGGCCTTTGGCTTCAGCGACTGCTGCCCGAGCCGCATACGTCGGATCGGTCCCGCGACATGATCACCGCGATCGTCGGACTCGTGTCCTTGCTCTTGGCGCTGGTTCTCGGCACCATCATCGGCTCGGCCTACGCGTTTTATTCGAACCAGAAGACCGAGCTGGAGACCATCGCCGCTCGCGCTCTGCAGCTCGATATCGCGCTCGCTGAATTCGGGCCGGAAACGAAAGAGGCGCGCGCAGAGCTCAAGGCGGGGACGCAGAGGGTCCACGACATGTTCTGGGGAGAAAAGCCTATTTTCGATTCCGATCCGGGCCAGCTGGCGCCCGGAACGGCGATCGAGAGCCTCAAGGCGACCGACGCCGCCATAGCCGCCTCGACCCCCGAACGCCGTTGCAGAAACAGGCTGCCGCGGCGGCTGTGGTCGACGCAAGCCTCATTCAAAACACTCGCCTGTCAATTGCTCTGCAATTGAAGTCGCCCGTTTCATGGCCGCTGGTAACGGTCGTCGTGCTTTGGTCGATCCTGCTCTTTTGCGGCTTTGGGATGCTCTCGCGCATCAATGCGACGACCATTGCTGCGCTCGGCTTGGGCGGGTTTGCTGTCGGCAGCGCCCTCTTCCTGATTATCGAATTGAGCCAGCCCTACACGGGGCTATTCCGCGTCCCGCCGGCTGCGCTCGAACAGAGCATTGGAGAGATGGGCAAATAGAAATGAAGCACCGTAGAGGCGGTCGCTTAAACGTCGCTCTGACCCAATGTGTCGCACCTGGCAACGACCGCAATTGGCGCATTCCTTCCGTACCGGGACCGACCACGAACGGCAGCACGGGATCGATTTGGCCCGTTCGCCAAGCCGTCGGCGAATGACCGGTATTTTGCGCCGACTGGCCGTTGAGTGCTGGGCGCCGCCGACGAGGTCGCGCGGAACATTTGGGGAACATTTCCTTTCTGAAAGATCAAATCTGTGGTAATGTAAATTTTCGAAGAATTGAAGGAGAGGCCAATGGCGGATACGGAAAAGGAGAATAACGTCGAGGCGCGGCGCAAGCGCTCGACGCGGCGCGAGATGGCGCTGCGCGACGCGCGCCTGATCCGGCAGCTCGCGGCCGGCGTGTCGATCGAGGAGGTCGCGGCGCTGGAGAACATCTCGCCGCGCCGGGCGCGCGAACGCGTGTCGGCGATCCTCGAGCGGAGCGAGATGGAGGCGCCCGCCGAATTCGCCCGTCTGCAAATCCGGCGCCTGAGCGAAGCGATGCTGGTCGCCCATGGCGCGATGAGCAACGGCAATTTGAACGCCGTCGACCGGGTGGTCAGGATCACCCGCGAATTCGACCGCTATCACGGGTTCGCGCTGAGCCTCTCCGCCGCCGCCATGCAGGCCGCCCCCGTCGCCGCATCCCCGCCGCTCGCCCTTCCGCCGCCGGTGCCGGCGCTCGTCCCGCCGGTCTCCGGGACGGCTGACGAGGCGACCGCGGAGGAAAAAAACCTAATGATTAAGTCGAATAAGCCCCGCCGCTCGGCGGCGCTGCCGGGATAGCGCGATGGTCCGGGACCGACTGTCCTTTCCACCCTTCCGCCCCGAAAACGAGGCGACGCTAAACGGGGTCGCAAGCGTCTGAAATCGTTGGCCGCCGCCGCTAAACCGGCGCTAAACCCTGGTAAACCGCGGCGCCGTCACTCCGCCGCCTCCGCCCTCGCCGGCGCGTAGTTCAGCACCGGCCCGAGCCAGCGTTCGACCTCGCCGACCGTCATCCCCTTGCGGGCGGCATAGTCCTCGACCTGGTCGCGCTCGACTTTGGCGACCCCGAAGTAATGCGCCTCCGGGTGGGCGAGGTAGAGGCCGCTGACCGACGAGGGCGGCCACATGGCGCAGCTTTCGGTGAGCCTGACCCCGATCGCCCGCTCGGCGTCGAGGAGGCGGAAGAGGGTGGCCTTTTCGGTGTGGTCGGGCTGGGCGGGATAGCCGGGCGCCGGGCGGATGCCGCGATAGGGCTCGGCGATGAGCTCTTCGGGCGTGAACGCCTCGTCGGGCGCATAACCCCAGAGCTCGCGGCGCACCCGGGCGTGCATCGCCTCGGCGAAGGCCTCGGCCAGCCGGTCGGCGAGCGCCTTGATGAGGATCGAGGAATAATCGTCGTTGGCGCGTTCGAAGCGTTTGGCGATCGCCTCGTCCTCGACGCCTGCGGTCACCACGAAGGCGCCGACATAGTCGGGAACGCCGCTCGAGGCGGGCGCGACGAAATCGGCAAGCGCGAGATTCGGCCGCCCGTCGCGGCGACCGAGCTGCTGGCGTAGAGTGTGCAGCGTCGCGAGCGGGGCTTTCCGTCCTTCGTCCGCATAGAGCGCGACGTCGTCGCCGATCCGCGCCGCCGGCCAGAAGCCGACGACCGCCTTCGGCTCGAGCCACTTCTGCGCGACGATTTGCTTAAGCATCGCCTGCGCGTCGTCGAAGAGCGTGCGCGCCGCCGCGCCCTGCTCGGGATCGTCGAGCAGGGCAGGGTAGCGGCCCTTCAGCTCCCAGGTCTGGAAGAAGGGCGTCCAGTCGATGTGGCGCGCGAGCTCCGCCAGATCGTAGGAGCCGAAGACGCGCGTCCCGAAGAAGCTCGGAGTTGTCGGGCGATAGGCGCTCCAGTCGAGCGCGAGCCCGTTGGCGCGCGCCCGGGCGAGCGACACGCGGGTTTTCTCGGCTTCGCTGCGCTGATGCGCTGCCGCTGCCTTGCGGTACTCGGCGCGAACGGCCTCGATCGTGGCGGCGCGCGTCTTGGGCGACAGCAGCGCAGAGACGACTCCGACCGCGCGGCTCGCGTCGTTGACGTGCACCGCCTGAGAGCGCGAATAGCGCGGATGAATCTTGACCGCGGTATGGACCCGGCTCGTCGTCGCGCCGCCGATGAGGAGCGGGATGTCGAAGCCTTCGCGCTCCATCTCGGCCGCGACATGGACCATCTCGTCGAGCGAGGGCGTGATGAGGCCCGAGAGGCCGATGGCGTCCGCCTTCCTTTCCCGCGCGACGGCGAGGATCTTCGAGGCCGGCGTCATCACGCCGAGGTCGATGATCTCGTAGTTGTTGCAGGCGAGCACGACGCCGACGATGTTCTTGCCGATGTCGTGCACGTCGCCCTTGACGGTCGCCATCACGATCGTGCCGGCGGTCTGGCGAGCGTCTCCGCCCGCCTTCTCGACCTCCATGTAAGGCAGGAGCACCGCGACCGCCTGCTTCATCACCCGTGCCGACTTGACGACCTGCGGCAGGAACATTTTTCCTGCGCCGAACAGGTCGCCGACGATGTTCATGCCGGCCATCAGCGGGCCCTCGATCACGTCGAGCGGGCGCTTGGCCGCAAGCCTCGCCTCCTCCGTGTCGGCCTCGATATGATCGGTGATTCCGTTGACGAGGGCGTGGGCGATGCGCTTGTCGACCGGCTCTTCGCGCCACGCCAAATCCCGCGCAGTCGCCTCCTTCGCGCCAGCGCCCCGGAAGCGTTCGGCGACCGCCAGCATGCGCTCGGTTGCGTCGGCGCGGCGGTTCAGCACCACGTCCTCGCAGGCCTCGCGCAGCTCCGGGTCGATTTCGTCATAGACCGCGAGCTGGCCGGCGTTGACGATGCCCATGTCCATCCCCGCCTGGATGGCGTGGTAGAGGAAGACCGCGTGCATCGCCTCGCGCACGGGCTCGTTGCCGCGGAAGGAGAACGACAGGTTGGAGACGCCGCCGGACACATGCGCGTGCGGCAAGTCCGCCCGGATCTTGCGCGCTGCCTCGATGAAGGCGAGACCGTAACCGGCGTGCTCTTCGATGCCGGTCGCGACCGCGAAGATGTTCGGGTCGAACACGATGTCCTCCGGCGGAAAACCCGCCTTTTCGGTCAAGAGCTTGTAGGCGCGCGCGCAGATCCAAACCTTGCGCTCGAACGTGTCGGCCTGGCCCTGTTCGTCGAAGGCCATCACCACCACCGCCGCGCCATAGGCGCGCACGAGGCGCGCCCGGCGCAGAAACTCCTCTTCGCCCTCCTTCATCGAGATCGAGTTCACCAGGCTCTTGCCCTGAAGGCGTTTCAGGCCCGCCTCGATGATCGCGAACTTGGACGAATCGACCATCACCGGCACGCGGGCGATGTCGGGCTCCGAGGCGACGAGATTGAGGAACTCGATCATCGCCGCCTCGGAGTTGATGAGGCCTTCGTCCATGTTGACGTCGATGATCTGCGCGCCGTTCGCCACCTGATCGCGGGCGACCGCGAGCGCGCCGACGTAGTCGCCGGCGGTGATGAGCTTGCGGAACTTCGCCGAGCCGGTGACATTCGTTCTCTCGCCGATGTTGACGAAGGGAATGTCGGAGGTGAGCGTGAACGCTTCGAGGCCGGAAAGCCGCATCAGCGGCGCGACGATCGGGACCGCGCGCGGCTTCAGGTCGCGGACCGCCTCGGCGATCGCGCGGATGTGGTCGGGCGTCGAGCCGCAGCAGCCGCCGACGATGTTGACGAGCCCGTCGCGGGCGAATCGAGCCATCTCGGCCGCCATCGTCTCGGGGCTCTCGTCGTATTGGCCGAAGGCGTTCGGAAGTCCGGCGTTGGGATAGGCGCAGACGAACGTGTCCGCCGCGCCGGAAATCTCCTCGAGATGCTCCCGCATCGCGCTCGCGCCGAGCGCGCAGTTGAGACCGACGGTGAACGGCCGCGCATGGCGCACCGAGTGCCAGAAGGCGGTCGGCGTCTGGCCGGAAAGCGTGCGTCCCGAGCGGTCCGTGATCGTGCCGGAAATCATCAGCGGCAGCCGAACGCCGCGCTCGGCGAAAACCTCCTCGCAGGCGAAGATGGCCGCCTTGGCGTTTAGCGTGTCGAAGATGGTTTCGATCAGAATGAGGTCCGCGCCGCCATCGATGAGACCGCGAATCTGCTCGCCGTAAGCCGCGCGCAACTCGTCGAACGTGACGGCGCGGTAGCCCGGGTTGTTGACGTCGGGCGATAGCGACGCGGTGCGGTTGGTCGGACCAAGCGCGCCAGCGACGAAGCGACGTCGGCCGTCGGCTTTCTCCGCCTTTATCGCCGCCCGCAGAGCCAACCGCGCGCCGTCGCGATTGAGTTCGTAGACGACGTCCCGCATGCCGTAGTCGGCCTGCGCGATCGATGTCGACGAAAATGTGTTGGTTTCGAGGATGTCCGCCCCGGCCATCGCATAGGCGAAGTGGATGTCCTCGATCGCCTGCGGCTGGGTCAGCGTCAAAAGATCATTGTCGCCCTGCAGATGGCATTCGCAGGACGGAAAGCGGTTTCCGCGGAAGTGGCCTTCGTTGAGCCCCAACCCCTGGATTTGCGTGCCCATGGCGCCGTCGAGCACCAGAATGCGTTCATTCGCGGCCTTCCGCAGCGCGCCGAGCGGTTCCTCGTCAAGCGCCGCGGCGCCGTCGAAATAGGGATCGAGGACCGAATTCATTCAGAATTCCCAATCTCACGTCAGTAGCATAATCATATAAACATGTCTTTATATCTAAGCAGAGCCGCGCTTTCTCGGTCGACCCCCGTGTTGGACGATTTTTGTCGTTGTTGACGCTCTGCAACCACGCCGAAACCCCAGGCGTCACGGCTTCCCTCGGGTTGCCAAGACCGCGGTCGCCCCTCTATGAATGCCTGGGGAACCCGCGGCGAGCGACGGGAACGTTTTCGGGAGGGAATAGCCGACGGCGGGACGCACGGCGCGCCAATGCTGGCCGCGAGCGACCGGCGCTTTTTGAATGGCGAAGCCCAACCTTTCCTCGCCAGTTTGATGCTCCAGAAAACGAACCAGGGATTGACCCTCATGGCTGACAAGGCCGACGGACCGAGCAAACGCCCCTCGATCACCGATCAGGAGGCGCTGCAGTTTCATTCCCGCGGCCGCCCCGGCAAGCTGGAGATCGTGCCGACCAAGCCGATGGCGACGCAGCGCGACCTTTCGCTCGCCTATTCACCCGGCGTCGCGGCTCCGGTCAAGGCGATAGCCGCGGATCCCACGTCGGTCTACGACTATACGGCGCGCGGCAACATGGTCGCCGTGATCACCAACGGAACCGCAATTCTCGGCCTCGGCAATCTTGGCGCGCTCGCCTCCAAGCCGGTTATGGAAGGCAAGGCGGTGCTGTTCAAGCGTTTCGCCGACGTCGATTCCATCGACCTCGAAGTCGCGACGGAGGACCCGGACGAATTCGTCAGCGCCGTCAAATATCTGGGTCCGTCGTTCGGGGGCATCAACCTCGAAGACATCAAAGCGCCCGAGTGTTTTTACATCGAAGAGCGCCTGCGCGAGATGATGGACATTCCAGTCTTTCACGACGATCAGCACGGCACCGCGATCATCGCTGCCGCCGGCATGATCAACGCGATCCGCCTCACCGGTAGGGACATCAAGTCGACGCGCCTCGTGTGCAACGGAGCCGGCGCCGCGGGCATCGCCTGCCTTGACCTCTTAAAATCGATCGGGTTTGAGCCGTCGAACGTCATGCTGTGCGACACCAAGGGGGTCGTCTATCGCGGTCGCAAGCAAGGAATGAACCAGTGGAAATCCGCCCACGCGGTGGAAACGACGCTCAGGACGCTGGAGGAGGCGATGGTCGGTGCCGACATTTTCTTCGGATTGTCGGCCAAGGGCGCTTTGACGCCGGAGATGATCAAGACCATGGCCCCGAACCCGGTTATTTTCGCGATGGCGAACCCTGACCCCGAAATCACGCCTGAGGACGCCGAGAAAGCGCGCGATGACGTGATCATCGCCACTGGGCGGTCGGATTATCCAAACCAGATCAACAATGTCCTCGGCTTTCCCTATATTTTCCGGGGCGCGCTCGACGTGCGCGCCAAGACCATCAATATGGAGATGAAGATCGCGGCGGCGCATGCGCTGGCCGATCTCGCTCGCGAAGACGTGCCCGACGAGGTCGCCGCCGCATATCGCGGCGCCCGGCCGCGGTTCGGACGCGACTACATCATTCCGGCACCCTTCGATCCGCGCCTTATCCATGTCGTGCCGATCGCGGTCGCGAAGGCCGCGATGGCGTCAGGGGTCGCACGGCGTCCCAATCGTCGATCTGGCGGCCTACAAGGCGCAACTGTCAGCCCGGCGCGACCCGATCGCCGGCGCCATGCAGCGTATCATCGAGCGCGTGCAACGCGTGCCCAAACGCGTCGTGTTCGCCGAGGGCGAGGAGGAGCAAGTCATTCGCGCCTCCCATTCCTTCGTCAGTCAGGGACTGGGCACAGCAGTCCTGGTTGGGCGCGAGGAGCGTGTGCGCGCCGCTGCGCAGGCTTCGGGCCTCGATCTCGGCGACAAGGGCATCGAGATCCATAACGCCAGGCTCTCTCAGCGGAACGCGCTCTACGCCCAGTTCCTCTATGAGAAGCTGCAGCGCAAGGGCTACCTGCTGAGAGACTGCCAGCGCATGATCAATCAGGATCGCAACTACTTCGGCGCGGCGATGGTCGCGCAAGGGGACGCCGACGCGATGGTGACCGGCGTTACGCGTAACTTCTCGATCGCGCTCGAGGAGGTGCGGCGGGTCGTCGACGACAAGCCTGGCCATCGGGTCGTCGGAGTCTCGATCATCATCTCTCGCGGCCGACCGGTCTTGGTCGCCGATACCGCAATCACCGAAATGCCAACCGCCGAAGACCTCGCCGAAATCGCAATCGAAGCCGCCGGCGTCGCCCGGCGCCTCGGTTACGAACCGCGCGTCGCCATGCTGGCGTTCTCCAATTTCGGGCATCCGCTCGGCGAGCGCACGCAACGGGTTCAAGAGGCGGTGCGCATTCTCGAACTCGAAGACGAGTCGACTTCGAATACGACGGCGAGATGGGTGCGGATGTCGCGCTCAACAGGGAGCTGATGGCGGCCTATCCGTTCTGTCGATTGAAGGACACAGCAAATGTGCTGGTCATGCCGGCTTTTCACTCCGCCGCCATCTCGACCCGCATGCTGCAGGAGCTCGGGGGCGCGACCGTAATCGGACCTCTAATCGTCGGATTGGAGAAGCCGGTGCAGATCGTTTCGCTCGGCGCAAAGGACTCGGACATTGTCAACATGGCGGCGATGGCGAGCTTCAGCATCGGCGGGTAGACGGCTTTCGCGGATGGCCCGCCGACTTATGAGCCGAGCCTATCCGACACTCGACCGTCGTCGTCTCCAGTTTCAGAAGCGATCCGAAGGTAGATCGCTTCCTCTGGCCGCGGCGGTCTGGCCGACAAGTCGCGCGGCTTCCCGCAAAAGCTTGCCGATAGACGGGTCGACGGCGCGCTTGCGCCGCTCCGCCGCCGGCCATCGCCGTCGAGAAAGTTTGGCCACCCTCTTCCGCTCGAAGCAGATGATCCTGGATGGCGACCGCGGGCGTGAGTTGATAGATGCGCAGTCCGAGACGGCGCGGATAATCGGGAAACAGGGAATAATCCGCGGGCAGCGTCGGGCGTTCCGTCAACTCTAGATACCGCTCGGCGCCGGCGCGCGACAGCGCGTATGCAGCGCTGCTCTCGTGCCGCGTATAAAGCCTCGCCACCTGCCGATCGCCAATGGCGGTTCGCCTTTCGCCCAGCTTCACCTTTTGGAGATAAGTATCGAGTTTCACCGAATACGCGTCGGCCGGGATCCACACCTCCGACTGAACCAGCGTCGCGAAGTCCGGCCAAAGATGGATGTCGTCTTCGAGGAAGCACGCATGCGCGTCCGGGCCGCTCAAGAACAGCCGCCAGGCGTTTCGGTGGCTATCGAGGCAGGCCAGCTCGAAGCGCGTTAGACCCGTGATTGTTTCAGGATTCTGCGTCCCGTCGATCGCGGCGACACGCTCGAAAGCGACGTCGCCCAATTGTTCGCGCATATGCGCAAGGCGATCCGGATGCCGGTCGAGATTGATGACGTAGACCTTCATAACCGGCCGACCGCGCTCTCCTCAAACCTTCATTTGCGCCCCGAGCTCGACAACTCTGTCGGAGGGCAGATTGAAGAAATCCGGCGCGCTAGCGGCCTGTTTGGTCAGGGCGATGAACAGTCGATCCTGCCATTGGGGCATGCCGGATTTGGTCGCCGCCTTGAGAGCGCGCCGGCCTAGGAAGAAAGAGGTCGTCATGATGTCGAACTTGAGACCGGCCTTCCGCATCGCCGCGAGCGCGCGCGGAATGTGAGGCTGCTCCATGAAGCCGAAATGAAGCGTGACCAGTTTGAAGTCCGGCGAAAGAGGGGTGATTTCAAAGCGGTTCGCGTCGGCGACGCGCGGCGTCGTCTCGGTACGCACGTTCAACAGGACGATACGCTCGTGCAGAACCTTATTGTGCTTGAGGTTGTGCATCAGGGAGGAAGGCGCCGAAGTCGGGTCGTTGGTGAGGAACACCGCCGTTCCCGGCACGCGCACCGGCTTCGACTTTTCCAGCATCTTGATGAGGTCGGCCATCGGGATGCTGTCCCGGTGCGTCCTGAGGTTGAGGATGCGCGCTGCCGCGCGACCATGTCCACATCAGGATGAACATCGACCGCGCCCAGCATCAGCGGAACCCAGCCGCCGTCCAACACCTTGTAGAGGTTGGCGATGAAGAAGCCGATGTCGATCGCAAGGAAGCGCAAACAAGCGCCAACGCGGCCCAGAGCGGCCAGCGCCAAAGCTTCCAGACGACGAAAAAGGCGAGCGCGGTCGTCGCGACCATCGTGCCGGAAACCGCGATGCCATAGGCGTTGGCGAGCGCTTCCGAGGAGCGGAACAAGAGCACCAGGGCCAGCACGCCGAACAGCAAGACGCGATTCACCCGCGGGATGAAGATTTGGCCTTCCTGAGTATCGGACGTATGCATGATCTCGAGCCGCGGCAGCAGGCCGAGCTGGATCGCTTGGCTGGCCAGCGAATAGGCGCCGGTGATGACCGCCTGGCTCGCGATGACCGTGGCGGCGGTCGCCAGAATAATCAGCGGCATCAGACCCCAGCTCGGCGCCAGGAGGTAGAAGGGATTTTCGACCGCCTTGGGGTCGTTCAGGATGAGCGCGCCCTGGCCGAGATAATTGCAAATGAGCGCCGGCAGGACGAGGAACAGCCAGGCGGCCTGGATCGGCCGCCGACCGAAATGGCCCATGTCGGCATAGAGCGCCTCCGCGCCCGTCACGGCGAGAAAAACGCTGCCAAGCACGATGACGCCGATCGCGCCATGAGAGCGGATGAAGCCCAGGCCGGGCATTGGGCTGAGCGCCTGCAAGATGCTCCCAGGCGTTGGCGATATGGAAAAGCCCGAGCACGGCGTTGACGAGAAAGAACGCGGCCATGATGGGGCCGAAGAAGGCGGCGACGCCGGCCGTGCCACGACTTTGGGCGGTGAAGAGCAAGACAAGGATCACGACCGTCGCGGGCAACACATAAGGCGCGAGGTCGGCGTTGACCTGTTTCAGTCCCTCGAGCGCGGAGAGAACCGAAATCGCCGGGGTGATGATCGCGTCGCCCGAAAACAGCGCCGATCCCGCGACGCCGAGCAGAAACGCGATCGTCGTGCGTTGGCCGAGCGCGCGTTGGGCGAGCGCCATCAGCGACAGAATGCCGCCTTCGCCCTTGTTGTCGGCCTGCATCAGGAACAGCACGTACTTAGCCGTGACGACGATCAACAGGGCCCAGATGATGAGCGAGACGATGCCGATCACGTCCGCGGCGCCGCATGCCGGAATCCTTGAGTTGGCCGAGCGCGGTCTGCAGCGCGTAGAGGGGGCTCGTTCCGATATCGCCGAAGACGACGCCGATCGAACCCAGGGCGAGAACCCAGAAATTGGCGGACGAATGTCCGCTGGCTCTCGCCTTCGGCGCGGGGAGCAGCAGGCGGAGCGGCCATCTTCGAGATGGGCTGGGACATGAAAAACAAACCCCAAGGGCGCCGGCGCGGTCGGGCCCGTCAAAAATGGCGCGTGTCTATACTCTCCCGCGCGTCGCACGGAAAGGGCCGCGGCTTCCGCCTTTCGCAGCGCCCGCGCGGCGCTAGGGCGAAGCCGCCGCCCGTTCGGCGTGCCGAGCCACGGAGTCGGCAAACGCCTCGGGCCTTTCGATATTCGGCACGTGGCCCGCGCCCTGGACGATCTCGAAGCGGGCGCCTTTGATGAGGCCGGCCGTCTCCCGCACCAGCGCGACCGGCGTCGACCCGTCCTCCTCGCCGACGAGACAAAGTGTCGCAGCCTCGATCGCCCCGGTGTAGGGGCGCAGGTCCGCGCGTTTGAGCGCTCCGCAGGCCGCGAGATATCCCTGTTTCGGGCGTCCGCGTCAGCATCGCGCGCCAGCCGGCGAGTTCGTCCGAGCGGCGGGCGCGAAAGTCGGCGGTGAACCAGCGCTCGAGGACGGAGTCCGCGATCGCCTCGATGCCGCCGCGTTCGATGTCCGCGATCCGCGCGTCCCACGACTTGTCGTCGCCGATCTTGGCCGCCGTATCGGAGAGGACGAGCGCGGCGAAGAGTTTTGGCCGCTGGCGATAGAGTTCCTGGGCGATGAGGCCTCCGACCGACAGCCCGACGATCGTCGCGCGTTCGATGGCGAGCCGGTCGAGAAGCGCCGCGAGATCGCGCGCAAAGTCGGCCATGTCGTAGCGATCGGGACCGAGCTCGGAGAGGCCGTGGCCGCGCTTGTCGTAACGGACGATGCGGAAGTCGCTCGAGAGGATGCGCGCGACGTCGTCCCAGATGCGCAGGTCGCTCCCGAGCGCGTTGATGAAGACGAACGCTTGGCCCTCGCGCGGCCCCTCGTCGAGATAGTGGGCGACGCCGCCGTTGACCCTGGCGAAACTCATCGCAAACCCCTCCTGCGCGAATTCAAATCAACGGCGCTTCGCCGTCCCGGTCTTCGAGGCGGGCGCAAGTCCCGCGCCGGTCGCCCTGAGATTGCGAATGAACGTCCACCAATACCACAGCAGGGCGATCGGCGCGCCAATGTCGATCACCGCATCGAGGCCCGCAATCGGCGTCGCCGGAATGGCCAAAACGCCAACCGCCGCCGTCGCCGCGACGCGGGCGCTCAGCGCGACCATAATCCGCTTCAGCGGACTGTCGCGGGGCAGGCGGGAAACGATCGCCATGACCGCCACGAGCAGCGCGCTCATCGCCGCGAAGAAGATGAGCAGGTCCCGAATGGTCGCCCCAATCGACGAGAGCGCATTCCTTGTCGTCTCCCGACGGTACGCGACCGCAGGTCGCGCGGGGGACAGTCTCTTGTTTGTCGGCTCCAGATACGTGGGTAGAATGACGCGGACAAGCGCTTGGCGCGGGAGGCTCGCATGGGCGTTGCAATCGAACGCTGGCGCGACATCGTACGGACCGGCGATCGGGCGAAGCTCGACGCGCTGCCGGCCGAGGACGTCGTCTTCCTTTCGCCGGTCGTGCACACGCCGCAGCGCGGCAAGGCGATCACGACCAACTACCTGAGCGCCGCGCTCGCCGTCCTCGGCGGTTCGGACTTCCGCTATGCCGAGCAATGGACCGGAGCGAAGTCGGCGGTGCTCGAGTTCGTCACGACGGTCGACGGGATTGAGATCAACGGCGTCGACATTATTGGCTGGAACGCAGAGGGACGGATCGACCGCTTCAAGGTGATGGTGCGGCCCCTGAAGGCGATCCAGATGGTGCATCAGAAGATGGCGGCCGCTCTCGCGGGCTGAGGCGCCTGGCGCCGAGCCCGCAACCGGCTTTAGCGCCGGTTTAGCGGCGGGCCTCAAGGATTTCAACGCCTTGGACCCCCGTTTAGCGTCGGCTCGAAAGCGCGGCGGTTTGGGCGCCAAAATCTGCAACTTCGCAGCGCCCGGGCCGGGGCTCATGCGCGGCGGCGCGCGACGGGCCGATCGAAGACCGCTCGCCGGCCGCGGCGCGGAATCAATCATTTCAAGCCCTTGCGGCGCCATTTCCGGGCCGGCCGGCCGCCGGCGGCTCCAGCGCAAGAGGGACCTGCGCCGGCAGGGCGCGGCGGAACGCGTCGGGGACCTGGGCATGTTCTGTTACAGAGAAACAGTGATATCTATCGAGCTCGCGCGCGATCTTGACGACCCGGTCGACCGCCTGGAGGTTCAACCCCGACATGGCGTTGTAGGAAACGAACAGCGCCTCGTTGAGGCGGCTGACCTGCAGGGCGAGGAACACGGCCGGCGGCCGGGGCGCGCGCCGGGCGAGAATCTCCTGAACGAGCGCGCGCATGCGCTTCGTCGCGACGCCTTCCCGCGCCGCGATTTCGGCGATCGAGACGCCGCCGTTGAAGAGCCTGACGATCCGCATCTCGCGCTCGGCCTTCGCTCGGCGCGCCGCGCGTCGCGCGTCGGTCGACCGGTTGCGCGGGGCGGAGGGCGGCGAGGGCGATTCGAGAGAGTCGGGCATCGGAACCTCTGGATGGGCGAAAAGAGGAAGGATAGCGCGGTTCCGATAAACTGGAAGAAAATGTTGCGATTCTGAAATTCATAGTTAACGCCGTCTGGGCAGAGGAGATCGCCGCCGCTATCCTCTGCCTCGCCAGCGACGAGTGCTCGTTCATCACCGGCGCGGAAATCGTCGTCGACGGCGGGTTCGCGGCGCAGTGAGTCCCCGGCATTGCGTCATTGCGCGGAAGCGCGCTCGGCCGCAATCGCTTGGCGCCACGGCCAACGACGATGAGCGCCTTAATTGCGCCATTGCCCCTTAGTCGAGCCTCGCGTCAAAAGGATTGAAAGTGCGGACGCCGAGAACCGCGAAATCTCTTGCGTTGCGGGTGACGACGGTCAGGCCGTGAACGTCAGCGGTGGCGGCGATCATGGCGTCTTCGATCGGATGATCCGACTTGCGGTGCATGAGGCGCGCCCAGGAGCGGAACGTCCGCGCGTCCATGTTCAGGATATTGTAGGTTTCAGCGACCTGCTCCAACCAGGCCTCGATCTCAGCCGCCCTGTTTTGATCCTGATCGCGCGTGATCTCGATGCCCGCCTGAATCTCGCCGATCGTTACGGCGGAGAGATGCAAGTCCTTGTCCCTTACGCTTTCGAGCCAAGCCACAACCGCCCTGTGCGGACGAGCCCGGCGCAGCTCCGACACGACATTTGTGTCGAGGAGGTACATGACCGTCAGGCGAAATTGCGCGGCGCGCGCCTGCGGCTTCCGCCGCGCTGGGGAACGTTCAGCTCTCCTCGCGCGACGTCGGTGAGCAGCAACGCCTTCAGGCCGGGCTTGGCCGCCCGCTCCATCCGTCGCCAGTCGTTCACCGGCACGAGAACCGCGGCGTCGGCGCCGCGCTTGGTGATCACCTGTGGCCCTTCCTTGAGGCAAGTTTCCAGCATCTCGCTGAACCGGGCCTTCGCGTCTTGAACCGGCCAGCTCTTCACGGGCGCCTCCATCCGCCAAGGCAGCGACTAGTCCGATAACTAGTCTTAACCGACAGGACTTTCAAGGTCTGCGGGGAGGGGCATGCTCGAGGCGCGGCGGCTGGCGAAGGACGCCCTCATTGTCATCCGATCGAGCGTGCGCTTGGCTTTCTTCCGGCGCGCCGCTCGTCTGGCCTCGATCGAGCGCCTGCGCGAGGGGTAGGGCGGGGAAGGCGGTTCGGGGGAGTCGGGCATCAGGGCCTCTGGTTGCGCTGACAGAGGAAGGATAGCGCTGTGGAGAGCCCGGAATTTGAGGATTGGCTGGGCGGGATCGGTAGGTTGACCCCAGCGCAGCGGCGACAGGCGGTGAAGGCGCTTTGCAAGGCCGATGAGGCCGATGAGGACGTTGCGTCGGGCTTTGGCGAACCGGTCGAGGCGGCGGCTCGAGGATCGGAGGACGCGCCGGCGGCGCTTGCCGAGGGGGACGCGCGCAAGCAGCGCCGGGTTCGCGAGGACGCGCTGGGGGACATCGGCCAGGCGAAGGTGGAACGCCGGGGTTGCCCCCATTGCGCGGGGCGCGACATCGTCGCCTGGGGACGGGCGAACGGTCTGGCGCGCTCCCGCTGCAAGAGCTGCGGGCGCACGTTCAACGCCCTGACGAAGACGCCGATGGCGGGCTGCGCAAGAAGGAGCAATGGCTCGACCACGCCCAGGCGATGATCGAGGGAACCAGCGTGGCGAAGGCCGCCGAACGTTGCCACGTCCACCCCACCACGGCCTTCCGCTGGCGACACCGGTTTCTCGGCTCGCCCGCGCTGGACAAGCCCAAGACGCTGAGAGGCATTGTCGAGGCGGACGAGACGTTCATCCTCAATCGTTCAAGGGCCGCAGGTCCGGTCTTCCCCGCCCGCCGCGCAAGCGGGGCGGCAAGGCCAAGCACCCGGGCCTCTTCTTCGAAAACATCCCGATCCTGGTGGCGCGCGACCGCGAGGGCGCAACCACCGACGCGGTGTTGCCCAATGTCGACCGCGCCTCGATCGCGGCGGCGCTGGACGGCGTGGTCACGCCCGCCAATCGGTTCGTCTGCGACGGCGGAAAGGCGATCGTGGCCTTCGCCCACAGGGCGAAAATCCCGGTCCATGTCGTTCCCGCGCCGGGCAAGCCCAGCCCCGAGGCCCCCGACCTCCATATCAACAACGTCAACGCCTATCACGGCCGGCTCAAGGAATGGATGCGCCGCTTCCACGGCGTCGCCACCAAGAACCTGCCCAACTATCTCGGATGGAGACGAGCGCTCGAGGCATGGGGAGACCAGGCCACTCCGCAAAACTGGATCCTCGGCGCCATCGGGATGGGGCCTTATCAACAGATAACGTCTGGAAGACAAATGTTGCGATTCCGGAGGTCGTGGTTAACGGCGGCGACGGCGGACGCTGATCGGCGCAGCGCGCGCCGCGCCGGCGTCAATGCGACTTCTGCACGGCCTTGCGCGCGCCTCCGACCTTCGCCGATCGAAGCCGTTTCTCCAGCCGCTTGATGTACTCGTCGCTCGTCGAATGGTCGCCCGAACTCAGCGGCGCCCAGGTTCAATGCGTCGCGCACCCTCTTGGCGCTTTCCGGGTCCCAGGTTTCGGCGATGCGAAAGTATGCGCCGCGGAACCGCGGGTCGGTCATATGCGCCTCCCATAGATCGGGATCGTCGGAGAACGCCGCGGCGATGAAAAAGTCCCAGACGCGTTCGTGGCGAAACATCAGACGATCGACAAGGCCCGCGGCGCCCTTCACGGCGCGGGAAATGAGCAGCTTCTGGTCCAGCAGACAAGGCGTCTCGGCGGCGAACTCGTCGGGATTGAGCCAATTGCGGTCCTCGAGTCGCATCGCAACCGCATGTCGGCCGACCCCTTTCAAGGGAAATGGCCGCCCCGCAAGCGCCCGGTAGCCCGGCTTGCCGGGAGCGCCCTCGTCGGCGAGCCGGAAGGCCTCGTCGATAAGCGCCGTCGCCGAAGGCATGTGCCCTTGCGCCAACAGCTCTGCCGCAAAGGCGAGGTCGAACGGATTGGACAGCATCAATTCCGCCGCCTGGCGTTCGTCTTCGCACGGCGCCTCGTCGAGGGCGCGACGCATGAATGTCGCGACCGCTGCCTCATAGGCCGCGCCGTGACATGGCTGGGTTGTGTCCGCCCCGACCGGACGGGAGAGCAGGAACCTCTCGGCCTCGCCCCGGCTCAGCGGCAGCAGGTCGACGATCCGCGAGTTCGGCGGCGGACGCCATTCGATCGGCTGGGAGCCGACGACGACGTCGCCCTTGGACATGTCGCGCGCGAATGAGCCGATCTTTTCGCGCGTGTCGGCCGAGACTTCGTTGAGGCCGTCGACGATCACCATCAACGCTCTGGTGTGGACAAGGCTTCGAACGAACCCGGTCTCCTGAACGTCATGAATGACGCGCGAAATTGCGACATCGACGCCTTCGGCGCAGTCCCTTGCGTGCAGGAAGGCGACCGGGCGGACAGCTCTCGCCGCGATCTCGCGCAGCAAGCTAGTCTTGCCGAGCCCGGAATCTGCGCGAACAACAACGACCCCGCGAAGCCCGGTCTTCAATTGGCGAATGGAGACCGGATCCCCGCCGTCGATGCGGGCGTATCCTTCAGGGAAATAGCCGAGCTTTCGGCAAGTCTTCGAGACGCGCCGCCGCGACGAGATCGTCTCTGAAAGGTGCAAGCAACCGTCGACGGAGGGGCGGGACGATGAGCAGAAGGAGCGGAACAAACCAGAGGCTCAGCAGCTTTCGGGCGCGCGGATTCCAGAAGAAGATGGATTGGACGATGCGCGACCATGGAAACGCTACCAGGAAGACAGCCCAGGCGAGCGTCCAGGCGACGACGCCTCGCGTCAGCCACAGGCTGACTGGAGCGATCTCCTCTCCTTTCAGATGGGCCGCAAGCTCGTTTTCGTGGGTGGAATGCGACTCCTTGAAATCGGTCAAAAGCTCTTCGACCGTCGACTTTTGCTCAGACGACCAACAGCGGTGTACCGGGCCTTCGAACGGCAGATCGCGAACCCACGCCGATGCCGCGCGCGCCAAATCCGCGAAATTGTCCGTTTCAGCAGGCGTTCGGCACGCGGCGTTGACCGCCGCCGCCATTGCAGCGTTTTCTGCCTCTTCGCGGGCGCGAGGTTCTTTCGCGATCGCCGCCCAATTGTTCGTCAAGAGTTCGAGGACCTCGTGGGCTGCGCCGGGCTTGTCGGCGACTGAATCGGACGGCAATGCGGCTGGATGGCCGAGCCAGGCGAGCAGAAGTTCGCTGCCTTCCTGTTTCGTGTCCGCCCCGGTCGCGATATGAGCCGCCGCCCGCAGCCAGCCGGTCGCCTCGCTCCCAGCGGCGTCGATATCGCGGATCGCCGCTATGGCCGAGGTCGAGCTCGCAGGCCCCAAGCGACTTATCGAGCGGAGAGCCGCGCTCCGCACCTCGGAGTTTGGATCGCCGAGGAGGGGCAGCAGCTTGTCGATGACGGCGCCGGCGCGGTCTCCGGGCGGAATTTGGCCGAGGGCTTGCGCGGCCGCGCTCCGCACGTCGCTGTCTGGATCGCCGAGGAGGGGCAGCAGCTTGTCGATGACGGCGCCGGCGCGGTCTCCGGGCGGAATTTGGCCGAGGGCTTGCGCGGCCGCGCTCCGTACGGTCCATTGTCGATCGCCGAGGAGGGGCAGCAGCTTGTCGATGACGGCGCCGGCGCGGTCGCCGGGGGGCACACATTTAACGAAACTAATAAGTGTATTATTGGTGACGGCGCCCTTGACCGAACTGCGATCGGCAACCGCCGCTTCGAAGCCGCGAACCATCCAATCCGGCGGCGGCTTGTCGTCGAATTGCGCAAGCGCCGGGGCGGACAGGATGAGACTTGCCGCTACCAATAGCCATCGCATCTTGGGCCTCACTGGCCACTCCATACGCGCAGCAAATCACGAAAATCGGCGTCTTGCATCACGCTCGACAAAGCGGCCGACGGCCCGTAGGACCGCGCCCGCCCGGACGCCCTGCGTTCTCCCGCGTCGCGACGCCGGCCGAAAACTTCAAATGAGAACCTCCCCGCGCACTGGCGCCTCACGCGTTCAGCTCCTCCCTCGTCACCCCTTCGAAGTTTTGGATGTAATCCGGGCCGAAGGCGAGGCTCGGCGTCTGAAAGCCGGGCTTGAAGTCTCCCGCGGCGACGCGCAGGGCGGCGTCGAGGCTCGTCCGGGCGGTCAGCGTATAGCCCTCCGGGGTTGTGAGGCGCGTGCGGACGGTTTCGCCCTTTGCGTTCCGCGCGGCGCCGACCAGGACGGCGCGTCCCTTGCGCCGCGCCTCGTTGCTCGATCCTTCGGGCTGACGGTCGACCAGGGCCTTCAGGAGCTGTTGCGCGGGCTGGAGCGCCAGAAGCCAGAAGCGACCGCACGAACCCCGGGGTCAATGCGAGGGCCTGGAGCGCCGGTGCGGCATTTGACCCCCAATCGGCGTCCAACACTGACCCCACCATTTGCTCAGTAAGCCGATATGTTCGTTCCCGATCCTGACGCCTGACCGGGGTCAATGTCGGACGCCGAAAGGGGGTCAGCATTCGGAGCAGAAACACACGAGCGCCAGACAAGCGGCAACGCGGCGCCATCGACGCCAGCGGAACCGGTCTCAGGAGGCTTTCCGAGGGAAATGTTTTGACGTTCATCGCAAAAATGGTATATTTTCACGATGGGGTGGACGGTAGAATTTTTGGATGCAGACGTACGGGCCGCCCTTGAAGCAATGCCAAAGGACATCGTTGCGCGCTTTCTGCGGATCGCGCGCCTGATCGAGGCCGAGGGGCTTTCGAAACTGCGGGAGCCATACGTCAAGCATCTGGAAGGACCCCTCTGGGAAATGCGGATGAAAGGCAAGGACGGCATTGCTCGCGCCGCCTACGTCGCCGCTGCCGGCCGCCGCGTCGTCGTCGTTCATGTCTTTCCGAAGAAGACGCCAAAGACGCCGCGGCGCGAAATCGAAACAGCCCTGCGGAGGGCGAAGGAGGTAAAATGACCCGCAAATTTATTCCTGTGGAAGAGGCCGCGAAGGAGTGGGTGAAGGACCCGGAATTCCGGGCGGCTTACGACGCCCTCGAGGACGAATTTGCCCTTGCCGCGGCTTTGATCCGGGCGCGCGCCAAAGCCGACATGACGCAGGAAGAGGTGGCGCAGGCCATGGGGACCACGCAGGCCGTGATCGCCCGTCTTGAAAGCGGCCGTTCGAGGCCGTCAACCCGGACGCTCGAGCGCTTCGCCAGGGCAACCGGGATGCGTCTGCGGATCAGTTTCGAGCCGGAAAAACCGGGATCAACGCCAGCGCATCGCGGATGAACGGGCCTGTGAACAAGCCGCCGCTGACCGACGAAGCGGGCGAGGTCCGCGCGCTGCTCTTCGCGCTTGAGCCGAGCGGCTGCGCGGGACAGAGGGCGGCGGGGGGATTCGGGAGCGTCGGGCATCGGGACCTCTGGATGGACGGACACAGGAAGGATCACGCTCCCGAAGGCTACCGCTCATTCCTCACATCGACTTGAGACTTTGAGGCGGACCCCGATCGATGCCAATGTGCGAGCGACTACCAGCCTCCAGACCCGAAATGTCTTTCGACGCGATCAGGACAACCGCCATCGGAATCATCTGCAAGGCGCCGCGCGCCGGCGAGAGCAAGACGCGTTTGATTCCGGCCCTCGGGGCGCAGCGGGCGGCCGCGCTTTCCCGCGCGTTCCTCGTCGACCTCGCGGCCACCATCGAGAGCGTCGGCGAAGCGGTGGGCGCGCTCGGCTACGCGGTCTGCAGTCCAGCCAGCGCCGCCGAACAACTCGCGGCCTTTCTTCCCGCGAGCTTCGGCTACCTGATCGAAACCGATGCCGTTTTGGGCAACGTCCTCGATCGCGCGACGGCTGCGCTCCTGGCGCGCGGGCACGACGGCGTGATCCTCGTCAACGGCGACAGCCCGACCCTTCCGGCGGATTTGTTGTGCGAGGCTGTCGAGGCGTTGCGCCGCCCGGGCGAGCGGGTGATTTTCGGACCGGCCCTCGATGGCGGTTACACGCTCGTCGGGCTGAAGGCCCGCGCGCCCGATCTCTTCGCCGACATCCCTTGGAGCACCGTCGACGTTTTGTCGGCCTCGCTCGCCCGGGCCGCGAGCGCAGGCCTGCCGACCATGCTGCTCGATCCCTGGTATGACGTCGACGACGAAGAGAGCCTGGCGTTGCTGCGCGCCGAGATCAACGGCGATCGCGTGGAGGGATTGACCCTGCGCGGCGCTGAGGCCGCGGCGACGCGCGCGATCCTGGCGGGCGATGACTGAGCGCGAGGGCGCGGCGGCGGCCGCCGGCTTCGCCGTCCTCGCGGTCGCGCTGACGATCGGAATGATCCATGGGCGAACCCACAGCGATCTCATGTTTTACGCCTGCGCCATCGCCCAGTCGGCGCTGTCTCCGGCGGCCGGGCGGCTCGCCGCCGGCGCCGAGCGGCGATCGGCGCTCGTCATCCTTGTCGGCGCCGCCATTCTCCTTCGGCTCTATTTCGTCGCGGAGGCGCCGACGCTTTCGGGCGACGTCTATCGCTACATCTGGGACGGGCGGGTGGTGAACGCGGGGTTCAACCCTTACGCCCACGTTCCCGCCGACCCGGCGCTGTCCGCGCTGCGCGACCCTGCGCAATACGGATTGATCGACAAGCGCGATTACGCGGTGACGCTCTATCCGCCCGTCGCGGAGGCGTTTTTCGCGCTCGTGACGCGCGTTTCCGGCACCGTCTGGGCGATGAAACTGGCGATGGTCGTGGCGGAGGGCGTCGCGGTTCTGGCCGTCGCCCGGCTGCTGCGCGAGCTCGGCCGTCCGATCGGTCTCGTCGTCGCCTATCTCCTGCATCCGGCGCCGCTTTGGGAGATCGCAGGCAACGGACATGTCGACGCGGTCGCGATGGCGTGTCTTTACGCCGCCTTCGCCTGGGGCGGCGGCGCTCTGCGGCCCTATCGATCGGCGTTGATCATGACGCTTGGAGCGCTCGTCAAGCCGGCCGCCGCGCTCGGCCTGCCGGGCTTGTGGCGTCCGTTTCAGATCGCCTTGCCGCTGTTTGTGATCGGCGTCGCCTTCGGCTGCTATCTGCCGTTCCTCGGCGCGCGGGGCGGCGGCGGCGTTTTCGGTTTCCTGCCGGGGTATGTCCACGAGCAGGGCCTGGATAGCGGGCAAGGCTTTTACTGGCTCGCCTTGCTCGACCGGCTTGGCGTCCTCAGGCCGCCGCCGACCGCCGCCTATGTCGCGCTCGCGGCGACGGCGATGCTGGTCCTCGCGATCGCGTCGCGGTGGCGCGCGGCGATCGATCCGCGCTCGTCTCTCGCGACCGTGGCGCTTCTGCTGGTGGCGGGCCTCCTGTTCCTGACGCCGACCTTTCCCTGGTATTTCCTGCTTGCGCTGCCGATGACCGCGCTCTTGGGATTGTGGAGCCCGATTGCGATGGCGACCGGCGGTTTTCTCCTTTACAGTTTCAATGTCGACGCTCCGCCGTTCTTCGTCCGCTGGAGCGTCGTGACCGCCATCGCCGTCGTGATGGCGGCCCGCGATATGGTGGCCTGGCGCGCCGATGGAGGCGAACCATGACGCTGCGAACCGATGACGCCTTGGCTGGACCGGCGCGGTCGATCGACCCGCGGCGGTATCACGAAGCGGCCGATCCGCAACGCTCGCCGATCGTCGCGAGCCCGCCGCTTTGCCTCTACCTGGAGGTGACCAATCGCTGCAATCTGCTCTGCGCGACCTGTCCGCGGACCTATGTCGAACTGGAGCCTCCGGCGGACCTTTCATGGGATTTGTTTCGCCGGATCGTCGATCAGCTGCCCGGCCTCCGGCGCGCGGTGCTGCATGGGGTCGGCGAGCCGATGCTGGTGAAGAGCCTGCCGAAGATGGTCCGCACCCTCGCGGAGCGAGGGGTCTATGTGCTTTTCAACACCAACGGAACCGTGCTCAACGAGCGCAACGGACGGGCGCTCATCGAGGCCGGGCTCGACGAGCTTCGGGTCTCGCTCGACGCGGCGACGCGCGAGAGCTTCCGCGCCGTGCGCGGCAAGGACTATTTCGACCGTATCCTCGCCAATGTGCGCCGATTTCGCGCCACGCAGGAGCGTGAGGGCCACGCGCGCCCGCGCGTTTCCCTGTGGCTGACCGGCCTCAAGGAGACGATCGCCGAACTGCCGGCTTTCGTCCGCATTGCGGCGGATCTTGGCGTCAGGGAGGTCTATTTGCAGCGGCTCGTCTTCTTCGACCGCGACGCCGTCGGGCTGGCGCGCCCCGATCAGGCCCTGTTCGAGCAGATGACTCGCGAGGAGGCGGACCATCTCCGCGTCGCCGAGGGTCTGGCGCGCGAGCTCGGCGTCGCATTTTCGGCCTCGGGCGCGGCGAGCGAACCGGGGTTGAGCCTCGAGAAGACGACGAACCGCAATCCGTGGTCGCTCTGCGCGCGGCCCTGGACCGTGATGTATGTCACGGCCAACGGCCGCGCTCTGCCCTGTTGCATCGCGCCCTTCTCGTTGCACGGCTATGAAAACTATACGCTTGGCGACGCCACCCAAGAGACTCTCCGCGCGATCTGGAACGGGGCGCGCTATCAACGCTTCCGCGCCGCTCTGCAAACGGACCATCCGCCCGCGGCCTGCGGCAATTGCGGGCTGCGCTGGAGCCTCTGACCAACGTGCGAATCGGTTCGTTCGAGGCCGTCGTCAGCGTGGTCGTCCCGTGCCTCGACGAGGCCGAGGCCATCGGCCCGCTGGTTCGCGCGCTGCTGGCGGAGGGCGTCGACGAAGTGGTGGTCGTCGACGGCGGCTCGCGGGACGGCACGCCCGACATCGCGGGCGCCGCGGGCGCGCGGGTGGCGATCGAGCCCAGCCGCGGTTACGGGCGAGCCTGCGCGACCGGGATCGCAACGGCGCGCGCCGACGCCGCGGTTCTCGCCTTTATCGACGGCGACGGCTCGGACGATCCCGCCGCGGCGATGGCGATCATCGGCCCGGTGCTCGCCGGCGAGGCGGATTTCTGCCTCGCCTCGCGCCTCGCCGGGAAACGCGAGGCGGGCAGCATGACGCCGGCGCAGGTTGTCGCAGGGCGCCTCGCCGCCCTGCTGATGCGCGCGCTCTATGGCGTCCGCTACACCGACATGGCGCCCTTCCGCGCCATCCGCCGCGACGCGCTCGAACGCCTCGGCATGGCGGAGCCGACCTACGGCTGGAACCTCGAAATGCAAATGCGCGCGGCGGCTCGGCGCCTGCGCGTCAAGGAAGTTCCGGTCAGCTGGCGACGGCGCGCCGGCGGCCGCTCGAAAGTGTCCGGCAACCTCCGCGCCGCCCTGCCGGCCGCCTCGAGCCTCATCGCGACGTTTTTTCGTCTGGCGACGCGTTTGCGCCGTTCGCCCGTCAGGTGACGAGGCGCAGCAAGGCGCCGATGCCGCCGCCCGAGCGCACAGCGGCGACGCGCCGGCAAATCCAGGCATCCGCGCCGAGCGCGCGGCCGGTCGCCAGCACCGCGAACGTGCCGCAGAGAAAGATCAGAAACATGTAGCTCCACGGCCATTCGTCCGGGTCGCCGGGGCGCTTGTTGTAGATGCCGAGCCAGAGATTGACCGTGAACAAGGCCGCCGCCCAACCGGCGAGGCGAACGAAGAGACCAAGAATGAGGGCGGTCGCAAAGCCGAGCTCGGCGAGATAGACCAGCGGATTGACGAGATCGAAATGCGGGAGAATGACGTTGGCGACGAAATCGCGGTGAACCGCGAAGGCGGCCCGGCCGGCCATCTGCTCGGTCCAATAATAAAGTCCGTTGTCATGGCCGAAAGGCAACTTCCACAGCGTCCCTTGAAACCACATGCCGCCGATCGCAACGCGCGTCGCCCACAGCCAGAGATTGGCGCCGCTGCGCTGCGCTGGATCCTCGCGCCAGTTGACGAAGAGCAGTGCGACGCTGGCGGCCATCAACAGGTAGAAGATCAGCAGGAGGAGATATTTCCAGAGGCCGAGGGCGTTGAAGTCGCCGGTGTTCGCGGTCAGGAACGCCAACAGGTCTGAAAAGGGATTTGACATGCGCCCTCTCTTTCTTCCGCCGCCGGCGCGCCGCTCAGCGGCGTTCTCCGCGGCCTACGCGGCGAGTGGGACATATGTTACACGCGTTCGCGCCTCTCCCTCAATCCGCCGGCCGGGCGCGGCGAACGACGGCGCTCGGCTTCGCGGCGAAGCCGATCCCGCCGTCGTCCCCGACGCACCGAAGAAGAGGCGCCGGCGCCCTCCCGGCGCCGAGGCGGCCGTGCCCTTTGTCAGCCGACGACCTCGGGCCCGACGGCGACAGGCAGGCCGGCCGCCTTCCACTCCGGATATCCGTCTTCCAGCCTTCTCGCCTTGAAGCCGCGTTCCTGGCGCGCGCGTTCGCTCAGCGTCTATCGGTTCTGGCGCGACCTCGGCTACGCCATCGGCGCGCTTTCGGCCGGCATACTCACCGACTTGTTCGGCGCGCCATGGGCGATCGCCGCCGTCGGCGCGCTCACCTTCGCCTCCGGCGCGGTCGCCGCCGTCGCCATGCGCGAAGTGAAAGGATAAACAATCCTGAGCGCACACGCAGACTCGATCGGGGGAGAAGGAAGTCGAGCAATGGGGATAGGGAGCGAACAGGAGCGTCTGTTCAAGAGGTTATTCGAACTGGGGATCGCGGTCACGCCTGCGGCGCCCTATCCTGCGCACAAAACCGTCGAGGAGGGAAAGGCGTTGCGTGGGTGGATGGCCGGCACTTTCACGAAGAATATTCTGTTGAAGGACAAGAAAGGGCGCCTGTTCATCGTCGTGGCCCACGAGGACCGGGCCATCGATCTCAAGACCCTGCACGGCCGCATCGGCGCCAGCGGCCGCGTCCGATTCGCCTCGCCCGAGCAGATGCGAAGCGTGCTGGGCGTTGATCCGGGGGCGCTGACGCCGTTCGCCATCATCAATGACTCGGACTGTCTGGTGACTGTCGTGATCGACGCGGATCTTATGGGCGCCGAGCAACTGAATTTCCACCCGATGGTCCAGACCCAGAGCGTCGGCCTGAGCCCGGCCGATCTGAGCGCATTCATCAAGTCCTGCGGCCGCATTCCTCATGTGGTCAACGTTGCTGCCGAGGGCTGATGAACTCATGACCGACCATCGTCCGCCCATCCTCCGTCTGAAAGACGCTTCGGCACACTCGGTGTTCACGCCCGATGCATTGCTGCGCGAGGCGCGGCGACAGAAAGGCGCCCCCGTCGGCGATGTCCCCGAAATCTGCGTTCTCGATCCTGACGGCGACATTGTGGAGCACCTGCTTGCGGAGCGACGCGCCGCCCGCCTCTCCGCGTGGGCGTGCTACCATACCGACCTTTATGCGTTCGACGGCGCGGGCGTGCGCTGCGGCGTCGTCGGCTCGGCGGTCGGCGCGTCCTTCGCGGTGCTCGTGGCCGAACAGCTCTTCGCCTCCGGCTGCCGATTGCTCGTCAGCGTGACCTCCGCCGGCCAGATCCTGCCGGTGCGCCCGCCGCCCTACTTCATCGTTATCGACCGGGCGCTTCGCGACGAGGGAACCAGTTACCACTACCTGCCGGCCGGCGACTACAGCCGAGCCGAGCCGCGCCTCGTCGAAATGGCTCGCAAGGCTCTCTCGGGCTCGCAGACGCCGATCGAAGTCGGTCCGACATGGACGACCGACGCGCCGTTCCGGGAGACTGCCGCGGCTATCGCGTCCGCAAGGGATATGGGCGTCCTTGCTGTCGAGATGGAGGCGGCGGCGCTTTACGCCTTCGCCGCCGCCAGACAGCGCCCGGTGCTTTGTCTCGCCCATGTCACCAATCAGATGGGACAGATCGAGGGCGACTTCGAGAAGGGCGCGGTCAGCGGCGCGGTCGCCTCGCTGGAGGTGATCGAGGCGATCGCCCGGGGCTGGCTGCCGCGACGGCAGAGCTGGTGAGCGCCGCCCTCGCTCTGTCGGCGCGACGCAGCGGCGGTCGCGTCGGCTTCAGAGAACGTTCGCCCGCCACGCCCCTCGCCGAGCTGGCCCACCCTCTCTCGACCAGTTCGAGTAGCGTCGACCACGTCGGGTCTGATGCCGCCACGAAAATGGGCGCCCTTCCGAGCGCCCTTTGTCCATGGCCTGACAGCGCCTCACGCCGTCGAGTGCGCCTTTCGCCCGAGCGCCGCCTGCGCGGCGGCGAGGCGGGCGATCGGGATGCGGAACGGCGAGCATGAGACGTAGTCGAGATGCACCGTTTCGCAAAAGGCGATCGAGGCGGGATCGCCGCCGTGTTCGCCGCAGATGCCGAGCTTGAGGGTCGGCCGGGCCGCGCGGCCGCGCTCGGAGGCGATCCGGACAAGTTCGCCGACGCCTTCCGTGTCGAGCGTCACGAACGGATCGACGGGCAGGAGCCCTTTCGCCGTATAGATCCCGAGGAACGAGGCGGCGTCGTCGCGCGAGACGCCGAGCGTCGTCTGGGTCAGGTCGTTGGTGCCGAAGGAGAAGAATTCGGCGCTCTCGGCGATCTCCGCGGCCCGCAGAGCGGCGCGGGGCAGTTCGATCATGGTTCCGACATGATAGGGCACCGTGACGCCGGTCTCCTTGGCGACCGCCTCGGCCATGGCGACGATGATCGCCTTGACCGAGTTCGAGCTCGGGGCGTCCGAAGACGAGCGGCACCATGATCTCGGCGGTGACGGGCGCGCCGGTCTTGCGGCCGGCCTCGACTGCGCCTTCGAAAATGGCGCGCGCCTGCATCTCCGCGATTTCGGGGTAGCGGATCGCCAGCCGCACCCCGCGGAAGCCGAGCATGGGATTGAATTCGCGCAGTTCGGCCGATCGCGCGCGCAGCTTGTCGGCGCTGACGCCCATCGCTTTAGAAACCTCGTCGACCTCCTCGTCGGTCTTCGGCAGGAACTCATGCAGCGGCGGATCGAGCAGGCGGATGGTGACCGGCAGGCCGGTCATGATCTCGAAGAGATCCGCGAAATCCTGGCGCTGCATCGGCAGGAGCTTGGCGAGCGCCGCGCGCCGCCCTTCCTCGGTGTCGGCCAGGATCATCTCGCGCACCGCGACGATGCGCTCACCCTCGAAGAACATGTGCTCGGTGCGGCAGAGGCCGATGCCTTCGGCGCCGTACGACCTGGCGACCCGCGCGTCGGTCGGCGTCTCGGCGTTGGCGCGCACCTTCATCCGCCTGACCTCGTCGGCCCAGCCCATCAGGGTGGCGAAATCGCCGGTCATCTCGGGCTTCACCATCGGCACGGCGCCCTGCATGACCTGGCCCGCGCCGCCGTCGATGGTGATGACGTCGCCCTTCTTCAGCGTGACGCCGCCCGCGGTCATCGTCTGCGCCGCGTAATCGATGCGGATCGCGCCGGCGCCGGAGACGCAGGGCTTGCCCATGCCGCGCGCGACCACGGCCGCGTGCGAGGTCATGCCGCCGCGCGTCGTCAGAATGCCCTCGGCGGCGTGCATGCCGTGAATGTCCTCGGGGCTCGTCTCGACGCGCACCAGGATCGTCTTCCGTCCCGCCTGACGCGCGGCCTCCGCGTCGTCGGCCGAGAACACGATCTCGCCGCTCGCCGCGCCCGGTGAGGCCGGGAGGCCCGTCGCCAGAGGCGCTGGCTTCGCCTTGGGATCGAGGGTCGGATGCAACATCTGGTCGAGCGTCGCCGGCTCGACGCGCGTGATCGCGTCCTCGCGCGAGATCAGGCCTTCGTTGGCCATCTCCACCGCCACGCGGAGCGCCGCGCGCGCGGTGCGCTTGCCGTTGCGGGTCTGCAGCATCCAAAGCTTGCCGCGTTCGACGGTGAACTCGAGGTCCTGCATGTCGCGGTAGTGTCTTTCCAGAAGTTTCGTCGTTTCGGCGAACTGCTTGAACACCTCCGGCATCAGCGCTTCGAGCGAGGGTTTGTCGGAGCCGGCGGCCTTTCGTGCGGCCTCGGTGATGTTCTGCGGCGTGCGGATGCCGGCCACCACGTCTTCACCCTGGGCGTTGACCAAGAACTCGCCGTAAAGGTCGTTGGCGCCCGTCGACGGGTTGCGGGTGAAGGCGACGCCGGTCGCCGACGTCTCGCCCATGTTGCCGAACACCATCGCCTGCACGTTGACGGCGGTTCCCCAATCCGCGGGGATGTTGTTGAGCCTTCGATAGGTGATCGCGCGCTGACCCATCCACGAGGAGAAGACGGCGGCGATGGCGCCCCACAACTGGTCCTTCGGCTCCTGGGGGAAGGACTTGCCCGTCGCCTCGGCGACTTTGGCCTTGTAGTCGACGATGACCGCGCGCCAGTCCTTCGCGTTGAGGTCGGTGTCGAGCCTGTAGCCTTTGCTGTCCTTGTATTGTTCGAGGATGTCCTCGAACTCGTGGGCTTCGACATCGAGCACCACGTGCGAATACATCTGGATGAACCGGCGGTAGCTGTCGAAGGCGAAGCGCTCGTCGCCGGACGTCTTGGCGAGCGTCTCGACGGACGCGTCGTTGAGGCCGAGGTTGAGCACGGTGTCCATCATGCCCGGCATCGAGGCCCGCGCGCCGGAGCGCACCGAAAGCAGCAGCGGATTGGCCGCGTCGCCGAAGAGGCGGCCCGTCTGCCGCGCGACCTCCGCGACGGCTGCGTCGACCTGCGCCGCGAGGTCGGACGGATAGGTCTTTTGGTTGGCGTAGAAGTAGGTGCAGACCTCGGTGGTGAGCGTGAAGCCCGGCGGCACCGGCAGACCGAGCGACGCCATTTCGTGCAAGTTCGCGCCCTTTCCGCCGAGAAGGTTGCGCATTTCCCCCCGTCCTTCCGCGCGCTCGGCGCTGAAGGAGTAGACCCATTTTGCCATTGTTCGCTCCTCCCATGAGCGCGGAGGCTGAGACGGCTCAGCTCCGCGAATGCAGTCCCATACCAAAGCTCACCCAGCCGACGCCGTGAAACAGCAAGTCGACGCCGAGCAATGTTCCCAACACATAGACGCTGTCCAGCGGCCAGTGACTGACGATGATCAAACCGAGCAGAATCGTGACCGCGGCGGCAAGGAAGACCATGAGGCGAGGCTCGCCGCGAGGAAGCTGGGTCGCGAGGGTGACCCGCACCACGCCCGCGGCGATCAGGCCCGCGCCGAGTATGAGGGTCAGCGCGACTGAAGCGAGCCGCGGGTTCACGATGCACAGCACGCCGGCGGACAGATAGAGCAATCCGCCGATCACCCACAGAAAAAACCGGCCCCAGCTGCGCGAGTGCATGCCGATGCCGATCTCGGCCGCGCCCGCGATGAGGAACAGCACGCCGTTGAGCGTCACCGTCGCGACGGTCGCAATCAGCGAAAAGAACAGCGCGGCGACGCCGAGAACGACCAGCAGCACGCCGAAGCCTGTGATCGAGGCCCATTTCGGGCGCAGACGCTCGGTTGCTTCGCCAAGGCTATGGGACGAAGCGCCGACGTTCGACATGGCCCTGCTCCCCTCTTGAAGCGGCGCGAGCACGCCGCCCTAACGAGACCGCCTCAGTTCGCCCAGCACTTGAGCTGCGTACTCCACCATCGGCACGATGCGGCCGTAATTAAGCCTCGTCGGGCCGATGACGCCGAGCACCCCGGCGATCCGGTGGTCGCGGTCGCGCAACGGCGCGGCGATCATCGAGGACCCCGAAAGTGAGAATAGCTTATTCTCCGAGCCAATGAAAATCTTGACGCCGTCGCCGGTTTCGGCGCGATGGAGGAGATCGATGACGTCGGTCTTGGTTTCGAGGTCGGCGAACAGCGTCCGGATGCGCTCGAGGTCCTCCGCGGCGCGAACGCCGCCGAGGAGGTTGGCCTGTCCGCGCACGATGAGCTGGTCGCGCGTCTCCGGCGCGCCGGACCACGAAGCGAGGCCCGCGTCGACGAGTCGGGCGGCGATTTCATCGAGCTCCTGGCGCGCCTTGCGCCGCGCGACCTCGATCTCCGCCTTCGCCTCCGAAAGCGTGCGGCCGCGCACCCTGGCGTTGAGAAAATTGCTGGCCTCGTGAAGGGCGGAGGGCGGCAGGCCGTCGGGCGTGACGATCACCCAATTCTCGATCGAGCCGTCTTCGGCGACAAGCACCGCCAGCGCCTTGTCGGGCTCCAGCCGCACGAATTCGACGTGCTTGAGCCTCAGATCGGTCTTGGTCGTCAAGACGACGCCGGCGCCGCGGGTGAGGTCGGAGAGCAGGCTGGTCGTCTCGGCCAGCGCGCCCTCGAATCCGCCGCCCTCGGCCGCCGCGCGCACCTCTCTGTCGATCCGCGCCCGGTCCTCGCGACCGAGGTCGCCAAACTCCAGGAGCGCGTCGACGAAGAAGCGCAGGCCCTGCTGGGTCGGAAGGCGTCCGGCGCTGGCGTGCAGCGCATAGATGAGGCCGAGCTCCTCGAGATCCTGCATCACATTGCGCACGGAGGCCGGGGACAAGGAGATCGGCAGCATGCGCGACAGGTGCCGCGACCCGACCGGTTCGCCGGTCGACAGATAGGACTCGACGATGCGGCGAAAGATCTCGCGCGAGCGCGCGTTGAGATTCGCCAGGGCGCCGGTTTCGGCGGCGGGGCGGTCGATGGGAGCGGCCATGGGCGGAAGAATGGCGGCAATGAGGGCGGGACGCAAGGCGGGCGAGGCGCGCCCTTTCGACGCTGCTCCGTGAACTCCGATGAACTCCGCCAGGGCTTTGAAAATTATCTCCGCTTCGCGAGAACGGGTCGCGGCGCGCGTCGGGAATTGCGGCAAAGCGTCGACGAAGCGACGGGTTTCGTAAAATCGGGTTGGGAAGGTTTCGAGCCCTGCGGGGCGCCGGTCTCTGCGCGCGCCGGGCCCGGGGGCTCGCGAGCTCCCGTGAGCCGGTCCTGTGGTTGGAATGGGTCTTTTCGTCGTCCGCGTCCGACATTGCCTCCCGTCGTGCTCGCCGCCTAGACTTGCGACTCCTCCGCCCCTCTTTGCGAGCCCATTCGACATGCCCAAACCAGCCTCCCGCTCCGGCGGACAAATTCTTGTCGACCAGCTCGTCGCTCAAGGCGTCGAGCGGGTCTACTGCGTTCCGGGCAAATCCTATCTGGCCGCGCTCGACGCCCTGCATGACGCGGCAATCGAGGTCACCGTCTGCCGTCAGGAGGCGGGCGCGGCGATGATGGCGCTGACGGAGGGCCGGCTCACGGGACGGCCCGGCGTCTGCTTCGTCACCCGCGGTCCCGGCGCGACCAACGCCGCCCACGGCGTCCACATCGCCGAGCATGATTCGGCGCCGATGATCCTGTTCATCGGCCAAGTCGAGCGGGCGATGCTGGGACGCGGGGCCTTCCAGGAGATGGATTACCGCGCTTTCTTCGGCTCCGTCGCCAAGTGGGCGATCCAGGTCGACAGCGGGGCGCAAATTCCCGAGGTCATCCAGCGCGCGTTCCACATCGCGATGCAGGGACGGCCGGGGCCGGTCGTGATCGCGCTGCCCGAAGACATGCTTCTCGAGACCGCCGAGGTCGCGGACGCGCCCCGCGTCATGTCGACCCCCATCTGGCCGGGCCTCACGCAGATGGCGGAGTTGCAAAGGATGTTGTGGGGCGCGGAACGGCCGATCGCCATCCTCGGCGGAGCGGGCTGGACCGAACGCGCGAGCGCGGCCTTCGCCCGCTTCGCCGAGCGCTTCGACATGCCTGTCGTGGGCTCGTTCCGCCGCGCAAGCGCCTTCGACGGGGAGCACGAGAACTATGCGGGCGAAATCGGGCTGGCGGCCAATCCTAAGCTGAGAGCGCGCCTCGAGAGGGCCGACGTCGTCATGCTCGTCGGCGGGCGCCTGTCGGAGGCGGCGGCGCAAGGCTATACCCTGTTGGACATTCCCGCGCCGCGCCAGCGCCTCGCCCATGTCCACGCAGACCCGCATGAGATCGGCCGCAATTATCACCCGACCCTCGGGATCATCGCGACCTCGCCGGAATTCTGCGCCGCGCTGGAGGGCGTTCAGCCCCCGGCGACGATCCCGTGGTCGGCGGAGACGCGTCAGGCGCGCGCCGACTATCTCGCCTGGAGCGGGCAAGCGCCGGTCAATCCGGGTCGCGTGCAGGTGAGCGAGATCATGTTTGCATTGCGCCGCCGTGTTCCCGACGCGGTCTTTACGACCGGCGCCGGCAACTTCGCCATCTGGGTCGGCCGCTTCCTGCGGTTCCGCCGGGTCGAGCAGCAGCTCGGGCCGACATCCGGCTCGATGGGGTACGGCCTGCCTGCGGCTATCGGGGCGGCGCGGGTGTTTCCGGAGCGGACCATCGTCTGCTTCGCCGGCGACGGCGACTTTCTGATGAACGGGCAGGAGTTCGCCACCGCCGTTCAATATAGTCTCCCCATCGTCGTCGTGCTGATCGACAACGGAATCTACGGCACGATCCGCATGCATCAGGAGCGCGAGTTTCCCGGCCGGGTGATCGCCTCGCAGTTGCGCAACCCCGACTTCGCCGCTTATGCGCGCGCCTTCGGCGGCTGCGGCGAGACGGTGGAAGAGACCGCGGAATTCCTCCCCGCATTCGAGCGCGCGCTCGGCTCGGGTCTGCCCTCGATCATCCATGTCAAGATCGATCCGGAAGCGATCACGCCCGCCACGACGCTCAGCGAAATCCGCGCCGCTGCGTTCGCAAGGCGCGCGCCTTCCTGAGACGGGCGGCAGGCGATGCCTGATCCGCTCCATTCCGCGCTCATCGTCGCGGCGGGGGCGGCTGTCGCCGGCTTCGCCCAGGGCGTGACCGGCTTTGCCTTTTCGGTCGTCGCGTTGTCGTTCTGGGCCTGGCGCTGCCGCCGCAGACCGCGGCGCCGCTCGCGGTTTTCGGCGCGCTGACCGGCCAAATCGCATCGCTCGCGTCGGTGCGCGGCGGGTTCGAATGGATCAAGATCGTTCCGCTCATCGTCGGCGGTTGGGTCGGCGTGCCGATCGGCGTATTTCTCCTGCGCAATGCGGATCCGCAAAACTTCCGGCTGACGGTCGGCGTCTTGGTGACCCTCTATTGCCTGTTCGCGCTGCTCGTCCGCGATCCCGGCGTCGTCAAGCGTGGCGGGCGCGAATTGGACGCGGTCTTCGGATTGATCGGAGGGGT
Source organism: uncultured Alphaproteobacteria bacterium (assembly GCA_963805295.1). GTDB lineage: Bacteria > Pseudomonadota > Alphaproteobacteria > Rhizobiales > Beijerinckiaceae > Roseiarcus. The sequence goes on along the minus strand of CAWDTW010000031.1, from coordinate 58,306 downwards.
GCTCGGCGGCCTCGGCGGGATGTCCGGTTTCCTGCCGGCGGTCTGGACTCAACTGCGCGGCTGGAGGCGCGATCTCCGTCGCGCGACGATGCAGGCCTACAACATCGCCATGCACGTGATGACGATCGCGATCTACGCTGCCTCCGGGACCCTCGCGCACGCGGATTTCGGTCAGTTTCTCGTCGTCGCGCCGGCGATGCTGATCCCGTCCTATCTCGGCGCCCGCCTCTTCAGGCGTTTCAGCGAGAGGGCCTTCACGCGCGCCGTCCTGGTCGCCCTGCTCGCCTCCGGGCTCGCGCTCGTTTACGGCTCGGTTCGCGCGTTGATGCGGTGATCGAAAGGAATTCGGTCCAACTCGAGCCGATTTGCGCCAGTCTCCTTTTGGAGCCGGCGCGAGGCCGCAGCAGGAAGGGACGATGAACGTTGACGAGGCGCTGCGGCAGTAGGCCGACGGGAGCGAATTGCCGCGCGCGGCGATGAAGTGGGCGCTCGAGCATTGGGAGGCGGCGTCTCCGCGCTTCATATCGAGGCCGCGCGCTATCGCGGCGGGTGAAGCGCGCCATTCGCCGACCGGTTCGGCGTGCTTCAGCCGCGGCCTTGCGGCGCGTATGAAGCCGGATCGAGACTCGAGGGTCTGCCCGCGAGCGACAGCTCAGTCTCCCGCGGCGGAGTGCGGGCGATCACTTCGCCGCGACGGATGACGAAGAGCCGCGTCGCGCGGAGCCGCACGGCCTCGATCGGATCTGCGGCCTGCAGCAGCACCATGTCCGCGTTCGCTCCGACCTCGAGCCCATAGCCTTCGAGCCCGAGAATGCGGGCGGGAATTTCCGTCACCGCGTCGAACGCCCAGCGGATCGCCTCGCGGCTCGTCATCGGCGCGCCATGCACGGCCATGTGCGCCACATCCAGCATGTCGGCGCCGCCGAGCCCGTACCAGGGATCCATGACGCAGTCCTGCCCGAGCGCGACCGGGATGCCGAGCGCGCGCATTTCGGCGACGCGGGTCATGCCGCGCCGCCGCGGATAGGTGTCGTGGCGGCCTTGCAAGGTCAGGTTGATCAGCGGATTTGAGACCGCGTTCATGCCGGACTCGGCGATCAGCGGCAGCAGCTTCGAAACGTAGTAATTGTCCATCGAATGCATCGAGGTGAGATGTGATCCGGTCGCCCGCGCGCCGAGGCCGAGGCGATGGGTTTCGGCGGCCAGCGTCTCGACGTGACGGGACATGGGATCGTCGCTCTCGTCGCAGTGCAGATCAATCATCAACTCGCGTTTCGCGGCGATCTCGCACAAGGCTTTCACCGACGCCGCGCCGTCAGCCGTCGTGCGTTCGAAATGCGGGATGCCGCCGACGACGTCGATCCCGAGATCGAGCGCCCTTTCGAGGTTGGTCGCCGCATTCGCCGAGCGGAAATAGCCGTCCTGCGGGAAGGCGACGAGCTGCAGGTCGAGATAGGGCTTCACCTTGTTCTTGACCTCAAGCAAGGCCTCGACGGCGATGAGCCGGTCGTCGCAGACGTCGACATGGCTGCGGACGGCGAGAAGGCCCTGCGAGACGGCGAGGTCGCAATAGCGCAGCGCGCGTTCGGCGACCGCTTCGTGGGTTAATCGAGGTTTCAGTTCGCCCCAGAGGGCGATCCCTTCCAAGAGCGTGCCCGAGACGTTGAGCCGGGGCAGGCCGAGCGACAGCGTCGCGTCCATATGGAAGTGGCAGTCGACGAAAGGCGGCGAAAGGAGAAGCCCGCTGGCGTCAATGGTCCGTCGCGCCTCGGCTTCGATTTTCGGTTCGATGGCGGCGATGCGGCCGGCGGCGACAGCGACGTCCTGCCCCTTGCGCCCGTCCGGGAGCGTCGCGTCGCGGAGGATCAGGTCAAAGGCCATCGCGCGTCCCCCAAGTCCGCCGTCAATCCTCGCGAACGCCGCTGCGGCCGCCTTCGCCGTAAGTCGGGCTTGGGTAGCGATTCGAGGTGAAGCGGATGACCAAGACGGCGAGCGCGAGGATCAAGATTGAACCCGCGAGGATGAGAACGCCGATGTCGGGGTTCGGCTGCTCCTGGACGAAGCCGATCATGTGCCGCGTCAAGGCGGTGATGCCGACGTACAGCAGGAAGCGCACCGGCATATGATTGGTGCGGAAGTAGATTCCGACCATCGAGCCGATCTCGAGATAGATGAAGAGGAGCAGCAGGTCCTCGATCGAGGCGTGGCCCTTCTGAATCATGGCGAGGAAGGCCGCGCCAGCCGCCCAGACCGTCGCGCCGCCGATCGCGAAAAGACCCAGGAGGTGAAAGCCTTCGGTCAGGAACTGGCCGATCGGATCGGCGAGGGTCAACATGCGCTTGTCAGCGGCCCTGATTTGACTCGTTTGGTCGACCATGTCGCGAAGCTCTTCCTTCCGCTCTCTCCGAACCGACCGACGCGCCGTCGGCGAATCCCAGCAACTTTAGGCCTGCGGTCATGCGCCGGCCAATTGCGCGGCAAGCCATTGCGCCGGCGCCGGCGAGCGTCTAGGCGCGCCTGCCCGCCGCCCAGTCCAGTCCCTGCTCCAGCCGGTCGTTGCCCCAGAAGACCTCGCGGTCCTCGGTGACGAGGCAGGGGGCCCCGATGATTCCCAGTTCAGCCGCTCGCGCGCACTCGGCCTTGAGGCGCGCCTTGTTGGCGTCGCTTTCGGCCCGCCAGAGAACCGCGTCAGGATCGAGGCCGGACTTCGCGAGCAGCGCCGCAACCGTGGCGCGATCGGCAATCGGCAGGCCTTCGCCGAATTCCGCAGCGTAAACCTGTCGCGAAAAATTCGCCCGCTCCTCTCCCTCGAGCGCGAGCGCCGCGCGAGCCGCGAGAAGGCTGTTCTGCGGGAAGGGCTCGGGGCGCGTCAGCGGCAGCCGCAGCGCCTCGCAGACGCGCTGCATGTCGCGCCACATATAGCGGCCCTTGGCGGGATAGATGTTGAACGGCGAATCGCGCCAGCCCTGCGCGGCGAAAATCGGCCCGAGCAGGAAGGGCCGCCAGGAGAGGGCGACGCCGCGAGCTTTCGCGAGAGATGCGACGCGCATCGCCGCAGGGTAGGAGTAGGTGCTCGCAAACTCGTACCAGAACTCGGCGGCCGACATCGCGTTCTCCCCGTCGGCCAAGTCTCGCATGGCCCGGGGAGAGACGGAAGGCGGCCCCCAAGCAACAAGAAGCCGCCCCGTCCGGCGGACGGGGCGGCTCGTCTCTTATCCGAATCTGGTACGTCTTATCAGCTCTTCGGGGCTTCGGCGGGGGCGGCGGGGGCGGCCGGCTCCGTGGTCTTCTTCTTGCTCTTCGAGCTCGTCTTGTGGTGCTTCGTCGACTTCGACGACTTCATCGGCGCCTTTTCGGGCGTCGCGGCCGCGCCGGCGGCGGGGGGCGGTGGTCTGGTCGGTCTGGGCGAGAGCGGCGAGGGGCGACAGGGCGAGGGCGGCGCTGAGGCCGACGGCGGCAATTCTCTTGAACATGGGGCCTTCTCCGTTGCGGGTCTCTCGACCCGGATTTGTTTGCACGGGAAAGGGGTGCGCCTTTCGACATGAATTGATGATGAACGGTCAATGCTCTCGGAAAGCGCGGGTTTTCAGCCAGGTCGCCGTTTGACGCGGCGACGGACGCCCCCTTATGTAACCGGCGCCATGTCTCACAATAGTTTCGGCCATCTTTTTCGCGTCACCACTTTCGGCGAAAGCCATGGGGCGGGGATCGGCTGCGTCGTCGACGGCTGTCCCCCGCGGATTCCCCTGGAGACTTCCGACATCCAGGCCGAACTCGACCGCCGCCGCCCGGGAACCTCACGCTTCACCACTCAGCGCCGCGAACCGGATGAAGCGCGCATTCTCTCCGGCGTGATGATCGACGACGATACGGGCCGTCAGGTGACGACGGGCACGTCGATCGGCGTCTTCATCGAGAACGTCGATCAGCGATCGAGGGACTACGGCGACATCAGGGATAAGTATCGTCCCGGCCATGCCGACTACGTCTATGACGCCAAATACGGCATTCGCGACTATCGCGGCGGCGGGCGCTCCTCGGCGCGCGAGACAGCGGCGCGCGTCGCCGCCGGCGCGATCGCCCGCAAGGCGATCCCGGCGGTGACGATCCGGGGCGCGCTGGTGCAGATCGGCAAGCTGAAGATCGAGCGGGCGAAGTGGGACTGGGACGAGGTCGGCAAGAATCCGTTCTTCTGCCCGGACGCCGCCGCCGCCGAGCGCTTCGCCGACTATCTCGACGACATCCGCAAGGCTGGCTCCTCGATCGGCGCCGTGGTCGAGATCGTGGCGGAGGGCGTTCCCGCCGGCTGGGGCGCGCCGATCTACGGCAAGCTCGACGCCGAGCTCGCGAGCGCCCTGATGAGCGTCAATGCGGTCAAGGGCGTCGAGATCGGCGACGGTTTTGCGACCGCCGAACTCACCGGCGAGGAGAACGCCGACGAAATGCGGAGGGGAGCGGACGGGCGGCCGAACTTCCTCTCCAACCACGCCGGGGGAATTCTCGGCGGCATCTCGACCGGACAACCGATCGTCGCCCGCTTCGCCGTCAAGCCGACCTCCTCGATCCTGACGCCGCGCCGCACGATCACGCGCGCCTTCGAGGAGACGGAAATCGTCACCAAGGGGCGTCACGACCCCTGCGTCGGCATTCGGGCCGTCCCGATCGGCGAGGCGATGGCCGCCTGCGTGCTCGCCGACGCGTTTCTGCGGCATCGCGGGCAGGTGGGCGAGCCGACCCCTTCCATGATCGCGATCGCGCCCGCATTGTCTGATGTCCTCGACCGCAAAGGAAGGCGCGGATGTGGGGACGTGGGAACGGTGTGACGCGGCGAGACGTGCTCGCCGGCGCGACGCGGGGGCTGGCTCTCGCGGCGATAGATTCAGCCGGGGCACAGGCGGAAGAGGCGACCGTCTCGAGCTTTCAGAGTGCAAACAGTTCAAATGCGGAGTCGGGGAAAACACAACCAATGAACGTCTTTATCAGCATTCCAGTACCCCCAACAGTCGCCAACTTCCTACATGAAATATTGGGGTGCCATAAAGAGCTAGTTGCTGTAGAATCTGCCAATTATCATATTACCGTCGTGTTCCTTGGCCGAGCGGATGCAGCCGAAGTGTTGTCCCAACTGAGGTGGTTCGATTTTACAGCCCCACAAGAGTCCTTACGTGTAGAATCACTCAGTGTCTTCGATGAAAAAGAACCCAAGATTTTATACGCTTCGGTTGCACCTAGCATTTGGCTCGCCTCCATCCACGCACGGGTTGAAGCAGCGTTACAGAAGTTTAAGGCGAAGCAAACTACTCATACGTTCATCCCACATATTACACTCGGATACGTGAACGGTTCAATTCCCCTTGAGGTGTCCGCACTTCTGGGCAAACCAATTCCAAATGTGAGTTTCGTTCCAACAGAGCTCAGGGTGCTCACGGCCACTGACGAACATCGAGAGGGGCCATATGGAAGCATCGGTATAATACCTTTAAAAGACCTCAATCGCCGCCTAAAGTGACCAGAGTAATTGGCACAAGCTAAACTCTTCTAACGCTTAGTCCACTCCCATGCTTGTATTAATATATTTGGAAGGAGTGAAGTCCTAGGAGGTCTTACGCGTTTGTTTGCCTCGTCGGCGAAATGCCTGTTTGTAGCACTTGGACGAGTTTTCGCGACCTGTTCATGCCATGCTAAAAGGACACGTGTGTACACTTGGTTGAGAAGAGGAGAGGGCTTCTCTGGTATCGTCCATTTAGTCACTTCTGTTACTTCTACCGGATTGAAATGGTTGTTGCGGAGGAACACTTCTGTGTCGCCTCCCGCAACTACTAATCTAATTGATCCACCGGTCCGTAAGACGCGTCTTAATTCCTGAATACCGGTTAATCCCCCTCTACTCTCAGAGGTACTGAATGCTAAGCAAGACACGATCTGGTCCACACTATCTGGTCGAAGTCTGGTGCTCGCAAAGCTGCCACCTAGCACCTGGACGTTACTTCTAAATCGATACTTACGCCGGCAAAACCTTACAAAAGTAGGCGCAGCATCAACCGCGACCACTGACCTTGCACTTTCAACAAGATGGTCGATAAGTCGACCTGTTCCACAGCCAATATCGGCAACAATCGTATCAAAATATTGTTCGGGTGGAAACAGCTTATCCAAAGGAAGCCTTTGCGACTGCGCGAACATGTCATATTCATGCGGTGCCTTTCGATAAAAAATATCCCAGAAAAGCAAGTCCAAAAGCGTATTCTCAGCGTCTTGAAGTGTTAGGCGGTCATCCGTATCGACAAATGAGCTTTCTTCTTGAGCGGCGTGTTCTATGTCGGGAGGAAGATTTCCAACAATGTACTCATACTCGGGTCTAAAATTGCAAAACAGGGCCTTAGCCAATAACTGAGCTGAATTATATCCAAGGACAATTGGTAAACGATTTTTGACATACGGTGGCTCCAGCAATGCGATGTCACGGAGGGTAATAACGTCACAATGCAGAAGCGGAGCGTTGTTAGTTTTAGAAGACCTCATTAACCTTTCTCAATTATGATAGAAGCGCCCTCTCGGCACTCTGGATGCATCTCGGGAAACGAGCCCGATTTGACCGCCAGATTAACAACTCCATCAAAATCGATGGCGAACGCCGTGTGAGCTGGCGCGTCTGCAAAATTGTGGATGAAAGGCAACGTCAACAACTCGGTCTCGATATGCAAGGCCAGTTTATCGAAGGAGCCAAACCGGTCCTTCAAATCTCCTATAGCAAGCGATGTTACACAGTTGCCTAGTCGGTCGGCACCAATAACCCAACCACTTGCGATGCTCGTATCTTCTGGCGCAGATTTGTTCTCCGCTATTTCAAATGGATCGCCAAAATCGGCGGGGTTGAGAGTGGGTACCGCGGAAGCGATCGCAGCTGCTGCTGGTGCAATACGTGAAATGCCCCACAGGGTCGGATCGTGAAACTGGCTAGCTTCGGGAACCCGTTCGAGGCGAACTGCGTGGTCGCTACCCCCAAGCATTCTAATGAAAGTAGATGAGAACAAATTGTTAGTGCCAATAAATACTTTTCCGTTCCTGAGCCACGATATAAGTTGAGTATTCTCGAGTCCATCTGGATTATATAATGTAGCAACAACGGTACCTTTTGGAAAGTATTTGATAATAAAAGAAAGTTTCGCTGCCGCAGCCATTGGGTTATTCTGGGGAAGCTCGATATATTGTGGTCTATGTAGACCAGACGAGATAGCCTCAAGTCGACCCATAATTCCTTCAATATAAGCATCGTGCTCGCCATAATCGGACGCAAGAACAATAGTGTTCTGCTGTGACGCCTTGTTCAATAAACCCTTATACTTAAGATCTTCATTCATTAGCGAGACGAGTATTTCCCCGTCTTTCTTCTCAAACGCTTGGATTTTGCTATCTAGCGTTAGCTCAAAGTATTTTGGAATCCCAAAGAACGCCAACAGGCCCAGTACAGCGCCAATTCCTCCAATTATTTGCAGCCTTTGGGCCACCAGGGCGGAAACATCCGATTTAAGCGCTACAAGTTTGTTCTGAGTGTCGGCGGCCACCGTGCTTGATCTTGCATCCAGCCTTGCTTCAAGAAGTTTTAATTCCGAGTTTAGCGCTTGCTCACGAAGTTCTCTTTCATGCTGTAGTTCAGCCCGCAATTTTTCGAGTTCGACTTGATAAGCATCGACGACTCTTGAGGGCGAAGCAGGCAAAGGGTTTTCTGTCATGCAACCAACTCCTCGTCTGCACAGCAATATGTTTCCAACGTACCATTGGCGCACGGGTGCGCCCAGCGATTGCGGCCGCTCGCCTTTGCAAATCTCAAACTGAGAAACGCTTCTCGAAGACTATCGCCGTACCCGACCGAATAAGTGTAGGGGTCTACAATTTGTGCAAGCCTTATGAAGCAAGGTATGGGTTCGATAAACGGCCGTTTACAGGTAATGCCGTCAGCACCGCAAGCGATCATAATATAACCAACAGATCGTAGGTATTCCTCAGACTTTTGCATGCGATGTCTTATATCAGAATCTATTATCCGTAATGCATCCTCGTCGTTTGTAAGATAAACCTTCGCCAGGGTGTCTCCTATGTGATCACCGTCGAAAATCATATACTGCATGGATGGATGGTGTAGCATCAGGCGCCTCCCCTAATAACTCTCCATTACGTGTTTGTTTGAAGAATTTTTTAGTTGATCCGGACGGTTTAGAAGAGACGTGAAGATCACGGCTCACAAAGGTGTTGGCAGCACGCGTAACGTTCTCGTCAGTTTGATCGAATTGAAACTCGTCTCCCCAAGCATGTCAATTCGCAAGTGCAACGGAGCTCCAATTCCATCAATCGACCAAACTGCAGGAGTTCGCCACCGCTGCAGGTGTTTACACCCGTACTAAACGTACAATTGAGCTGCGAGTGTATCCCGTCATGAAGGTTGTTTGCTGTGACGGCGATCACATAGGCTGCATAAGAGTGGCCGCTCGGCTCTTTCTCCGGGGGCCCCACGCGCCGCAAGTAAAGTCCGGCCCGTGGATATTCGTGGAATTCGGAAAGGCGGTTACCGCCCGACCGCCTGCAGCACGCCGGCGAACTGGCAGGCGGCGGCGACGGTGACGCAGCCGTGCCAGATCGCGTTCTGGAATTTGAGGCTTTCCCAGAGGTAGAACGGAACGCCGGCGGAATAGATGAGCCCGCCCGCGAAAATGAAGGCGAGCGTGTCGGCCGGCAAGGCCGCCGCGAGCGGCTTGATCGCGAGGATCGCCGACCAGCCCAGCGCGAGATAGAGCCGGACGCCGAAGCGGTCGAAGCGGCCGGGCAGAAAAAGCTTCAGCGACGCGCCCGCGAGCGCAGCGATCCAGACGGCGGCCGCGAACGCCCCGACCCAAAGCGAGGCGCGCGCCTGGGAAAGGAGCGCGGTGTAGGTTCCGCCGATCATCAGATAGATCGAGGCATGGTCGAAGCGGCGCAGGATCGCCTTGGCGGGCGACGGCGGCGTCATGTTGTAGGCGCAGGAGAAGCCGAACAGCAGGAAGAAGCCGGCGGCGTAGACCGCCATCGCCAAGCCGTCGCCGACCGCCCCGCGCATCGCCACCTTCTGGAACAGGACCGAGAAGCCGATGACGCCGGCGACGATCGCCGCCGCGTGCACGGCCGCATCGGCGATCCGCTCGCCGTGGCTCAAGCCGCGATGGGCGCGCGACGGCGCAACGAGAGAGGACAAGCGCAAACTCCGGGAATGGCGTGCTCAATTGTGCCGCGTCAACATGGCGCGCGCAAGACGCTTCAATCCGAATGGTTTCCCGGGGCTTCCGACAAGATCGTTCCGCTCGTGCACAACCGGCCTCCCAGACTCTCGGGCGGTCAGTTTGGCATGAGCCGGCGATCGGCCGACCATCGCCGCCGAAAAGCGCCCGTGAAAGCGAACGCCAGTGGTCAAAATCAAACGCTTGATACCCGAACTCGTAGGCCGGTGGGGAGTTCTGCCGTAAGAAAATGACGCAGTCGGCGACGGCTAGGTTGCGGCGCCGGCCGGCCGCTGTGCGCTAATACCGGACATTCACCGACGGCGTGGAGACGGCGTCAAACCGACCCAAACGTGCCCTTCAGCGTCTGGGACTCGGCGGCGGTACCCCCGCTCAATTCCCCTCAATAATAGAGGCGGGGTCTCCCGCCGGCTTTCGTGCTGATCTGCACGTCGCAAACGTCGCCCGATCCGAGTAAATGGCTCATGCCGCCGAGCGGGTCGACGAACAGGTTCTTGGCGGCCTTCAGCGGGGCGTTCTTGCCCGTGGCTGTGCTTGCCAGCGCGACAAGGTATAGGTTCGGCGATAGCCCCAAAACTCCGCCTGGCAACTTGACACTTTACGTCACAAAGTGCGGAGAGTTCGGTGCCGAGCCATGGGAAAAGGGGCAAAACCGCGCGGGCGACAGCCACGGGAGTGTCAACCTGCACCTATGCCGAATCCAGGTGGTTTGGGACGATCCCGAGGCGTTCGATGGGGCATCGGGTCCGCCGGACGCCCCATTTTTGCCAGCCTATACCCTGGACACGGGCATTCGGCTCAACTCCAATACGTGTCCAGGAGGCCCGGGCGAGGTCCCCTACGGCGAGGTCAACGCTTATCCCGGAAACACTCGTTTCGTCTCGGGGAATGGTTGGAACTCGGTCGGCTAAGTCGGGAGTCGCCGCGCACGATTCCGGGCGGATTCTATTGGGAGGCGGTGATGCGGGTTCATGAAGCCATTGTCGCGGTGCTCAGGGATGTCGGCGTCGATGTCATCTTCGGCGGCGCCGGCGAGGAGTTCGATGGGCATGCAGATCGCAGTCGCCCAGGCCGAGGGGGTGCGGGGGATCATCCCCAAGCACGAGCAGAACGCGTCGTTCATGGCCTGCGGCTACGCCCTGTTCAGCGGCAAGCTCGGTGTCTGCTTCTCGACCGCCGGCCCTGGCGCGTTCAACCTGATGTCGGGCGTGTGCGTGGCGCTGAACGGTTCCCTTCCGCTGATCGCGATCACCGGCTATGCGACCATGGCTTATGACGGGCGCGGCCAGGCGAACGAGACATCGGGGCTCGTGCGCACCCCCAATTCCAGAATGGTCTGGGATGCCGTTGTCAAGAAGGACGCGACGACCGGCGAGCCGGCCAATTATCTGATCACGAAGGTCGAGGACGTCGTCCCGATCATGCACAAGGCGGTCGAGGTCGCCCTGACCGGGCGGCCGGGCCCGGTCCAGGTCGCGGTCGCGTGGAACATCACCGCCCCGACTCTCCAGGTCACCAACTACAGCCCGCCCCAGATCGACAGGCGGCCGGTGGCGCCCAATCCGGCCGAGATCGAAAGCGCCGCCGCTTTCCTCGCCGAAGCCATCGGCGCCGGCAAGCAGACGGTGCTGTGGGCCGGCTATGGCGCGATCCGCGCCGGCGCTGGGCCCGAGGTTCGCACCTTCATGGAGCGCTACCAGGTGCCGCTGGTCACGACGATGGACGGCAAGGGAATTGTCGCCGAGGACCGCCCGCTGGCGATGGGCCTGTTCTGCAACTCCGGCCACAAATCGGCATGGGAGGTGTTTCTCAATTCCGACGTGGTGGTCGCGCTCGGCAACTCCTTCTCTCAGCACGGCACGTTCGACTTCCGCCCGGACCTGTTCGAGAACCGCAAGCTCGTCTGCATCAACGTCGACCCGGAGGAGCTCGACAAGTACTACAAGGCGAATTACGGCATCGTCGGCGACGCCAAGCTGGCCATGGCGGCGCTGCTCAAGGCGCTGGACGGCCGCGTCGGGCCGGTGACGCCCAAATCGTTCCGCGGGGCCGATTTCGACCTCCAGAGGGTGGTGGACCGGGTGGTGGACCTCACCCCCAAGATCCATCCCGGGCGGATGATCGAGGCAATCTCACGGATGCTGCCGGAACGCGGCGTCGTCATCGCCGACGTCGGCGTCCATATGGCCTGGGCCGCTTATTATCTCGCCCTCAGGGACGGCCAGAACTTCCGCAAGCCGCCCAGCTACGGGCCGATGGCGATGGGCACCAGTGGCGCGTTGGGGGTGAAATGTGCGGAGCCCGACCGGACCGTGATCGCGACCGTCGGCGACGGTTGCTATCTGATGTCGGGCTTCGAGCTGACCACCGCAGTCCAGCACAACATCGCGGTGATCTGGGTGATCTTCAACGACGGCGAGTACAAGCTGATCAAGCTCTCTCAGCTCTCCATCTACAAAGAGACCGCGCTGATCTCGTTCGACAATCCCGACTATGTCGCCTTTGCCCACGCCTGCGGCGCCGACGGTTATGCAGTCGACACTCAGCACGACTTCGAGAAGGCGCTCGCCGCCGCCCTGGCGTCGGGGCGGCCGACCCTGATCGACGCCAAGATCAGCCGCGTCGACCTGCCGCATTTCAGCGAGAATCCCGAAGGCGTCCTCGCCGGCATCTGGGACCGGGTGACGAAACGGGATCCGTCGCGCCATGACATCGGGGAGTAGCGGACCGACACTTAATTTTACTGCGTCACAAGTTCTCACGCCGCGAGCGCCTGGCGATCGGCGCGGCGCAACAGGGACATCGTGAGAGCGTATCGACGAGCGCGACCACCAATCGTCTGCGCATCGTCGCGATGGAGTTCGGTACGTGACGCGCGGTTCGCAGTGGCAGGGCGTCGGGATCCGTCACCGTGGGGAACGGCAGGTTCTTCGCACCGCGCAATGGGACGAGGTCCTGAGGGGGGAATCGTCTCCCTCTCGGAGACCAGGAATCCGTAGGCCGCGATGCACAACGTGGCGTGATGATGGAAGCCGCGCCAACCTCGCCCTTCGAAGTGACCGAGCCCGACCTCTTGCTTCAGTTCCTGATAATCGCGCTCGATACGCCAGCGCAGTTTGGCGATGTCCACCAATTTGCGGAAAGCAATATTCTTCGGAAGCGTCGAGAACCAGTATTTGGTGGGTTTCTCCTCGCCTTCGGGCCACTCGACCAACAGCCACTCTTCCGGCCGAGGCTCGGTGAGAGTGTAGTCTCGATGCGCGGCGCGAACGCGCACGCGGGCGAAGCGAGACGACAGCCGCTCGCAGCTGCCCTCGCGCCACGTGATCTTGCGCCAAGCGCGCCTGGGCAAGCCGAGAGCGAGTTCTTCGACCGAGATCGGTTTATGCCCGTCGTCGCGACGGAGGCGCTTCGCTCGCCGGCCGCGGCCAGACCATGTCTTCGGCGGCGGCGGCTCCGTGTCGGATGTCCACACCGTGGTGTTCGGTAAGATTCCGGCGACATAGGTCAACGCGAGGGCGCTGACGCCCGCACGCAGTTGCGTGTTGCAGCCGTAGCCCGCGTCCATCAGCACCACGCCGCGCGGGAGCCCCGCCTCGCAGGCCGCTTCGATCTGCTCGAGGGCGATCTGGGGTTTGGTTCGGAACTCGATCTCCTCGGGCACGCCGACCTTGCGCCGACGTTCCTCGTCGCTCGCCCACTCCTTCGGCAGATAGAGGCGCCAAGCAACCGGTAGGCTGGCATGGTGATTGGCGAGAGACAGCGATACGGCGACCTGGCAATTGTCCTGCTTGCCGAGCTGGCCGCAGTATTGGCCAGCGACGCCTACCGAATGCTTGCCTTGTTTGGGAAAGCCGGTGTCGTCGATGATCCACGCTTCGATCGGCCCGTGGCTCTCGATCGCCGGCAGGACCGTCGCTCCGACCTTGGTCAACACCTTCTCGTCCGACCACGGTGACTTGCCGACGAAATGGAGCAACGACTGATGCTGCGCCGCGGTCCTCTCCGGCGCCGTCACCGCCGCCATCGGCTCGACGCTCTTGCGCTCGCCGGGCATGATCAGGCCAGGCAATAATCACGCAACGGGCCGGCGCGGTCCGCGTGGCCGATCACACTCACGAGTGCTCGGACATATGCCGCAAATCGCGACTCGCTGCCGTCTGTCGATCGCCTGGCCATCTCACAGCCCCCTTCACGCTGATGATCGAATCTCGCCTCGTAGCTGATTCGCAGCGCAGGTGGCCCGCGACTTTCTGACTCAGGTTCCGCCTGAAATTTTCTAACTCAGTAAGATTAAGGAGCTGACGCAAAATTAGTTGGTCAAATTTTCGGGCTCCAGCCTATGAAACGGGCGGGAAATGCATCGGCGTGGGCCAACTAATTTTGCGGCAGCTCCTTAGACGTCACCGCCGACCACGTCAAGATCTACAAGCGCGGCCTGCTCGAGGCCGGCATGACGCCCGCCACGGTAGCGCGGCGCCTACGAGCAGCTCGCGGCCAAGGGGCTAGTCTCCTAGGGTCCGGACTCATAACCAGTAGCTGACGGTTGCGGCGATGCAGACTGCGGCGAGGAAATTGGGGGCGTTTCGGTCATAGCGCGTCGCCACTCGCCTGAAGTCTTTCAAGCGGCAGAACATGCGCTCGATGGCGTTGCGCGCTCGATAGAGGAACGGCGAGAAGCAGTTCTTCCACTTGCGATTGGCTTTGGGCGGAATGTTGGGGATCGCGCCGCGCCCCTCGACTTGCCTGCGGATTGCGTTCGAGTCGTAACCCTTGTCCGCGTGCAGGATTTGGCAAGGCGGAAGCCGCGCCAAAAGTTCCGCGCCCGCTCTGCAATCGGCGACTTGGCCGCCTGTGAGTGTGAACGAGAGCGGACGGCATTGTGCGTCCGTCAACGCATGGATTTTGGTCGTCCGTCCCCCGCGCGAGCGACCGATCGCCTGGTTTTTCTCCCCCCTTTTCCGCCCGAAGCCGAGCGATTGTGTTTGGGCGTGGAAAATTGACCCCCTGATGTGGGGGATCGGCGTCCAAAATTGACCCCCTCATTTCGGTTTTGTTCGACTGTCTGACGATCATCTACGCGGGCGTCGCCCTCGCGCTCGGCAAAGGTGGAAACGGAGCCACGGCTGAGCCACTAAGGCACCGTCAGACGAAAGGGGCGGAAACAGACATGCTCGGCCTAACGCCACCGCGCCACACTCCTACTCTACCGACTCGCGACGTTCAATCGCCCGCGACAAATGCCCGCGTTGTGTCGACTCCGGCCGACGGAGTGGGAACCACGCGTCAGATTTTGACCACTAGGTCCCGCCTACGCCGCCCCCTCCGCCGCCTTAGCTCGTTCGGCGCGCTTGCGGTCGTTCGGGTCGAGCAGCGCCTTGCGCAGGCGGATCGACTTCGGCGTCACCTCGACGAGCTCGTCGTCCTCAATGTAGGCGAGGGCCTTTTCGAGCGTCATCTGGATCGGCGGGGTCAGGCGGACCGCCTCGTCCTTGGAGTGGGTGCGGATGTTGGTGAGCTTCTTCCCCTTGAGCACGTTGACTTCGAGATCGTTGTCGCGGGTGTGCTGGCCGACGATCATGCCCTGATAGACCTTGCAGCCGGGCTCGATCATCATCGGGCCGCGGTCCTCGAGGTTCCACATGGCGTAGGCGACCGCGTCGCCGGCGTCGTTCGAAATGAGGACGCCGTTTCGCCTTCCCGCGATCTCGCCCTTCCAGGGGCCCCAGTTGTGGAAGAGGCGGTTCATGATCGCCGTGCCGCGCGTGTCGGTCAAAAGCTCGCCGAGATAGCCGATGAGGCCGCGGGTCGGGGCGAGGAAGACGAGGCGCAGCCGCCCGCCGCCCGAAGGGCGCATCTCGATCATCTCGCCCTTGCGCTCGCTCATCTTCTGCACGACGATGCCCGAGTGCTCCTCGTCGACGTCGATGACGACTTCCTCGATCGGCTCCAGAGTCTCGCCCGCCTCGTTCTTGCGGAAGAGCACCTTCGGCCGCGACACGCCGAGCTCGAAGCCCTCGCGGCGCATGGTCTCGATGAGGATCGCGAGCTGCAGCTCCCCGCGCCCCGAGACGACATAGGCGTCGGAATTGGGAGCGGCCTCGACGTGGAGCGCCACGTTGCCCTCGGCCTCCTTGAACAGGCGGTCGCGGATGACGCGGCTCGTCACTTTGTCGCCTTCCGTGCCCGCGAGCGGGCTATCGTTGACGGAAAACGTCATGGACAGCGTCGGCGGATCGATGGCTTGCGCGTGCAGCGGCTCGACCTCCTCCGGGCTTGCCAGCGTGTCGGCGACGTTGAATTTTTCCAGGCCCGCGACGGCGACGATGTCGCCCGCCACCGCCTCGTCGATCGGCGAGCGCTCGATGCCGCGGAACGCGAGAATTCTCGAAACGCGCCCCTGCTCGATCGTGTCGCCGTGCCGGTCGAGCACCTTGACCGGGGCGTTGGTCTTGATCGAGCCGGAGAAGACGCGGCCGGTGATGATGCGCCCGAGATAGGGATTCGCCTCGAGGAGCGTGCCCAGCATGCGGAAGCCGCCGGCGCCGACCTTCGGCGGCTCGACGTGCTTCACGACGAGATCGAAGAGCGGCGCCATGTCGTCCTTGGGACCCTCCGGCGACGCCGCCATCCAGCCCTGCTTGGCGGAGCCGTAGATGATGGGGAAGTCGAGCTGCTCGTCGGTGGCGTCGAGCGCAGCGAAGAGGTCGAACACCTCGTTGACGACCTCGCTGGGCCTGGCGTCGGGCTTGTCGACCTTGTTGACGCAGACGATGGGCTTCAAGCCGATCTTCAAGGCCTTGCCGACGACGAATTTCGTCTGCGGCATCGGCCCCTCGGCAGCGTCGACGAGCACGATCGCCCCGTCGACCATCGAGAAGATCCGCTCGACCTCGCCGCCGAAATCGGCGTGGCCGGGCGTGTCGACGATGTTGATGCGCGTGGTCCCCCAAACGACCGAGGTCGCCTTGGCGAGAATGGTGATGCCGCGCTCGCGCTCGAGGTCGCCCGTATCCATCACCCGCTCGGCGACCCGCTGGTTGTCGCGGAAGGCGCCCGACTGCTGCAGGAGCCGGTCGACGAGGGTGGTCTTGCCGTGGTCGACGTGGGCGATGATTGCGACGTTGCGGAGCTTCATTTTAAGAAACGGACTTCGGTTTTTGGCCGCATCGGATGCGCGACCCCGATGGCCGCCAAGTCCTAAGGTCGCGACCATGACGGGAGTGCGACGGCGCGGGTTTCGCCGCGTTTCCCCGTCGAGATGGGCGGCGGATACCACGAAAGGGCGCTGGAAGGGAAGGGCGCGGGGCCCGGCGGTTAGGGCGCAAGGGGCGGCGCGAGCGCACGGATCGAAGCCGAGCTTGAGATTTCCACACGTTAGGCGCCAAAATCTGTCCCTTTTGCGGGCGCTTCCCGAAAGGCCGTCCGGCGGCGCGGCGGGAGCGGGGGATGCTCGCCCAGCGCGCTTCGATGTTTTTGTTGAGCCGCTCGATGAGCCTTTCCCGAATTCGCTTCGCGCGCCTGGAACCGTTCCGATCCGTCATCCCAGGCGGCGATGCGGGCGATCATGGCCTCGCCGGTCGTCCGACCACGGATCCACGGCCGCCCGCAGGGTCGAACCGAATCGATTTGACGGATTTGGGGTTGGCAGGCGGCGACCACGCCACGCCCCTCGAAGACGCGCAATCTCCAAGAACAAGCAGTAAACTCTATAAGAGCCTTTCTGTCGGGAGGCCTTCCGGCGCGGCTGCGCGCGACGAAATCGCCGACCTCCTCGACGACAATCCAAGCCTGAAGGCCTTCATTGACGAGGTGACGGCCACCGCCTACCGCACCGCGCGCCGCAAGGCGGCCATCGAGATGGGTCTGGGCGAGGAGGTTTTTCCGGCGCAATGCCCGTGGAGTTTCGCGCAGGCGATGGACGGGGGATTTTTGCCGGAGTGAGGGACGAGCCGGATCGAACGGCGGCGATCGGAACGGGGATGGGCGGGGCGCGTGAGCGGATTCGGGGGATGGGGTAGGTGCTGGCGGCGGAGGGTCCGCGGCGAAAACCGAGAATCTTGTGCTAGAATAAGTGAATGGATAAGCAGGCCATCATCGCCAGGCTGCGCGAAAACGAAGCGACGCTCAAGGCGCGCGGCGTGAGCCATGCCGCGCTCTTCGGCTCTCGCGCGCGCGGTGAGGATCAGGCCGACAGCGACATCGACATCTTCGTCGAAATCGCGCCGGATTTTCCCATGGACGTTTTTCAATATGTGGGCGTCGTCCAGGCGATCGAGGACATGTTCGCCGAGCCCGTCGACGTCTCGAACCGCGCCGCGATGAAGCCGCACGTTCGCCCAGCGGCGGAGCGCGACGCGATCTATGCGTTCTGATTCCGCCGAGGCCGCCCTGAACGATGTGCGGCACAACATCCGACTGGCTCGCGCGTTCGTCGCGGGCCTGACTTTCAATCAATTCCGGGCCTCTGACCTGCACGTCTACGCCGTGACCCGGGCGTTGGAGATCGTCTCCGAGGCAAGCCGCCGCCTGCCTGACGATTTGCGCCAGCGACACGCCCACTTGCCCTGGCGTTCGATCCGCGACCTCGGCAATTTCTATCGGCACGAATACGATAACGTCCTCGAGTTCGTATGTGTGGGCGACCGTTCAGGACCATCTGCCGCCCCTGCTGGCTGCGGTCGAAGCCGAGATTGCAAAGCTCGAAAGCGGGCGATAGCAATGGGGCAGGGCGCGGGCGGAAGGCGCCGCCGCAATCCGCCGTCGATCTCTTGAAGAGCCCGTTTTCCGATTGACGCAGGCTGTCAAGGGCGCGCTTCTTCAAGCGCGCCGCCTTAAGACGGTCGAGACCCTTGACAGCCTGGATCAATCGGAATGTTTCGCAACCAAGAGATCGACGGCGAATTGCGGCGGCTGATGCACAGCGCGGACTGAGCCTTGCGCAACGGGAGGAAACTGTCTCGGAGATCCCGGAATCCATTTTACCGTAATCTAGTTACGCCCGTCCCTCAGAGCACCTTTTGAGCGCGACTACACTGAAAATCGAAGGAACCCCATCGCCAACTTAAATTGCCCGTCGTTCTATCCAGTCGGACAAATGCATTTGAATTCCCATTTGGTAATTGCTCAGGTCCCCGTTTGCGTTTTCAAGCTGCACAAGGGAGGGGGCGGCCTTCGAGGGTGAGGCGGATGGCGTCGATGGCTCGGATCGATCTTCGCCGGGCGGTTTCGACGACGGATCGGATATCGGCGTAGAGCGCGGCGCCCATTGGCTGCGAAAGCCGTTGGTGATCTTGCGGTAGACCGCGCAGGGGCGCAGCGCCCTCTCCGAGCCGTTGTTGGTCGCGGTGAGGTCGCGGTTGGTCACGAAGACGAACAGATGGCGGCGGACCGTCTTGATGATTTTCTGAAGCTTGCCGCCGGCTTTGTGGGTCGGGATCAGGCTCATCAGGCGGTCGAGCCGGCGGTTCAGATCGGCCTCGTAGATTTTGAGCGTGCTATCGGCCAGGGCGTCGCGTCGCCGTCCGATGGCGCAGGCGCGCTTGAGCAGGCCCTTCATGCCCGGCGCGAACACCGCGTCGCCGGTGTCGATGGCGTATTGGACGTCGCGGATGAGATGCGCGAGACAGACCTGATGCTCGCGCTTGGCCCAGCCCATCTGGCCGCCGTAGCGGTCCGATATCCAGAAATCGGGACGCCATTCGCCCAGGAAACCCTCGACGACCGCCTTGGAGCGATGGTTGTCGGCGACAAAGACGGCGCTGTCGCGATGATGGAACACCCAGAGCCACCAATTCGCCTTGCCGACCCTCATGCCGGTTTCATCCGAGGCCAGCGCCGTGCCGGCCATCAGCCGCGCCTTGATCAGGCTGGTCTGCGCCGCGAAGGGCTTCCGGCTGGCGGAAAGAATGTTGACCAGCGCGCCCTCGCTGATCTCCAGGCCGAACAAGTCGCGCAGCACATGGCTCAATCGCGCCAGCGGAATCCCCTGAACGGAGCGCAGATAAACCACGAAGGCGCGCAGGTTCGGCCCGAACGGCGACCCCGGCTCCAATCCCTGCGGGGGCTCGGCCTTGAAGCGCCTGGCGCAGCAGGGGCAAACGCCGCCATATAAAGAAACCCGCGTCACGTCGGGCTGGATCTCGGGGATTTCGACCCGATCATAACTCTCGCATAGGCTTTGCGCGGCGTCGGACACGTCCGTCCCGCAGCCTTGGCAGCGGCAGGCCAAGACTTCGCGCCTGGACGTCGGGTTGGGATGAAGCGGACGATGCGCCCCGGCGCGCTTGGCCTTGGCCTTGGGCGCCGAACATTCCGACGGCTTCTGACCCTTCGACGGCGGAACGCTGGAATTGTCAGGCGTCTTGGGCGGCAGGCCCAGCTTCGCCTCAAGCTCGGCGACCCGAGCCGTCAGAGAGGCGACCTGCGCCATCAATGCGGCGATCAACGCGTCCTTCTGCGCGTGCGAGAGGCTCGAAAGGTCGGGGCCCGCAGACATGACCCCAACGATTCAAATTCGTCGCAGCCACGCCAGTCCCTTGACCTCCCCTGAATCAATTCGCCGCACCCATCACGCGGAAATGGGGTGAGCAATTACCCCATTTGGGCTTAGTAACCGACCCGTATTATCATGCAGAGAGATACTCATCGCAAGGTCCGAGACCTCAAAACTCGGTACTAGCCGTTGTCCTCGCTCATCAAAGGGAATGCCGTCCTTGAGGTCGACTACAGTTCCGTTGCCATTGAATATTCTAAGTGTTTTCTCTAAAATATCAATCGAGATATTTACCGAGTTAGCGCTATTCGCCGGGGAGTTAGACGTGCTCAATTCAATACGATCGCAATGAAGCAGGGCCGGTTCAGCGGAACCAGAACTCCTCAGAACAATAAGAAAAGTCATTGCCGAAAGGCGCGCCGCCGACGAGCGAAGGAACATTGGCGATTTCCTCATCAGATTGGGATCAGACCATTCTCTTATTGCTTATATCACGCAAGCCAACGTGTAGATATTTTTGGTAGCCGGCGCGAGCAGCGCCGATCAAGCCGGGGAAAAACCGTCTCTTATCGGCGGCCGGACGAGCGATGTCCCGTACTGCCCGGGTGCCTCTTGCACGCAAACCTGCTTTCAGCGGCGCTTTCGCCGAGGGGGAGAACGCCCGGAAAGCCGGCTCGTCACTCCGGCCAAAACTCCGGATCAACAGCCTGATCCAACGGCCATGGGCAGGCTTCCGGCAATTCTTCGCCCGCGAGGCCCATCTCCTTTCGCGCCTGGCTTCGCGCGTCCAGCCACACGCCTTCCTGCCAAAGTGCGTCGCGCATGACGGCCTTGAGGCTCGGCGTTTCCTTGATCGCAAGCGCGATCCGTCTGCGCTGGTCATTGATCGTGGCCCGCCAGCTGTTGGTCCGATTGTCGGGCTGGCCTCTCCACTTGATAAGGTGCGCAAGCAGCACGGCTATGCGGTTGGCCAGTTCGCGTTTTTCGCTTCTGCCCACGTCTTCGATCTCATCGGCGAGGTGTTCGAGGTCCAGTTCCGAAAACCGGCGACCGCGCAAGAGGCGAGCCTGCTCCTCCGACCACAGGATCACGTCCTTGTCGTAGGGGGTGCGGGCTGTCTGTCTGGCTGCAGCCCGCGGCCGACGGGCCGAAACGGCGCCGGCCTTGCCGTCTCTCATCATCCCGACTCCATGGTCGCGGCCGACGCGGTCAAAGACCGCGTCTACAGCGGCGCGTCGCACTATGGCGCGGTTGCGCGCCTGCGGCAAACCTGCTATCGGCCCCGCCTTCATCCGTGGAAGAACGCCCGGTCGCCAGCCGGGGCATCCGTTCGCACCACGAAACTGCAACCTGGAGCATCCGTCTTTTCCGCGCATGCGGGACGGCGGTCGCGCCCTGCTTGGAGCAGCCAAATGGCGAAGAAAATTGTCGGCTACATCAAACTGCAAGTGCCGGCGGGGGCGGCCAATCCGTCGCCGCCGATCGGTCCCGCGCTCGGTCAGCGCGGCCTCAACATCATGGAGTTCTGCAAGGCCTTCAACGCGCGCACCGCGCAGATGGAGAAGGGCGCGCCGATTCCGGTCGTCATCACCGCCTATCAGGACCGCTCGTTCACCTTCGAGATGCGTCAGCCGCCGGTGACCTTCTTCCTCAAGAAGGCTGCGGGCTTGAAGCTCGGCAAGAAGCCCGCTTCCGGCGCCAAGACGCCCGGCCGCGGCTTCGTCGGCAAGGTGACGAGAGAGCAGGTGCGCGAGATCGCCGAGAAGAAGATCGTCGACCTCAACTGCGACACGATCGAGGCCGCGATGAAAATGATCGAAGGCTCCGCCCGCTCGATGGGCCTGCAGGTGGAGGGGTAAGCGATGTCCAAGCACGGCAAGAGAATCAAGAACGCGCGCGAGTCGGTCGAGCGCACCAGGCTCTACAAGCTCGACGAGGCGGTGAAGCTCATCAAGACCAACGCCAACGCCAAGTTCGACGAGACGGTCGAGCTTTCGATCAACCTCGGCGTCGATCCGAAGCACGCGGACCAGATGGTGCGCGGCGTCGTCAACCTGCCGAACGGCACCGGGCGCACGTTGCGCGTCGCGGTGTTCGCGCGCGGGGCGAAGGCGGACGAAGCACGCGAGGCGGGCGCCGACGTGGTTGGTGCGGAAGATCTCGTGACCGCCGTCCAGGGCGGCGCAATCAACTTCGACCGCTGCATCGCCACCCCCGACCTGATGCCGCTCGTCGGCCGTCTCGGCAAGGTGTTGGGCCCCCGCGGCCTCATGCCGAACCCGAAGGTCGGCACGGTGACGATGGACGTGAAGGCGGCGGTCGCGGCCTCCAAGGGCGGCGCGGTCGAGTTCCGCGCCGAGAAGGCCGGCATCGTCCAGGGTTCGGTCGGCAAGGCCTCGTTCGGCGAGGACAAGCTCGCCGAGAACATCCGCGCCTTCGTCGACGCAGTGAACCGGGCGAAGCCGTCGGGCGCCAAAGGCCACTATTTCCTGCGCGCGGCAGTGTCCTCGACGATGGGCCCGGGCGTCCGGCTCGACATCTCGACGCTGCAGACGGCGACGGCGGTCGGAGCGTAAAGCCTCGAGCGTAGGAAAAAATGACGGCGGGCCTTCGAGGGGAAGGCCCGCCGTTTTTCGTTGGCTTGAGCGCCGAGCGGGGGAGGAGCGCCACGCCAACGGGGGAGTTCGACCGTCCTTGGAAAACTTGGGTCCCCGCCTTCGCGGGGACGACATTCTTTCGCCAGGGCGAGCCTCACTCCGTCGACTGGATCGAGGACAGGAAGGCGCAGATCGCGGTGAACTGCTCGTCGGTGAACACGCCCTTCCAGGTCGGCATGCCCTTGGTCGGGCGGCCTTCGTGGACGGCCTTCCAGTACATGTTGTGCGCGCCGTCGCCATAGCGAAGGGTCAGGCGGCGGAGATCGATCTTCTTGACGCCCTGCACGCCGTCGGGGCCGTGACAATGGGCGCAGGTGCCGTTGAACGCCTCCTTGCCTTCGGCGATGAGCTCAGGGGTCGCGGGCGGCGCCTTCGGCGCGATGTCGAACTCGCCGGTTCCGTTGCCGGCGGGCTTGCCCGGATCGCGGTCGCCGGTCTCGGTGGTCGCCGTCTGAGCGGGCGCCGCGGCAGGCGCGACCGGCGGCGCGGTCTCCGCCTGCGTCACGGCGACCGCGGCCTTCTCGATCGCCGCGGGCTTGTCGTCGGCGGCGCTCGCGGCCTTCGCCTCCGGGCCGAGCCCGTATTTGGCCAGCAACGCCGGAAACTCTTTCGAAACGTCCGGCAGCACGGCGTCGATCGAATCGCGCAGATTCGCGGAGGCCTTGGCGTAGCCGATCGCCGCCGGGTAGCTCAGCCGCGGGCCGTCGACGGATGCGATGTCGAAGCGCCCGTCGTAGGCTGTCTTGTTGAGCCAGCCCGCCGTCGGCGCCCAGAGGAAAGCCGCGTCGGCGCGGCCTTCGGCGAGCGCCTTCATCCCCTCGTCGGGCGAGAGCACGGTCACGGCCGTGATGTCGTCGCGCGGTCCGATGATGTTCTGCGGCTCGGTTTCGAACTGCACGGCCACGCGCTTGCCCTTCAGCTCCTCCACGCTCGCGACCGCAGCCCCTTTGGGCGCGACGATGGCGTAGCCGAGGTTGAACAGCGGCTTCGAGAAGATGACCTTCGGCCCCATAAAGTCGCCGCTGTCGGGCAGGCCGATGGTCGCGTCGCACTGCTCGTCGAGCATGGTCACGCGCACCGCGCGCTTGCCGAAATAGGTGCGATACCAGACATGCGTCACCGGCCGGCCGAGCGCCTTGCCGATGGCGTCGCCGATCTCGAGGTAGACGCCGGGTTTTTCCGGATGGGCGCTCGAGAAGGGCAGGTTGTCGGGGTCTGCGCAGAGGCGCAGGGCGTTGGGCGGCGCGTCCTGGGCGAGCGCGGGAGGAACGCTCGCGCAGGCCCCCAGCGCCAGGGCAGAGACAGTGAAGGCCTTGTGCAACAATCCGAAACGCATTCTCTGTCTCCTCCCTTTGCCTCACTCAGCCACCGCGAAGACGAACAGCGCGCCGCCCTCGGGCGTGGCCGCGAGCATCTTGTTGCCGATGTAGCCGAGGAACGCCGCCAGCGAAACGGTGCGTCCGACCACGACCGCGACATATTGCCTGCCGTTCACCTTGTAAGTGATGGGGCCGGCGCCCATGCCCGAGCCGAGGTTCTTCTTCCACAATTCCTCGCCGGTCTTGGCGTCGAGCGCGCGGAAGTCGCCGTGCAGATCGCCCCAGAACACCAGGCCGCCGCCGGTCGTCAGCGTGCCGCCGTTGAACGGCAGGTCGGACTTCAGGCCCCAGACCTTCTCGTGCTTGACCGGATCCCAAGCGATCAGTTCGCCGTCGTAGCCGCCCGGGCCGTCATGCGGGGGGAATTCGCCGCCGAGATAGAAGACGCCCCGCTTGTAAGTGACGTCGCTGACCGACCAATCCATGCACACGTTGTTGCTGGGGATGTAGACGAGGCCGGTCTCCGGGTTATAGGACATCGGCTGCCAGTTCTTGCCGCCGATGAGGTTCGGGCAAACCCCCTTGGCCGGGTGATTGGGCATGCCCGCGCGCTTGTCCGGGTCCTCGACGGCTCGGCTGGTGGCAATGTCCCATTTTTCGGCCCAGGTGGTCGGAACATATTTCTCCGCCGACAGCACCTTGCCCGTCTCGCGGTTGACGACGAAGAAGAAGCCGTTGCGGTCGGCCTTCATATACGTCGGCACGGTCTGGCCGTTGAGGTTCAGATCGGCGAGCAAGAGTTCGTCCACGCCGTCGTAGTCCCATGCGTCGGCGGGGGTTCCCTGCACCCACCACTTGATCTTGCCGTCGTCGGGGTTGAGCGCCAGGGTCGAGGAGGTGTAGAGGTTGGTCAGCTTGCCGAAGTCGCCGTTGCCGGTCGAACGGATGGCGGTGTTCCACGGGCCGGGGTTCGATGTGCCCCAGAAGACGGTGTTGGTCTTGGGGTCGTAGGAGCCGACCAGCCAGGGCGCGCCGCCGCCGTGCTGGGCGGAATCGCCCCTCCAGGTGTCGCCGTTCGGCTCGTTCTTGAGCGGGACGGTATAGGTCCTCCAGACCTGCTTGCCGGTGTTGATGTCATAGGCCTGCAGCGAGCCGCGCACGCCGTATTCGCCGCCGCCGAAGCCGGTGATGACCCTCACCCATCCCCTCATTTACGCGAGCCCGAAGGTTTCGGTGAAGACTCTGTTTTGGCGTAGCAATTCCTCGTATTTGGCGACGAGCGGCCGCAGTCTTTGCTCGGGCATGTTGGGGATGAGGCCGTAGAGCAGGCAACCCTGGCGGAACAACGAATGGACGCGGCGTTTGACCGTGCTGGTTCTGAGCAATCGGTCCATGCCGAGGCTTTCGCCGGCGGCGCCGAGCAGCGTCAGCAGCAGGATCGCCAAGGCGTTGAGCATTAGCAAGCGGTCGCGCCGCTGCGGATCGCCGATGCGTAGCGCGCTCAGCCCCATGCCGAAGCGCAAGTCTTTGGAATCCCGGAACCCAGGCTCGATCGTCCACCGCTTGGCGTAGAGTTTGACGATCTGGCCCGCGCTCGAACTTGCGTCGCTGGCGGCCAGATGCCACGCCTCTTTCATGCCCGTGGCGTGGACGCAGACCACCGCGCCGACCTTGTGGCGGGCGGCCGTGACCTTGGCGCCGCGCAGCAGGCGCGCCCGTCCGCCCTTGCCGACCCAGTCGGCGGCCAGGCGCGTCTCGCCGTCCGCCGCGGCCACTTGAACATTGCCGCGAAAGCGGATGACGTAGCCGAAGCCGAGCCTGTCGAGGAACTCGAACAGCTTGACGTCGCCGAAGCCCCGATCGGCCAGGATCGTCACCGCCACATCTTCGGGAAGAAGCGCCTTCAGACGGCAAAGGCAGAGGTCCTCGAAGTCGTTGCGCTGGTCCTTCAATTCATCCTTGTCGACCGTGAGCCACAGGAGCGGCGTCGCGCGGCCGTGGCGGGTGACGAGGTTCAGCGCGAGCGTGGCTTGGTTGTCGGCGTCGAAATCGGTCCAGTCCATCGCCACGACGATCGCCTCGCGCTGGCCCACCATCTCGCGCACCCACGGCGCAAACAGCTCCCACACGACGACGCCGGCGTTGCTCAGCAGACGATCGACCTGTTTGATTGCGTGCCTGTCGACGAGACCGCGCGCCCGCGCCAGCGCATGCCCGATGACGGAAACGGCCAAGGACGCCCCCGTCACAACGCCGACCACCCCGTTGGCCAGCGAAACAATCCGTTTGGCGTGCAGGCTCCCTGCAAACGCCCGCTCCACAAAATGATGAATGAATTCCACGCGCTCGACCGGCTTCCGCATGAGCCACCTTCCCCCGCTGATTCGCGACAGCGCAACGCGGTGACCCGCCAATTCAGGCAATTTCGAGTCGGTCTAAATGAGGGGATTCATGAGGTGATGACCTTGTCCTTGACGACGAGCGGGGGCGAGGTGATGACCGCGCCTTGGGTATAGTCGACGACGTCGGCCTTCCACAGCTCCTTGCCGGTCTTGGCGTCGAGCGCCACCAGCTTGCCGTCGAGGCGGCCGACGAAAATCTTGCCGTCGGCATAGGCCACGCCGCGGCTGTTGACGTCGCAGCAGGCGAATTGCAGCACGTCATCGGGGATGTCGGGCTCATAGACCCACTTCTGCGCGCCGGTCGCGGCGTCGAGCGCGTAGACATATTTCGGACCCCACGAGGTGGAGACATACATCGTGTCGCCGATGACCAGCGGCGTGGCTTCGTTGGAGCGCAGCGAACCGAGCTGGAACGAGTAGGCCAGCTTCAAAGTGCCGACGTTGCCCGTGTTGATCGACTTGAGCGGGCTGAAACGCGTGTTGGCGTAGTCCTTGCCGTAGACCGCCCACTCGTTGGGGTCCTGGCCGCCCTTGATGACGAACTCGTTTGCGCCCGCCGAGCCCAGACCGGACAACAAACAACAAGCAACCGCCGCCCCCGCGAGAAGCGCATTCGTAAGTTTCGCCATTTGATTTCCTCCCAATGCCACAACCTGTCGGGCCTGCGAATTGGCCGCGCGAGAGCCCATTGTGTTCCGCCGCTTCCTGACGAAAGCGAATGAACGATAATCTGAGGATCGGGCTCGCGCCATACGCTGCGCTAACTACTTTGGCGCCAATGTGTTGGCCCCGACCGGGCAAGGGATTCCAAAGGATTCCGCGGTCCTGGCGAGCGGAATCTTGCCCTTCGCGACGCAGACTGCGAAGGAGGCGCGGATGATCGACTTCGCCGCGCCCCTGCCGATCGATGACTCGCTCGGCGCGCTTCGCGCCGCTCTCGCCGCGAATGCGCGCGCCGTGCTGGTCGCGCCGCCGGGAGCGGGAAAAACGACCCGCGCGCCGCTTGCGCTCCTCGACGAGCCCTGGGCCTCGAACAGGCGCCTGCTGCTGCTCGAACCGCGCCGCCTCGCGGCGCGCGCCGCGGCTTCGCGCATGGCCGCGACCCTTGGCGAGAAAGTCGGCGAGACGATCGGCTTACGCGTGCGCCTGCAGAGCCTGGTCTCGGCGCGAACGCGCATCGAGGTCGTCACCGAGGGCGTGTTCACGCGCATGATCCTCGACGATCCTTCGCTCGAGGGCGTCGCGGCGGTGCTCTTCGACGAGTTCCACGAACGCTCGCTCGACGCCGATCTGGGGCTTGCCCTGGCGGTCGACGCACAGCAGGGCTTACGCGAGGACCTGCGGCTTCTGGTGATGTCGGCGACGCTCGACGGAGCGCGGGTGCGCGCGCTCCTCGGCGACGCGCCGCTCATCGAAAGCGCGGGCCGCGCCTTTTCGGTAGCGACCCGTTATGTCGGGCGCGATCCGCGCGCGCGCATCGAGGACGAAGTCGTGCGGGTCGCGCGGGACGCGCTTGCGAGCGAGGCGGGCTCGATCCTCGCCTTCCTGCCGGGGCAGGGCGAGATCCGCCGGGTCGCGGAGGCGCTGGAGGCGCGCATGAGGCGGCCGGACGTCGACATCGCGCCGCTCTATGGCGGAATGGATGCACGCGCGCAGGATCTCGCCATCGCGCCCGCGCCGCCGGGGCGGCGCAAGATCGTGCTCGCGACCTCGATCGCCGAGACGTCGCTCACCATCGAGGGCGTGCGCGTGGTCGTCGACAGCGGCCTCATGCGCGTCCCGCGCTACGAGCCCGACATCGGGTTGACGCGGCTCGAGACGGTGCGCGTCTCCCGCGCCAACGCCGACCAGCGGCGCGGCCGCGCCGGCCGCATCGAGCCGGGCGTCTGCTTCCGCCTGTGGGAGGAGGCGGCGAACGGCGGCCTGCGGGCTTACGCGGCGCCGGAAATTCTCTCGGCCGACCTGTCCGGGCTGCTGCTCGATTGCGCCGTCTGGGGCGAGGTCGATCCGACCAGACTCGCCTTCCTCGACGCGCCGCCGCGCGGCGCGCTCGCCAAAGCCCGCGCGCTGCTCGCCTCGATCGGCGCCATCGACGGCGAAGGCCGCATCACCGCCGAAGGCCGCGCGATCTCGCGCCTCGCGCTGCCGCCGCGTCTTGCGCGCATGGCGGTCGACGCGGCGCGCGAGGGCGACGCGCAAACGGCGTGCGAGGTCGCGGTCGTATTGACCGAGCGGGGGCTCGGCGGCGACTCGGTCGATCTGACGAGCCGGCTCGAGGCCTTTCGCCGCGACCGCTCGCAACGGGCGGACGATGCGCGGCGCCTCGCGCGGGGGCTGGCGCAGAGGGCGGCGGAAACCCTCACCCCCGACCCCTCTCCCGCAAGCGGGAGAGGGGGGATGTCCTTCTCCCGCTCGCGGGAGAAGGCGGCCGGCGCCAGCCGGCCGGATGAGGGCCTGCCCCACACCCATCCCGGCGGCCTTCTCGCCTCCGCCTATCCCGACCGGATCGCGATAGCGCATAGGGCGTCGAAAGACGCCCGTCGAACGACGGGCTATGGAAAACGCGGCGAGTTCCTGCTGGCGAACGGGCGGGCCGCGGCGCTGGAACCGCATGACGCCCTGGCGGGCGAAGCGTTTCTCGCGATCGGCGAGATCGCGGGCCGCGCGGCTGCGGCGCGCATCCTTCTCGCGGCTCCGCTGAGCCTCGGCGACATCGAGAGGGTGGCCGGGGCGTCGATCGAGACAGTGGACGAACTGACCTTCGACCGCGCCTCCGCGGCCCTGCGGGCGCGCCGGCGCCGGCGGCTCGGCGCGCTTGTGCTCGCCGAGCAGACGCTCGCTGTCCCGCCTGACGAGCGGTCCGCGCGCGCGCTTGCGCGCGGCGTTCTTTCGCTCGGCGCCGAGCGCCTGCCGTGGAGCAAGGCCCTCAGGCAGTGGCGGGACCGGGTGATGTTTCTGCGCCGCGCCGAGGGCGAAGCCTGGCCGGAACTATCCGACGAACGGCTGGCGCAGGACCCCGAATGGCTGGCGCCGTTTCTTCTCGGCAAGACGCGTCTCGACGACATCGGCGCGGACGACTTGGCGGAGGCGCTCAGCGCGATGCTGCCCTGGGAGCTGTCGCGCCGGCTCGACGACGAGGCGCCGACCCATTTCCGCGCCCCGACCGGAACGGCCGCGCCGATCGACTACGAGGCGGAAGGCGGCCCGTCGATCGCGCTGAGAGTGCAGGAGCTGTTTGGCCTCGGCGAACATCCGTCGGTCGCGGGCGGCCGCATTCCGCTGACCCTGCATCTGCTCTCTCCGGCCCGCCGGCCGATCCAGATCACCCGCGACCTGCCAGGCTTCTGGCGCGGCTCCTGGGCCGCCGTCCGCTCGGACCTGCGCGGCCGCTATCCGCGCCACTTCTGGCCGGAGGATCCGGCGAGCGCCGCCCCGACCGCGCGGGCGAAGCCGAGGGGGACTTGAGGCGTCGGCGGTTACGCCGCCTTGAACGACAGTTTCAAGCCCAGCGATTTGGCGACGCCGAGAAGCGTCGTCAGGCGCGGATCGCCTGTTTTGCTCAAAGAACGATAGAGCGCCTGCCGCGTCAGCCCAGCCTCTTGCGCGACCTTTGCCATCCCTCGCGCCCGCGCGATGGTTCGCCAGTGCATTCGCGATATATCTGCCGTCGCCGGTTTCAACGGCGTCGGCGAGGAGTTCGATCTGCGATTCCTTGGTGTCGAGAAAGTCGGCCGGATCGAAGGGCGTTGTCTTGAGCTTCATCGTCGCATCCTCGGTGCGGGCCTCAATCGCCCTGACGAAAATCGAATGCCGTCGCAGTGAAAGTAACGGTTGCTTCCTAAAGCTTCGCCGCCAGAAGTTTCGCGCGGGTGATATCGCGCTCCTGAGTGTGTTTGTCGCCTCCACAAATCAGAGCGACGACCTCTGTTCCACGTCGATCGAATTAGAGTATCCCGGCCCATAGTCGACGCGCAGCTCGCTGACGCCGTCGCCAACCGGCTTTACGTCGCCAAGCAAGCCCGATTGCATACGAACAATTCTCCGGGCGATCCGCCGCTTGGCGTTGGGGTCGCGAAGCCCGGCAAACCATTCCTTGAAGAGATCGGTTTGCCGGACCTCGGCCATACGTCACTTATAGATGACAATCGACGGCTTGTCAATTATAGGTGACAGTGCGCGTCGCGCCAATTCTTGATCAAGGCCAACCCGCGCTCCGAGCGCCGCCGCGACGGCGCCTCACGCGCCGTCGTCGGCGGAATGGACGTATTTCCGCCAGTCGTGCGCCTCCCGAAAGCCCAGCACCTCGCGCGCCTTGCGGTTCGACAGCGGCGCTTCGAATTCGCCCATTTCGCGGGTGATCGGCACATTGGGGCAGAACTTTTCGAGCGCCTCGCGGGTCGGCATGTCGAGCGTGATGGTGTCGTTGACGGCGTTGAACACCTGGAAGCCGAGGCCGTCTTTCTCCAGGCAGAGCCGCACGATCTCGCCGAGGTCGCGCGCGTCGACATAGCTCCAGGCGTTGCGCTTGCGCATCGGCGGATCGGCGAGAAATCTCCTGAACTGTCCGTATTCGTGCGGCTCGATCACGTTGCCGATGCGGAGCGCATAGATGTCGGCGCCGTAACGCATGGCGAAAGCGCGGGCGGTCTTTTCGTTGCAGACCTTGGACAGTCCGTAAGAGTCCATCGGGTCGACGTCGTAATCCTCCTCGAGCGGGAACGAGTGGAAATCCTTGTCGCCCTCGGCGAAGCAGACGCCGTAGGTCGTCTCGCTCGAGGCGATCACGATTTTCCTGACCCCGAGCTTCGTCGCCGCCTCGATGACGTTGTAGGTGCTGATGACGTTGTTGGCGAAGGTCGTGTTGTCGGGCTCGATCAGCACGCGCGGGATCGCGGCGAAGTGAACGACCGCATCGGGGGGCGAAGGCG
Source organism: uncultured Alphaproteobacteria bacterium (assembly GCA_963805295.1). Lineage (GTDB taxonomy): Bacteria > Pseudomonadota > Alphaproteobacteria > Rhizobiales > Beijerinckiaceae > Roseiarcus. Next base: position 27,236 of record CAWDTW010000031.1, on the reverse strand, counting down.
GACGGCCGCGCTCGAAGCCCGCGAAGGTCGCGTGCGTCGTCAGCGCGTTGAATGCCTGTCCGCTGTCGGCGAGGTCGGCGATCAGGGTCGGGACGCCCGGCAGTCCGAGGGGCTTCAGATCGACATTGAGAACGAAAAAGCCATGGGCGACGAGATGCGGAACGGCGTGGCGGCCGGCCTTGCCGGTTCCGCCGGTGAAGACGATGCGCTTGCCGGACATTTTGGCCTCCAGGAGTGACGAGGAGGCCTTCATAGCGCCTTGCGCCCGAGGCCGTCGACACGCAGGCTGGAATGCGTCGCGCCCTCAGGCGCGCGGATGGGCCGCGCGGTAGGCGGCCAGAAGCCGCGCGCTGTCGACGCCGGTATAGACCTGGGTCGTCGACAGGGACGCGTGGCCGAGCAAGTCCTGGATGGTGCGCAGATCGCCGCCGCGGGCGAGAAGATGGGTGGCGAAGGAATGGCGCAAGGCGTGCGGCGTGGCGGTCTCGGGGAGGCCGAGGGCGCCGCGCATCCGCTCCATCGCCAGTTGCACGATGCGCGGCGAGAGCGGCCCGCCCTTGGCGCCGACGAACAGCGGACCTTCGGGTTTGAGCGCATAGGGACAGAGCGCGAGATAGTCCTCGACCGCTTTGCGCACGGGGGCGATGACCGGCGCGGAGCGCGTCTTCTTTCCTTTGCCGACAACCGTGACCGCCTCGATCGCCCCGACCGGCGCGTCGGCGCGGCGGATGCCGAGGGCTTCGGAAATGCGCAGGCCCGCGCCGTAGCAAAGCGCCAGCACCGCGGCGTCGCGCGCGAGCACCCACTGTTCGCGCGCTTCGCCCTCGCGCGGGGCGGTCGTCGCGACGGCTCTCGCATCGGGCGGGCTCAAGGGTCGCGGCAGGCGGCGCGCGGCCTTCGGGGCGCGAATGGCGCCGAGCGCAGACGCCGTCTCGCCGCCCTCGCGCGCGATATGGCGGGCGAGCGAGCGCAAGGCCGACAGCGCGCGCTGCAGCGAGCGGCCGTCGATTCCCGCGGCCCGGCGGCGGGCGAGAAAGGCGCGCAGATCGGCCGGCGCGCAATCGGTGAAGTCGGTTACGGAAGGCAGCGCGCCGAAACGTTCGGCGAGAAAGGCCAGAAACTGCCGCCCGTCGCGGGCGTAGGCTTCGATCGTGCGGGCGGACATCTGCCGCTCCGTCGCGAGCCGCCGGAGCCAGGCGGAGACGACCGCGGCGAGGTCGGGCGCGGCGGGCAGGGCGGGCGACGGCATGGGGAGAGGATGGTCCATAAGCGTTAAAAGCCGGTTTCGGTCATGAAACGCGCCCAGTCAAAATTTGCATAGTCGGAGAACTGCCGCTGGATTCTCGCCATGCGTTCGCGCTCCCGCCAATGTCAGAAAGCTGGCGGATCGAGAAAAACCGCTTGAGTTCCTTACCGGAATGGGTGAATTGATTTGATAGGCCGCTTGAAATCTCCCTTTGCCTCGGCAACCGACAAGGATTGGAGAAGGCCCGTGCGAATTCTGGCCCTCATCGGCGCCCTTGCGATCCTTTTCGCCATCGGCGCGGGGATCTTCTTCTTCGGGGGTTTCTACAGCGTCGCCGAAAACGAGGACAATCCGGCCATCGTCAACTGGGCGTTGGCGAGCGTCCGGGCGACTTCGGTCGCAAGACACGCGACCGAGACCCCGCCCGCGTCTCTCGACGATCCGGCGACGGTGAAGGCCGGCGCGCGCGCTTACGCCACGATCGGCTGCGTCAATTGTCACGGAGGGCCGCCGGACAAGGACTGGGCCAAGTTCTCTGAAGGGCTGAAGCCGGTTCCCGCCGATCTCAAGGTGATGGCGAAAGTGCGGACCGCGTCGGAACTCTTCTGGGCGATCAAGCACGGCGTCAAGATGACCGGCATGCCGAGCTTCGGCTTGGCCGGGGCGTCCGACCAGCAAATCTGGACGATCGTGGCGTTCATCAAGAACCTGCCGTCGAGTTCGGACGAGGAGTACAAGGCCTGGACGGCTTCGCCTTAGGCGATGCCCAAAAACTATTGCTTCATTTCGTGAAACCTCGGCGAGATGCTGTAGTTCCATTCTGGATGGAATGAGTCTCGGGTCATGTTGAGGGTCGCCATTTCCGCGTCCGAGACCTTGATGCCCTTTGGATAGGTGTTGCTATCGAGTTCGCAGCGGATTTTGAGACCGGTTTTCGTCGTGGTGTTGGCGATCAGTTCGATGACGATGAGGAGGCTGAGGAGTGGCGTCGCGCGCCAGTTCTGCGTGATGTGGCAGAACATGCGATGCTCGATCTTGTTCCACTGTGTGCTGCAGAAACATGTGAGGAAAGGAGTAATGCCCCGGAATCATATGGAAGCTGATTGAAAGATGATGGACGGCCCATCGGCATCGACTTTCAGGAGTAGGTGTCAAACCACCCCAAGCCGCTGCGGTTAAGAGTCGCGGTGGTGAGCGTTGGGGCTAAAGCTCGGGGACTACCTGTGCTGGTAGGTGTCAGAGCTCATGAATCCCCTCATTTAGACCGACTCGAAATTGCCTGAATTGGCGGGTCACCGCGTTGCGCTGTCGCGAATCAGCGGGGGAAGGTGGCTCATGCGGAAGCCGGTCGAGCGCGTGGAATTCATTCATCATTTTGTGGAGCGGGCGTTTGCAGGGAGCCTGCACGCCAAACGGATTGTTTCGCTGGCCAACGGGGTGGTCGGCGTTGTGACGGGGGCGTCCTTGGCCGTTTCCGTCATCGGGCATGCGCTGGCGCGGGCGCGCGGTCTCGTCGACAGGCACGCAATCAAACAGGTCGATCGTCTGCTGAGCAACGCCGGCGTCGTCGTGTGGGAGCTGTTTGCGCCGTGGGTGCGCGAGATGGTGGGCCAGCGCGAGGCGATCGTCGTGGCGATGGACTGGACCGATTTCGACGCCGACAACCAAGCCACGCTCGCGCTGAACCTCGTCACCCGCCACGGCCGCGCGACGCCGCTCCTGTGGCTCACGGTCGACAAGGATGAATTGAAGGACCAGCGCAACGACTTCGAGGACCTCTGCCTTTGCCGTCTGAAGGCGCTTCTTCCCGAAGATGTGGCGGTGACGATCCTGGCCGATCGGGGCTTCGGCGACGTCAAGCTGTTCGAGTTCCTCGACAGGCTCGGCTTCGGCTACGTCATCCGCTTTCGCGGCAATGTTCAAGTGGCCGCGGCGGACGGCGAGACGCGCCTGGCCGCCGACTGGGTCGGCAAGGGCGGACGGGCGCGCCTGCTGCGCGGCGCCAAGGTCACGGCCGCCCGCCACAAGGTCGGCGCGGTGGTCTGCGTCCACGCCACGGGCATGAAAGAGGCGTGGCATCTGGCCGCCAGCGACGCAAGTTCGAGCGCGGGCCAGATCGTCAAACTCTACGCCAAGCGGTGGACGATCGAGCCTGGGTTCCGGGATTCCAAAGACTTGCGCTTCGGCATGGGGCTGAGCGCGCTACGCATCGGCGATCCGCAGCGGCGCGACCGCTTGCTAATGCTCAACGCCTTGGCGATCCTGCTGCTGACGCTGCTCGGCGCCGCCGGCGAAAGCCTCGGCATGGACCGATTGCTCAGAACCAGCACGGTCAAACGCCGCGTCCATTCGTTGTTCCGCCAGGGTTGCCTGCTCTACGGCCTCATCCCCAACATGCCCGAGCAAAGACTGTGGCCGCTCGTCGCCAAATACGAGGAATTGCTACGCCAAAACAGAGTTTTCACCGAAACCTTCGGGCTCGCGTAAATGAGGGGATGGGTGAGTTCTGCCGGAGCTCGGCTTTACAAGGCTCTATCGGTTCCGAAGCTGGATTCGAAAGGGCTACATCGAAGAACTTTGGAGCCAGCAAGCCTCTGCGGAGCTTCCTCCTTCGCGTGCCTGAACGACCAAACAATAGAAAGGTTGGCGTCGAACGCACCGAAGTTTGTCAATGTGCGAAGCGCTGTGGCGGCGACAATGATTTCCCGCGTTTCAACGAGTTGAACCGCAACTTCATTTCATCGCGTCCCGTAGGCCGCACATCTGTGCAGCCCACCAAAGGAGACCGTTGTATACCCCAACTCATTGAAGAGCCGAAAAATTGCTTGACAGGACGGTCGAGTGGGATTCGGCTGAGGGATGTGATTCGCGGTAGATTTCTCTCTTCTGACGACCGGCGAGCTCTGATCGGGATTGCGCGAGACGGACTTGCCGAGCATCGCGGGGCCCGCCGGGCGAACGCCATCGTCCTTTTCGACCGGGGCTGGAGCTGTGAGCGTGTCGCGGCGGCTTTGTTGCTGGACGACGACACGGTCCGCAACTGGCACAGCGCTTATCAGCGAGGCGGCGTCGAAGAGCTGAAGAGCTTCGGCCACGAAGGCAGCAGCAGCCACCTCAGCAGCGATCAGGAAGCCGCTTTGAGCGAATGGGTCGACGCCCTTGTCCCCACAGCATCCGGAAGGTCGGGGCCTGGATGAGGCGGAGCTTTGGGCTGAGCTACAGCCGTTCGGGGCTGATCGCCTTGCTGCATCGTCTGGGCTTCGACTACCGCAAGCCGGAGCGGATGCCGCGCGGCCTCGACGACGCCAAACAGCAAGCCTTCATCAACGAATACGAGAACCTGCTCAACACGATGGGCGCCGACGAGGCGGTCGTCTTCGTCGATGCGGTTCATCCGACCCATCAGGTCAGACCGGTCGGCTGTTGGGCCCGCAAGGGCGTCACGATCGCGGTGGAGCCGACGACGGGCCGTCAGCGGCTGAACATCCACGGCGCGATCAATCTGGAAACCGGCCGGACGCCGATCCTCGAGGTCGAGACGGTCGACGCGGAGAGCTTGATCAAGCTATTGGGACAGGTCGAGAGCGCCCATCCTCGCGATCGCCTCATCCACGTCTTCGTCGACAACGCCAAATATCACAAAGCCCGCATCGTCAAAGAGTGGCTTGCGGCGGCCGGGCGCAAATGCGTGGTGCGTTTCTTTCCAAAGTACGGTCCCCATCTCGATCCGATCGAGCTATGCATGAAAACGTCACCCACAATCGGGACTACAAGACCTTCTCGGAGTTCCGCACAGAGATCATCACGTTCCTGCGGTATACCGTGCCCAGACACTGGAGCCGTTTCTGCGACCAAATCACCGACAATTTCCGCGTGATCCATCCCGCCAATATTCGGGTTCTCGCTTAGCCGGCGTATACTTTCTTTTTATCCTGTCGAGAGCGCGCTCCAAGAGAGTGCGACGAAGCCAAAAAAACCACCCGTTGACCTCGAGACACTGATCAGCAAAGGGTACCTCCGGTTCAGCGAATACATCACCCAAAACAGAGCCTTGGCTCAGACTTTCTCGGTCGTATGAAAAATGAGGGGATGGCTGAGGTGTCAGAGAGACGAGCGCAAGCAAACCTTCCGCTGACGCGTCGTTAGGATCAAGTTGTCGTCGAAACCAGAGGCGAGTGGAACTTCTGGGAGAAGCCTGCCGGGAGCCCTGATTACTGGGCAGGTGGCGACCGGCGTAAAGGGGGCGTGAATCTGACACAGGCTTTCAATCGGAACTGTAGGAACCAGTCGCTTCAATGCCAAGGGAGAAGTGCAAGTGGTTGAAGCCACGAGGCGAGCGTACCGACGTGGAGCACTGGGGCGGACCGGTCCGTACGAGCGATGAAGACCCGGTAATGGGGTCGGAGCAAAGGGATCGGGTCAGGTGGTTAATTCAACGTGCAACCGGAAACGGGATGAAGCGATGGATGCAACGAAGATGAAGCCGTTCAATATTGACAAGAGGCTAGTGTACGACGGCTACAAAGCGGTCAAAGCCAATGCGGGTGCAGCCGGAGTTGATAAGCAGACGCTTGAGGAATTCGACAAAGATCTGATGAGAAACCTCTATAAGATCTGGAATCGGATGAGTTCTGGCTGCTACTTTCCACCACCGGTACGCGCTGTCGCCATTCCTAAAAAGACGGGCGGACAGCGCATTTTAGGTGTGCCCACAGTGGCGGATCGTGTGGCTCAAATGGTGGTGAAGCAAGTCTTGGAAAGGACGCTGGAACCCCTCTTCATGGCGGATTCCTACGGTTATCGACCCAACAAGTCGGCGTTGGATGCCATAGCAACCACGAGCCGGCGATGCCGGCAGCATGACTGGGTTTTAGAGTTCGACATCCGCGGCCTGTTTGATAACATTGACCACACGTTGCTCATGCGCGCCGTTCGCAAACACGTAAAGTGCACATGGGTCCTTCTGTACATCGAGAGGTGGCTGAAGGCGCCGATGGAACTTGAGGAAGGAAGGCGGGTGGAAAGAACCCGTGGAACTCCTCAAGGCGGTGTTGTCAGCCCAGTGCTGGCAAATCTGTTCATGCACTACGCGTTTGATGCTTGGATGGCGCGAGAGTATCCGGACCTTCCATGGTGCCGGTATGCAGATGATGGATTGGTGCACTGCCGAACGGAAGCCGAAGCTCTTGCTATGAAAGCAGCGCTGGCAACCCGGCTGGCGGAATGCCATCTAGAAATGCATCCCGAAAAGACCAAGATCGTCTACTGCAAGGACGGGCGACGCACAGGCCATTATCCGAATACGAAGTTTGACTTCCTCGGATACTGCTTCAGGACAAAGGCAGCCATAAATCGTAATCGCAAATTGTTTACGGGATATGGACCTCAAGCCAGCGCGTCATCACTCAAAGCCATGCGGCAGAAAATCCGGGAGCTAAAACTACGCACACGCACACAAGTGCGGTTGACGGATATCGCCCGAGATATCAACCCAATCCTACAGGGTTGGTTGAACTACTATGGCCGTTACTCCCCAGCAGCACTGCATTCGGTGTGGAAGTACGTCAACGCCACATTAATCGCGTGGGCGATGCGTAAGTACAAGCGCTATGCAGGACGCAAAATACAGGCTGGCCAAATGATTGGTTCCATTGCCAACAAGCGGCGCAGACTGTTCGTACATTGGCATCAAAGCAGTATCGGCGCGTTTGCCTGATGGGAGCGGTGTGAGTCGAGAACTCACGCACCGTTCTGCGAGAGGCTGGAGGTGCAATTCCTTCGGCCTACTCCCCTCGAAGTCCCTGGCGGATAGTGGCAAACCTGAATGATCAGACCGGTTTCGTCCGCGAGTTGTTGGAGGGCCAACTTCCAGAGCCGCAGCCGTGAACCATTGGAGCCGCCGCCGTCGGCCGTGATCATCAGGCGCCTCATCCCGGGATAGAGCTTCCAACCCATCTGATCGAGCCAGCATCGGACGGCGTTGACGGCGAACTCCCCGGTGTCGTGGTCGATTCCGAGGCTGACATAGCCGAGGTTGGCGCCGATGTCGTAGACCCCGTAAGGGACGACCTTGCCCAACTCCTTGTCCTCGAAATCGTGAGCGTTGACCTCGATCGGTTCGCCCTGCGGCCCATAGTCGCTACCGCCGTTCTTGAATTCGCCCAGCAATTCCTTCTTCTTCGCGTCGATCGATATCACGGGTTCGCCGGCCGCCTGAAACGCCTCGACCTTCGCGTTGATATATTCGAACTGGGCGTCGCGATCAGGATGTTTGCCGGCTTCCTTGGTCTTGCGGTTGGAATGGCGACAATATTTCAGTTCCTCCAGCAGCTTGGGAATGGTCGAGGAACTCACTTTGTGACCCATGGCGCGAAGCGCCGTCGCCAGCTTGTCGTGGCTCTTGGAGACCCATCGCAACGGCCGCATCGGGTCGCCCATCGTCGCCGGCTCGAGCAATCGTTGCAAGTCCTCCAACAGCGTCGGGTCCTTGACCGTCAACCGAGGAGTGCCCCCGCCCTTGCGCCGCACCTCTCCCGTCAAGGAGCCGGGGTTCCGCAAGTCCTTCAGACCGCGCCCAATCGTGCTCCGGGCGACCTTCGTCGCGCGCGCGACCGCCGCAATCCCGCCGTAGCCCGCCGCCTTCGCCTCCGCCGCCGCGCTCAACCGCCGGCGTCGCTCGTCCAGCGAAGGCCGAAGCGCGTCAAACCGGACGCGCAGGGATAATTCGTCTATCATCATCACGATATAGACGCTCGCCTCGCACTCGGGAATCCGCTAAACAGCCGATGCCAGTAAACTCGCAAATTCCAAATCGGCTATTTTTGGGCGTCGCCTTAGAGCGGCGCGGTCCTTAAGGCCGGCATTCCTCAACCGGCCGATCTTACGCGCATCACCCGATTTTTACGCGCCGGCTTTGCGCTCCATTTGCTCGGCGCGCCGCAGGTCGCGCCTGTCGGCTATGGCGGCAACCACGAACAGACCGACCGCGAACAAAAGCCCAATCGCGGGAATAATGAGAATGGATAGAGTTCGCCGAGTCGATCATTGCGTAAGTCTCCCAGGGCCACTTGTCCCCGCCAAACATAAAAGTAAGCTTAATAGAAACACGATGACGGCCGCCTCGGCAATCTCCAGGTTCGACCCACCGGGCTTCCGAACGACGGCGCGCAAACTCACCCCAGCAAATCCTCCAGGTGCGGGATCAGCGGCTCGTCGGCCGGCGGCATGGGATAGGCGCGCATATCCTTCGGCCGCACCCATTTGAGGGTCTGGCCTTCGAGCGGCTGCACGAAGCCCTCCCATCTGCGGCAGACATAGAGCGGCATCAGCAGGTGGAAGCCGTCGTAGGCGTGGCTCGCGAAGGTCAGCGGCGCGAGGCAGGGCGCCTTGACCGTGATTCCGAGCTCCTCGCGGACCTCGCGAATGAGCGCGTCCTCGGGCCGCTCATGCGCGTCGATCTTGCCGCCGGGAAACTCCCACAATCCCTCGAGTAGCCTGCCCTTGGGGCGCTTCGCCAGCAGCACCCGTCCGTCCGCATCGACAAGCGCCGCCGCGACGACCAGCAGCAGCTTCACGTGCGATAGTCGCCGTTGATCGCCACGTATTCCTTGGTGAGGTCGCAGGTCCAGACGGTGGCGCGCCCGCGGCCGATGCCGAGATCGGCGGTGATGGCGATCGAGTCCTTCTTCATATAGGCCGAGGTCGCCGCCTCGTCGTAAGCGGGGTCGCGCAGGCCCTGGTGGGCGACGCGGATCTTGCCGAACCAGATGTCGAGCTTGTCGCGCTCGGCCTTCTCGCCCGCCTTGCCGACCGCCATGACGACGCGGCCCCAATTGGCGTCCTCGCCGGCGACGGCGGTCTTGACGAGCGGCGAATTGGCGATCGACAGCGCGATGCGCTTGGCCGCCTTGCGGGTCGCCGCGCCCTCGACATTGACTTCGACGAACTTGCGCGCGCCCTCGCCGTCGCGCACCACCTGATGGGCGAGATTGCGCAACAGTTTGTCGAGCGCGCGGCGGAAGGGGGCGATGCGCGGATCGGCGGCGTCTTCGATGTGCGGCGCGGTTTTCGCTCCGCCGGTGGCGAAGATCATCAGCGTGTCGGAGGTCGACGTGTCGCTGTCGACGGTGATCGCGTTGAACGAGCGCTCGACCGATTTCGACAGCATCGTTTGCAGCGCGCCCGAGGCGATCGGCGCGTCGGTGAAAACGTAGGAGAGCATCGTCGCCATGTCGGGCGCGATCATGCCCGCGCCCTTGGCGATGCCGTTGACCGTCACGATCGTGTCGCCGAGCTTGACGAAGGCGGTCGCGACCTTCGGATAGGTGTCGGTCGTCATGATCGCCTTCGCGGCGTCCATGAGCCGGTCGGCCCTTGCTTCCCTGGCGAGGTCGGCGAGGACACGGGCGATCCGCGTCCCGTCGAGCGGCTCGCCTATGACGCCGGTCGAGGCCATGAAGATCTCGCCCGGGCTCCCGCCGATCGTCTTGGCCGCTGCGTCGGCCACGAGTTGGACGGCGCTGATCCCGGCGTGGCCGGTGAAGGCGTTGGCGTTGCCGGAATTGACGATGAGCGCGCGCGCTCTTCCACCCTTGAGCTGCGCCCGGCACCAGTCGACCGGCGCAGAGGGGCACTTCGAGCGGGTGAACACCCCGGCGACCGCGGCCGGCTCGTCGAAGAGGGCCATCATCACGTCGGTTCGCCCCGCATAACGTACGCCCGCCGCGATGGTGGCGAAGCGGACGCCGGCGATCGGCGGCAAAGCCGGATATTTCTTTGGCGCAAGCGGGGAGAGCGGGGCGGGAGCGGCCATCGATCGTTCCGTTGGGGGAAGGGGAGCGGGAGCGTCCGCCCGCTCCCGGCAGGGTTTCCGTCAGGGCGTCTTCGGCTTATCGGCGTCCGGCGCGCCCGCGCCCGGCGCGGCGGCCGGGACCTCGGGCGGCAGCGGCTTGCCGTCGGCGCCGAAGAGCTCGATCTTCGCGGCGCCATGCAGCTGCGAAATCGCCTCGCTTTCCGCCTTCTGGGCGACATAGCGCGCGGCCTGATCCTTCAACTGTTCGAAAGGCGGGAAGGACTTGGTGCGAACGCCCTCGATCTTGATGATGTGCCAGCCAAATTGCGTTTTGACCGGATCGGAAATCTCGCCCTCTTTCAGCTTGAAGGCGGCGTCGGAGAATTCCGGCACCATCCGGTCCTTGGTGAACCAGCCGAGATCGCCACCGTCGCCGGCCGTGTCCTTGGAGACTTCGTTTGCGAGCTTGGCGAAGTCCTCGCCGCCCTTGACGCGGGCGAGCGCCTTCTTGGCTTCGTCCTCGGTCGGCAACAGGATGTGTCGGGCGTGGATCTCTTCTTGGGGCGGCTCGGCTTTGGCCGCCTCGTCGTAGGCCTTGCGCTCGGCCTCCTCCGTGGTCGCCGCCTTGGCGATCGAGCCGAGCAGCTCCTCCATCGCCAGCTTGTCGCGATAATAGGCGAGTTTCTTTGCGAACTCGGGCGACTGGTCGAGCTTGTCCGCCTCAGCCTTCCTGGCGGCGAGCTTGAGGTCGATCAGGTAGTCGAGCACGTATTTCTGCCGCGCCGCGCCTTCGAGCTTCTGCGGCAGGCCGGGGCCGATGTCGGCCGCCGCGACGGCGAGGTCGTCCTCGGTGATCGGGGAGCCGTCCACCTTCGCCAGCACTTTCGGATCGGCCGATGCGGCGCCGGCGAACATAAGGGTCGCGCCGAGCCCGAGCGCCATAGCGGCGGCGGTCGAGCGAAGATGCGCGAAAAACATTCTAGTCATCAGGGCTCCTTTGAGCGTCATTCGCCGGTCGCCGGCGGCGCCGCGGACGCGCTATAAAGGGATTTCGGCGAATTTGCGAGGGGGAAGGAGTCCTCGACGGCGACAAACGCCGTTACGCAAACGTCGCGCCCGATGACGCCCGAGCCGCGGCCGCGCCCATCGAACGAGGGCGCCGCCGCAAGCCTCTGGTCGCGCTGGCGTCAGGCGCGCTTTTCGACCGGGCAGGGTCCGCGGTGAGGCTCACCTTGACCCGCCCGCTCTCGAGCACGATCCAGCCGCGCGCAGGATCGCGTGGCTGGTAGATCACGTCGCCCGCCGCGAAGCCGACGGCGAGAGCGTCGGCGCGCCTGGCGGCCTCGGCGGCGTCTTGGCGAGCCTCGGCTTTCCTCATGCGGGTCTCGGGTCTGCCTGTCGGTCGTGGCGGGGGCGGCGACCGGGAGAGTCGAGCCGGCTTTCGCCCCTCGACCGCGCGAAGACAAGCAATGTGATCGCCAGCGCGTGATCACGGCGCCCCGCCAGGGTCGGCGCTTTCGCGAAGCGGGCCGACCAACTCGCCCCCGTGACGATTATGAATCCGGCCGCGACCGTTCGGCGCGTTTGTAGACACGGCCCGGCGCATTGCGCCCGCCTGCCGAGCCGGCCGCTCGAATGCGGTCTGAGGGCTCAACCGCGGCTCAACTTCCGCCTCGGCCGCTAGGTCGAGCTAGTGTTGTGTCTTTAACGCTTCGACCCCACGCGGCGACCGGGAAGTCGTAGGTTTCAGAGTCCCGACAGGGCGCTTTGCGTTCAGATTCACTACACTAGTGTTCCGTAACTAACGGAAGGATTCCCAGCGGCGCGCGATCGTGCGAGTTGAGGGGGATGGAAAACAAATTCATGCATCTGGTTGTCTCCTGAGGATCGGGCGCGGCTGGAAGGCTGGGTGGCGGGCCGAAACACGCCGCAGAAGCTGGTTTGGCGGGCGCGGATCGTCTTGATGTGGGCGCAAGGGGCCGGCGTGAGGGAGACCGTTCGGGCGACCGGCAAGACCAAACGAACCGTCGATCGATGGCGTGAGCGCTATCTTGCGCGCGGCGCTGCGGGGCTCGAACGCGACGCCACTCGTCCTGGCCGCAAGCCGCCTTTGGACGCCGCGACGGTCGAGCGGGTCGGCAACAAGACGCTGGACGAGAAGCCGCCGGGCGGCACGCCCTGGTCTATGCGCAAGATGGCCAAGGCGGTCGGTCTCAGCCATTCGAGCGTGCAGCGCATCTGGGCGGCGCATGGGCTCAAGCCGCACCTGACGCGCAGCTTCAAGCTCTCGAGCGACCCCAAGTTTTGTGAGAAAGTTCAGGATATTGTCGGGCTTTACCTCGACCCGCCGGACAAGGCGCTGGTGCTTTCGGTCGACGAGAAGAGCCAGATCCAAGCGCTCGACCGCACCCAGCCGGGACTGCCGCTGAAGAAGGGCCGCGCCGGCACGATGACCCACGACTACAAGCGCCATGGGACGACGACCCTGTTCGCCGCGCTCGACGTCGCCACCGGCAAGGTGATCGGCGAATGCATGCGCCGCCATCGCCATCAGGAGTTTCTGCGCTTTTTGCGCACCATCGACCGCAACACCGCGAAATTGCTCGATTTGCATCTGGTCGTCGACAACTACGCGACCCACAAGCACCCCAAGGTCAGGGCCTGGCTCAAGCGCCACCCCCGCTTTCACCTTCACTTCACCCCGACATCGGCCTCCTGGATCAATCTCGTCGAACGGTTCTTCGGCCTGATCACCGACGACGCCATTCGACGCGGCGTCTTCCACAGCGTCGCCCAACTCAACGCCGCCATCGAAGCCTACCTTGAGCAACACAATGCCGCACCCAAGCCCTTCGTCTGGACCGCGCCAGCCGCCGACATCCTTGAGAAAGTCGCCCGTGGGCGACAAGCGTTAAAGTCGGTACACTAGCCGTCTGTCGCATCCTGCACGCGCGTTCCCGTTGACGCGCGTTGCTATTCGGTCTGGTTTTGTCAAATGTGGACGGAGGCGGCGCGTCGGCCGTTCTGGGGCGGCACTGGGAGATGTGGCGATGAGGCGCCGAATGCGCGGTGGACAGTTGTCCTTTGGACCGCCCCATAAGAAACGCACGACAACTCTGCTAGCTTCTCTCTTTCTCGTTCTCGTCGGATCGCGGGCTGCACTCATAAGCTACGCAGGAAACTCGACACCCTTCATGGATGAGTAGGACGGAGACGCCGCCCTTCTCTTGACGCCTTACCTCCACGGAAACCTTACGGTCAGCGATCTCTTCGCGCCATTCAATGAACACAGGATTTTTTTCACCAGATTGCTGGTTCTGTCGTGTTTCGACATTTCTGGATACTGGGACGTCGTCTTGCAGATGATCGCCAACGCGATCCTGGACGCCGCAACAGTCGTCGCAATCAGCTACGCGCTTTCGCGCGTCCTTTCTGGCGGCTGGGCGGTCGCTGCGATGATCGCGTCCGTTTTGATCAATTCGGTCCCCTATGGCTACGACAACGTATTGCTCGGGTTTAATACGCATTTTTACTTGCTGCTGGCATTTTCGTTCACAAGTCTGTGGTTTTTGGCGAACAGCCAGGCATGGTCCCGGCGATGGGCGGCGGGAGTCCTGTGCGCGATTTGCTCGTTTCTCTGCCTGGCTTCGGGAGCGCTCACCCTTTTCGCGGCGATCGGGGGGCATCTCCTGCAAATCGCGTGCGGCAGGAGAGGAGGCTTTCGCGAATGGCTCGGGATCGCGGTTCTGGCCGCGATGACCATTGCCTTGGTGAGCATGGTTCCTCACGTGCCGCCGTCGGACGCCTTCAAACCGCAGTCCATCGGGCAGTTCCTGTCTGCTTTTCTCAAGCTGGCGAGTTGGCCCGCCCACACCGTCATGGGATTGATCATGTTCCTGCCGTCAGCGCTGTTTTGCCTGCGCGCGTTCGCGGATCGCCCAGCCTCGAGCGATACGCGTTGGTTCAACGTCATGGCGCTGGGTTGGGTCCTGAGCCAAATGTTCGCGCTTGCTGTGGGACGCGCGCAATGGCCGCTACAGAGCCGCTATTTCGACACCATGCTGATCGGAATGACGATCAACCTCATGAGCGCCCTCTGGCTCTTCCGGTCGAACGCCATCGAAGGCAAGCGCATGATTTGGCGCTCGCTGGCCCTCATGGCATGGCTGTCCATTTTCGCGTTGTCGTTGACCCATCCGCAACGGCATCTGTGGAGATCATAGACGAGCGACGCCAGATCGCCCAAAGCGAAGCGAGGAATCTGCAAGGTTATCTCGCGACCGGGGACGCCGCGTTTCTCGCCGGCGCGCCGGCGCTGGAAATCCCCTATTTTGATTCCGGCCGACTGCGCGAACTGCTCGATACCCCAGAGATTCGCTCTGCGCTGCCGCCCGAACTCCTGTCGCGCGATCCGCCCCGCCTATGGGTCGAGGCGCTGAAGAGGGATTTCCTTCGTTTGAGCCTCGTGTGGCTGGGCCTGGGCGTGCTCCTCCTCCTCGCCGTAATCGCTTCAGCGGCGTTCACGCCGGCACGCCCCCGCGCTCGCGGCCTCGAGGCAGACGATTCTTCTTGACAATTGCAAGAATCCCACTAAATCGCGCGGATCCCGAATACGTTCTGGGTCCCGGCGCCATTGCGAGCGCATGGGACTTTTTGCGTTTTGAAGGGTTCTCGGCAAGGGCCGGCCTCCACCGGACGCCGAGACGATCGGTCCCGCGGCGCTTCGGCGTCTCGCAGAACGCGCCGCTGAAATGGAGACTTGAGCGAATGGCTCGTATCGCAGGCGTCAATATTCCGACCAACAAGCGCGTCATCATCGCGCTTCAGTACATTCACGGGATCGGGCCGAAGAAGGCCGAAGAGATTTGCGAGAAAGTGCATATTCCCTCCGAGCGCCGCGTCGCCCAGCTGACGGACGCGGAAGTGCTGCAAATCCGCGAAACGATCGACCGCGACTATCTCGTCGAAGGCGATCTTCGCCGCGAAGTCGCAATCAACATCAAGCGCCTGATGGACCTCGGGACCTATCGGGGTCTCCGCCACCGCAAGCAGCTGCCGGTGCGCGGACAGCGCACCCACACCAACGCGCGCACCCGCAAGGGCAGGGCCAAGCCCATCGCCGGCAAGAAGAAGTGATCGCCTTTTTCGTTCGACGCATTCAGGAATTGACGCGCCTTCGGAGCGCGATTGAAGGACCAACTCATGGCTAAAGAAGCGACCCGCGTCCGCCGCCGCGAACGCAAGAACATCGCAACGGGCGTCGCCCATGTGAACTCGACGTTCAACAACACGATGATCACCATCACCGACGCCCAGGGCAACACGATCTCGTGGTCGTCCGCCGGGACGATGGAATTCAAGGGCTCCCGCAAGTCGACCCCCTTCGCCGCGCAGATCGCCGCCGAAGACGCCGTCCGCAAGGCGGCCGAGCACGGCATGCGCACGCTCGAGGTCGAGGTTTCGGGCCCGGGTTCGGGACGCGAATCGGCGCTGCGCGCGATCCAGGCGGCGGGCTTCAACGTCACCTCGATTCGCGACGTGACCCCGATCCCGCACAACGGTTGCCGTCCGCGCAAGCGTCGCCGCGTCTGAACCCTTCGCGCGCTGATCGGTTCGGCGCGCGCATGCGGCTTCGGTGCGCGTCGGCGCGCGCTACGAGCCGTTCATCCGTGGAATGGAAGGCCTCGCCCGTGATCCAGAAGAACTGGCAAGAACTCATCAAGCCGAAGAAGCTCGAAGTCGTTCAGAGCGAAGATTCACGCCGCATCGCGACGGTCGTCGCCGAGCCGCTCGAGCGCGGATTCGGCCAAACGCTCGGCAACTCGCTGCGCCGCGTGCTGCTCTCCTCGCTGCAGGGCGCCGCGATCACCTCGATTCACATCGACGGCGTGCTGCACGAGTTCTCGTCGATCCCCGGCGTTCGTGAGGACGTCGTCGACATCGTGCTCAACGTCAAGGACATCGCCGTCAAGATGCAGGGCGAGGGCGTCAAGCGCCTCGTCCTCAAGCGCCGCGGTCCCGGCGCGGTCACCGCCGGCGATATCCAGACGACCGGCGACATCCAGATCCTCAACCCCAACCTCGTCATCTGCACGCTGGACGAGGGCGCGGACCTGCGCATCGAATTCACGGTGACGACCGGCAAGGGCTATGTTCCGGCCGACCGCAACCGCGCCGAGGATTCGCCGATCGGCCTCCTGCCGATCGACAGCATGTTCTCGCCGGTCAAGAAGGTCAGCTACCGCGTCGAGAACACCCGCGAGGGCCAGGACCTCGACAAGGACAAGCTGACGATGACGATCGAGACCAACGGCGCCATGTCGCCCGAGGACGCGATCGCCTACGCCGCCCGCATCCTGCAGGATCAGCTCGGCGTGTTCGTCAATTTCGAGGAGCCGCGCCGCGAAGAGGCCGCGCGTGCGATCCCCGAGCTCGCATTCAACCCGGCGCTGCTCAAGAAAGTCGACGAGCTCGAGCTCTCCGTCCGTTCGGCCAACTGCCTCAAGAACGACAACATCACCTATATCGGGGACCTCATCCAGAAGACCGAGGGGGAGATGCTGCGCACGCCGAACTTCGGCCGCAAGTCGCTCAACGAGATCAAGGAGGTGCTGGCCCAGATGGGCCTGCATCTGGGCATGGAAGTCACCGGCTGGCCGCCGGACAACATAGAGGATCTCGCCAAGCGGTTCGAGGAGCATTACTGATTTCCCTTCTCCCCGCACCGCGGGGAGAAGGTGGCGCCGTAGGGCGTCGAAAGACGCCCGTCTTTCGACGGGCTATCGCGCCGGATGAGGGCCGGCACGACGCGACAGAGGTTGGCGTAGCCCCTCACCCCAACCCTCTCCCGCGCGCGGGAGAGGGGGTTTGAAAACGAGCGGCCGTTCCTTGGCACGGCGGCCGTGAGACCCGAGAAGGAGAAGGCCCAATGTATCACGGACGCGCCAAGCGGCGCTTCAACCGCACCGCCGAACATCGTCAGGCGATGTTCGCCAACATGGCGCAGGCGCTGATCAAGCACGAGCAGATCACGACGACGCTGCCGAAGGCCAAAGACCTTCGCCCGGTGGTCGAGAAGCTGGTGACGCTCGGCAAGCGCGGCGATCTGCACGCCCGCCGCATCGCGATCGCGCGGCTGCGCGACGCCGACCTCGTGAAGAAGCTGATCGACGTCCTCGGCCCGCGCTACAAGAACCGCAATGGCGGCTACACCCGCATCATGAAGGCGGGCTTCCGCCCGGGCGACAACGCCGCGATGGCGGTGATCGAGTTCGTCGACCGCGACGTCGAGGCCAAGGGCAAGGACTCGGGCCCGAGTTCAGGCGGCGGCCGAGAGCTGAGGCCCTGTAGCCGCGCTCAATCGAGCGCGCTGCATTCGCCCGTCTTTCCACACCCCATCCGCCTAAAACTTGATCGCGCCCATCCGCGCCGCCAACGCCACGGCCTCGGTCCTTCCCTCGGCGTCGAGCTTGTCGAGCAGGGAGGCGATATGGAACTTCACCGTGTGGACCGAGATCCCGAGCTTGCGGGCGATCGCCTTGTTAGAGGCGCCTTCGGCGATCAGCGCGAGCACGTCGAATTCGCGCGGCGTCAGAGCCACGTCGGACGCCTGAGGCCGGTCGCGTGCGGCGACGAGCGCCGCGTCCGCCGGCTCGCCGGGCGCCGCGAGACGCAGGCCGGGGACGTCCGCCAGAAGCGCCGCCAGCCGATCGGCGAGCTGCGCCCTCGCCGATCTCGATCGCGACGACGAGGACGGGCGCCGGCTCGTCGTTCATTGCGCCTGCGGCCTTTCGCCGACCGTCACAGTCAGCTCGAGCGGCTCGCCAGCCCGCCGCAGCGAAAGCTTGACCGTCGCGCCGACGCTGTCGGGCCCCAGCAGGCGCATGAGATGGTGGACGCCGCGGAGCGGCTCGCCGTTCCATGCGACGATGACGTCGCCCTGCTTGACCCCTGCGGCCGCGCCCGGGCCCTTTGCGTCGACGCTGATCGCCATCAGTCCGAGGCCCCCGCCTTCGAGCTTCACCGGCTGCAGGCCGAGACCCAGATAGCCGCGCGCGACCCTGCCCTTGGCGACGAGCGTCGCCGCGACGCGGTCGATCGTCGCCATCGGGATGACGAGGGTGCAGCCGTCTCGGGCCGAACACCGCCATGCCGAAGGCGCGGCCTTCGGAATCGAGCGCGAGCCCGCCCTCGCTCGATCGCCGCAAAGCCGCGCTGAGTTCGATCCTCGCGTCGATGAGCCCGCCGCGCATGCTGCGCCATTGCGGGCCGGCGTAGGAGACGATCCCGAGCGACGCGGCGGCGGCGCCCTCCCGCGCGGCGACGAGGAGCGCGAGCGCGCCGGCCGTCGGGCCGCCGGCCGAGGGCGAGGCTTGGGACAAGTCCGTGCGCTGGACGCGCAACAGCGCGACGTCGGTCGACGGATCGCGGCCCACAAGCTCGGCCCGGGTCGCGGCGCCGTCGTGGGCGACGATCTCGATTTCCCCGTCGTCGGCGAGCGCATTCTCCGCCGCGACGACGAGCCCCGGCCGCCAGACGAAAGCCGCTCGATTGGGCACGCTGCGACCTCACGGAAACGACGCTCGGCGCCGCGCCGCGGACAAGCTCCGCGACGGCGGCGGAGAAGGCGCTCAAGGGCGAAGGGGCTGGACGTGTCGGACATCATGGCGCTCCTTTCCGCCCTTAGATGTCGCCAGGACCGCGCGCCGTCACCCTCGCCAGATGGGCGGGATGGCTGTCGGCGTCATTTGCAGCCCTGGGAGGGGGCAGGGACGAGTTGTCACCGGTTTCCCAGCCGAACGCGGGATGAGTGAGCGGAGCGGAGCGCGAGGGGAATTTGAAGTCAAGGATGCGCCATAGGGCGTTCGGCAGGACGTTCGTCGAGCATGACGGGCTATGAGCGCACTGCCTCCGGCGGCGACCCAATAGCCCGTCGTTAGACGGGCGTCTAAAGACGCCTATGGGATCGTCCTTGAGTTCAAATTCCCCTCGCGCATAATCGCCTCCAAGCAATCAATGACCGATCGCCGCCGGGCGGCGCGCTGCAACGCCCGCGGACGAATGTCGTCGCGCCTCGGCGCGGGAAGCGATAAAGTCGGCCTCGAAAGGGAAGTCGATGAGCCGGGAGCCCGAAAATCTCGTCCTGAAAACGCTGCGCGACATTCGCGCCGATATCGCGGAAACCAAGTCCGATCTCAAGTCCGACATTCGTTCGCTTCGGGCCGACGTCGCTTCCGATATCCTGGTCGTAAACGCCAAAATCGACGCGAGCCGCAAAGACCTCAGCGACCAGATCGTGGGCCTCTGGCGCGCGGTGGTCGAATATCATTCCGTCGTTATCGGTCACTGAGTTCTGATCAGCGAGCTCGAGGCGCGCCTTCGCCGGGTCGAGCAGCATCTGAATCTTGCCGCCGGCGACCCTGAGTGATCCGTTCGCCGCGAGCCGCGAGCCCGAGGCGTTGGCGGGGCGGACGCGAGGGAAATATGCATGTGTCCCCGTAATGCCCGGCGAATGTCGGCTAAGTGCTGGAGCGGGCGAAGGGAATCGAATCCTCGTATGAAGCTTTGGGAGCCTCTTTGCCGCTCCGGCCAATAAGATGCACTGTCGCCGCAATTCCGTAACACCTGCGTTTCGAGGCTTGAGGAGCACAGCCTTTGGGTGTAGCATTTCGTCCGCGAAACGATGCACAAACAACCTGTGTCGTCCATTTGAAAAGAAATCTTTAGAAGGAGCGCAAGATGGCAAGGCAGCAAGGGTATCAGGAGAGCGGCCAAATGGAAATCTGCGAATTTTGCGGCAAGCCGTTGCGTGGCTTATATCAACAGCAACAGCAACAGCAGAAGCAACAGCAGCAGCAACAGCAGATGCAACAGGACTACGATGGCCCCCGATGCGTTAATTGCGGACGTAGACCGTCACGTTACTATGCGAGGTAACTGTGGTGGAGGCGACGGAAGGTAGCGCAGAAAGCAAGAGCTCCTCCGCGCTGCCAACGGCACGTAACGTATACTTTGTTGACGTCGTACTTACTACGCCCAAGAACCCACGTCAGATTGATGCTGTGCGTGGAGACTTTGTCGGTGATGTACCTGAACCAATGCAGGCGCTCTTACGGCAGATAGGCCTACTGAGCCGGGTTATAGTCAGGGTGTTTGATGATGTTTCCCAGAGATTGATTTTATTCGAACAACTTCACAAAGCGGCGGATTTGGGATTGCGTGGAGACAAATATAGCGTCGAAAGCGCGGAGCGGGATCTAATTGAGGTAAAAACAAGTATTGCTGACGCTTTCTCGAGCGTAAGAGACAACATCTGGAGGCGAAATCTGTGGTTTGTTAGCGTCTGCATTTTTTGGGCTATTCCTGGTTTCATTTTGTTTTATGCTGCACAGAGGAATCTCTGGAATGTGCCGCAACTCCAAATTGGCGTATTCCACCCGGCGGTTGCGGCATCTATAGCGTTCCTGTGGATACCGTTGGGAGCAGCAATCGGCGTATTTCTCGAGTTTACGTACAGCGTTGATCGCGAGATTTCGTTCGAGCATTTACTTACAATTAACCCGGGACGATGGAGGCCAGGCCAACAACTGCTGAACACCATTTTTACGGCATATTGTTTTGCCGCGATCATGGGGTCTGGAGCTTTCCAAATCGGAGTGTTATCGATACTGTTGAATGAATTTGCGACCACTAAGCCATTGCTTTCAATCGCCGTGGGTTTTGTTACGGGCTTTGGCTTTCCCTATGTCCGAGACCTCATTTTCAAATTCAAACCGGTTCAACGAGTTTGACACGACTTTCAGGTTCGTCAAAACAGGTCATCTGACCCTGCGCCAAAGCCGAACGGGGGGGCGCGGAGAGGGCGGGCTGTTGAGAGTCGAGGAAGGGCGCGGCGACTTGAGGCCTGGCCAATCGCTCCGTTTCCCTTCCCCGCTTGTCGAACCGGACGTGCGGATTTGCCGCGTCCGGCTTTCCGACGGATTCACGTCAGGCTCACGGCCGGCGCGGCCGATTGGGCGCGGGTTAAGCGCTGCACGCCGAGCGTCCCGAAGATGTCGCTCCAGGAATACTCGCGTGCGCCGCGGCCGCCGCGCTTGGCGCGCCGGTTGAGAAAGCGCCGGACACGATCGCAGACATGTCGGTCGACGCTCCGGCAGGCCGCATTCAGGGTTCCGTAGCCGAAGTACGCCGACCAGCCGCCGAGAAGGCGGTTCAGGCTGTCTCGGACTTGCGGCCACGCGCCCATCTCGCACGGGGCGCAGCAGGTCGCTGATCTTGCCTTTGATCCGCGTCAGGCTCTTCATCGAGGGGCGCGCGCCCAGATATCGATCTCCGTCGCGGGCGTATCGCGGCCCGAACGTATAGCCCAAGAAGTCGAAGTCGTCCGCGCGTGCGTTTCTCACCGAGGTCTTGGCCTCGTTGAGCGACAACCCGAGCCTGGTCATGACCGCCCGCGTCCGCGCCAGCGCCTCGGCCGCTTTCCTCAAGTACTGGCGTGTGAAGGAGTGCGGCAAGTCGTAATGCGCGCTCTTGTGTACGGGGCCGACGGGATTATGCGGACATGATACGAATTCCCCATATCAACCAACCGGTCCGAGGTGGAGCGTAGCTGGGCGGCGATATTACGCAATGTGTATCACGCCCCCGAAATCCGGTGGTCGGAAATCCGGTGGTCGAGAAGCTGGTGACGCTCGGCAAGCGCGGCGATCTGCACGCCCGCCGCATCGCGATCGCGCGGCTGCGCGACGCCGACCTCGTGAAGAAGCTGATCGACGTCCTCGGCCCGCGCTACAAGAACCGCAACGGCGGCTACACCCGCATCATGAAGGCGGGCTTCCGCCCTGGCGACAATGCGGCGATGGCGGTGATCGAGTTCGTCGACCGCGACGTCGAGGCCAAGGGCAAGGATTCCGGCCCGGCCGAGAACGCCGAGAGCTGAGCGGCCCGACGGTCTGACAGGAACGCGAAAGGGCGGAGCCGAGGCTCCGCCCTTTTTCGTGAACGCGCTGACCGGGCGTCCGCCATGGGAGTCACTTCATGACCGGTCGCGAAATTCCCTGCTCCAGGGAATTTCGCCGGGCGCGGGCGGCGGACGGCGGCAAAAACGCGTTGAATGTCATAGCGTTGCAGAATTGCAATCCGCCGGTTGGGGGAGCTGAGCAGGGAAGATGCGAGGCCGGTAACAGGGAATGAAAATGGGCCTAACAGGACGGTAACAGGGAACGACAGGCGGCGGAAAGAAGGCTGCGAAACACGACGCCCTCAGGTTGCAACGCCGTCGCCGTCGCGGGGGACTGCGGGGACAGCTTGCGCGATCACCAATCCTGGGGATCAAAGCGCTTCTTGTTGCCTCGGGCCTTCTGTCTATGGACGCGATCTGCGTCCGAAAAAACGCCAGCCGACCTTGTGGCCGAAACCCGCGCCCCTGCTTGTCCGCTTCGGCCGCATGCCTCGGCTACCGCCGTCGTCTCCTCATGCGGCCTGTTCCCCGACCTCGACATATTCCGCTGAGCTTGTCGGCTTCGGGATCGGCAAACCGTCCTCTCGCATTCCTTCGAGGTGAAATTCGATCGCTTCGCGGATTTCGGCCTTCGCCTCTTCCAGAGTGTCGCCGACCGACACGCACCCGGGCAAATCCGCAACGTATGCCGAGTAATTCCGCGCGCCCTTCTCGATCACGACGGCGTAACGCATGGGGTCAATCCTTGAGACGGGCCTGCCCTACGCTCTCTCCCAGCGAACTCTTGATCACGCTCGCGATGTGCATGTAGGCAGTCGGATTAGATCTCTTGAGATTCTCGACAGCGTCGAGCCAACGCATAACCTCCGCGAGTGTCACTTCCTCATGGCTTGGCTTGCCCTTGAACTCGGTTGCCACCTTGTCGGCGAGGAGCGCCAACTCATTGAACTTCGAGACGGTAAACTGCTCCCGCGGAGTAAGGTCCTTGGGGTCCAAGCGGGATATCAGCACCGACACCGCATCCATAATGCGATTGATCTGACTGCCGTAGCTGCCGACGGTGTCAAGGACCTTCGTCTCGACGGGCTTATCTTGGATATTTGCGCCGAACGTGATGTGCGGCGAGAACCAGCCCGCGAACAAGCCCTGCCAGTTGGTCAATGGCTGATAGATGAAGTCCTTGAGCGAGGGAAAGTCTGCCAACGGCGGAACCGAAACCGCAAGCACTGGCTTCGCATCTACGTTTCCCATGGCCGCACCTTTAGGGTCGCTGGGCCCGGCTCCGGCCGAGGGCCCGGCTACTGCCGAAACCCGTAGTTTGCCACGATTGCGGCCGCGTGTCGTCATCCGTTTGGATGAGACGCCGGGGTTTATTTTAAGCTCTTTTTCCCCGACAGGGCTTTGCCGGAATCCCGGGGATTGAGTTGTACTGCCCAAGAAAGTGAGACACGCGAATTGGAGTGACAGAGCCTGTTAGGAGGCTCGATGTCACAGCGAGGGATGCGCGCATTTTCCACACAGTTCAAGCAGGCGGTGGTTCTTCGGCTCGAGGCCGGGGAGCGGATAGCGGCGGTTGCGGACGAGTTGAAGATCAGGCGCAAGCCCCTTTACGAATGGCGGGCGTCCTATCGCAAGCTTGGCGTCGCCGGGCTGCGAGGACGTAAGCCGGGATTACCGGGGTTACGGTGACAGTGCGCCGGGAGGCCGGCGGGGAGTAGGTGGTGGAAGTCCACTGCGGTGAAGGAGTAGCGAACCACACCGGCCCCGAGCCGTGCGTTTTCGGTCGCGAGGCCGGAGGCGAAGCGTCGGCAGGGGAATGCATAGGCCAGCCATCGAGCCGCGAAATTATCAATCGGGACGCCGACGCTTTTGTCACGGCGGAAGGCAACACGGAGGTGCGCGCCAATGCGAGCGCATCGCCGGTCCCGCGAGGTCGCAGACCCTGGCATGTGCGCAAGCTCCTCGTTCGGAAACCGGGAGATCTCACGCTTGGCCGTCGGCGCGAGCCGAAGGTCCGCATCGGGAAGGCGACGAGCCGAAGCCGATGATGCACGGGCGTGAGAAGTCAGGTCCCGCCATAGTAGCCGTGAAGCCGACGAACGAAGCCGGGCGACCGGCCGAGGAGCCGGTGGAGCCAAGGGCGGGGGCCAAGGAGAACGCGGGACAGGGCGGCACGCTCCGGACACCGAGCCGGGAAGGCGCGTCCCACGGCCTGGACCGCGTACGGCAAGCCGCGAGGCTGAAGAAGGAGGAGCGGTTCACCGCGCTCCTGCATCATGTCGACGTCGACGCGCTCGGATGGGCTTACCAAGCGTTGAAGCGGGAAGCCGCGCCGGGCGTTGATGGCGTGACCTGGGAGGACTACGGGCAGGGACTCGAGGCGCGCCTCGAAGACTTGCATCGCAGGGTTCACAGCGGAGCATATCGGGCGCAACCCTCGCGGCGACGGTTCATTCCGAAGCCGGATGGAAAGCTGCGCCCGCTCGGCATCGCCGCACTGGAGGACAAGATCGTCCAGCGCGCGGTGGCCGAGGTGCTGAACGCGATCTACGAGGAGGATTTCCTCGGGTTCTCGTATGGGTTCCGGCCCGGGCGCGGCCAGCACGATGCGCTGGACGCCCTATGGGTGGGGATCGACAGCACGAAGGTGGGCTGGGTGCTGGACGCCGACATCCAAGGGTTCTTCGATGCGGTCGACCACGAGTGGTTGATCCGTTTCGTCGAACACCGGATCGGCGACCGGCGAGTGATCCGACTGATCCGCAAATGGCTGAAGGCCGGGGTGAGCGACGAAGGACAGGTGACGGCGACGGAGGGCGGAACCCCGCAAGGTGCGGTGATTTCGCCTCTCTTGGCCAACATCTACCTGCATCACGTCTTCGACCTCTGGGCGCATCAATGGCGGCGACGCCACGCCCGGGGGCAGGTCATCCTCGTGCGCTACGCCGACGACATTGTCGCAGGCTTCGAGCACAAGGCCGACGCCGAGCGGTTCTGGACGGACATGAAAGAGCGCATGGCGGGTTCGCGCTGACGCTGCATCCCGACAAGACGCGTCTCATCGAGTTCGGCCGCTTCGCTGCGGCGAACCGAAAGCGGCGCGGCGCGGGCAAACCGGAGACATTCAACTTCCTCGGATTCACGCATATCTGCGGGCGCACTCGGCGCGGCGGCTTTTTGCTTCGGCGAAAGTCCCGGCGCGACCGGATGCGCGCCAAGCTGCGTGCGATCAAGGAGGAACTCCGGCGGCATCGGCACGCGTCCATCCCTGAACAGGGAGGCTGGCTGAAACGGGTGGTCGTCGGCTGGTACAACTACCACGCCGTGCCCACCAACATCGCCGCCCTGAGCAGCTTCCAGCATCTTGTGGGCGAACTCTGGATTCGGGCGCTTCGCCGCCGAAGCCAGAAGGATCGCACCTCTTGGCGGAATATGCGTTCGATCCTCGACCGGTGGCTGCCAACGCCGCGCATTCTCCATCCGTGGCCGCGCGCACGCTTTGCCGTCAGATATCCAAGGTGGGAGCCGGATGCCTTAATCGGGCCCGTCCGGTTCTGTGCGGGGGGCGCCCAGTAATGGGCGTCCCTACCGCGATCGACCGCAATTGCCCTTTTCGGGCTGCTTCACGCCCTGGCGCCTCTGACCTTGCGCATTACCGTGACGCGCCCGTCTTTACCCTTTTGCCTCGGCGCCCGCGACGTCGCCCTTGGGCTTATCGTCCCCGCTCGCGGGGCGTGACGACGCGGTTGAGGCGGCGGCTGATTGCGTTGAGAAACGCCTCGTCGCCGAGCGGGCGGGCGATCAACTCGCTCCGCCGCAGCGCGGCAAAGGCCGGGTCGTCGTGGCGGGCCCCTTCTCCCATTGGGAGAAGGTGGCGCGGAGCGCCGGATGAGGGGCCCGACGCCGGACGAGTCGGGTGATAGGATGATGACGGCCAGGTTCCCTCTCCTGAAAAGGGGGTGGTCAAGCCGCCTTCTCATCCATCAAGGTGCGCGCAAGCGAATGAGAACTCATCCCCGGCCCTTCTCCCGACGGGAGAAGGGGGCGCGCTCTCCCGCCTGCGGCCACTTGTATCCCTTGCGTGTTGGGCGTGAGGCAATAAGCTCAAGCAGGCGACGCCGAGGCGGCGGCGCGATTCCGCCAGCCAGTCCTTGTAAAGACGATAGTCCTCGGGGTCGAAGAATATTGTCTCGGCGCGATTGCCGCGCTCATGTCACGTGATGCGGCAGGCCGGGCGCGACGATGCGGGCTATGCGGGTCATACGACAACGTCGCATGGCTGAACAAAAAGGTAAAGGCGGGCGCGTCACCGTAATTGCGCTCTTGTTAACTGCCCTGAGATGTCGGACAATTTGAGATGGGTGCAGGGCTGCACCCCCTTATGGGAGACGAGCCATGGGAAACCCAGAAATTGGTTGGATCGCCGCCATTATCATCGGCGGGGTTGCAGGCTGGCTGGCTGAGCAATTCATGAAGAGTGACATGGGATTGCTGATGAATATCGCGCTCGGCATCGTCGGAGCGGCGATTGCCAGCGCCATTTTCAGCTTCTTTGGCATCGCCCTAGGCGGATGGATCGGCTACCTGATTGCTGGGTTCGTCGGCGCGTGTTTGTTGATCTGGATCGTCCGCGCGTTCCGGGGCCGGACCGCGTGAGGACGCGGGCCGCCGAACCCGGTATCCCCAGCGGGAGATTGGCGAGGCAGACGATAACCGCCCCTGAAACAGATGGCCCCGTCTGGCGCGCCCGCGCATTGACAAGGCCCGCGGTGAGCCGGCGCCCCCTGGCCAGCGCGAGTCCGGCCGGGTCGTCCGGCGTCAGGATCCGATGGACGTGGTTGGGCGTCAGGCAATGAGCTTAAGCAGGCGACGCCGAAGCGGCGGCCGGCGGGACCCCCTTCTCCGCGAAGCGGGGAAGGCGCCGCGCAGCGGCGGATGGGGTGCGGAAAGCAGGTTTGGATCGATGCAGGTTTGCGGTGACGGTTGTGCAATCCGACATGGCCCGAAGCAGCGGACCACACCCCATCCGGCGCCATAGCCCGTCGAAAGACGGGCGTCTCTCGACGCCCTATGGCGCCACCTTCCCCAGCAAGCTGGGGAAGGGGTCCGCGCGGGGCTCGAAGACTATTGTCTCGGCGCGATTGCCGCGCTCATGTCACGTGATGAGGCAGGCCGGGCGCGACGATGCGGGCTGTGCGGGTCATAGGCAACGTCGCATGGCGGAACAAAAAGGCAAAGGC
>CAWDTW010000030.1:0-37831 GCA_963805295.1 uncultured Alphaproteobacteria bacterium | reverse complement strand
CACCGTAATTCTGCGTCTCATCGGCGTGTGATCAGATGCGATTGACGGTCTGTTCGCGGAACCGCTCGGCGGCGAGGAGAGACCCGCGACAAGTTCTCCGTGAAAATCAGAATTCGTGCTAATGTCCTCGTCATGGGCGTGATCGAAATCGGCGGTGCGGAGACCGCGGCCGGCGCCGCCGGTCAGGCTCGACCGAGGGCGCATGCCGGTTTGGGGGGTCTATGGGAAGGCAAAGGCGCGGCGAAGGCCTTTTTGCGCCGAAGTCCGTGATAACCCCTTGAAAAACCTAGATTCGCGGAAGAAAATTCATTTGGATTCCGTTCCGAAAAATTTGGATTTCGTTCCGCCGGATTTGGAGTTCGTTCCGGCAGATTTGGAAATTGTTCCGCCCGGGTTGGGTTTCGTTCCGCCGGGCTTGCGTTTCCTTTCGGCGGGCCGGCGAAGCCTTCCCTGCTTCGCGGTCGGCCGCGCCCGGGCGACTCCCGGTCCGGGCGCGCGGTCCGACGCGTCGGGGGCGCGCCTTCCCAATTCGGCGAAAGGCGCGACAGCCCGGACGCGCCGGCCGCGCAGGCGCCAGAGACGCCGGAATGTCAGGTCGACGCTAAACGGGGTCGCAAGCCTTTGAAAAACAAGGGGCGCGCCACTATAGCGGCGCTAAACGGCGACAAACGCCCCAACCGCTCGCGCCCTTTTTTTTTTTTTTTTTTTTTTTTTTTTTTTTTTTTTTGGCGGTGCTGCTAGTTGAGAACCCGCTTGCCGTGCGGGGAATCGAGCGAAAAGGCGGGGATCGCGACGTCGAAGCTTTCGCCGTCCTCGCTGACCATCCGGTATTCCCCGACCATCAGGCCGCTCGGCGTCGCCAGCGGGCAGCCGGAGGCGTAGCGGAAGGCTTCTCCCGGCCCGATGGTCGGCTGCTCGCCGACGACGCCCGGGCCGCGCACCTCCTGGTGGCGCCCGTCGGCGTCGGTGATGCGCCAGTGGCGCTCCAGCAGCGTCACAGGCTTGTCGCCCAGATTGGCGATCTCGATGTCGTAGCGCCAGAAGTAGCGCCCCTCGTTCGGGTCGGAACGGTCGGGCTCGAAAGTCGGCTCGACGGTGACTTTGACGTGATGCGTGACCGCCGTGTACATGGGTTCGCATTGTAGCGGCGGGTGGCGGCGAGTCCACTGGTTTTGTTGGCTCGTTTCGGCCGCGCGCGCGGAATCGGGCAGGAGGCCGCGCGATGATCCAGGACCGGCTCGCAACGGCCAAGGCGCTGCTGGCGCGGCTGATCGCATTCGACAGCGTCAGCGACAGATCGAACCTGCCGGTCATCGATTTCGTCGAGGACTACCTTGCCTCGCATGGCGTCTCCGCGCGCCGCGCGCCGAACGCCTCCGGAGACAAGGCCGCAATCCTGGCGACGATCGGGCCGCGCGTCGACGGCGGCGTCGTGCTGTCCGGCCATACCGATGTCGTGCCGGTCGCGGGCCAGGCATGGACGAGCAACCCGTTTACGTTGCGCGACGCCGCGGGGCGGCTCTACGGCCGCGGGGCCTGCGACATGAAGGGTTTCGACGCCTGCGTGCTGGCGATGGTGCCTGTTTTTCGACAAGCAGCGCTGAAACGCCCGGTCCATATCGTGCTGAGCTACGACGAGGAGACGACCTGCCTCGGCTCGACCGAGGTCATCGCCTGGTTCGGTCGGGAAGAACCGCGACCGGGCATGGTCATCGTCGGCGAGCCGACGATGATGCAGGTCGCCGACGCCCACAAGAGCGTGGCCACCCTGCGCACGCTCGTCACCGGGCGCGAGGCCCATTCCGCGCTGCCGGGGCTCGGCGCCAACGCCGTCGCCGTGGCGGCAGACATCGTCAGCGAGATCGGCCGCCTCGCCCGCGAATACGAGAAGGGGCCGCTCGATCCGCGCTTCACGCCGCCCTACTCGACGCTTCATGTCGGCATGATCCACGGCGGAACGGCGCGCAACATCCTGGCTCGCGAATGTGCCTTCGACTGGGAGTTCCGGGGCCTGCCCGGCGTCGCCACCGCTTCGGCGCTGGCGAAAGTGCAGGCCTTCGTCGACGCCGTCGCGCTGCCGCGCCTGACGCGATTCCTCGCCGGGCCCACGATCGAGACCGAGATCGAAGTCGACGTGCCGCCGCTCTCCGCCGAGCCCGGATCGGCGGCCGAGACGCTGGCGCTGAAACTCGCCCGTTCGACCCGCACGATTGCGGTCTCGTTCGCAACCAAATCCGGCCATTTCCAGACGGCCGGTCTGCCGACGATCGTTTGCGGGCCGGGTTCGATCGATCAGGCGCACAAGCCCGACGAATTCGTGGAGGAGGTCCAGCTCGCGGCCTGCCTGTCGTTTCTCGAGGATCTCGTCGAGGACCTCTCGCGCTGAAAGCGGCCCGTCATTGGCGCGGCGTCAGCACGACCTTGGTGTAGCTGAGATCATAGGTCTTGTTGAGGAGCGGATCGAGCTTCGTCCCCTCGGACGCGTCATAGATACGGGGCCGGCCCGAGACCGTCGGCAGCTGCCGCGGCCTGGGTCGCGTCCGCGGCAGCCGCCTTATCGGGGGTCGCGACCGCAGGCGTTCCGTATTTCGCTTCGCGCGCCTTCTGGTCGGCGAGCATGGCGGGCGAAAGGGGAATGGAGGGACGGAATTCCCCACTTGGCCCCGGCCTCGGTGTCCCCAAAACGTCGCCCTCGGCGGGACCGTCGTTGACCCCGGTGACGACCGCGCCGAGGTCTTCAAGCGACTTCGCGCCCGGCGCCCCCGAGCGACAGCGACGCGAGCGCGGAGTCACCGCGCCCCGGCCGGCGCCGATCTTGGCCAGGCGCGACAGAACCCCGGCCGGCGCAGCTTGCGCCGAGCGGGGCGCGGTCAAGGCGCCGAACGAAGCGGGATCGACGAATTCGATCTCACCGCGGATGGCGGACGGCGGCGGGGTCACGTCGGGCGCAAGCCGATCCTTCGCGTCTTTCTCAATCTGTCGCCAGCGCGCCACGTTCTTCAGGTGCTGCTCGAACGAATCGGCGAAGACGTGGCCGCCGGTCCCGTCCGCAACGAAATAAGGTCCTTGCTCCGAACTGGGTTCGCGACCGCCTCTAGCGCCGCCTTGCCGGGGTTGGAAATGGGCCCCGGCGGGAGGCCTTCAATGAGATAGGTGTTGTAAGGCGTCGGCCTGGTTGAGCTCGGCGCGCGTGATCGGGTGGCCGAGCGTGCCTTTTCCGAACGCGAGCCCGTAAACGATGGTCGGATCGAACTCCAGCCGCATGTGCTTTTGCAGCCGGTTTAGGAACACCCCCGCGACGCGTGGCCGCTCCTCAGGCTTGCCGGTCTCCTTTTCGACGATCGAGGCCAAGGTGACCATTTCCCCCGGCGACTTGATGGCAGATCCGGCGAGCGGTTTTTCCAGATTTCGTCGACGATCTTCGTCTGCGCTTTCGCCATGCGCGCCAAGCCGCCTGTCGGCTGAAGCCGCGCGGGAAATAGTAAGTCTCGGGCATGATCGACCCCTCGCGCGGGGTCTCTTTGACGTCGCCGACGAGAACTCGGCGTCGCGCACCCTCTGGACGACTTGCTCGCTCGTCAATCCTTCGGGAATCGTTAGCGGATGCAGGACCACTTTGCCCGACGTCACCCGCGCCTCGACCTCGCGGAGCTGTACGCCCGCCTTGAACTCGTACTCGCCTCGTTTCAGCGCCGCCGATTGCCGTCGAACAGGGTGAGGAGGTTGAACCAGATCGCGTTGTCGATGACGCCCGCGCGCTCGAGTTGTTCGGCGATGCTGCCGCCATCGTCCTCACGGACGATATTGACGACCTTGTCGGCGGCAAGCGGCCCGGGTCTTCGCCACTCCATCATCAGCCACGCGACTGCCCCTATCGCCAGAAGTGCGCCGACCAGTACGAAAGTAAGTAACGCGCTGATGCTCGACAGCATCGAACGGCGGGGCCGCTTCGGCTCCTTTACAGGCGGCGGCGAGGGTTCGCCGAGCGCGGACTCCGGCCTGCGGCCGCGGCCGAACAGGCTCGCGCGTGGCCGCGGGTCCTGGCTCCCGTCGTCGGAATGTCCATTCATTCCGTCCGCCGGCCTCCTGATTGATGCCGCACAGATATGCCGTCAAGCGGGCGCGAAACTTGCCCCGCCTGCGCTTCCGGCGACCGAACGGAACTCTACATGACCGCGCAATTTGACGAAATGACGTTTCGCCGCGGTCATGCGGCTCAATTCATCGCGCGGAAAATCAGCGATGCGTTCGTGCCGCCGAACCCGAACGAATTTGAAAGCGCCGCCTGGATCGTCCGCTTGCGCGCGGCATGCGCCGCCAAATCGATCGCCGTCTCCACCGACGGATTATCGAGATTTAGGGTCGGCGGCGCGGCCTGATCGCGGATCGCGAGAATGGAGAATATCGCCTCGACCGCCCCCGCCGCTCCCAGAAGATGGCCGATCGAGGACTTGGTCGAGGACATCGTCGTCTTGCCGGCGGAGTTGCCGAGCAGGCGCTCGACCGCGCGCAATTCGATCTCGTCGCCGACCGGCGTGGAGGTGCCGTGGGCGTTGACGTAGTCGATCTCGGCAGCGGACATCCCGGCCCGTTTCAGCGCGGCGCTCATGGCGCGAAAGGCGCCGTCGCCGTCCGGCGCGGGCGAAGTGATGTGATAGGCGTCGCCCGAGAGGCCATAGCCCACGAGCTCGGCATAAATGCGCGCGCTTCTCGCTTTCGCGTGTTCGTATTCTTCGAGCACCACGCAACCGGCCCCCTCGCCCATGACGAAGCCGTCGCGGTCGCGATCATAGGGGCGAGACGCCTGTTTCGGTCGATCGTTAAAGCCAGTCGAGAGCGCGCGACAGGCGCAAAAGCCAGCAAGCGAAAGGCGATTGACCGCCAATTCCGCGCCTCCCGCCAGCATCACATTAGCGTCGCCGAGCGCAATAAGCCTCCCGGCGTCGCCGATTGCGTGGGCGCCGGTCGAGCATGCGGTGACGACCGAGTGGTTCGGACCTTTGAGATTGTTGGCGATGGACACCTGTCCGCTCAACAGATTGATGAGCCTGCCGGGAATGAAGAACGGCGAGATGCGGCGCGGTCCCTTTTCGTGCAGGGTTATCGAGGCGTCATAGATTCCGCCCAGGCCTCCTATTCCCGAGCCGATCAGCACGCCCGTCTCGATCTCTTCCTCGTACGTCTTGGGCGCCCAATTGGCGTCGAGCAAAGCCTGCGTTGCCGCGCTCATCCCGTAGATGATGAAGTCGTCTACGCGGCGCTGTTCCTTCGGGTCCATCCAGTCGTCAGGATTGAAGGCGTCGGGAGCGGCGCCGCGCGGCACTTGCGCGGCGATCTGGCAAGGGAGGTCAGAAACGTCGAAATTTTCGACCCTTGCCGCAGCCGATTCGCCGTCGAGAAGCCGCCGCCACGTCGCCTCGACGCCGCAAGCTATCGGCGTCACCATGCCAAGGCCAGTGATGACGACCCGCCTCATACGCTCCATCCGTACTTCCAAAATCGCTCGACATTCACCAGGCGCGCCGATCC
This sequence comes from uncultured Alphaproteobacteria bacterium, assembly GCA_963805295.1. Lineage (GTDB taxonomy): Bacteria > Pseudomonadota > Alphaproteobacteria > Rhizobiales > Beijerinckiaceae > Roseiarcus. The sequence goes on along the minus strand of CAWDTW010000030.1, from coordinate 32,302 downwards.
CTGCGGCGCCAGAGCCGGAACGCGATGAGGGCCGGACGGAACGCCGGCCCTCGCGCGTTTAACGCAACACGTCTTGACGAGAGGCGCCGCCAAGCGGCCTTCGCCGAGACACAATTACTTATTGGCCGAGGCCTTCTCCAGGAACTTGACCGCGTCCCCAACGGTGACGATCGTCTCGGCCTGATCATCGGGAATCTCGACGCCGAATTCTTCCTCGAAGGCCATGACCAGCTCAACCGTATCGAGCGAATCGGCGCCGAGATCGTCGATGAAATTGGCGCTGTCGACGACTTTGTCGGCTTCCACGCCGAGGTGCTCCACGACGATCTTCTTTACGCGCTCTGCGACATCGCTCATCTCTTTATTTCCTTTATACGTCGGGCCTTGCCGCCCGCGTTGTTGATGTTCTCCGATCGACCCCCGCTCGGGACGTCAACCGTTCGGCCGTCCGCTCCGCTCCTCGCGACGCGGCTCGAGTTTCGTACGGGTTCCGGTGACGCCGACGCTCGAAAATCCTCCCCGGCGCCCTTCCGGCGCCTAGCGACGAACGCGGTCGATAGCATATCTTTTTCGTCAAGGCGAGAGGGCTTCCGGCACCTCTCGGCAGCCTAAGCGCAAACCATAACCAGCTCAAATCATTGACATTCCGCCGTTCACGTGCAACGTTTGACCGGTAATGTAGGACGCTTCGGAGCTTGCGAGGTAAACAGCTGCAGTGCCGATGTCGGCACCCTCGCCGAGCCGTCCCATGGGCACCGAGGCGAGAATTGCTTCGCGCTGCTTATCGTTCAGCGCGTCAGTCATCGGGCTGGCGATGAAGCCCGGCGCGATGCAATTTACGGTGATCCCACGCGAGGCGACCTCTGCGGCGAGCGCTTTGGACATCCCGATCATGCCGGCCTTGGCCGCCGCGTAATTGCCCTGACCCGGATTTCCGGTAACGCCGACGATCGACGTGATGTTTATGATCCGCCCATGGCGGCGCTTCATCATGCCCTTCAGCGCTGCTCGCGACAGACGAAATGCGGCGGTTAGGTTGATTGCTAAGACCGAGTCCCATTCGGCGTCTTTCATGCGCATGAAGAGATTGTCGCGCGTCACGCCCGCGTTATTGACGAGAATGTCCAGCGATCCGAGCGCGGCTTCCGCCGCGGGAACAAGCGTCTCGACCAAAGCCGGATCCGACAGATCGCAAGGCGTCACATGCACTCGGTTCTTCAAGTTGGCGGCGAGCGCTCCAAGGGCATCGGTGCGCGTGCCCGAAAGCGCGATCGTTGCCCCCTGCGTATGCAGTGCGCGCGCGATCGCGCCGCCCAAGCCGCCGGAAGCGCCGGTGATCAGCGCGGTCTTGCCTGTCAGATCGAACACAGCTCCGCCTCTCAGTGGTTCTTAGTGCTTCGCTGAGGCTTTGAGGGCAGCGATGTCGGCAGGCGTCCCGACACTTATTGTTGTCGCACCATTCGCAATTCGCTTGATGAGGCCGGCAAGCACTTTGCCCGTTCCCACCTCGATGAAGCGTGCCACGCCCTGGGCGCTCATGAACGCGACGCTCTCACGCCAACGCACGGTACCGGTCACCTGCGCGATAAGACCGGTTCGGATCGCTTCCGGCTCGTCAACCGTCGACGCCGTGACATTGGCGACGAGGGACGGCATCGGCCGATGGATTTCGACATGCTTCAGCGCCGCCTCCATCGCGAGCGCCGCGGGCTGCATCAGCGCGCAATGGAAGGGCGCGGATACGGGCAGAGGCAGAGTGCGCTTAGCGCCGGCAAGCTTGGCAAGCTCCAGGGCGCGCCCGACCGCTTCCTTCGTCCCCGAAATGACCACCTGTCCGCCGCCATTGTCGCTCGCGGCCTGGCAGATGGCGCCTGTCAAATAGAAATCGCTTGCCGCCCGGGTCGCAATCTTCGTCACGACGCCGAAATCCAGGCCAAGTATCGCGGCCATGGCGCCCTCGTTGACGGGAACCGCCTTCTGCATCGCCTCGCCGCGCAGGCGCAGTAGGCGCGCCGTATCCTCTAACCTCAGGGATCCGGCCGCGCAAAGCGCAGAATATTCGCCGAGCGAATGGCCGGCGACAAAGGCCGCGTCCTTTCCGATACTGAAGCCAGCTTCATTTTCCAACACCTTGAGCGCGGCCATGCTCGAGGCCATCAACGCGGGCTGAGCGTTCGCGGTCAAGGTCAGCTCTGGGTCCGGGCCCTCGAACATGAGTTGAGAAAGCTTCTGCGACAGCGCCGCGTCGACGCGCTCGAAAACCTCCCGAGCGATTGGAAATTCGTCAGCGAGCGCTTTACCCATCCCGACCGCTTGCGACCCTTGACCCGGAAACACCAAGGCCGTTTTCATGAAGAACCCCGCTTTGCCGCGCGCGGAAAGACACAGGTTGGCGGGCGCTGTCAAGGGAATGTCCCACGCGATGGACGAGCTTTGGCTACCGATCCCTCGTCTCGCGGGCCGTTGCAGTGCCGCTATTCGCGATGCGTTTCTCCTCTTGCCCGTGGTCCTAAGGATGATACGGAGGCCGCTTCGGCTTGTGCGATTCGAGTGTATGGGCCGAGACGGGAGTTGACTGATGACTGCCGCGCCGGGCAAGGCCTGCGGACCATGTACGATGTGCTGTTCCGCGCTGGAGATTGCGGAACTGAAAAAATCCGCCGGCCCCTTGTGCGTCAACTGCTGCCTCGGAGGCGGCTGCACAATCTACAGCGACCGCCCGCTGGTCTGCCGCGAGTTCGAGTGCGAATGGCTGACCCGCCGAGATCTTTCCCGTCGATTGAGGCCGGATCTGGTGGGCACAATCCTCATGGAGGACGCGGATACCGACGAATATCGGGCCGTTTGTGCGCCGGAGAAACCAATGGCCTGGCGCCATCCCCAAGTTTTTGCCCATCTTGTGGCGGTCGCAAAATCTGGCCGCATTGTGGTCGCCAAGGCTGGCCTCATGTCCTGGCGAATTTTTGGCTCTGGCGAATGGAGCCCGACGGTGTGACCGAGCGGCCGATTTTTTCATCGATTTGCATAAGAAAAAGGCGACGCAAGGATGCTGACGCCATTCGCGACCAGTTCAGAGGCGCCCCATAGCGCGATCCGCAACCGGATGCTATGAGCCCCTCGCGCGCCAGCCGGCGGCGTCTAATGGCGCCGAAGAACGCGCCGACCGGAGTTTCGCCGCAATGAAGAAGATCGAGGCGATCATCAAGCCCTTCAAGCTCGATGAAGTGAAGGAGGCCCTGCAAGAAGCGGGAATCCAAGGCATCACCGTTATCGAGGCCAAAGGCTTCGGCCGCCAAAAAGGACACACCGAGCTCTATCGCGGCGCCGAATATGTGGTCGACTTCCTGCCTAAGGTGAAGATCGAACTGGTCGTTGCCGACGAGAACCTTCCCGCGGCGGTCGAGGCGATCCGCAATGCGGCCCAAACCGGGCGCATCGGGGATGGCAAGATATTTGTATCGCAAATCGAGGAAGCGATCCGTATCCGGACCGGAGAGACCGGCGCGGACGCGGTTTGATGGCGAATGCAAACGGATCAAAGGGCTACCAGCCGCGCCGGCGGCGGGCGGGAACAAGCGAACTTCAATCTTAAGGAAAGGCAACCCATGAAGACCGCCAAGGATGTCCAGAAGGCGATCAAGGACAACGACGTCAAATATGTCGATCTCCGTTTCACCGACCCGCGCGGCAAATGGCAGCACTGCACTTTCGATCAGGCGCTGTTCGACGACGACGCGTTCGCCGACGGCCTGGGTTTCGACGGCTCCTCGATCGCCGGCTGGCGGGCGATCAACGAATCCGACATGACGTCTGATGCCCGATCCGACCTCGGCGTGCATGGACCCGTTCTTGGCCGCTTCGACAATGATCATGAACTGCGACATTCTCGATCCCGCCAGCGGCCAACCCTACAATCGCGATCCGCGCGGCGTCGCCAAGAAGGCCGAGGCCTATCTGAAATCGACCGGCATCGGCGACACCGCCTATTTCGGGCCCGAGGCCGAGTTCTTTGTGTTCGACGACGTGCGGTTCGCTTCCGATCCATACAACACCGGCTTCCAGCTCGAACTCGGCGGAATTCCCGACCAACTCCGACACGCCTTATGAAGGCGGCAACCTTGGCCACCGGGTGCGCACCAAGGGCGGATACTTCCCGGTTCCGCCGCAGGATTCGGCGCAGGACATGCGCAGCGAAATGCTGGCGGCGATGGCGCAGATGGGCGCGGTCGTCGAGAAGCACCACCATGAGGTCGCCTCGGCGCAACACGAGCTCGGCCTCAAGTTCGGCCCGCTGACGACCATGGCCGACAACCTGCAGATCTACAAATACTGCATCCACATGGTCGCCCAGAGCTACGGCAAGACGGCGACCTTCATGCCCAAGCCGATCTACGGCGACAACGGTTCCGGCATGCACGTCCACCAGTCGATCTGGAAGGGCGGCAAGCCCGCGATGGCGGGCAACCTCTACGCCGACCTCAGCCAGGAATGCCTGTGGTACATCGGCGGCATCATCAAGCACGCCAAGGCGCTGAACGGCTTCACCAACCCCACGACCAACAGCTACAAACGGCTGGTCCCGGGCTTCGAGGCGCCGGTGCTGCTCGCCTATTCCGTGCGCAACCGCTCGGCCTCCTGCCGCATTCCGTGGACGTCCAATCCGAAGGCCAAGCGCGTCGAGGTGCGCTTCCCGGACCCGACCGCCAATCCGTATCTCGCCTTCTCGGCGATGCTGATGGCCGGCCTCGACGGCATCAAGAACAAGGTCGACCCGGGCGCTGCGATGGACAAGGACCTCTACGACCTGCCGCCGAAGGAGCTCAAGAAGATCCCGACCGTCTGCGGCAGCTTGCGCGAGGCGCTCGCCAGCCTCGACAAGGACCGCGCCTTCCTCAAGGCGGGCGACGTGTTCGATGACGACTTCATCGACAGCTACATCGAGCTGAAGATGGCCGACGTCTATCGCTTCGAGATGACGCCGCACCCGGTCGAATTCGACATGTACTATTCCTACTGAGGCCTCGCCTCGACGGATGAAAGGGCGGCCCATGGGCCGCCCTTTTTGCTCGGGGCGCGACGCTTCGCCGCTTTGTCGGACGCCGGCGGAGGCTTATCCTGCCGGGATCATCGATCCCGCCGCGCCGACGCCCGACGCGCCCCAAAATGGAGACGCATGTCATGAGGAACCCGTCTCGCCGCCGTCCCGGTTCCGGCCGCGGAGCGGCCCGCGGGCGCACGGCGGCTCTGGCTCTGGCCCTCTTGACCGCGCTGCCGGGCGATGCGGCGATCGCCGCCGACGCGGCCCACGGGGAGCAATTGGCGAAGCGGTGGTGCGCGTCATGTCATATCGTCTCCCCCGACCAGACGCACGCCGCCGACGACGTGCCGGCCTTCGCCGACATCGCCAAGATGCCCGGCTTCAGCGCGGACAAGATGGCGCAGTTCCTGATGGACCCGCACCCCAAGATGCCGGACATGCAACTCGGGCGGGGCGAAGCCAGGGACCTCGGCGCTTATATCGCGAGCCTGGCGCAGTAGGGGCGCTCTAATCGTAGGGCGTCCCGTTCTTGCGGGTGAAGCGCCATTTGCCCTCGACGAGGCCGGCCGCGAGATCGTCGTCGGGATAGGTCGCGCCGTCGCCCGGCGTGCGGTCGCCGATCTCGAGATAGACGACGTCTTCGGCCGTCTCGTTGACGAGATGATGTCCGTCGCCGGTCCCCGCCTTGAACCCGGCGCACATGCCGGGTTGGAGCGCGGAGCGGCCGGCGTCGGTGACGAGCGTCGGCCGGCCTTCGAGGATATAGACGAACTCGTCCTGCATCGTGTGCGCGTGACGGAGCGCCGAGATCGCGCCGGGCGCGAGGCGGGTCAGGTTGACGCCGAAATTCGTCAGCCCGAACACGTCGCCGAGCGGACGCTTGAGTCGTCCCGCAACGCGCGAGGCGAAGGGCTCGGGATAGTTCGACGCCTTCGCCCGGGGCGGCGCTTCGGCGGCGACGAGGGCGGCGGGACGCGGAGAAACGGGTTCGGACATGGCGGGCCTCCGGTTCAACACTTAGGCGACGCCCAAAAATAGCCGATTCGGAATTTGCGATTTTACTGGCATCGGCTGTTTAGCGGATTCCCGAGTGCGAGGCGAGCGTCTATATCGTGATGATGATAGACGAATCATTCCTGCGCGTCCGGTTTGACGCGCTTCGGCCTTCGCTGGACGAGCGACGCCGGCGGTTGAGCGCGGCGGCGGAGGCGAAGGCGGCGGGCTACGGCGGGATTGCGGCGGTCGCGCGCGCGACGAAGGTCGCCCGGAGCACGATTGGGCGCGGTCTGAAGGACTTGCGGAACCCCGGCTCCTTGACGGGAGAGGTGCGGCGCAAGGGCGGGGGCACTCCTCGGTTGACGGTCAAGGACCCGACGCTGTTGGAGGACTTGCAACGATTGCTCGAGCCGGCGACGATGGGCGACCCGATGCGGCCGTTGCGATGGGTCTCCAAGAGCCACGACAAGCTGGCGACGGCGCTTCGCGCCATGGGTCACAAAGTGAGTTCCTCGACCATTCCCAAGCTGCTGGAGGAACTGAAATATTGTCGCCATTCCAACCGCAAGACCAAGGAAGCCGGCAAACATCCTGATCGCGACGCCCAGTTCGAATATATCAACGCGAAGGTCGAGGCGTTTCAGGCGGCCGGCGAACCCGTGATATCGATCGACGCGAAGAAGAAGGAATTGCTGGGCGAATTCAAGAACGGCGGTAGCGACTATGGGCCGCAGGGCGAACCGATCGAGGTCAACGCTCACGATTTCGAGGACAAGGAGTTGGGCAAGGTCGTCCCTTACGGGGTCTACGACATCGGCGCCAACCTCGGCTATGTCAGCCTCGGAATCGACCACGACACCGGGGAGTTCGCCGTCAACGCCGTCCGATGCTGGCTCGATCAGATGGGTTGGAAGCTCTATCCCGGGATGAGGCGCCTGATGATCACGGCCGACGGCGGCGGCTCCAATGGTTCACGGCTGCGGCTCTGGAAGTTGGCCCTCCAACAACTCGCGGACGAAACCGGTCTGATCATTCAGGTTTGCCACTATCCGCCAGGGACTTCGAAGTGGAACAAGATCGAGCATCGCATGTTCTGCCACATCACGCAGAACTGGCGCGCGACGCCACTCCTCAGCCTCCTCATCGTCATCGAACTGATCGCCAACACCACGACGAAAACCGGTCTCAAAATCCGCTGCGAACTCGATAGCAACACCTATCCAAAGGGCATCAAGGTCTCGGACGCGGAAATGGCGACCCTCAACATGACCCGGAACTCATTCCATCCAGAATGGAACTACAGCATCTCGCCGAGGTTTCACGAAATGAAGCAATAGTTTTTGGGCATCGCCTTAGGCCGGAACGCGAGCGGATGGGAAGGTCATTGCGCCGGGGCGCGTCGCGACGCGATCCGACCCCTGCGGCTCGCATCGCTCCCGCCCCGCGCCGTCGAACGACGGGCGTCCGACGACGCCGGTCGGCGCCCGATAATGCGGTTTAGCGCCGCTTTAGCGGCGGGCCTTTTGATTTTCAAAGGCTTCCGACCCCATTTAGCGTCGTCCTGAAAAAATGCCGCTGACGCCCGCGCGGCGCCTTTGGCTTGGCCTCCATTGCGCCGAGTTCGGAATGCGCGCCCGCGCTCCGCCGGACGTCGCGCCCGGACCACGAGCCGGCCGAGGCGCGGCCGACCCCGTATCAGGGAAGGCTTCGCCCGCCGAAAGGAAACCCAAACCCGGCGGAACGAAACCCAAGCCGGGCGGAACAATTTCCAAATCTGCCGGAACGAAATCCAAATCCGGCGGAACGAAATCCAAATTTTTCGGAACCAATCCAAATGAATTCTCTTCCGCGAATTTAGGTTTTTCAAGGGGTTATCACGGACTTGGGCGCAAAAAGGCCTTCGCCGCTCCTGTCCCCGGCCAAAGACCGCCCCGAACCCGGCATACGCCCTCGGTCGAGCCTGACCGACGGCGCCGGCCACTGCCCCCGCATGTCCGATTTTGGTCGCGTTCATCGCAAGCAAATTATCGCGAATTCCGATTTTCAGCAAGAATTTGTTGGCTCTCTTGGCGTTTAGTATTGATTCGGGCTATTCTTGGCGCGTCTGATTCGAGGAGGCGTTGGTGGAGAGCCCGGAATTTGAGGACTGGCTGGGCGGGATCGGTAGGTTGACCCCAGCGCAGCGGCGACAGGCGGTGAAGGCGCTTTGCAAGGCCGAGGAGGCCGATGAGGACGTTGCGTCGGGCTTTGGCGAACCGGTCGAGGCGGCGGCTCGAGGATCGGAGGACGCGCCGGCGGCGCTTGCCGAGGGGGACGCGCGCAAGCAGCGCCGGGTTCGCGAGGACGCGCTGGGGGACATCGGCCAGGCGAAGGTGGAACGCCGGGGTTGCCCCCATTGCGCGGGGCGCGACATCGTCGCCTGGGGACGGGCGAACGGTCTGGCGCGCTCCCGCTGCAAGAGCTGCGGGCGCACGTTCAACGCCCTGACGAAGACGCCGATGGCGGGGCTGCGCAAGAAGGAGCAATGGCTCGACCACGCCCAGGCGATGATCGAGGGAACCAGCGTGGCGAAGGCCGCCGAACGTTGCCACGTCCACCCCACCACGGCCTTCCGCTGGCGACACCGGTTTCTCGGCTCGCCCGCGCTGGACAAGCCCAAGACGCTGAGAGGCATTGTCGAGGCGGACGAGACGTTCATCCTCGAATCGTTCAAGGGCCGCAGGTCCGGTCTTCCCCGCCCGCCGCGCAAGCGGGGCGGCAAGGCCAAGCACCCGGGCCTCTTCTTCGAAAACATCCCGATCCTGGTGGCGCGCGACCGCGAGGGCGCAACCACCGACGCGGTGTTGCCCAATGTCGACCGCGCCTCGATCGCGGCGGCGCTGGACGGCGTGGTCACGCCCGCCAATCGGTTCGTCTGCGACGGCGGAAAGGCGATCGTGGCCTTCGCCCACAGGGCGAAAATCCCGGTCCATGTCGTTCCCGCGCCGGGCAAGCCCAGCCCCGAGGCCCCCGACCTCCATATCAACAACGTCAACGCCTATCACGGCCGGCTCAAGGAATGGATGCGCCGCTTCCACGGCGTCGCCACCAAGAACCTGCCCAACTATCTCGGATGGAGACGAGCGCTCGAGGCATGGGGAGACCAGGCCACTCCGCAAAACTGGATCCTCGGCGCCATCGGGATGGGGCCTTATCAACAGATAACGTCATAAGAGCCAATTTGTTGTCGAGGCGTTGTCAATCGCAAACTCATCGTGTTCGTCTTACACTTTTCAGCCGACAGCGAAGCGTCCTTCGCTATCGCCACTCCATCCCAAATGGGTCAACGCAGGCGCCGCTCTAAACGCTTGGTTGTCGCATGTAGTGCCCGCCAACGCCGCGATTGCGCTTTCACCCTGAAGAACCGTATCGTGACGTAATGGGGGCCGATCAACAGAGACGGACAAAGTCTGGACCCGCCACCCCGGCGGCGGTCGAGGAATTCATCGCGCGTTGGGTGGGCCGAGAGGGCGGGCAGGAACGGGCCAACTACAGCATGTTCCTCAGGGAGCTTTGTTCCGCTCTCGACATTCAGCCTCCGGACCCGGCAGGCGACCCCGAGACCAACGATTACGTCTTCGAGTGTCATTCGGCATGGAATAAGGACCCCGTTTTCGGGGTGATCGGCATCCAATCGGGACCCCGGGGATAAGGGTCCACACTGGCCTCCTGGTTGTTTGGGAGGCCGAGATCGAGATGCTGGTCGTGGAGACGATAGCCAAAATTCGTCTGGCGTATTTCTCGCGGAAGATGACGATCAAGGCGATCTGCCGCGATTTGCATGTTTCGCGGAAGGTGGTTCGGAAGGTCATCCGTTCGCAGGCGACGGAGTTCCGCTATGAACGGGATGTCCAACCCCAACCGAAGATCGGGCCTTGGCGCGATCGGCTTGATTTATTGCTTTTGGAGAACGGCGGCAAGCCGGCGCGCGAGCGGTTGACGCTCATTCGGGTCTTCGAGGAGTTGCGGGCGCTCGGCTACGAGGGTGGTTACGACGCGGTTCGCCGCTACGCCCGGACCTGGAGCAAGCAACACGCGGGCGAGACGGCGAACGCCTATGTGCCGCTGACGTTCGCGCCGGGCGAGGCCTACCAGTTCGACTGGAGCCACGAGATCGTCGTGATGGACGGGGTGACGACGATCGTGAAGGTCGCGCACGTCCGCCTTTGCCACAGCCGCATGATGCTCGCGCGCGCCTATCCACGCGAGACGCAGGAGATGGTGTTCGACGCCCACGAGCGGGCCTTCGCGTTCTTCAGGGGCGCCTGCACGCGCGGCATCTACGACAACATGAAGACCGCGGTGGAGACGATCTTCGTCGGCAAGGACCGGCAATACAATCGCCGCTTCCTCCAGATGTGCTCGCACCATCTTGTCGAGCCTGTCGCCTGCACGCCGGCGTCGGGCTGGGAGAAGGGCCAAGTCGAGAACCAGGTCGGCCTCGTGCGCGAGCGTTTCTTCACGCCGCGCTTGCGCGTCAAGAGCTATGACGAGCTGAACGCCTGGCTGATGGACAAATGCATCGCCTGGGCCAAGGCGCATCCCCATCCGGAGCGGCCCGACAGGACGATCTGGGAGGTCTTCGAGGAAGAGCGTCCCAAGCTCGTTCCCTATCGCGGCCGCTTCGACGGATTCCATGAGTCGCCGGCCTCAGTGTCGAAGACCTGCCTGGTGCGGTTCGACAACAACAAATACTCGGTGAGCGCCAGCGCGGTCGGCCGCCCGGTCGAAATCCACGCCTACGCCGATCGCGTCGTGATCCGCCAGGACGGGCGCGTTGTGGCGGAGCATCCACGCCGCTACGGGCGCGGCGAGACGATCTACGATCCCTGGCATTACGTGCCGGTTCTGGCGCGCAAGCCGGGCGCTCTGCGCAACGGCGCGCCGTTCAAGGACTGGGTGCTGCCGACGGCGCTGGACCGCGTGCGGCGCAAGCTTGCCGGGTCCGACGACGGCGACCGGCAGATGGTCAAAATCCTCGCCGCCGTGCTCACCGATGGATTGCTTGCGGTGGAGGCCGCCTGCCTTCAGGCGCTGTCCGAGGGTGTCCATTCGGCCGACGTCGTCATCAACATCCTCGCGCGTCAGCGCGATCCCGGACCGGCGGCGACGATCATGACGCCCGACGCTTTGCGGCTCCGCCACACGCCGATCGCCGACTGCGCCCGCTACGATCAACTCAGGAGCGCCTAACCCATGGAAAGAACCGAAGTCCTCGACATGATGAGCAGCCTCAAGCTCTACGGGATGAGGAGCGCCTACGACGAGACGCTGGCCACGGCGCTCAAGCGCAAGCATGAGCCGCAGCGCTTCGTCGGCGATCTCCTGAAAGCCGAGATTCTCAGAGAAGCAGGCACGCTCGATCAAATACCAGCTCACCGTCGCCAAGCTGCCGCTGGCCAAGGACGTCGACGACTTCGCCTTCAAGAACACGCCGATCAACGAGGCTCTCGTGCGCGACCTCGCCGCCGGCGGCTTCATCGCCCAGCAGCGCAATGTCGTCCTGGTCGGGGGAACCGGCACCGGCAAGACGCATCTGGCGATCGCCATCGCGCGAAGCTGCATCCGAGCCGGATCGCGCGGGCGCTTCTTCACCACCGTCGATCTCGTCAATCAGCTCGAGGCTCAAGCGCGCGCTGGCCGCCAAGGACGGCTCGCCGATTATCTCACGCGCCTCGACTTCGTCATCCTCGACGAACTCGGCTATCTCCCCTTCGCCCAGGCCGGCGGGCAGTTGCTGTTCCATCTCATCAGCCGTCTCTATGAGCGCACCTCGATCATCGTCACGACCAACCTCGCCTTCGGCGAATGGCCGAGCGTCTTCAGCGATCCGAAAATGACGACCGCGCTGCTCGACCGCCTCACCCATCACTGCGACATCGTCGAGACCGGCAACGAAAGCTGGCGCTTCAAGAACCGCGCCTGAGCTGCCCCGCACCAACCGGGTTTCGTGACGTAACGATTGGGAGTGGCCCCATGCCGCGCAAGCCGATCGGCGAGAAAGCCATGACCGACGCCGAGCGCCAGGCCCGTTACCGCGTCGCGCGCGCGGCCGATGCGCCGGTGATCCGCACCCGTCGCCCGGCCGACCATCGCAGCCGCGCCCGGCGGTGGCAGGACGCCGTCGCCCAGCTCAGCGAGCTGCAAGCGCAGTATGCCGATTGGCTCGACCTGTGGGCCCCCGGGGGTGAACCGCGGGCGGGGGTAGCGCCGGTGGTGAGGCCAGGCGTCTGGGAACCGCTCGGAGCGACACGTTGGCTTGTCTTGAGCGTTCGTCGCTGGAAGGTCAGTCGCGTCCGAAGCCGCGTGGGGGCGGCCACGCTCTCGAGTTCGGAGAGATCGAGTTCGCAGATAGCCTGGAGGGCCTCGGCCAGCGCGCTGTCGTGTTGGTTGGCCGGCAGCCCCCCCGCGCTACGCTCCGCCAGCCGCGCGGAGGGCGCGTCGCTACGCGCGGGTCCCCCCTATGGACTCCGGGGATGAACCGCTCCCGATGATCAAGAGGGGTCCTTTTTCCATGCCGATGGGGGGTCCCTTTTCGACGCCGATTGACATTCGAGCGCGTCGTCAAGGAGCCGGGCCGCGACGGCGGCGTGTCAAACCGAAGAATTGATCTCTACAAGCGCGATTGCTTCGTCATGGAGGCGAAGCAGTCCCGACAGAAAGAGGGCGGCGACAAGGAGGTCCACGGACAGAAAGGCTTGTTCGGCGGTGAAACGCAAACCCGCGGGCGCCGGGGACCAGAGCGGGCGTGGGACGTGCTGATGTTCAACGCCCGGCGTCAGGCCGAAGACTATGTTCGCCTGCTTCCCCAGAGCCACGAGCCACCGCCTTTTGTCATCGTGTGCGATGTCGGGCACTGCTTCGAGCTCTACGCCAACTTCCGGCGCGATGGGAAAGCCTACGATCAATTCCCAGACCGGCAGTCGTTCCGCGTCTACCTCGAAGACCTGCGCAAGCCCGATACGCGGGCGCTCTTGACGGCGATCTGGAGCCATCCGCTCACACTGGACCCGGCGCGCAAGGCCGCCCGCGTCACGCGCGCCATTGCGGAGCGTCTCGCCGCCGTCTCGAAAGCGCTTGAGGAACACCAGCACCCGCCGGAAGACGTGGCGATGTTCCTCATGCGCTGTCTCTTCACGATGTTCGCCGAGAACGTCGGCCTCTTGCCCGAGAACTCGTTCAAGGACATTTTGGCGCGCTGCGAACAGGCTCCGGAGACGTTCCCTCACGACGTCGGCCAGCTTTGGGAGGCCATGGACCTGGGGAGTTGGGCCTATGCGTTGCACCAAAAAGTGCCACGCTTCAACGGCGAGTTTTTCCGCAATCGGGCTGCGCTGCCGCTCGCCCGCGAAGAGATCGGCGAACTGCGCCAGGCCGCGGGCTACGATTGGCGTGACGTGGATCCGTCGATCTTCGGAACGTTTTTCGAGCAAGCGCTGGACCCGGCGGAACGCCGCAAGCTCGGCGGGTATTATACACCCCGCGCCTACGTCGAGCGGCTTGTGGCGGCTACAGTCATCGAACCGTTACGCGCGGAATGGGGGAGCGTCGTTTCAACGGCGGAGCGACAGAAATCCGAAGGCCGCGCCAAGGACGCGCTCGCGACAGTCCGCTGCTTCCACGACAAGCTCTGCACGACGCGTGTGCTCGATCCGGCCTGCGGCACCGGCAACTTTCTCTATGTCTCGCTTGAAATGATGAAACGTCTCGAGGGCGAGGTCTTGGAGGCGCTGGCGGACCTTGGCGGCCAGGAGGCGCTGACCGGGCTCGAAGGCCACAGCGTCGATCCGCATCAGTTTCTCGGAATGGAGGTTGTCCCGCGCGCCGCCGCCATCGCCGAGTTGGTCCTTTGGATCGGGCATCTGCAATGGCACTTCCGCACCAAGGGCGGATTGCCGTCAGAGCCGATCTTGCGGGCGTTCAAGAACATCGTCGTCAAAGACGCGGTGCTGGCCGCAGACACGCGCCTTTTGCGCGATTGGTCCGGCAGGCTCGTGACGAAGCCCGGATCGGACGGGAGGCCAGTCGAAGTTTATATCTACGACAACCCGCGCCGCCCCGAGTGGCCGGACGCGGAATTCATCGTCGGCAACCCGCCGTTCATTGGGGGCAAGGACATCCGCGCGCGCCAGGGCGACGCCTACGCCGAGGCGTTGTGGGCCGCGCATCCGCAAATGAACGAAAGCGCAGACTACGTCATGTATTGGTGGGATCACGCGGCTGATTGACTTACGCGGAGTGGGCCGTTACTATGTAGATTTGGCTTTGTTACAACGAATACTATTAGCCAGGTTTTCTTACGTAGGGTTGTTGAAAGGCATTTAAAGGCGAAGAAACCAGTTTCAATCGTATTTGCCGTTCCGGATCACCCGTGGCGAGGCGACGGTAAAGATAACGCGTCAGTAAGAATTGCTATGACGGTTGCTGAAATTGGGACTAGTATGGGAACTTGTCACCACGTAATTCGTGAGGTAGATTTGGACACCGAAGCACCTTTAGTCGAATTTGAGATACAAACTGGAAAAATAAACGCCGATTTAACCGTAGGCATAGATGTAATGCAATCGGTTGCATTGAGAGCCAACGAGGGGATATGTTCAAACGGGATGAAACCCCTGGGATCTGGTTTCATTATAAATGAGGAGAAAGCGATAGAGTTGGGAATTGACACCCGCCGCGAGAGTGCAAAGCATTTCAGGAAATATAGAAATGGCCGCGACTTAACTGGTCATGCCCGTAATGTGTTTGCATTGGACTTTTTTGGCCTAACGTCTGAACATGTACGAAATAGATTTCCGGAGGCTTACCAACATCTGGCAACGATAGTGAAGCCCGAGAGGGAGCATGCGGCTGCGGTTTCGAACACCGCTGACGCGCACGAATACGCCCAAAAATGGTGGCTATTTTGTAAGCCGAGACAAGAATTGCGCCAATTTGTTGCGGGACTTGATCGTTTCATTGTCACTGTGCAAACGGCAAAGCATCGTACGTTTCAGTTTTTAGATGCATTTTTGATGCCAGATCAAAAGCTTATGGTGTTTGGATTGTCTGACGCCTTTTGCCTTGGAGTGCTGTCCTCGCATTTCCATACTGTCTGGACCCTCAGGACATGCGGCGGCAGGGCGTCGGCAACGATCCCTGTCTATGTCAAAACTCAGTCTTTCGATTGGTTTCCCTTTCCCGCCGCCGACGGTTGTCAAAAGAAGCTCATTCGCGTGCTTGCGGAAGAACTTGACGCCCACCGAAAGCGAGTTCTTGACCCAGCATCCGCATCTGACGCTGACTACCATTTACAACGTGCTGGAACGGCTGCGCTCAGGCGTCGCGCCCGATGAGCTCACGCCGACTGAGCGGAAAGCCTTTGGCGACGGTCTTGTTCTGATCCTGAAAGAGCTTCACGACAGGCTCGACGGTGCCGTTGCGGAGGCCTACGGCTGGCCTGTCGATCTTCCCGACGAAGACATCCTTTTGCGGCTCGTGGCCCTCAACAGGGAACGGGCCAAGGAGGAAGCGCGCGGCCTTGTACTGTGGCTCCGGCCCGAGTACCAGATTCCGCGCTTCGGCACGGCCAAGGAAAAGGCCGAACTGGACCTCGTCGGCGGCGGCATGGAGATCGAGGCAGCTGTCACCGCCGGGCCGCGCCCAACGTTCCCCGGCGACGACTTCGCCCAGACCGCCGCCGTCATGTCAGCGCTCGCGTCCGCCTCTGCGCCGCTCAACGCCGCCGCGATCGCGGCGACGTTTAGACAGGGGCGCAGGGTCGCGCCCAAGGTCGGGGCCGTTCTCGCGGCGCTCGCGCGAACGGGATTCGTCACGACCGCAGACGGAGGCGCTACGTTCTCTCTACGGCGCGCGGCGTAGGAGGGGCTCTTGGGCGATCCATTCACCTTGCGCATATTTGTTCCGTCAGGCGATTTAGAGGGCGTCCGCATCGTCGAGCGAATGAACTGGACCGGAAGAGGATATTTCCTCCCAAGGGACCGATGGTCTGAAATCAAGGGGCGCCCCGATCTTGCCCGGCCTGGCGTCTACGTCCTGATTGGATACGAAACGGATGAGCTCGGCGCGGAACGCCCGGTTGTCTACATCGGTCAGACAGAAGACGTTCAGTCGCGCATCAATCAGCACGATTTAGGAAAGGAATTCTGGGAGAACGCGGCTATCTTCGTTTCCGCAAGCGACGGACTAAACCGCGCCCACACGACCTGGCTGGAATGGGAACTCATCCAGAGGGCGGCAAGCGTCAAACGCTGCCGCCTGGAGAACGTCGTCAGCCATTCGGAGCCCAGCCTGATCGAGAGTGAGAAGGCCGACACCCGCGCCTTCTTGAATGAGATTTTGCGCCTCATGCCGATCATGGGAATCAGCGTCTTCGAGATGGCCCGGTCGCCGACCAAGGCGGCGCTGAAGGCTGCCGGTCTCGAACCGGAGCCGGAAGACCGGATGGACACGATAATCGTCCCGGCCCAGAAGGGGTGCGATCCAAACTGATGCAGTCACGCGGTACGGCGCAGTGATTTTTGTGGGCTGTTGTCATTGGCGACGGCGGAGTTGGGTTGGGCGAGGGCTTTCCAATAGGCGTTCCAGTCGCCGTTGATTTGGTTTATCCGCAAGGCGAGCATGTATTCGGCATGCTCGACGCGCCACCAGGCGCCGGGCCGCTTGAGGCGTTGTTGCGCAACGTAGCGATGAGCGCTTTCGATCTCGCCCGAGCCGATTGGCAGCCCGTCGGCCAAAGCTTGGCGGTAGTTCAGGTGGTTGGCGCGAGCGCTGAGATAGCGATGGCAGGTTCGCACGGGCGCATGCTCGTCGTCGACTTCGGGCGGCTCGCAACATCCGGCAAGCGCCCGCAGAACGGCGTCGAGACGCCCGCCTTTGAGCGCCTCCTTCTGCGTCTCCATCCAG
Source organism: uncultured Alphaproteobacteria bacterium (assembly GCA_963805295.1). Classification (GTDB taxonomy): domain Bacteria; phylum Pseudomonadota; class Alphaproteobacteria; order Rhizobiales; family Beijerinckiaceae; genus Roseiarcus. Next base: position 15,324 of record CAWDTW010000030.1, on the reverse strand, counting down.
GCGCTCCGCGCGGCCTGGTCGGGCGCGATCGCTTCGGAAGCAGCGGCCAGGTATTCGCAAACGTGATAGAAATCAATCAAATAGCGGCCCTGGTCGCCGAATTGCGCCTCGACTTGACCCACGATCCAGGGCGCGCCGTCGCCGACCGCGTGAACCTGGGAGTTCGCCCCGAAGCCTGCGCGAACCGCGCAGGAAAGCAGCTGACGCCCGGCCTCTTCGACCCCGCCCTCGATCGAGCCCGTATAAACCGGCGTCCGGCTCCCTTGAGCGTGCGCCAGCGACAGCTTCGCCTCCCGCCAAGACAACGTCTTGCCCTTGCGCTTGTCTTTTCCCTCGCAACTCGGCTCGACGATCGGAACCATGCCGCCGTCCGTCTCAACGACGATCGGCTTGCGCAGGCCGGGCGCTTCCGGAAATTCAGAGCCCTCGCGACCAACTTCGAGCATGGCCTGGGCGTGGGCGAACGTGATCCGCTGGATCGTGCTCTCGCCGATCGCGAAGCCGTAGTGCTCCTGCAACTTGGCGCGCGCTTGCGCGAAGGGCTGATCGGCGGCGAAGTCGACGATGACGCGTTGCAGCGGCCGCGAACACCCCAACGGGCTCACCTTCGCCCCGAGCACGAAAGGACGCACCCGCTGCGTCCCGAACCGATATTGCGGCTCTCGGACCTCTATTTCGCCAAATTTCGTATGCCAGCGGAGTTTTTTTCACCCTGGCGATGCATCTGAGGGCGTTGACGAATCTCCCGCTCCGTCGCCTCCACTCGGGTCTCGGCCCAACTGTGCAGCGCCTCCCGTCCCAGAAGACGCATCTCCTCCACCAAGCGCTCTTCCGCAGCGTCGGCTTCCGTCAATTCCCCCTCGTCGCCTTCGACCGCCAGCACGATCGATGACACCCGCTTGCGAAGCTCGGGATGCGCCCGCAAAGCCGCCATCAGCGCATCATCGCTCAACTCCAAGCCCGCCATCCGAATCCTCCCGCCAAATCAGTCCAAACCGAACCTACTCTGCATCGCTTTGAATTGCACCCGCCCAGAAGGAAGGGTTTGACAAAGTCTTCCTTGGCGAGAACTCCTGGTGGGCGATCCGCATCGCCGAAAAGCACCGCTCCAGCCTGAAATGGATCGCGGCGTATCAATCCGCCCCCGTTTCAGCAATCACCCATGTCGCGGAGGTTGGGCGGCTCGAACCCTACGGCGACGCAGGCAAATTCAAGGTCGCGTTCAAAGGCCCCGCGACCAAGTTGAAAAAGCCAATCCCTTTTGCCGACGCGGCACCCGGTTCAATGCAAGGGCCAGGATACACCACTCGCTCCGCCCTACTCGAAGCACGGTCGGTGAAGGATTTGCTCAGATAGTCCGGCGTGCTGCCGTCTCCGGCGGCGGCCAAAATTGATTTTGATTTTCGGCAAGCGTGTGCGGCCGATCCCGCCAGCCGGCCGTCGGCCCCCAAAAGAGCGGGAGACAGCCGGCCCTAGTGTTGCGAATTTAACGCAAGGCACCCCTTCAGGAGTCAGGTGTCCTGCGACTTTTAGGACTTCGAGTGGGGTCGAAGTGTTAAATACACAACCCTAGCGGATCGCCCGCCGCATCCCTAAGTTTGGACGAACGACAGGAGCAATCATGACCGGCTTTCTCATCCGCGCGGCGGTGGTGGCGATCGGCCTGTGGCTCGCCTCCAAAATCGTCCCCGGGGTTCATTTTCGCTCGCCCGAGGATCTGATCGCCGCGGCCTTGCTGCTCGGCATCGTCAACGCGTTCGTGCGGCCGATCCTGGTGATCCTCACCTTCCCGATCACGCTCTTGACGCTCGGGCTCTTCCTCCTGGTCATCAACGGGCTGATGATCGAGCTGGTCTCCTACTTCCTCAGCGGCTTTGTCGTCGCCGGCCTCGGGCCGGCGATCTTGGCCGCGATCGTCGTCACTCTGACGAGCTGGGTCATGTCGGGTTGGGTCGGCCCGCCTCACGGGCGGATCGAGGTGGTGACCGCGCGCCATCCCGGGCGCTGGGACTAGCGGATCCATTCAAACGCTCGCACCCGAAGTCATCAGGCCGCTCTTGGGGGGTCTGGTCGCATCGCGCCTTGGAGAGCCCTGACGGCTGGGCTGAGCTGGCGCTTGCGCCGCCACCGCATCAACCTCTCGCGGCAAGCGATGACGGCGGGTGCGATTTAAAGCGATGCAGAGTAGGTTCGGTTTGGACTGATTTGGCGGGAGGATTTGGATGGCGGGCTTGGAGTTGAGCGATGATGCGCTGATGGCGGCTTTGCGGGCGCATCCCGAGCTTCGCAAGCGGGTGTCATCGATCGTGCTGGCGGTCGAAGGCGACGAGGGGGAATTGACGGAAGCCGACGCTGCGGAAGAGCGCTTGGTGGAGGAGATGCGTCTTCTGGGACGGGAGGCGCTGCACAGTTGGGCCGAGACCCGAGTGGAGGCGACGGAGCGGGAGATTCGTCAACGCCCTCAGATGCATCGCCAGGGTGAAAAAAACTCCGCTGGCATACGAAATTTGGCGAAATAGAGGTCCGAGAGCCGCAATATCGGTTCGGGACGCAGCGGGTGCGTCCTTTCGTGCTCGGGGCGAAGGTGAGCCCGTTGGGGTGTTCGCGGCCGCTGCAACGCGTCATCGTCGACTTCGCCGCCGATCAGCCCTTCGCGCAAGCGCGCGCCAAGTTGCAGGAGCACTACGGCTTCGCGATCGGCGAGAGCACGATCCAGCGGATCACGTTCGCCCACGCCCAGGCCATGCTCGAAGTTGGTCGCGAGGGCTCTGAATTTCCGGAAGCGCCCGGCCTGCGCAAGCCGATCGTCGTTGAGACGGACGGCGGCATGGTTCCGATCGTCGAGCCGAGTTGCGAGGGAAAAGACAAGCGCAAGGGCAAGACGTTGTCTTGGCGGGAGGCGAAGCTGTCGCTGGCGCACGCTCAAGGGAGCCGGACGCCGGTTTATGCGGGCTCGATCGAGGGCGGGGTCGAAGAGGCCGGGCGTCAGCTGCTTTCCTGCGCGGTTCGCGCAGGCTTCGGGGCGAACTCCCAGGTTCACGCGGTCGGCGACGGCGCGCCCTGGATCGTGGGTCAAGTCGAGGCGCAATTCGGCGACCAGGGCCGCTATTTGATTGATTTCTATCACGTTTGCGAATACCTGGCCGCTGCTTCCGAAGCGATCGCGCCCGACCAGGCCGCGCGGAGCGCCTGGATGGAGACGCAGAAGGAGGCGCTCAAAGGCGGGCGTCTCGACGCCGTTCTGCGGGCGCTTGCCGGATGTTGCGAGCCGCCCGAAGTCGACGACGAGCATGCGCCCGTGCGAACCTGCCATCGCTATCTCAGCGCTCGCGCCAACCACCTGAACTACCGCCAAGCTTTGGCCGACGGGCTGCCAATCGGCTCGGGCGAGATCGAAAGCGCTCATCGCTACGTTGCGCAACAACGCCTCAAGCGGCCCGGCGCCTGGTGGCGCGTCGAGCATGCCGAATACATGCTCGCCTTGCGGATAAACCGAATCAACGGCGACTGGAACGCCTATTGGAAAGCCCTCGCCCAACCCAACTCCGCCGTCGCCAATGACAACAGCCCACAAAAATCACTGCGCCGTACCGCGTGACTGCATCAGTTTGGATCGCACCCGATGACGGCACGACATTTGACGCCGAGCTGATGACGAAATAGCTTGACGTCGTCGAAAGGGGATGGGGTCCCCCAAAACCGCCTGTCCAGGCTGATGACTCCTGTCGCGTCGCGTGCGTGGCGGGAGCAGGCTTTCTCTGTCCCAGCTGTCCGCACGTCGTCGCGCCCGGAGAAGGAGGTCGCGATGGGACAGGTTTGGCTTCAATCGGCGCTGTGGATCGGCCTGGCGCTCGCCGCGTCGATCATCTCGATTCGGGTCGCGATTTCCGTCGCGCTGATCGAAATTCTGGTCGGCGTGGTCGCCGGCAACACCATCGGCCTGACGCTCAACGAATGGGTGAATTTCCTCTCCGGCTTCGGCGCGATCCTGCTCACGTTCCTGGCCGGGACGGAGATCGATCCGAACGTCGTGCGCAAGCATTTCCGGTCGAGCGTGTCGATCGGCGTCGTCGGCTTCTTCGCGCCCTATCTCGGCGTGCTGGCCTACACCCTCTATGTGCTCGGCTGGCCCTGGCCGCAGGCGCAGATCGCCGGCATTTCGCTGTCGACGACCTCGGTCGCGGTCGTCTACGCGGTGATGGTCGAGACCGGCTTCAACCGGACCGAGATCGGCAAAATCATTCTGGCCGGCTGTTTCGTCAACGACCTCGGCACGGTGCTCGCCCTCGGCGTCGTCTTCGCCCACTACGACTGGCGTCTGGCCGCCTTCGGCGCGGTCACCGCCGCCGCGCTCTGGATGCTGCCGCGCTTCGCGCCCTGGTTCTTCGCCCGCGTCGGCCATCGGGTCAGCGAGCCTGAGACCAAGTTCGTCGCGCTGGTCCTGCTCGGGCTCGGCGGCCTCGCCTCGGTCGCCGGAAGCGAGGCGGTGCTGCCGGCCTATCTCGTCGGCATGGCCCTGGCGCCGGCCTTTCTCGCCGACCGCGAGCTGCCGCACCGCATGCGCATCATCGCCTTCACGATTCTGACGCCGTTCTATTTCCTCAAGGCCGGATCGCTGGTCGAACTCCGGCAGATCGTCGACGCCGCCGGGCTCGTCGCGCTTCTCCTGGCGATCAAGATGGCGACGAAGTTCGTCGGCATCCTGCCGCTGACCCGCGCCTTTCGCTTCGATCGGCGCGAGGGGATGTACACGACGCTCCTGATGTCGACGGGCCTCACCTTCGGCACGATCTCGGCGCTGTTCGGCCTCACCAACCACATCATCGACCAGCGACAATATACGGTGCTGGTGACCGCCGTGATCGGCAGCGCCGTCGTGCCGACGCTGATTGCGCAGAGGTGGTTCCAGCCGGCTTTCGCGCCGATCGAGCGCGCAGCCGGCGGACAAGTTGCGGAAGGAGAGGGATGAATGTTTCAGAAGATGCTTGTCGCCAACGACGGTTCCCCCTGCGGCGAGCGGGCGCTGAAGGAGGCGCTCGAACTCGCCAGGCGTCTGGAGCTCGGCCTGGCGATGGTCTGCGTCGAAGAGCTCCCGAGGTTTCCCGCCAGCATCGACGAAGTCGAGGAGGCCCAGGCGGACGCCGAAGGCGTATTCGACGAAATCGTGGCCTCGGCGAAGGCGCTGGCGCGATCGCAGGCGTTGCGTTCGACGCGCATGTGATTGCCGGGCATCCGGTCCCTAGCATCGTCGATTTCGTCAAGAGCGCGCGGCTACGACCTGCTCATCGTCGGCTTCATGGGCCACACCGCGCTCTACAATCGCTTGATCGGCAGCACCACCGATCGGCTCGTCGAGCATGCGCCGTGCAAGGTGATGGTCGTGAAATGAGCATGGCGGACAGAGTTGCGGAATGCTGTATTTCTGGGTGATGCTCGGCAGCGCGCTGGGCGGCGGCGCGCGCTACGCGATTTCCGGCCTCGCGGCGAACCATATCGGGGAAACCTTTCCGTGGGGCACGCTGATCGTCAATGCGACCGGCTCCTTCATCATCGGCTTCTTTGCGACGCTCACCGGACCGGATGGACGGCTGTTCGTCGGCACGCAGGGTCGCCAGTTCGTGATGATAGGCATGTGCGGCGGCTACACCACGTTCTCGTCGTTCAGTCTGCAAACGCTCAATCTCGTGGGCGACGGCGAGATGGCGCTGGCCGGCGCGAATATCGGCCTTTCGTTCCTGTTCTGCCTGCTGTCCGTCTGGGCCGGCCATCTCGCGGCCGCCGCCTTGAACCAACTCAAGGGAACCTGAACCATGACGCTTCCCCGCGATGCGATGCTGCTGCGAACGTTTTTCGGCGAGGACGACAAATTCAAAGGCCGGCCTCTTTACGAGGCGATAATCCTCAAGGCTCGCGAGGCCCATCTTGCCGGAGCGACGGTGCTGCGCGGACCGATGGGTTTCGGACACTCCAGTCGCCTTCACACGACGAAGATCCTTCGCCTTTCCGAGGATTTGCCGCTCGTCATCGAGATCGTCGACACCGAGGAGAAGATCAGGGCGTTCTTGCCGACCCTCGACGAGATGATGACGAGCGGGCTCGTGACCTTGGAGAAGGTTCAGGTGCTCCAATATGGCAAGCACGTGAAGCATGAGCCGGCTTGAGGGCGCCAAACCGACGGCGAAGGCGCTTTCCCGGGAAGGCCGCCTGCCAGCGTTGACAAAACGAGCGCGGACATTACCTTTCTGAAAATTGGCGGGCGATGGAGTTCGCCTTTAAGCGCCCCGATGGGCTGATGACTCCTCCGAACGTCCTTTGACGAAAGGAAAACCGTTCGGAACGAGTTTCGGCGAGGATGTGTATCGGGAGGTTTTCCTGCGGGAAGCGGTTGAACAGGATCGAATTCGCGCCACACGCTCCCGCCTCGATCGGACTCCTGGCCGCTGAGAAAGACGCCCGAAAGGACGACGGAATTGATTTCGCGCGCTCGCAATAACGAATATTGTCGCATCGGCCAATTCAGGGAGACCCTCATGACGAAGATCGCATCTGTTCACGCGCTTGAAATTCTCGACTCCCGTGGCAACCCGACCGTGCGGGTGCGCGTCGGCCTCGACGACGGGACGGTCGCGACGTCCTCGGTTCCCTCGGGCGCTTCGACCGGGGAACACGAGGCGGTCGAGCTTCGCGACGGCGACAAAGCGCGCTACGGCGGCAAGGGCGTGCGGAAGGCTGTCGCGAACGTGGTCCAGACGATCGGGCCTGCGGTGGTCGGCCGCGAACCGACGCGTCAGGCGGAAATCGACTGCGCGATGCTGTCGCTCGACGGATCGCCGAACAAGGCGAAGCTGGGAGCGAACGCCATTCTCGGGGTCTCGATGGCGGTCGCTCGCGCGGCGGCGCAATCGGCCAGGCTGCCGCTCTACGCCTACCTTGGCGGGGTCGTCGCGTCCCGCTTGCCGGTTCCGATGATGAACATCGTCAATGGCGGCAAGCACGCGGAGAATTCGGTCGACTTCCAGGAATTCATGGTGATGCCGGTCGGCGCGCCGAGCTTCGCCGAAGCGTTGCGCTACGGGGCCGAAACGTTCCACGCGCTCGCCAAGCTCCTCAAGAGCCAGGGCTACGCGACCTCGGTCGGCGACGAGGGCGGGTTCGCCCCCAATCTCGGCAGCAACGAGGAGGCTTGCGAACTGATCGTGAAGGCGATCGAGGCGGCCGGCTACAAGCCGGGCAAAGACATCGCTATCGCGCTCGATCCCGCCGCCAGTTCGTTCTATGCCGACGGGGCGTACGATCTTGCGAAATCGAAGGGCGGCCGCAAGACGAGCGAAGAGATGATCGCGCTTTACGAGAAGTGGATCGACGCCTTCCCGATCGTTTCGATCGAGGACGGGTTGGATGAAAACGACTGGGCCGGCTTTGCGCGCCAGACTGCGGCGCAGGGAGAGCGCATCCAGATCGTCGGCGACGATATTTTCGTCACCAACCCCGAATTCATCGCGCGCGGCGTGAAGGAAAAAGCGGCGAACGCAGTGCTGATCAAACTCAACCAGATCGGCACGGTCAGCGAGACGATTTAAGCGATCGCGTTGTGCCGCGAGGCGGGCTGGAACTACGTCGTCTCGCACCGGTCGGGCGAGACGGAAGACACCTTCCTGGCGGATTTCACGGTCGCGATGGGCGGGGGACAGATCAAGACCGGCTCCGCCAGCCGCAGCGAGCGCATCGCCAAGTATAACCGACTGCTCGAAATCGAGGCGGAACTCGGCGCGGCGGCGAAATTCGAATCGCCCTTTGCGTAGGATCGAACGCGCTTGCCGCGCCAGCCGCGATGACGGTTACGCTTTGGTCTGCTGACGGCCGAGCGCGCCGAGCGTGCGCTTCGGCGACGCCTCGAGCTTTGGGGCGGCGAGGGCGGCATCGAACGCTTGCGCCGGGGTCGGCCCGTGAATTCTTCTAGGCGCCGCAGCCCCGGGGGCGCGGAGACGATCGGCTACGCCGGCTGCCGAGATCTCTACGCCTTCAACGCCTCCGTTTCGACGGGCAGAGTGCGGATCCGCTTGCCTGTGGCGGCGAAGATGGCGTTGCAAAGGGCAGGGATCACGGGCGGCAGCGCCGGTTCGCCGAGACCTGTCGGGGGATGGTCGGTGGTCAGGAAATGCACCTCGACCGGCGGGGCCTGTTCCATGCGCAGCGGCTTGACGCTGTCGAAATTGGCCTGCACCACCCGGCCGCGATCAATCGTGATCGCCTGGCCGAGCGCGGCGCCGAGCCCATCGAGAGCCGCGCCCTGCACTTGATTTTCGGCGCCGCTGGGATTGACGATCTGGCCGCCGACGTCGCCGACGACCCAAACATGATCGAGCTTGACCTCGCCCGAAGTCGCCACCGTCGCCTGCACCACCTCGGCGAAATAGCCGAATTGGCTGAAGTAGAACGCAACGCCTTTGCCGGTTCGCGTGGGAAGCTCGTCGCGACGCGCCCAGTCGGAAACTTCTGCAACTCGAACGAGAACGTCGCGCATGCGCCCGGTGCTGAAATCGCGCAAGGCATTCGGGCTTGCCGGACGAATTGACCAGCACCCGAGGCTCGCCGAGCAACGAGAGACGAAACGCCACGGGATCTTTGCCGGCGTGATGCGCGAGCTCGTCGATGAAGGATTGAAACACGAAGCCGAGCCCGTTGGACCGCGGCGCGCGCAGCGGCCCGGTCGGCACGCCCAGCTCCATCATCGACTGGCCATATTCGAGATGCGGGACAAGCTGCGCCGGGAATTCGTTGGGGTCCATCGCGGCTAAGTCTGCGGGTTTGCCGTTCCTGCTGAACGTCACGAAATGATCGCTGAATGCGACGAGCGCGCCCGCGCCGTCGAGGCCGCCCTTGAAGAAATGGAAGCCCGCGGGCCGATAGAAATCGTGCTGAATATCGTCCTCGCGGCTCCAGAGCAGCTTGACCGGCGCGCGCGCCTGCTTCGAAATCCATGCGGCCTCGGCCATGAAATCGCTGCGCAGGCGCCTTCCGAAGCCGCCGCCCACCCGCGTCATATTGACCGTGACGTCGCTCTGGGGAATTCCCAAGGTCGCCGCCACGATGCTCGCCCCAGGTTCGGGGTTCTGCGTCGGCGCCCAGAGGACGACCTTCCCGTCAGCGAAATGGGCGGTGCAGTTTTGCGGCTCGAGACTGATGTGGGCGAGGAACGGATAGGCGTAGGCCGCCTCGACGACGCGCGCAGCCCCCTGAAGCGCGGACGCGACGTCGCCGTCGCGACGCAGATAGGTCGCCGGCGCCTTGGCGGCGAGTGCGGCCGCAGTCTCGGCAAACAGCGCGCTGCTCTGGGCTGCCGTCGGGCCCTCGTCCCAGGCGATTTCCAGCTTCTCGCGAGCTCGGCTCGCCGCCCACCAGCTCGCGGCGACGATCGCGACCCCGTCGCTGACCCCCTGCGGATCGCCTCCGGGGTTGGCCTCGCGCGCTCGAACGATGAAGGCGTCGCGCACGCCGGGCAGCGCCTTGATGGCCTCGACATTCGCACTCTTCACGGTCCCGCCGAAGACGCGACACTTCTCAAAGACGGCGTAGAGCATGTCGGGCACGACGACATCGATGCCGAACAGAGGCTCGCCGGTCACGATCTTGGCGTTGTCAACTCCGGGCGTCGGCTGGCCGATAATTCTGAAGCTCTTCGGGTCCTTGAGCTTCACGCTGGCGAGATCCGGCGCCGGCAGCAAGGCGGCTTTCGACGCCAGTTCGCCATAGCCGAGCGAACGCCCGCTGTTCCGATGACGGACGACGCCCGCCTCGGCGCTGCATTCCGACGGCGGCACGTTCCAGCTTTGCGCCGCCGCGGCGACGAGCATTTGCCGCCCCGCGGCGCCGACGCGGCGCAGGGGATCGTAGTTGAGCGTCGTCGCCAGGCTGCCGCCTGCGAATTGCTGGCCGAATTTTCCTTCGTCGAGCGGCGCCTGTTCGATGCGCACGTTCTTCCATTCGACGTCGAGTTCTTCGGCGATCATCATCGGCAGCGCCGTCTTACGCCTTGGCCGATTTCTGGATTCTTCGACATGATCGTCACGACGCCGTCGGGCGCGATGCGGACGAAGGCGTTGATCGTCGCGGCCTCGCCTGCGGCGACGTCGGGCGCTTCCGCCATCGCGACGTCCCCCAGCGAGGGAAGAATCGCTTGCAACAACAGTCCCCCTCCGGCCGCGGCGCTCGCCTTGAGGAATGAACGGCGCGAGGGGATTGGAGACAATGCAGCGCCTTCGAGGCGGCCTTTGGAGCCCAGCGCGGTCATCATCGTCATCATCACTTCACCTCCGCAGCGGTCGGCTGGACGAGCGCTGCTTTCTTGATCGCGGCGCGGATGCGCGAATAGGCGCAGCAGCGACAGACGTTGCCGCTCATCGCCTGGTCGATCTCCTGATCGTCGGGATGGGGGGTCTTCGACAGGAGCGCGGCCGCCGACATGATTTGTCCCGCCTGACAATAGCCGCACTGAGGCACGTCGAGCTCCATCCAGGCGGCTTGAAGAGTCCTTCCAAGAGGATTGGAGGACATTGCTTCGATGGTCGCCACGGCGGCTTCGCCGACGGTCGAGATCGGCGTCAGGCATGAGCGCGTCGCCTCGCCGTCGAGATGGACGGTGCAGGCGCCGCATAGCCCGACGCCGCAGCCGAACTTGCTGCCCTTCAAATCGAGTTCGTCGCGCAGCACCCAGAGAAGAGGAGTGTCCCCGTCGACATCGACGGTTCGCTTCAAGCCGTTCACTTCGATCGTGTAAGCCATCGTCCAAGCCTCTGAACTCTATCATCGAGTTTCCGCTCGCCCGCTCACGGATGGAAGCGGTTGCGAAAATCGCGATTTGCCGATTGCCGGCAACCGCGCCGATGGCAAAGACAGGCCGATCATTTGTCGGCGCAAACAGGAAGGGGCGGCGCCGCGCTCATTCGGCGCGTTTCTGCGTCGCCAACCGCCAAAAAGGGCCGACGGCTGTCGACCGGCGGCTCTCGTTGCCTCACAACGCCCGGTCACTGTGCATCTTCGCCGCCGAATGAGATGACTTCATGGCGACGAGAACAAACCTTCGTTACTGGACGCCGCGGACTCGGACGGGGTTCGCCAACTCGCTCCGGTCAGTTGTTCCGGACGGGTCGAGTTTCATCGCAACCGACCCCGGAGCCAAACGTCAGGCCAGTCTCGCCACCCCGACTTCGCCGTCGGCGACATAATGGTTGACCCGCCCGGTCGAGAGGCGCTCGCCTTCCTGATGCCATCTCACCTCGCCGATGACGCCGAAGCGCCTCAGTTCGTCGAGGATGAAATCGCGTTCGGCGTTGGTGTCGGAATCGGTCGCGTGGGTGACCTGGAAGGTGAATTTGGTCAGCGAGAATCCGGTGTCCCTCGTGCCCGCGCCGATCCAGAGCGCGGGGGCGTCGAGCGGCGGCCGGTCGGCGTTGAGCCAGAATTCGGCGGTGTTCAGCGTTTCCTCCGCCCGCTCGAGACTCAGCGCCCAGAAGCGGATGTGATGGCGCTTGCGCGGGCTGCCGTCGATCGCCTTCTGAAAGCCGATGTCCTGGCCGCGCCCGAACAGATAGAGCGTGCTGAACGGCGCGGTCGGGTAAGACCGGTTGAGCACGAAAGCGACGAGCATCCGCCAGGAGCTTTTGAGGCCGAGCGGGTCCGCTTCCGTCCAGCCGGCGCCGGCGAAGGCGGCCCGCAGCTTCGAGAACTCGCCGACGAGGACGAGATTGACCGGATCGCCCGGGAACCCGTCGCCGGTCACGGTGAAGCTCGGCACGCTTTTCCGCTGCAGGATCTTGAGGCTCGTTCGCACGACGCGCGGCAGGATGACGTAGGCGGCGATCGCGTAGGTCGCGCTCAGCGCGAAAATCCAGGGCAGCCTCTGGTCGGTGATCCTGAAAACGACGAAAACGATGAACCAGACGCTGAGGATCCCCAGTCCGAGGACCAGAAGACGCTGAATCAGCCGAATGAGATGCCGCAACTTCCCTGCCCTTCTTGCCGGCGCGGTCGCCCTCGCCGCCGCCATTCCGTCAATCGAACTCTGGCCGCTCGAGCACGGCGCGGCAAGCAGGTCGCAGCAGAGCCATCGGGTGAAAGGCGGAAGCCGCCGAGCGCCACAGCGCTCCCGCCCCCCTTTGCGGGGAATGCGTTCGCGCCACCGGTCTCGTTGCGTTCGCTCCTGCCGGATCGCCCTACGTGTCCCGAACGCCGTCTCGCCTACCCGCCGCCGAGCACCCCCTTCATCGCCACGTTCGTTTCCTGCGCATAGCGCCGCGCGGCGAAGGCTTCGCCGAGCGTGCCGAGCACATGGCCGGTTTCGCGCTCCGTGACCGCGAGCGTGTCGGTCTGCGCGTCGCCGAAGAGCTCGAGCGCGGCGCGAATGTTGTCGTCCGGGTGCAGGGTCGTCGCCGGCAGGTGCGCGATGAGGCCGACCGGACCGCCGTCGTCGCCTTCCTCGAGCGCATGGGCGTGCGCCTCGGGAACATGGACGAGCCCGTGATAGCGCCCGTCCTCGCCGACCGCGACGACGACATTGGCGCTGCCGAGCGGATAGGCCTCGCGGAACGCGCGAATGCTCTCCTCGGCCAGAAAGATCGGCGGCGACGCGACCATCATCCTGGCGACCGTCAGGTCGCGCAGCCAGCCGACGTCCTGTCCGCCGCGAATCGTCTCGCCGCGCAGGTGCAGGCGCCAGGTGGTGAACGAGTAGCCGAAGGTCGCCCGCACGGCGAGGGTGGTTGCGATCGAGGCCGTCAGCACCCCACCCGCGATGCCGAGATTGCCGGTGCTTTCGAGCACGAGAAACGTCATCGTCAGCGGGCCGCCGACGATCGCCGTGCTGAGCGCCCCCATGCCGACGAGCACGCAAGCCGTCGTGTCGAGCCCGAGAGACGGAAGCGCGAAATCGACGCCGATCGAATAGAGCTTGCCGAGCAGCGAGCCGACGAACAGCGAGGCGAAGAACAAGCCGCCGCGGAAGCCGGAGGCCAGCGACACGAGGCTCGCGAACAGCTTCAGCGAAATGAGGACGGCCAGTTCCTTCGCGCTCAGCGGCCAGTAGAAATCGAGGCCGAGCGCGCCGTGGCCTGCGCCCAGCACCTGCGGCGTATAGAGCGCCATGGCGCCGAGCATCAGACCGCCCGCGACCGGCCGCAGGACGCGCGAGGGGACGGCGGCAGGAAGGCGCGCTCGATGAGCGCCGCCGCGCGCATTGCGCCGACGCCGAGCGCCGCCGCGACGAGGCCGAGCCCGACCAGCGCGCCGTAATGAGCGAAGCTCAGGGGGGACACTTCCGGCGCGTTGATGACGTAGGGCGCGCCGACGATGGCCTTGGTCGTCAGCACCGCGACCAGCGAAGCGGCGAACACCGGTCCGGCGTTGGCGAGCGAATAGGCCCCGATGATGAGTTCCAAGGCATAGAAGGCGCCGGTCAGCGGCGCGCCGAAGGCCGCGGCGATCGCGCCCCCGGCGCCGCAGCCGACCAGCATGCGCAGATCCTGCCGGCGCAGATGCAAATCCAGTCCCAGCCGCGAGGCGACGCCGGCGCCGATCTGGGCGTAGCCCGCCTCCAGTCCGACCGAAGCGCCGCTTCCGTTGGAGACGACCGTCTGCGCGGCGACGAGGAGGCTTTCGTTGAGCGACATGCGCCCGCCGCGCAGCGCATTGGCCTCGACCGGATCCACCGCGGGGCGCAATTTCTTGTTCTTGCGCGCCGCCACGGTCGATCGATCCGAGCGCGAGCCCCGCCAGCATCGGCGCGGCGAAGGCGGCGATGGCGGCACGCGCTCGGCGGCGCTGAGGCGCACGTCGAGGGGATGCCGGAAATGACCACATGCGCGAAGTCGACGATCGACGTCATCGCGCTGACGCAGAGGCCGGCCAGCACGCCGACGCCGATCGCGAGCGCGACCAGCCCCGGTTGCCCCCGCGCAGGCGGGCGCGCAGCCGCGCGAGGACGACGAGCGCGCGTCGCGGCGGAGTTTTCATCGCCGCTGCCGGCGGGGTGCGGGAGCGCTTGACGGCATGGGCGAATTTATGCGCGGCCGACGGCCCGAAGCCAAGGGCGGCTTCACCGCTCCGCCAGCGCCATGTCGTCGCGGTGGATCATCTCGGCGCGACCGGAGGTTCCGAGGACGGCGACGATGTCGCGCGACTTGCGGCCGCGGATACGTTCGGCGTGCAAAGCGTCATAGGCGATGAGCCCGCGCCCGATCTCCGCGCCCCGCTCGTCGCGGATGGCGACGCAATCGCCGCGCGAGAAGACGCCCTCGACGCGCGTGACCCCGGCCGGCAACAGGCTCTTGCCCCCGGCGAGCGCGGCGGCCGCGCCCGCGTCGATGAACACCGCCCCCTTCAGCTCCAGCGAGCCGCCGATCCAGATCTTGCGCGCCGCGATCGGGTTCGAGGGCGTGAGAAACCAGGTGCAGCGTCCGCCTTCGGCGATGCGGGCGATCGGATGCGCCACCCGCCCGTCGGCGATGACCATGTGAGTGCCGGCGGACGTCGCGATGCGGGCGGCCTCGATCTTGGTGCGCATGCCGCCGCGCGACAGTTCCGACGCCGCGCCGCCCGCCATCGCCTCGATTTCCGGCGTCACCCGCTCGACCACCGGCAGGAGTTTTGCCTGCGCGTTGTCGGAGGGCGGGGCGTCGTAGAGGCCTTCGACGTCGGTGAGCATGACGAGCAGGTCGGCGCTGGCCATGGTGGTGACGAGCGCGGCGAGCCGGTCGTTGTCGCCGAAGCGGATCTCCTGGTTGCGACCGTGTCGTTCTCGTTGATGATGGGCATGGCGCGCATGGCGAGCAGCGCGCCCGAGGTCGCGCGCGCGTTGAGGTAACGGCGGCGCTCCCCGTGTCGTGCAGTCAGTAGCACCTGGCCGGCGACGATCCCTGCTCCCGGCCGCGAGCCTGGCCCAGGCTGCTCGAGAGCGCGATCTGGCCGATCGCCGGCGGAAGCCTGGCGTCCTCGGCCTGAGGGTGCCCTTCGGCAACCCCGGGCCGTGCGCCCGAGCGCGATCGCGCCCGACGACACCACCATGCACGTTCGCGCCCCGCCGATGCAGCGCGGCGATGTCGGCGACGAGCGCCTCGAGCCAGGCCTGCTTTGACCGCGCCGCGCGCAGGAATTGACCAGCAGCGAGGAGCCGACCTTGACCACCACGCGGTTGAACCGATCGAGCGAAGGAACCTGGGCCACGGCCGCCGACTTGCGAAGGTCTCTGCGCCCGAACGCGCGAAGACGCGGCGAGGCAAGCTCTTTTTCGGTCTAGATCAGCAACACGGGGATGGCAAGGCGCGCATCGAT
>CAWDTW010000029.1:0-9499 GCA_963805295.1 uncultured Alphaproteobacteria bacterium | reverse complement strand
GATCTCCTCCTCGCTCTCGCCGGAAGCCTTTCAAGCCGTGAAGACGCCCCCCTTCACCGCTCGCCGCAGATCGTCGAGGGTTCGCACCCCGAGCTCGTGGTGCAGTTGGCTCACCCGTTTTGGGCCCATCCCAGGCAGCGCCGCGATCGCCGCAAGCTCGCCCGGGACTTCGCGCTTGAGGTCGTCAAGCGCCGCAAAATGGCCGGTCTTGACAATTTCGGCGGTCTTGCCGCCAAATCTTGGCCGATGCCGGGTAGCGCGGTCAGGTCCTCTCCGGCGGCGAGGATGCTCGCGACGGAACGGGGCAGGGCGTCGATCGTTTGCGCCGCGCGCCGATAGGCGCGGACGCGGAATGGGTTCGCGCCCTGGATTTCAAGCAGCTCGGCTTCCTTACTCGGAGCGCCGCGATTTCGGCGTTCTGTATTCGCATGGATCCGAACTCGCTGGGCGCGGCGAGAAGCGGCGCTCGTCTGAAGCTGGAGCTCGACGCCCGACTCCCGGCTATGCGGCCGAGGCCGGCGTTTCGCGCGGCTTCTGGTCAGTGTTGGCCCAATAGTTCCAGCATTCCTGCTCACGTCCCCGGACGACGCGCCGGCCCACAATCGGACCGCGCGTTTCCGTGACAACCGTGCACTGCCCTTCAGGCAGCGCGTCCGTCTCATAGTAGATCACGACCCAGTCCTTCACCCGTCCCAACTCGTGGGCGAGCGCCGTGTTCGAGTAAAGGACGGTGAACCGCCAGTCGCCGCGCCGAGCATGCAGGATCCGCCGCCAGCTTCGCCGGAGGGATCGAATCGCTTGGGCGCAATGGTCCTCAGTTCGCCCGCGGCCGCCCGCCTCCGGTATTCGGCGTCGACCTCGAGCAACAGATCGACCGGAGGACGCGGTTGCGATTGCCGAAGTCTACGCAGGCGCGGACACCCAAGCCTTTTCGCTCAGGGCGGAGCGGATCATCTCCGCGCGCCGCAAACCGATCCCTTTGACCGCGGCTAGACGTCCGTCGTGAGCCGCCGCTTCCAACAACTCAAGCGTGTCGACATGCAGTTCGTCGGCGATACGCTTCGCGAAGGTGGGCCCGACGCCGGCGATCGTCCGGAACCGCTCTTCCGGCTCGAGCGTCCCGCGAAGCCGCTCCAGTTGCGCCCATCGTCCGGTCATCAACATCTCGGCGATTGCGGCCCCAATCGAGCGGCCGACGGCGGGCAACGCCATCAGGACTTCACGGCCGACGGCGGCGAAGACTTCGCCGAGCGGGCGGTCGAGACGCTCAACGACGTCGGCCGCGTGCTGGTAAGCGGCAGCGCGAAACGCTTCCGCGCCTTGTTGACGAAGCAACTCACCGTATTCGCGGAGCATGCCCGCGACGACCGAGTTTTGGTTCAGATCTGCAGGTGATTGAGCCACGGCCGCAGCCTCTTACTGCAATACTCCGAGTAATCTCCTCAGCTCGAGGCTTCCGCCGACTTGTTCGGCGAATCGCCTATCGAAAGAAATATCGGAGACAGACGCGGGTCGCGCATTGATCGACGTCAACGGCGATAGGAAATCACGACGGGGGCGCGGTTGCGGCCGGCAAGGCCCGACGATGGCGCGGTGCAGCCGCGAGGGTTATGCGTCAGCGCCGCCCGGCGCAGCAACCAATTGCCGCCTCGAATCAGCCAGGGCTCGTGGCCGCAACCGTCACGCTCTTTCCATCTCGTATAGGCCTTTTACGAGGTGATCGTGCAGGTCCGGATCATCGAGAAGAGTGCCGACTGCCTGCTCGCCGAGCAGGGCGGCTTCGTCGAGCCCGCGATCCCAGTCCTGCGCGGCAAGGTCGCCCTGACCCACGCGCGTCAAGACGTAGAGCTCGGCGCGTCCCTCAGGCGTGAGCGCGCTGATGGCTTCGCGCAGAGCCGTCAGTTGCTCGGCGTCCGCTGGCAGGGGTTCAAAACCGAGCAGCGCCGTTGGGTTGTGCTCGCCTCGACTGAATTTCGTTCCGCCGAGGTCGTTCTCGGCCACATTGCCGAGAAGCTTGTCGCGCTGGACGCGCGCCACCTGCGCGAGCAGCGCAATGAAGTAGGCCTGATCTTTATTCATTCCGCGCAACATGACCTCGTTCTCCCGCTCCTCATGTAGTTCTCGTCGCGCACGAGCTGCGACTGCGCTGACATGGATCAAACGCCGGCTCGGGACAGGCGAAGATTAGGGTCGTCGGCCGGGCTAGGTCTTCGGCGGAAAACGCTTGAGGGTCTCAATCACCTCCTCGTCCGAAATCTGTCGGAAGTCCCGGTAAAACAATCCAATTGCCCCAAAGGACGTGTGATCCTCAAGACACACGACGTCGTCGGCCTCCTGGCGCATTGCGGCAACGCTATCGGTTGGCCCGACGGGCACGGCTAGCACGAGCCTTCTCGGGTTTCGCATCCGGGTTGCACGCAAGGCGGCTCGCATCGTCGCTCCGGTGGCGATGCCGTCATCGACCACAATGGCCGTACGGCCGGCGACATCGACGCGCGCGCGGCTGCCCAGATAGCGCCGCCGGCGGCGTTCGATCTCGGCGAGCTCCCGATCACAGACGGCCTCGAACTCCGTCTCGCCAATGCCGGCGCTTTCAATCACGTCTTCGTTTCGCACAATGACAGGGGCGTCGCCATCGACGACGGCCCCCATCGCCAACTCGGGTTGAAAAGGCACGCCGATCTTGCGCACCAGGACGAGATCGAGAGGCGCGTCGAGAGCGCCGGCAATCTCGGCCGCCACAGGGACGCCGACGCGCGGCAAGGCAAGGACCGCCGGCTGCTGTTTTCGATACCGAGCGAGCGCTTTCGCCAGCTTCCGACCGGCCTCAGATCGGTCATTGAACGGCATCTATGGCCTCCTCCCGTCCTTCTCGTCGCCGCTGGCGGCGGACGCCGGGATCAACGATCGCGCCCACGGTCGGCGCGCCTACAGCTCAAGCTTTTGCGACGAAGCGAACGAGGAGTATGAGAGCGATCGCTAAATGACGGCCTCCTTCGCTTTTCCGGCCACGCAGACATAGAGGGGTGTATCTCGCGCTCTGCGACGCTGCCCGGACCGCGCGCACCGCCACAGGTTGTCAACGACCTCTGCGTTTCAGAGAATAGACGATCAATGCGACATCAGCACCGGCAGCGACTGCTGGCGGATGAGGTCCATGCTGACCCCGCCGAACAGGCCCTCGTAGAGCCGCGAATGGCCGAAGGCGCCGGCGACAATGAGATCGGCGTCCTGGGTGTCGAGGCTGGCGAACAGAGCCTCGATCGCCGTGAGGTCGCCGGTGTTGGTCCAATCCGAGATATGCGCGGAGACGCCGTGGGCTTCGAGATGGTGGACCAGCATCACCGCCGAGGCGCGCAGGTCGCTCGGTCGGGCGGAGAAGCAGAAGACGGTCACCTTGCGCGCCTTTTCCAGGAACGGCAGCGCGTCGTGGACGGCGCGCAGCGCCTCCCGTCCGCCGTTCCAGGCGATGACGACGTTGTTGCCGACCTTGCCGCCGGTCCAGCCGGGCGGTAGGATCAGCATCGGCGCGCCGGATTCGACCAGCGCTCGGTCGAGCGCGCTGTGCCGGACGAGGTCGCGCGCGACGCCGCCCGGGCCCGGCGCGATGATGAGATCGACGCAATGGGTGAAGGCGTCGCCCTCGCCGGGCTTTTCGGCCGGCACGAACACGGCGGTGAGGCCGGCTTCGCGGCAGGTGTCGTCGAACATCTGGCGGGTGACGATCGAGCTTTCGGCCCCCGCCTCGCCGGTCGCGGCGCTGACGTCGACCCCGACCAGCCGCGCGCCATGCGTCTTGGCGAGGTCGACGGCGAAGCGGAGACGCTCGATCAATTCGGCGGTCGGATCGAGGTAGACGAGAATATCCTTGTAGGCCATTATTTCCTCCCGCTTCGACGCCCGCGTTTTTTTCGGCGGGCCGCTGTGGCCTTGGCGATCGGCGCTGTTCCCGGCGACCGGTTCAGCCGGTGTCTCGACTGTACCATGCCGGACGCTCCTGGCGAAGGACGGCGTTCGCTGGCGACGATGAGGACCGGCGTCGCTTTGAACACCTCCCATTGTTATGGTTGGGGAGGGCCAAGGCCGCTATTCTTCGGCGAAACGCAGCCGCTGGCCGTCGCCATTTCGGAAGCGAGAACCGCGGGTCATGCCCTTCCGGCCCGGCGGCAGAAAGACGTTGGCGAGAGCCATCGGCAAATCAGCCGGTGTGGGAAATCGAGCGGCATGTCGTCGCCTCGCTGGAGACCGCCTGAGCCGAGGGCCGCGCCGGAGCCGAGCGGAAGGGGGGCCGCAGGCTTCGATTTCCCTCAAGCGGTACGCGCGCCGATCGCCTAGACTTGCAAATCGGCCTCGTCAGAACAGGCGATCTCATTCGGCTCAGCGAGCGCGAGCGAAAGATCGACCTCCTGGTGCCTCCCGAGGAACTTGCGAGCCGATCGGTCGCGCAACCAAGGTTCTCTCAAACGCCGGCTCGCGGATATGCAGCTCTTTATGCCCGACACGTCCTGTCGGCGGCGGAGGGTTGCGATTTCGACTTTTTGACTTGTCGCAATGCGCCGCTCGAAATCGTAATATCCATCTGGCGCAATACGGGCCGAGAGATTGTCACGTTGCCACTCGACGAGCGCGAAGTGTCGGCGCCTCAGGAATTGTCAAGCCGCTGCGACGGCGGTCCGCCACGTGGTCATCGCGACAGCGCGAAGCGCGCGGTGCGTTTGGGCGGAGATGAGATGGCGTTGGACGTTGAAGGTATTGTAGACGGCGGCGTGTGTGGAAAGAAATTTCTGGGCTGAACCCGGGCTCTTGAACCGCTGCATCTTGCGCTCCCGCCGCCGCGTCGGCTGATGCGAATTCTCAGCTCTGTTGTTCTTCCATCGCCCGCGCTCATGGTGGCGTTCGATCCCAAGCTCCCGGACCGCGGCGCTGTATGATCGCAAGTCGTCGGTGACCAACCGCTTCGGGACAAAGGCATACTTCTTCAAGAGCTTGCGCATCAGTTTCAGCGCGGCGTGCTTGTTTCGCTTGGACTGGACCAGCACATCGAGGACCTCGCCCTCAGCATCGACGGCTCCAGGCGGACGTCGTAGCCGCGATGGCGGAGGCCGGTCAGCGCGGCTCGTGCGGTATGGGGCAACCACCCCGTGGCGGCGATCAGCTCATCCAACCTCGCGCCTTGGTCGCGTTGAAGCAATTCAATCACCCGCGCGATCTTCGTGCCTTGGCGGGGCGCCGTCGCTGTTGGTGCGGCCGTTGCGCTCCGGGCCGCCGCTGCGGTCTTCGCTTTCGACGAATCCTCGTTCGTGTTCTGCGGAACGGCCGACCTGGGTATGGATTGCGAGCCGCGCTCATCGGCCGCGATGGCCTTCAGTCCCGCGTCAGTCAGTTTCAACGAATACGCTTGGCCCGTTTCCTCGTCGCGTCGCCAGGCTTCCATTTCGGTCTTCGCTTTGATCTCGCGCACGAGGCCGGCCTTCAGAAGCTTGGTCGCGACCTTCTGCGCCGCGGCGGCTTTCAGGGTCTTCGGCGGGATGAGGCAGCGATCCTTGCGTTGTGACGCCTCGAACAAAATCGCACGTTGTGTGTCGGTGTCTGGCAGGAGCACTCTCGGGATCATCCTCTCGGTTTTGGCGGCGCTGTCGCCGTCACCACCGTGAGCCCCGAACCGGCGACGAGCCGGGCGGGGCCGAGAATTCGCCGATGATTTCATTGGCGGGTCACTCCTGCAGGCACCTGAGCGCCCTTGAGCACGTCACGACCATTGCTCTTGAGCCTGTCCGCGCCGGTCAGACGGCTGATTTGACGACGTCGGCAGCGAGGATCGCGGCGAGTTTGCGTGTCGCAGTCATTGGTCCCTCAGCCGCAGCGCAGCCTACCCGGATTATGCGCGGCGGGTTGGCTGATGTAGCTTAAATATCTGATATCACGTAGAATTTGGGTCCGCCGCCGAGGTCGAAGCGCTCGTCACTGAAGCCGTCGGCAAGCTGTCCGCAGACCGTCCCGCCTCACAACAGACATTCGCGACCGGATTGATCGCGTCGCGATCGGCGGCACGTCGATCCAGATTCCGACTGTCGGAGGTTGGAGAGGGAGCTAGAACCGCCGGAGAAGTTCTTGCTGACACTCAGTCTCCACGAGCCGAAGGATGATATGCGAAAAAGTCGGATGAAACATCGCGCGTACGACGGTGAGGCGCGCGCGAGCCCCTTGAACTTTTCGACCCCGGCCGTTCGACTGGCCAAAATTGAGGGCCGGAGAGGGGTCGGGGATCGGCCCCGCTCGGGCTGGCTTTAATTCTTGTTTCGTTCCTCCCCTGCGGATATCGTTGCGTTATGACGGAACCCGCCGAGCGCCTAGCGCCAACTGATCCGCGCGACCTCGCCGACGCGCTCGCGTTCGCGCTGCGCTTTCAGGGCCGCAAGCGCGTCCACAACGCCGACGAGCTCATGGCGGCCATCGTGGCGCGGCACCTAGTCGAGCATCTTGAGGGGGCAGGATTCGTCCCCATGCGGCGTGATCGCGGCGGCGGGGCGGGGCGGTGCATTAGTGATCTGCGGAATTGCCCTCCTTACAGGCGATCGAGTCCGCAAATCCCTCCTTTTGCCACTCCCAGCGGAAACAAAAATCTGTCCATCGGGCCTTGTTGTAAATATCCTCGTAGCAAATTCGGGCGAAAAGTATAAACCTTAATTCACCCGCTTTGATATGTTCCATGTCTGCACTTGTCAGTTTAGCGTTTCCGCTTAAAAACATTGTCTCTTGCCGACTTCGCCCAAAATAACCAATACGTACGTCTGGCCGATCATATATTTTATCACAACTATCAAAATGTTGGTAAGTTGGCTCAATTTGAGTTAAAACAAGGGCGGCGACTGTCCCCTCCTTGTAAACAGGGGTCTGTCCAACGTCAGTTAATATAAAATCGACCGATGGGATTCTTCCTTCGACGAAGTTCTTGACCCCAAAAGTAGTATTTACAATAACGTACGCCCTCAATTGTCTCTCCGCCGTGTCCATGTTGATTTTAATTTGGCTTTCGGCCGCATCGGGCCTGCCGGCTTGCTTCGCGGGTGGCCTTTTGTGCTTCCCGAGTAGCCTTTCTTGCCTCCTGTAAACTTAATTGGCTCAAAACAACAGTTCCAATAGCGCCCGCGACAGCCAGGGACGTGAGACCGGCAGTAAGCCACCAATAGAATCTTTCCTTGCGGTGGTGTTCGCGTTCTTCGGCACTCCAATGTAGTTGTAAGATTTGAGGAGGGTTCTCGCCGGGATCGTAGGTGGCAGTTTTCCTTGGTGATTTTCCTGAAATCAACGCTGCACAAAATCGCCCCGAGTGACGTTGACGTGAAAAGCAGAAAAATCGTCTGTAAAGACAACGTGGTTGCCCCAAAGTCCTAGATGCTTCTTGGGCAAATCGTTGAAGCTCTCGCCTTATCGCCACGATCCCTAGTTCTTGTTATGTTCTAGCCGATCCGCTATCATTTCGCAATGCCCGCGCCGAGCGCTTTCCGATCGATGTGCCGCAGGTCGCCCTCGAGTTCTCGCGGCAGCGCTTCCCCGAGGATCCGATCGTCAGCGTCTTGGGCGACGATCTCCCCGACTTCGACGGAGCGTTGCTCAAAGCCAAGATGGGGCGCAAGGGGTGGGGCATCATCTACAATGACGCCATCGCCTCAAGGGGGAGAATAAACTTCACCCTCGCCCATGAGTTCGGCCACTACCTCTTGCACCGAAGTCGCCCACCCCAACGGTTTTCGGTGTGGACAGCAGGATGTGGTGCGCTGGGATTTGGAATTCGGGATTCTGGTACGCGGCGGGCGCCGGTTTTAGCCGACGAGAGCGCGCAGCTGGCCTTCCATGCTTCGCCCGGGGTCGGCGCGGTCTTCGACCCGGTAGCCGAGCGGAACCCCTCCGCCCATCCAGATGCCCTTCCGCTTCGAGGCGGCGACCTTGTCGCGATTCGCTCCCCGGTGATCTCGCGCTCGAACTGGGCGAAGGACAGCCGCACGCCCGCATCCTGGATGGCGGCGAGAAGGTTTGCGTTTCCCTCCGATCGGACTTTGCGATCTTGTTAGGCGGCAGCCCCCATTTCAGCCGGCGTGTAGTGTCTGGGCAGTGACGTCAATTCGTTGATGACGGCGTCTGTGGCGCAAGTCCAAATGCCTCAACCGCCAGGAATTCGTTGTCGTCGGCTGGACGGATCCGGAGGGGTCCAGGCCCCATCTCGCCGCGCTCTTGCTCGGCTACTACACCAACGACGGCAAACTCATCTACGCGGGGCCGCGTCGGCTCGGGCATGCCGGACAAGACGCTTGCCGATCTGCGCCGTTGCCTTGAGCCTTTGACGCGGACAAGTTCGCCGCTCAGCGAACCGCCGCCCCCCAAGACCCGCTTCAGATCGCCGCTGGTTCTCTCCCGCGTCCACTGGGTCGAGCCGAAGCTCGTTGCCGAGATCACCTATCTGACCTGGACCGAAGACGGGCTACTGCGGCACAGTTTATGTCGGGCTCAGATCCGACAAGCCCGCGCGAGATGTCCGGCGGGAAGGGCGCGTTCCGAATAAGTGCGCAAGCGGCTGTCTATCCGCTCAACACAAACAACGAAAACTCGACGAAATCTCCATGCATTTAGCGGTGACGCCGTGGCTTGACTGCCGACTGCCAAGCGCCAGTCCAAAATCGGACGGTCTGTTTTATAAGCGCAGCTTGTTGTTTGCTTGCCTCTGCCGAAGCGACGCTTCGCGCGCGCCCAGCGGCTGCGTTTGCGCCGCTCAACCACATACTCATCAATGGATTCTTCTTCAACCAAGGATTCGCCATTCGCTTTGAGCTTGTCGTCATTGAAGCCTCCTGTGTTGCCCTGCCCGCGAAAGCAGCACGCGGGTCGTGCGAGCACGAAACTCGGTGGGTGAGCCATTCCCGGCTGGCAATAGTGAATGCATCGCCTCCCATTGTGCACTGCAACATAGGCTTTCGCGTGACGCGAGCGCCAGCGACGGCGCTTTGCCGGGCGATACGGCAGGCGGCGATGTCGGGATGGGTTTCAGTCGCAACTCGCAGGCTCGCGGCGAGGTCCAGATGGCGTTTGCCGAGTGGCGGGCCGGCCTGGACGCCGTGTTGCGCCAGCACCGCGCGGGCGATGTTCTCCGCGGCGGCGAGATCAGCGCTTAGCGCGAGGATCCCGGGGCCTCGGCGCAATCCTTGCGCTGAAGCGGGCTTTTGACGAGGCGGCGGAGCAGTTTGACCTCGCGGCGCGGTTGATCGCCCGAAATCCTCGCCGAAATCGATCTGCGAGATGGCGCGTATGGCGATTCCCAGCGCCGATTGAGCGACCGCTTCGTCCTGAAGACGCCGCGCCTCGGCGTAATCCCCGACCGCGGCGCTCACCGCGGCGAGGCCACCCGGACGAGCGAGGTCTGCGTGGAGCGGCGGCAAAACCGCGCGCCGGATACCTTGCGCCACCTCCACGCCTCAGGAACTGCCGCGCCTCGGGGGGCCAACGC
>CAWDTW010000028.1:0-32952 GCA_963805295.1 uncultured Alphaproteobacteria bacterium | reverse complement strand
CCGGAATTGGTAGAGTAGGAGTGTGGCGCGGTGGCGTTAGGCCGAACATGTCTGTTTCCGCCCCTTTCGTCTGACGGTGCCTTAGTGGCCCAGCCGTAGCTCCGTTTCCACACCCCTCTCATCGGTAGCCGTTGGAAGAAAACGCGAGGCGCATTCATGTCTGCCATCCATGGCGTTGAGGGGTTGATCAAGTGGATAAAGGGCGACGAGTGGTGGAACGACTTCGAAGCAGTGTTCGACCGCCATGTCGGCCCCGCCTGTCGCGGCGCGGGCGTCGAGCTCGAGGAGCTCGCGGATATCATCGGCGATCATGGGATGACCGTGTTGTGGGGATGCGCTTTTGAGGATTTTGTGTCTTCGGGCTCCGGCGAGCGGAACGTCGCGGACGAGTATCTCAAGCGACGGGGCTGGAAGGAGAGCGCCGGGGCGCGGGCCTACATCCGGGCGCTGCGGACCTCCGTAATGAGCCTCTACGAAGTCAGCGACGTCGTGGTCGGCGAGAGCTTCCTGGCGCGCGACCTCGTGCGCGGCGGAGAGCCGGTGCGGGTGTTCGAGCGCTCCGCCACCCGGAGTCTTTCTCAATGGGACAGGATTGCCGCCCGGGTCGTCACCGTTCTCGGCAAGACGCAAATCTCGGGCGCTGTGCTGCCGTTCTCCCACCCCCTGGCGGAAGAGGCCGTTGCTTCGATTGAGCGCGTCCGGGAAAAGGCGCGCGCGGAGGCGGGGAAGCTCGCCAAGTCGCTCGGCTGGAATGTCGACGAGATCGACTTTGCGGCCGTGACCGGCCTTGAGGAAGTTTTGGCCAGTTCGGCGTTCATGTTCAGCAATCTGTGGTTGAATGACGCGCTCAGACGGTCGCTCAATCCCACCTTGCCGCAGATCGAGAACACCGATGGCGATCCGCTCGAGTTCATCACGGTGCATTTCCCGCTGATCTCGAAGGCGAAACTGCCGGCGATCCGCACAGCTCTGGATGGCCTTCCTTCCCTCTGGAAGGAGAGCGACGGCTTCTGGAATTGGATCGAGGCGAAAGCGCCGCCGCGGAAGGCGGCGAAGCGCAGGTCGACTGCCGCCCAAACCTTTGGCGCGACGATGGACGACGGCGCCATTGTGCTCGGAACCATCGAACTCGGGACGAAGACCGTGACGCTATCGGTCAATTCCGAAGCGCGCGCCGCCCGCGGGCGCGCAATGCTGGAGCCTGTTCTCGTTGACTCGCGCGCGCTCCCCTCGTCGAGCGGCAGAGCATCGAACAGATGATGGCGTCATCGCGGGAGCATTCGGAACAGGACATCGTTCGCCTTCCGCCGGACGAGGAGCGAAGCATCGTTCATCAGGCCCTGACGGATCACTTTCGCAAGACGCTGGACGAGCCGATCCCGGCGCTCGGCAACCAGACGCCGCGCAAGGCGGTCAAGACTGCGAAAGGCCGGAAGAAGGTGATCGCGTGGCTGAAGATGCTGGAGAACCAATCAGCGCAGCAGCGTCCCGAGGATCCGATGGGCGCCTACGACTTCACGTGGCTGTGGCGAGAACTCGGCGTTGGCGACCAGCGGCGGTGACCGGATCGAGACGGGGCGTTCGGCAATGCGGAAAGGCTCGGCATCTGGGGCAGCGCATGGCGAACGCGCTCCCGTCTCCTGGGCCAAAATCACTGTGGCCGATTTTGGTGGTACGGGAGTCTCTGACTGCGCGGTAGGCAAGGCATTGTCAGACTAAATTCTATACTGCCAGCTGGCGCGCCGGCGCGGGATGGAGCGCCACTGTTTTTGCTCAGGAATCGCCGACCCGCTCGGCGAGATTCGACGCCGAAAATGACCTATACTCATTTGCCTTGACAGTGCCCCTCAACGACGTCGCCGAGGTGGAGCCCGCGCGAAATTCGATCCGCCGCTCGGGCGGCACGCCGGCGTTGCGCTCGATGAGGCCGGTCTGCACCTCGATCGCGCAGCGGACCGCGTCGACCACGCTGCGAAACTCGACGATCGAGCCGTCCCCGGTGCGCTTGACGATCCGGCCATGGTGGGCGGCGACGGCCGGGTCAATGAGATCACTGCGCAGGGCCCTCAGGCGCGCGAGCGTGCGCTCCTCGTCCGCCCCGGCAAGTTGGCTGTAGCCGACAACGTCGGCGACCAGGATCGCCGCAAGTTTTCGGCTCTCCGCCACGTTTCTACTCCAGGCGGCAGGAACTTATCACAATTAGCCGAGAGTCGGCTCAGTCTTCCATCGGACGAGCGTGACGGTCGGGAGGGGGGCGTCGCCGGGCCCGACGCCGGACCTCGGGGCCGAGCGGCCGCTATTTGCGCACTCCGGCCGTCCACTACAGCGTAGCGGAAATCCCCCCATCGTGGTCGGTCCCAACCCGAATGCACTGATTTAGGTCGGGACCGCCTCGCGGCTCGCTCATGCTGAGGGTCTGGGCCTCGCGGCTCGGTGTAATCTCGTAGACGCGCACCGGCCGGAAGACTTTCAAACGCAACTCAAACCAACCCTGGTCAGCCCCTGACCCTGTAGCCACTGGTCAGCCGGCGTAAGTTGAGCCGACCGCCGACCTCCTGGCGATCGGCGTTGCCGCCCAGACGCCGGATCACAAGATTGGCGAGCGGCGCTGCGACGATCATCGCCGCTGCGTTCTATCACAGGCTAGATTTCGGCGCTGCGGTCCTTGTAGCGATCCGGAATGGTTGCATCGGTCCCGAAGAAGGCGTGCTTGGACATGTCCGGCGAATAGCGACTACCCGGCACAGTGCGGCCGACGGCCTCGGCGACCGCGCGGATGTGATGGGGCGCAGCACCACAGCAGAGCCCGATGTATCGCACGTCGAGGGCGAGACATTCGCGCGCGAATTCCGCACATTCGTAGCGGTTGCAAGTGAACGGATCGAGCGCGGTCGGAAACGGGCGGCCGCCCGGAATGCAGTTACAACCTCGGTCGGTCAGCGACTGGAACGTCGGCTCCGCCTCGGTGGTGCGATAGGGGACGGGAAGCGCCGCGACATGACAGGAGACCGCCTCGCGGACACGTCTGACGATCGGCATCAGCGTCTTCGGCCCGCGCTGGCAATTCAAGCCGACGACGTCAGCGCCGGCGGCCTCTAACCTCTTGCACGCTTCGACGACCGGGACGCCGTCGAACATGTTTTCATCCCGATGGGCCGAGAGCGTCACGACGGCCGGCAGTCCCGTGTGCTTCATCACGTCGAGCGCGATCTCCGCTTCGCCGCACCAGTCGATCGTCTCGGCGATGAGGAAGTCGGCCCTTTCATCGACGGCCCACGCGATCTGCTCCTCGAACATGGCGCGCACGGTCGCGTGGGTCGCCTTGTCGTCGGCCTCATAGGCATTGGTGTTGCAGATGTCTCCCGCCATCAGGCAGCCATGGCGATCAGCGACGTCCCTGGCGATCCTGAGAGCCTGCCGGTTGATGTCTTCCAGAATACTCTCTCGGCCGACTACCCTGAGCTTCTGGCGATGAGCGTAATAGGTGAAGGCTTCCACGACGTCGCTGCCGGCATGCACGAAATCCTCATGCAACCGCTTGACCACCTCCGGATTCTCGACTACCGCCTCCGGCACGAAAGCGCCCGCCTGAAGGTAGCCGCGCCTCTCCAACTCGAAGAGATAGCCTTCCGCGCAGATGACTGGGCCGCTTTTGAGGCGATCGAAGAGGCCCGCCTTCACGGGTGCCTTGTTAGACTGGGTGGCGGTCATGTCGACGATCTCCTCTATCGCTTGGCCCACGTTATTCTCGTTTTCCGGGCGGCGCATTCGCTGGCCGCCGGAAAGAGTTCGCGCAGGCGCTTCGGACCGGGCGCGAGCGGCTGACGGCGGTCGAGCCTCGCGATCTCGCGACCGCCTCGCGGCTCACGCTGACGCTCCGGCGCCCGAGGCCCGATGGTGCGTTTCTCCCGATGTGCACCATCGGCGCAGCCTTTCAGTGGATTGACAAAATCGCACTATTTCTCCTGCGCGCCCGATCAAGCCGCGGTCATCGCGAGTATCTTCCGCAGTTTCACCACCGCTGGCATAATCCCATCCTCCATCCTCGATCCCGTGATGAGTCAGAATATTCGCGCTTGCCGGCCACGCCT
The DNA here is from genome assembly GCA_963805295.1 of uncultured Alphaproteobacteria bacterium. GTDB lineage: Bacteria > Pseudomonadota > Alphaproteobacteria > Rhizobiales > Beijerinckiaceae > Roseiarcus. The sequence continues at coordinate 28,861 of CAWDTW010000028.1, read as the reverse complement.
TCCTCGCATCTCCCATCGGTAATGCTGGGGATCATGACATTTGCCTGCGAGAGCAACACGAAGGCGGTTATCGGGGGTGAAGCGGGCAAAGGCTCAACGGAGGGAATGCGCCAGGACCGACCGTTCCTGAAAGAAGCTTCGAACGCGTCAGCTCGACCCGGAGCGCAACATTCGTCCCAAGTAATCGAATGACTCGAGTCGACGTAAACCTGACGTTGCAGATCGCGACCGCGAAAGCCGCAAGTGGGAGGACAAGCGGTCGTAGACCTGCGCGACCGGGAGGGCAGGCGGCCGCCCACTCCGGACATCCGTCGCGTACAACGGAAGTCGCAGATCGATGACGGAAAGCGATTATTTGGGATCTCACGCGTCAACGGAGTGTCAGCGGCGTTGGGCGCGCTTCTCGTGAAGGATTCTTACGCTCTCCAAGCAGGCGACTGCTAGCGCCCAGCCCTTGAAAACTTGTGTGATCAGGCGCCTCGTCCTAAAGTCGCTGGAGCAAAAGGGGCGCGGCTCCGCGGAGGGCGGCAAAGGGGCGACCACTATGGCAGAGGATCCGCTGGAGACAGCAAAATCCGCAACGGGCGGCCTGCTCGGCGCTCTCGGCCTTTCCCCCAGGGCGTTGCTCGCGGTCGCGCTGCTTGCCGTCGCCGTCTGGGGGTATTTCCAGAGCCAGGGCATGCCGCTCAGCACTTCGGAAACCGCCGTCGTCGTGCTGGCCCTTGCGTTGCTCGTCGTCGGCGCTGAGGCCCTCTTCGGCCTCATCCGCCGCCGCGCGCCCGCCCGGGACAAGCCGAAATGACCCGTCTGCGCCGCGCCGCGGGCCTCCTTCTCGGACTCCTGGCGGCCGCCTTCGTCGCGCCCGGCGCAGGCCCTCCCGCTGCGCGCCGTATGCATGGCGGACCGTGCGCTCCTCGCCGCCGGCGAGCGCGCCGTCGTCACGGTCGTCACGGACGCGCCCGCCGGCGCCGACGTCCAAATATCGTGGAGCGCGGACGCAGGCGCCCTCGCTCCGGCCGGGGGCCCGGGCGAAACGTTGTGGTCGCCGCCCGCGCAAGCGCACGGCGTCTTCGTCGTCAACGCGCACGTCCGCGCCGGCGCCGCAGACGCCGAGGAAACGGCGGACTGCAGCGTCAAAGTCGCGGTGACCGAAGCCCCCAATCGAGGCGGCGGCGAAGCCCTCGTCTCCACGCGCGCGTTGCTTTCCCCCGCCGCGCACGAGGCGCCGGGCTACGGCCTCTACAGCTACGTCCTTTTCGCGGCCCCTCCCACCGACCAGGAGGCCGAGCTCTTCGACGCGATCCTGAAATCCTATCTCACGCTGCTGCGGAGCCAGGACACGTTGGAGCGCCGCTTCCCGGAGCAGTTCCCGCACGCCCGCCTCAACGTCACATACGTCCCCGTCCTCCAAGCGATCCCGGACGATTTCGATCAGCGCGAGCTCGACGACCAGGTCGCCTGGATCCGCAACCATTACGATTACGACCGCGCCTTCGCCTTCCTCTCGCGCCTTCGCGCGTTGCCGGACGCCGACCCCTCCCTGCAGAGCGGCACGGTCTGGATCGTCTCCTGCCTCCACCCGCTTGGCGGAACGGAAGACCCGCGCCCCGGCTTCCACCAGGATCTCACCGCCGTGCCGCCCCGCTTCATCCCGCAAAGGATGAAGATTTTCGCGAGCCAGACCATGCAGCCGCGCGACTACAACCCGCACAGCGTCGCCCTCCTTCAGCTCGACCTGCGCATCGCCATTTTCCGGGCGGCCGAGGGCCTCGAGGCCGTCTCCGCCGCGATAAAGACGCTCGGCGGCGCCCAATGAAGCGCCGGAGCGCCGGACTGGCGGCGGCTTTCGCCGCGCTCGTCGCCGCCGCCCACGGCCAGCAGCCGTCCCCGCCCGCGACCGGTGAGGCCAGCATGCAGGCGGCCTACACCGATTTCCAACGCGGCGACCGCACGGGCGCGCTCGCCGACCTCGATCGCGCCGCCGCCCTCTTTCGCCAGGCTGGCGACACGACCGGCGAGGGCAAGGCCGAGCTGTGGGCCGGCCTGATCAACGGAGGCCTTCACACCGCGGAGGGAAACGCCAAGGCCATCGCCGCCTTCACCCAGGCAATTCCGCTCCTCGCCGCCGGCCACGACCGCAATGACCAGGCCACCGCCGCCGCCGGCCTCGCCGTCGCCCTGGAAGCGACAGGGGCTGCCGAGAAGGCGCGCGACGCCTACGTCGACGCCATCGCCTTGCTGGACGCTCCCGAGCGCGCGCGGGAACGCGCCCGCGCGCTCGTCGGCCTGTCGGGCGTGGAACAAACGCTGGGCGACAGCGGAAGCGCGCGCCGCCACGCGGAGCAGGCCCTGCCGCTGCTGACGGCGCCGCAGGACGCGCAAGCCCGCGCGACGGCGCTCATGCGCCTCGGCGCCGCCTGCGAGGCGCTGGAGGACCACGCCTGCGCCGCGGACGCCTTCGTGCGGTCCGCCGACGCTGACCACGCGCTCGGCGCCGCCCCGATGGAAGCCCTTGCCCGTCAGCGCGGCGCGCTGAGCCTGATGCGCCTGGCGAAAGCCCGGGAAGGCCAGGGCGACGCATCGGACGCGATCGACGCCTACGCCCGCGCCGCAGAGGCCTCCCGCGCGGTTGGAAACGGCGATCTGGAAGCCGCGGCGCAGCTCGGCGTCGGCCGGCTCCGCCAGGCGAGCGGCGACTGGGACGCGGCGGAAGCCGCCTATGCTTCGGCGCTCGCCGCCGCCGGCGCCGGGCCGATGCGCGCCGCCGCCCTCAACTCGCTCGCCGCGGTCGCGGCCCAGCGCGGCAATCACCAGCGCGCGCTGGACTTCGCCGAGCAGGCGTTGCCGCTCCTCGCCGGGCCCGACGCCGCCTGGGAACGCGCCGGTGTCCTGCTCATCGCCGGCAACGCCGCCGCCGGCGTGCACGACAACGCCCGCGCCGTCCGTTACTACAACGAGGCCGAGGGTCTCGGCGCCGTCAACCCCAGCGTCCGCGCCGCCGCCCTCGCCGCGGAGGGTGAGGTCGCCACGAATGAGGGCAACGCGGCCCGCGGCACCGACCTCGCGCGCACCGCCATGGCGCTACACCAGCGCCTCAACAACCCGGCCGCCGCCAACAAGGACCGCAGCGATCTCGGCATGGCGTTGGCCGCCCTGGGCGAAAAGACCGGCGCCCTCGCCGCCTTCCGGGAAAGTCTCGACGCCGCCCGAGCCGCCCACGATGCGCAGCAGGAGGCCGCCTCCCTGAGCAACATCGCCGGCGCGCAGCTCGGCTTCGGCGACATCGACCAGGCCGTCCAGACCTTCCTTCAGGCCCAGACCGCCGCCCGCCGCTCCGGCGACCGCGACACCGAGGCCACCGCGACCGCGAGCCTCGGCATGGCCTACCACGCCCAGGGAAAGGAAACCGAGGCCGTCGCCGAGCTCAACGCTGCGATCGCGCTGCGCCAGCAAGCGCACGACCTCCGAGGCGAGGCGATCGACCGCAACGACCTCGCCCTCGTGAAAAGCGAGACCGGCGATCCCCAGGCCGCGCTCGACATCTACGCGCAGACCCGCGCACTCTTCGCCAAGCTGTCCGACGCCTACGAGGAGGCCGCGACTCTCAACAACATCGGCGCCGTCTATCGCGGCCTCGGCGCCCGCGACGAAGCGCGCCGGTATTACGAACAGGCTGAAGCCATCGACATCCGCACCCATGACGATGAGAGCCTCGCCGTCGTCCTGAACAATCTCGCCGTCGTCGCGCAAAGCGGCGACCTACCCGCCGACGCGCGGCGCTACGCCAACCGCGCCCTCGACATCGAACGAAAGCTCGGCAACCGCATCGCCCAGGCTACTTTGCTCTCCGGCCTCGCCACGGCGCGCGACGGCCAAGGCGACCACGCGGCCGCGCTCGACCTCATCGGCAAGTCCCTCACGCTCGCCGAACAGACCGGCAGCGTGAACGGTCAGGCTCTGGCCTTGCAAAACCGCGGCGCCATACGCGAAAGCATGGGCGACCTCCCCGGCGCGCTGACCGATCTGCGGGCCGCCCTGCCCGTTTGGCGCCCCGCGGCGACGCGCCCGGCGAGGCCGCGTGCCTCTTCGTCATCGCCCGCATCGAGGCCGCTCGGGCCGCGTCCAGGAGGCGCTTGCCGATGCGCAGGCCGCCATTGCGCTTTACAGAATCCGAGCGCGGCGGCATCCAAAGCAAGGATCTCCCGCGCGACGTTCCTCGAGCGCGCCGGCGCCGCCTACGCGCTGCGCACCGAGCTTCTCATGCGTCTCGGAGAGACCGCGCAGGCGCTCGAGGCCGCCGAGGCCGCGCGCGGCCGCTCTCTGCTCGATCTCCTCACGGAGGCCCAGGCCCGCGTTCTGCAGCGCGCGGGATCCGACGCTCGCCGCGCGCCTCGGCGAGCTGCGCCGGGCGCTGAGCGCCAAGGCGGCGCAGCAGGCCAAGGCCGCAGCGCCGCAAGCCAGCGAGATCGCGCGCGAAATCGACGACCTTCTCGCCGAGCAGGATCGCGTCGAGGCCGCCATCCGCGCCGCCAACCCCGCCGCCGCCGGGCTCGCCGCGCCGGCGCCGATGACGCTCGCCGCCATCCAGGACGAGCTCGATCCCGACACGATCCTTCTCGACTACACACTCGGCGAACGGCGCAGCTTCCTGTTCGTGGTCTCGCCGACCTCGCTGCGGGCGTACGACCTGCCCGCCCGCTCCGACCTTATCGCCGCCGCGGAAGCGCTGCGTTCGGCCGTCGTCGATGCGCCGGACGACCCGGCCGGCTTCCGGGCCGCCTCCGCGACGCTCGGCGACGTGCTGCTCGGGCAGGCGGGCGACGCGATCGGCGGCAAGCGCCTCGTCATCGTCGCGGACGCCGGCCTCCAGGCCCGCGTCCCCTTCGCCGCGCTCACCCTGCCCTCGAACGCGGCGGACCACAGCAAGCTGCTCGTCGAGGCCAACGAGCTCGTCGTCGAACCCTCGACCGCCGCCCTCGCCGCCTTGCGCCGCGCCGTCGCCGGCCGCCCGCATCCGTCCGGCGGCGTCGCGATCTTCGCCGATCCCGTCGTGTCGCCCGACGATGCGCGCCTGCCGGCCGCCAAGCCTGCCCGCGACGCCACGGCCGGCAGCGTTCCGCTGGCCGCCGCCGGGGGCGCGCTGTCGCGCCTGCCGGCCACCCGCGACGAGGCCGACGCCATCCTCGCCCACGCCAAAGCCGGCGGCGCGCGCGCCTGGGTCGGCTTCGACGCCACGCGCGAGGCCGCCGAGGATCCGGCGCTCGCCGGCTATCGCATTCTGCACTTCGCCCTGCACGGCCTCACCGACACGCGCACTCCGGCGCTCTCGGGTCTCGTCTTCTCGCTTTTCGCGCCGGATGGAACGCCGCGCGACGGCTACCTCCGCCTCGCCGACATCTTCACCCTTTCCTTGCCCGTCGATCTCGCCGTGCTTAGCGCCTGCCAATCCGGTCTCGGCCGCGACGAGGGCGGCGAGGGCCTCGTCGGCCTCTCGCGCGGGTTTCTCTATGCCGGCGCCGCACGCCTCGTCACCTCGCTCTGGGACGTCAACGACGCCTCAACCGCCGTTTTGATGGCCCGCTTCTACGTCGGCATGCTCGGACCCCGCGCGTTGCCGCCCGCCGCCGCCCTGCGGGCCGCGCAGCGCGAAATGCTCGCGACAGGAAGCTGGACCGCCCCGCTCCACTGGGCCGCCTTCACTGTCCAGGGCGAGTGGCGATAGAGAATCCGGCCGACGCGACAACGCCCAGTAGATCGCCGGCCATCCTGGTGCGGCGCCATCGCCGCCGAAGCGCCCATCCCGATATCGAGCCGCGCCCAATTTATCCTAAATTCGGCGGTTTGGGTGTTTTCCGCGGGGTGAGAATCATTCATTTTCATATGCATGAGAGAAGATTTAGCGCGCTTTGGGGCTCACCCGTCGGGTGAACAATCTGCGGTTGAACCCGACGCCTCGGGCATGGGCGTCGTGGTCGACAGTTTCGCCGGTTCGGTTCGGGTCGAGTTTGACCATGAAGCGGCGCTTACGCCGCTCGGGCAATTGCCGTTCTTCATCGATTTTCTGAAGACCGCGGGGCTGTTCGAGGCGTTCGTGGCGGATTGCCCGCTGCGTTACACGAGCCCGAACGCGCCCAAGAAGCGCGACGTGCTGGGGACGACGATGTTGTCGATGTTGGCCGGGCACAAGCGCTACGCGCATATCGCGGCGCTGCGAGGCGACGGCGTGTTGCCCGAGCTTCTCGACATGAGCAAGATCGTCAGCGAGGACGCGGTTCGGCGGGCGTTCGCGGCGATCGAGGAAGAAGCGGGCGCGAACTGGCTGCGAGGTCATCTCGACCATTGCGTGGAGCCGCTTTTGAGCGAGCCGTGGATCCTCGACGTCGATACGACGGTGAAGCCGCTCTACGGCCATCAGGAAGGAGCGGTGGTCGGCTACAATCCCAAGAAGCCTGGGCGGCCCAGCCACTGCTATCACACCTATTCGATGGCGGGGACGCGATTGGTTCTCGATGTGGATGTGAGCGCGGGCGACGAGCACACTTCCAATCACAGCGCGCCTGGCCTGTGGGCGTTGTTGGATCGAACGCCGCGCGATTGTTGGCCTTCTCTTTTGCGCGGCGACAAGGGCTTCGGCAATGAGGGGATCATGGGCGAAGCCGAGCGGCGCGCTTTGCCGTATTTGTTCAAGCTACGGCTGACCGCCAAGGTCAAACGCGCGATCGAGCGTCTTTCGGGGCAGAGCGATTGGGTCAATTCGGGCCAAGGTTGGCAAGCCAAAGAGACCGAGATTCGATTGCAAGGCTGGAGCCGACAACGGCGCGTCGTCATATTGCGGCGGCGCGTGAGAGGCGCGCTGGCGACGCCCGCGATGGACGAGGATGGACCGCCTCGGCTCGCCTTCCTCGACATCGGCCCGAGCGAGGAGATGTGGGAATATCAGGTTCTCGCGACCACGCTCCTCGAGGCTCTGGAAAGCTTTGGCCAGCTCTATCGCGACCGCGGCGATGGAGAGAATGTTTTCGACGAGTTGAAGAACCAATGGGGCTGGGGCGGCTTCGTCACTCACGACCTGGCGCGCTGTCGTTTGGCGGCCCGCCTCGTGGCGTTGTTTTACGATTGGTGGAACATCTTCACGCGATTGGCCGAGCCCGATCGCCACCGAGAGGCGATCACGAGCCGACCATTGTTGTTGCACGCCATCGCCGAACGGGTGCGCCATGCGCGACAAACGACGATCAAGATCGCCAGCACGCACGCCAAGTCCGTTCCCGCCGCAAAGGCGCTTCGAGCGGTAGCCCTATTCCTAAGGCGGTTGGTCACAAATGCGGAGCAGTTGACGCCCTGGCAGCGTTGGCGCGAAATCCTCTCCCGCGCCTTCCAAGCCTTCCTCAAAGGCCGCGCCCTTCGCACGCCACCGCGCCTATGTCCATCTTGACGCAACCGCAGATTGAAACGCACCCCGCTTCACGAACGACGATCAGAGCCAACTGCCGAATTTAGGTAAAGGCTCAAGCGCCATAGTGACAGTTGCGTCCGTGGGGGACAACGGTCAGGGCTATCCGGATGTGAAGGCCTTAGAATTCTGAGCCAGTTGCAAAATTATTTGGAACGCCTCTCATAACCCCTCTCAAATCGAGGCAATATATTTAGAATCCATCCAACGGTTGTCAAGGCAATATTCTAAAATATTCCGCTTTACTGTGAGAAATATTTCTATATAGTGTCGATTCTATCGTCCTGAACCCTAGCAACAGCAATGACCGACGATCCTCTCGACGCTATGAAAGCGCGCTGGAACCACATCCAGGGCTATCTGTTTCCTTGGCTTCGCGAGGAAGTCGACCCGATGACCGAAGCGCTCGGGCGGCTCGTCACGACCCTCGACGTGATCGGCCTCGAGGCCTTCGTTCCCGAACCGCCCCGAGGCGCCGGCCGCCCGCCTGACGATCGCCGCGCCCTCGCCAGGGCTTTCGTCGCCAAGGCGGTGCTGGGCGTTCCTACCACCACCGCTCTGATCGAGCGCCTCGATGTCGACAAGTCGCTGCGTCGCATTCTCGGTTGGGAACGACGCTCGCAAGTGCCGTCGGAAGCTACCTTTTCCCGCGCCTTCGCGGAGTTTGCGCAGGGCGATCTGCCCGACAAGATGCACGCGGCGCTGATCGAGCGCTCGCTCGGCGGGCGCATCGTCGGCGTGATCGCGCGCGACGCCACCGAGATCGAGGCGCGCGAGAAGCCGGTCAAGACGGAGCCGAACGACAAAAAGGAGGATCCGCCGCCGCCCGATGGCGCTCAGCCGACGCGCAAGCGCGGACGCCCGCGCAAGGACGAGCAACGGCCAAAACCCGAGCCGACGCGCCTCGAACGGCAGACCACGCAGAACCTCGATCAGATGCTCGCCGATCTGCCCACCGCGTGCGATGTCGGCTCCAAGAAGAACAGCAAGGGCTACAAGGAAACCTGGATCGGCTACAAACTGCATCTGGATGTCGCCTGCGGCCAAATCCCGGTCTCCTGCGTACTGACCTCGGCTTCCGTCCACGACAGTCAGGTCGCCATTCCCTTGATGACCATGACCGGCGCCCGCGTCTCCTATCTCTACGATCTAATGGATGCGGCCTACGACGCCGCCGCCATCCATGACCACAGCAAGGCGCTCGGCCATGCGCCGATCATCGATCGCAACTTTCGCGCCCAGCACGAAGCCAAGGCCGAATGGGCCAAAGAAGTCGAGCGCATGAAACTCATCCATATGCCCGATCCGGACGACGTCATTTTTAATTTTCGCACCCTGGCCGAACGCGTCAACGCCCGACTGAAGGATGAATTCGGCGCACGGTCCGTGCGCGTGCGCGGCGCGATCAAGGTCAAATGCCACCTCATGTTCGGCGTGGTGGCACTCGCGGTCGATCAAATACTCCGCGTCACGCAGCTCAGGCCCGCGCCAGCCTGAGCGCCGGCCGCTCCGCCCCGCGAACACAGGGAAAATTCGCCGCGTTCGATGAATTTTGCAAGAGGCTCACTTAATTTGAACTATCTACACGCATCGTTGAACTGTTGCGTTCGATCTTATTGCAGGATCTCCGGCGGCCTTAAGCGCCAGCGATTGGCGCATTCCTCCCGAACCGGGACCGACCGGGAACGGCAGCAACGGGCCCGTTTTGTCCCGTTCGCCAAGCCCTCGACGAATGGCCGCTTTCTTTGCGCACAGCGGCCGGCAGGTCCCGACCCATAGCGGCCGCACGGTCGCTAGCCGTCTGAGCCCAAGTGGTTGAGAACTAAGTCAACTTCGGCATCGGCTCCGACGGTTTCGCGTCCGGTCGGGCGCGCCATCGTCGCTGGCGAAGACTCCCGGGGTCATGAGACAGAACGCAAACTCTTGTAAGGCGGTACGAGAGGGGTCGAGAGAGGAAGGTCTGTGTTGGGATCGTGAGGGTCCGGCATGCGATCTGGCGGCGTCGACCGTCTCATTCAGGCAACCCGGCCTTGCGCAGCCCGTCAAGATATCGCTCAAATGCCTCGCCTTCGCGGTATGGCGGGCGGTGACGCCACTCGCGGATCGTGAACCCGGGATGCAGACGCAAAACCTCGGCCGCCGCCGCGTGCGCGTCGTCCATCATGCCCAGGTGCGCGTAGCTTATGGCGAGAAGCCGCTGTCCCTCGGACGGATCCTGCATCCGCTTGACCGTCGCAACCACGTCGGGATAGCGCCCCAGGAAATCGTAGGCGGTGGCGAGATACCAGAGATACACATCGGGATAGTACGGATTGAGCCGCATGGCCTTTTCCAGCAGCTCGACCGACTTCGCGCCCTGGCCGACGTAGACCAGCGCGTCGGCATATTCGGCGATAATATCGCTGTCGTTCGGATTGAGCGCGATCGCGTGCGCGTACTCGGCGAGCGCTTCGCCGTGCTGCCTGCGGTACAGCAAGGCGTTGCCGAGCTCGGCGAAGCCGCGGGCGTCCAGTCGGTCTAGCTTCTTGGCGACCCGGGCGAAGGCGATGGCGGCTTCGAGCAATTCCTCGGGCTTGGCGGACCACGAATAGCGCCAGTCGAGATTGTGGGTCCGCGACATCGCGCTATGAGCGCGGCTGTACTGCGGAGCGATGTCGATCGCTTCCTCGAACAGGCGGCGGGCATGCGCGTTCGCTTGCTTATTGAACTGGAGCAGCAGGCGCTGCCCGCGCACGAGCAGGCCATATGCGCGCATGTCGCGCGGATACGCCAACTCCTGTCGCCGTTCGGCAAATTCGATCTGGGCCGAAAGGCGCGCGGCGACCGCGCCGGCGATCTCGTCCTGCAGGTCGAACAGGTCTTCGACTTCGACGTTGAAGCGATCGGACCAGAGCACGCTTTCGGACGCGGCGTCGATCAGCTCGACCGCGATGCGCAGGCGCTTGTCAGCCCTGCGCAAGCTGCCGCTGAGAATGTAACGCACGCCCAATCGTCGTTGGACTTCCTGCGCGGGCGTAGCCTTGAGATTAAACAGGAAGGCGGAATGCCGGGCAATCACCATCAGGCTGCGAAACCGGGTCAGGTTGGAGATGATGTCCTCGGCGACGCCCACGCAGATATGGTCGTTGCGCGGATCTCCCGAAAGATTGGTAAGCGCAAGCACGGCGATCGTTGGAGCGCGGACGGGCGCCAGTTCCGGAAGCGGAGGCGGGCGCGCCTCGGCGGGCGGAGGCACCGCCGGCGCATCCGACCGCTCGACCGCGAAGACCTCGGTCAGCTCCGAGATATTCTTCAGTTTTTGCGGACCCAGCGAACGCATAATGACGCCGGAAACTTCGCCGACCGCGGAGCGAATTCCAGCGGTGATGAGGATGCAATTGGGCTCCCCGAGCGCCTGGATCCGCGCCGCCACGTTGATGCAATGTCCGAGTACGTTTCCTCCGTGCACCGCGACCTCGCCGAGATTGAGCCCGATGCGGAACTGGATCGGCTCCCCATCGCCCCACACCGATTGGTCGCGAAACTCCGCCTTGAATCTGGACCGCAAATCGGAGGGCCCGATCGGCGCTGTCGAACAAGGCGAGGATGCCGTCGCCCGCGACGTTAACGACCTGGCCGCCATAATCGCCGACCAGCGCCTTGAAAAGCTCGATCGCCTTCGCGGCCTGGACCGCGTTGCCGGTCTCGTCCTGTTCGAGGCGCTTGCTGTACTCGACCATGTCGGCGAACATGACAGCCGCAGACTCTCTTAGGTAGCGCGTTATGTTTCAATACGGTTGATCGTCAGCAAGGGCCGCAATACCACACTATACGTAGAAACAACGGATTTATACATCCGGTAGTTTTCCAAAGGTGCTCTAGGAGGCTATGCTCGGCGAGCAAAACCACTGGGCCCGAACATCGCGACGACCCTCGGCGTCGTCGTCGTCACGTCGGGCCCCCCCGGCGCCATCTCGGGTTCGCGCCGCCGCCTCGCTTCCATTATCGGCGCCCCTCCGAACGTGCGGCTTTCAGCCGCTTCAAAGTCAACAACCGTTATCACCAAGATTAAAGCGCTGCGTGTGACAGCGGTCAACCCAACAGCCTGTTAATGGTCGAATCTCTTGCTTTCTTGCCCCAAGAGTGCGCGAAGCCCACGCCAAGCCGCCGCGCCCGTTGGATATTTTTCAGCATCCCAAGCGGGGACCCCTCCTTGAAGGGAGGCAAACCTTTGAAATCGCGCATGAAAGCACTTGATTGTCGGGGTCCCCATCGGTGCTGATCGGGACTCCACTTTCACTCACGTTTTCACTGTTACATCAAAGTGCTAGGCTGGATCTTGTAAGGAGTCCGGCTTGGGTGCTGCAACAAAGTCGAGGTACTTGTAAAGTGGCGGCAAAGGCATGGGTCGCCAGTGGCTGTGGCCAAACAGCAGAAGTGTGCATTTGTCGCCCACTGCGCACGCGACGCACGAACGACGGCCGCTCGGCTCGGTTTCCCTCCTCGAAAACGAGGACGTTCTCAATCGTATGGCCGAGCGCCTCAAAGCGACGCTTCGCAGGTCGGCGATCATCATGGTTCCGTATAATATAGTTCAACCAAGGCGCCTTCTTGATGTGCGGCCTCGCCAACGTGCGCGCCGAGTTCAGCCTGACCGCGCTTGCCTACAATTTGCGCCGAGCGCTCCTCGGCGTCGAGGCGATGACGTCCGCGGTAGCAGCCTGAGACACGATTATGCTGCCCCATTCGCGCGGATGAGCCTCGCCCGGAAGCCTCTGGGGTTGCGTCACCCAGCCAACGAGGCCGAAACGGCCCAGTTTTCTCAGCCGCTCGCACCTCGTGCCACTTCAAGCCCGAACTCGGGAAGTTTTCGCACGATCGGGAATGTCAGCTGTGTCGGTTCGAGCCATTCGCCACGCCGTCAGGGAATGACCGCTATTTGGCGCGGAACTGCCGCTCACGACGTAAAGCTGCCGTTCGCGATGACGGGCCCGAAAACAACCGCGGGCAAGGTCGTGTTCCAGATGGCAAAGGTCGTCGCTGGCATCCTGCGCCTCATCGCGGAACTGCGGCCGCCGCCGGTCACATCTTCGGCGTAACGAGTTCGATTTGCTATGCGTTATATAAGCCGCCGCCGAGCGCATCGATCATTGCCCGCACCCGCGATCGCCCCTGCGAGGGGAAAGACGCCGACGAAGGCGTAGAGGCGTCTGACTCCGCGACCGAAGGCGCTCGCTCAGACGCCTTTGGTAGGGCAACCCGCACGAGGATTTCCCCGAGAAGAATGTGAGCCTGCGCCGCCGTCAGCTCTTCGGCGATGACGCTTGCGTCTATCCGCAGACGAAACTGAACTGGACCCCGGAATTAGGACCATTGGCTAAGGTGTGAAATGTCCTGCTCTGTCGCAACCGATGGAGCGAGAAATGACGAAGTCACGCAAGAAGTTTGATGCGGCGTTCAAGGCGAAGATTGCGCTTGAGGCGCTGCGGGAGGATGCGACGGTTCCGGAACTGGCGAAGCGGCACGGGGTGCATCCGAACCAGATTTATGCCTGGAAGAAGCAGGTTCTCGACAACGTCGCGAGCCTATTCGCGCGAGGGGCGAGCGGTTCGGGCGATGGCGAGGAGGAGCGCGAGCGTGAGACGGCCAAGCTTTACGCCAAGATCGGCCAACTGACGGTCGAACGGGATTTCTTGGCCAGGAGGCCAGGTCGATGAGCGCGCCCGATCGAAGAGCGATGGTCGAACGGCCTGGCAAGGACCTGTCGGTGCGCCGCCGATGCGCGCTTGTGGGTATGGCGCGCTCGGCGGTCTACCGCCCCAAGCCCGTCGCCGGGGCGGACGATCTGGCGGTGATGCGCCGCATCGACGAACTGCATCTCGAACTTCCGTTCTACGGCTCGCGGCGAATGACCTTCGAACTCAACAAGGAAGGCCGTGGGGTCAACCGCAAGCGGGTGCGGCGGCTGATGCGGGTGATGGGGATCGAGGCGCTGGTTCCACGCCCCGGCACGAGCAAAGCCGCGCCCGGGCACAAGATATACCCCTACCTGCTGCGCGGCCTGAAGATTGTCGAGCCGAACCACGTTTGGGCGGCCGACGTGACCTACATCCCGATGGCGTGCGGCTTCCTCTATCTGGTGGCGATCATCGACTGGGCCAGCCGTGCGGTTCTGGCATGGCGGCTGTCGAACACCAACGATGCGAGCTTCTGTGCGGCGGCGCTGGAGGAGGCGCTGCTTCGGTTCGGAAAGCCGCGGATTTTCAATACCGATCAGGGCTCCACTTTCACCGCCGAGGCTTTCGCCGGCAAGCTCGCGGCGGCCGGCGTCGCGATTTCGATGGACGGACGCGGCCGCTTCATGGACAACATATTCATCGAACGGCTGTGGCGCTCCATCAAGTATGAAGAGGTGCATCTGAAAGCTTACGCCGACGGCCGCGAGGCGCGGGCCGGCATCGGTTCCTGGATGACTTTTTACAATTTTCGACGCCCTCACCAGGCGATGAACAACCAGATGCCGATGGCGGTGTGGCGCGCCGGCATGGACAAAATCGAGGCGGCGGCGAGGGCTGTGGATATGCCGCTTCGCTTGGACAACGCAAACGCGTTGCCCACATACCCACAGCAGAAGCAGAAGCAGCAAGAAGCGGCTTAATTCTTGAAGGACAAGGGCAGGCGAGATTACACCTTAAATCCAAGGACCCGTGGTCCCACGAATGGGGTCCAGTTCAGACCTCGGCTTCCGTCCACGACAGTCAGGTCGCCATTCCCTTGATGACCATGACCGGCGCCCGCGTCTCCTATCTCTACGATCTAATGGATGCGGCCTACGACGCCGCCGCCATCCATGACCACAGCAAGGCGCTCGGCCATGCGCCGATCATCGATCGCAACTTTCGCGCCCAGCACGAAGCCAAGGCCGAATGGGCCAAAGAAGTCGAGCGCATGAAACTCATCCATATGCCCGATCCGGACGACGTGATTTTTGATTTTCGCACCCTGGCCGAACGCGTCAACGCCCGACTGAAGGATGAATTCGGCGCACGGTCCGTGCGCGTGCGCGGCGCGATCAAGGTCAAATGCCACCTCATGTTCGGCGTGGTGGCACTCGCGGTCGATCAAATACTCCGCGTCACGCAGCTCAGGCCCGCGCCGGCCCGAGCGCCGGCCGCTCCGCCCCGCGAACACAGGGAAAATTCGCCGCGTTCGATGAATTTTGCAAGAGGCTCAACAGTATGCCGCTACGCCATGACACAACGAAACCATTGCAATGGCGTCCTTCTGCACGTGATCTCCGGCGTCACGAGGTTGATTTCGAGGGCTCTGCGCTACGAATCGAAATTCATGCCAGCGATGAAACCGTCGAAATCTTCGTCGAGGCCGACACAAACGAATTGCCGGAAGAACGGCGGCGGTTGCCGGCGCGAAATTCAAGTCGCTGACTGAGGCCATCGACACGTCCGGCCCCGCCGGCCGCATGCTGATGCAGATGCTCGGCTCTTTCGCCGAATTCGAGCGCGAGATGATCCGCGAGCGCACGCGCGCCGGTCTACATGAAGCGCGCGCTCAAGGACGCGTCCCCGGACGAAAGCCGAAAATCACCGCCGAGCAAAAGAAGGAGATCGTCGAAGCCGTATCATCCGGGCGCAAGACGCCCGCCGAACTCGCCCGTCTGTTCAAAATTCATCGCGCAACCGTCTCGCACGATCGCCGGGGCTGAGGGTTTGCCCGCGGCGCCTCAGCGTTGCGGACGTCCAGATAACATGCTCGCTTTCGAACCGAAAGCCAGTCAGGATTCGAGCCGCCGAGCGCGATGAAGAATGGTCGCAATGTTGACGCGCTTGCCCGGCACCCGCAGGTCCGCACCGCGCAAGGCCCACGCCCGCGCCAGATAAGGGTGCGTCAGGGCCTCGCTCTCGTCGCAATAGAGGAGGATGATGTGGCCGGCTACACCTGCACTCTGCTAACCGAAGAATTGGTGACTTCGGCGGCGGATGGAGAAAACGCGGCAGGCGTCATCCACGAACGAACGAGGGTGAAGTCGACGGGCCTCGAGTTCGAAATTGAGTTCATACAATGGCTGACCGTGGGCAATGGCAAGATCGTGCGATGGAAGTCCTACACGGACCCGTCCCGATCATCAAGGCGACCCGCGGAGACGCGTCGTCAACTCAGGAACCTGGCTCGCGCGCCGCATCCTTCAAGAAATGGCTGAACGCGCTTATCGAAGGCGATGGCGCGACCGTGGCGGCGGGCCTCGACAATTCCATCCATTTCGAAGCGGCGAGCCAGGCCGCAAATCGATTTATCCCATATCTGGGCGAAGCGTCTGGCAAGGCGGCAGTTCTCGCCGCTTTCGCGAAGCGGGCGACGCTGGTCGAGACGCTATCGACAAAAAAGTTGACCTCCGGCTTCTCAGTCACGCGCGGATTCGCGGAACTGAGGACCCGAGAACGCGCCCTCGCGAGCGGCGAGGCGTACGAAATCAATAGCTTCCACTTTTTCCACCTCGGCCCGACCGGGCTCGTGACGCGTTGGCAGTCGTTTTTCGACCCGACACCGGAAGCCGATGCAATCCGCGCGTCGCTGCCTGATGACTTGATTGCTGCAGTGCGAGCTGCGGATCTTGCAGCGACCCGCAAGCACCTTCGCAACGGCGTCTCCGCCGACACGCGCGAGCGCGCGACCGGCCTGTCAGCTCTGATGTTCGCCGCCGGTCTCGGAGATGCAGCGCTCGTTTCCCTGTTGATATCAGCTGGCGCGAACGTCAACGCGCTCGACGCCCGAGCGGGCGCCTCCGCCCTTCACAAAGCTTGTCAGGCCGGCGCAGTCGATTGTGTCCGCATCCTCGTGGAAAATGGTGCATGGATGAACTCGCAAGCGGTGACGACCGGACACACGCCGCTGGTCGAGGCCATCTGGTTCAAATCGGATGAGATCGTTGCGTTCCTTCTGGACCGGAACGCGCGCATTGAGCTCAAGACTTACTACGGGTTCACGATAGACCAACACATCGAATACGCAATCCGGGTCAGTCATGGACAGGCCGATCAAGATAAGTTGAAACGCATTCAGGAGTTGGTGGCCCAAAGGCGTGCGCGCGATGAGGCGGGCAAGTCGGCCACCGTGCTCGTCCAGGCCGTCCTCGACAACAATCCGTCGGCCCTCCGCCAGACGCTCACACAAGGCGCTCCGTTGGAGCAGCGTTATCCCATCCTGGGGACATTTCAGGACGGACACACCGCACTGCTGGTCGCCGCGCGGGACGGCAGGACCGACATGGTTGCAGCGCTGATCGAATCCGGCGCAGACGTCAATGCGGTCGAACCCGTGTTCGGGGCAGTGCCCCTGCACAAGGCGACGTACAACGGATACTTGGACATAACGCGCCTGCTCGCGCGCGCCCCCGGCGTCAACCTTAACTACCAGGGCGCGTCCAACGGATATACGCCGCTTCAGGACGCCCTATGGCACGGCTTTGCAGACTGCGCCGAGGTTCTCTTGGATGCAGGCGCCAGTCCCGAAGTGGTCGCCTACGACGGCAAGCGCGCCTACGACCTCGCGCTCGAAAAACTCGGGCCGGGCCATCCGCTCGTCGCACGACTGAAAACCTTCGGTCCCGCCAATTCAATTCGTAAGCCTTCCTGATCTTTTACGTTACTTTTGGGAGCCATCGATGGACCCTGCGACCGGCTCTTGCGGATGGGTCGGACTTTGCGGTCCGCAAGCCGAAGAACCGATGGCCGTTCCAGGTTGTGCCGGTCATCGCCTTGGCGACCTGCGACACAAAATAGACCTCGATGTTGGGAATGCCGGTCGAATGAAACGCAATCGCGACGTCGCCCCAACTCACCTGGATCGTCTGCTTCTTGCCTTTCCCGAAATCGTATGAGCTCTGGCCACTGGCGCGTCCGTCGAGGTGAGCAACTACTCGACCCGTTATTCCTTGAGATTAGCGTTCGCGGGTTTCCGTTGCGGCGCACCGGTATTCACGACGCCGCGCCTTCGGAACGATACGACTGTGCCAAGAACGCGGCCTCCTGCGCTAATTCGCCGGCGGCCCGTACCTGTCAACACATAGCGGCCTCGGGCGTCGTCCCAGCGCATGAGGTGGGCCTGGATGGCGTTCTCCCGGAGCAGCATCGTCATCGGGTCGTGAACGTGAACGGGCGCAACGTCACCGTGTGCTTCCACGCGCTCCAAAGCCTCAATCAGTCTCTTCTCGAGTATGTCCATCATCACGTTTTTCAATTGATACCCGCGGACCGCTCTGCAAGGAGTGATGGTCTTTAAATCGCGCGGGCTTTTCAGCCGAAATTGCGGCAATTTCCCGTCAATGCACGCGCGCTCGGCGAGCAAGTCTTCGACGTCGCGGAAGCTGAGCGTGAACCGGAGGTGCAGCTTAAATCGCCTGGTGAATAGACCTCAGGCGGGAAGTAGCCCGCGTAGCTGATTTTCTGCATCCGCTTGGCTACCGCGGTCAAAAGCGCCGGCAAGCGGCCGGTTAGCGACGGGAGGGTCCCTGCTCCTGTTCGAGCGCACGCCGCTGAGGAAGCCGCGCGCCCGGCCCCCCCGCGCCGGCGCCGCCCATGCGACCGCGGGCCGCTCCCCGTCCGCCCGGCTCCGCGCCGGAGCCGCCGTTCCTCTGTCCCCGCGCGGCGTTTAACTGCCCGCCGCTTCGTATTGTCGTAAACATGCTGGATGACAGACCGAAGGTCGGGCGTCTTGCTATTGCGGGCCAATCGGCTGATAGATCGGGCCAAGCTTTCGCAGCGGGAGCGTTGATGTGACCGAGGACGCCAGTCGGCACGGCCTGCCGACAGCGATGGGGTTTGCGGCCAAGAACGCAATAGACGCTCTACGGCGGTGTAACGTCGCGACCGCCCCGGTGTTGCGCGAAGCAGGCATATCGGAGCGCGACCTTGCGGCGAGCAGCCCCCTCCACCATCGCATATCGGCGATGGGACAAAGCCGGCTCCTTGATTGCGCCGCGGAAGCGATCGAGGACGCCACTTTTGGTCTCCACCTCGCCGAGCAAGCCGATCCGCGTGATGCGGGGATCATCTTCTATGCCATGTCCGCCGCGGAAAACGTCGGCGAAGCCCTGGCGCTCCTTGACCGCTATTCCCGGATCGCCAACGAGGCTGTGCGCATGAAACTGACTGCAACGCCCGAGGGCCTCGTCGTCGAGATCGGTTTCGTCGGTCTGGCGCGGCCTCTGGGCAGGCAGGGCGCCGAGTTTCTGATGGCGGTCACGTTGCGTGCTCTGCGTGAGCTTGCTGGCCGCAACATCCGCCCGACCCGGGCGGTGTTCGCGCATGCGCGCAATTCCGACCTGCCGGAATACGAGCGCTTCTTTGGCTGCTCCGTCGAGTTCGGCCGAGCTGCGGACGAGGGGGTCGCGTCCGATCTGCTCGAATTCTCAAACGCCGCGGTTACTGCTCCCCTCCTCACTGCCGACCGGAAGCTGCTCAAAGCGCTTGAGCCCTTTATGGACATGGCGGCGAAGGAGCGCGGGACCGCGTCGGATACACTGCGGGCCGCGGTCGAGAAAGAAGTGGAAAAACTCCTGCCGCATGGCAAGGCGCACAAGCGAACCGTCGCCAAAGCGCTCGGCATGAGCGCGCGAACGTTCTCGCGCCGGCTCGCTGTCGAGGGAACGACCTACGAGGAGGTCGTAGACCAGTTGCGGCGCAGCCTTGCGCTCCAGTATCTCAAGGAGCCGGGTATGTCCCTTTCGCAAATTGCCTGGCTGTTGGGCTACGAGGGATCGACCTCCTTCAACCATGCTTTCAGACGCTGGACCGGAAGTTCGCCGTCCGAGGTCCGCAAGGGGAAGGCGCTGCCTGCGCCTGCATAAGCCTGACAGCGGGTCAGACCACCCCGACGGGTGTCCGACGCAAGTGGCCCGAGAATGCAGAAGATTGGCGCGCTGGGACAGGCCGCGGCGCGCGATATCGCTTACCTGATTATTTCGCGTAGGCCAAGCATCGCACTGAGGGCCGGGGACATTTGAAACTGGAGATCGACGATCGGGAGCGGCGGGCGATCGAGAGGTCGCTCGATGAACGCCGGTCGCACCTGATCGAGAAGGCTGAGGACACGACGCTGACGCCCGCTCGGCGGCAGGCCAGTTATCGCGAGCTGTCGGCGATCGCGTCGGCCCTGCGAAAGCTGCGCCGGCAGAACCGCGGCGCATGAAACTATCGATGGAGGAATTCGACTGGGTGACGAAAGTAGGACGACGAGTGAGCATCCTACCGTATGAAGACGAAGTGATTCGCGTCCTGTTGGACACGTACCTCTGGCGCGAGTTCAAGGCCAGCCTGGCGGTCAGGGACATCGCCCGTGACATGGTGACGCGCTCGTGGATTGTTGGGCGCATGCCTGACGAAACTGCGCGGCAAATTCACAGTTCGCATGGAGGTGGGCGGGATGTGTGAGTGCATCGTGAGGCTTTCGCATTCGCCGCATACTGGGACTGAGGCGTGCCTCGACGACCGAAGAGGCATCGGCGGTGCGAGGGCCTGGCTGTGGAGCGCCGTACGGTGCTGCTCGCGAATGCCGGCTTGCTGTTCGCTCCCGCCGCCCATGCGGGCGCTCTGCCGCCGGCGCCGATGGCTAAGCCGAACGCGATGTTACCGCCTCTACGCCCCACTGGCCTCATGATAGGCGACGCCCGCGTATCAACGCTCGACAGAATCAGCCGCTATATTCGTCTTGGGTAATTGTCACGCTGGGGTAAACTCAATTAGATGCGCCTCAGGCCTGATCCCGACGGCGGGCGGCGCATGCTGGCGCTCCGGCCAACGTCACGACCGCCGGAGTTCTGCTGTCCGGGGCCGGTCGATCCCTCCAATCGCGGGGCATGCCCCGCCCATATCCCAAGCGTTCCGGCTTGCGCCACCGGCTACGAGCGGATGTCGGACGGAACCTGCTGCAACCGGCGCTTCGTCAGCGCCGACGGGCGCTCGTGCCTGACCGGCAGGGCGCCTTGCGGTCCAGGCGAGTTTCGCAACCCCCAAGGTGCGTGTGAAAGGCTCGCGCCGCCGGTCGCCGCTCCTCCGCCGACTGTTGTTCCGCTGCCCGTTGTCGCTCCGCCGGCCTGTCCTACCGGCGAATCGCTGAACCGCGAAGGTCGTTGTGCGCCGGTCCGGCCCGCCCCCTGTCCGCCCGGCCTGATCCGGGGCCCGGACGGCGCCTGCGCTCGGATCGCGCCGCCGCCATGCCCTCAAGGCCAGGAGCGTCTGCGCAACGGCGAATGCGCCGCGCCCGCGCCTCGTCCCTGCCCACCAGGCCGAGAGCGGCTTCGCACCGGCGCCTGCGCTCGGATCGCGCCGCCGCCCTGCCCCCAAGGCCAGGAGCGTCTGCGCAACGGCGAATGCGCCGCGCCCGCGCCTCCTCCCTGCCCGCCAGGCCGAGAGCGGCTTCGCACGGGCGCCTGCGCTCCGATTGCGCCGCCTCCCTGCCCGCGGGGAATGGCGCGCAACGCCGAAGGCGTCTGCGCCCCGACCGGCCCAGCGCCGTGCCCGCCCGGGCTCATGCGCAATCCCCGCAGAATTTGCGTTCCCGCGGCCTGTCCGCGGGGCGCAATCCGCAACCGGCAGGGTGTCTGCGTTCCTTTTGGCATGCCAGGTTCCGTTCCCCGAGGTCCCGGTGAATTCAGCCCACCGCGCGGCCCGATGTTTCCCGGCCCGGGAGGCCCCGGATTCGCTCCGGGGGGCGGCGTCTTCAGGGAGCAATAGGAGGTTCGTCCATGCGATCCCCTCGGCTTTTCGCGGCCGCCGTCCTCGTCGGCGGGTTGTTCACGGCATCAAGCGCCCCGGCGCAAGACAGCCGCGCGGCGACCGAAGCGATCGTCAAGGACTACCTCGCGGCGCATCCCGAAGAGGTTGCCGAACTGGTCAAGAGCTATTTCATCAAGCATCCGGAGGCGGTCGGTCAGATCCTTGCCGATATTTTGAAACGGCGCCCCGGCGCGGCGGCAGGCGCGAGCGCCAAGCAGACCCCGGACCGGAGCGCAGCGATGGCCGGCAACGCCGCCGAGCTTTTCTCCTCGCCCCATCAGGTGACGCTCGGCGACCCGCACGGCGACGTCACGCTGGTCGAGTTTTTCGACTACAATTGCGGCTTCTGCAAACGCGCGCTCGCAGACACGCTCACGCTGATCCGCGACGAGCCGCGCCTCAAAATCGTTCTCAAAGAGTTTCCCGTTCTCGGTCCCGGCTCCACCGAGGCGGCGCGTGTCGCCATCGCGGCGCGCATGCAGGACCCGACGAAATACCTAGCCTTCCATCAGGCGTTGCTGAACGCGCCGGGCCCCGCGAGCGAGCAGAAGGCGCTCAATGCGGCGAAAGATCAGGGCTTCGATCTGATGCAACTCCAACGAGACATGGCCAGCGACGAGGTTAACGCGACGCTCGCTGAGGACATGAGGCTCGCCTCCGCCCTCGGCTTCTCCGGCACGCCGAGTTACGTGGTCGGCGACGAAGCGGTCATTGGCGCTGTCGGCGTCGCCGCGCTCAAGGAGCGAATAGGTAAGGTCCGCGCGACAGAGAGTCCCTCCCGCTAACTCGTGTTGATCGCAAGATCGACTCGATTGGAACTGGGCGAGCGCGCCGTTGCGAAGGACCCCCCCTGGCGCTCTCTTCCCGGACCGGCGTGGACGGGGGAAGGGCAGCAAAGGGTCGGATATGACCCGTTCGCCGCGCCGACGACGAACGACCGCTCTTTGCGCAGAGCGGTCGTCCACTGCGTTGTCTACGCGCGACGAGAATTCCCTCAGGGCGGCATACCCGCCCTAACCTCAGATACCGACGTCGTCCGCAATGTTAGGCGACGCCCAAAAATAGCCGATTCGGAATTTGCGATTTTACTGGCATCGGCTGTTTAGCGGATTCCCGAGTGCGAGGCGAGCGTCTATATCGTGATGATGATAGACGAATCATCCCTGCGCGTCCGGTTTGACGCGCTTCGGCCTTCGCTGGACGAGCGACGCCGGCGGTTGAGCGCGGCGGCGGAGGCGAAGGCGGCGGGCTACGGCGGGATTGCGGCGGTCGCGCGCGCGACGAAGGTCCCCCGGAGCACGATTGGGCGCGGTCTGAAGGACTTGCGGAACAAGTCCTCCAACAGCGTCGGGTCCTTGACCGTCAACCGAGGAGTGCCCCCGCCCTTGCGCCGCACCTCTCCCGTCAAGGAGCCGGGTGCAACGATTGCTCGAGCCGGCGACGATGGGCGACCCGATGCGGCCGTTGCGATGGGTCTCCAAGAGCCACGACAAGCTGGCGACGGCGCTTCGCGCCATGGGTCACAAAGTGAGTTCCTCGACCATTCCCAAGCTAGCAGAGCGGCCCGATCGGGATGTGGAAGATCGGCAGGCACGCGGTCCTGTTCGGGCCGCCCGGCGCTGCGCCCGACGGGCAGCAGACCCCTGACGACGTCGCCTGGCTCGCAAGACAGCACGCGCCGCCGGCCTGAACGTAACCGGTCGGACACGGGCATTGCGCGGTCGGGGGCCCGCCGGGCGGACAGACTGGCGTTTTGGCGGGCAGGCATCGGCCGTTGACGACCTGGCCGCTGCAGCAGGCGGGCGCGCCACCGGCGCCCGTGTAGACATGGCTCGAATCGCAGCAGAAGTTGCTTGGCCCGATCGTCGTTTGCCCCGCCGGGCACGACGAATTGGAGCATGCGGCGTTGGCCGCGAGCGTCGCGACCGGACAGCAGCGTCGGCCGATCTGGACGTCGCCCTGCAAGCAGGTCGGCGCGCAGGCGCCCGTCGGAATTCGGCGCACTTCGTTGGGCAGGCATGTCAGCAACTCGCGGACGAAACCGGTCTGATCATTCAGGTTTGCCACTATCCGCCAGGGACTTCGAAGTGGAACAAGATCGAGCATCGCATGTTCTGCCACATCACGCAGAACTGGCGCGCGACGCCACTCCTCAGCCTCCTCATCGTCATCGAACTGATCGCCAACACCACGACGAAAACCGGTCTCAAAATCCGCTGCGAACTCGATAGCAACACCTATCCAAAGGGCATCAAGGTCTCGGACGCGGAAATGGCGACCCTCAACATGACCCGAGACTCATTCCATCCAGAATGGAACTACAGCATCTCGCCGAGGTTTCACGAAATGAAGCAATAGTTTTTGGGCATCGCCTTAGTCTGACGCCGTCTTCAGCGCGGGCGCATCACGAATTCATCTTGTAGCCGTTGGCGCGGTTCTCCTTCGACGAGGCGATGATGCGATCTGCGATGCTGAAATCGCCTGGATTGCCGCGCGCGGACTTTTCGACGATGAAGCCAGCAACTTTCGTGCGGCCCACCGAGGCGGGAACCCACTGCGCTCCAGCGTTCCCTTGTTGATCAATTTGTTGGTGCGGAGCGCGGAAACCAGCGCGCACAGGCAACGATATCAACGGTTGCATGTTTCGCTCCCTGGCCCACAAAAACAAAAGATTGGCCTTTGAACGCAAAACCCGCCGGCATTCGGCGGCTACAAGACTTCCCGTCGCTCGGGGCGTGGTCGGCGATTGTACAGTCTTCGTCGGCGACCTGGGGGTCTGTCCCGCAGCGCGACGTCGTTCTGCCGGTTTGCTACGCGCTGAACCGTCTCGCGCAGGAGATTCACAGTGGAAAATTCTCTCGTTAATTCGTCTCGCCGCGAGGGTTGCATGCCGGTCGAGCCCTTGCCCGACGATGTCGTCGCCCGCCTGCGGTCGGATCCCACGGCTGCCCTGGCGGCGGCCGTGGTCGTCGCAGGCGCATTTCCCGGCATCGTCTCGTGGGCCGCTCGCGCATTTTGCGGTTCGTCGAATGCCGGGCGCCCAGGCGATGCGGGCGGCGGCGGGGACCGGTCGAACGACGAGGACGGCGGCGGGACAAGCGGGTCGAACGGGGCGAGCGGCAAGCACGGCGAGGCCTCGCCAGGGCGCTGTCACATTGGCCTGCGAAGAGCACGGGAGGTCTACGCCTTACGGATTTTCAAGCCGCCGCGACGGCCTCACGCCACGTGGTCATCGCCGCGGCGCGTAGCACGCGGTGTGATTTAGAGCGGAATCCGATCATCCTGTATCGTGCTCATAACCACAGGATTTGAAGTAATTTGTACATTGCGAGGGCTTGAAGATTTCGGCGCAGGTTTCGAGGGCGCGCATGAGGCCCGCGACGGTCCGTTCGGCGATTTTGCGCAGGAAGGCTTTGAGCTTGGAGAAGGCTTTTTCGATGGGGTTCATATCAGGACTGTAGGCTGGGAGATATCGCAACTCCGCGCCCGCCGCCTTGATGAGTTGCTCGACCCGCGGCCCCTTGTGAGCCGGGAGATTGTCCATGACGACGACCTCGCCGGGCGAGAGCGTGGGGACGAGGCATGTCTCCAGCCAATCCTCGAACCGGGCGGCGTTGATCGGTCCGTCGAAAGTCTTTGCCGCTGTCAGGCCGCGAAGGCGAAGGCCGGCGACCAAAGTCACCGTTTTGTAGTGACTGTGCGGGATGGCCGCCCGCAAGCGGCGCCCGCGCCGGCAACGTCCGCTTTTGCGCGCGAGATTGGTGGAGGCTCCGGTCTCGTCAACGAAAACGAGTTTCGTCGGATCGAGATCGAGTTGCCCCGCGAACCATTCCCGGCGTCGATTTTGGACGTCTGCGCGTTGTTGCTCCTCGGCATGCGCCGTTTTTTTTAAAGGTGATCGCGTGACGGTCGAAGAAGCGCCACAGCACGGAGACCGCAAAGCGCTCGCCACAATTGGCGATCAGCCGCTCCTGGATCTCGAGCAGCGTCATGTCCGGGCTGCGCCGGACCAGGCCCAAGAGATAGTCGTGATGCGCCTCGATCCGGCCGGAGCGGCGGTCGCCGCCAGAAGGCGCCGGTGAAATTTCGCCCGTGGTCTTGAACCGCTTCACCCAGCGCACCGCGCTCGCTACGCTCACTTTGAAACGCGCGGCCGCCTGATTGCGCGACAACCCGCCCAAGACCACCGCCTCAACCACGCGCTCGCGAAGATCGTCGGAAACAGCCATCCCCGCCGCCTCCCTCTCGCGGCGTGAATGATCAATCAGAAATTAACCGATTCGGGAATCCCCAACCAATTCAATCCGTTCGGATACCGCTCTAGCGCGCTTTGGGGCTCACCCGTCGGGTGAACAATCTGCGGTTGAACCCGACGCCTCGGGCATGGGCGTCGTGGTCGACAGTTTCGCCGGTTCGGTTCGGGTCGAGTTTGACCATGAAGCGGCGCTTACGCCGCTCGGGCAATTGCCGTTCTTCATCGATTTTCTGAAGACCGCGGGGCTGTTCGAGGCGTTCGTGGCGGATTGCCCGCTGCGTTACACGAGCCCGAACGCGCCCAAGAAGCGCGACGTGCTGGGGACGACGATGTTGTCGATGTTGGCCGGGCACAAGCGCTACGCGCATATCGCGGCGCTGCGAGGCGACGGCGTGTTGCCCGAGCTTCTCGACATGAGCAAGATCATCAGCGAGGACGCGGTTCGGCGGGCGTTCGCGGCGATCGAGGAAGAAGCGGGCGCGAACTGGCTGCGAGGTCATCTCGACCATTGCGTGGAGCCGCTTTTGAGCGAGCCGTGGATACTCGACGTCGATACGACGGTGAAGCCGCTCTACGGCCATCAGGAAGGAGCGGTGGTCGGCTACAATCCCAAGAAGCCTGGGCGGCCCAGCCACTGCTATCACACCTATTCGATGGCGGGGACGCGATTGGTTCTCGATGTGGATGTGAGCGCGGGCGACGAGCACACTTCCAATCACAGCGCGCCTGGCCTGTGGGCGTTGTTGGATCGAACGCCGCGCGATTGTTGGCCTTCTCTTTTGCGCGGCGACAAGGGCTTCGGCAATGAGGGGATCATGGGGGAAGCCGAGCGGCGCGCTTTGCCGTATTTGTTCAAGCTACGGCTGACCGCCAAGGTCAAACGCGCGATCGAGCGTCTTTCGGGGCAGAGCGATTGGGTCGATTCGGGCCAAGGTTGGCAAGCCAAAGAGACCGAGATTTGATTGCAAGGCTGGAGCCGACAACGGCGCGTCGTCATATTGCGGCGGCGCGTGAGAGGCGCGCTGGCGACGCCCGCGATGGACGAGGATGGACCGCCTCGGCTCGCCTTCCTCGACATCGGCCCGAGCGAGGAGATGTGGGAATATCAGGTTCTCGCGACCACGCTCCTCGAGGCTCTGGAAAGCTTTGGCCAGCTCTATCGCGACCGCGGCGATGGAGAGAATGTTTTCGACGAGTTGAAGAACCAATGGGGCTGGGGCGGCTTCGTCACTCACGACCTGGCGCGCTGTCGTTTGGCGGCCCGCCTCGTGGCGTTGTTTTACGATTGGTGGAACATCTTCACGCGATTGGCCGAGCCCGATCGCCACCGAGAGGCGATCACGAGCCGACCATTGTTGTTGCACGCCATCGCCGAACGGGTGCGCCATGCGCGACAAACGACGATCAAGATCGCCAGCACGCACGCCAAGTCCGTTCCCGCCGCAAAGGCGCTTCGAGCGGTAGCCCTATTCCTAAGGCGGTTGGTCACAAATGCGGAGCAGTTGACGCCCTGGCAGCGTTGGCGCGAAATACTCTCCCGCGCCTTCCAAGCCTTCCTCAAAGGCCGCGCCCTTCGCACGCCACCGCGCCTATGTCCATCTTGACGCAACCGCAGATTGAAACGCACCCCGCTTCACGAACGACGATCAGAGCCAACTGCCGAATTTAGGATTACAGGAATAGATCTCCCTCCCCCCCACCAAGCTTCGCTCTTTGCCCCATGTTGAAGAAGTCGTAGCTGAAACGGCTTATTTGCCCAGAAGACCATGCCAATTCTTCGCAAGCCACGGGGCCTGGCGCCGCCGCCAGCAGATTGGTCATAGCGACGGCTTCGGCCCGCTCGGCATGTCGCGCCCAAATGTGTCTAGCCACCGGCATCAGATTGGAGAGCCCGCTGGTCAGCGGCACAAACAGCAAGCTCGCGGTGATCGCCAACAATAGAATTTGGCGCGGCTCCCCGACAGTCAACAAAGGATGCGAGGGTCCTGGCAAGCATCCCTACGGTCAAAGCCGCAGCGATGACCGTGTCGAAAAGCGCGTTATTGGCAACTCCCTCACCGATAAAAGTTGCGTTGCCGCTTAATATTGCGATTGCGCTATAGACGAAAACGAAGTACCACTCTGTGGTCTTTTTCCAAAAATATATAATTAGACACATAAAATAAATCATGGGTAGAGTAATGTACATATAAAATATTACGGGGTATGAAAGCTGGGTTAGATTAAGAACGCGCTTGTGTTCAACGACTTGTTTGATGAAATTCCCATCGAAAACCTTCACCAGAAGTACTGCGGCCGCTCCGCCTAGCGTCGCGCCGATCCATGTCATTGTCCAGAATTTCTTCCGGTCGGCCACAAATAGAGTGACCCAGACAGCTAGAGCGGAATCCGATCATCCTGTATTGTGCTCATAACCACAGGATTTGAAGTAATTTGTACATTGCGAGGGCTTGAAGATTTCGGCGCAGGTTTCGAGGGCGCGCATGAGGCCCGCGACGGTCCGTTCGGCGATTTTGCGCAGGAAGGCTTTGAGCTTGGAGAAGGCTTTTTCGATGGGGTTCATATCAGGACTGTAGGCTGGGACATATCGCAACTCCGCGCCCGCCGCCTTGATGAGTTGCTCAACCCGCGGCCCCTTGTGAGCCGGGAGATTGTCCATGACGACGACCTCGCCGGGCGAGAGCGTGGGGACGAGGCATGTCTCCAGCCAATCCTCGAACCGGGCGGCGTTGATCGGTCCGTCGAAAGTCTTTGCCGCTGTCAGGCCGCGAAGGCGAAGGCCGGCGACCAAAGTCACCGTTTTGTAGTGACTGTGCGGGATGGCCGCCCGCAAGTGGCGCCCGCGCCGGCAACGTCCGCTTTTGCGCGCGAGATTGGTGGAGGCTCCGGTCTCGTCAACGAAAACGAGTTTCGTCGGATCGAGATCGAGTTGCCCCGCGAACCATTCCCGGCGTCGATTTTGGACGTCTGCGCGTTGTTGCTCCTCGGCATGCGCCGTTTTTTTTAAAGGTGATCGCGTGACGGTCGAAGAAGCGCCACAGCACGGAGACCGCAAAGCGCTCGCCACAATTGGCGATCAGCCGCTCCTGGATCTCGAGCAGCGTCTTGTCCGGGCTGCGCCGGACCAGGCCCAAGAGATAGTCGTGATGCGCCTCGATCCGGCCGGAGCGGCGGTCGCCGCCAGAAGGCGCCGGTGAAATTTCGCCCGTGGTCTTGCAACCGCTTCACCCAGCGCACCGCGCTCGCTACGCTCACTTTGAAACGCGCGGCCGCCTGATTGCGCGACAACCCGCCCAAGACCACCGCCTCAACCACGCGCTCGCGAAGATCGTCGGAAACAGCCATCCCCGCCGCCTCCCTCTCGCGGCGTGAATGATCAATCAG
>CAWDTW010000027.1:0-13662 GCA_963805295.1 uncultured Alphaproteobacteria bacterium | reverse complement strand
ATCCCCAGGACTCCGACAAAAGACGCTTTCTGTAAAAAGTCTAAGGCCTTCGATTAGCGCAAATCGGCTCAGAATGGATTTAGCGGCTTGGTGAACACGAATCTGTTAGATAGTCTAGAGCCGAGAAACTCCGCCTTGGCGTAGCGCCGACCAGGCGGCCTCCGCGTAGCAGCTGGCGGCCTCGGCGATCCGTTCGTAGCCTCTCTTCGCCGAGTCGCATCAACGCCCGCCCGCGAGAAGGAGAGGCCGGTAGCGTCTCGGCACAGAAACGCTTGGCTTCAGCCCTGAAATTACCGCTTGGCGGGGATCAAGTCCCCCGGAGATGATTTGCCTCGCCCTCACCCGAGGGCGCCTATGACGCCATCGCCTCGACGCTGCCGAAGGGCTCGGCCCGTTGGCCCATGCAGCGCGAGTGCGGCAAATGCTTCATCCAGGTCGAGGCAGCCGTTGTCGACCGCATGAGAGCCATGCGCCGACCCGGCGAGGACTACCCCGACGTCATTCTGCGGCTCGTCGAGATCGAGGCGGGGCGCAGGTCTTAACCGCTCGTTAACTGCGATATCCGACGTCAGCGGCGCACTTGGCGGCCTAAACGCCGACGCCCTCACGCCGCCAGGATAGCCGCATCGGGTAGTCGAAAAGCCTGACTGTGCGATTGGAGTGGAGGTCACTAGGGGTTCTCATGGGCAGGATGCCGTCCGAGTTTCAGTTCATGTTCGTCAAGACCCCCGGAGTAACAACTATGTTACAACGCTTTAACCCTGACAGTTTCAAACAGCGCCTCGACGACGCGGTTGACGACCGCTTTCTCTTGGCTGCCGCGCGGGTGCTGCTGGCGTTCAGTGAGCCGTGCAATGAATCTGCTGCTATCAAAACGTTAATTGACAGCGGCCAGTTCTTTCTTGCCGAGGCGTATCGCGTCGTCGATCTTATGAAGGATCGCGACGATGCGCGCCCGGACTATCATCGTGGAGAGCCCGGACCGCTTCGCCCGCGACCTCATGGTGCAGCTCGCCGGCCACGACATGCTCAAGGCGAAGGGAATCTCCCTCGTCGCGGCGTCGGCGCCCACGCACTTCATCGAGGACACCCCGACCGCGGTCCTCGTGCGCCAGGTCCTCGGCGCCATCGCCGAGTTCGAGAAGGCGACTCTTGTCGCCAAGCTGGCGGCTGCACGTAGGCGCAAGCGCGTGGCCACCGGCGAGAAGGTCGAGGGCCGCAAGAGCCTCGCTGAGACCCGCCCCGAGGTGGTGGCGCTGGCCAAGGCGCTAGCACGCAAGAAGCCCAAAGGCGGGAAGCTGAGCCTACGGGCAGTGTCGGCGGCGATGGCAGCCCAAGGATACCTCAACGAGCGCGGACGGCCCTTCAACCCCAAGAGTATCGCGACCATGCTCGCGGCGTGAACGCGGCCGGGCAACGCGCAAGCAAGCTGACAAATCGGGGGCTGAAAGGTTGCCTAACCCACAGCTCCCCGGGGTATCCTCGATCAGCCACTACGCGGTCGCCAGTCTTAGCATCGTCATGACCCGCGCCCTGACCGAATCCGGGGCGACGGCGCTCGGACGATTGAAATCGTTCAACTCTTTGCAGAAAGTGCCAGCAGCGGGTGTTGGCAGCGGCGAGCGCCTCGGCGATGGTCATGGGTTCTCCCTTTAAGGCCCATGCGATTGAGCCGAGAGGCAGCCTGGCCGGGGACTAAAAGTCAATCCCGGCGGCCGCTCACTGCCCGGCGAGCATCCCGACCATCCTGAAGATGATCATCCACGCCATAAACGAGAAAAGGAACATGGCCACGCTCGCGGTCGTTTTTCAACAATTATTCCTCGCGACCGAGAGAACCGCTCGCCGCCTCGAAGGGAGGAAAGGCCATGACCGCGCACACTTGCCAACTCATTGCGACATCCGGGGGCCGCTATTTCGTCGCCGACGAGGACAACGAGGTCATCGCCGAAAGCGCCCATCCGCTCAACGCAGCCGCGCGCGTGCTGCTCATGCGGCATTTTGCCCGCGAGAGCGATGTGCTTTGCGCCTATTTCCAGGACCAGTTCATCGCCGCCGGCGAGATCGGCTGGCTGGCGGGCGGATATGAGCGAACAGACCTTGCCGTGAGAATTGCGAGCGCTCAGAGCCCGCGCCGATGTTCATGAGGCTGGCGTTCTTGATCTTCGTCGGCGCTGTGGCGTGCGTCGCAATCGTTGTCGCTAACGAAGGCGGCTTAGGGCCGGGCGTAAGATTGAGGAGGCCAACCCCGCCAGAAAGCGGCGGCAGGGCGGGCGTGAAGCTGCGGCGGCCGAGCCGATGATCGGCCGGCCGCCTTTGGGGCGCGAGGGTTTAGAAGCGACTTCTAAACCGCGCAGGTCTTCACTGATTGTCCGTTGCGTCACATTCAGCGCCCCAGCAATGCGCGCGCCCCAGCAATGCGCTCCATCGTCCATTCGCGGTCGCCGTAACGCCCGGAGCCCAGCACAGGCGTTCGTTCGGGCTTAAGGGCTGTGTCCCCCGCGCAAGAAGCCCAGCCAGCGGCACCCGGAAGGGCTGGGCGAGCGGTCCGCCCTACAGCGACGTCCGGGTGGCGACGGGCCGGAACGGGGGGAACGCGCGACCTCGGGGTGCGTCTAGTTATTGCAGAGTTTTCGCGAGGTCGACGGCGCGCGGCCCGGCGTCGATTTCGAGATTAGCCCTTCCTAGTTCGCCGAGCGGCAGTCGTCGTTGGCGGCGTCGGCGTTGTGGCCGCCGAGCGCCTCGATCTGCGCCGCCACCGTCGACCAAAAGTCGAACCGTCTGCGACTGCGAGCGCGACGCGCATGGGATCTTTCGCTGACCGTCTTGCGGAGCGCCAGTTCCGTCCCGTACCGGCTGACCAGCAACTCGGCCGCCTTGCCCGTTTCCATGCCTAGCGAAATCTCGGACATTCCGCCTCCCGATGATCGAGTGGCGTTACCAGCATCGCAAATCGCCGCGGAGCGCATTGATGTGGGTCAACTTCGGCCTTCGGGCCGTCGGCGTGGCGCACCTGACCGGGCAGGCGATCGGTCCGAAGGATTCGAACAACAGGGCGG
This sequence comes from uncultured Alphaproteobacteria bacterium, assembly GCA_963805295.1. Lineage (GTDB taxonomy): Bacteria > Pseudomonadota > Alphaproteobacteria > Rhizobiales > Beijerinckiaceae > Roseiarcus. Next base: position 10,603 of record CAWDTW010000027.1, on the reverse strand, counting down.
TTCGCCATTTTACGCGGAGCCGCCTCACAGTGCGATGACCGCGCGGCCCGCGCCACCGTTAACGCGACCCGCGAGGCGGAGCGAAATCTTTGCGCTGAGGCCGCACAGAGGGGATCGCCGGCGGCTCGCGCCGGGGGCCTTCGTCGCCCAGAACCGGATAGTGTGTTTGCCCAAATGTACACTATCAGCGCGTGATCAACTTCGAATTCTTTATCCCTATCCGCGTCCATGATTTGCTCGCCAGGAGAGCCCTCAGCACGCTGCTGCGATAGTCAAAGTATTGTTCAGAAGCTTGGCGTCGAATTCGTCGCATCAAGGCCCAGTGACCGCGAAGCTGTGCGTTTTGGCCACCGGCCCAAGATGCCTCATTCCCGCATTTGGGAGGCTGGCCGGTTGCAGATTCGGGCGAGAATGGGGGCTACTTTTGACATTTCGCCGGTTCGCCCTGCCCCAGGAGTATCGGGGGAGGCACGCATCGGACCCCCCGCTGACCTTCCGCACCTCGAAATCCAGGGCAGTTTCCAAATGGCCAAGTGACACAGCTTCGCGGTCACTGGGCCAACATCGCGCAGCGAACGAGCGCGCCGCCGCCGAAAGCGCCGCAATACGCTCCGAAGGGTGTGCAGATGGTTTACCGCCGCGTCCGAGTCGGCGGCGCGGGTCGCATCGGCTCAACGCGGCGGCTAGGATCAGGCTAAGTGTGAAGGGGTAAGGCCGCGCCGGCTTCGGCGGGCCTCAGCCCGCCAGCCGCCGCCACCACGGCCGCGCCCGCTCGGCCGCCAACGCGTCGAGTCGCTCCGCCAGAGCCGAAAACGCGGCGATTGCCTTGCCGGTCTTCTCCCGTTCGGCGGCCAGATCTGCACCGGCGCCGGCGAGCTGGGCCTCAAGCCGCTCGATGTCGGTCTTGAGGGTCTCGATATGCCCTTCGAGGGCGGTCACCAGCGCCGGATTGTCAGGGACGGCGTCAGCCCTGACGTCAGGGGCGCGGCGGTCTGACAGGTCGTCAGGGGGCCTGACGCGCGTCATACCGTCGTTCCCCGGCATGCGCGCCCATTTCCCCCGCAGCGCCCGTCGCCTAGCGGCCTCGACACTGACGCCGAGCCTGACGGCGAGGTCGCGATAGGTCACCCATTGTCCGTCCACGGACGTCACCTGCGCATGTCACTGACGCGGGACCATGCGCCGCGATGGTTGAGAAAAACTTAAAGCTCATACGCTGAATGGCTTATCGGATGATCTTCCCGCCAGCCTTTAACTCCACCAGCCGCAGGATCACGTCGCTGTAGCTCTCGCCGGGTGGCCGTCAGGCGGTCGACGACACGCGTCTCGATCCAGATCCAAGACAAGTCGTGGTTGCAGGTCTAGAGAGAAGTGACACAATGCGTTCTTGATTCACGACTTCATTGGACGAAACGGCAGAAACGCCACCATTGGCCGCGCGGGTGGAGTAGTTTCTCGACGGGTTAGACGCTCGCTGCCTTAGGAGCTAGACCGGAGCGATCGATGAGTGATCAATATTATAGTGCAATTCAAGAGCAGTGGTCCAACATCCGTGGATTGTACATGGCCTATGGTAGTAAAAAGCCAATCATGTTATATGATATCCACGAGAAGAAAATCTACGCTTATCCATATGAGGAATTTAAAGCAGAATTGAGCGAAAGGTCCCAAGTGTCTCTGGAAATGGACTACAAGTCGACATCTGTTCGTGGCGGCATGATAGTGTTTGTCAGAGACAACATAGAACGGAAACTGGTCTCGTATGTGATGAACATTGATGCGGCGACCATTCAATAACGACCGCGCGTGTGGGCGTTTTTTTGTTGGTCTGTATATGATAATAACCTTTATCAGATAGGAGTTGACCATGACGGACCACACGAAAATCACCCAACAGCTGACGACCCTGGAAGCGGAGTTGAGGAAAATTAATCAACAACTCGACGGCGCGATGGCGAAGGCCCACTTCGCTGCTCTCGTCACTCTCCAAGAGGTCGAAGACATCTATGTCGACCCAGCTCTAGGAAAACTTCACCGGGATGTGACGAGGCGAACCGACGAGATTCTCGACCGCATAGTGCAATTGCGGAGAAAGCTATACGGGAGAGGCGAGGAATGAACCAGCTCGCCCCGGTCATCGCCAATCACGCCCCTGCCCTCATCGCCGCCGCCGGCGCCCGCGCCTCCTATCGCTTCCTCGAATTCTTCACGGCGCAGATCAGGAACCCGCACACGCGACGCGCCTATGCGCGCGCGGTGACGGAATTCTTCGACTGGCTTGAGGCGAAGGGCGTCACGCAGCTCGCGGCGATCGAGAGCGTGCATGTCGCGACCTACATCGAGCAATTGAGCCGAGCGCGATCCGCGCCGACCGCGAAGCTGCGGCTGGCCGCGTTGCGCCACCTGTTCGACTGGATGGTGATCGGCCAGATCATGCCGACCAATCCGGCCGCCGCCGTGCGCGGGCCGCGCCATATCGTGCGGCGCGGCAAGACGCCGATCCTTGACCCGGCTGAAGCGCGACAGCTCATCGATGCAATTGACACGACGACCGTCATCGGCTCGCGCGACCGCGCCTTGATCGGATTGATGGTCTATTCCTTCGCGCGCATTGGCGCGGCGATCGGCATGCGCGTCGAGGACGTGTATCCGCAGAACCGCCGCCTATGGGTGCGCCTGCATGAGAAGGGGGGCAAGCAGCACGCCATGCCATGCCACCACAATCTCAAATCCTATTTGCACGCGTACATCGACCGCGCGGGGCTCGCGAGCGATCCAAAGGCGTTGCTGTTTCAGACCTACAGCCGCGCCACCGGCCGGCTCACCGGCAATCCCCTGCCCCAGGCGAACGCCTATGCGATGATCCAGAGGCGGGCGCGGGCGGCCGAGATCACGACCAAGATCGGCAACCACACGTTTCGGGCGACGGGCGTCACCGCCTACTTGAAGAACGGCGGGACGCTCGAGCGCGCGGCGCAGATGGCGAACCACGCCAGCACGCGCACGACGCAGCTCTACGACCGGCGCGCCGAGGAAGTTACGCTCGACGAGGTGGAGAGAATACTTGTTTGAAGCCGCGCCGGCAGCACGAGGCGATCAGGCGGCGCGACAAGGCTGCCACGAACCCAACGTGGTCAAGACTACGGCCCGCTCGCAGTGCATTGAGAATTGCAGCGCTGCGCGCGGGGTACCATCATCGTGTGCGGTCAGGCTGCTAGAACTCCTTTTTTCTATTTTAATAGGGCCCAACGGCAAAGAGCAGCGCAAGCCATACTTCGTGAGGCCGGTGTCGCATGACCACTTATTTCGTTCAGTTTCCCCATCCTGGCCTCGAGCACGATCCGCGAAACGCGTCGCACATGGGCTGGAATACGGACCGCCACAGGCGAAAGTTTATGCGCAATCTTGGGCGCTTCGTAGATAGAGATGGGGTGCTTGGTGAAGGAAAGCTCACATTTTGGGGTGAGTGGGAGCCGCCATCCAAAATAGTCGAGAGATGGAGATGGCCGCAGAGCGGTTCGCTGCCGCGCTTTCTTCACGAGCCCATGTGGGAACGATCAGCCCCGCAAGGGCGGCAGAATAGCGACCCGTGGGTTTTCGGGGACTGTTTTCGATACAGCAATTGCAAGCAACAGACGCAGGGGGCCTTGCAACGGCTCACGCCAGGGTCAGTCATTCTCTTTGGCTCGGGTAAGAACGGCGAATTCGTCATTGATACGGTCTTCGTAGTCAAGGACTCCTGCCCATACAGGCCGAGCAAGCCCCCGGCAACAGATGACGCATTCCGCTTTTGCGTAATCGAGTCGTTGTGCGGGCCGTCTTCCTCTTGCGCCGGTGATAGCTTTACTTTGTATCGGGGAGCGACATTCGATGAGCCGATCAACGGCATGTACTCATTTGTCCCGAGCCGGCGGGCTGATTCAGAAGGGTACCGATTTGCACGACCCCCGATAAATCTACCTGGATATGTAAATCCCGAGAGCCAACAAACCCCCTCGGGTGCAAGATGTCCACGCTTTCTGAATGAAACTCGCGACCAGTGGGACAAAGTCCGCAACCAGGTGCTTCGCGCAGACTGCCTTCTGGGCGTCTGGTTCGAAACACCACAGCTTGTCGATGACAAGCGAACCTAAGCGCACAAGATGCCCTGCCCCGCGTTGTTCGCTAGCTGAAGAATGTGATGAGGCAATGCGTCGATACGCCGATTAAAGGAAGTAATTTATGTCAGATCTGATCGCCGAGCCCGTTGCGTCCTGTCCCGGGGAATGTTCCGAAGGCCGTTCCGGGGGGAACGCACGGAACAGTTCGGCGGGGTCGATCGCGAAGCCGCCGTCATCGGTTCGGGTCGCCGACATTCAAGACACGGGAGGAGGCCGACGCCGACGCCATGCGGCTTCAGGCGCAAGGCTGGTGGTCCGGACAAGGCGAGGATCGTTGTGCGCGACTTTAATGGGGAGGCGGAACGATCAGCAGCCCGCCTCTCGACCACGATCTCGGCATTTGCGCGGACGCATTGATCGGGAGCTTCGAGGCCGACATCTGAGATCGGGGCCGACAAGGCTGAGATAGATAGGCGCCGATCGCCCGCCGCAGCCGAGAGCTTTGACGAGCCCGACGCCGGGCAGGACCTGACCGGGTTCACCGTCGATCTTTACGGTCGCTGCCAGAAATCAAGAAATCTTTACTAACCAAAAAAGTACGTCCACCTCCCTGCCAAATACCTTTCCGCCAAGTACGCACCCCGTGTGTAGGACTTTTCGACTATTGAAAAGGTCTCTCATGTTTTCTTCCGCCTTCGCGCGCACCTGAGCCGCGGTCCGATAGTCGTTCCGTGCATCATTAATTTCGGCTCTTATGACGTTATCTGTTGATAAGGCCCCATCCCGATGGCGCCGAGGATCCAGTTTTGCGGAGTGGCCTGGTCTCCCCATGCCTCGAGCGCTCGTCTCCATCCGAGATAGTTGGGCAGGTTCTTGGTGGCGACGCCGTGGAAGCGGCGCATCCATTCCTTGAGCCGGCCGTGATAGGCGTTGACGTTGTTGATATGGAGGTCGGGGGCCTCGGGGCTGGGCTTGCCCGGCGCGGGAACGACATGGACCGGGATTTTCGCCCTGTGGGCGAAGGCCACGATCGCCTTTCCGCCGTCGCAGACGAACCGATTGGCGGGCGTGACCACGCCGTCCAGCGCCGCCGCAATCGAGGCGCGGTCGACATTGGGCAACACCGCGTCGGTGGTTGCGCCCTCGCGGTCGCGCGCCACCAGGATCGGGATGTTTTCGAAGAAGAGGCCCGGGTGCTTGGCCTTGCCGCCCCGCTTGCGCGGCGGGCGGGGAAGACCGGACCTGCGGCCCTTGAACAATTCGAGGATGAACGTCTCGTCCGCCTCGACAATGCCTCTCAGCGTCTTGGGCTTGTCCAGCGCGGGCGAGCCGAGAAACCGGTGTCGCCAGCGGAAGGCCGTGGTGGGGTGGCCGTGGTGGGGTGGACGTGGCAACGTTCGGCGGCCTTCGCCACGCTGGTTCCCTCGATCATCGCCTGGGCGTGGTCGAGCCATTGCTCCTTCTTGCGCAGCCCCGCCATCGGCGTCTTCGTCAGGGCGTTGAACGTGCGCCCGCAGCTCTTGCAGCGGGAGCGCGCCAGACCGTTCGCCCGTCCCCAGGCGACGATGTCGCGCCCCGCGCAATGGGGGCAACCCCGGCGTTCCACCTTCGCCTGGCCGATGTCCCCCAGCGCGTCCTCGCGAACCCGGCGCTGCTTGCGCGCGTCCCCCTCGGCAAGCGCCGCCGGCGCGTCCTCCGATCCTCGAGCCGCCGCCTCGACCGGTTCGCCAAAGCCCGACGCAACGTCCTCATCGGCCTCCTCGGCCTTGCAAAGCGCCTTCACCGCCTGTCGCCGCTGCGCTGGGGTCAACCTACCGATCCCGCCCAGCCAATCCTCAAATTCCGGGCTCTCCACCAACGCCTCCTCGAATCAGACGCGCCAAGAATAGCCCGAAATCAATACTAAACGCCAATAGAGCCTTAATTTCCTTACGGTATTTCACAACTCGCTCATAGCTAGGTTCAAAACAACCGTCCGGATGTGTTGCTAGTAATAGCCAATACATGGCAGTATGCTCCGCCGCGTGTTGGCGCATCTTGTGCTCATCGTCCGCAACTAGGGCTTCAAACGCATCTTTCCCTTTCAGACGGTTCCCTTTCAGATCCTTGTAATTGTATGTGTACCTAGCAGCATTGAACGAGTACGCAGCTTTAAGCTAAATCAGGCATATTGGTTGTCCCTCATGATTCAGGACCGCCATGTCAATGCGAGGTTTCAATTCCCGCGCGACTAAGTATCCCTCTAATTCATACCGTTTGTGCAGCAGAAAGGCGAGACGGTCGCGAAAGGGGAATTCGATTTTGCACGTGGCTGCCAAATACGCCAGCTCGTTTTCTTCAAATGCCTTCCCAACCTCATCAAGGGCAGAGCAAATCTCTTTGTCAGGTTCCTTCACGCCAACTACCTCCCGCAGAGCAAATGCTTTACCGGCTCGGCGCTGTCCTTCCGCCGGCGCCTTTGCCAAATGGTCCGTCCGGGCGTCGAGTGCAGGCACGGGCCAGCCGTCCGCGAGCGGTGCTTCCGCCGTCGCCCGTCCTCGAGGCACATGCGAGCACGGCCAATCGGGGCTCGTCCTTGATGCCCAGCGCGGTCCTCGAACAGGTGGCGCTCATCAACGCCCGCGTTTAGCAGAGCGTCGCGTTGTAGGCCTAGACCCAACAGTCGTGTCACCACCGCCATTTCGGAAAAAACCCCTGACAGCTGGCTTTCGAGGAGCAAAGACACCATTGAGACAGGCAAACCGGCGCGAGCTTGGGGGCGAGCGCTCGGAATGCCGTGACGCGGGGGCCGTCACTTTTGACAAAATGGGTGTTTTGTCAAAAGTCTGGCTCTCTCCCCGCCTGACTCGACCCAGAAATCGGCGCAAAACCAATTTGGCGGCGGGTGACACGACTGTTGGGTCTAAGCAGACATTCGTGACGCGGCCAACGGAACCACCATGCGCTCGGCATTCAGTTCGCCCACGGCCTGGCGGATCGCGTGGTCCAGAGCGTCGGCGTCGGCAAACGTCTGATGTGCCAGGTGATGCGCCTTGAGGTCGTGCCAGACCGGCCTCGATGTCGTTGAGTTCCGGCGCATACTTGGGCAACCACTCGACGGTGAGCCAGTGTGCGCGGGCGGCAAGCGCCGTCATCGAGTAGCTCGTGGCGTGGATCGGGCCATTGTCCTCCACGAGAACCACCGGGTGGTGGGTTGGCCGGGCCGGGACCAAAGAGCCGATCGAGTTGCTCGAGATGGGCGACGAAATCGCTGCTGCGCTTGGTCGGACTGGTGTGGACGATGAGTTGGCGCGTGACGTGGTCAAGCGAGCCCAGCATGGCGACCTTCTTGGCTTGTCCCGGCCGCGGCACACGCAGGTCCGCCCCCACCTTTGCCCATGCGCTGGCGAGATAGGAATGCGTCAACGCCTCGCTCTCGTCGCCATAGAGCCACCGGCGAACTCGCTGCGCCAGAAGCGAACCGTGTCTTCCCTCACGCCGAACGCTTCGGCGATCTGCGGACTAGTCCAGCCAGCCAGCGTCAGGAGCACGGCCGCGCCCGGTCGGCTTCACCGCGATCGCGTGAGCCGGCCAGTGCCTCAAGGCCGGCCCGTTGTTCATCGGTTGCTGCGAGCGGAGATTTCCCGGCCATGTCTTCGCCGGCACAGCGCGCTGTCTTATGAACACGCCGGCAAGGTCGAGGCGCAGTTGAAGGCCGAGGTCGCCGATCTGATGGCCAAGGCCGAAGCGGCCGACGCGGCGGACATTCCCGACGGCATGTCGATACCGGACGAACTGGCGCGGCGCGAAGAGCGGTTGCGCAAGCTGGCCGAGGCGCGGGCGAAGATCGAGGCGCGGGCCAAGGAACGCCATGCGCGCGAGCAGGCGGAGCACGAAGTCAGGCTCGCGGCGCGGCAGGCGAAGGCGGAGGCGAGCGGGGAAAAGCCCCGCGGCAAGCCTCCCGAACCTCCGGTCGAGGGGCCGCGCCCCAACGACCAGATCAACCTGACCGACGAGGAGTCGCGCATCATGCCGGTCGCCGGCGGCGGCTTCGATCAATGCTACAACGCGCAGGCCGCCGTGGCGGCGGGAAGCCTGCTGGTGGTGGCGAGCGCCGTGAGCCAGGCGCCCAACGACAAGCAGCAACTCGAACCGATGCTGGACAAGATCGAGGCTCTTGCCGACGAACTGGGCAAGCCCGAATGCCTGCTGAGCGATTACGGGCTATTTCAGCGCGGCGAATGTCGCGGCTGGCGAAAAGGAGGGGATCGAACCGCTGATCACCATGGAGAAGTCACCGAGCCGCATCATCCGCCGTTGGCCGAGCGCTTCGAAGCGGCGCCGGAAGCGCCGCAAGATCCAACGCCGGTCGAGGCCATGGCGCACCGGCTGAAAACGCCGGCAGGCAGGGCGCTTTACGCGCTGCGCAAGCAGATGCCGGAGCCAGTGTTCGGGATCATCAAATCGGCGCTGGGATTCCGTCAATTTTTGCTGCGCGGCCCCTCGCGGGCGCGCGCCGCGATCGAGCGACGTCACCATGGCCTGGAACATCAAGCGGATGTTCGCCTTCGTCCCTGCCTGGCAAAGGCTGAGGTGCGCCGGCTCGGCAGACAGGCCCAAGGAAACCCCGACATCCGGCTCCTTCAATCGCCTTCTGCACCCAACCCAACGCGCCCGACCCCGCAGCAACCCGCAAAAATCATTCGCGGTGATCAACGCAATCCCCAGTCCGACAGGCTGCTAGACCCAACAGTCGTGTCACCACCGCCAAATCAATTCTGAGCCGATTTTGCGCTATCGAAGGCCAGACTTTTTACAGAAAGCGTCTTTTGTCGGAGTCCTGTGGTTTCAACCTAAAAACCGCAGTTGGCCGGCTTGAGGTAGCGGCGTTCTGCGATTTTGCGCGCTCTGGTTGCGTCAGCTTGGCGCGAGACGCGGCGGCGGGCGCAACAATCGACCCTTGAGGAACGCCTTGAAGGCGCGCGAGAGGATCGCCCGCCATTTTTGCAGGCGCGTCAACTGCTCCGCATTTTCAGCCAAGCCTCGTAGGAACTCGGCTACAGCTGCGAGCGCCTTGGCGGCTGGCTTGGCCCTGGCGTGCGAGCTCGTCACGCGGATCGTCGTTTGGCGCGCGTGCCGCGTGCGCGTCGCGATGGCGGAAAGAAACAGGGGCCGGCTGGTGATCGCCTCGCGGTGGAGACCCGGTTCGGCGAGACGCACAAAAATGTTCCACCAGTCATAAAACAGCGCGAGCAGCCGCGCCGCAAGGCGGCAACGTGCGAGATCATGCGTCGTGAAACCGCCCCAGCCCCATTGGTTCTTCATTTCATCGAAAATATTTTCTCCATCGCCGCGATCGCGATAGAGCTGGCCGAACGCTTCAGTTTCTTCCTCGAGCGAGGTGACCAGAACCGAGTATTCGTAGACTTCCGTCGCCTCGCCGATCTCGGCGAAGGAAAGCTGCGGCGCCGTCTTCGTCGCTTTGCGCAAGCCCCAGAGCGCCTTTGAGACGCCGACGCAGCACGATCACCCGTCGCTCGCGGCTCCAACCCGTCAAGCGAACGGCGCTCTCCTTGGCCTCGAAGCCTTGGCCGGCCCAAACCCATTCGCGCGCGCCGGCGAGCTTCTCGATCATACGCTTGACGTTGGCGGTCAGGCGCAGCTTGAACAGATACGGCAAGCCGCACGCCTCGGCCTCGCGCATGATCCCCTCGTTGCCGAAGCCCAAGTCTCCGCGCAACAGCGCCGGCCACAAGTCGCGCGGCAAGCGATCGAGCAGCGCCCATAAGCTCGGCGCGCTATGTCTGGACGCATGCTCGTCGCCGGGACAGACGTCGACATCGAGAACGAGACGCGTCGAAGCCATCGAGTAGGTGTGGTAGCAATGGCTCGGACGCCCGGCTTCTTGGGGTTGTAGCCCAGGACCGCCCCTTCCTGATGGCCATCGAGCGGCTTGATCGTCGTATCGACGTCCAGGATCCAGGGCTCGGCGAGCAGCGGCTCGACGCAAAATGCAAGATGCTGGCGCAGCCATGTCGCGCCTTCTTTCTCGTCGATCGCCTTGAAAGCGCGCCTTACCGCATCCTCGCTGACGATCTTTTCCATGCCGAGCAGATCGGGCAAGACGGCGTCGCAGCGCAGCGCCGCGATATGGGCGTAGCGCTTGTGGCCAGCGAGCATGGAGAACATCGCCGTGCCGAGCACGTCGCGCTTCTTCGGGGCGTTGGGACTGCCGTAGCGCAGCGGACAGTCGACGACGAAGGCGTCGAACAACCCGGTCGCTTTGAGGAAATGGATGAAGAACGGGAGCTGGCCGAGCGGCGTCATCGCCGCCTCGTGGTCCCATTCGACACGGACCGGCCCAAAGAAGCTGTCGATGTCGACGCCTCCGGGCGGCTCGCTCGCTACAACCAAGGATTGTTCACCCGATGGGTGAGCCGATGAGGGGGAAGAATCACGCGTCATACCCTTGAGGATGCGCAATTCAAGCCCAGTCGCAAATTCTCAACTGCGGTATTTAGGTT
>CAWDTW010000026.1:0-12677 GCA_963805295.1 uncultured Alphaproteobacteria bacterium | reverse complement strand
CGCGCGCGTTGACGTAGATCAACGCCCGAGCTGGTGCTCACTTCGGTTTCCACTCCCGTGCCAACCGCTGCGCCTCGGCGATCTCATCAGGGGTCATTTGGGAAGCAGCCAGATCACGTTCCTCCACCGCATCCGGCTCCTGTTCAGCCGCCAAACTGAGCCACATGTACGCTAGAACAACGTCTTGCGGCACTCCTTGGCCATTCCAGTACAAGACGCCGAGGTCGGCCTGCGCGGGGGCATAGCCCTGTTCGGCCGCCTTACGCGTCCATTTCGCCGCCTCGGGATAGTCTTGCTGGACGCCTTGGCCATTGTAGTACATGCCGCCGAGGCTGAGCTGCGCGCGGGCATCGCCATGCTCAGCAAGAGGCCGACATAGCTGAAGTGCCGTCGAGTAGTCTTGCCGCTCGTAAGCTGCTGCGCAGTCCGCTAAGGCCCCCGCGATAGCGTTGCCTGGAAGCAGGACGGCGACGGTGACGGCGCTCAGAACGCGGGCGGCGCGCATCGCGAAAGCCTCCCACCTCAAGACTTAAGGCCGGGGGAGGTATTAGCCAACTAAGCCTCGGGTTTGAAACCCTGCGCGTGCTGACGTTGCGCGGAGCCCATGTAATCGCCGCCGCGCGTACCTTGGAAAAGGCGCGGGCTGCCTGCGCTTCGGTGAAAGGACTGACGACGCCCGTCGCGTGGAACTCGCCGAGCCTGCCTCGGTCCGCGCCAGCGTCGCGACGGTCAAGGCGTTGAACGTTCCAATCGACGGGATCATCTGCAACGCGGGGATCATGGCCCTGCCGAAGCTCAACCAAGCCTACGGCTATGAATTGCAGTTCTTCACGAACCACGTCGGCCACTTCATGTTGGTGACCGGATTGTTCGGTACGCTGGCCACCGATGCACGTGTGACTGTGTTGAGCAGCAGAGCGCATGAAAGCGCACCGAAGAGCGGCATCGAATTCGACAATCTTTCCGGCGAAAAAGGCTACTCGGCTTGGCGCGACGACGCCTTAATCGAGCAGGTAAGTGATCTCGCGCTGAAGCGCCGCCTGTAGCACTTCTAGCACTTCGTAGCGTCTCCTACAGATCACTGTTTCTCTTTTGCGATCCGCTCCGCCTCGTGCGGGAATTTGATCCGAGAATGAAATTGAACACGGGTTGAGGCTGTCCAGGCGCCGTCGCCTGTAAATCAGCGGGAATCCTTGTGGCCGCTTCGACGTATTCAGCGAGCGTCTCGGGTGACATGCCGAGCGCACGCTCGAAGGCGCAATCCGGCACTTTCATCAGCCGACGAAGCAGAGCCGCGGCGCGTCTGGCATGACGCGCAGCCGCCGCATGTTTGCGCTCACGGATCTTGACCCCCGCTGCCGACAACAGGATTAATCCCTTGAAGAGCATACGCAGTGGACCGTCTCGATCTGCAACCTGCCAAAGACCTTCCCAGGCCTCATGAGCTTCCCAGTAATAACCGTGATTGAAGAGGTCGAGACCCCAGAGGAATATGTCTGAGGCAAGCGACGCCTCCGCGGCAACCGGAATTGGTTCGACATGGTAGCTATGCCCCGTGGGATCGCGCACGGGATGCGGTTTCCTACCGGGCAGATACGCGTAGGGTGGAAAGGTCTTCTGCGGCAGCCAGCGTGGACGTAACATCGAACCAATAGCCATCAAGAAGTATATCATGCCAATGACCATGGGCTGATGTGAAGCTCCTGTGCGCAGCTGTCCGCTCGTAGCGCCGGGAGCATCACGATATCGGCCATCGCCGGGATCGGCGCATTCTTTTCGCCTGGCGAGGCCGGCAAGGACCTCGATGCTTCCGACGCCGGGTAGAGTCGATGGCACTCACGCAAACTGAATCTCTCCACGGTCCAAGACCAGCACATGTCGCTCCAGCGCGCGCGCGCGGAAACGCACTCCTTCCGTCGTCGCGAACAGTTCGATCCGAACCGTGTCGCCAGGGTAGGCCGGCGCCGCGAACCGAACCGACATCGACCTGAGCGTCTCCGGACGACCCGGGGCGAAATGCTTGAGCGCAGCTCGGCACGCGAGGCCGAACGTGTTCAATCCATGCGAAATCGGGCGTTCGAAGCCGGCGTCTCGCGCAATGTCGGGGTCGGCGTGGCCGGCGCCATGTTGGTGGACCCGGACGATCGTGCCGTCGATCATGGCGTATTCGAAATCCGGATCGCCGGATAACGCCTTGAAGAGAATTCGAAAACACCTTTCACCGCCCAGCGGCGAAAGCGCCGTCCCGAATCTCTCCTGCGCGCTGGGCCGCCGCGATAAGACCCGTGACCGTCTCGAACGCGCGCCGCGCCTCGGCCTCCAATCGGCCGTGCTCGCACATGTCGAACAGCAGCCGGTGACGCATAGGATAGCGCCGGGCGAGCTCGAAGTATTCGCGGACCGCGAGCATCAAGGCTTCGAGCGGCGAGTTGACGCGGCTCAATGCGCCCTCAAGGATTTCAGACATTTGTCTGAAGCTTTCCCGGGCAACCGCTTCCAGGAGATCCCGCTTGTCTCTGAAATGCCGATAAGGCGCGGTCTGGGACAAGCCGATCGCGTCGCCGACCGCCCGGAGCGTCACAGCGCTAGGGCCGCCTTTATCAATCAGGTTCGAAGCGCAAGCTGGTCGCGAATGTTGCGCTCGAACGTCTCGAAGCTGGTCGCCAGCAGCTCCGCTTGTCCGGCGCGAAACTGCGATCTCGGGTCGAGGGCCGGCGCGCACGGCACGCGGGTCATCCGCACCAGAATCGGCTCGTCGGGCGAACGCACGCTCGTATAGCCGCCAATGTCGACCACCGAGTTCAAATGGACGGAATCGTGATAGGAGCCGGGCGCGTAGACCTCGGCGACGGCGAGCGCTTTGAAGGCGCGCCAGTTACGAAGTGCGACCGTGGTGTAGACGAGCGGCGTCTTGACCAGCGAATGCAGGGCGTCGCGCTGCCGGGCGGGCATTTCCGGGCAGAGATAGGGGATCATGCAGTTCCAGCAGGCGAGCACGGCGGCCGTCGCGCGCGCCGTGTGCAGGGCTCCGCCGCGCTCATAGGTCACCTCGACCTCGCGAGCCGTCGCGGGGTCCCCGACATTGCGCGCCTTAAGGGCCGTGCTGCTGAGCCTGATGCGCACCGGAGCGTCCGGGCGGTCAAGCTCACTGTAGTCAGCGCGCGCCGTGACAACGTCCTCGGCGCTGCCGCCCGGCATCGCCGCCGGCGCCAGGCGGCGCAACAAGAGCCGCGCGATCGAGGCGTTACCGTCCGGGAAATGAAACTCGGCCGAGCCCCCGTCCGCAGCGTAGCCTGCGGCGGTGAAGCCCATGTGCGGGGCCGCGCCGGGCTCGAGGTTGAGGCCCTGAAATCCCGGGAAATCGAATGGCCACACCTCGAGCGCGCCGACCGCCTCGATCCCGACCCCCCATTCTTCGTGGGTCATCGGCTGAAAATAGGGCAGGGCGCCTGGATCGGCCTTGATCGTCTTGGTCAGGTAGTCCGAGTAACTCATCCGGGCGAGGCGAGCCTTCTTCTCGTCCGAGGAGAGGCCGGGCAGATAATCAAGTCGATCGTTGTAGATCCTCGCGATGTCGGCCTTCACGCGCGGAGAGAGCGGCGCGTCCTTGAGCAGCTCCGGCCAAGGCGTCGCATCCACCCCGACGACGAGCCGGTCGGCGCCGAAGGTCTCGCGATCGAAGAACACGCCGCGGCCAAGTCCGAGCGAGCGGTAAAGGCACTTCTTGGCGCAGCGGGCCTCGAGCGCAGCCGGATCGACGCCGAGCTGTCGCAAAAGTCCGCCAGCGACGACGCTGTAAGGCCGCAGACTGTCGATTGCCCACGTGCCGCCGTTCATCAAATGGCGGCTGGTGACACGACTGTTGGGTCTAGGCCTGGTTGCCGGCAAGCGCGTGGAGCACGCGGCCGGGCCTTCGGCCCGAAACTTCGCCCAGCTGGAGATTCGGAGAATGGCTACCAGTGGCCAAATGCGCCCACTGGATCGCCCTTGTTGAGTCCATCAGTCGCAAATTGCTTCAATCCCAGCATTGCCTTATCGACATCTTGGCGAGCCGAAGGATCAAGCGCGCGCGCTCAGATCGGCCGCGAGACGGCCATGACTGGCGAAGCCTATGCAAGAACTGGGCAGCTTCAAGCTGTATCTGTCGGTGAAACCATTACCCCGGCGCGAAGCGCCTATTCCTCCCAGCGCGAAGCGCTCGTGGCTTCTGGGCGCGAAGCGGCGTTTCTCGTCGATCCGCACGAAGGACAAGGCCGGTCGATCTCAGACGCTAGTTGATCGTGGTCGATACGATGCTTCGCGCGGAAGACTGCGCCGCAACGACAATAGACTACGCATTCCTTGGTCGAAGGCCAATCTTGCATTGCTTGCATTGCTTGCATTGCTTAGCTCCTTTCGTCCCATGCCCCAGAACCGCTCGTCGTCTTTGGCGTTCTCCTCTTGGATCGCGCGTTGCTCCTCCGGCGTCACCATCGGAATGCGAGCGTGCGGCGCGGCGTAAGTCTTAGCGTGCTCCTCGGCGCCGACGCGATTCCCGAGGCGGGCGAGGCGCTCCGGCAGCTTGACCCAGAAGGCGAGGCGCTCGCGGACCGAAGCGTCGGCGTCGACCGAGCCGAGGGATGCGATGTGCTCGCCGCGAATTTTCCCGGACGCGCGCCGCGTCTGCATGGGGCTGGCCTGAAGGCGGGCGCCTTGCTGTCGGAAGCGAACAAACATGTAGCGGCATAGCTTCTCGCGCATTGCGCATGCAAAACTTTTCCCGTGCGATTACGGCGCTTTTCCACAGGCCCTTGCTCGCACGACGGCGCGGGCTTTTCCGGCGAGCGGGTCCATAGCATTATGATGCAGCCCCAGCTTGCCGGCGCAGTGGCGGATTTTGCGCCACCTGCTCACTGTTTTGTTTTGGACGTTTCCGGCTTTTCCGGCGGATTTTCCGCCACATCGTCATCTGCCGTGGAACGGCCGCTTTTCCAGCCCGAAATATAGCGCAAGCCTGTATAGGCCATGGATTGCCGGCCGACGCAATACGGCGATATTTCGTTGCCTTCATAGGCCAGCGTTCTGATGACCTTGACCGTGAGATTATCGACTTCGCGCAACACGTCTTCGGCCTTCTTCAGCTTCATTTCCGTCATCTCGCGCCACGCCATCTGTTGCTGATAGGTCAGAGCGTTCCGCACATGCGTCTCGCCCATGGCGTTGATAAATTTCGGCTTGAGCCCGCGGGCGATGCGCTCGTCCTCGACGAGCTCGGCGTAAGCAATCCCGGCCGCATAGCGCGTCCGCGCCAGCCCCAAATCGCTCCCATGCTAGCCCAACTTTCCCAACTCGGCGAGAAAAATGAATTAATTCAACGAGGGGATCGCGAAAGTCTTCACGACATGACGTTGGCTGGGGTGCGAACGGCTTTGCCTGGCGCGGTGATGCGTGGTGGGGGCTGCGGCGGCAGATTGAGGTTGAGTTGCTGGACCAGCATTTTTTGTTGTCGATTTGCACTTCATGATGGGACTAGCAAGTCACGGAGGTTCAATAGCTTAGTTGAGACTCGTGACCACGGTCGTGCACTTCATGTGGGACTGGCCTGGTACATTTGTGTACTTCACTTGGGATTCGTCTGACGGGTCCATCGACCCTGAGGTTCCGGCACTGTGCTTCCCGTCGCCGCCCAGGGAGACTACGCTGATCTGAGGCAGAGCGATGCGAGGCTCGCTTCGATGAGCGTTCGCGTGAAGCGCTGATGGCACTTCATGTGAGACCGGCATCCCACATGGAGTGCCCAGAATTTGCGTTGGAGCCTCGATCTCATCATGAACTGCAAATCGACACCGGTCGACTTGCCCTAATCCTCGTGGACTTCGCCGCCGGTTCGCAATTGGGGATTCTACGTATACGTGCGTTTACATGCGTTGCAGGTCGCTCGCCGGCGCGTGACGGACGTGCGTCGGAGCTCGTGGCTCAGTGCCAGGTCTCCGAGCGGGGCGCGGAGCCGCTGGCCGGGCCACATTCGGCCGTCTGTGATAAAGACGACGCAACGCCAAACTCGAGCGAATCCGCCCGACAGTAGGTCCCGGTGCTCTATGGCACACGATCGCGACGCCCTATCTCCCGCCATGGCCGAAGACGGCGGCGACGCACTGGCCTTCGCACTGCGCTTTCACAACGCCGACGAGATCATGGCCGAGATCATGGCGAAGCGCTTTGTGGAGCATTTGGAGCGCGCCGGTTTCGTCGTCATGAAGCGACCGGCGCAGATCGGCGGCGCGGCACTCGGGCGCGACCAGGAGGGCTAACCCGCGCGAGGCAATCCGGCTTGCGACGGGCGTTTCACCAAGTCATTGACTTGGTCAACGAGCAGCCTTGAGGCGCTTGGTCGATCGAGGCGTAATAGGCCGCCCGCTGCTTTAGCTCGCTCCGCGCTCGTCAGTAGCAGCGGCGGACGCTCACTCCATTCACCCACACCCAACGGCATCCACCACTATAGTAGCCCCCGCGATAGACGCCGCCGCGGTAACCATAACGATAGCCGCCGCGGTAGCCGTAACGATAGCCGCCGCCGCGGTAACCGTGACGATAGCCGCCTCCATGGCGGACACCCCCGCGATAGTACACATGGGTAAGGTTATCGTTCAGCGCTTGGCCGGGAAGGCTGAATACCTCCATAGCTTGACCTTGGGGGGCGATGCAGAAAAACGCGCCGACCGCCATCAGCATCGCCGCCGCCAATTTCGAGTATTTCATGGTCTTTGCTCCCTTTTCGACACCCGCCCTTTGAAGACATGCGGGCACTAACCCCACCACTCCGCCTGTAAAACACGTCGGAACATGATGTCCTTCTTTGTTTCGTCGGCCTGCGGGCGGGGCTTCGTTTTGCACGCTTGCCGCGACCTATGAGCAAAGAGACGGGGGTCGCCTCCCGCGCGAGGCAAACACTCAACCGGGCGAGCAGGGGAAGGCTCGGCGCAAGCTCGCGGAGAGCGCGAAGCCGTAAGGCTTGTCGGCCGCATCGGGATTGTCGGCGACAAAGCTCCCAAGGATGCTCATGACCTGTTTCCCGGTGAGCGCTGGGGCCGGCGGCGGGCAACAGACAGGCTTTCCTTCAATCGTCCCGGCCCGTGACATTCCGCTGGCGAAAGGCGCTCGCGATGACTTCGGCGACCGCAGCCATTTCGCGATCCCCATTTTTCCAGTCAGCGACGAGAGCCCGAGCAGTCGTGCCGGCAGAATCAGCCCGAACACCCGATGTCCAAACCGCGGCGAACAGGACCGCCGCCGCTATCTTGAAAGGTTTGCACATGCCGACGGACTATGCAGCAATCGACCTTGAGGGCGAAAGGGGTCGTTAATGCTGTCCTGGCTGCGCCGCCGGCACGTGAGGCCTAAAGAAGTAGAGGCGGAGGCGGACGCGCTCATTCGCAGCCTCGGCATGGCCGCCTATTCTGCCGCGCGGCGGCGCGAACATGAGGCCAGTTCCGACGCTCTGGCGAAATATTGGAACCGCGTCGCGCTGGCAGTGGCGCACAAGACGGGAAAGCGGATCGGCCTCGATACCTCAACCCGCATGGCGATGAACGCCATTTTCGCGCCCGATCGCGAACCGGCTGCGGCACGCAAGCCTCAGCTCAGTCAGGGTGATGAACTGAAGCGCGTCCTTGCCCCAAGGCTACAGCCCTTCCGGGTCCAATTTGTCGGCGCGGCGGCCGATCGCGGGCCGACAACATTGAACGAAGTCGAGGTTCAGGCGGCGGACGTGCCGGCCGCAATCATCGCCGCGGCGAATCTCCCCTGGTCGCCCCGAACGATCGAACTGCGCATTCTCGATCGCGAAGGCCGAGAAGTCTTTTCGCGACATAGGGCCGAGCGCCATTAGGCACGGTGGTTGGCGCTCGTCGTCGCAAGCGAGGCGGGCGCTAAGTCAGGGAGGGACAACAATGCTGCAATGGCTTCGACGTCGTGGGCGGCAGGCCGAACGGTTGGCGCAAGCCGACGCCGAGGCACTCATCCGCGACCATGGCCGCGAGGCCTACGGGGAGGCCCGCCGGCGCGAGCGTGACGTGATCCTGCCGGACGGCACAACGCACGCCGGCCGCACGCCCGCGCACTGGCGGCGCGTCGCGCTTATTGTGGCGAAGCGAACCGGGCATAAGATCGGGCTGGATACCGCGACGCGGATGGCGAAGGAAGCCGACTTTTCGCGCAGTGAACAATCCGGCGACTCGAAGACGCAGGTTCATTTCTCGCCGCTTAGCCCCTTGGACGAATTGAAACGCATTCTTTCGCGGAAGTGAGAACGTATCGACGGCAAGTGCTTATGGGTAACGCTCGATGAACGCCGCTCTATTTCCAGCGGAAGCCTTCCATCGGCGTTCGCTCATCGGGCTTGGCAGGGAAACGCTCGGCTGAGCGTCGACGCCATTGCGTCTCCGTAGGGCTTGTCGGCCATGTCGGGATTGTCATTCAAGAACTGTTCAAAGGAGAGCATGATCTCATGCCCTTTCAAGCCGGGCGGCGGGCAATACATTTCCTTTCCGGCAAGGGAACCGCGCCAAGAAAGGCCGCCTGAGAAGGCGGCTGCGATGACCTCTGCAACCCTACTCATCATGGGGTCTTAACTTTTCCAATTTGAAAGCAGCCTCCGTGCCGAAATGTCCGGGGAATCCGCCCGAACCGGGAGCGCCAGCAGCATTGCGACAAAAACAATTGCGGTCCGCATGTTCTTGCTCCGTTCACGCTCCTCGACTGTCGTCCGCCGATGCCCGACGCCGACAAGCTCGCACCCGCCGACCCGTCCGACCTTGCCGCGGCGCTCGCCTACGCGCTCCGATACCAGGGCCGCAAGCGCGTCCACAACGCGGATGAGATCATGGCCGAAATCGTTGCGAAGCGCCTGGTCGAACATCTTGAGCGCGCCGGCTTCGTCGTCATGAAGCGGCCGGCGGAGATCGGCGCTGCAGCGCTTGGGCGGGGACACGAGGACCGATGACAGGCAAACTGACGAACTCGCAGATAGGGGCGGAAGGGCCTTCCGCCCCAACACGCCCACCCTCAAGCGACACTCAAGCCGCCAGGGCGCGCCACTCGGCCAATGTGGCAGAGGGCACTGTCACGTTGCGATGCCGCGAGTGCGAAGTGTCAGCAACTCAGGAATTGTCAGGCCTCTGCGACCACGTTCCGCCACGTGGTCATCGCCGCGGCGCGAAGCGCACGGTGGGTTTGGGCTGAGATGAGATGGCGTTGGACGTTGAAGGTGTTGTAGACGGCGGCGTGGGTTGAAAGAAACTTTTGCGCGGAGCCGGTGCTCTTGAAGCGCTGCATCTTGCGCTCCCGCCGCCGGGTCGGCTGGTGTGAATTCTCCGCTCGATTGTTTTTCCATCGCCCGCGCTCGCGCCGGCGTTCAAGTCCGAGCTCGCGCGCCGCAGAGCCGTATGATCGCAAGTCGTCCGTGACCAATCGTTCGGGCGCGAAGGCGTACCTCTTCAGAAGCTTGCGCATCAATTTCAGCGCAGCATGCTTGTTTCGCTTCGATTGGACGAGAACGTCAAGGACCTCGCCTTCGGCGTCGACTGCGCGCCAGAGATAGACCATCCGGCCGCCGATTTTCAGATAGACCTCGTCCAGATGCCAAGTCGAATGCGGCTTCGGGCGACGCTTGCGCAAGTCGGCTGCGACGATGGGTCCGAAATAATTCACCCACCGCCGGACGGTCTCGTAAGAGACCATAATCCCGCGCTCGGCGAGCAAGTCTTCGACGTCGCGGAAGCTGAGCGTGAACCGGAGGTACAGCCAAATCGCCTGGTGAATGACCTCAGGCGGGAACCGGTAGCCCGCGTAGCTGATTTTCTGCATCCGCTTGGCTACCGCGCGTCAAAAGCGCCGGCAAGCGGCCGGTGCCGTGACAACGCCTCTCGGCATAATCCGCCACGCTATCTCCTGTACCAAGTGGCTCGCCCGCTGGCCGGAGCGGGTGGGGCGCACCTCGGTTCAATGCGTCCGTCAAGATGAGCGCGGCCCCGCCGCATCGCATTCTTCCGCGTCCCCTCAAAGGTCCAACCCCACCTCCGTCTCCGGCCGGGCGCAGCAGATCAGCACATTCCCTTCCGTCGGAGGCTCGAGCGGCTCCGGGTCGTACCGCACCGACCCGCCGATCAATGCGCACTCGCACGTATGGCAGACTCCCGTCCGGCACGACCACTTAAGCGGAACGCTGCAGGCCTCGGCAAATTCCAGCAGGCTCTGGTATGCAGGACTCCATGGCGCGTCGACACCGCTCCGTGCGAAGGAGACCATCGGGCCGGGACCGGGGAGTCCCGCCGGCGGGTGCGGCGGCCGGACAGCAGCCTTGGAGATTGCGGGCGTTACCGCTTTCCTCGGGACCGAAGACCTCCTGGTGCAACCGGCCACTCTCGACGCCCCAGCCCTTGAGATCCTGAGTGAAGCTGCGAAGGAATGTTGGCGGGCCACATAGATAGAAGTCGGCTTCGCGTGGCACTCCCAGCTGCCGAAGTACTTCCAGGCTCAGGCGTCCGGGGGTGTCATAGTCATCGCCGAGCCGATCTCCCGGACCCGGTCTGCTGTAAGCGACGAAGCTTCGGACGCGCGGGAGCGCGCCGACGAGATCACGCGTTTCGCGGGCAAAGGGATGCTCGGCGGCATTGTCACGTTGGCGACTTTTACTTGTCAACCCCGCGAAGCGGTCAGGGTGCAATTCAACTCGATGCGGAGTAAGCTTTGTCGGAGGTGATTTGGGAGGACGAAGCTGATGACGGGCGCGGATTTGAGCGATGAAGCGCTGTTTGCCTTTTTGCGCAGCCATCCTGCCGTTCGAAACCGTGTCGCGTCGATAGCCCTGACGGTAGAGAATAGCGAAGGCGATTTGAAGGAGGCGGACGCTGCGGAAGAGCGGTTGGTCGAGGAGACGCGGCGTTTGGGACGCGAAGCGCTGCTGGGCTGGGCGGAGAGGCAGGCGGAGGTGACGGAGAGAGAAATTCGTCAGCAACCTCAGATGCATCGCCAAGGTGAAAAAAAGTCCGCTGGCATACGAAATTCGGCGAGATAGAGGTCCAGGAGCCGCAATATCGGTTCAAGAACGAGCGTGTGCGCCCGTTTCTGCGCAGCGCGAAAGTCAGCCCCTCGGGCTGTTCGCGCCCCTTGCAACGCGTCATCGTCGACTTCGCCGCCGATCAACCCTTCGCGCAAGTTCGAAGCAAGCTGCGGGAGCATTACGGCTTCGAGATTGGGGAGAGCACGATCCAGCGGATCACGTTCGCCCATGCCCAGTCGATGTTCGAAGCCGGCCGAGCGGATTTGGAATTTCCGGAAGGTCCAGGCCTCAGTAAGCCGATCGTCGTGGAAACTGACGGCGGCATGGTTCCGATCGTCGAGCCGGGTCGGGATGAGAAAGACAAACGCAAGGGCAAGAACCTGTCGTGGCGAGAGGCGAAGCTTTCGCTGGCGCACGCCCAGGGGAGCCGGACGCCGGTCTACGCCGGCTCGATCGAGGGCGGCGCGGAGGCGGCCGGGCGGCAACTGCTGGCCTGCGCGGTTCGCGCCGGCTTCGGGGCGAACTCGCGGGTCCACGCGGTCGGCGATGGCGCGCCATGGATTGTGGGCCAAGTCGAGGAGCAATTTGGCGATCAAGGCAGCTACCTGATCGATTTCTATCATGTTTGCGAGTATTTGAGCGCCGCCGCCGAAGCGATCGCGCCCGACGCCGCCGCGCGGGAAACCTGGATCGAGGCGCAGAAGGACGCGCTCAGAGACGGGAGTCTCGAGATGACATTGCGGTCGCTCGTCGGTCATTGCGAAGCGCCTGAAGTCGACGACGAACACGCGCCGGTGCGCCGATGCCATCGTTATTTGAGCAGCCGCAAGAACCAGTTGAACTATCGACAGGCGCTGGCCGAGGGACTGCCGATCGGATCGGGCGAAATCGAAAGCGCGCATCGCTACGTCGCCCAACAACGTCTCAAGCGGCCCGGCGCCTGGTGGCGCGTCGAGCACGCGGAATACATGCTCGCTTTGCGGATAACCCGAATAAACGGCGACTGGGACGCCTATTGGAAAAACCTCGGCCGAACCGCCGTCCCCGTAGCCAACCAGAACAGCCCCCAAAACTCACAAAATCTCGCCGCCTAATTGCACCACTTTGGTTCGCACCCAAGCGGTCATCGGCCGCAGACAGGAAAATCAATGGCTTGGAGAACTCCAGCGTGGTACTGGACCCCTCCAAGAATCCGCTATTCTTGGCCAACGTGACAATGCCGCACGAGGTCTTCGATGTGGACGAGCTGGCCTTCGAGCAAGAGCGCGGCGCAGGCGTCGGCGAAATGGGTCCTGGCGATCCAGCCATCGCGGATCGGGCTCGTTCGCAGCCGCTCGTCGAGACGGGCGAGCGCGTCCTCAGCGCGCGCAAGCGGCAGCGCGATCTCGGGCCAGGGGAGCAGGCGGAGGGCGCTGGGGGACGTCATCGACGGCGGGTCTTCCGGAGCCGAAAATGGGTCACGAGGGACTTCGCCGCAATCTTCGCCGGCTAGGTCGGAAACCTCAAATGAATTATAGCCTTGACGGGGCGTCGTTGACATCGCAGAACAAAAACCCGACGTCGATTTTTGGCTAAGCGCGTCAAACTGACATCCTTACGCAAAAGCGACATCGGCTGTCGCTTTAACTACCCGATTTCA
>CAWDTW010000025.1:0-100282 GCA_963805295.1 uncultured Alphaproteobacteria bacterium | reverse complement strand
GCGCGCCCGGAGATTGGCGAAGGCGATGGAGAGCGGCAGCGGCGTCATGGCGAAACGCGCACGGCTTCGCCGTCCTTCAGACGGTCGGATGGGTCGACAACGACGCAGTCGCATCCTTCAGTCCTGCGACGATCTCGACCTCGGCCGTCCCGACCCCGCCGGTCTTGACGTCGACGCGCCTGGCGCGCCCGTCCTCGACCACGAAAACGTAAGGCGCGCCGGGCCGGCCGCCCTGCTAGGGTCCGTGGGCGACAGCGCCCGCCGGCACGAGCAGGGCGTCCGCCCTTTGGTTGATGACGATATCGACATCGACCGTCATGCCGATCGTCAGTTTCGTATCCCCGGGCAGGTCCGCCTCCACTCGGAAAGCTTGCGAACTGGCGTCGCCTCGCCGGCGGATGTTGCTCACCGTGGCCTCGATCGCCTCGTCCGGAAAACCGTCGGCATGGGCCGCCAGCGCGGCGCCGAGTTTAACGCCCCCGATATCGCGTGCGTCCACGTCGACGGCGAGGCGTTTGCGCGCGGTCGAGGAAATCTCGACCATCACCGCATTCGCGGCGACCGTCTCCCCGAACTCGACGTTGCGCCTCATCACCGTTCCGGCGAGCGGCGAACGGACGGTATAGTCTTCGAGCTGCCGCGCGAAGAGATCGACCGCGGCCGCCGCTTGGTCGCGCTCCTGTTGCGCGCGCTCCAGGGTCTGCACGGCCAGGACGCCGCGGTTCATCAAGGTCTGATCGCGGGCGATTTCCGCCTCCGCCATGGTCAGGCGCGCCTTCGCGTCCCGAAGCCGCGCGCGGCTGGCTGTCGTCGAGCCGCGCGACCACAGCGCCCTTGCGCGCTTCGTCGCCTTCCTCGACAGGAAGCTCGGCCACGCGAGCCAGGACCGTCGCCCCGAATCGGGCTTAGTCGATCGCCTCGATCACGCCGGTCGCACCGCCCGCCTCGATGGCGGGCCCGGGCGAAGGATGAGCGACCATCACCCTCGGCGGTTGGAGCAGCATGCGTCCACCGCCGAAGGCGAGCCCTAAGACAACGATCGTCGCGGTTGCGCTGGTGATGCGCCGCGGCCACGTGCGCCTCTCGATCGGCTTTGGCTGCCGGGGCCTTGGCCGGCAGCCCCGCCACCCGGACGATGCTCGGTTGCCCAGTTCCGCGCGGTTCGGTTTCCGTGGTTCGTTCCCGGCTCCAGCTTAGAAATACTTCTATAAGCGGCGGCGCCAGGATGTCTTGCGCTGGGTCAAAGCGCCGCGGTCGGACCCGAGAGCAACAAATTCCGACGCGCCCCAAAAACGACCCACAACTTGAGCTTGCGGTCGTTCTCCTTTAGGAGTGCTGTATAGTCGAGGCGTCGAAGGAGCGACAAGTCGAAGGAGCGACAACATGCCTTTTGGCGTTTGGTCAGTCGGGCGGCGCGCCGCGTTCGGTCTCGCGGCCTTTCTCGCGCTCGCGGCCGCCGCTCGGGCCACGCCTTTTCTCGTGGTCGACGCCGACAGCGGGCAAGTGCTGATCGACAACGAAGCGACCACCGTCTGGTATCCCGCCTCGCTTACCAAGCTGATGACCGTCTATGTCGCTCTCGACGCGGTGCGGGCGGGCAAGCTGACGATGGACACGCCTCTCGTGATGTCGGCCCGCGCGGCGCGCATGCAACCCTCGAAGATGGGCTTCCGCCCCGGCACCGAGGTGACGCTCGACAACGCGCTGAAGATGCTGATGGTGAAATCCCCCAACGACGTGGCGGTGATGGTCGCCGAAGGCGTGTCCGGTTCGGTCGAGGCCTTCGCCGACGACATGAATGCGGCCGGACAGCGACTCGGCCTGCACGAGTTGCACTTCGTCAATCCGAACGGACTGCACGACCCGAATCATGTGTCCTCGGCGCGCGACATGGCGATCATCGCCCGCGCCCTCTTGCGTGAATTCCCCGATCACGCCGACCTCTTCGACATCGGCGCGCTGCAGCTCGGCGGCCAGATCATACGAAATCACAACGGCCTTCTCGGCCGCTATCCCGGCGCGGACGGCATGAAGACAGGCTTCACCTGCCCGGCCGGGTGGAACGTGGTGGCGAGCGCCAACCATAACGGGCGGCGTCTGATCACGGTGGTGCTCGGGGCGGCCTCGGCGAAGCTGCGCAATCAGGAGGCCGCCGACCTCTTCGACCGCGGTTTCGCCACGGGGGCCGAGTCCGGCACGCTCGATTCGCTGCCGTCAACCGGCGGCGGCCCCCCCGACACACGGTCTAACGTCTGTCTGCACCGCAGCGCCGCCGCCGCCGTCGCCGCGGCGGAAGAGCAGAACATGGCCGAGCTCGAGCTGACGTCGCCGAGGGGCCGAGGCGCAGTCGTCGCCGCGGTCGCCGCGAGCGGCGCGCCTTACCACACCAAGATCTCCGACGCGCCTCCGCAATTCGAACCCGTTCGAGTGTTCATCGGTCCCGTTCCGGGTTGGACGGGCCCGGTCCTCGCCGCCCGACCCACCCCCGCCGCGCCCACCGCGCTGCCCACCGACGCCAAGGCCTATTCGGAAGAGAAGACGGGCGTGATCGACAATCCGGCGGCGGCCAACAACGAGCCGAACGCGCCGACGGTTCTCAAGCGCGCGGTTCGCACGCCGCCCCTCGCTAAACATCATCCCAAGCCAGCGAAACATGTCGTCGCGAGCAGGGAGCCTCGGAAGCTGACCGACGGCCTGCCCGCCGGCGTCAAGACCGGCAAGAACGCGAAGGCTGCGAAAGCCAAGACGATCAAGACGGAACCGAAGGCCGCCTCGAGCGACTGACGTCCCGGGGTTGCGAGTGGCCGCGACCGTCGGCCTTGCGCTTTACCGGTTGGAAAACAAATGATTCCTCGCATTGTCCCGACAGACGCGAGCTTTGCCGCGACGTTCATAATTGTTTTGCACATTGCCTTAGTTTAGCCCGGATGTGGCCAAGCGCGCGCCGCAAGCTCCCAGCATGTTATCTGTGTGCCGCGTGGGATCGGTTCGCGGTTTGCTCGGTTTTCTTGCCCCCCAGCCCCCGAGCGCCAGGTCGGACCGAAGGCATCTTACGTCGGCTAGCGGATCGGCGGGCCCCCTCCCAGCCGATCCGCTCTTTTTTCGCCGGACCGCGATCCGGATGGGCGGGTGGTTGCTTTGCTCCAACGTTGTCGTTATTCGTGCCGTCACGTCTCCGTCACGCGACTCGTCTAGCGCGCTCCGATCCGAATCTGAAGGACGGAGGAGAAGTTGCGACGGTCCACGAAGACAGTCCGAAAGGCGACCGGCGCTGGCCTCAAGGCGGCCGTCCATCGCGCCAAGCCCCTGTCCAGGTCGGGTGTGCTTGAGCGCATGTTCACTTTCGCGTTCTCGAAGCTTGTCTATCCCCAGATCTGGGAAGATCCGAGTCGTCGACATGAAGGCGCTCGAGATCGGGCCAGGACACGAGGTCATCGCCATCGCCTCGGGCGGATGCAACGTGCTTTCCTATCTCACCGCCGATCCGGCGGGCGTGATCGCGGTCGACCTCAACGGCGCGCATATCGCGCTCGGCAAGCTCAAGATCTGCGCGCTGCACTACCTGCCCGACTACGACGCGTTCTTCCGCTTCTTCGGCCGCGCCGACACCCGCGCCAACGTCAGCGTCTACGACCAGCGATTGCGCGACAAGCTCGACCCCCCCACGCGCGCCTATTGGGATAAGCGCCGGGCGTTCGGCCGCCGGCGCATCAGCATCTTCGCCCGCAATCTCTACCGCCATGGCCTGCTCGGCCATTTCCTCGGGGCTGGCCACACGCTCGCCCGACTACACGGACTGGACCCGTCGGTCATCCTCGAGGCCAGAACGCTCGCGGAGCAGCGGACGCTGTACCAGAAGCGGCTCGCGCCGATCTTCGATAAGCCGCTCATCCGCTGGATGATGAATCAGCCGGCCTCGCTCTATGGTCTTGGCATCCCGCCCGTGCAGTACAAGGCGCTCGCCGCCCAATCGCCCAAGGGCATCGGCGAGGTGCTGAGCCAGCGGGTCGAGCGGCTCGCCTGCGATTTCGCCGTCGCCGACAACTATTTCGCCTGGCAGGCGTTCGGCCGCCGCTATGCGCCGGGGCCGAACCCGTCCCTGCCGCCCTATCTGCAGGAAGAGAATTTCGAAACTGTCCGCAGCCGCGCGTGCCGCGTACGCTACGTGCAGCGCTCATTCACCGACATCTTGCGCGATTCCCCCGCGGCGAGATTCGACCGCTATGTGCTCCTCGACGCCCAGGACTGGATGATCGACGCCGACCTCACGGCGCTTTGGACTCAAATCACCCGCACCGCCAAGCCGGGCGCGCGGGTCATCTTCCGCACCGCCGCCGACGAGCGCCTGCTGCCGGGCCGGGCGCCCGACGATCTGCTCGACCGGTGGACCTACGAAGAAGAGCGGAGCCGAGAACTCGGCCGGCAGGACCGCTCCTCGATCTACGGCGCCTTCCACCTCTATGTGCTGAAGGATGCATGAGATGAGCGACGCCGCCCTGCTGATGGACAAGATTTACCGGCGTCAGCGCCATATCTATGATCTGAGCCGCAAATACTACCTCATCGGCCGCGACGAGGCGATCGCCCGCCTTGAGCCTCGGCCCGGCGACGGCGTGCTCGAGATCGGTTGCGGCACCGGGCGGAATCTCGATCAAGGCGGCCGATGCTTACCCCGAGACGCGGATTTACGGCCTCGACGTGTCGCGCGAAATGCTCGACACCGCCGCCGCCTCGATCGCGCGCGCGGGACTTTCGTCGCGAATCGCGATCGCTCAGGCCGACGCGACCGCCTTCGACCCTGAGGCCCTGTTCGGCCGGGCGCGGTTCGAGCGGGTGATGATCTCCTATGCGTTGTCGATGATCCCGCCCTGGCGCGAGGCGCTCGCTCGGGCGCTCGACGTGGTCGCGTCGGGAGGCTCTCTGCACCTTGTCGATTTCGGCGATTGCGCGCGCCTGCCCGGGCCGTTCAAGACAGCGTTGCGCGGATGGCTCGCCGCCTTCGGCGTGACGCCCCGCGACGATCTCGGCGAGACGCTAGCCGCCCTCTCGGCGGCGCGCGGCTTTGCCTCGTCGACGGAGGGCTGGCGGCGCGGCTACGCCACGCTGGGGGTGGCGTGGCGCAGCCTTTGACGGCTCTAGCCATTTGCCCGCCGACCGCCTACATTGACCTCTTGCGGAGCTGGGCGGTGCGTCAGGACAACATTCCTCGGGGCCGTACGATCCCTATGGGAGCTGTCCCTGCCCTCGCCCGTGGGCTTTGGCACACGGCGCCCACCTACTTACGTAGGCGCCCGGGATCACCGTCCAACGGCCGTCTCGGCTCCGCGCTCGACTGATGACGGATTGGCGCAGCGCCTTGATCTCGACCGACGCCGATCCGAAAGCGGTTCTCCGGCAAAACGCTTTGGCGCGGCGGAAGGCGCTCGCGCCGGAGGTGCGCGCCCGGTTAACCGAGCGGCTCACCCAGGAAGGGTTGCGTTTGGCGCGACTGTGGAGGCCCGGAGTCGTCTCGGCTTTCCATCCGATCCGCGAAGAGCCCGACATGCTCGCGCTTCTCGGCGCGTTGACGGAGGAGGGATATCCGACCTCCCTGCCGGTGGTCGTCGGCCGGGGGACGCATCTGACCTTCCGTCTGTGGAGGCCGGGGGAGCCGACGCTTCTGGGCGGGATGGGAATTCCGGAGCCGTGCGACTTGGCCCCCGCCGTCGAGCCCGATCTGTTGTTCCTTCCGCTCGCCTGCTTCGACCGGTGCGGCCGTCGCATCGGTTACGGGGCCGGCTACTACGATCGCACCCTTGCGCGGCTCCGGGAGATCAAGAGAATTCATGCGGTCGGCGTCGCCTATGGGGTTTGCGAAGTCGCCGCCGTGCCCTATGAGGCGCATGACCAGAACCTGGACGTCATCGTGACCGAACAGGAAACCATCTTTGTCAGAGAGCGCTGAATGCGCCTCCTTTTCATCGGCGACGTTGTCGGACGCTCCGGGCGCGCGGCGGTCATTCAGCAGGTTCCCCTCCTGCGCGCGCGCTGGAGCCTCGATTTCGTCATCGTCAACGGCGAGAACGCGGCGGGCGGCTTCGGTCTCACCGAGGCAATCTTCGAAGAGTTCCTGGCGGCGGGGGTCGATGCGGTGACGCTCGGCAATCACGCCTTCGACCAGCGCGAGGCGCTCGTCTTCATCGAGCGCCAGCCACGCCTGGTCCGCCCCGCGAACTATCCTCCCGGCACCCCTGGGCGCGGCGCGGCGATGATCGAAAACGTGAACGGCGCGCGCCTCCTCATCGTCAACCTGCTCGGCCGCATCTTCATGGACGCGCTCGACGACCCGTTCGCAGCGCTCGACCGGGAACTCGCAGCCCATCCATTGCGGAACGGATGCCACGCCGTCGTCGTCGACATCCACGCCGAGGCGACCAGCGAGAAATGGGCGCTCGGGCATTTCGCCGACGGGCGGGCGAGCCTCGTCGTCGGCACCCACACCCACGTGCCGAGCGCCGACCATCGCATTCTCTCCGGCGGCACCGGCTTTGTCACCGACGTCGGCATGACGGGCGACTACGATTCTGTGATCGGCATGGAGAAGGACGAGCCGCTGAGGCGCTTCACCCGCCGGATCCCCTCCGGCCGGTTCGAGCCGGCGCTGGGTCCGGCGACGCTCTGCGGCGTCGCCGTCGAAATTGGCCCCGAGGGGCTCACGAACGCCATCTCGCCAGTGCGGATCGGCGGCCTCTTGAACGCCGCCACGCCCAAATTCTGGGACTGAGACGCCGTTGACCGCACCGACCATCGTCTATGATCTCGACGGCACGCTCGCCGACACCGCGGGCGACCTGATGGGCGCGCTGAACGCGGTTCTGACGCTCGAAGGCCTCGCCCCGCTGCCGGTCGAAAGCACCCGCTCGATGCTGGGCGCGGGCGGCCGCGCGCTGATCGAGCGCGGCTTCGCCGCGTCAGGGCGGGAGCTTGCGCCGCTGAGGCTCGAGGCGTTGTTCGGCGATTTTCTCGCCCACTACAACACTCATATCGCCGAACAGACGCGGCTCTTTCCCGGCGTCGAAGCCGCGCTCAGAGACTTTGCGCGCGCCGGCTGGCGCCAGGCCATCTGCACCAACAAGATGGAAGGCTCGGCAAAACTTTTGATGGCGAAGCTTGGTGTTGCCGGCCGCTTCGACTTCATTTGCGGCCAGGACACCTTCGGCGTCGGCAAGCCCGATCCGAAGCCGTTGCTCGGCACCATCGCCGCCTCGGGCGGGGTCAGCGACCACGCGATCATGGTCGGCAACTCGGCCACCGACATCAAGACCGCCCGCGCCGCTCGCCTGCCGGTGATCGCCGTCGATTTCGGCTACACCGACGTGTCGGTGACCGAGCTCGGGCCCGACAGGGTGATTTCACATTTCGACGAGCTGGCGGCGGCCTGCGCGGCGTTGATGCAGGTCTGAGGCGAAACTCAGTCCTTGGCGCGCTCGACGTAGCTGCCGTCTTCTGTCTGCACCACAACGCGCGTCCCGACAGTGATGTGGGGGGGCACCATGACGCGCGCGCCGTTCGAGAGCTTGGCGGGCTTGTAGGACGACGAGGCGGTCTGGCCCTTCATCGCCGGCTCCGTCTCCGTCACTTCTAGCGTCACGCGCGGCGGTAACTGGATCGCGACAGGAGTCTCGTTGAAGATCGACAGAATGACCTTCATGCCTTCCTGCAGCCACTGCGCCTGGTCCCCGATTACTTCGGCCGGGACCGTCAGCTGGTCGTAGGTGTCCGTATTCATGAAGTGATAGCCGTCGCCGTCGCCGTAGAGGAAGTCGAAGTTCTTGTCTTCGACGAAGGCGCGCTCGACCTGCTCGGTCGTTTTGAACCGGTCCGTCACCTTGACGCCGTCGGAGAGGCGCCGCATGTCGATCTGTGTCGTCGGCGTACCTTTGCCGGGATGGAAACTTTCGGCCGAAAGAACGATGCAAAGCTGACCGTCCTCTCGCTCGATGATGTTGCCCTTACGAATCGAGCTTGCGATAACTCTCACGTCTTTGTCCTCGGAATTTGGCGTGCGCGGCTTTTGCGCGATCGGGCGCTCCATTTCAAGCGGCGCCTCGGCGATTGCGGCGCGCCTTATAATGATTTTGGCGGCAAAGACCAGCCGGGATCCTCCGCGATCCGCCCCTCTAACCCTCGGGGCCTCTTGAGTCCGTCCGTCTCGCCGTTCTGGAGTCGCGACCGCCACGTCGAACGCCGCGCCCGGCTTTTGACGCGGGTCGGAATTGTGAGCTACGTTCGTCGTTGGTTCGACGCCAAAGGCTTCGTCGAAGTCGATCCGGCCGCCCTCCAGTCGTCGCCCGGCAACGAAACGCACCTGCATGGCTTCCGCGCCACGCTCGTCCGACCGAGCGGCTCGGAGAGCGAGGCCTATCTGCACACCTCGCCCGAGTTCGCAATGAAGAAGCTCATCGCTGCGGGCGAGACGCAAATCTTTGCTTTGTCTCACGTTTTCCGCAATCGCGAACGGACCGCGCTGCACGCGCCGGAATTCGCGATGCTCGAATGGTACCGGGTCGGCGCGACGCTCGCGCGGCTGATGGACGACTGCGCCGCGCTCATCGCGCTCGCCGCCCATGTCGCGGGGGCCAAGAGTTTCGCCTTCCGCGGCCGTGAGGCGAGTCCGTTCGAGCCGCCGGAGCGCGTGACCGTGCGCGAGGCGTTGCTGGGCCGCACGGGGATCGACCTCTTCGACAGCCTCCCGCCCGGAGGCGACCCGGACACGGCGCGTCTCGCCCGGCAGGCCAAGGAAGCGGGTCTGCGGGTCTCGGCGGACGATACGTGGTCGGACGTCTTCAGCCGGCTGCTGAGCGAGCGCGTCGAGCCGAATCTCGGGATCGGACGGCCAACCATCCTGCACGCCTATCCAGAGAGCGAGGCGGCGCTGGCGCAGTTGAGCCCCGAGGACCCACGTGTAGCGGAGCGCTTCGAGCTCTACTGCTGCGGCTTGGAGCTCGCTAACGCCTTCCATGAATTGGTCGACCCAGACGAGCAACGGCGCCGGTTCGAAGCCGACATGGCCGAACAGCGGCGTATTTACGGGTCGTCCTACCCGATCGACGAGGATTTCTTGGGCGCGCTCGGCCAGATGCCCGACTCGTGCGGCGCGGCGCTCGGCTTCGACCGACTCGTGATGCTGGCGACTGGCGCCGACCGGGTCGAGGCCGTGCAATGGACCCCCGTCTTCGACCCCGAGGCGAACGCATGACCATCGATTCGCCGCTGATGGCCAGGGCGCGTGAAGCGCTCACGAGCGTCTACGGATTTTCCTCCTTCCGCCCCGGTCAGGAGGAGATCCTGGCGGCGACGCTGGACGGAAAGGACGTGCTCGCGGTGATGCCGACCGGCAGCGGCAAGTCCCTCTGCTTTCAGCTTCCGCCGATCTTGCGCGAAGGCCTGACTCTCGTCGTGTCGCCGCTCATCGCCCTAATGCGCGACCAGGTAGCGCAGTTGCGGGAACTCGGCGTCGAGGCGGCGAGCCTCAATTCATCGTCCGACCTCGAAGAGCGACATCGGATCGCGCGCAGCCTCCGCTACCGGACGCTGCGTTTGCTGTATATCGCGCCCGAGCGTTTGCTGCGCGAGGACGTCATCGCATATTTGAGGGACGCGACGATCGACTGTCTCGCCATCGACGAGGCCCATTGCGTCTCGCAATGGGGCCACGACTTCAGACCCGAATATCTGCGCCTGCGCGAGGTCGTTGAGGCGCTCGGAGGGCTACAGACCGTCGCCGTGACCGCGACGGCCGACGCGCCAACCCGTTCGGAGATCGCATCGAAACTGTTCGTGCGCCGGCCGGAGGTGTTTGTGCGCTCCTTCGACCGTCCCAATCTCTTTCTCGCGATGCGGCCGAAAACGAACGCGACGCGCCAGCTCGTCGAGCGGCTCGACGCCCATCGCGGGGAAAGCGGCATCATATATTGCGCCTCGCGCCGCCGCACCGAGGAGCTGGCCGACGAACTCGTCCGTAATGGCCGGCGCGCGCTGCCCTATCACGCCGGGCTCGATCATTCCGTGCGCTCCTACAATCACGACGCCTTCCTGCGCGAGGACGATTGCGTCGTCTGCGCGACCATCGCCTTCGGCATGGGCATCGACAAGCCGGACGTGCGCTTCGTCTTTCACGCCGACATGCCCTCCTCGATCGAGGCCTACTATCAGGAGATCGGCCGGGCGGGCCGCGACGGACTGCCGGCGGACACCTTCACCCTCTACGGCGCCGGGGACATAGCATTGCGCCGCCGCCAAATCCTGGAAAGCGGCGCGCCGGATGGGCGCAAGCGGGTCGAGATCGCGAAACTCGACGACCTCGTGGCGCTATGCGAGACAGCACGCTGCCGGCGCCAGACGCTGCTTGGCATGTTCGGCGAAGACTCCGCCCCCTGCGGCCATTGCGACGTCTGCCAGGGCGCGGTCAGGCTGATCGACGGGCGAATCGACGCGCAGAAGGCGCTGTCGGCGGTCTTACGCACCTCGGGCCGCTTCTTCTTCGGCCATCTCGCCAACATCCTGTCCGGCAAGACGACGGAGGCGGTCGAGCGGCAGGGACACAACCAGCTCAAGACCTTCGGCGTCGGCAAGGACCGGGCGCCGGCCGACTGGCGCGGCGTCTTGCGCCAGCTGCAGTCAGCGAAGCTCATCGCGCGCGACGAGGACGACCGAGACCGCCTGATCGTGACCGAGGAGGGTCGGCGAGTGCTGCGCGGCGAGGCCCCCTTCGCCCTGCGCGAGGACGTCGTCAACGCCAAGCCGCGGCGGTCGGCGCGCTCGGTCGTCGAGCCGCGCGACGCGGACGCCGCGCTGCTCGCGGCGCTGAAAGGCCTGCGCGGGGCGATCGCCGCGGCGCAGAAGCAGCCGGCCTATGTCGTCTTCCCCGACCGGACCCTGATCGAGATGGCCAAAGCGCGGCCCGACACTCTGGACGGCCTCGCGGGCCTGCACGGCGTTGGCACGGTCAAGCTGCAGAGGTACGGGGCGGCCTTTCTCGCCGTCATTCGGGACCAAACGAATGCCTGAACTGCCGGAGGTTGAGACCGTCCGGCGCGGCCTCGAGCCGAACATGGTCGGCGCATGCATCGCAAAAGTCGAGTTGCGGCGGAGTGACATCCGCTTTCCTTTCCCGCCCCGCTTCGCCGAGCGCTTGGCGGGACGGAGGATCGCTGCGCTGGCGCGGCGCGCGAAATATCTACTGTTCCAGCTCGAGGACGGCGAGACGTTGATTGCCCATCTCGGCATGTCGGGCTCATTCCGCATCGAGGCCGCGCCGCCGACGACGCCAGGCGCGTTCCCTCGGGCACGCTGCAAGGACCCCAAACACGACCACGTGGCGCTGCATCTCGATAACGGCAAGATCGTCACCTACAATGATCCGCGCCGCTTCGGCTTCATGGATCTCGTTCGCAGCGACGCGCTCGACGCGCATCCGCGGCTGTCCCGCCTCGGCGACGAACCGCTGGCGCCACAATTCGACGCCGCCCGCTTGGCGAAGCTGTTTGCCGGTTCGCACGCGCCGCTGAAGGCCGCTTTGCTGGACCAGAGGCGCATCGCGGGACTGGGCAATATCTACGTCTGCGAGGCGTTGTTTCGCGCCCGCCTCTCGCCGTTCAGGCCGGCGGGAATCCTGGCGGCCGCCGGGGCAGCCCCGACCCGCGCAGCCGCCGCGCTCGTCAAAGCCATCCGCGCTGTGCTCGAGGAAGCCATCGAGGCGGGAGGATCGACCTTGCGCGATCATCGTCGGGCCGACGGCGAACTCGGCTATTTCCAGCATGTCTTCGCCGTCTACGACCGCGAAGGATCGCCTTGCCCGCGGCCGCGCTGCCAGGGGACGATCGCGCGCTTTGCCCAGTCCGGCCGTGCGACCTTCTATTGTCCAATCTGTCAGAAGTAGCGGCTTCGCCTGGCTGCGGCGCGTCGGCGCAGCGTCATTGACAAGCCAAGGCGCGGCTCCTATCTCCACCGCCAATCCTGTTCAGCGGCGCGAAAGCGGGCGTTTCGCCTTGTTTCGCGCTTTTTGTTGTGGCTGTGGTCGTCAACCGCGCCCTCGAGCTCCTGGGGATCGAAGCGCGAAGAAAGCCCGCGAGACGGCATCGGAAAGGTCGAAAATGCTCGCCGCCCTGAAGTTCGACTCCGTCTTGAAGAAGGTCTTCGGCTCGTCCAACGACCGTCGCCTCAAGAGCTATCGGCCGAAAGTCGCCGCGATCAATGCGCTCGAGCCCGAATTCGAGGCGCTGAACGACGAGCAACTGAGGGCGAAGACCGACGAATTCCGTGCCGCGCTCGCCGCCGGCAAAACGTTCGACGACATCATGGCGCCCGCTTTCGCCGCCATTCGCGAAGCCGCCAAGCGTACGCTCAAGCAGCGCCACTTCGACGTTCAGTTGATCGGCGGGCTTGTGCTACATGAGGGCGAAATCGCGGAAATGCGCACAGGCGAGGGCAAGACGCTCGTCGCCACTACCGCCGTCTATCTGAACGCCCTCGCCGGACAGGGCGTGCACGTCGTCACGGTCAACGACTATCTCGCCCGCCGCGACTCCGAGTGGATGGGCCAGATCTACAAGTTCCTCGGCATGACGGTCGGCGTGATCGTGCACGGGCTCGACGACGAGGAGCGCCGTCAGGCCTACGCGGCCGACGTCACGTACGGCACGAACAACGAGTTCGGCTTCGACTACCTGCGCGACAATATGAAATACGACATGGCGCAGATGGTCCAGCGAGGCCATGCCTTCGCCATCGTCGACGAGGTCGACTCGATCCTGGTCGACGAGGCGCGCACGCCGCTTATCATCTCGGGTCCGTCGGAGGACCGTTCGGGCCTCTACGCCGCCGTCGACACGATCATCCCGCGGCTCGCGCGCGAGGATTACGAGCTCGACGAAAAGCAGCGCACCGTCAATCTCACCGAAGCCGGCAATGAGCACGCCGAAGAGCTTCTTCGCGCGATCGGCGTGATGAAGGAAGGGTCGCTGTACGAGGCGGGCAACGCGACGCTCGTCCATCACGTCAATCAGGCGCTGCGCGCCCACAAGCTCTTCCAGCGCGACAAGGACTACATCGTCCGCAACGGCGAGGTAGTCATTGTCGACGAGTTCACCGGACGTATGATGCCGGGCCGGCGGTACTCGGAAGGTCTGCATCAGGCGCTCGAAGCGAAGGAGGGGGTCACGGTCCAGCCGGAAAACGTGACCCTCGCCTCCATCACGTTCCAGAATTACTTCCGTCTCTACAACAAGCTCGCCGGCATGACCGGCACCGCCGCGACCGAAGCCGACGAGTTTGCGGAGATTTACAAGCTCATCGTCGTCGAAATTCCGACCAACCGTCCGATCACGCGTCTCGACGAGGACGACGAGGTCTATCGGACCTCGGACGAGAAGATGCGCGCCGTGGTGCGCGAGATCGAAGCCGCCAACGCCAAGTTGCAGCCGATGCTGGTGGGCACGACGTCGATCGAGAAATCCGAAGTTCTCGGCGAAGTGCTCGAAAGGCAGGGCTATAAGAAGATCGACTTTACCCAGCCGAACGCGCTGAAGGCGCTCTACGCCGCCGCCCGATCCGGGAAAGCGTCGAGGAATTTCGCCATCCTCAACGCCCGCTTCCACGAACAGGAGGCCTTCATCGTCGCCGAAGCCGGCGTTCCAGGCGCCATCACCATCGCCACCAACATGGCCGGCCGCGGCACCGATATTCAGCTCGGCGGCAACGTCGAGATGCGGGTCAAGCAGGAGGTCGATCCCAACGCCGAGCCGGAAGAGCGGGAAGCGCAGGAGGCGGCGATCCGGGCGGAAGTGGCGGAGTTCAAACAGAAGGCGCTCGACGCTGGCGGCCTCTACATCATCGGAACCGAGCGGCACGAGAGCCGCCGCATCGACAACCAGCTGCGCGGGCGCTCGGGCCGCCAGGGCGATCCCGGCCGGTCAAAGTTCTTCCTGTCGCTGCAGGACGACCTCATGCGCATCTTCGGCGCCGAGCGCATGGACGCGATGCTGAAGCGCCTCGGCCTCAAGGAGGACGAGGCGATCGTCCATCCCTGGATCAACAAGGCGCTCGAGAAGGCGCAGCAGAAGGTCGAGGCGCGCAACTTTGACATGCGCAAGAACATTCTCAAGTTCGACAACGTGATGAACGATCAGCGCAAGGTCATCTTCGAGGACCGGCGCAAGATGATGGCCTCCGAATCGCTTGAGCCGACGATCGAGGATATGCGCACAGGCGTCATCGACGACCTCGTCGCCAACCACATTCCGCATGACGCCTATCCGGAGGCCTGGGACATCGCGGGCCTGAAGCAGGAAGTCGCCGCCAAGCTCAACCTCGACCTGCCGGTTGACGCCTGGGCGAAAGAGGAGGGCATCGCCGACGAGGAAGTCGCCGCCCGTCTTCACAAGGCGGCCGAAGAGGCCTACGCAGAGCGCGTTCAGCGCAACACGCCCGAAGCCATGCGTTATGTCGAGAAGCAGGTGATCCTGCAATCGCTCGATCACCTGTGGCGCGAGCATCTGGTGACGCTCGACCATCTTCGTCAGGTGATCGGCTGGCGCGGCATGGCCCAGCGCGATCCACTCAACGAATACAAGTCCGAGGCGTTCGAACTGTTCCAGCAACTGATCGCTCAATGGCACGAAGCGGTGATCGCCCAGA
Organism: uncultured Alphaproteobacteria bacterium; assembly: GCA_963805295.1. Classification (GTDB taxonomy): domain Bacteria; phylum Pseudomonadota; class Alphaproteobacteria; order Rhizobiales; family Beijerinckiaceae; genus Roseiarcus. The sequence goes on along the minus strand of CAWDTW010000025.1, from coordinate 85,606 downwards.
TGTCGCGCGTCGAAGTGCGGTTTCAGGAGCCGGAGCCCCCGCCGCCGCCGATGCAGTTCCAACATCTCGATCCGGCGACGGGCGACAACGAATACCCGTTCGGGGCGGTCAACGAGCCGGTCGCCGCTGGCCTGCTTGCCGCGACGTCCGGGCTCGCGGTCGCCGAACGCGATCCAAAGAACCCCGCCACCTGGGGACGGGTCGGCCGGAACGAGCCCTGCCCGTGCGGGTCGGGTAAGAAGTTCAAGCACTGCCACGGTCAGTTCGCGTGAGCGAAAGGGGCACCTTCGTCGCTTCGACAACCCGCGCCGAAGCGCACGCTCGGTTGGCCGAAAGGTTTCATAGCGCCGGGCTGGAACAGCCTAGGCGTGAAGCGCGGGTGACGCTGTGCGCGGCCTGCGGTTTCTCGCCGGCCGCTCTGATCGCCGCCCCTGAAGGGTTGCTCGGCGCGCCGGCGGCGCGGCTCAACGAATTCGCCGCGCGTCGCGCGGCCGGCGAGCCGTTGTCGAAGATCGTGGGAAAGCGCGAGTTCTGGGGCCTGATGCTCGCCGTGTCGCCGGACGTGCTCGATCCGCGTCCGGAATCGGAGACGATTGTCGAAGCTGCGATCGCGCTGTTCGCCGGCCGGCGCCACAAGGCCTTGCGGTTCCTCGATCTCGGCGTCGGCTCCGGCGCGCTCTTGTGCGCGTTGCTCAGCGAGTTTCCGGAGGCGTGCGGCCTCGGCGTCGACCTTTCGGAGCCTGCGGCGAAAGTGGCCAGCGGTAACGTCGAAGCCTGCGGTCTGGCCGGGCGCGCCGGCGTTCGCGTCGGCCACTGGACCCAAAATATCGATGGGCTCTTCGATCTGATCGTCTCGAACCCGCCCTATATCCCGAGCGCAGACATCGACGGCCTCGCGCGGGAGGTGCGCGATTTCGATCCGCGCCTTGCGCTCGACGGCGGGGCGGACGGGCTGGAGGCCTATCGCGCGATCATGCCGGCCTCGGCGCGGCTCATCGCGCCCGGCGGCTGGCTACTCGCCGAAGTCGGCGCGGGCCAGGCGGCCGGCGCGCTTGCAATCGCGGTGGAAGCCGGCTTTCTCGAGTTCAGGACCCGCCGGGACCTCACCGGCGTCGATCGCGTCGTGGCGGCGCGGTCGCCGCGAAGCTCGGCTCAGAGGGGACGTTCGCCATGCCCATATCAACGTCCCCTGAACTCGAGCCGCGCGGCGAACTGACGGTCCGCCTGATCGCCATGCCGAGCGACACCAACGCCAACGGCGACATCTTCGGCGGCTGGGTGTTGAGCCAGATGGATCAGGCCGGCGGCATCGCCGCCGTTGAGAAGGCGCAGGGGCGCGTCGTCACCATCGCAATCGACGCCTTGACGTTTATCCGTCCGGTCAAGGTCGGCGACGTGCTGTGCGTCTACACCACCGTCGACCACATCGGACGCACCTCGATGAAGGTCCACATCGAGGCTTGGGCGCAGCGATTTCGCACCCACCGCCGCGAGAAGGTGACCGATGCGACCTTCACCTTCGTCGCCGTAGATGAATCCGGACGGCCGAGACCGGTGATTGCCAAGGCGGCGAATGCCTAAGTTAATGCCCCAGCGGCAATGTGGGGAGCATGGGCGCGCCTGCGTTAAGTAGCTCCGGCTGGCCGGCGCGTATTCACTAAGGGATTTGCCGCGGATCGAGCCGCAATTGCGCGAGCTGTCTGCGTGCCGAGGAGTTGAATCCGTTTGCCGGAAGCGCTTTCCTGAACCCGGCGGCGCAGTAGATTGCGCCGCGAATGCTCACGGCGCTCTGCATCCGCGACAGCTCAAAATGGGCGGGGCTGAACGGCCCGGCGATGGTGCGCGCTCCCCTGGCGCCGTTCGGGTTCGTCGATGTCTGGCGCAGCGAGCAGGCGGCGCTCCCCGCTTTGCTCGTGAACCGCGAAAGGGCGGGCATTGCCCTGGACACGGTCGCGGACTGGTTGGCGTTGCATTGGCCTTCGGCGCTCGCCCTCCGGCCGCCCAACGTCGAAGGCGACGGCGCTATGGCCAAGGGGCTTGGTGCAATGGCCGCGCGGCGATCGGTCCGGCTCAAAGCGTCGAACCCCCGCATGCCCGCCGCACTCGCCTGCGGCTCGGGCGCGACCTCCGCGGCGACGCTGGACGCCAAGCGGCGCAACGAATGGGGTCGCCTGAAACGCCGGCTCGAGGATCGCGGCGAACGGGACTTCGCCTGGTCGGTCGATTCGTCGGCGATCGAGGACTTCCTCGCTCTCAAAGTGGCAAGCTGGAAAGGCGAGCGCGGAACCACACTGGTCGCGGAGCCAACTCGGGCCGCTCTCGCCCGCGCATGTTCGCCGATTTCGCGTCAGACTGGCGACTGTGGATCGCACCGCTATCGCTCGACGTTCGCCCGATCGCCTCCGGCGCCGCGCTGCGGTCCGGTTCGCGCCTTCTACTGGAACACCGCGTTCGACTCGGCCTTCTCCCAGTTCTCGCCCGGAGTGCACCTCACGCTTTCAGTGCCGCGCGATCTGGAAACCGACGCAGGCCTCGCGCTCGCGGACGCCCGCGCGGACCCGAATCATACGATGATCGACCGCATCTGGACGGCTCGGATCGCGCTAATGGACTACGCGCTCGCGACGAGGGCCGGCGCGAGCCTCTCGTTTCGGCTCGCGATCGCGCGCGTCTCACCAACGCATGGGCGCGCGAACGCGTCTGGGGGTTCATCAGCCGGCGGCGGGGTCGCCGCCGCTAATCGCCGAGCTTGCGCGCCTCCTCAGGCAACATGATCGGCACACCATCGCGGATGGGGTAAGCAAGCTTAGCCGCGCGAGAGATGAGCTCCTGCTTAGTCGCGTCATAGATCAGCTCGGCTCTGGTCACCGGGCAGACGAGCAACTCAAGCAGCCGCGGATCGGTCCTGAAGTGCTTCTCTGGCCAGTTAGGCGCAGGGAGGTCTTCTGCGTCCTTGGTCATCGGATCAACTTTCCGCCATCCCAGTCTCGGATTTTCCACCTTGCGCAGATCTTTTGCAACTCAGCGCGAGAGGGGAAATGCAGCGGCGCTCTTCTTTAACGCCGCTTGCGCGCGCCGCACTCAGAAACGCAGAGCAGACGCCTGTCGGACGCCCTTGATCTTGCCGACCTCGGCCAAGACCTCGGGCGGCGCCTCGCCGTCGATCGACACCAACGTGATCGCCGAGCCGCCCTGCTCGTCCCGCCCGAGAGCAAACGTGGCAATGTTGACGCCTGCGTCTCCCAAGAGACTCGCAAAACGGCCTATGAAGCCCGGCTTGTCCTCGTTGGTGACGTAGATCATCGACGGCGTGAATTCCGCGTCGACCTTGATGCCCTTGATCGACAGGATGCGCGGCTTGCCGTCATGGAAGACAGTCCCGCCGATCGAGCGGGTCTGATCTCTGGTGGTCACAGTCAGGGTGACGAAGCTCTCATAATCGCCTTCGGCGGCGCGGGTCATCTCTTCGACGACGATTCCGCGATGGGCGGCGACGGACGGCGCGGACACCACATTGACGTCTGCGAGCGAGGGCCGCAGCAGGCCCGCGACGGCGGCCGAGGTCAGCGCCTTGATTTTCAAGTTGGCGACGGCGCCTTCATAGGTGATGGTCACCTTCTCGATCGGCGCCTGAGTGAGCTGACCGGCAAACGAGCCGAGCCCCTCGGCAAGCGCGATGAACGGCTTCAGCCGGGGAGCTTCCTCGGCGGTAATGGAGGGGAAATTGACCGCATTGGTGATCGCGCCGCGGATCAGGTAATCGGACATCTGTTCCGCGACCTGAAGCGCCACGTTCTCCTGCGCCTCGTTGGTCGAGGCGCCGAGATGCGGCGTGGCGATGAAGCCCGGGTGGCCGAACAGCGGATTCTCTTTAGCCGGCTCCTCGGCAAAGACGTCGAAGGCGGCGCCGGCGACGTGACCGCTGTCGAGCGCCGCCCGCAGCGCAATTTCATCCACTAGGCCGCCACGTGCACAGTTGATGATGCGCACGCCCTTCTTGGTCTTGGCCAGGTTTTCCGCCGACAGGATGTTGCGCGTTTGCGCGGTCAACGGGGTATGCAGGGTGATGAAATCGGCGCGTGCCAGAAGCTCGTTCAGGTCGACCTTTTCGACCCCGATTTCCGAGGCGCGCTCGGCGCTAAGGAAGGGGTCGTAGGCGATCACCCGCATTCTCAATCCGATGCCGCGTGAGGCGGTGATCGATCCGATGTTGCCGCAGCCGATGACGCCGAGCGTTTTGCCGGTGAGCTCCACGCCCATGAAACGGTTCTTCTCCCACTTGCCCGCTTGGGTCGAGAAGTCCGCGGTCGGGATTTGCCGGGCAAGCGCGAACATGAGGGCGATGGCGTGCTCGGCGGTGGTGATCGAATTGCCGAACGGCGTATTCATCACGATCACGCCGCGCGCGGTCGCGGCCGGAATGTCGACATTGTCGACGCCGATGCCTGCTCGGCCGACGACCTTGAGCTTGGTCGCGTGTTCGAGCAGTTTGGCAGTGATTTTGGTCGCCGAGCGGATCGCCAGACCGTCATAGTCCCCGATGATCTTGGCAAGTTCGTCCTTGGCGAGCCCGGGTTTGACGTCGACCTCGACGCCCCGCTCCTTAAAGATAGCGAGGGCGGCGGGGGAAAGCTTGTCGGAAATGAGAACGCGCGGAACCATGGTGAAAGCCTCGGAGTTGGCGACGTCAGCGCCGCGAATGCGTTGCAGGAATTCGAGCGGCTGCGCTTGGGCCCCGACCCCGAGACGGCGAGCGGGCCTGGCCCTCCCGGAACTTGATCGGGGCCGCACGCGAGCGATCAAGCCGCTTTGGCGAGCTTGCCTTTCTCCAGAACGAAGGCGTGGTCGAGCCAGAGAGTCAGCGCTTCGACGTCGGCGGTCTCGACCGTCGCGCCGCACCAGATGCGCAGGCCGGGCGGCGCATCGCGATAAGCGCCGATGTCGAAGGCGACCCTCTCCTTCTCGAGCACGCTCGCGAGCGATCTGGCGAAGGCGGCTTGGCCGTCGGCGGGCAGGGCGGCGACCGCCAGATCGACCACTTTCAGACACACACTAGTGTTCGAACGGGTCGCCGGAACGCGAGCGAGGAAATCGATCCACGGCGTGCGCTCGACCCAGGCGGCGAGCACCGTGGCGTTGGCGTCGGCCCGGGCAAACAGCGCCTTCGCGCTGCCGAGCGACTTGGCCCATTGCAGCGCGTCGATATAGTCCTCGACGCACAGCATCGAGGGCGTGTTGATAGTCTCGCCCTCGAAAACGCCCTCGATCAGCTTGCCGCCCTTGGCGAGACGGAAGACCTTCGGCAGCGGCCACGCCGGCGTGTAGGTGTGGAGCCGCTCGGCCGCGCGCGGGCTCAGAATGATCATGCCGTGCGCCGCTTCGCCGCCCAGGACTTTCTGCCAGGAGAAGGTCGTGACGTCGAGTTTTCGCCAGTCGAGGTCCTGCGCGAAGGCGGCCGAAGTCGCGTCACAGATCGTCAGGCCTTTGCGAGCGGCGGGGATCCAGTCGGCGTCCGGCACGCGCACGCCGGAAGTCGTGCCGTTCCAGGTGAAGACCACGTCGTTGTCGAAATTGACCTGCGTCAGGTCGGGCAATTCGCCATAGGCCGCCTTAAGCGTGCGGGCATCCTTGATTCTGAGCTGCTTTATGACGTCGGTGACCCAGCCGTCGCCAAAGCTTTCCCAAGCGAGCACGTCGACGCCGCGAGCGCCGAGCAAAGTCCAGAGCGCCATTTCGACGGCGCCCGTGTCCGACCCCGGCGTGATGCCAATTCGGTAGTCGCTGGGCACGCCGAGGACTTCACGGGTCAAGTCGATCGCGAGTTTGAGCTTGGCCTTGCCGATCTTGGCGCGATGCGAGCGGCCGAGCGCGGCATCCTTCAGAACTGCGGGGGTCCAGCCGGGGCGCTTGGCGCAAGGGCCGGAAGAAAAGCAAGCGTTCGCTGGCCGAACGGCGGGTGTCGTATTCGTCATTTATGCCATCCTTTCAGATGGGCGCCTCTCGTTGGGGAGAGGTGTCCCGTCGCGGCTGATAGCTCAACGGCGCCAGGATGGCAAGGAGACTCCGGTCGGGGCCGGTGGCGGGCGCCGCCGGCGACAAGAAGCCGGAGCCCCGGGCCGCCGGGATGAACGATTTCCAAGCGTCGCGGAAGGATTTCCAACCCCCGGAAGGAAATCCAAACCCGCCGAACGGAATCCAAATCCGACAGAAGGAAATCCAAAGGGACCTATATACGAGTGTGACCTCGCTAGGTCCCAATCCAAATCCATCGTTATTATTTTTCAATGACTTGCACGCGAATTGGGATTCGCTGTAACTCCCAAGCCGGTAGAGCTGAGGAAGGGCGCGGTGGCTTGAGCCATGCGGCGACGCCCCGTTTCCCTTCGCCGAGTAGGCCCGGGGAATTTCACCCCGAGCCCCCCACAGATCCGGACGTGGAACTCTCGCCTCATCCGGCTCGTGCCACTCAACGAAGGCTGGCGCCTTGTTCGGCGTCGACCTGATGGCGCCAGCGCGAAAAGGGTCGACAAAGCCGATTGCGCCCCGCAGGTTGCGGGCGCATGATTCGCTCCGTGGCGCACCGATCCGAAGAACCCGACGCGGGGGCTTATCCGCCGCCTGAGGCGTCGCGCGAGCGCGCCCGCGATGCGGGTCCACGCGGCTTTCCGCGGTATTTGGAGGGACTCAACGACGAGCAGCTTCGCGCGGTCGAGTCGCTGGAAGGACCGCTGCTCGTTCTCGCCGGCGCCGGCGTCGGCAAGACCCGCGTCCTGACGTCGCGCATCGCCCATTTGATAGCGTCGGGACGGGCGCGCCCTCACGAAATTCTGGCGGTCACCTTCACGAACAAGGCCGCGCGCGAGATGCGTGAACGGGTAAGCCTCTTCAGTGGGACCGCGCAAGGGATGCCGTGGCTGGGCACGTTCCATTCGATCGGCGTCAGAATCCTGCGCATGCACGCGGAGCTCGTCGGCCTCCGCCCGAACTTTACTATCCTCGATACCGACGACCAGCTCAGATTGCTCAAGCAGATCCTGCAAGCCGAGAACCTGGACGACAAGCGCTGGCCGGCGCGCGCTTTGGCGAGTCTCATCGATGGCTGGAAGAACCGAGGGCTGGATCCGCAGCACGCGCCGGCAAGCGAGTCGGCTTCCTTCGCCGGCGGTCGCGGCGCGACGCTCTACGCGTCCTACCAGGCCCGCCTCAAGGCGCTGAACGCCGTCGATTTCGGCGACCTGCTGCTCGAATCGCTGCGGCTCTTCCGCGAGCACGGCGACATCCTAGCGAGCTTCCAGCGGCGGTTTCGCTACATTTTGGTCGACGAATACCAGGACACTAACGTCGTTCAGTATCTATGGCTGCGCCTCCTTGCCCAGTCCAACGGCAATCTGTGCTGCGTGGGCGACGACGACCAGTCGATCTACGGCTGGCGGGGCGCGGACATCGACAACATCTTGCGGTTCGAGAGGGATTTTCCAGGGGCCAAGGTCATTCGGCTCGAGCGCAACTACCGCTCCGGCGGGCACCTACTGGCAGTTGCCTCCGGGCTCATCGCCCACAATCAAAGCCGACTAGGAAAGACGCTTTTCACCGATGCGCCGCTGGGCGAGCGTCCGACGGTGACTGGCGTATGGGACAGCCAGGAGGAGGCGCGCGTCATCGGCGAGGCCATCGAGTCGGCGCAGCGGGTCGGGATCTCTCTCGACGATATCGCCATCCTCGTTAGGGCCTCGTTCCAGATGCGCGAATTCGAGGAACGCTTCATCGCTCTGGGGCTGCCCTACAAAGTCATTGGCGGTCCACGCTTTTACGAGCGGGCCGAGATTCGCGATGCCCTCGCCTATTTACGCTGCGTCGCGCAACCCGACGATGATCTCGCGTTCGAACGAATTTACAATCAACCCAAGCGCGGCCTTGGCGAAGCCGCGCTCGCCATTTTGCACGAATACGGCCGCCAGGCCGGCGTTTCGCTCATGCGGGCCGCCCGCATGCTGATCGAAACGGAGGAACTGAAAGCGCGTCCGCGGCAGATCCTCCGAAATCTTCTGGCGGGGTTCGATCGCTGGCGAAAACGATCTGATGAAATCGCGCACGAGGAACTGGCGCAGCAAATTCTGGAGGAAAGCGGCTACATTGACATGTGGAAAGCGGAGCGGACGCCAGATGCCGCCGCCCGCCTCGACAACCTGAAGGAACTCGTCCGCTCGATGGGCGAGTTCCCCGACCTCGGCGCCTTCCTCGAGCACGTGTCGCTGGTGACGGAGGTCGAAGGCGCGCAAGAGGGCGCGCGCGTCTCGATCATGACGCTGCATGGGGCGAAGGGTCTGGAATTCGAAATCGTCTTCCTGCCCGGATGGGAGGAGGGACTGTTTCCGCATCAGCGATCACTCGACGACAACGGCCGAGCGGGTCTCGAGGAAGAAAGGCGGCTCGCCTATGTGGGGCTGACCCGGGCGCGACGGGAGGCGAAAATCTATCACGCGGCCAACAGGCGCGTGCGCGGTCTTTGGCAGATCTCGCTGCCCTCGCGGTTCATCGGCGAACTGCCCGTCGACCACGTCGAATTAGAGGATGCTGCAGGGTCCTCGGCCTACGGCGCCTACGGAATTTCCCGCTTCGACGCGATCCCTGGGGGATTCGGCTCTCGCTACGATACGCCGGGCTGGCGGCGGGCCGAAGCGCGCTCGCGGCGCGCCGATAAATCGGGTCCGATATACGACGGCGCGAACTCGGGCCGCACGCTCGGCGGACAGGCGCAAGGCTGGCCCACACGGGATTCGCCGTTTCGCGCGGGCGCGCGCGTGGTTCATCCCAAGTTCGGGCCCGGCAGCGTCGTCGGCGTGGACGGCCAGAAACTCACCGTCGATTTCGATCGCGCTGGCCGCAAGCTGGTGATGGGTAGCTTTGTAGCTGCCGAAGCGTAGCGCTCGGACTCGGACTCGCCGCAAAAAAATGGGCGCGGGCCTTGCGAAGCCCCAATTCGGGAGCGTCAGGCCGCCTCGGTCTTGGGGTTCACTTCCTCGGTGTAGGCGTCGATGAGCGCCGCGGTGACGGCCCCGGGCTTATACGCATGCGAACCGATCTCGCCGACCGGCGTCACTTCAGCCGCGGTTCCCGTAATGAAACATTCACTGAACTCGCCGAGTTCGCTCGGCATGATCCGCCGCTCGACGACCTGAAAACCGCGGCGCCGCGCCAATTCGATAACAGTCGCACGCGTTATGCCAGCGAGAAAGCAATCGGCGATCGGCGTATGGATCGCCCCGTCTTTGACGAAAAAGACGTTCGCGCCAGTGCATTCGGCGACGCGGCCCTGCCAGTCCAGCATTAAGGCGTCGGCGTAGCCGCGGCGCTCTGCGCGATGCTTGGAGATTGTGCAAATCATGTAGAGCCCAGCCGCCTTCGCGAGGGACGGCGCGGTCGCCGGGTCTGGCCGGCGATAGTCCGCAATGTCCAGTCGGATGCCCTTCATCCGCTGGGCGGGGTCAAAATAGCTCGGCCAATCCCACGCGGCGATGCCCAGGTGGATGGTGTTGTGCTGCGCCGACACGCCCATCATTTCCGATCCTCGCCACGCGATTGGACGCACGTACGCGTCGGCTATATTATTGCGCCTCAGAACTTCGGCCTTGGCGGCGTCGATCTGATCGACGGTCCACGGAATTTCAAAGTCGAGGATACGGGCGGAGTCTCTCAATCGCCGCGAATGTTCGGCTGATTTGAAGATTCGCTTCCCATAGGCGCGCTCGCCCTCGAACACGGCGCTGGCGTAATGCAGCGCATGAGTTAGCATGTGGACCTTCGCGTCGCGCCATTCAATCATATGGCCGTCCAGCCAGATCCATCCGTCACGATCGTCAAAAGTTTGGCTGGTCATGGCGCATTCCTTTTCCAGGTCACGAGTTGGTTTGGTTTTTGCGCGTTTGGGTTTACATGCAGGGCGTCGGTAGTAGTCCAACCGCTAGCAAAGTCCTCCGGTTATGTCAATATTGCTGACCTAATGAGCGCCTCGATGTCGCCCGAAGCCGTGAAAGCCGATCTAGCGCCGCGCGTGCGCCGCGACGAGGCACCAATGTACGAGTTGATCGAGCTATTCTTCTTCGCCTATCGAGACTTCGTCGGCGACGCGGATCGATTGCTCGAAGCTTATGGTTTTGGGCGAGCACACCACCGGGTTCTTTACTTTGTCAGCCGCAGGCCGGGGCTGACGATTGCCGAATTACTGGAGATCCTGCGCATAACCAAACAAAGCCTCAATCGCGTCTTGCGCGAACTGCTGAACAAGAACTTCATCGAAGCCCGCCCGGGAGCGCTGGATCGGCGACGTCGGCAACTCTACGCGACCCTCGAAGGAGAACGTCTGGCGCTGCGGTTGGCGCAGGTGCAGACGCAACGGTTCGCCTCGGCGCTGGACAAGCTGGGCGACACGGGTCTCCAGTCGGCGACAACATTCCTTAACGCAATGATTGATCCCCAGGACCCGGCGGCGACTTCAACGCCGCGTAATGAAACAGTCGGAGTGCGCCGGCTTTGACCGCGACCCCGCCTGACGACGATGCCGCGCATGTATTGGTGGTCGACGATGACCGCAGGTTGCGCGCCCTGCTTTCGAGCTACCTCATGAAGAACGGCCACCGCGTTACGGTGGCGGCGACGGCCGCCGAAGCGCGCGCCTTCCTCGACGGATTGGCCTTTGACATCATCGTGCTCGACGTGATGATGCCCGGAGAATGTGGGTTCGACTTCGCGGCCGACTTGCGCGCACGCTCTCAGGTGCCCATCCTCATGCTGACCGCGCGAGGTGATCCGCAGGATCGCGTGCGAGGGCTTGAGATCGGCGTCGATGATTACCTTTCCAAGCCGTTCGAGCCGCGCGAGCTGCTGCTGCGGATCGGTTCAGTGCTCCGGCGGACGCGCGCTGCGCCGATAGGCAAGCCCGAAGCGGCCACAGTGCGCTTTGGCCCCTTTACGTTTTCGCTCGAACGAGGCGAACTGCGCGTGGGGGAGGGGATCGTCAGAATTACCGAGCGAGAGCGTGACATTCTTAGGCTTCTTTGCGCCAACGCGGGCTCGAGCGTCTCTCGCGAGGCGTTGTCGGGGTCCGGCGGCGCAGCCCAGGAGCGGACGATTGATGTGCTCATCAATCGGCTGCGACGCAAGATCGAGCAAGATCCAGCCAATCCCGCCTATTTGCAGACGGCCCGAGGGGCCGGTTACCGGCTTGTCGCGGACGGATGAACGCCCGACCATCGTTTCGCACCCTGCGCGCGCTGGCGCGCGCCCGCGACCTCTGGCGGCGCGGGGCGCGCGCGCTCGCAGAAATGCTTCCAAAAGGTCTCTACAAGCGCTCACTGCTCATCGTCATATTGCCGATGGTTCTGCTGCAGACAGCGGTCACTTTTGCGTTCATGCAGCATCACTGGGAGTTGGTCACTCGGCGCCTTTCCGAGGGCGTAGCGAGAGACGTTGGCGCGCTGACGGACCTTTATCAAAGGCTTCCGCCGGGCCAAGACGACGCCTTTCTGGCCAATCTCGCCTCCGAACGTTTCCGGATGGACGCCACGCTCCTACCGGGCGGTCCTTTGCCTCCGGCCATGCCAAGGTCTTTCTTCGGCGCATTGGACCCTCTGACGCGTACGCTGCCGAGCGAGATCAAGACCCAGATCCGTGAGCCGTTCTGGCTCGATGCGGTCGGCCGGTCCGGCCTCATGGAAATCCGCGTCGAACTCGGCGACCGGGTACTTAGGCTGGTCACGCGGCGCTCGCTGGCCTACGAGGCGAATGCGCATATATTCGTGCTTTGGATGCTCGGCGCGATGATCGTCCTGCTGATGGTGGCGATCATCTTTCTCCGCAATCAGATTCGCCCGATTCTGCGCCTCGCTCTGGCGGCCGAGAATTTCGGCAAAGGTCGAGACGTTGACTTCAGCCCACATGGCGCACGCGAGGTGCGACAGGCCGGACGCGCATTCATCGAAATGAAGCGCCGAATTGAGCGGGCGACAGAACAGCGGACCGCCATGCTCAACGGAGTCAGTCACGACCTGCGGACGATCCTAACCCGGTTCAAGCTTTCGCTCGCCTTGCTCGACAACTCCGCCGACAGCGACCTCTTGCAAAAGGACATCGACGAAATGGGCCGAATGCTGGAGGGGTATCTCGCGTTCGCCCGTGGCGACACGAGCGAATTCTCTACCCCGACCGACGTCGCCGTGCTGATGGAGGACTTGCGCGCCGACGCCGAGCGGCACGGCGCGGCGATCAGTCTAGAGGTCAAGGGTGATCTCGATATTCGAGTGCGCCCGATGGCGATGAAGCGCTGCATCGGCAATCTTGTCGCCAACGCGCAGCGTTACGCGGATCACGTGCGGATCACAGCGAAACGGGAGGCGCAGTTCGTCTCGATTATCGTAGATGACGATGGCGTCGGCATACCCCCGGCGCACCGCGAGGACGTGTTCCGACCCTTCTATCGGTTGGACGAGGCACGCAACCAGGACGAAGGCGGCGCCGGATTGGGCCTCGCCATCGCCAGGGACATCGCCCGCTCCCACGGTGGCGACATTCTGCTCTCGGACAGCCCTATGGGAGGCCTCCGGGCCGCCGTGCGCATTCCAATCTGAGGAACCTAGTCGCCAGCGTCCTTGAATTTGTAGTGTTTTTCTAATTCTGTCGCGGCGATGCGGCGATGGAGGTGATTCGTGGCGGGCAGGGAGATTTCGGTCAAGAAATATGTGGTGAAGTTGAGCGGCGAGGAGCGCGAACGGCTGGAGGCAATGATCTGCGCGGGCAAGCATCCGGCGCAGTCGCTGACGAAGGCGCGCATCCTGTTGAAGGCGGACGTGTCGGAGGCCGGCGAAGGTTGGAGCGACAGCGCGATTTCGGCGGCGTTGGACACCAGCATCAACAACATCGGCCGCACCCGGCGTCGACTGGTCGAAGAAGGGATGGCGGCGGCGCTGACCCGCAAATACAATCCGAACTCCGCCCGGCCGCGGATTTTCGACGGGGCGGCGGAGGCGAAATTGATCGCCCTGACCTGCTCGCCGGCGCCCGAGGGGTTCGCGCGTTGGAGTTTGCGCCTGCTCGAGGAGAAGGTCGTCGAATTGAACATCGTCGAGAAGGCCAGCGACAACACGATCGGAAGAACTTTAAAAAAAACGTCCTCAAGCCCCACCGCAATCGGCAATGGGTGATCCCGCCGGACGCCAACGCCGGCTTCGCCGCCGCCATGGAAGACGTGCTGGATACTTACCAGAAGCCGCGCGATCCCGATCGCCCCCTCGTCTGTCTGGATGAAACCTCCAAGCAGTTGATCGTCGAGACGCGCGCTCCGATTCCGGCCAGACCCGGACGAGCCGTCCGGCACGATTACGAATACGAGCGAAACGGCGTAGCCAATATATTCATGAAATGGGTATCCCCTTCACTGCCCCTTAGGGATCTGGTACGCTTGTCGGGTGGACACCACTCGACACCCCCTCGCTGGACTTGATTACCCGCGCACGTTTCAGGCTATGGACGAACGCTTCCGTGACGACGAGGCCTGCCGGGAGTATATTCGTCGTTTGCGCTGGCCTAAGGGGTTCACCTGCCTCCATTGCGGGGAGGTGGGGGAGCCATGGGTGATGGCAGGAGGATGGCTGCGGTGTCGGGCCTGCCGCAAAAAGACATCGCTGACCGCCGGGACGATCTTCGAGGGTACCCGTAAGCCGTTGCGGACGTGGTTTCTGGCGATGTGGTTCGTCACCAGCCAGAAGAACGGGGTTAGTGCGCTCGGCCTCCAGAGGGAATTGGGGCTTGGAAGCTACGAAACTGCCTGGACCTGGCTGCACAAGCTGCGCCGCGCCATGGTCCGCCCGGGCCGGGACCTGTTGTCTGGTACGATCGAGGTTGATGAAACCTATGTTGGTGGTCCGGAACAGGGTACACGAGGCCGAGAAACCGAGAGCAAGGCCATCGTCGCCATAGCAGTCGAGAAGAACGGCCGGGGGCTTGGCCGCATCCGCCTTCAGCAGATCGGAGATGTCTCGACAGATAGCCTGCTTCCCTTCGTCCAAGGCGCTGTGGAGCGCGGGGCGATGGTTCACACCGACGGCTGGAGGGGTTATGCCGGACTGGCGGCGGCCGGTTACCAGCATCAGGTCACGGCCCTCAGCGGCGGCTCCGACCCAGCGCACGAAGTCATGCCGCGCGTCCACCTCGTCGCCTCGCTGCTCAAGCGATGGCTGATCGGCACTCGCCAGGGTGGCGTCCAGCATCAGCATCTCAACTACTACCTCGACGAATTCACCTTCCGCTTCAATCGCCGCAGATCAAAGGCACGCGGGCTGCTCTTCCATCGCCTCGCCCAACAAGCACTCGCCGCTGGACCCGCGCCCTACAACGCCATCGTCAAGCCAGCGGGTTCCAGCGGCTCCCCGACATCGGGGCAATGAAGGGGATACCCATTATTCATGATTTTCGCGCCGCTGGAGGGCTGGCGCCGCGTCAAGGTCACCGACCGCCACGCCGCCGCCGATTACGCGCAGGTGCTCAAGGAACTGTCCGACGTGCATTTTCCCGACGCCGAACAAATCAGGCTGGTCCAAGACAATCTGAGCACGCACACGCCCGCCTCGCTCTACGCGGCCTTTCCCGCGCCAGAAGCGCGCCGCCTCGCCAAACGGTTCGAATGGCACTACACCCCCAAACACGGAAGCTGGCTCGACATGACCGAATCCGAACTCGGCGTCCTGTCGAGCCAATGTCTGAGCCGCCGCATTCCAGACAAGCCGACCCTCGAAAAAGAAGTCGCCGCCTGGGAGGACCACCGCAACAAGCATCACGCAAAAGCCAACTGGCAATTCACCACAGACGACGCCCGCGTGAAGCTCAAGAGGCTCTACCCCTCATTTTGAATGACTCGGGCGACTAGTGTACCGACTCTAACGCTTGTCGCCCACGGGCGACTTTCTCAAGGATGTCGGCGGCTGGCGCGGTCCAGACGAAGGGCTTGGGTGCGGCATTGTGTTGCTCAAGGTAGGCTTCGATGGCGGCGTTGAGTTCGGCGACGCTGTGGAAGACGCCGCGTCGAATGGCGTCGTCGGTGATCAGGCCGAAGAACCGTTCGACGAGATTGATCCAGGAGGCCGATGTCGGGGTGAAGTGAAGGTGAAAGCGGGGGTGGCGCTTGAGCCAGGCCCTGACCTTGGGGTGCTTGTGGGTCGCGTAGTTGTCGACGACCAGATGCAAATCGAGCAATTTCGCGGTGTTGCGGTCGATGGTGCGCAAAAAGCGCAGAAACTCCTGATGGCGATGGCGGCGCATGCATTCGCCGATCACCTTGCCGGTGGCGACGTCGAGCGCGGCGAACAGGGTCGTCGTCCCATGGCGCTTGTAGTCGTGGGTCATCGTGCCGGCGCGGCCCTTCTTCAGCGGCAGTCCCGGCTGGGTGCGGTCGAGCGCTTGGATCTGGCTCTTCTCGTCGACCGAAAGCACCAGCGCCTTGTCCGGCGGGTCGAGGTAAAGCCCGACAATATCCTGAACTTTCTCACAAAACTTGGGGTCGCTCGAGAGCTTGAAGCTGCGCGTCAGGTGCGGCTTGAGCCCATGCGCCGCCCAGATGCGCTGCACGCTCGAATGGCTGAGACCGACCGCCTTGGCCATCTTGCGCAGAGACCAGTGCGTGCCGCCCGGCGGCTTCTCGTCCAGCGTCTTGTTGACGACCCGCTCGACCGTCGCGGCGTCCAAAGGCGGCTTGCGGCCAGGACGAGTGGCGTCGCGTTCGAGCCCCGCAGCGCCGCGCGCAAGATAGCGCTCACGCCATCGATCGACGGTTCGTTTGGTCTTGCCGGTCGCCCGAACGGTCTCCCTCACGCCGGCCCCTTGCGCCCACATCAAGACGATCCGCGCCCGCCAAACCAGCTTCTGCGGCGTGTTTCGGCCCGCCACCCAGCCTTCCAGCCGCGCCCGATCCTCAGGAGACAACCAGATGCATAATTCGTTTTCCATCCCCCTCGACTCGCACGATCGCGCGCCGCTGGGAATCCTTCCGTTAGTTACGGAACACTAGCAGCCTGTCGGACTTAAACTCTAAGTCGTTGATTTAATTGCAGTTTGCTTTTTCGTGCCTAACGGAAAACTGCGATGATATCAATATGTTAGCGATCAGCGGCACCCCGAGTCCGACAGGACAGCTAGTTCAGCGTTTTCGAGGTTCGAATCATATCATGCTGCTATGTCAAGCTTATAGGACCAGGTGTGGACGACGGGATGCTGGTTGATGTCGTCCATGGCGGCGATGATGCGGTCCTTGAGTTCCTGTTTGGAGGCGACGCGGATGTGGCGCAGGACGGAGCGGGCGAGCTTGGAGAAGAAGCCCTCGACGAGGTTGAGCCACGAGCCGTGCTTGGGTGTGAAGGTGAACTCGAAGCGGCCCGGGGGCTGTTCGGCGAGCCAAGCTTTCGTCTCCTTGGAGATGTGCGCGGAATGATTGTCGAGGATCAGCTTGATCGCCGTATGGGTCGGATAGGCCTGATCGAGAAGCTTGAGGAATTCGATGAACTCGCGGCTGCGGTGACGATCCTTGACCAGGGCATGAACCTTGCCGGTGAGAAGATCGATGCCGGCCAGCAAGCTGACCGTGCCGTGACGCTTGTATTCATGATCATGGCCGAAGGCCGCGTGCACGCCCGGTTCGGGCGGCAAGTCGGGGGCCGTCGTTGCGATCGCCTGGATGCCGGGCTTCTCGTCATAGGAGACGATCGCCACTGCATCGCTCGGCTCCGTCTTCGACTGGGCCGCGCTCTCCTTCAGGATTTTCACCTGGCGATAGACGCACAGGACTTCCGCCATCTTCTCTTGGAAGTCGGGGTCACGCCGCTCCAGGTGGTAGCGCGCCTTGTGCGGCTTGACCTCCTGCTCGTCGAGGATCTTGCACACCGTGCCCTGGACCAGCTTGCCGAGGCAGACGTGTCCCTCCGCCGGCGCGTGCTCGCGGGCGTGGCGGGCCAGAAGCCGCGTCGTCCACAATTCGTGCGGATAACCCAGGTCCTTGGCCTTCCGGCAAGCCAGCGACACCAACCACGCCTTCGCCTCGGCCGTGATCGTGGGCTCCTTGCCCGGGCGACGGCGATCATCGAGCGCCGCCATCGGACCATAGGCCAGGGCTCGCTCGACGCAGCGTTGAACCGTCTGATGATGCACCCCCAAGGCTCGGCCAACCGCAAAGAACGACCGGTCTTCCCGGTAGGCCAGCAGCATTCGCGCCCGCTCGACCCGGCTCGCCGCTTCGGTGCGCGAGCGCGCAATCGACATCAACCTCCCCAAATCCTCTCCCTCGATCGACAACTCAATCGCTCGCCGCCAGGCAGTCATGACCTTCGTCCCTCTTCCGCGAATCAAAGGCCAGGCTACAAGACATCGTCAGCCACTTGAATCCCATGCAATTGATCAGTTTCATGGAATTGATGAACTAGTGTCCTGTAGCTAACGGAGGATTCCCAAAGGCTCGTGATCGTGCGAGTTGTGTGGGATGGAAAGCGAATCAAGCATCCAGTTATCTCCCGAGGTAATTGCTCACCCCATTTCCGCGTGATGGGTGCGGCGAATTGACTCAGGGGAGGTCGAGGGACTGGCGTGGCTGCGACGAATCTAAATCGTTGGGTCCATGTCTGCGGGCCCCGACCTTTCGAGCCTCTCGCACGCGCAGAAGGACGCGTTGATCGCCGCATTGATGGCGCAGGTCGCGTCTCTGACGGCTCGGGTCGCCGAGCTCGAGGCGAAGCTGGGCCTGCCGCCCAAGACGCCTGATAATTCCAGCGTTCCGCCGTCGAAGGGTCAGAAGCCGTCGGAATCTTCGGCGCCCAAGGCCAAGGCCAAGCCGCACGCCGGGGCGCATCGTCCGCTTCATCCCAACCCGACCACGACGCGCGAAGTCTTGGCCCGCCGCTGCCAAGGCTGCGGGACGGATGTGTCCGACGCCGCGCAAAGCCTATGCGAGAGTTATGATCGGGTCGAAATCCCCGAGATCCAGCCCGACGTGACGCGGGTTTCTTTATATGGCGGCGTTTGCCCCTGCTGCGCCAGGCGCTTCAAGGCCGAGCCCCCGCAGGGATTGGAGCCGGGGTCGCCGTTCGGGCCGAACCTGCGCGCCTTCGTGGTTTATCTGCGCTCCGTTCAGGGGATTCCGCTGGCGCGATTGAGCCATGTGCTGCGCGACTTGTTCGGCCTGGAGATCAGCGAGGGCGCGCTGGTCAACATTCTTTCCGCCAGCCGGAAGCCCTTCGCGGCGCAGACCAGCCTGATCAAGGCGCGGCTGATGGCCGGCACGGCGCTGGCCTCGGATGAAACCGGCATGAGGGTCGGCAAGGCGAATTGGTGGCTGTGGGTGTTCCATCATCGCGACAGCGCCGTCTTCGTCGCCGACAACCATCGCTCCAAGGCGGTGGTGGAGGCCTTCCTGGGCGATTGGCGCCCGGATTATTGGATTTCGGACCGCTATGGCGGCCAGATGGGCTGGGCCAAGCGCGAGCATCAGGTCTGTCTTGCCCATCTCATCCGCGACGTCCAATACGCCGTCGACGAAGGCGACGCGGTGTTCGCGCCGGGCATGAAGGGCCTGCTCAAGCGCGCCTGCGCCATCGGGCGGCGACGCGACGCTCTGGCCGATAGCACGCTCAAAATCTACGAGGCCGATCTGAACCGCCGGCTCGACCGCCTGATGAGCCTGATCCCGACCCACAAAGCCGGCGGCAAGCTTCAGAAAATCATCAAGAAGGTCCGCCGCCATCTGTTCGTCTTCGTGACCAACCGCGACCTCACCGCGACCAACAACGGCTCGGAGAGGGCGCTGCGCCCCTGCGCGGTCTACCGCAAGATCACCAACGGCTTTCGCAGCCAATGGGGCGCCGCGCTCTACGCCGATATCCGATCCGTCGTCGAAACCGCACGGCGAAGATCGATCCGAGCCATAGACGCCATCCGCCTAACCCTCGAAGGCCGCCCCCTCCCTTGCGCAACTTGAAAACGCAAACGGGGACGTGAGCAATTACCTCCCGAGGATCGGGCGCGGCTTTGTGGCGGGCCGCGACACGCCGCAGAATTTGGTTTGGCGGTCGCGGCGTCCTCTCGACCCAGTGTCTGGATCGCCGCATTCCCGACAACCCAAAACTGATCGACGAGCCGCTTCGCAGGCAAACCCCAACAAGCATCACGCCAAAGTTTCCGGAGCCGAACGAACGCAAACCCCGCAAACCCCCGTCTGGGCGCCGACGCCCGAAAGCCGGCCAGCTTTGTGGCCGCGATGCGTTATCCGCGGCAAAATCGCTCCACAGCCCAAGGGAATCGCTTCAGGTCAACGGCGAGGTTTGGCGAATGAGGAACTCGAGGTAATCGGAGTTCAGGTTGGCGAGTTTTCGGCGAGTTTTGAGGCCATGTTTGTCCTTTGGGTTGCGGATCAGGTTGACGTCCATGTGTTTGATGACAGCCATGTTCCGTTGCCCGTTGGCGGCACCGAATGGTGCCGGTTCTTGACGCCCCAGGGGAGCCCGCACGGCGGCGGCGAAGGTCTTGGCGTTGCTTGGCTGAGGAGAGATAATATTGGGGCTCGCGCGCGACGAGGCCGTTTAGGTCGACGCGGCTTTCGACCATGTCGAACATCGCCAGATGCGGGAGACGCGGTTCGTCGGCGTAGCGGCAGTCCGAGAACAGCCAGTCGACCTTGTGACAGACGACGCCGCGGCGCTCCTCGATGCGGCCATGGTCGCCGTCGGTCGTGGTGTGGACGGGTTCCGACATGCCAGCGGGCGGACCGTCGCAAAAGTCGACGACGTCTTGGTGCGGAACCGGTCGGTTGGCCTTAAACGCGAGCAAATAGTGGCCGCAGCCGGCGACGATCCGTTCGGCGATGTCGGTTTGGGTCCCGATGGCGTCGATGGTGACGAGCGCGGCGGTCAACTGCAATCGTTCGACCAGCAGCGGAATGGCGACGATTTCGTTGGATTTCTCATCGACCGCCTCCTGCGCCAGAACCAGGCGCCGACGAGCGGCCCAGGCGCTGACCATGCGCAGCGGTTGGCGGCCCTTGGCGCGCGCGTGGGTTCGTCGCGAGGTCTTGCCGTCGACGGCGACGATGTCGGGCGCGCGCTCGCGCAGCGCCTCGACCCAGGTGGAAAAGCAAGCCTGAAACAGAACCGGGTCGAGCGCGTCGATCACGTCGTTGACCGTATCGTGGCGGGGCAGGCCGTGCTTGTAGGGCATAAAACGCCGCAGTAAATCGAGGCGCTGCTCGCCCCACATCCAAATTTCGACGAAGTCCTCCGTCCCGCACAACGTCGCGCACAGCATGAGCAACAGGATCTCGGGCGGCGGATAGACAACCCGCCACCCTTGGCGCGGGTCCGAGAGCGCCGAGAAATGGTCGAGGAGGCCGGCCGAAGGCGGCGCTTTGAACATGGCCGGCTCCGAATCAATCGAAGCCAACCAGCAATCATATTTTCCAACCCTGCGCGAAATCGTTAACCTGATGCGATCGCCCCGGCATAGCCGCCCCGCGCTTTCGGTCACCGGGCGCTTGTGTTACGAAGCCGGCTCGAAGGGTCCGAGCGCCTCGCCGCCGTGGCCCGAGGGGCAGACGGCGCAAATGACAGAGCGGCGCAATAGTTTCACCTATGAAGACCTCCTCGCCTGCGGCAGAGGCGAATTATTTGGCGCAGGCAACGCCCAGCTTCCGCTGCCTCCGATGCTAATGTTCGACCGCATTCGCGAAATTACCGAGACCGGCGGCACCAATGGCAAAGGCGAGGTGCGGGCCGAATTCGACATCAGGCCGACGCTTTGGTTCTTCGATTGCCACTTCAGGGGCGATCCCGTGATGCCGGGCTGTCTCGGGCTCGACGCGCTCTGGCAGTTGACTGGATTCTTTCTCGGTTGGCTCGGCCTGCCCGGCCGCGGCCGCGCGCTCGGCGTTGGCGAGGTGAAGTTCGCTGACCAGGTGCTTCCGACTGTCAAGAAGATCGTCTACGGCGTCGACATGAAGCGCGTCTTCAGGGGCAAGCTAATTCTCGGCATCGCCGACGGGTGGCTGGAGGCGGACGGCAAGCGCATATATGACATTAAGGACATGCGCGTCGGCCTGTTCAGTCCGTCGAGTCCTGCGTCGGCCTGAAAGCCGAACTCTCGGCGGCGCGCAATCACGGAGACGTTGGCATGAGACGCGTCGTCGTCACGGGGATGGGGATCGTGTCCTCAATCGGTTCGAACACACAGGAAGTGACGGCGAGCCTTCACGCCGGCAAGTCCGGCATCACGCGCGCCGAGAGGTTCGCCGAACTCGGCTTTCGCTCTCAGGTCCAAGGCGCGCCGACGCTTAACGCCGAGGAGGTCGTCGACCGGAGGGCGATGCGATTCCACGGCGGCGGCACCGCCTGGAACCATGTGGCTATGGATCAGGCGATCGTTGACAGTGGCCTTGCTCCTGACGAAGTCTCAAACGAGCGGACCGGGATCATCATGGGGTCGGGGGGACCCTCGACGCGCGCCATCGTCGAGGCGGCGGACGTCACCCGCGCCAAAGGCCCGAAGCGGGTCGGACCGTTCGCGGTTCCGAAGTCCATGTGCTCGACCGCTTCGGCGACCCTGTCGACCTGGTTCAAGATAAAGGGCATCAGTTATTCCATCTCCTCAGCTTGCGCGACCTCCAATCATTGCATTGGCGCGGCCTACGAGCACATCGCGATGGGCAAGCAGGACGTGATGTTCGCGGGCGGCTGCGAGGAGCTCGACTGGACGCTGTCGGTCCTGTTCGACGCGATGGGGGCGATGTCCTCGGCCTATAACGGGACGCCCGCGCGCGCTTCGCGGGCCTACGATAGAAACCGGGACGGCTTCGTGATTTCCGCCGGGGCCGGCGTCCTCGCGCTCGAGGAATTCGGGAGGGCTAAGGCCCGCGGGGCGAAAATCTACGGCGAGATTGTCGGCTACGGCGCGACCTCCGACGGCCACGACATGGTCGCCCCCTCAGGCGAAGGCGCGGCCCGCTGCATGCGCCAAGCCCTCGCCACCGTGAAGACGCCGATTGACTACATCAATCCGCACGCGACTTCGACCCTGGTCGGCGACATGAAGGAAATCGAGGCTCTGCGTGAAGTGTTTGGCTCGGGCGAGAAATGCCCACCGATCTCAGCCACTAAGTCGCTGACCGGCCATTCGCAAGGAGCGACCGGCGTGCACGAGGCAATCTATTCCCTGCTGATGATGCGCAACGGCTTCATTTGCGAAAGCGCCCATATTGACGAGATCGACCCCGCCTTCGCCGACATGCCGATCGTCCGCGCGCGCAAGGAAAGCGTCAATTTGCGCGCCATTCTTTCCAATTCATTCGGCTTCGGCGGAACCAACGCGACGCTCGTCCTCAAGCACGTCGACGCCTGATGGTCGCGAGCGTTCTGGCGCGTGCAACCCCCAACAAAATCGTCTATCGAAGAGTGAGCGATGTCGTGTGGCTTGATGAACAGGAAGCGCGGCCTGGTGATGGGGGTCGCCAACGACCATTCGATCGCCTGGGGAATCGCGAAGGCGCTGTCCGCCGAAGGCGCGGAACTCGCCTTCACCTACCACGGCGAAGCGCTCGGTAAGCGCGTCGCTCCGCTGGCGCAGAGCCTCGGCTCCGAGCACGTGCTGCTTTGCGATGTCGAGGATATCCTGTCGGTGGACTCCGTTTTTTCAAAAATTGCCGCGGCGTGGGGTTCTCTTGACTTTCTGGTCCATTGCATCGGCTTCTCCGACCGGAACGAACTGAAGGGCCGCTACGCCGACACCAGCCGAGACAACTTCATCCGCACGATGGTGATTTCGGTGTTTTCTTTCACCGAAGTGGCGAAGCGCGCAGCGGCGCTTATGCCCTCCGGCGGCGCAATGCTGACTCTCACGTTCGGCGGCGCCACGCGGGTCATGCCGAACTACAACGTCATGGGCGTCGCCAAGGCGGCGCTCGAGGCCAGCGTACGCTATCTGGCGGCCGATTTCGGTCCCGACAACATCCGCGTCAACGCCGTTTCCGCAGGGCCAATCCGCACCCTCGCGGGCGCGGGCATCGCCGACGCCCGATTCATGTTCAACTTCCAGCGCGCCCACTCACCGCTCAGGCGCACCGTAACCATCGAGAACGTCGGCGGCGCAGCCATTTACTTGCTCTCGAGCCTCTCCGACGGCGTGACCGGAGAAGTGCATTTCGTCGACGCGGGTTACAATATAATCTCGATGCCGCGTCCGGACGACATCAAGGAGTAACTTGCGCGCCCCGGGCCGGCGCGTAGGACTTGCCGCGCGAGCGGCGTTGCGACGAGCACGGTCGGCGTGGTTTATTTTCCTAAGGTTTCTCGTCTCAGTCAGTTCCGATAAGGTGTCGGAGAGAGGGGCGATGCGTGTGGGCAGGTTTGGCGGCGTCTCGTTTCTTAGAAGGACCGCGCTTAGGCTAGGTGTGGTCTTGCTGCTTACGGGTTGCCTCGTCTTCTCTGTGGACGCTTCGTCGAAAAGGCCGCCGCGGTCGAGCGATCGGTCGTTTGGGGAGTTCGTCGCATCGATTTGGCCGCTTGCCGCGGAGCGCGGCGTTTCTCGGGAAACCTTCGATCACGCTTTTGCCGGCGTCGCCTTCGACCCGAAGGTCGTGGCCAACTCGAACAGGCAAGCCGAGTTCATACGTCCGATATGGAACTACATCGCCGCCGCGGTTTCGGCCTCGCGCATCGAGCGCGGCCGCGACAAGGCGAAGGCGGAGGGCGCTTGGCTCGCCAAAGCGAGCCAAGTCTATGGCGTCGACGCGGGCGTCATCTTGGGGATCTGGGGACTGGAGACCGACTTCGGCGGATTTACCGGATCGGACGATGTCGTTCGGGCCTTGGCCAATCTCGCTTACGTCCGCTTTCGCGGCGACTACTTCCGCGACGAGTTGCTGTCGGCCCTTGTCATTCTCGAGGACGGCGACATTGCCCCCGGAGCCATGCGGGGATCGTGGGCGGGAGCCACGGGGCAGACACAGTTCATGCCCTCGAGCTACCTCGTCTACGCCGTCGATTTCGAGGGCCACGGTCGGCGCGACATTTGGAAGAGCGAGGCCGACGCGATCGGCTCGATCGCCAACTTTCTCGCGGCAAACGGCTGGAGAGCTGATCTCCCCTGGGGCTTCGAAGTCCAGCTGCCTGCCGGTTTCATACTGATGGACACCGATTCGTCGCGACCCTCCCCCTTTGCCGGCTTCGCCGCCCGCGGCGTCCGGCGAGCCGACGGCGAGCCGCTGCCGAGGGCGGGTGACGGCAGGCTGCTCATTCCCACGGGGCTCGAGGGACCCATATTCCTGATCACGAGCAACTTCGCCGTCATCAAGGCTTACAACGCCTCGACATCTTACGCCCTCGCAGTCGGTCTGCTCGGCGACGCCATCAACGGCGGCGGAGGTCTGGTTTCGGACTGGCCGAAGAAGGACCGGCCTCTCGACGAAAGCCAAGTCAGCAGACTGCAAGCCAAGCTCAAGAAAATGGGCTATGATGTCGGTGAGATCGACGGCAGGGTCGGAGACTCGCTGCGCTCCGCGGTACGCGCCTTCCAGGAGCGCAACGGCCTGAGGCCGGACGGGTACGCCGACCGGGCGCTGCTGAAGCGTGTCGACGCCGGAAAGTGAATGGCGCGGGGTGGTCCCGCTGCCCGTCACGGAACGAGGAAGAGTAGCGGAGGTCAATTGTCGCCGGTCGGCTTACCGCGGTTTGCGCTCGCGGCTCGGATTGCCGTTTTGGGGCTCTGTTGCTGGATTCTGGCCGTCCCGGCGTCGCGGGCCCAGAATGCGGGCGGATTTCCAGGTTTTTTGCAAAATCTATTCGGGTTTTCCGCCAAGCCCCAACCTGAGCCAAGTCCAAACGGGCCCCTGAGGATTCGGGCTCACAAGCTGCGAAAAAAGGAACAGGACTTCGTTTCGACAACGGCGACGCGTTCGCCGGGCACGCCCGGCGGTGGGCCGGTCCAGCCAACGTTTTTCGTCTCGGTGCTCGGCGATAGCCTCGCCATATTGGCGGCCCAAGGCTTGGCCGACGCCTTCGCCGACAAACCGCAGTTCTCAATCGCTGACGTTGCGCGCGACTTGTCCGGCCTTACCCGCGACGACTATTACAACTGGCCGAAAGCCGCGCGCGACCTTGCGACCGGCAAAGAGAAGATCGACGTCGTAGTCGTTATGATCGGCATCAACGATTTGCAGCCGCTGAAGGACGGCGCCGAGACGCTCGATCCGCTCAGCGACAAGTGGCGCGTCATCTATTCGCAGCGGGTCGAAAGCGTGGTCGCGCCGTTCCGCGACGCTCATATTCCGGTTCTATGGGTCGGCCTGCCGTCGATGCGCGACGAGCGCTTCAACAGCCAGGCGACGGCGCTGAATGAAATCTACCGCGATCATGTCGAGAAGGCCGGCGGCAAATATGTCGACGTCTGGGATGCGTTCGTCGATCAGAACGGACAATATTCCGCCTTCGGACCGGACGTCGACGGGCAGAGCACGAAACTGCGCTCCGGCCCGAACGGCATCTATTTCACCAAAGCGGGATCGCGCAAACTTGCCCAGTTTCTCGAAACGGACATTCGACGCATCTTCGACAAGACGAAACCCCTGGGCGACATCGCCACCCTGCCGCCGGACATCGAGCAGCAAGCTGACGATATCAACGCCGAGATTCGTCGCGAGATGGGGGCGGACAAGCTCCGAGCCGGCGGCACCGCCTCCGCTCTGAAGCCGAGCGCCGGCCCAATCTTGTCCCTGACGGCCCGTCCGACGTCTGCTCACGGGGAACTGGTTGACACCGTACGCACTGCGACCGCAGGCCTTGGCGACGAGGCGCGCGCCCTGCATCTGGGTGAGGCGCCCGAACCGCGGGTGGGCCGCGCCGACGACTTCGCTTGGCCCCGGCCGCCGTAGCCGTCGCGCCAGCGAACCGCAAGACGCGGTGTCTTTGGTCGCCTTGGAGTCTGGCCCCTCGCGGAAGTCCACAAGCGCCCCGAGTCAGTCGAACTGAGAGTACAGCCTTTTGAGTTTTACGCGGGCGTCGGCGGCCGTGAATTTCCAGGCGGCTTTGGCGTGATGTTTGTTGCGGTTTGCCTGCGAAGCGACGACTTCCTCGATCAGTTTTGGTTTGTCGGGAATGCGGCAATCCAGACACTGGGTTGAGAGGACGCCGAGTTCGGATTCGGAGATGTCGAGCCAGCTTCCGTGCTTGGACGCGTAATGCCATTCAAACCGCTCGACGAGGCGACGCGCCTCAGCGGCGGGGAAGGCTTGGTAGAGCGCCGCGGTTGTGTGGGCGCCGAGATTGTCCTGCACCAGAACGGGCTGAGCTTGAGAGGTTGCGCGTTCGACCAAGGCGGAACATCGCACGCTTTTCAAGGCGCAAGGCATGCTAATGGCCGCCGACGGCGCGGCGACGCGGGCGATTGGCCGAGCGCTCGGATGCACGACAGGCACGGCCTCGAAATGGCGGATGCGTTACGCGAAAGATCGTCTGGCCGTCTTTTCGGAGGTCGGCGATCGGGGCGCCGCTGCCATGTACGGCGAGGAGCGGGACCCGCGCATCCTGGCGCTGCTCGACGCCGCGCCGTCCGAGGGTTGCGCCAATTGGACGGGGCCTCTCATCGCCCGCGCGCTCGGCGATGTTCACGTTCAATATGTCCGGCGTTTCCTGCGCGCGCAGAAGATCGACCTGTCGGGGCGCAAATCCTGCAGACCGTGCGAAAACTCCGCGGCACATTGCGTGCTGCTCAAATTTCGCGGCCTACAACCGCGCAGAGCAGAAAAGCTCGCGAAAATTGGTTCTCTGCGCAACCGTACGGAGCCTCGCGTCGAGTTTTCGCACGGTCTGCCTGGTGTCAGAGTCGCGACCCGGAATTTGCGGCCAAGGCCGCCGAGATCGTAGGGCTCTATATGGCGCCGCCCGAGAACGCCACCGTGCTCGCCGTCGACGAAAAGCCGTCTATTCAGGCGGTCGAACGCGCGCAAGGCTATCCGAAGCTGCCCAACGGGCGCGCCATCGCCGGCGAGTCGCACGATTACAAACGCCATGGGACGACGAGGCTGTTCGCCGCGCTCGATCTGGCGAGCGGCGAAGTCGTCGGCCAACTCTACAAACTCTACAAGAGACGCCAGCGCGTCGAATTCCTCGACGTCATGAACCAAGTCGTCGCCGCTTATCCGGAACGCGAAATCCAGGTCATCCTCGACAATCTCTCCACTCACAAACCCACACGCGGCATGTGGCTCCCGCGCCACGAGAACGTGCATTTGCATTACGCGCCCACGCACGCCTCCTGGCTCAATCAGATCGAAATCTGGTTCTCGACCCTCGCCAAGACATCGCTCGACGGCGCGTCCTTCACCAGCGTTCCCGAACCCGTCGCCCACATCGATGCATTCATCGCCCGCGACAACCGGACCGCTCGGCCTCTGTCTGGACGAAATCCGAGGTCGACCAAAAACCCCTCAAACTATGTCCCGCGGGCCAGTGATTCCGGGTACTAGTGCGGTGTACGCACCGATCCCCGCGCGCTAAATTCGCCGGTTTCCATGGAGAACTTCGATGTCTGCAGCGTCCGAACAAACGCATTTCGGCCAGCGCGCCGTTCGCATGGACGAAAAGCAGGGGCTGGTGGACGCGGTGTTCCGCAAGGTCGCCGACCGCTACGACGTAATGAACGATCTGATGTCTCTCGGCCTACACCGGGTTTGGAAGGACGTCCTGGTCGGCAAGGCGCGTCCCTCGGCCTCGCGGCCCTTCGCCCATCTCGACGTTGCGGGCGGCACGGGAGACGTCGCCTTCCGCGTCGCGCGCGCGGGTGGGCCGCAAACGCGCGTCACGGTCGCCGACATCAACGTCGACATGCTGCGCGTCGGCGCCGAGCGGGCCAAAAGGCGCCGCCTCGAGGATCGCGTGAGCTTCGTCGAAGCCAACGCGGAGGCGCTGCCGTTTTCCAACCCTCACTTCGACGCCTATACCATCGCCTTCGGCATCCGCAACGTGCCGCGCATCGAGAAGGCGCTAAGCGAAGCTTTTCGGGTGCTGAAGCGCGGCGGTCATTTTCTCTGCCTCGAATTCTCGCAAATCGATCTGCCGCTGCTGGATCGCGTCTACGACGCCTATTCCTTCGTCGCCATTCCGACGATGGGCGAGGTCGTTGCGGGCGACGGGGCGCCTTATCGCTATCTCGTCGAATCGATCCGCAAGTTTCCCTCCGCCGATCTCTTCGCCGACATGATCGCCGCCGCGGGCTTCGCCCACGTTGAATTTACTCGCCTGAGCGGCGGCGTGGTGTCGATACACTCCGGCTGGAAGCTCTGATTCATGTCGATTGTCGCCGCGTTCGGCCATAGCCTCAGACTCGTTCGAGCCGGCTTCGTCTTTGCGCGGGAAGGGGCGTTCGTCGACGTCGATCCCGTCCTGCTGCCGCCGGTTGCGCGACCGCCACTGGCGCTCGCGAACCTGATCGCCAAACGCAACGTTCACGGACTGACCGGGCTCTCGCGGGCGATCGACAGGTTGGGCCCGTCCTACATAAAGATGGGCCAGTTTCTTTCGACGCGCCCCGACATCGTAGGAACGAAGGTCGCGCTCGAGCTCGAGAGTCTTCAGGACCGGGTGACGCCGATGAGCCGTCAGACCGCGATTGGCATCATCGAGTCGGCGTTCGGCGCGAGGATCGAAACCTTATTCGAGAGCTTCGGCGAACCGGTCGCCGCCGCTTCGATCGCCCAGGTTCACCGCGCGGCCGTCAGGACGGACGCAGGCGGAAAGCCCGTCGCGGTGAAAGTCCTGCGCGCCGGCGTCGAGCGTCGCCTCGCGCGTGATCTGGCGGACATGTTCTTCGCCGCGCGGCTCGCCGAACGCATGACGTCGGAAATGCGCCGCCTTCGTCTCGTCCAGGTGGTCGAGACGTTGGCCCGCTCGGTGCGGATGGAAATGGATTTTCGGCTCGAAGCCGCGGCAGCGTCTGAATTCGCTGAGAACTCCAAGGACGATCGGGATATCCGGGCGCCGGCGATCGACTGGGACCGCACGACCCGCGAAGTGATGACGATGGAGTGGGTCGAAGGGACGCCGCTCGCCGACCCGGAGCGTCTGACCGCGCTCGGCTATGATCCGCGCGCGCTCGCGCGCGCGCTCATCCAGACCTTTCTCCGACACGCCCTGCGGGATCGGATTCTTCCACGCCGACATGCATCAGGGGAATTTTTTCGTCGACGAAGCCGGCCGCATCGTCGCCGTCGACTTCGGCATCATGG
Source organism: uncultured Alphaproteobacteria bacterium (assembly GCA_963805295.1). Classification (GTDB taxonomy): domain Bacteria; phylum Pseudomonadota; class Alphaproteobacteria; order Rhizobiales; family Beijerinckiaceae; genus Roseiarcus. The sequence goes on along the minus strand of CAWDTW010000025.1, from coordinate 56,316 downwards.
GTCGGCTCGGACGCAAAGAGCGGCGGTTCCTCGCCGAGATACTGTTCGGCTTCATCCGGCGCGATTATCTGCGGGTCGCAGAAGTCCATTTCGAGGCCGGATATGTCCCCAATGTCCACCGCGTGGAGGACTTCGCCCAGGCGATCCGGGCGATCGGCGAGCCGATCCACTCGCGCACGGCCGACCAGATCTCGATGGCGAAACTGCTGACCCTGTTGTTCGAGATCACGGCGCTGTTCGACATGACGACCAGAGTCGAACTGGTAATGTTGCAGAAGACGATGGTGGTCGTCGAGGGCGTGGCGCGAAAGCTCGATCCGCAATTGAACATGTGGTCGACGTCGGAGCCGGTGGTCGGCGCTTGGATTGCGGAAAACCTTGGACCGCGCGGGCGCATCGAAGACGCCGGCCGAAGCGTTACATCCTTGGTGGCTTTCCTTTCCGAAGCGCCGCGGCGGCTAGAGGAAATCGCCGCCCGGCTCGACGCTACGGGCGCCGATGGGTCTGCAAGTACGTCTCAAAACAATGCCCGGCAATCACCCCTGACATTTATTTTGGTTGGGTTCTTCCTGGCGCTTTTGTCTATTGCGATGGTTCGCTGGCGTCTGTAAAATGCTTGAGTCTATTGCCCAAACGATTCGTGGCGATAGCGGCGGAGAGGATGGCGGCGCCCGCGCGCAACTCATCTGAACCGCGATCGGAGCCATTGGATGGTCGCGTCTCGTTTGGTCTTACGGGCTCGCCGCAAGAGAAGTTTTGAGCGGCAGACCAGCTATGTTAAATGGGGCGCAGGTCGGCGCCAATGACGACAATTCCCTTGCCCGCCGCGCGCATTCTTCTGGTCATAGGCGGTGGGATCGCCGCCTATAAGTCGCTGGAACTGATTCGGCGGCTTCGGGATCAAGGCGCCTCGGTTCGCGTCGTGATGACGGCGGCGGCCCGAGAATTCGTTAAACCCCTGTCAGCCGCGACCCTCAGCGGACAGCCCGTGCGGGACGACCTTTTCAGCCTGACGGACGAGGCGCTGATCGGCCATATCGAACTTTCGCGGGCGGCCGACCTCGTTGTCGTCGCGCCCGCCACGGCAAACATGCTCGCTCGCATGGCCGGCGGGATGGCCGACGATCTGGCGACCACCTTGTTGCTGGCCACCGATAAACGCGCCCTTCTGGCTCCCGCGATGAACGTCAGAATGTGGCTGCATCCGGCGACCCAGCGCAACGTCGAACGCTTGAAGGCCGACGGCGTCCTGTTTATCGGCCCCGATGCGGGGCCGATGGCCTGCGGCGAATTCGGCCCAGGCCGAATGGCCGAGCCTCGGGCGATCATTGAGGCGATCGGGCAGGCCCTCGCCGCGGGAACCGAGCACAGTGATCCGCGCAAATTAGCCCCTCGACCGCTGGACGGGCGGCATATCCTGGTCACTTCAGGCCCGACTTACGAACCGATTGACCCCGTCCGGTTCCTGGGGAACCGCTCGTCCGGTCGCCAAGGGCATGCAATTGCGCAAGCTGCCGTTGGCGCAGGTGCAAGGGTGACGCTGGTGACTGGGCCGGTCGCTTTGCCTGATCCGACCGGTGCGACGGTGGTTCACGTCGAGTCGGCCCTTGAGATGCGGGCGGCGGTCGAGGCGGCGCTGCCTGCCGACGCTTTCATTGGTTCGGCGGCGGTCGCGGACTGGCGGGTCGACACCATTTCCACAGAAAAGATCAAGAAAGGCGGACGCGGGTCGCCGACGCTCCGCCTCGTTGAAAATCCCGACATACTCGTGGAAGTCTCGAAGAAAACGGCGCTACGGCCGGCCGTCGTGATTGGCTTCGCCGCGGAAACGGAGGATGTGACGGCCAATGCGAAAGCCAAATTGCGACGTAAGGGCTGTGATCTGATCGTGGCCAATAGCGTGGCGCGAGGCACGTCGACCTTTGGCGGCGAAATGAATCAGGTTCAGGTCATCGACGCGGACGGAATCGAGTCGTGGCCAGCAATGAGCAAGGCGGAGGTCGCAGACCGAATTATGCGCCGTCTCGCGGTCGAACTGGCGAAACACCGATGATTGCGATTGTTTACAGGCGTTTGGCTCATGCCGAGGCCTTGCAATTGCCGACGTATAAGAGTGAAGATGCCGCCGGGATGGACCTCGTGGCCGCATTGCCCGCCGACGGCGAGGTTGTCCTAGCCCCCGGCGGTTGGGCGCTGATTCCGACCGGGTTGGCCATTGAACTGCCCAAGGGTTTTGAGGCGCAGATCCGTCCTCGTTCGGGACTGGCCCTGCATGACGGAGTGACCGTCCTCAATAGTCCGGGGACGGTCGACGCCGATTATCGTGGAGAGATCGGCGTCATTCTGATCAATTTTGGAAGCAAGCCTTTTGCTGTTCGGCGTGGGGCGCGAATAGCGCAACTCGTCATATGTTCTGTGGAACGCGTCGCTCTGATTGCGGGCGAGCGGCTCACTTCGAGCGCCCGAGGCGCAAATGGACTCGGCTCCACCGGGCGCTCTTCGGAGGAGGTATGAAATGAACCTGTTGTCGCGACGGAGTGTTCTCGCCATCGCCGCCGTTGTCGATGTCGCGCTGCATTCTCGGTCTGCGCCGGTTGCGGCGAAGGCCTTGGCGGCGCGCCACAAGCTGCCTCCCCGCCACCTGGAGACGTTGCTCCAGGGGCTCGTCCACGCCAAGATTCTCAAAGGCGTGCGCGGTCCGCGGGGCGGCTATGAACTTGCGCGCGAGCGCCGGCGCATAACCGTCGGCGAAATCGTGCGCACTGCGATGTCGCTGAGCACAGCTGATCCGGAAGATCTGGGCGCGAATTCGCTTCTGCTCGAACGGGTGATCGATCCGGCGGTGAAAAAGGCCGGTGAGACCTTCCTCGCCAACCTCGACTCGATCACGGTCGAGAACATGTGCGAAACCGCGGAGCAGGCCCACGTTCTCGACGACGAGAAGGCGGCCGGAGATTTCGCTATCTAGCGTTGATATTCTCAACGTTATATAGAAGCGTTCCGGGCAAAGTGTTACCGTCGGGTCGCGCTGACCCAGCGCCGGCTCGACGGTTCACGTGAAGAGGCATGCGATGACGACGAAGGACGGCGCTGAGCGAGCCCCGGGCCGCGGCAGAATCTTCGCCTCAATCACGGACACGATCGGCGATACGCCGCTCGTCGCCATCGACCGGATCGCCAGGGAAAAGGGCGTCGGCGCGCGCCTGCTCGCCAAGCTCGAGTTCTTCAATCCGGTCGGCAGCGTCAAGGATCGCATCGGAGTCTCGATGATCGACGCGCTTGAGGCGCAAGGCAAGATTTCGCCCGGGCGCGGCGTTCTGGTCGAACCGACTTCGGGCAACACCGGTATTGCCCTGGCCTTTGTGGCCGCGGCACGGGGCTATAAGCTCATTCTGGTCATGCCCGAGTTGATGTCGATCGAACGCCGCAAGATGTTGGCGCTGCTCGGCGCCGAACTGGTCCTCACCCCGGCGGCTCAGGGCATGAAAGGCGCGATCGCCAAGGCCAACGAAATCGTCGCCGCAACGCCCGGCGCGGTCATCCCGCAGCAGTTCGAAAACCCCGCCAACCCGGAAATTCACCGCCGCACGACCGCCGAGGAGATCTGGAACGACACGAACGGCGAAGTCGACATGGTCGTCTCGGGCGTCGGCACCGGCGGAACCATCACCGGCGTCGGCCAGGTGCTGAAGCGCCGCAAGCCCGGCGTGCGCATGATCGCGGTTGAACCGGAGGATTCGCCGGTTCTTTCCGGCGGCGCGCCGGGGCCGCACAAGATTCAGGGCATCGGCGCCGGTTTCATTCCTGGGATCTTGGACCGCGGCGTGATCGACGAAGTCCTTACTGTCGGCAATCAGACGGCCTTCGACACCGCCAGACTCGTGGCGCGAATCGAGGGGATCCCGGTCGGCATTTCTTCCGGCGCGGCGATTGCCGCGGCGATCGACGTCGGACGCCGGCCGGAGAATGCCGGCAAGACGATCGTCGTCGTTATTCCCTCCTTCGCCGAGCGCTATCTGTCGACCGCTCTCTTCGAAGGACTCTAAGCCTGAAGTCCGCCAACGAGGCGGCCTTCAGCGTCGATCGCCGTTCAGTTCGCCGCGGGCGCGAAAACGCGCAGGCGCTGACCGTCGGGATCGAGAGCGACGAGGGTATAGCCGAAGTCCATCGACGTCGGCGGCTGGGCGATGGCGACGCCTCGCGAACGCCAGTCGGCGTGAAGCGCGTCGACCTCGGCTTCGCTCGCGGCCGTAAAGGCGATCTCGCCGCCTCGACCGGCGGTGGCCGGCGGCTTCACGCCGTCGCGTCGCCATAGGCCGAGCATCAGGCCCGTCCCAGCGGGCAGCATAGCAAAAGTCGGCGAGGATTCGATCGCGGCAAGCCCGAGGATCGAGGCGTAGAACGCTTCGCTCGCGACGACGTCGTCGACATAGACGAGAATGAAACTGACGGCGGACATGGGACCGGCTCCGGGTTGACCTGGCGCGATCCCTAACCGGACCAACTGTCAGTTTCCATCAGCAGCGTCCTCGCCGCCGGCGGGGGTCAGAAATAGGGGTCCACGGTCCCGATCAATTTGATGAGCAGCCGATTATCCTTGCGGTCGTGCGTCCTGCCGGCCGGCGCCCGAGTCCAGCTTTCGCTGACGCAATATTCCTCGACGTCGCGCCACTGGCCCCCGGAAGCGAATGCCGACGCCGCGCGCAAGCGCCGTCTCATTACAGAACGGGCTCGCCGGGTCGACGCTAGAGCAGTTTGCGCTTGGAAGGGGATCGGTCCGGCGGCCGGCGGCGGCTTAGCCGAATTCCCAGCTTACAGGGAAAAAAGCACGGAATATCTCGCCTTTCGGCGGGTTTGCGCCGAAAGCGCCTCAAAAATCCGCCTGATTACAGGAAGTTGCGCAACAATTCCCTACGCAGACAGAACAGGGGCTCCATTTGGCCGAACAGGGAATTCATCCGGCGAAAATCGCGCGAACAGGGAATTTGCCGCAACCTCGGGCGAAGGGAGATTCCGCTCGCCGATTCCTTCAACGCGCATATTGCTCTAACCCGATCGGGAGGCGCGTCAGTCATCGGAAAGGATCTCGCCGCGCGCTCGCCGTAACGCCAAACGCGCCGCGGGTTTGGCGGCGCGCTGCTCAAACGGACGTTCGAAGACTCAGCCGGCGAGGGCTTTGACGCGCTGGGTCAGGCGCGAAATCTTGCGCGAGGCGGCGTTCCTGTGGACAATGCCCTTCTGGGCGGCGCGCGCCAGACGCGGCTCGGCCTCGCTCAGCGCCTCGGCGGCGGCCTTCGGGTCCTTCGAGGCGATCGCCTCCTCGACTTTGCGGACATAGGTGCGCATCTCGCTGCGGCGGGACTTGTTGACCGCGGTCCGTCGTATGGTCTGGAGGGCGGCTTTCTGGGCCGACTTCGTATTGGCCATGAACTCATTTCCCTGAGGTGCGGCGACCGAGCGCCACAACGCGTCTTCGCCCAAAACCAACAAGGCCGGATTTCGGCCCAACCTCGATCGCGGGCTTATAAGCTTTTCGTTTCGCGGGCGTCAACCACCGGAGACGAATTTCCATGCGGCGGCGAGCAGTCCGCCGGGCGCCGCCATGAGTCTGAGCGCCATCGCGCAGATCACGAAGACGATAAGCGGCCGCACCAGCCGCGCGCCGGCGCGCAAAGCGGCGTGCGCGCCGAGACGGGCGCCGAGAAACGCGCCGACGCCCATCGCGAATCCCGCGGGGACGAAGATATGCGCGGACAGGGCGTACAGGGCGAGCGAGCCGATGTTGCTCCCGAAATTGGCGAACCGGGCGCCGGCCATTGCGCGGGTGAGGCCGAAGCCGGTGAGAACGACGAAACCGATCATGTAAAAGGATCCGGCTCCGGGTCCGAACACGCCGTCGTAGAAGCCGATGGCCGGCGCCAGAGTCGAGGCAAAGCGAGCGGGAGACAGGCGCGCATGCCGTTGCGCCTCAGTCAGATTTGGCGCGAAGGCGAAATAGAGCGCGACGCCAACGAGGACGACCGGCAACGCCTGGCTCAAGAAAGCGCTCGGCGCCGAGGGCAGAGCGAGCGCGCCGAGCGCCGCGCCGGCGCAGGCGGCGAGCGACGACGGCGCCATGGCTCTTTCAATTTTGCTGGCGCGCCAGAACGCCAGCGTGGCCGAACCCGAGCCGAAGGTGCTGGCGAGCTTGTTTGTCGCCACCGCTGCGACGGGATCGAGTCCGGCGAGCGCCAGCGAGGGCAGGGTCAGCAACCCGCCGCCGCCGGCGATGGCGTCGACAAAGCCGGAGCCGAAGCCGACCAGCGCGAGGAGCGCCAGGACAAGGGGCGACATGCCGGTCCGCCCTCGAGCCGATCGCGCTATGCTTGCGGCAAGGGGGCCGTCGCTCCACGAAAGGAAAACCGCGCGGCTCGTTTCTCCGCGAACGCGGCGCGTCCCTCTTCGAAATCCGGCCCGAGCGCCGCCGATTCCGCCAGCGCCCGAAAAGCCGGGGTCTCGACGGTCATACCGGCGGCGACCGCCTCGACCGCGCGTTTCCCGCCCCGGATCGACGCCTGACTGAGATCGGCGAGGCCGCGCGCATAGCCGAGCACGGTGTCGTGCAAAGCGGTCTCGACTCGCCGGTCGATGAGTCCTATGGCGAGCGCCTCCTCGGTCTCGATCCGCCGCCCGGTGAACAGGAGGTCCTTCGCCCGTGAAGGTCCGACGAGTTCGACGAGGCGGCGCGTTTCGGCGTGGCCGTAAACGAGGCCGAGCCTGGCCGGCGTGACCGCTAGATAGGCGTCGGCTGCGCAGAAGCGCAGATCGCAGGCGAGCGCCAGCCCGAGGCCGCCGCCCACGACGTTCCCCTGCAAGACCGCGATGGTCGGACGGTCGAGGTCGATCAGCGCCTTGAGGCCGTCCTGGATGGCGTCGCCGTAATCGCGGGTGGCCGCGGCGTCGCGATAGACCTCGTCGAATTCCGAGATGTCGGCCCCGGCGCTGAAATGTCCGCCTTGGCCTTCGACGAGCACGACCAGCGCGTCCTGGCGCGCCTCGATCGCTACGCGAATGGCCGGCAGCGCTCGCCACATCGCGCGCGAGATCGCGTTGCGACGCTCGGGCCGGTTGAGGACGATACCTGCGAAAGGGGGGTCGAAAAGAAGCGAGATGTCGGTCATGGGGCTCTTGGAACGGCGACAGGACGTCTTGCACCCTTTCTGGAGCATTTGCCGGGCTGGAGCAAACGGCGATCCTGTCGTAGCGTTGCCGTGAGGGCAGCTCAAGCGCGCGAGGGACAGGACGACATGGCGAGCGACGAAAACTATCCGCGCGACATGATCGGCTATGGACGGACGCCGCCCTACGCCGACTGGCCGAACGAGGCGCGCGTCGCCGTCCAGTTCGTCATCAATTACGAGGAGGGGGGCGAGAACAACATCCTGCACGGCGACGCCGCCTCGGAAGCGTTCCTATCCGAAATCGTCGGCGCCGCGCCTTGGCCGGGCATGCGGCACCTGAACATGGAGTTGATCTACGAATACGGCTCGCGCGCCGGTTTCTGGCGCCTGCATCGCATGTTCACCGGACGTTGCGTGCCCGTCACCGTCTATGCGGTCGCCACCGCCATGGCCCGCAATGTCGAGGCGGTCGCCGCCATGAACGAGGCGGGTTGGGAGATCGCTACCCACGGCCTCAAATGGATCGACTATCGCGATACGCCGCCGGAGGTCGAGGCCCGCCATATCGCCGAGGCTGTGCGCATTCATGCCGAAGTCGCCGGCGCCCGGCCGCTCGGCTTCTATCAGGGCCGTTCGTCGGTCAACACCATCCGGCTCGGCATGGAGGAAGGCGGCTTTCTCTATTGCGCCGATTCCTACGCCGACGATCTCCCCTATTGGCTCGAGGGTCCGCGCGGTCCGCAGCTCATTACCCCCTACACGCTCGACTCCAACGACATGCGCTTCGCGACGCCGCACGGCTTCAACTCGGGCGATCAGTTCTACGCCTATCTCAAGGATTCATTCGATTCCCTCTACGGCGAGGGGGACGTTGCGCCGAAAATGCTGTCGGTCGGCCTGCATTGCCGCCTTGTCGGCCGCCCGGGGCGCGCGGCTTCGCTGACGCGGTTCATCGATTACGTTCTCAGCCACGATCGCGTGTGGACCCCGACCCGGCTCGACATCGCGCGCTGCTGGATTCGCAACCACGCCCCGCCCGGCGGATGGAAGCCGTCGCGGCTCACCCGCACGTTGTTCGTCGAGCGCTTCGGCGGCGTCTATGAACATTCCCGCTGGATCGCGGCGGCGGCTTACGACGCCGGCCTGACGGCCGAAGCGGACACGGCCGAGGGGCTGGCGAAGGCGATGGCGGCTGAGGCGGCGAAAGGAACCGACGATCAGAAGCGCGCGCTGATCCTCGCCCATCCCGATCTCGCCGGAAAGCTAACGCTCGCCAAGACGCTGACGGCGGAGTCGACCGGGGAGCAAGCGAGCGCCGGGCTCCACCGCCTGAGCTCCGACGAACTCGTCAAGTTCACCGCATTCAACGACGCCTATCGCGCCCGCTTCGGCTTTCCCTTCATAATGGCGGTGAAAGGCAAGACCAAGACCGACATTCTCGCCGCCTTCGAACGCCGTCTCGTCAACGACTCCGAAACGGAAACGAGGACCGCGCTCGCCGAGATCGACTGCATCGCGGCGCTGCGCCTCGAGGACATCCTGCCTTGAGCGCGACCGCGCGCGTCATCCGTGGACGCGTCCTCACCTTCTGGAACGATCCCGCGGAGGCGGGGCCGTCAGCGCGAATCTATCTCGAGGACGGAGCGGTTCTGGTCGCCGGCGGGCGCATCCAGGCGGTCGGCGAGGCGCGCGACATTCTCGCGCGCGCTCCTCAAGGCGCGGCGGTCGACGATCACTCGGGCTGCCTCGTCATGCCCGGCTTCATCGACGCTCACATCCACTATCCGCAGACCCAGGTCATCGGCTCCTACGGCGCGCAGCTGCTCGACTGGCTGCACAATTACACTTTCGTCGAGGAGCAGAAGTTCGCCGATCCCGTTCATTGCGCGCGGATCGCGGAATTCTTTCTCGACGAACTCATCCGCTGCGGCACGACGACGGCGATGGTCTATTGCACGGTCCATCCGCAGTCGGTCGACGCGTTTTTCGCCGCGGCGGAGCGGCGCGGCGCGCGCATGATCGCCGGCAAGACGATGATGGACCGCGACGCGCCCGAGGCGCTGACCGACACGGCTCAGCGCGGCTATGACGAAAGCAAGGCGCTGATCGCGCGCTGGAGGCGGCGCGGACGGCTCGACTATGCGATCACGCCGCGCTTCGCTATCACCTCGAGCCAGGCGCAATTGGAGGCCGCGGGCGCCTTGGCGGACGAGTTTCCCGAAGCCTATGTCCAGACGCATCTCGACGAGAACGAAGGCGAGATCGATCTGGTCACTAGGCTGTTTCCCGGAGCGCAAACCTATCTCGAGGTCTACGAACGCGCCGGGCTTTTGGGGCCTCGCTCGGTGTTCGGGCACTGCATTCATCTCGCGGAGAGCGAGGTCGCCGCGCTGGCGGCGAGCCGGTCGGTCGCGGCTTTCTGCCCGACGTCGAACCTGTTCCTAGGCTCGGGCCTGTTCGATCAGGCGCGGCTCCGCAACGCGGGCGTGCGCGTCGCGCTCGCGACCGACGTCGGCGGCGGAACGAGTTATTCGATGCTGCGCACCGCGGCGGAGGGCTATAAGGTCCTGCAACTCAACCGGCAGTCGTGGCCGGCGACCGAGGCCTTCTACAGCATGACGCTCGGCAACGCGCGGGCGCTGAGCCTCAACGACCGGGTCGGATCGATCGAAAGGGGCAAGGAGGCCGATCTCGTCGTGCTCGATGCACGGGCGACGCCGGCGATGGCGCACCGGATGGAAACGGCGAAAGGCGACCTCGACGCCGAACTCTTCGCGCTGATCATGATGGGCGACGACCGCGCCGTGCGCCAGACCTATGTCGCGGGCGCGCCGCGCAAGGCCTGAGCCCGCGGCGCGCGAAACGTCAAGACGTCAGACGGTGTCGATGACACGCTGCAGCGCGCCGCGCACCTGATCCGCGACTTTGGCGAGCGCCGGGTTGCCGACCGTCCGCATCGCCGTCGCCGGATCGATCGAAGAGACCTCGATCTCGCCGTTGTCATGCCGTTGCACGATGACATTGCACGGCAGCATCACGCCTATGTGGGCCTCGGCGCTCAGCGCCTGATAGGCAAGCTCCGGATTACAGGCGCCCAAGATGCGGTAGGGCCGGAAGTCCTTGTCGATCTTCGCCTTCAGCGTGCCGGCGACGTCGATCTCGGTCAGCACGCCGAAGCCTTCGGTCTTGAGCGCGTCCTTGACGCGCGCGACCACAGCATCGAAATCGCCGGCCACGGTTCGGCTGATGTGTACGACATGAGTTCAGGCTCCTTTTGCTCGAGGCTTCAGCGCGCGAGGTCGCCCTTGCGCCAGTGCCAGCCGATGATGCCCCCGGCGTAATGCTTGACGTCCTCGCGGCCGGTCGCGTGCGCCTTGCTGACCGCGCTGCGTGAACGCATGCCGGAATGGCAGATCAGCACCACCGGCTTGCCGGAAGGCAGGCGCTGGGGGTTGAACGTCGAGAGGGGCATGTTGAGCGACTTCGGAATATGCGCGGAGGCGAACTCATGCGCCTCGCGCACGTCGACGACGACGCATTTGCCGGCCTTCACCGCCTGCTCGAATTCGTCGTGGTTGACCTCGCGCGGGTCAGGCCCAGGGGCGAAGCGGGAAAACAGGTTCGAGAACATCAGGGCTCCTTCGAGGCTTGGGTCGTTTTCGCGGCCGCGAACTGAGTGTAGGCGCCGAGCGCGTGGCTCGCGTACATCGCCGCGGGTCCTGCTCCCATATAGATCGCCATGCCGAGCGTTTCGAGGATCTCCTCGCGCGTCGCGCCACGATCGACCGCCGCCTTGACGTGGAAGGCGATGCAATCGTCGCAGTGAACAGCGACCGAAATGCCGATCGCGATCAGTTCCTTGGTCTTCGTGTCGAGCGCGCCTTGGTTCAGCGCGGTTTGGGCGATCGACGAGAACGCTTTCATCACCTCGGGCGCGCCGCCGCGCAGGTTCCTCAGTTCGGCGCTCAAGAACCTGGTAAAGTCGGGCCAATTCGTCGCTTCCATAACGCGTCTCCTGGATGTCGTCTTAGTGAAGGCCGACCGCAGACCCCATGCGGCCTGCGGCAAGGGGCGGCAGGACCGGTCAGATCAAGTGTTGACTTATACATTCAGATATTCTAATTTAGCAAGCACGAATTAAAACACCCGCGCCGGAGCGGGGCCGCGACCGATCCGCCCGTCCGAGGCCGAAGCGTCGCCCAGGAAAGGAATACACGCGAATCTCGACCGCGCCGTTCTCGCCTTCGCCGGCTTCGTCGTTCTTGTCAGTGTCGCCCTCGGCTACGCGGTGAGCCCGTATTGGTTTTTGCTGACGGCCTTCGCCGGGCTCAACATGACCCAGTCGGCGTTCACCGGCTTCCGACCTGCCGCGATCGTCTTTCGGCGCATCGGCCTCAATTGCGGCGTCGCGTTCGATTGATTGAGGCAAGGATCGGCCCCTGACCGAGGCCGCGGGCCGAACCGGTTCGCCCTTCGACCACGCTCGCGCGAACGAGGCTGGAAGACGGGGGTGCTGCGCGCGCCCTTGCGTGCCGCCCCGTCCGCCCATACATGCGGCGTTCGCCGAGTGAAGGACGACCGCCGATGAAAGACGAGAACGCCGCCCGCTCGTCCAGGTGGCACGCCACGACGATCCTCCTGGTGCGCAAGGGCGATCGGGTCGTCATCGGCGGCGACGGCCAAGTCAGCATGGGACAGACGGTCGTCAAGTCGAACGCGCGAAAAGTCCGCCGCCTCGCCAAGGGTGAGGTGATCGCCGGGTTCGCCGGGGCGACCGCCGACGCCTTCACCCTGTTCGAAAGGCTGGAGGCGAAGCTGGAGCAGTATCCTGGCCAGCTTGCGCGCGCCTGTGTCGAGCTGGCCAAAGACTGGCGCACGGACCGCTACTTGCGCCGGCTGGAGGCGATGCTGCTCGTCGCCGACAAGGGCTCGAGTTTCACGCTTTCGGGCGCGGGCGACGTGTTGGAGCCGGAGGCCGACGAGACGGGCTCCGCGATGGCGATCGGATCGGGCGGCAATTATGCGCTCGCCGCAGCGCGCGCGCTTTTGCCGATGCCGCTCGACGCCGAGGAGATCGTGCGCCGCTCGATGCGCATCGCCGCTGACATCTGCGTCTACACCAACGACAACCTGATCGTCGAAAGCCTCTGATCTCATGACGGACCTCAGCCCGCGCGAAATCGTTTCCGAACTCGACCGCTATATCGTCGGGCAGGGGGAGGCCAAGCGAGCCGTCGCCATCGCCCTGCGCAATCGCTGGCGGCGCCTGCGTCTCACTTCGCCCATGCGCGAAGAAGTGATGCCCAAAAACATTCTGATGATCGGCCCGACCGGCTGCGGCAAGACCGAGATTGCGCGCCGCCTCGCCAAGCTTGCGGGCGCGCCGTTCCTGAAAGTCGAGGCGACGAAATTCACCGAGGTCGGCTACGTTGGACGCGACGTCGAGCAGATCGTGCGCGACCTGATCGAGGTCGCCATCGCGCTGGTGAAAAACCGCAAGCGCAAGGACATCGAGGCCAAGGCGGAGCTGGCGGCGGAAGAGCGGGTGCTCGACGCGCTCGTCGGCGCAAGCTCCTCCTCGGCGACGCGCGAGGCTTTTCGGCGCAAACTCCTGTCGGGCGAACTCAACGACAAGGAAATCGAGATCGAGCTGCCGCAGGGCGGCGTGGCCATGCCGATGTTCGAACTCCCCAATCTGCCGGGCGCCTCGATCGGTGCGATCAACATTGCCGACATCTTCGGCAAGGGCCAACGCACCAAGCCCAAGCGAATGACGGTCGTAGAGGCGCACGAGCCGCTCGTCGCCGCAGAGGCGGAGAAGCTGCTCGATCAGGACGCGATCGTGCGCGACGCGGTCAGCGAGGTCGAGAGCAACGGCATCGTCTTTCTCGACGAAATTGACAAGATCTGCGCGCGCGAGGGCCGCGGCGGCGCGGACGTCTCCCGCGAGGGCGTCCAGCGCGACCTCCTGCCGCTGATCGAGGGCACGACGGTCGCGACCAAGCACGGGACGATCAAGACCGACCACATCCTGTTCATCGCCTCGGGCGCCTTCCACATCGCGCGGCCCTCCGACCTCCTGCCGGAGCTGCAGGGCCGCCTGCCGATCCGCGTCGAGCTCAAGTCGCTGACCGAAGAGGATTTCAGGCGCATCCTCACCGACACCGAGGCGAGCCTCATCAAGCAGTACGTCGCCCTGATGGGGACGGAAGGGATCGAGCTCGAATTCTCCGACGCCGCCGTTTCGGCCATCGCCCGCATCGCGGCCAAGGTCAACGGTTCGGTTGAGAACATCGGCGCGCGGCGACTACAAACGGTGATGGAGCGGGTGCTCGACGAAGTGAGCTTCACCGCGGCCGATCGTTCCGGAGAAAAGGTCTGCATCGATGACGGGTTCGTCGAGCGCCATGTCGGCGATCTCGCGGCCAACGCGGATTTGAGCCGGTTCATTCTTTGAACGCAGGCCGATCCTCGAGTCCCTGGGCATTTTCGGGGTGCGTCGAGCCGTCGATCGCGCATAGGATGGCCTTGGCCGTCTTCGCTGAAGGAGTTCCGCGATGGTTCCCCTGGTTCTGACTTTCGTCGGCGACGACAGACCCGGACTGGTGAACACGGTCTCCGAGACGATCGCCGCATGCGGGGCGACCTGGCTCGAAAGCCGTTCCGCCCGGCTCGCGGGGAAATTCGCCGGCATTCTGCTCGTCAGCGTCCCGGACGCCAAATTGGCGGAGCTCGAATTGTCGCTGCGGCTTCTCGAGGCGGCCGGGTTGCATCTGACCATCGAACGCGGCGCGGCGACCGAGGCGGACAAGCCGGCGCGCCTCGTCAAGCTCGACATCCTCGGCCATGAGCGGCCGGGCATCGTGCGCGACGTCACCCAGGCGCTCAACGCCCTTGGGGTCAATATCGAGGAATTCGCGAGCGATCTCGAAACCGCCCCCTTCAGCGGGGTCGAGATGTTCCGCGCCAAAGCCAGATTGCGGGCGCCCGACGGCTTCGCGGTCGAGGAATTGCGCAAAGCGCTGGAGCGCCTAGCAGGCGAAATCATGGTTGATCTGAGCGTCGGCGACGACGAGACGCGTCGCTGACGACCCGAAATCAGTCCTCTTGCGCGCCTGCGCCGCCGTTGCCATAAGGCCGCCCTGCAATCTGTGGCTTTCCAAGCGGACGACGATGGCGACCTTTCCCGAGCGCGTGTTCTCAGGCGTTCAACCGACCGGCAACCTCCACCTCGGCAACTACCTTGGCGCGATCAAGCGCTTCGTCACGTTGCAAGCGACTCGTCCGTGTCTCTACTGCGTGGTCGACCTGCATGCGATGACCCTGCCGCACGAGCCGGCGCAGCTCGCCCGCACGACGCGCGAAGTGACGGCGGCGTTCCTGGCTTGCGGCATCGACCCGAAAGTCAACGCCGTCTTCAACCAGAGCCGGATCGCCGAACACGCCGAACTCGCCTGGATCTTCGATTGCGTGGCGCGGCTCGGCTGGCTCAATCGCATGACTCAGTTCAAAGAGAAGGCCGGCAAGGATCGGGAGAACGCCTCGATCGGACTTTTCAATTATCCTGTGCTGATGGCGGCCGACATCCTGCTCTATCGGGCGACCCATGTTCCGGTCGGGGACGACCAGAAACAGCATCTCGAGCTGACGCGCGACATCGCGCAGAAGTTCAACAACGATTTCTCGCAGTCGATTGCCGCCAACGGCCATGGCGACGCCTTCTTTCCGCTGCCCGAGCCCCTCATTCAAGGACCCGCGACGCGGGTCATGAGCCTACGCGACGGCACGAAGAAGATGTCGAAGTCGGATGCGTCCGAATACGCCCATATCGCGCTGACCGACGACGCGGACATGATCGCGCAGAAGATCCGCAAGGCCAAGACCGATCCCGAGCCCCTGCCTCGACACCTCGAAGGCCTTGCGGGCCGTCCCGAGGCCGACAATCTCGTCGGCATCTATGCGGCGCTGACCGACGAAACCAAGACCGACGTCGTTCATCGTTTTGGCGGCAGCCAGTTCTCGGCGTTCAAGAACGCGCTGGCGGACGTCACAATCGAGAAGCTTGCGCCCATTCGCGCCGACATCCTGCGGCTTTCCGCCGATCCGGCCTACGTCGATTCGATCCTCGCCGAGGGCGCAGAGAAGGCGCGCGCCATCGCAAGGCCGAATATGGACGCGATCAAGGACATTTTGGGCCTCGTTCGCTAGCCCGCCCTGGCGGCCCACACAGAATTCTTTTCTCCTTAGGTTATGCGGAAGAAAGCGCCTCGCGCGGCTTATTCCGCATATCTAGGGGGCCGAACCCCCGAGGCCTACGATATTTAGAGTCCCCCAAGCGCGCCGCGGCTCGTCCGGCGTTCATCATGGTTGACGACTTCGCGCGAAACTTTTCGTAAGCCTGTTGAGAGCTGATTTCGGGCCTTCCTGGCGGAGGGCGCCGGTCGGAAGGAAACTCGCGAGGCGCATGCGCCGCCGGGCTTTCGAGGAGGCCATTCGTTGCGGGGGCTCAGCGCGGCGGGGTTCGCCCGGATCGTCAGGCGAACGCGTACGTTCGATCGGGCGCGAGCGGCGCCGCTGATCGTGTTCCTGACCGCTGAGAGCGCGCGCGCAGAGGAGGCGCTGCGGGGTCTCAAAGCGCCGTCGTCCTCCCTGATGAACATGGCTTCCATGGAGGCGGACATCTCCGGGATCGCCATTTTGTTGGTGATGCTGCTGGCGACAATCATGGCGGTTCTGCACCGGACGGCGCGAAAGAGGTGGGCGCGCCGGCTCGGCGAACTGGAAGGGGAACTCGCGCGCACAGGCGCCAAACTCGATCGAGCGGCGCTGATTTTGCGCAGCGAGCCGCAAATCGTGGTGTCGTGGGACCGGCCGGACGCCGAGCCGACCATCGAAGGCGACTTGGCCCTCATCGGAGACGCCCTCGCGGCGCAGCGCATTCCTGGCTACGCCTCCTGGTTGGAGCCGGCGGTCGCCACCCAGGTCGAGGAGGCCGCGGAGCGGCTCCTTAATCGCGGCGAGGCTTTCTCGATAGCTGCGGTCAGCTTGCGCGGCCGACATTTGGAAATCAGCGGTCGGCCGGTCTCGGGCAGCGCCGTGATGCGCATCCGCGACGTGTCGGGCGATCGATTGCAACTGGCGCAGGTGCGCGAAAAAATCGCACAGGCCGAAGGCTCGTCAACCGGCCTTCGCCTGGCCCTCGGGTCGGCCGCGATCCTCGCTTGGGGGCGGGACTCCGACGGGCGCATGGTCTGGTGCAACACGCCCTACGCTTTGGCTGTCGAAGCGCCCAGCGATGAGGCGGCTGTCGACAGCGGCGCCGAACTCTTCGACCCGGTGCAGCGCCGCGAAGCGGCGGCCGCGATTCGGGACGCCGGGGTCTGGAAGCGCCGTGCCAGCGCCGTCGTCAACGGCGAGCGCCGAACCTTCGCAGCGGCCGAGGTCCGAACTGCCTTCGGCTCGGCGGGCGTGGCGCAGGATGTGACCGAGATTGCGGCGTTGCGGGCTGAAATGGAGCGCAACGAGGACGATTACTCACGCATGATAGACAGGCTGTCGACCGCAGTCGCGATCTTCGACAAGTCGAAGCGGCTCACCTTTTATAACGCCGCCTACCGGCAGATATGGCCGCTCGAACCGGCCTTCCTCGACCAGCGGCCGACCGATGGGGAAATTCTCGATCGACTGCGGACCAAGCGCCAATTGCCGGAGCAGGCGAATTTTCGCGAGTGGAAGGCGCAGCTGATGAACGCTTATCAGGCGATCGAGCCGAGCGAGACCGTCTGGTATCTGCCGGACGGGCGCGCTTTGCGCGTCGTCACCAGTCCCAATCCGAAAGGCGGCGTCACCTATCTCTACGACGACGCGACGCAAAGCTATGCGCTCGCCTCGAAGGTTAACGCGCTCACTCAGGTGCAGGGCGAAACGCTCGACGCTCTCAAGGAGGGCGTGGCGGTGTTCGGCGCCGACGGGCGGATGAAGCTGTTCAACCCCGTCTTCGCCGAGATCTGGTCCATCGACGTGGTCAAGCTGCGCGATCGCCCGCATATCGACGAGATCGCCAGCGCTTGCCGGTCGCTCTGCCAGGACCCCGCGCTCTGGGACGGACTGCGGGCGATGATCGTCGGCCTCAACGAGCATCGCGAAAGTCGGGCGGCGCGGATCGCGCGGAACGACGGGCTCACTCTCGATTGCGCCGCACTGCCGCTTCCTGACGGGGCGACGCTTCTGACCTCGCTCGACGTGACCGCGAGCGCCAATGTCGAACGCGCGCTCACCGAGCGCAATCAGGCGCTCGTTGCGGCCGAGAAGCTACGCAACGACTTCGTCAATCACGTCTCTTACGAGTTGCGCACGCCGCTCACCAACATCATCGGCTTCACCCAGCTTCTGGCGGCCGGCGGCGTCGGCCCGCTCAATCCCAAGCAGCTCGAATATGCAGGCTTCATCACCAATTCCTCGCATGCGCTGCTGGCCATCATTGACGACATTCTCGATCTCGCCTCAATCGACGCCGGCGCCCTGGAGTTGCGTCTCGAGAGCGTCGACGTCGCCGAAGCGATGAGGGCGGCGGCTGCGGGCGTGCAGGATCGCTTGGACGAAGCGGCGATCGAGATGCGCATGGTGATGACGGATGGGGTCGGCTCGTTCAGGGCCGACGGACGGCGGGTCCGTCAAGTCCTGTTCAATCTCCTCTCCAACGCCATCAACTATTCGGAGCCGGGGCAGACGGTGACTCTGGCGGCTATGCGGCGCGGCGCAGAAGTCGTGTTCAAGGTGAGCGATCGTGGACGCGGCATCCCGCCGGAGATGATCGACCGTGTGTTCGATCGATTTGAGACCTTACCCAACGGGTCCCGTCATCGCGGGCCTGGCCTCGGCCTTTCGATTGTCAAGGCCATGGTCGAACTGCACAAGGGCCGGGTGCTGATCGACACGGCGGCCAACGAGGGCACGACCGTCACATGCATCTTCCCGGTCGATCCGGCTTTGCTCGCGGCTGAAGTGGAGGAGCCCGGAGGCGCCACGCAGCCGAAGCCGCAATCGGCCCGATAGCCGGACATGATCGATCCGGGCAATGACGGGAAGCAACCGAAGGTCTGGCTTCTGGAAGCGCCGGACGAACCGGCGATGCTGAGTTTCGCCGCGGCGCAGGCCGCGTGGCTGGAGCCCGGCGATTTCGTCGCTGTGTCCGGCGATCTGGGCGCGGGCAAGACCACTTTCGCCCGCGGATTGATCCGCGCGCTCGTTGAGGCCCCGGACCTCGAGGCGCCGAGCCCGACCTTCACCTTGATGCAGATCTACGAGGCGCCGCGAGGACCGGTCGTCCATGCCGATTTCTATCGTCTGCGCGGGGCGTCAGAGCTCGAAAATCTCGGCTGGGGCGAGGCGATTGAGGGGACGATCGCGATTGTCGAATGGCCGGAGCGCATCGCCGAGGCGCTGCCGGCGGACCGGCTCGATGTGCGCATCCGATTCGAGCCGGTGCGCGGGCCGGACGCGCGCGTCCTGGAATTGCGCGGCTTCGGGGCGATCGCCAAGCGATTGGCTCGAGCGCTCGGGGTGGGGGCGCTCTTGAGGCGCGCCGGATGGAGCGAGGCGCGACGCGAGTTCTTGCAGGGCGACGCCTCGATTCGCGCCTATGAACGCCTGACGCGGCCCGACGGCGCCACGGCGATCCTGATGATTTCTCCGCCGCGGCCGGACGGACCGATTGTGCGCTATGGCAAACCCTACGCGGCGATCGCCAAGCTCTCGCCGGACATTCGCGCCTTCATCGCCATGGCCGAAGGGTTGCGAAGCCGCGGCTATTCGGCCCCCGCGCTTATCGCTTACAGCGTCGAAGAAGGGTTGGCGCTGATCGAGGATTTCGGCGCCGCGACCATAGCCGAGGACGGGGTTCCCAACGGCGCGCGCTATGCCGAGGCGGTCGCGCTGCTCGCCGATCTGCACGGTCGCGACCTGCCCGACTGTCTGCCGGTGGGCGACGAGGTCTATCGGCTGCCGACCTACGACATCGAGGCGATGCTCGTCGAGGTCGAACTCGCGATCGACTGGTACGCTCAGGCGGTCGCCAAGGTGACTGTGCCTTCGGGAGCGCGCATGCATTTCCTGGCGATCTGGCGTGAGCTGCTTTCGCCGGTCTTGGCCGAGCGCGTGACCTGGACGTTGCGCGACTACCATTCGCCCAACCTGCATTGGTTGCCGGAAAGAGAGGGCTTTTCGAAAATCGGCCTCATCGACTTCCAGGACGCGGTCATCGGTCCTCCGGCCTATGATCTGGCGTCGCTTCTGCAAGACGCGCGCGTCGACGTGCCCGACGACCTCGAGATGCGTCTGGCGGCGCTCTACGTGCGGCGCCGCTCGGCCGCCGATCCCGGATTCGACGCCGAGCGCTTCGCCGCCGCCTACGCTGCGATGGGCGCGCAGCGCGCGACCAAAATCCTCGGCATTTTCGCGCGCCTCGACAAGCGCGACGGCAAGCCGCAATATCTGACCCACCTGCCCCGGATCGAACGCTATCTCGCCAAGAACCTCGCGCATCCGTTGCTCGCGCCGCTTGCCCTCTGGTATCAGGGCTGCCTGCCGCGGGCGTTGGGCCAGCGGCCGGAAAAGCCCGAGTTTTGACGGCCTGATCCAGGAACGATCGACGATGACAGCGCCGATTCCGAAAACGGCCATGGTGTTCGCCGCGGGTCTGGGCAAGCGCATGCGGCCGATCACCGATTCGACGCCGAAGCCGCTCGTCAAGGTCGCCCGGCGGGCGTTGATCGACCATTGCCTCGACCGCCTCGCTGCGAACGGCGTGGAACGGGCGATCGTCAATGTCCATTGGCGCGCCGATCAGATCGAGGCGCATCTCGCCGGCCGCAAGTCCCCCAAGATCGTCATCTCGGACGAGCGCGCGAAACTCCTCGACCAGGGCGGCGGCATCAAGCGGGCGCTGCCGGCGATCGGGAGTGATCCGTTTCTCATCTGCAATACGGACGCCTTCTGGATCGAGGGGCCGCGCTCGAACATCGCCCGCCTCGCGGAGGCTTTCGACGACGAAATCATGGATATCGTTCTTCTGGTCGCGGCGAGCGCGGGGGCGGTCGGCGTCGACTGGCCGGGCGATTTCACCATGACCCGCGAGGGGCGGCTGACGCCGCGCGAGGCCCGGCATGTGGCCCCTTTCGTTTATACCGGCGTCGGGATCATCAAGCCGCAGCTTTTTGAAAGCGAGACGGCCGACGTCTTTCTTCTCGCGCCGTTCTTTCACGCGGCTGCGGCAAGAGGCCGACTGTTCGGCGTTCGAACTCGACGGGTTGTGGGTCCATGTCGGACGGCCCGAGACGATCGCCGAGGCGGAACGCGCGATCGACCGGTCGACCCTCTGAGGGGCTTTGCTCCTTTGGCGAGGCGCCAGCTCCATTTGCGGCCGCGAATCCACAGATTTCAATTGGTTGGGGTCACTTTTCCAGCCGGGCACATGTGGGCCGACCTTCGGCGATGCTTGGAGACGACGAAGGCGAATCGGTTCGCTCCCGTTTGTTTTCAATGCGTTAGGCGCCAAAATCTGCAACTTTTCAAGGGCGGCCTCCGAATTGCGCCTGCGCGAACGGGGGAGGCGCAACCCGCATCGCGCCCGCTTCGGCGGCTGCGAAACCGCGAAGTCCGTCGAGTAAGCGCACGGTGCGGACGGCGCGGTCCCCTCTCCCTTTCGGGAGAGGGGCAGGGGTGAGGGCACGGACGATTCAGAAAAAGGGCAACCTCACTTCGTCTCGAATGCGAGCCAGGACCGAATCGAGATCATTGCAGACGTCCTCGTTCGTCAAGCGCACGACGCGTACGCCGAGGCGCTGCAAGACTTCGCTTCGCCCCTCGTCATAGTCCGAAAACCATCGATGCTGCTTGCCGTCCAGTTCGACGACGAGCTTCGCGGCATGGCGATAGAAATCGACCACGGTGCGATCGAAAGGAACCTGCCGCCGGAACTTCGCGCTCTCGAAGCGCGAGCCGCGTAGGCGCTCCCACAGGATGGCCTCCGCGCGCGTCGGCTGCTTGCGCAATTGTCGGGCGAATTGAACGCGCTCCGACGTCATCGGCTCATGCTCCGGCCGTCGGCTCCCTCACCCCAGCCCCTCTCCCAAAAGGGAGCGGGGATGTCCGCGGCGCTGCGGCGGCCGAGGATCTCAACGAAACTGCGCATGCCGCGCTCGCTCACGGCTTCGCGCGCCGCGATCTCGGCGATCGACACGCAGCGGTTCAAAAAGCCGACGATCCGCATCTCCCGCTCGGCCTTCCTTCGGCGCGCCGCGCTTCGCGCCTCGGGCGAGCGGTCGCGGCGGAGGGCTGCGGGTTCGACGGGCTCGGACAAGGGTGTTCTCCGTTGGGGCGCCGAGAGAACGAACATAGAACAAAGGTTCGGCTTTGGCAAGAAAATGCCGATCATTCTGAAAACCAGAAGCATTAAAGACCGCCTCGGGGAGGTAAGCTGGAGAACGAACGGCTCTATCCGCTCAAATCATCAACAGCGCTTGCGCGTATGACGGAACTCCAGCTTCGAGTCGTCGCCGGCCATCGCAGCAAGCCAGAAAGGCGCCAAAGCCAGGCAGCCATCTCGGCGGCGCTGCCGGGGCCCAGCGAGTTCCATAATGGAGCTTATGCGACTTTGACACAACCGCCAGAAGTAGCAAAACCACAACCGCCGAATGACTACAACGCCTTACCTCTAACTGGTTTTTTACGAGGCCCACGGAGACAGGGCTAATCATTCATGCCGTCCGGCATGCGACCCGTGACCCGTACGGAATGGCCTGTTCCGCCTAGTCTGCTCTCGTGGGGCAGGCAAAAAGCTTATTAATTAATTCAATGGCGATATATAGTTGGTCAAGGGCGATGTTAGGGTCGAATATATTTTGATCGCGTGGATGTGATACCTGGTTTCGAAGCTGCCTGATCGAGTTCCAACGTATATACTGCTCTTTGGCAATTGTGTTGTTCTCTGATAGCCACTTGATCTTGTGAGAAAAATTTTTGATTTTTGCAGGAGCGTTCATTGCCATACATTTGTTTGTCGCAGCAGCTTCCAGAACACGGAAAAGCTGCTCTGTACCGATCGTTAGCAATGGGTAGAACATAAGGCCGTAGACTAGGGTGCCTCGCGCGGTTTCGAAAAGTTTCCGAATTGCGAGAGGAACGACTGGATCGAGATTGACTTTGAGAAGATCGTGCACCCATTCCGACGGCTCCGAGTTGGCGAAAGCGTCCCACACGGGATCGACCGTTAGCCAGTTCTCCAAGCTCAACCGCTTGAAGCCAAATTCGTTGGGCCGCGACGATGCTGTCATGGAATCTCGCTTGCTCCGCTATTGCCCCGGTTGCCTGAGTCTATTCCACTTGGAGAATGGCCGACGAGTATTGACCGAGGCAGAGGCCGCCCCACGGGGCGGCCTCTGCCGCTCACCGCCCGCAGACCTTCTTCCAGATCGCATCCGGAACCTAAGTCGCATGGCTTCGGATGCGCGGGTAGGGTTCTTCAAGGGAACTGGTCGCCCCCGCGCCACGAATATAGCCCGGCTCAGAACAGCGTATGGAGTAGATTGCTGTGCCTTGATCGCCAGCGACCCACAGACCGTTGGCGCAGTCTGAGGCGTTGCTTAGGCTGCAATAGCCTATCGCCTTGACGTGGGCCAGCCATTCGTCGGTCGAAAAGGGAGGATAGATTGTCGGCGGCGAGGGGAACGTCTTTACGAGATAATATTCAGCGCAGTCGCCTTGATGGCAATCACTGGTAGTGTAATTGGCCGGTTCCGCGCGGCCCGAGCTCGCATACAAGATCGCGGCGAAGATCGCGCCGAGTAGTGCCTTCATCGTCTGTCCTCCTTTCATCCGACATTCCCCCGGATCGCCAGGCCTGTTGGGCGTCATCTTCCGTTTCATCAGGGCAGCGCACAACAAAATTCGATCGCAACCTGTGTCCCCTGTCGGGGCCGGGCGCTGGGCGCAAGAGCGCCCCGAGCCGCAAGAGCGTCTCGGCCATTCGGTGACGCTCCCTCGTGTTGCAGAATTCAAGCAGACCGTGCGAAAACGCGATGCGATGCTCCGTACAGTCGTGCGGAGAGCGAATTTTCACGTTTTTCCTGCTCCGCGCGGTCGTAGGCCGCGAAAAATCGGCAGCGCTGAATGTGGCGCGGAGTTTCCGCACGGTCTGCAAGATTTTTGCAACGAGAAATCCCCTTTGATCCATATGGATTTTTCCAGTGCATAATTCTGGTGCAAAAGGGGGGGCGAATTCAGCGGCGCAGGACATTTATTTGAACCCCGCCTATCGACGAGCCAACAGGCCGCGCGTAAGCATGCGCGCAGCAAAGTCGATTGCGGGAGAATTCAAGGATGGCGAAATCGAATCCGGTCGAATTGGCTGCCGAAATCGTGGCGGCGTTCGTCTCGAATAATCCTCTGCCAAAGGGCGAGCTGCCCGCTCTGATTCACGCGGTGCATTCAGCTGTTGAGAGGCTCACAGCTGGGCCGCAGAGTGCGCCGCCTCAAGTCGAGGCTAAAACGCCCGCGGTGCCGATCCGTAAGTCGATCACCCCGGACTTCCTGATCTGTTTGGACGACGGCAAACGATTCAAGTCTTTACGGCGTCACCTGGCCGGGCTCGGCCTGACACCAGAGCAATATCGCGAGAAATGGAACCTGCCGTCCGACTATCCCATGGTCGCGCCGAACTACGCGGCGCAGCGGTCCGCGTTAGCGAAAAAGATCGGACTCGGCCAGGGTCGGGGGAAAGCTAGCGCTCGCAAAGAGTAACGGGTTACGGGTTACGGTGACAGTGCATGTTTTTGGGAAGTCGGGTGCAAAACTCACCGCCACGGATCGACGACCGGTACGTGGGCGCGCTCATAATCGCTCGTGTCGCGGGACAGGATGGTCAGCCCGTGGCAGAGCGCCGTCGCCGCGATGATCAAATCGGGCTGCGAGAAGGTATGCCCCGCCTTGCGGCCTTCCTCGACCAGCAGCCGCCATTTGAACATGACGTCTTCGGTGACGGGCAGGACGCGCTCCTCGAACATCGGCCGCGCCTTGTGCGCGAGCCAGTCGTTGAGTTCGGCGCGCTTGCTGGCGTCGCCGACGAGCTCAATGCCGAAGCGGATTTCGGCGAAAGTCACGGCGCTGACGTAGAGATCGTCGAGTGGGTGCGCGGCGATGAAAGCGAGCACTTTGCGCTCGGGCTTCGGGCGGCGCAGCTCGGAGAGGATATTCGTATCGAGCAGCCAACCCGTCACAGATCAACTCCGCGCACCGGCATCGGGGTGCGCTTCGGTTCGATGTCGATGTCGCGGTAGGGCGAGGCCTGCATCGCGGCGATGAGTGCATCGCCGCTGCGCTCGCCTTTGAGGCGGCGGAATTCTTCAGCGGAGACGACGACAACTTCGTCGCGGCCATGCACGGTCACGTGCTGCGGCCCCTCGCTGCGCACGCGCCGCACCAGCTCGCTGAAGCGGGCCTTGGCATCTTGCAGCAGCCAGTAACCCGGCAGCAGGCCGCGCACGCGGCGACTGGGCTTGGCAACCTTGGCGCGACCGGGCGGCGGGAGGGTTTTTTTGGTTCTAGTCATACTGACTAGATTATCACGCGAGCCTCCCGGAGAGCAAGCTTATTGCCAACCTTGCTCTATGTATATGATAATAACCTCTATCATGCAGTGAATAGTGATCTGATTCCTGTATCGCGCGCAAGGATCAAGAGGGTAATGGGTGGTTCACTATCGCGGAGAGGCAATGGCGCCAGCCAGCCTCCGCCCGATCGCCCCATTTCCCAAATCGCGCGAACTGGCCTATTCCCTGCGGCTCATGAGTCGGGGCCGAATCCGCCGGCCGCGCGGGAGAGATTCGGGCATGAAGCTGCCGAACGAAATCGGCCCCATTCACTTCGTCGGCATCGGCGGCATCGGCATGTCGGGCATCGCCGAGGTCCTCATCAACCTCGGCCATACCGTGCAGGGCTCGGACGCGAGCGACAACGCCAACGTGAAGCGCCTGCGCGAGCACGGCGCGACGGTGTTCGTCGGACATGACCCGGCCAATCTCGGCGCCGCGGCGGTCGTCGTGGTCTCGAGCGCGATCAAGCGCGACAATCCGGAGCTCGCAGCAGCGCGGGAGCGACGGATTCCGGTGGTCCGCCGCGCGGAAATGCTCGCCGAGCTGATGCGCCTCAAGCGCTGCGTGGCGGTCGCGGGCACCCACGGCAAGACGACGACCACCGCGCTGGTGGCGACGCTGCTCGAGGCGGCCGGATTCGACCCGACCGTGATCAACGGCGGCATCATCAACGCTTATGGCGCCAACGCCCGCCTCGGCGCCGGCGACTGGATGGTGGTCGAGGCCGACGAGAGCGACGGCACGTTTTTGAAGCTGCCGGCCGACATCGCCATCGTCACCAACATCGACCCCGAGCATCTCGACCACTTCAAGACCTTCGACGCGATCAAGGACGCCTTTCTGGCGCTGATCGGGAACCTGCCGTTCTACGGCTTCGCCGTCATGTGCCTCGATCATCCGACCGTCCAGGAGCTGGTCGGGCGGATCGAGGACCGGCGAGTGCTGACTTACGGGGAGAATCCGCAGGCCGACGTTCGGCTCATGGACGTCGATCTGACCGGCGGCGTCACCCGATTTTCCGTGCTGATTCGAGAGCGGGCCACGGGCCGGGCCACCTATATCGACGATCTGGCGCTGCCGATGCCCGGAAGGCACAACGCGCTCAACGCGACGGCGGCGATCGCGGTCGCGCACGAGCTCGGCGCTTCTGTCGACGTCATCCGCAAGGCGATCGGCGTCTTCGGCGGCGTCAAGCGGCGCTTCACCCGCACGGGGGAATGGAATGGCGTCGCCATTTACGACGACTACGGGCACCATCCGGTCGAAATTGCCGCCGTCCTAAAGGCCGCGCGAGCGGCGTCGAGCGGCAAGGTGATTGCGGTCGTGCAGCCGCATCGCTACACCCGGCTTGCCTCGCTGTTCGACGCTTTCGCCACCTGCTTCAACGACGCCGACAGCGTGATCGTCGCCGACGTTTATCCGGCTGGCGAGGCGCCGATCGAGGGCGTCGACAAGAACGCGCTCGCGGCTGCGATCGCCGCCCATGGCCATCGGCATGCGCTTGCCCTGCCGTCGCCCGGGAAACTCGCGCCCCTGGTCCGATCGCTGGCCTCGCCGGGCGACACCGTCCTCTTCCTCGGCGCCGGCACGATCACGCAATGGGCTTACGCGCTGCCCGACGAACTCGCCGCGCTCGACCGGACCTGAAAGCGCGAGTCGATGAGCTTTCGGGACATCGTCGGCGACATTCGGGCGCTCGCGCCGAGCCTGCGGGGGCGCCTCGCCGCCAACGCGTCGATCGCCGAGGCGACCTGGTTTCGCGTCGGCGGCCCGGCTCAGGCGTTGTTCTCACCGGCCGACGAGGAGGACCTGGCTTATTTCCTGGGCGCGCTCCCGCACAATATTCCGGTGACGACGATCGGGCTCGGCTCGAACCTCATCGTGCGCGACGGCGGCGTCGCAGGCGTCGTCATACGACTGGGCGGTCGCGCCTTTAACGTGATCGACGTCTTGGACGACTGCCGCGTCGTCGCCGGCGCCGCCGCGCCCGACCAGTTCGTCGCGAAGGCCGCCGCGAACGCTGGCGTCGACGGCCTCGCATTCCTGCGGGGCGTTCCGGGCTCGATCGGCGGTGCTCTGCGCATGAACGCCGGCGCCCACGGCGGCGAGATCAAGGACGTGCTGGTCGAGGCGCTCGGCGTTGATCGCTCCGGCGCCAAACGCGCGTTTTCGAATGCGGACATGGGCTTTTCCTATCGGCATAGTTCGGCGCCGGACGACGTCATCTTCACCGGCGCGGCGTTCAAGGGCCGCCCGGGCGATTCGGCCGCGATCCTCGAAGAGATGGAGCGAATCACTCGCGCGCGCGAAGCCTCGCAACCGATCCGCGAGAAGACCGGCGGCTCAACCTTCAAGAACCCGCCGGGCGCGAAGGCCTGGGAGCTTATCGACAAGGCCGGCTGCCGCGGTCTGACGATCGGCGACGCGCAGGTCTCGCCGATGCACTGCAACTTTCTGATCAATCTCGGCAATTCGAGCGCCGCCGATCTTGAAACGCTCGGCGAAGAGGTGCGGCGGCGCGTGCATCAGGCGAGCGGCGTCATGCTCGAGTGGGAGATCAGGCGCATCGGCGTGGCTTCGCCTGAATAGAACACGGGTCCCTTGCGGAGAAGGCTCGACGTTTCGACATTTGGCCGCGCGGACTTTTCTAGGCCTTTGTCGCCTTCGATCGGCCGCGGTTAACGTGTCGTTAAGTCCATCGACTTAATCCTAACTTAACTCTGCCGATTGGCTGATCGTTAGGGAATTGACGGGCGATGAAGCATGTAGCGGTCCTGATGGGCGGCTGGTCGGCGGAGCGTCCGGTTTCGCTCAACTCGGGCCGTGGCTGCGCCGACGCGCTCGAGGCGCTCGGCCATTGCGTCACGCGCATCGACGTCGACCGCTCGATCGCCGACACGCTCGCGCGCCTCAAACCCGACGTCGCGTTCAACGCCCTGCACGGGCGCGTCGGGGAGGACGGGACGATCCAGGGCGTCTTGGAAATCCTGCGTATTCCCTACACGCATTCGGGGGTGCTCGCCTCGGCGCTGGCGATGCAGAAGGATTTGGCCAAGGTCGTCCTGAAGTCCGCCGACGTGCCGGTCGCCCACGGCGTCACGGTCGATCGCCACGAGGCCGCGCGCCGCCATGTCCTCGAGCCGCCCTACGTGCTGAAGCCCGTCAACGAAGGCTCGTCCTTCGGCGTCGTGATCGTCAAGGAGGATCGCGCCCATCCGCCGCAGGAAGTCGGGCGCGAAGACTGGCCCTATGGCGACGCGCTGCTCGCCGAGCGGTTCGTCGCCGGCAAGGAGCTGACGTGCGCGACGTTGGGGGACCGGGCGCTTGGGGTCATCGAGATACAGCCGGTTTCCGAAGCGTTCTACGGATATGACGCAAAATACGCCAAAGGCGGATCGCGGCATGTCCTGCCGGCGGATCTTAAACCGAATATTTACCATAAGGTCCAAGACTTGACGTTGAGGGCGCATCGAGCGCTCGGGTGCCGCGGCGTCAGTCGCGCCGACTTCCGGTACGATGAAACGAAAGGCGAAGAGGGCGAGCTGGTGTGTCTCGAAGTCAACACGCAGCCCGGCATGACGGAGACATCGCTCGTGCCGGAGATGGCCGCCCACGCGGGCCTGTCGTTCGGCGAGTTGGTCGCCTGGATGGTGGAGGACGCGTCGTGCGATCGTTGAGCCAAACGCTTGGATGGGGAGCGCCCGCGCTGCCCGCGCTCGCCGGCATTCCCGGCGAAGCGGCGCCGCGGAAGATCGCCCTGCGCGGCGAGCGCTCGGCGCGGGCGGCGCTGCGTTGGCGCATCCCATTCGATCGCCCGCCCCCGCTGGGGCTCGAGATCGCGTTGACGCTCGCCGTCCTCCTGGGCGCCGCGGGCTTAGGCGCGACACGCGGCGGGCAACTCGACGCGTTCGTCGCGCGCTACGGCGGAGTTGGCGACTTCGCCGCACGGATGCTCGGCTTCGGCGTCGACATCGTTATGGTGTCCGGCGCGACGCAGATGAGCGAGCCGCGCATTCTGTCGATCGCCGGCATCAGCTCTAAGAACTCGCTGCCGTTCTTCGACGCGGCCGCGGCCCGCGCGCGGCTCGAGTCCGACCCGCTGGTCAAGCAGGCGAGCGTGCGGAAACTCTATCCGAACCAGATTGTCGTCGACATTGTCGAGCGCACGCCTTACGGCGTCTGGCAGAAGGACGGGCAAGTGCGCGCGATCGGCGCCGACGGCGCGCCCATCGACGACGTGCGCGACGGCCGCTATGTCGACCTGCCCTTCGTCGTCGGGGAAGGCGCGAATGCCCGGGTGCGCGAATACGCCGCGCTGCTCGACGCGATGGAGGAGCTGAAGCCGCGGGTCGAGGCCGGGGTTCTGGTCGGCCAGCGCAGCTGGAGCCTCAAGCTGAAGTCCGGGATTGAGGTCAAGCTTCCGGAAGCCGACCCGCTCGCCGCGATTGCGACGCTGCTGCGCCTTCAGCGCCAGTCGCGCATTCTCGATCGAGACGTGCTCGCGCTCGATTTTCGCGTGCCGGGCCGCGTATTCGTGCGGCTGTCGCAGGAATCGGCGGCCGCACGGGCCGACGCCCACGCGGCGAAGAAGGGCGCTCAGCCATGAGCTACAGGCCCCTCCCGCCGCGCATGCGGCAGATTCCCGAGCGCAAGAGCGCGATTCTCTCGGTTCTCGACGTCGGCGCCTCGAAGATCGTCTGCCTGATCGCGCGGCTGACCCCGATGGAACCCTCGAGCGCGCTGCCCGGCCGCACTCATCGGTGCAAGGTGCTCGGCATCGGCCATCAGCGCTCGAACGGCGTCAAGGGCGGCGCCATCGTCGATCTTCAGGCAGCCGAAGACGCGGCGCGCCTTGCGATCGACGCGGCTGAGCGCATGGGGGGCGTCGAGGTCGGCGGCGTCATCGTCAACATGTCCGGCGGCCTCCTGGCGTCGCAGCGCTTCAACGCCAAGGTCGCCCTGCGCGGCAAGTCGGTTTCCGAGCACGATATCCACCGGGTGCTCGAGGCGGCGTCCGCCGCGAACGCGCACCCCGGGCGAACGGTTCTGCATGCGCTCCCGACGACGTTTTCGCTCGACGCGACGCGGAACGTACATGATCCGAAGGGCATGATCGGCGAGGAGCTCGGCGTCGACATGCATGTCGCCTCATGCGATTCCGCGCCCGCCCGCAATCTGATGCTGGCGGTCGAGCGCTGCCATCTGCGCGTCGAGGCGATGGTGGCGACGCCTTACGCCGCCGGACTGTCGACGCTGGTCGACGACGAGGCCGAGCTCGGCGCCGCCGTCGTCGACTTCGGCGGCGGAACCACCACGGTCGGCGTGTTCTCCGGCGGGCGGCTCATCCATGTCGACGCTGTCGCCGTCGGCGGAATTCACGTCACCAGGGACATCGCGCGCGGCCTCAATGTGTCGATGACGGACGCCGAACGACTGAAGACGCTCTACGGCGCCTGCATCGCTTCGCCGTCCGACGACCGCGAATCCATTGCCGTCCACCGGCTTGGCGACGACATGGATCATCCCAGCCACCTGCCGAAAGCCGAGCTCCTGCGGATCATTCGGCCTCGCGTGGAGGAGATCCTCGAGCTCGTGCGCGATCGGATGCGCGCTTCCGGTCACGCCGGGCAGGCGGGGCGCCGGCTGGTGATGACTGGCGGCGCCTGCCAGTTGACCGGACTGCCGGAGCTTGCCCGGACGGTCATCTCCAGTCAGGCGCGAATCGGACGGCCGCTCGGGATCGAGGGACTGCCGGAATCGGGCAAGAGCCCCTCTTTCGCGGCGGCCGTCGGGTTGATTGTCTATCCGCAAATGGCGGGCCTCGAATTTTTCGAACCGACTCGGCACGTCTCGCGGCAAGCGTACGCCGAGGGTGGGTATGCCGCGCGGGTCGGGCGCTGGTTGAAAGAGAGTTTCTGAAGGAGTTCAGGGCCTTCGTCGACGTAGGGTCCTGCGAAGAAGCGGTCACGCAATCAAATCGGCGTCTGCGGACGCCCAACGGGATGAGGCAGACTATGTCGATCAATTTGAAGGCCCCGGAACTGAGAGAATTGAAGCCGCGCATCATGGTTTGCGGCGTGGGAGGCGCAGGCGGCAACGCGGTCAACAACATGATCGTCTCCGGCCTCTCCGGAGTCGACTTCATCGTCGCCAACACGGACGCGCAGGCGCTCACCTCCTCGCGCGCCGAGCGCATCATTCAAATGGGCCTTCAGGTGACCGAGGGACTCGGCGCGGGCTCCAAACCCGAGGTCGGCAAGGCGGCAGCCGAAGAAGCGCTGGAGGAGATTCGCGATCACTTCGCCGGCGCCCACATGGTTTTCGTCACCGCGGGCATGGGCGGCGGCACCGGCACCGGTGCGGCGCCGGTGATCGCCAGAGCCGCTCGCGAGATGGGCATCCTCACCGTCGGCGTCGTCACCAAGCCGTTCCATTTCGAGGGCGGCCGCCGCATGAAGGTCGCCGAGTCGGGCATCGGCGAATTGCACAAGGCGGTCGACACGCTGATCATTATCCCGAACCAAAACCTGTTCCGCGTCGCCAATGAAAAGACGACCTTCGCCGACGCCTTCGCGATGGCGGACCAGGTGCTCTACTCCGGCGTCGCCTGCATCACCGACCTCATGGTGAAGGAGGGCCTCATCAACCTCGACTTCGCCGACGTCCGTTCGATCATGAGCGAGATGGGCAAGGCGATGATGGGCACTGGCGAAGCGACCGGCGAAAAGCGCGCCGTGCTCGCCGCCGAGGCGGCGATCGCCAATCCCCTGCTCGACGAGACTTCGATGAGAGGCGCCCGCGGGCTGCTCATCTCCATCACCGGCGGCAACGATCTGACGCTCTATGAAGTCGATGAAGCGGCGAGCCGCATCCGCCAGGAGGTCGACGAGGAAGCCAACATCATTCTCGGCGCGACGTTCGATTCCACCCTGGACGGCGTTGTGCGCGTCTCGGTCGTCGCGACCGGCATCGATCAGGCGACGATTTCGCAGATTGAGCCTGTGACTGTCCAGCCGCGCGTCGAGGCCGGACCGCGCCTGCGCGCCCCAGCGCCCGCGCCGGTCCGCGCCGCGCCGCCGGCGGCTCCGGGCGAAGCGTCCCATCCGGTTCCGATCATCAACGATGTCGAGCTCCAGCCGGTCGCGACAGTCGCGGTCGCCTTCCCGGAACCGATCGAGCCCCAGCGCGAAGCCGAACACGAGACGACCGACTTCATTCCACCGGCGCCGGAGCAGCCGGTCGTTCGCGCTCCGCGCATGCCGCAGATCGAGGATCTGCCGCAGGTCGCGCAGAAGCAGTTGCGCGCAATGCGCGAAGCGCAAGGCGCCTCCGCCGCGCCGCCGGAAACGCGGCGTAAATCGCTCTTGGAGAAACTGGCGGCTTTCGGCATCACGCGGCACGACGACGAACCGGCCCCGAAGCCGGCCGCCGCGGCCTTGCCCCTCGCCGCTCCGCAGCGGCCGCATTCCGCGCCTGCGGCCCAGGCCGATTTCGCCCGCGGTCAGCCGCGGGCGCAGTCGCTGCGCCCGGCGGCAGGCGCTCTCGACCCGCATGGACGGCCGAGCCATCGCCCTCCGGTGACGGAAGACGATCATCTCGACATCCCGGCTTTTCTGCGGCGGCACCCGAATTGATTCGTGGCTTCAGGTGATCGTCCGGCCGCGCCATCGGCGCGGCCGGACACAATTTCGAGCGCCCATTTGAGCGCCCACGCCTTAAGACTTGGCCATAACATTTTGCTAATTAAAGAGAAAATAATTGTGGCCAAGTTGTAACTTTTGTTCACCAAAGGTGATTTGGCTCCGCCACGTTTTGCCCTCTAAGGTGCCGCCCACACCAGGTCTGTCCGCGTCGCTATTACGGACGCCGACGACTTATCGGGCGCTGCATCGCGGACTTTCCCAGCCGCGTCGCCTTGAGCGTCGCCAATCAGGGCCAGGCGGAAGCCTGGAGACGTTTGAAGATGAAGGTCGGTTTTCAATCCACGCTCCGCGACCGTGTCACAGTCAGCGGCGTAGGGGTCCATTCGGCGGCGCCCGCACAACTCCTTCTCCAGCCGGCTGACGTCGATTCCGGCGTTGTGTTCCTGCGAACCGGCCTGCCCGGCGGGCGCGAGCGCCTGCTCGAGGCCAAGCGGTCGAATGTGACCCATACCGCGCTTTGCACTATGCTCGGCGACGCCTCCGGCGCCAGCGTCAGCACGGTCGAGCACCTTCTCGCCGCCCTGTCCGGGCTGCAAATCGACAACGCCCTCATCGAAATCGACGGGCCCGAGACGCCGATCATGGACGGCTCCGCCGCCGACTTCGTCAGCGCCATCGATCGGGCGGGCGTCGTTCATCAGTCGCGATCGCGACGTTATCTGAAGATCCTGAAGCCGGTGCGGGTCGAACGCGAGGGCGCCTATGCCGAATTTCTGCCCGCCGAGCGCGGCTTTCGCCTTGATGTCGAGATCGACTTCGAATCGCCGGCGATCGGCCGTCAGCGCCGCGCCTTCAATCTTGACCCGGCCACCTTCCGCCGGGAAATCGCTCGCGCCCGCACGTTCGGCTTTGTCAGCGACGTCAAGAGGCTGTGGCAGGCGGGCTTTGCGCTCGGCTCGTCGCTCGAGAATTCCGTCGCCATCGACGGGGACGCGATTCTCAACCCCGAGGGGTTGCGCTATGGGGACGAGTTCGTCCGTCACAAGGCCCTCGACGCGGTCGGCGACCTGTCGCTTGCCGGCGCGCCGATTATCGGCC
This sequence comes from uncultured Alphaproteobacteria bacterium, assembly GCA_963805295.1. Classification (GTDB taxonomy): domain Bacteria; phylum Pseudomonadota; class Alphaproteobacteria; order Rhizobiales; family Beijerinckiaceae; genus Roseiarcus. The sequence goes on along the minus strand of CAWDTW010000025.1, from coordinate 22,767 downwards.
TCTATCGGACTTATCGGCCGGGCCACAAGCTGAACGCCATGGCGCTGGAGGCGCTGTTTGCAAACCGTTCGGCCTATGAGTTTGTCGAAGCAGCGGTTTCGAAAGCCTTCGTCAAAGGTTTCGGAACGGGAGCGCATATTCCGGCGATCGCCGCCGCTTTCGCCGCCGCCGACTGATCCTTGGCGAAGTTCGAGCGGGCGCGGCTTTTGGGCGCTCGAGGCTCCATGGCGCCACAATTTCCGGCCAATTGTCGATTCGCGCGTCCGCCGCGGAAAGTGGCGCGTGCGTCCGGACTGGGGTAAACAGCCGATTCGTCGCGAAGCGACGGCGGGCGCTTCTTTTCTGCAACCAATCGAGTTTTCAGGTATGGCCAAGGTCGAATTCGGCATGTCTCCATTGAGGGCCGGGAAGCGGATGGCGCGCCGAAGCGCCGCCGCCATCGCGCTCATCGCAATCGGCCTTTCCGCGTCGGCCTGTTCGCTGATTGATCAGTTCAATCCATTCGGCGCGGAAAAATACAAAATGGAGATCGTGCCGGATACGCCGGCCAGCAAGACATATGACCAGGGGCTCGAAAAGCTGGCGAACGGTTCGCCGCAAGAGGCGGCGAAGAAATTCACCGAACTCGGCAAACAATATCCCGGATCCGATTGGGCCCGCAAAGGCTTGCTGATGACGATCTACGCCGACTATCAGGCCGGCGCCTATACGGATGCGGACACCTCGGCGGAGCGCTATCTGAAGGACTACCCGAATTCGCCCGACGCCGCTTATGTCACCTATTTGCAGGCCAACGCGTATTACGAGCAGATTCCCGATATTTCTCGCGACCAGGACGCCGCCACCAAGTCTCTCGCCGCCTTTCAGGGTCTGGTGCAGAAGTACCCCAAGTCCGAGTACGTCGAGGACTCGAAATTCAAGATCCAGGTGACCGAGGATCAGCTCGCGGGCAAGGAAATGTCGATCGGCCGATTCTACCTGAACCGGCACAATTACACTGCGGCGATCAACCGGTTCCGCAACGTGTTGCAATATTACCAGACGACCCGGCACGCAGAAGAAGCGCTCTATCGCCTGGTCGAAGCCTATCTGGGTTTGGGGATCGCCGACGAGGCGCAGACGGCCGCCGCGGTGCTGGGGCACAACTTTCCTGACAGCCAATGGTATCGGGACGCTTACGCGCTCCTGAAGGGCAAGGGCTTATCTCCGCAGGAAAATTCAGAGTCGTGGATCTCCAAGATCTATCACACGGTCGTTCCGTCCTGACCGGGGCGCTTCCATGCTCGCGCGTCTGTCCATTCGCGACGTGGTGCTGATCGACCAGCTTGATCTTGATTTCTCAGCTGGCTTGACGATCCTCACCGGGGAGACGGGCGGGGGCAAATCGATCCTTCTGGACGCGCTTTCGCTGGCGCTCGGGGCGCGCGGGGACGGCGGACTTGTCCGCCATGGCCAGGCGCAGGGTCAAGTGACCGCGGTGTTCGAATTGCCGCCCGGACATGCGGCGCACGCGCTGCTCGAGGGGCAGGACATCGAGATCGGGGACGAACTGATCCTTCGGCGCGTGCAACTCGCCGACGGACGGACTCGCGCCTACGTCAACGACCAGAGCGTCAGCGCGCAGGCCTTGCGTGCGCTCGCTTCAGCGCTGGTCGAAATCCACGGCCAGCACGACGAGCGCGCGCTGACCGACCCCGCGATGCACCGCGCGCTGGTCAACTCCTACGGTGGTCTGGACGGCCTGGTCGGGGGGACGCAGAGCGCTTTCGTCGCCTTGGGCGACTTGGACCGCATGCTGGAGGCCGAGCGCGCGCGGGTCGCAGCGGCTGAGGCGGAAGCCGACTTCGCCCGCCACGCTCACGAGGAATTGTCGCGCCTCGCCGTGCAGGCAGGCGAGGAGGAGGCGCTGGCGACCCGCCGACAAGCGATGATGCAGGGCGAAAATGTCACCGCGGACATCCGCGACGCGCGCGACCATTTGACCGGCGACGCCGCGATCCTGCCGGTGCTGCTCTCCGTCTCTCGGCGGTTGCAACGCCGCATGCCTCAGGCGCCGGGTCTGATAGAGCCCAGCGTAAAGGCCTTGGACGAGGCGATCGAGGCGCTCGAGTGCGCGACACGCGCGCTCGAACAGGCGATCGAGGCCTGCGAGTTCGATCCGCACGACCTGGAGCGCTGCGAGGAGCGCCTGTTCGCCCTGCGGGCGATGAGCCGCAAATACGCCGCGCCGATCGAAAGCCTGCCGGCGATGGCGCAAAAATACGCCGACGATCTGGCGGCGCTCGACGCCGGCCGCGGGGAAGTCGCGCGGCTCGAGGCGGCGGTGGCCAGCGCCGGGGCGGCCTACCGCCAAGCCGCGCGCGCGCTCAGCGTGGCGCGCGAGCGCAGCGCCCGTGAGCTCGAAAAGGCGGTCATGGCCGAACTGCCGCCGCTGAAACTGGAGCGCGCAGAGTTCAGCGTCGACCTGCGAGGCGACGATGCGCTCGTGTCAGCGAGCGGATACGACCGGGCGCAATTCCTCGTCCGGACCAATCCGGGTTCGCGGCTCGGACCGTTGATGAAGGTCGCCTCGGGCGGCGAGCTGTCGCGCTTCCTGCTGGCGATCAAGGTCTGCCTTGCCGAGCGGGGAACCGCGCCGACCCTCGTATTCGACGAAATCGACACCGGGGTCGGCGGCGCGGTCGCCGACGCCATGGGCCAGCGTCTGGCCCGGCTCTCCGCGCGGGCGCAGGTGCTCGCCGTGACCCACGCCCCCCAGGTCGCTGCGCGGGCGCAGAGCCACTATCGCATCGCCAAGACCGACGTGGGCAGGGGAGAGCGCGTCGTCACGAGCGTTTCCCTCCTCGGGGCGGGCGAGCGACGCGAAGAAATCGCCCGCATGCTGGCCGGCGCGGAAATCACCCATGAGGCGCGCGCGGCCGCCGTGAGCCTGATCGAAAAGGCCGGATGACCGCCGAAAGACCAATCTTTTCCGCCCGTTTGGACTTGCTCCGCGCGCCTGCTTGGCCCTATCAAGCCTTGGACCGAGCTGAGGATTGCGCCGGCGCATTCCAGAGGAACGACATGAGCCCGGACGACGCTGGGAGCACAAGCCAGGACGTGCGGCGGACCCGTCTCGCCGCGTCGCTCAGGGAGAATCTGAAGCGGCGCAAGACGCAGCAGCGTTCGCGCGAGGCTGAGGCACCGCCGACGGCGGGCGACAAGAACGCAGCCCCCGCGTCTCGCGATCCGAAGGGCTGAAGCAAGCCGCGCCGCGGGCGCAAGACATGTTCAATTGGTCTCGGGGTGGGAAGGGTACGGGGAATGGATCGCATTCAAATTCGCGGCGGGGCCAGACTGGAGGGCGTGATCCCGATCTCGGGCGCGAAAAACGCCGCGCTGCCGCTGATGATCGCCTCGCTCACGACCGATCAGACCCTGACGCTCGAGAACCTGCCGCGTCTTGCCGACGTCAGCCAGATGGCCCGGATTCTCGGCAATCATGGCGTCGATTATTCGATCGACGGCAAGCGCGTCGCCGAGGAGGCGGCCTCGGGACAGACGGCGCATCTCAGGGCCCGTACGATTGTCGACACGACCGCGCCTTACGAACTCGTGTCCAGGATGCGCGCGAGCTTCTGGGTCATCGCGCCGCTGCTGGCGCGCATGGGGCAGGCGCGCGTGTCGCTGCCCGGCGGCTGCGCGATCGGCACCCGGCCGGTCGATCTCCTTCTCATGGCGCTGGAGAAGCTCGGCGCCGCCATCGAGATCGATGGCGGCTACGCCGTCGCCAAGGCGCCGAAGGGCCTCGCCGGCGCGGAGATCGCGTTTCCGAAAGTGACGGTCGGGGGAACGCATGTCGCGATGATGGCGGCGGCGACGGCGCACGGCGCGACGCTCATTTCCAACGCCGCCAGGGAGCCGGAAGTCGTCGATCTCGCCGACTGCCTCAACAAGATGGGCGCGCGCATCCGCGGCGCCGGCACGTCGAAGATCGAGATTCACGGGGTTCCCCGGCTCAACGGCGCACACCATCGGGTTCTGCCCGACCGCATCGAGGCAGGCACCTACGCCACCGCGGCCGCGATGACCGGCGGCGACATTCTGCTGGAGGGCGTCAGCGAGGATCTGCTGCAAACAGCCTTCGACGCTTTGGAGAAAACCGGTGTGTCGGTGTCGAGCGACAATCGCGGCGTGCGGGTGCGGCGGAACGGGGCGGGAATCGAGGCGGTCGACATTACGACCGCGCCCTTCCCCGGGTTTCCGACCGATCTGCAGGCGCAGTTCACGGCGCTGATGACGCGCGCACAAGGGACGTCGCGCATCACCGAGACGATCTTCGAGAACCGGTTCATGCACGTGCAGGAGTTGGCTCGGCTCGGCGCGCACATCAAGCTCGAGGGCGACACGGCGATCGTCGAGGGCGTCGAGCGGCTCAGGGGCGCGCCGGTGATGGCCACGGATTTGCGCGCCTCGGTCTCGCTGGTCATCGCGGGCCTTGCGGCGGAAGGCGAAACCATCGTCAATCGCGTCTATCATCTCGACCGCGGCTTCGAGAGGCTGGAAGAGAAACTCGGCGCCTGCGGCGCCGACATCACCCGGATCGTGGGCTGACGCGATGCCCGCGCGCGACCAGAGGCTCAAGCTCCTCGCGCTCGAGCGCGAAGGGCTCGGCGTGATTTCGGCCCACGTGCAGAACACCTGCGTCAAGCGCTCCGACATGGCCTGGCTGCCGAAACAGCACCGTTTCGTCGTCGCCGGAATGCGCTACGACTGGGTCGGCGCGAAGACGGGCCCGGCCGAACGCGTCTCGAGCGTGCTGCGGTTCGATCGGGTCCTGAAGGTTTCGCATCTCGGTTTTAGCGGCCAGCCCGACGACGCGCCGCTCAACCTGCTGGCGGTCACATTCGAGAAGACCGATCCGCCCGCCGGCATGATCATACTCGCCTTCGCCGACGGCGCGCTGGTGCGGGTCGACGTCGAATGCGTGGAGGTCGAGCTCTGCGACATGGGGCTTCGCCGACCGGCGGAAGCGTGCCCCGGACACGCGCTGTCGGACGCCTCGGCGGTCTGACGCGGGCGCGCTGGAGGGTTCTTATGGCGATTGAGCTCGATATGGGTTCGGCGGATTTCGAGCGGCGCTTCGAGACGCTGCTCGGCGCCAAGCGCGAATCCGCAGCCGACGTCGAAGCCGCCGTCGCCGCCATCATCGAGCAGGTGCGCGTGCGCGGCGACGAGGCGCTCGCCGACTATTCCCGCCAGTTCGATCGCGTCGACGTCGCCGCAATGGGATTGGCGATCGGCGCCGCCGAGACCGAGACCGCGATCGCCGCCTGCGAGCCGAAGGCGCTGAAGGCGCTCGAACTCGCCCACGTGCGGGTCATGGACTATCATGAGCGGCAGAAGCCCGCCGACGTCCGGTTCACCGACGCGCTCGGCGTCGAACTCGGCTGGCGCTGGCGCCCGATCGAGGCGGTCGGCCTTTATGTTCCGGGCGGCGCGGCGAGCTATCCGTCCTCGGTCGTCATGAACGCCGTGCCGGCGAAAGTCGCGGGTTGCCGACGGATCGCGATGGTCGTGCCGACGCCGGGCGGCCATGTCAATCCGCTGGTGCTGGCGGCCGCGCGCATCGCCGGCGTTGACGAGATCTATCGTGTCGGCGGAGCGCAGGCGGTCGCCGCGCTCGCCTACGGCACCCGGACGATCGCGCCGGTCGCCAAGATCGTCGGCCCCGGCAACGTCTATGTCGCGGCGGCCAAGCGCCGAGTCTTCGGCGTGGTCGGCATCGACATGATCGCCGGACCTTCGGAGGTCGTCATCCTCGCCGATTCGAGCGCCGATCCGCGCTTCGTCGCGGCGGACCTTCTGGCCCAGGCCGAGCACGACTCGGCCGCGCAGTCGATCCTCATCACCGACGACGCCGCGCTCGCTCGCGACGCTGCGGCCGAAGTCGAACTTCAGCTCGCCGCTTTGCCGCGCGAGAAGATCGCCGGCGCGAGCTGGCGCGACTACGGCGCGATCATCCTCTGTTCCGATCTCGAGGCCGCGCTGCCGCTCGTCGAGCGGCTCGCTCCGGAGCATCTCGAGATCATGGCCCGCGACGCCGAGGCGCTGGCCGGGCAAATCGACAACGCCGGCGCGATCTTCATCGGGGCGTATACGCCGGAGGCGATCGGCGATTACGTCGGCGGTTCCAGCCACGTCCTGCCGACGGCGCGCTCGGCGCGTTTCTCCTCCGGGCTCGGCGTGCTCGACTTCATGAAACGCACATCGCTCCTCAAATGCGACGCCGAATCGCTCGCGGTCCTGGGGCCCGCGGCGGTCGCGCTCGGCGAAGCGGAGGCGCTCGACGCCCACGCGCGCTCGGTCGCGCTGCGGCTCGCGGCGGAGCCGCGACGCGTGAGGCGGGCGTGAACGCCACGGCGGCCGAAAGCCGCGACCGCCTCTCCGACGTCTTCCTCGACGAGGACACCATTCCGCGCGGGGCGATCGAGGTCGATCACGAACGGACGGTGGCGATCTTCGACCTCGTCGAAGAGAACACGTTCGGCGTTCCCGGGCGGGACGACGGACCCTATACGCTGACGATTTCGCAGGAGGAGTTGAAGCTCACGTTCGACGTGCGGACTTCGGACGGCGAGCAGGCCATCTTGATCGTCGTCTCGATGACCCCATTCCGGCCGCTCTTGAAGGACTATTTCCTCGTCTGCGAGACCTATTACTCCGCCATCCGGACCGCAAGCCCGCGCCAGATCGAGGCGATCGACCGCGAGCGCACGAAACTCCACAACGAGGGCGCCGAGCTGATGGCGCAACGCCTCGCCGACAAGGTGACGATCGACCCGGGCACGGCGCGCCGTCTCTTCACCCTCGTCTCCACCCTGCGCTGGAAGGTATGAGCGCAGGCGCAGCCGCGAAGCGTGACTTCGTCGTCGCGAACACGCGGCTCGTCGCGCCGCCGCTGACCCCGGAGATCCGGCTGCGGCTCGCTGACGAGGCCGTGCCGATCTGGAGGAAGACCGAGGAAGAGCTCGGGGCGATGGGTCTGCCGCCTCCGTTCTGGGCCTTCGCCTGGGCCTTCGCCTGGGCCGGGGGCCAGGCGCTCGCCCGCTATGCGCTCGACCATCCGGCTCTCGTGCGCGGCAAGCGCGTGCTCGACTTCGGCTCCGGTTCGGGCCTTGTCGCGATCTCCGCCGCCTTGGCCGGCGCGGCGGAGGCTCAAGCGTCCGACATCGACGCTTTCGCCGTCGCGGCGATCGAGGCCAACGCCGGCGAAAACGGCGTCGCCGTGGCGGCCCGGCTCGAAGACCTCGTCGGCGCCGACGAGGGTTGGGACGCCGTACTGGCGGGCGACGTTTCCTATGAAAAGGAGATGGCCGAGGCCGTGACGGCCTGGCTCGCCTCGCTCGCGCGACGCGGCGCGGCCGTCCTCATCGGCGATCCGCGCAGAACCTATCTCGCGCTCGACCGGCTCGAGACCGTGATCGAATATCGGGTGCCGGTGACGCGCGAGCTCGAGGATTCGGAGATCAAGCGGACGGGCGTCTACCGCTTCCGCTGACGGCCCTGCAATCATCCCCCCGGTGTGAACCGTCGAGCGCCAGGCTCCGCCACCGACATCCGAACGATGCCGTCGCGGAGCGCGACGGAGCCGAATCGCAGCCGGGGGCTTTCGCCAGCTTTGGACCATTATCTCGCCGATTGCGAGGCCGGCTTCGCCGAGACCGTCCTCATCGGCGATTTGCACGGCGCCTATCTCGCGATCGACAGGCTCGAATGCGTCATCGACTATCGCGCGCCAGTGTCGCGCAAACTCGAGGTTTCGGAGATCAAGCGCACGGGCGTGGTCCGCTTTCCGCGAAGGGGGTCGGCGCGCCCGCCTGCATCAGCCTTTGGTCGCCGCTGCAGCCCCGAGAGCCGATTGCGCCAGAGCAAGCGGCGATCGCGTGCGACGGTTCGTCGCAGCGGCCCGCTCCCACGTGTGATATTTTTTCTTCGACGCGAGGACCGCCATCGATTGGTCGCAAGCGATCTGCTATGGGGTCCGCTATGACGCAGAATCCAAATTCAGTTTCCAAAGAACCGGCGGCCGACGCTTCCTCGACGTCGGACATCATTTACCCGTCCGCGATTCCCTTCGTCCTCGTCCATCTGGCGTGCTTTGGGGCGATCTGGACCGGCGTCACCCTGGAGGCGGCAGCGATCGGCGTCGGCCTCTACTGGCTGAGGATCTTTGCGATCGGGGCCGGCTTCCATCGCTACTTCTCGCATCGCGCCTACGAGACAAGCCGCGTCTTCCAGTTCGTTCTCGCGTTTCTGTCGCAGACGACGGCGCAAAGGAGCGTGTTGTGGTGGGCGGCCAACCATCGCGACCATCACCTCTATTCCGACACCGAACTCGACGTTCATTCGCCGCGCCATTCCGGATTTCTCTACAGCCATCTCGGCTGGATTTTCTCCCGCCGGCACGCCGGAACGAACTTCGCCAGAGTAGCCGATCTGGCGCGCTATCCGGAGCTGATGTGGCTCCATCGCTACGAACACGCGCCCCCCGCCACGCTCGCGCTCGCCTGTTTCCTCGCCGCCGGCTGGCCAGGGCTCATCGTCGGCTTCTTCTGGAGCACGGTCGCGGTGTATCACGCGACGTTCTCCATCAATTCGCTCGCCCATGTCGTCGGGCGCCGGCGCTACATCACCGGCGACGATTCCCGCAACAACTGGCTCCTCGCCATTTTCACCATGGGGGAGGGCTGGCACAACAATCATCATGCGTTTCAGAGTTCCGTCCGCCAGGGATTCCGCTGGTGGGAATACGATCCGACCTTCTATCTCCTGAAGCTCCTCGAGCGCTTGGGCCTGGTCTGGAAATTGAAGCCTCCGACCCCTGAGGTCGTGCAGAACAGACACCGGCTGGGGACGAAGGTCATCCGTCGCGCCGCCCTGCAGGTCGCGGAAAGCTTCAACGCCGAGCGAATCGCCCAGGCGGCCGCCGCGGTTCTGGGAAAGAGCAAGTTGTCCGAACTCCACGCGCGGCTTCGCCAAGTCCAGCCAATGGGCGCCATGGCGGTTCTCGGCGAATTGAACCTGCCTCACATTCCGAGCAAGAGCGAAATCGTAAGCCGCGCCCGGTCGCTGCTGGCGAATTCGCCCTCGATGGAGGACATCGCCGCGAAGGCGCACGAGCTTCTTCTGGAGGCGATCGGGTCGCGACTGGCGACGCTCGCCGCGCAATGCGCCACCGCCAGTTGACCCGCCTGACTGCGCGGGCCGGCCGTTGCGAGGCCGGGCGCCGCCACGACAACCAACGGTCCGAGATTGTTTTCGAAACGGAGCCGGGAGCTCGGGTTTTGACTGGTGCTGCAAGAGAGGATTGAACTCTCGACCTCTCCCTTACCAAGGGAGTGCCTATGACGTGCTTCGGGTCGCGGCGCTCTGCGCGCATTTGATATCTTGTTGAAAACTCGTCGCTCTAGTTTGTTTGCCGCTGAACTCGTTTGCTTCGGCTTGCGTTTCGGTGGTAGCTACTTGGTAGCTTGATCGCGGTAGCTACCAGACGGCTCGAACACGTGATTACTCTTGAGACTGTCCGCGACATCCCGCGGAACTCGACCGTGTGGGAGAGGGGAAGGGAGCCGTCGCGGGCTTCGGCGCTCGTCGCCAGAAAGGCGATGCAGTTGCGTATGTCGTCAAGTACCGGACCGGGGATGGCAGGCAGCGCTGGGCGACTATAGGGCGGCATGGTGCGCCCTGGACGCGTGATTTGGCGCGCGCTGAGGCCTGACGGCTTCTCGGGGAAGCCGCGAAGGGCGGCGACCCGGCGGCAACGAAGCGAGAGGCGCGCAACGCCGCGACCGTAGCCGACCTCTGTGACATCTATCTCGAAAGCTGTGAGACGGGTCGCGTCTTGACCCGACGCCAGACTACCAAGAAGGCGAGCACAATCGTCGGCGACAAAGGACGCATCGAAAGACACATCAAGCCGCTGCTGGGTGCGTTGAAGGTCGCTGCGGTGACGCGAGGCGATATTGAGCGGTTTCGCGATGGAGTGACCGAGGGTGCAACATCGGCGCGCATTAAAACCGGCAAGCACGGGCTGGCGCGGGTGACGGGCGGCCGTGGCACGGCGACTCGGACATTGGGATTTCTTGGCGCGGTCTTTTCATTTGCCGTTCGCCGAGGACTGAGACCCGACAATCCAGTTCATGGCGTCGACCGTCACGCCTACGAGCAACGCCAGCGCCGTGTGACGGAAGCCGAATACGCCGCGCTGGGCGAGGCCCTGCGGACTATGCCGGAGACGACTTGGCCGATCGCCATAGGCGCGGCGAAGTTTCTGGCCCTCACCGGCTGGCGGCGCGGCGAAATGCTCGCGTTGAAGTGGTCTGAAGTCGATCTTGCGACGCGGACGGCGCGGCTGTCGGACACGAAGACCGGCGCCTCGTTGCAGCAGTTGTCGCGCGCGGGCCTGTGACGTACTGCGCGAACTGCCGCGCCTTTCCGAGCGCGTGTTTCCGGCAAGCGTCGGCGCCGACAAGCCGATGCGCGGTTTTCACAAGGTCTGGCTTCGCGTCGCAGCGAAGGCGGGCCTCGCGTCGGACGTACGCCGCACGTGCTGCGCCATTCCTATGCGTCGATCGCCGCCGATCTCGGGTTTTCGGAGCTGACCATCGCCGCCTTGCTCGGCCACAAGAAAGCAAGCGTCACCTCGAAATACGCGCATCACGCCGACGCCGTCCTCCTGCAGGCCGCCGACGTCGTAGCCGATCGCGTCGCCGAGCTCATGGGCGACGCCCGCCCCGCAAGCGTCGTCGTCGAACTGCCGAAGCGGGCGAGATGAGCAGCGACGGGTCCATCGCCCTCCTCATCGCAGGCCAAGACCCGCCCTCGTGGCTAAGCGCGGCGGTGGCGAAGGCCCGTGCGACGCTTGCGTGGACGATCAGAAAAGAGCGCGAGTACCCGAGTCGCAAGGCGATGCGGGCGCGCCTCGTGAAGTTGGCCGCGGCAATCGACACGGTTCGCGAGGCGATGGTCGATTTTGACCTCGCGATGCTGCTACGCGCGGGGGACAATTTCTTTCTCAACGAGAACGAGACCTACCACGGCCTCGGCGATTTGGCTGAGCGGGTGCGCAAGACGCTTGACGCTCTCCCGCCACGAAAGGGGCGAGACAAGTATTTCTGGCGGTCCGAGGGCGCAACACCGCAGCAGAATTGCGCCCTGATGATCAGCGTCCTTTGGGGGGAGGTTCATTCCGACGTGCCGCCGAACACAAATGCGAACGCGCAGGAGGCATGCGCCGCGTTGTGGGCGGCGGCAGGCGGGCCGGTGAAACGCGGACGAAAGATTGCCGGTAAGTGGAGGATACCGAGCGACGGCACGAGCACGGAGGTCTGGCGAGATCATCTGCGCGCAGCGAAGCGGCGCGCCGAGTCGGAGGAAGCGAAGTTCCTGAAACGGAGCCTTGTTCCAGGCTGGGCCTGGACGCCCGCTTCGCCCGAGGAAGTGGAGTTGATCCGCCGGCTCGGCGGGTAGGGAGACAAAGACGCGAAAGTGCTTCAGGGTATCCTGGATCGAGCGCTGCCAGTCGCTGCCGCAGACATCATTGCGGGGTTCGAAACACGTGCCCACAGCCTATATAATCAACGGGCCTTCGCGCGCTCGGTACATCTTTCTCACGATCGGGACCGCGTGCACGATGGCGACAGCGTGCGACGCGCGGGGATGTCCGGCGATTGAAACACGCACCAGAGTAGCCATTCGGGTGCCATTGTGGGAGCTTGGTGCTCACTTGGGAGGAACCTCGGAGCGACGTCGCCGGCAACGACGGCCCGCGTCTCAGGGCACGTTCGTCGGCCGATCATCGACGCCGATCACCATCGGCGGTCGTCGTCCGCCCTTGACCGGGTCGACTGGGCGACGATGATTGGCGCGCACATACGGAGAGGAGATTGGCTTTGGATCAGGATGTGACCGTACCGGTCGGCGTGACCAACCTGCGTCTGCTGACGTGGGTCGGCCAGATGGCCGCCCTCTGCAAGCCTGACAGCGTCCACTGGGTCGACGGCTCGGTCGAGGAATACGACCGGCTGTGCGCGATGATGGTCAAGTCCGGCACGTTCATCCGCCTCAATCCGGACAAGCGCCCGAACTCCTATCTCGCGCGCTCGCACCCTTCCGACGTGGCGCGGGTCGAGGAGCGAACCTTCGTCTGCTCGCTCAGCAAGGATGACGCCGGCCCCACCAACAATTGGGCTCCGCCGGCGGAAATGCGCGCCAGGCTGCTGGAATTGTTCCACGGCTGCATGCGCGGCCGCACCATGTATGTGATTCCGTTCAGCATGGGGCCGCTCGGCTCGCCGATCGCCAAGATCGGCGTGCAGATCACCGACAGTCCCTACGTCGTGGTCAACATGAAGATCATGACCCGCATGGGGCGCGCCGTGCTCGACGTGCTCGGCGACGGTCCGTTCATCCCCTGCATGCATTCGGTTGGCGCGCCGCTTTCGCCCGACGGGCCGGACGCGCCCTGGCCGTGCGAGGCCGTCATCAGCCGCAAGTATATCGTGCACTTCCCGGAGACCTACGAGATCTGGTCGTACGGTTCGGGCTACGGCGGCAATGCGCTGCTCGGCAAGAAGTGTCTCGCGCTGCGCATCGCCTCGGTGGTCGCCCGCCATGAAGGCTGGCTCGCCGAGCATATGCTGATCGTGGGCATCCATTCGCCGACGGGCGAGAAGACCTATTTGGGCGCCGCGTTCCCGAGCGCCTGCGGCAAGACGAATCTCGCCATGCTGACGCCCCCCAAAGAGCTGGAGGGCTGGAAGGTGACCACGGTCGGCGACGACATCGCGTGGATCAAGGAGGACGAGCACGGCGTGCTGCGGGCGATCAATCCCGAGGCCGGGTTCTTCGGCGTGGCGCCGGGGACGAACGAGTTCTCCAACCCCAACGCGATGGCGAGCTGCGCCAAGAACGCGATCTTCACCAACACGGCGCTGACCGACGACGGCGACGTTTGGTGGGAGGGGATGACGGAGACGCCGCCCGCGCATCTGATCGACTGGACCGGCGCGGACTGGACGCCCGGGTGCGGCCGTCCTGCGGCCCACCCGAACTCCCGCTTCACCGCGCCGGCTTCGCAGTGCCCGTCGATCGATCCCGACTGGGAGAACCCGGCCGGCGTGGCGATCAGCGGCTTCGTGTTCGGAGGCCGGATGCGCAAGAACATGCCGCTCGTCTTCCAGGCGTTCAACTGGAGCCACGGCGTGTATCTCGCGGCCACAATGGGTTCCGAGGCAACTGCGGCGGCGATCGGCGTGACCGCGACGCGGCGCGACCCCATGGCGATGCTGCCGTTCTGCGGCTACAACATGGGCGACTACTTCACCCACTGGCTGGACGTGGGACGGCACGTCGCCAGCCCGCCGCGCATCTTCCGCGTCAACTGGTTCCGCCGTGACGACGACGGCAACTTCCTCTGGCCCGGGTTCGGTGACAACATGCGCGTGCTGAAGTGGATCGTCGACCGTCTGCACGGGCGCGGCTACGCGGTGGAAAGCCCGATCGGCTGGATGCCGCGGTACGAGGACATCGACTGGCGCGGCCTCGAATACGAACGCGACACCTTCTACGACCTCATGGCGGTCGGCCGGGAGGCGGTCATCGAGGAGGCGCGTCTCCACGAGGAGCTGTTCGACCGCTTCTTCCACCGGCTTCCCAAGGAGTTCATCTACGAGCGCGAGCTCTTGCGTTCGCGCCTCTGGCGCTCGCCTGCCCGCTGGGAACTCGCGCATGAGCATCACTGAGCAAGATCGGCGAAATGCTGACGCCCGCGAACGTGGCCCCGTGGCCGAAAACCCGCCGAAAGCTGAACAGGCTTCTGCTCGGCGGGTCGGCGTATTTCAGCTACGGCAGCCTCGCCAAGGCGTATCGGGACGTCGACCACTACGTCGTCGATCCCGTGCGCGCCTTCCTCGCCAGGAGGCACAAGATGCAAAACCGGGGCGCGCGACACTTCTCCCGTTCGGCCATTTACGGCAAACTGGAAGTCGTCTCGCTCTGGAGCCACCATCCCAACCCCGCGCCGAAAGCCTCGCCATGAAGCCAGTCGGAAAGCCGGATGGGGGAAATCCGCACGTCCGGTTTGATGAGCGGGGAAGGGAGCCATTGGCCCAGCCTCAAGCCACCGCGCCCTTCCTCGACTTTACCTCATGGCCGATACGGCTCAAGCCTTTTGTCTTGCTGTCGCCCTGGCCGGCGGTGGCGAACAAGCTGAGATTGCGCGGCGAGCCGGTCTTGAGATAGCGGCGCTCCAGCGCCTTGAGCAGCGCCTCCGGCACGCAGGATTGAACGAAGCCACAGCTCGACAGGGTATCGCGATCACGCACCAGGCTGATGGCCTCGTCAGCGGTGACGACCTTGTCTTTCATGACGGGACCCCTGTCGGTCGACGAGGCATTTTCCTACTCGAAGAGATCGAGGGTCGAGCGATGGTGCATCCTCCTCACAATTCTACCGGCCCCGCGACGATCTTCGCGTCGCGCAGCTTCCCAATCTGGGCGTCGCCGAGACCCAGCACGTCGGCCAGCACCTGGTCGGTGTGCTCGCCGAGCCGCGGGGCACGGGCAGGTGCCTCGCGCGGCGCGCGCTCGAAATCGAGCGGCGAACCGGCTACCAGATAGCGCCCAATGCCGGGCTGATCGATCTCATGGAAGATCGGATTGGCGGTCGAGCAGCGCGGGTCTTCGCGCAGCATCTGGCGGAAGGTCTGGTAAGGACCCCAGCACACGCCGGCACCGGCGAACGTCGCCTTGATCTCGTCGAGGGTTCGCGCCGATACCCAAGTGTCCAGGACCGCCGAGATGACGTCGCGCGCCCGGAAGCGGTCGCCCTCTTCCTTCAGATTGAGCCCGAGCAACGGCTCGATCATCGCGAAGCGGTCGGTGAGCCCCGTGACCCGGCCGAGTTCCGTCCACATTCGGTCGGTGATCGCCACGATATAGATCAGCCGGCGGTCCCTCGTCTCGAAATCCCGCCCATAGGAGCCGTAAAGGTAATTGCCGAAGGCCGGCCGGTCCTCGTGCATCAGCTCGGCTTCGGCGATGTAACCGAGATTGCCGACCATCGCCATCGCCACATCAGAGAGCGCGATCTTGATCAGCTGGCCTTCGCCGGTCAGCCTTCGATGACGTTCGGCCGTGACGAGTCCGAGCGCGGACGTGACTCCCGTGATGGCGTCCCAGGCCGGCAGGGGATGGTTGACGGGATGGCTCGCGTCGCTGTGCGCCGGTCCGGTCGAGAAGGGGATGCCGACCGCGCAATTCACCGTGTAATCGACTGCTGAGCTCCGATCCGGGCTGCCGAACAGGTTGAGCATGATCAGATCGTCCCGGCGCTTTTTCAGCGCCTCATAGCCGAGCCAACCGGAGGCGGGAAAGTTGGTAAGAAGAATCCCGCTGCCGGGGCCGGGCGCCGTAATGAGCGCGGCTACGAGTTCCTGCCCTTCGGGCTTCCGGGTATCGACCGCGATCGACCGCTTTCCCTTGTTCAGGCCGACCCAATACAGGCTCTTGCCGTGCTGATCCACCGGCCAGCGTTTCGCATCGAGCCCGCCGCGAATTGGATCGAAGCGGATTACGTCGGCGCCGAGCTGTGCGAGCGTCATGCCGGCGAGCGGGGCCGCGACGAAAGCGGACCCTTCGATGATGCGCAGATCTTTGAGGATATGATTCATGCGACGCCCTCCCCCGAGGCCGATTCTACAAAAAATATCCGAAGCGGACCGGGCTCCCTGGTCGTTCTGCAGGCGTCCGCGAACGCGCGAAACGCGTGCGCGAAGTCGAGGCTGTCGTAGACCTTGTCCGGGGTCGCGTTGCTTGGCGCGCCGTCTTCGAAGTCGAGCGTGCCAAGGCGCGTTTCGGGCTCGTGACAGCAATCTGCGGACGCAGCACTCCTGCACATTGATTGTTCAAACTGTTTTCTTTTATTTCTAGTATAGATATTCTGTTTACTACTACTTCCGGGCATTCCTTCAATACCCTAGCGTGTTCGATCACCTTTTCCAAGAAAAAATACGAAAACCACTCATCTTCAACTAACGCGTCATAACGCTTTTCGGCTTCTTGCAAAGAATCATAATACTGACAGCTTCGCCCACCTTCAAAAGATTTTAGAGCGTGAACTCTATAGTGTTCTCTCACCTTTTCCTCCTTTGTTATCAGTTCCGCCACAGCGGCGGCGTGGGGTCGGAAATATGATAATTGCGGGTGCTGGACGCGGTCAACCGGCCGCGACTTTTTAGGCCTGCAATCCCGGAAATGCTTTTTTGTCCTCAAACCCGACTTGAACACCTGATTTTTGCAAGTGGTTGATTGCGTTGGCGTTTCGGCGAAATTCAAGTTGACGTGGCACTACGCCTGGGGTGGCCGCGGCGTTTTCGGGCGGGTTTGGTTTGAGGCGGCGGAGGTCGGGCCTGTCGGGCGCGCGGCGGCAGGGCGACATGGGCTTGGCGGAATAGGCTTGTGATCGAAGGCGCGGCGTCAGTGCGCACCAGCCAATCGGCGCCGCGATGGCGGATGCGCACTTGGGCGAGGCGGTCGAGATCACGCAGCAGATCCTTCCATTCCGACGCGAGGCCGGCTTCGCGCATCAGATCGTCGAGATGCTTCTGCATCGACAGCGCCAGGAAGGAACAAAAGACATGCCCGCGGATGGCGGCGTCGGAGGAATGGAAGATCGGCCGCGTGCGCATGATCGCCTTGGTTCTGCGGAAGAGGTCCTCGACTTGGAGCAGATCGCGGTAGCGCAGGACCGCCTGCAACGGCGTGACCTTGGCGTTGGTGCGCAGGACGAATACGCCGTCGAAGCGCGCCTCTTCGGCGAGCTTGCCGGCGTCGATCTCGAATGACCGCCCGCCCTTGGCCCCGACTTTGCGCAGATACCGCCGATAGGCGGAGTTGCCGATCAGCGCCTTGTCGCCCTTCTTCAATTGCGCATCGAGCGCGGCGACGATCGCTTCGCGATCCTTGCGGTCGTTCTCGGCCTCTTTTTCGTTGCGGCAGACGACATAGCGAACGCCCTCGAGCTTCACTTGCTTGACGAAGAGCTGCGTCTCTCCCCTCTTGCGCTCGATCAGGAGGGGCACGAAGGGATCGTCGTCTTCGAGCACGATTTTGCGGACGACGGCGTCGGAGCGCTCGCGCGCGCCCAGGATGTATTCCAGCTTGCGCTCTTCGAGCCCGGCGATGGTCGCGGCCGAGATCATCCCGCGGTCGGCCACGACGCAGACCCGGCCGATCGAAAAGCGCTGGCGCAAGCGATCGACGACCGGCAGCAGCGTCGTCACGTCGGCGGTATTGCCCGGCCACATCTCGGTGCAGATCGGCCGGCCGTCGCCGTCGACGATGAGGCCGAGGATCATCTGCTTCAGGTCGGGCCGGTAGTCCTTGGAATAGCCGTGCTCGCCCAGCGTCTCGCCGCCCTCGCCGTAGAACGACAGGCTCGTCGTGTCCATGAACACGGCGGAAAGGTCAGTGAACAGATCGCGGCGGCGTTCGAACAGCTTCTCTTCGATCAGGTCCTTGACGCAGCGCGGCGCCAGCGCCCCGGCCGGCTTCTCCTCCAACTCCTCGCCGAGCCAGGCCATGGCTCGATAGAAGTGATGCAGCTCGAGCCCTTCGGCGCCGGGGATGTCGTAATCTTCCATCCACGAGGCGCAGTCGCGGTCCGAGCCCGAGACGAACAGCCGATGCAGGGCGGCGACGAACGCCGCCCGCTCGACCGCGAACTCGAACGCGCGTTCCTTCAGCAACTCGGCCAGCACGGCGTCGATCCCGAGCCGCTCCCAGATCCTGCCGAACAACAACGGCCCGCCGATCCGCTTGGCCGCGACCGACAGCGCGCCCTCGGCGTCCTGGTCGAGCGAGGCAATGAGCAACACCTGATCGGTGAGCTTGGCGCCCGAGGCAAGAAGCGAGGCGAGCGCGCCGGAGGCGACCAGGTCGTCGGCGCGGCCGAGATTGGCGATCACAGTCTGGCGCACGGCCGCGCCTTCGCGTTTGTTCTCGACGATCTGGACGTAGCCGCGGTCGCCAGACTTCTTGAGGCGGAAGAACATGGGGCTCTCACAACAGAGCACCACACAAAGCGATTCGTCGCCAAATATCAAGCGGCAATGTTGCGCACACGCGGCACTACATTTTGAGAAAATGCTTGACCGCCCTCAATAATATCAATGCCTTGCACGCGCGAGGGCGAGTTTACTGTTCAAGTCGGGCTTGACCGCCGCTGCGCGCGCCGGCACGGGCTGCGCGCAGGTCGGGATGGAAGGATGGCGCCGATCGAACAAAAGGATGGAACGCGAGAGCCGGTCGGCCGGTGGTCCTCATCTTGCGCCCAGAACGCAGCTCGGAGAGGTCTTGAGAGACTTCCCACTTCCCGTTCCCGCACGCTGTAGGGATGCCGGGAAGCGGAAGTAGGAAGTCGCGTGCGGCTTCTGGCGCAGACCCCATCAGAAACCGCAATTTCGCGAGAACCCTCAAATGAGCACGTGTCCAATCAGAATGCGGCTAACTTTGCTGCCGCCAGATCGGTCGTGCTGAAAACGACCCTCGATCCGCAAATCCAGCCCGCCTCGGTTTCCCAGTGCATAAGAGCTCGACAGATTCCGGCTCGCTGCCGCTTCCTCAAGTGCGGCCTCACGATCGCTGAGGACGACCCTCAAGCTCTGTGCACCGGAGAGGCATATACCCAGTGTGCGCCTCGCCTTGCCTCGCCACACTCGCAAGGCGGCGCGTCCCGGACGGGTACGCCCTGGAAACGCTGCGCGATATGGCGGACAAAGAGCCTTTTGACTGACGACTACGGCAATGGCTCACAAAGTTACGCCTTACCAGCGTAGCCTGCGCGCCCACAGCCACTATTGCAGTCCCGAGGTTCTCGACTGTGTCGGGCCAACGGCCTTGATTACCTTCTGGGCGTCGCCCCGAGCACGAGGTTGCGCCAACACATCGAAACCCCCAGGCCAGCGCCAAGGCGCGCTTCGAGACTGTGAGCATGAGTTCGTTTTTTGATGGTCTTTCGCGGACGCCTTTTGATGGTTTGTTTGTTGCGTAGAGAGATCGCAGCCCCGAGACGATCGAGCATGCCGTCGTGCTCGCGGCCGTCAGGGACGCTGCGCGCCGCTGACGCGGTGGCCCGAAGACGGGCCATCCTTGACCGCCGCTGCGCGCGCCGGCACGGGCTGCGCGCAGGTCGGGATGGAAGGATGGCGCCGATCGAACAAAAGGATGGAACGCGAGAGCCGGTCGGCCGGTGGTCCTCATCTTGCGCCCAGAACGCAGCTCGGAGAGGTCTTGAGAGACTTCCCACTTCCCGTTCCCGCACGCTGTAGGGATGCCGGGAAGCGGAAGTAGGAAGTCGCGTGCGGCTTCTGGCGCAGACCCCATCAGAAACCGCAATTTCGCGAGAACCCTCAAATGAGCACGTGTCCAATCAGAATGCGGCTAACTTTGCTGCCGCCAGATGGGTCGTGCTGAAAACGACCCTCGATCCGCAAATCGAGCCCGCCTCGGTTTCCGAGTGCATAAGAGCGCGACAAGATTCCGGCTGGCCGCCGCTTTCTCAAGTGAGGCCTCACGATCGCTGAGGGCGACCCTCAAGTTCTGTGCACAGGATGAGGCATGTCCCCATCAGATGGCATGCTGAGCCTCAACAGCCCACAACCCGCTATGGAGCCGGTATCAGACATGGTGCCGAGCGCGCTCGGCACCATGTCTGAACTCATCCTTTTTTCGGCATCAATACCGTATAGTCGAAATCCAAGACGACTGAGGGGTCGTATTTGCCTGCGGCATCCTGATAGGGGAAGTCGTGGCATGGACGGTCCCTGGTGGCCACGGTGCGCAGGCGCAGTGCGCCGATGTCCGCGCGACCAGGTAACGCCATCTTGTCAAGGATCTCCGACCA
The DNA here is from genome assembly GCA_963805295.1 of uncultured Alphaproteobacteria bacterium. Taxonomy (GTDB): domain Bacteria; phylum Pseudomonadota; class Alphaproteobacteria; order Rhizobiales; family Beijerinckiaceae; genus Roseiarcus. Next base: position 2,823 of record CAWDTW010000025.1, on the reverse strand, counting down.
GGCGTAAATGGTATCGCCAGCGAAGGTCGGATTCGTGTGACGACCACCGTTGATCGCTGCCACGCTGAGTGCATTGGCAAGTCCGTTGAAGGATAGCGAGCGCGCAAGGCTGATGATGTGCCCGCCGTAGATGATACGGCGACCGAAGCGACCGTCCTTCTCCACGTGCTGATTGAAGTGCACCCGCGCTGTGTTCTGGTACAGGCGGGTTGCCATCATATGCTCGGCTTCTTCAATCGTCATGCCGTCGATATGATCGATGCGCTCGCCGACCTGGTAGTCTTCCCACAGATGCGGACTGCCTGAGAGGGCAGTGTCGTAACGCTCTGTGCGCAGATTGTAGGGTACTACCAGCTCGCCTACCCCGACCGCATCAGGCAGTTCGGGAACGACCGTCTCCGGCGCGGGCGCGTTCGGGTCGTTCTTACGCACCATCACCCAGCGGATGTAGTCGACCACCATATCGCGCCGGTGATTGGTGCCTCTCGAGCGCACGTAGACGACGCCGGTCTTCCCGTCCTTGTTCTGCCTGAGACCAATCACGACCGACGTAGTCGAAAGCGTATCGCCTGGATAGACCGGCTGACCAAAACGACCGTTCGCATAGCCGAGGTTAGCCACAGCGTTGAGGGAAATGTCGGGCACGGTCTTGCCGAACACGATGTGAAAGGCCAGCAGGCTGTCGATGGGTGCACGCTCCAGGCCCAGAGCAGCGGCGAACGGGGCAGAGGAGGTGACCGCGAAACGGGAACCGAAGAGTGCCGTGTAGAGCGCTATATCACCGTCCGTCACCGTGCGCGGCGTGGCGTGAACGATCTCCTGTCCCAGCCGGAAGTCCTCGAAGTAGTTGCCGAGTTCTCGTTTTCGAACTCATAGCGACCTCCATCACCCGGGCCAGAGGCTGTTAGGAATTGACTAACTATAAGATCTAAGGTTTGCGAGATGCTTATCGCTCGCAAACCTTATCCGCCCGACGTTTCCGACGACGAATCGGCGCTTGTTGCGGCCTATCACACGCTGTTGCCGGAAGAATCCGGGCAACGGACGCACGCGCTGCGCGAGGTGTTCAACGGCCTGCGGCATATCGTGAAAATAGGCGCGCCATGGCGCTGGATGGCCAATGACTTGCCGCCCTGGCCGATCGTCTATCAGCAAGCGCAGCGCTGGATGCGCGCGGGTTGCTTTGAAGCTCTGGCGGAGGATTCGCACATTTTGGCGCGCCTGGCAGACGGCAGGAATGCTCAGCCCAGGGCGGCCGTCACCGATAGCCGAACTTTGCGCTCGACGCCGGAAAGCGGCGCTGAAGCGGGCTATGGCGACGCCAAACGCGAGAAGGGCTCGAAGCTGCCCTTGGCCGTCGATACGCTCGGCCGCTTTCTGGCCCTGCACGTCACGCAGGCCGACGCCGATGATCGCGCAGAGGGCGGTCGTATGGCCAAGGCCGTTCAAGCCGCCACCGATCAAAGCGTGAAGACGGCGTTCGTGGATCAAGGCAATACGGGCGAAAAGTCGGCGCAGGCGGCCGGCGAAAACGGCAAGCAACTCGAAGTCGTCAAACTGCCCGAAGCACAGCGCGGCTTCGCCTTCTTGCCAAGACGCTGGGTTGCCGAGCACTCCTTCGGTTGGACGACCCGCTTCAGAAGACTCGTCAATGACTACGAACGATGCGCTGCGACCGTCGCAGACCTCCCTGTTGTAGCTTGCGTCGGCCTCATGCTCAAAAAGGTCACTATGCTTGTGCCGGTTCATGACAGGCTCTAGAAGCCGTAGGCTTGGGCAAGCTCGGGGTCCTTCTTCGCCACCAACCGCGCTAGGTCTACGATGACCTTTGCCTGCTTCCAGGTGGCATCGTCCTGCATCTTCCCATCTATCATGGCCACACCGGTGCCGTCAGGCATGGCCTCGAGGATGCGTCTGGCGAACAATACCTCTTTCACATCCGGGCTGAATACGCGCTTAGCGATAGCGATCTGATTCGGAGCAAGCGACCACGCCCCCGTACAGCCCATGAGGAAGGCATTACGAAACTGCGCTTCACATCCGATTTCGTCCTTCAGGTCGCCGAAAGGCCCGTAGAACGCACGGATACCATGCGCGACGCAGGCATCGACCATACGTGCGACGGTGTAGTGCCACAGGTCTTGCTGAAAGAATGTTCGTTGCTGCTTGCCGTCTTCAGGATCAGCCAGGACGCCGTAGGATGGATGGCCACCACCAACGCGGGTCGTCTTCATGCCACGCGAGGCAGCCAGATCGGCAGGCCCCAGGCTCAAACCGTGCATGCGCGGACTCGCGCCACAAATCTCCTCCACGTTCATGACGCCCTGGGCGGTCTCCAGCAGGGCATGTAGGAGGATCGGCTTTCTGACCTCGTACTTCGCTTCGAGCAAGGCCAGGTACTGGTCTACGAAGTGGATATCCCACGGCCCTTCGACCTTGGGGATCATGATCACGTCGAGTTTGTTACCGACGGCCTTCACGATCTCAGTCATGTCGTCGAGGAACCAGGGGCTGTTCAACGCATTCACACGTGTCCAGAGCGCAGTGTCCCCGAAATCCGTAGCTCTGGCGACCTCGATGAAGCCTGCGCGTGCGACTTCCTTGGAGTCAGCGGGAATCGCATCTTCTAGATTGCCGCACACGACGTCGACCTGCTTTGCCGTCTCGGATATCCTTGCACGGATCTTGTCGATGTGCGGCGGAAAGAAATGGATCATGCGCTCCGGTCGTACCGGCAGCTCACGCAGTGGCTGCGGTGCACCGATCGCAAGCGATTTGTAGAAATGAACAGGAAGTTTCATAGATGTACCCTCCACTACTCGT
>CAWDTW010000024.1:0-13749 GCA_963805295.1 uncultured Alphaproteobacteria bacterium | reverse complement strand
TGTCCAGCGCGGGCGACCCGTTTCCGTCGATTTTCGCGTTCTACTGACCTTCGCGCGGGTCGCGTGCGGGGAGGGGGAGGGAGCAGCACACTGTAGGCGCGGTTGCCAACCGCGCCGGGCCCGCTCGTCGAACGCCGCTACAACGCCCCTTGTTACGGTGCCGCTTCGCCTTCGGTTGGGATTGGCTTTTCAAAGTGCCGGCCCGAGGATCATCAGGAGCATCGTGCATAGGTGGTTCGGTCGCGCGCCTTGGGGCCTTGGGCGCGAATGCCGAATGACCGCTCCCGCGCGAGGACAAAAACGCTCGCCGTCAACGCCCGGATCGACGCTGAGGCATTCAACCGCAAAACTGCGCGCAAACCTGCACACGGTGCCCGCGAATGCGTTCCCGGCGAAGCGGTGACGCGCTTGTGCTGCGTCTTGGACTCGCCTCTCCGACCGAAGCTCGGATGGCCGAGCCATCGAACGCTACTCGGAAACGCGCGTAATCTTCGGGTCCAGATGGCCGGACCAATCAAATCGGCACACGGCGCCCGGGGGCGACCGACTGCATCGCGTGCGGCCGCAACGCCGCCAGGCAAGTGCCCCCGGCATGCCGCACGGACGGGGGCGGTCTCCATCAAAAGGCGGCGGCCAAGGCTAAGAAAGAAAAGCCAAAGGAGAGAACGAAGGCGGAAGCAGCGCCGTGCGCAGGAGTGGAAGCCGACGAAGTGAAGCCCGCAACCGCAACCTTGAGTGGGCGAGGCATTTGCAGCGGCCAGAGATACCGACATAGGGACGTCCACTCTTCTGCGGCCCAACGCTCACGGCATCTCACCGGGAGTGTTGTCGACATCAGGTCGTCGTCCGGAGCCAAGCATGGCATCGCTGGCATTGCCTGCCTCCCCCTGGTCTCAAAAGCCACAGCGCCATCCACTTGCAAGCAGTCAGTGGCTAGGTCGTGGGGGTGGAACAAAACTATCAAGAAACTCTTGACGCTTTACGCCGCGATTATCAAGTGTCTCTAGGTATTTGTGAATATCGATCGCTACGATCAGGGCCGCTTGGTCCACATGTGTAATAGGATCTTGCCGCGCAAAGCGACTAATCAACAGCTTCTTGCGGGGTGGGACTTCCACCTTTACATCAGATGGAATGTAACCTTCCACACATATAAAGAACTTCGCCTTTTTCCCCTGGATTTCGACTTTTGCTCCATAGAATTCTGCAAATCTTGTCAGCCATTCTACTGGCGTAGCAAGCCCCGAGATATCGATTATAGATGGATAGATTTGCCACGCTTGGTGAACATGTAGAAGGAATCCTTCCCTCTGCGCTGCGACCAGCATGAAAAAATCCTTCAGCGGCCATCTGGTCCGAAAATTTCGCAGGAACAGAGAAATCATCGCAGGCTCGTGTTGGCCGCGTGCTGGCCCAAAATGCTGCTCGGATGTGGGGGCCCGAATTGTTGTTTCGATAATGTCCTTCTCGAGCGGAAAGCGCCTGCCGAGTGCATCAGCAATGTTTGGAATGAACTCAATCTCGTACAAGTCTGAAGGAAGGTCGCCTCGCTCGGCCAATCGTAAGAGCGCGGCTTCTGTATCCGGTGGCGCAATCAGTTGATCCGACTCAAAGTCGAGCACGTCCGCCACTCTGTCGACCGCTTCGGAGCTGTTATCATCCATGGGGATGCCTAAACGGGAACGCACCTCTTCTACGACCCGCGTCTGAATATCTTTCTCTCCTTCGACAGAGCCAGGCCGCGGGCTCAAGAATCCCCTCATTTCGATTTTCGTCAATGAAATCAACAAGTTATGGAAATGCCGGAGATAACCATTAACATATTGATTTCATTGCGATTTTCAGCATACGCCGAAAAATGAGGGGATAAGTTAGGGCCGCGGGCTATCGCTGTAACGGAGGGAAAGAGCAGCGCGCGCTAGAACTCCGACCGCGGCCATTTTGTCGAATTTCTCAAGGGCTTTGATCATGGGCACCTCACTAGGGCTGACAGATCAACGATATCGAACTCGTTGCTTTGCAGATCGACTATCTTGTATTCTGGGCCATATCCGGCGCGGTCGGATCTCGGAACTTGTATGATCCTAGCAGGCGCAATGCCCCGTCTAGGAATAACATATAGAAGGGTTCCAAATTCTCCATGAACGAGCGCGAACGCTCGCGACTATTTCATCATATTGGTCTTGTGTTATCTCGCGATCGGAGAGCCATTTCTTACCAAGACGTGTAAACGTTCGTCTGTGTGATTTGATAATCCGACTGTGCTCTTCTTGCGCCCTGCATTCCTGTAAAAGGAGCCAGTTGCAAAATGATTTGGAACGCCTCTCATAACCCCTCTCAAATCGAGGCAATATATTTAGAATCCATCGAACGGTTGTCAAGGCAATATTCTAAAATATTCCGCTTTACTGTGAGAAATATTTCTATATAGTGTCGATTCTATCGTCCTGAACCCTAGCAACAGCAATGACCGACGATCCTCTCGACGCTATGAAAGCGCGCTGGAACCACATCCAGGGCTATCTGTTTCCTTGGCTTCGCGAGGAAGTCGACCCGATGACCGAAGCGCTCGGGCGGCTCGTCACGACCCTCGACGTGATCGGCCTCGAGGCCTTCGTTCCCGAACCGCCCCGAGGCGCCGGCCGCCCGCCTGACGATCGCCGCGCCCTCGCCAGGGCTTTCGTCGCCAAGGCGGTGCTGGGCGTTCCTACCACCACCGCTCTGATCGAGCGCCTCGATGTCGACAAGTCGCTGCGTCGCATTCTCGGTTGGGAACGACGCGCGCAAGTGCCGTCGGAAGCTACCTTTTCCCGCGCCTTCGCGGAGTTTGCGCAGGGCGATCTGCCCGACAAGATGCACGCGGCGCTGATCGAGCGCTCGCTCGGCGGGCGCATCGTCGGCGTGATCGCGCGCGACGCCACCGAGATCGAGGCGCGCGAGAAGCCGGTCAAGACGGAGCCGAACGACAAAAAGGAGGATCCGCCGCCGCCCGATGGCGCTCAGCCGACGCGCAAGCGCGGACGCCCGCGCAAGGACGAGCAACGGCCAAAACCCGAGCCGACGCGCCTCGAACGGCAGACCACGCAGAACCTCGATCAGATGCTCGCCGATCTGCCCACCGCGTGCGATGTCGGCTCCAAGAAGAACAGCAAGGGCTACAAGGAAACCTGGATCGGCTACAAACTGCATCTGGATGTCGCCTGCGGCCAAATCCCGGTCTCCTGCGTACTGACCTCGGCTTCCGTCCACGACAGTCAGGTCGCCACTCCCTTGATGACCATGACCGGCGCCCGCGTCTCCTATCTCTACGATCTAATGGATGCGGCCTACGACGCCGCCGCCATCCATGACCACAGCAAGGGGCATTGTCACGTTGGCGAGTTTTACTTGTCAATCGCCCAATGCGCGTTTGCGCCACATGCAGGGAAAACAGGGGGTTGGGGAGTTCGGGAGTGGCTCTGTACGCCTTCAGAATCCGCTAGTCTTGGCCGACGTGACAATGCCCTGTGGACAGTGACGCTGCGAGCTTCTCTGTTCAATGAGCGTCGGGTGGCGCGGGCGCTCGGGGCGGCAGGCTCGGGCGCGTTTTCCCAGCGGTAGAGTGGCGAACGCGCGACGCCCACCCCCTTGCGCCGCCCCTCTCCCTTCTCTCCGAACCCGGACAGCGGCATGCACTCCGTCCCAGCCTCTGGCAGTACGTTGACTGTTATGTCGTGGCCTCGTGGCTTGGATACTCGACTGATACAAGCAATGTGCGTTGTCGCTCAGCGAGTGGGCAACAGCATACGTCGGCGTTTTCTCCTAAACAACAGTTCTTCTGATGCTCGGAGGTCTCGAACCGCCCAGTTTTAGTGAGAACGCGCGCCCGCATGCGAAGCGACTCGCAGGCCTTTGGACATGGCTAGCGACTTTAGGCCTAGTGGCTCAGGTCATCGCGTTCGAAGCGTCACATACCCTCGTCATGGTCCCGTAAAATTACATCGCCGTGTAGTTTGGTCCTCCCCCGCCCTCGGGCGTCGTCCAGTCGATATTCTGGGCTGGATCCTTGATGTCGCAGGTTTTGCAATGGACGCAATTTTGCGCGTTGATGACAAATCGCGGATCCGATTTGGCGGTCTCGTCGGAGTAGACGACCTCATAGACCCCGGCAGGGCAGTAGAGGCGAGCCGGCTCGCCGTACATGGGCAGGTTGTCGCGGATCGGAACGTCCGGATCCTTCAGCCGCAGATGAACCGGCTGGTCCTCTTCGTGATTGGTGTTGGACAGGAAGACCGATGACGCCTTGTCGAAGGAAACCCTGCCGTCGGGTTTGGGATAGACGATGGCCTCGCACTGCGAGATCGGCCTCAGGGTGTCGCAGTCCCGCTTGCCGTGCTTGAGCGTGCCGAAAAACGAGACCCCGGCGAGTTCGTTGGTCCACATGTCCAGGGAGCCCAGCGCCATCCCGACAGGCAGCCCAAGCCGCGACACCAGCGGCTTTACGTTTCGCACTTTATGGAGGTCGCGGCCGATGTCCGAAACGCGCCACCCGTCTTCGTAGGCGACGAGCTCGTCGTTGGCTCGACCTTGCGCCAGCGCTTCATGGACGTTCTCGGCCGCGAGCATGCCGGAGAGAACCGCGTTGTGCGTGCCCTTGATCCTCGCGAAGTTGAGGAAGCCGGCGGCGCAGCCGATCAGGGCGCCGCCGGGAAAACACACCCGCGGCACCGATTGCCATCCCCCGGAACTGATGGCGCGCGCGCCATAGGCGAGCCGCTTGCCGCCAGCGAACGTATCGACGATGAGCGGGTGCGTCTTGAAGCGCTGGAATTCGTCGAAAGGAGACAGCGTCGGATTGACGTAGTTGAGGTGAACGACAAACCCCACCGCGACGAGGTTGTTGTCATAATGATAGAGAAAGGAGCCTCCGGTCGTGCCTGCCCCTAGCGGCCAGCCGAGGGTGTGCTGCACCAGGCCGGGCTGAAACCTCTGAGGATCGATTTGCCACAACTCCTTGAGGCCAAGTCCGAATTTTTGCGGATCGCGCCCCTCGTCCAGTTTGAAGCGCTCGATGATTTCTTTCGTCAACGACCCGCGCGGGCCCTCGGCGAGAAGCGTGTACTTGCCGCGCAATTCCATTCCGCGGGTGAAGCTGGACTTGGGCTTTCCATCGCGCCCGACGCCCATGTCGCCGGTCGCCACGCCGACCATTTCCCCATTGGCGCCAAAGAGCGCCTCGCTCGCCGCAAATCCCGGATAAATCTCGACGCCCAGCGACTCCGCGCGCCTGGCGAGCCAGCGGACGACCGCCCCCAGGGAGCCGACGAAATTGCCGTGATTGTTGAGGAGGCGCGGCATCGGCCACTTGGGCAGGCCCATGCCCCGCGAAGGCGTCAAGATGAGATAGCGATCCTTGGACACCTGAGTTTTGAGGGGCGTTTCCGGGTCCGTGCGCCAGTCCGGCGTCAGTCGATCGAGACCGATCGGATCGATGACCGCCCCTGACAGGATATGGGCGCCGACTTCCGAGCCCTTTTCAAGGACGACGACCGACAGGTTCGAGTCGAGTTGTTTCAACCGAATCGCCGCGGCGAGACCGGCCGGTCCCGCGCCCACGATGACGACGTCGAATTCCATCGCCTCGCGTGCGGGCTGCTCCTCGGGAGACTCCATTTCGTTTTTCTTTCCTCTTGAAAACCAGACTGCGGCGACCCAGGCCGGGTACGCAGACGCCGGAATTCCGTTGTCGACGGACGATGACGAGGCGGAGGGGGCGACGGCCAATTCGCCCCTCGCGCCCTCGACCGTGGCGGCCCAGGTACGAACGTAGTCAAATGCCGCGTCCGGCGCCAGAGTCAAAGGTTCGATTCGGACAGGAGAGGCGATCTTTCGGCCATTCCGGCGGAAGGAGGCCAAGGACGACACCCTCGAGAGGAAATACCGCCCATGGCGATGCGCGCGAGGCTTTCAACCGGCAGCGGATCGGGCGAGGCCCTGGCCGGACGCTGCGCTGAGCCTTTCGGCGTGTTTCGAGCGTGGCCCTTCGGGTCCCTATGGCCGGTCTGCACCCCTATTTGACCTCGATGCCCCTTGGCGCGGTCAAAGGGATCGGCATCATCGGCAGGTGCTGCTAAACTCTGTTTTGGCGAGACCAATCGTATTGTTCGGCCCGATTGTTCGCCGAGAAACTCAATTCAAGGGCGCCGCCCATTCAACGGCGGCGCGAGGGACAGGAAATGACCCACACGCCGGCCCAGGCCGGGACGCCCATGCTCGACAGCGGTTCGGCGCGGGATTGGGACCGCTCTCGGTCGATTGCCGATTTTGACGCCAGTCAGTGCGCGCAGCCGTCAAGCGTGGGCGCGGCGATCCCGAACGAAAAGGCTCCGAGCGTCGACGGACGGCGGACAAGATCGCTGTCCCCAATCGTGCCGGGATGCCGACGCGGGATGGCGACGCAATGATCCAGATTGGTTGGGAACAAACGATCTATCCGGCCGCGAAAATTGCAATCGTCGTCGACGCCCTCGCCGCCGAGGGCGTGCCGGTCGGCGATGCGCTGCGAAGAACTTCAATTTCGCCCGACGAATTGCGTTCGCCCACGACCCAGGTCTCGGTAAACCAGGTCATCGAATCCTATCGAAACGCCATTCGGTTTTCCCGTGATCCGCACTTCGCCTTCGAAACGGGTCTGAAAGCCCACGTCTCGTCATACGGAATGTACGGGTTCGCGATCCTCAGCAGCATGAACTTTCGCGAGACCATGCAATTCGCGGTCAAGTATCATCAACTCGCGACGCCGGTTGTCAAACTTCAGTTCCGCGAGGAGGCGGCCCGTGCGGAATTGACCATCGATCCGCTGCCGCATCCGGCGATCGACGCTCGCCTCTATCAATTCATTGTCGAAATGCAATTTGGCGTTCACGTCTCGCTCCACCGCGACATCATGGGAGCGGCGTTCTATCCTTCGGCGCTTCAGGTGACGTTTGCTGCGCCCGAACCGGAAGACCAGTACAGAAAAGCGCTTGGATGCCCGGTCGCTTTTGGGCAGCCGCGAAATCGCTTCCTCTATGACGCGGCCTGGCTGAACGGCGCACCGCAATTCGGCAATGAAATCACCTATGCATCGGTTCTCGCTCTTTGCGACGACCTGCGCGATCGGTTGCAGAACCGAATCGGCGTCGCGGGAAAAGTACGCGCCTTTTTGCTCGCGACATTGGGACGCCACACCAGCTTGGACAACGTCGCAGCGCATCTCGGGACGCCCGTGCGGACGCTTCGCCGGAAATTACGCGACGAAGAGACCTCGTTCCGTGATCTCGTCGATCAGTTGCGGGCCGGCGAACAGTGACGCCGCGCTTATTGTCGCCCGCATTGGCCGAAAGAACCCCCTGATTGGCCGATGGCAACCTTTTGTTGCAGTCCGCAAAGCGGCAGAGGTGATCGCGCTACTCCGGAAGTTCAAATTGCGCTACTATCGAGATTCAAGCCGTCAAGCGCTGCCGGCGCAGCGGAACCACAGCCTTGCGCCGCGTATCGGGTGCGCGCCGGCGCTGCTGCAAGACGGCCAGGAGCGGGAGGAAAGAGTGTCAGGCAGACTCATCGACGTAACCGCGTCCGCGTATCAGTATCCGCTGCTGATCAAGCACCTTCTTCACTCTTCCATGCTGCACGCGGCGGACCAGGAGATCGTCTACCGCGATCAGAAGCGCTTCACCTATCGCATGCTGCGCGACCGCATCGGTCGTTTGGCGAGCGGGCTGAAGGAACTGGGCGTGCGCCCCGGCGACACCGTCGGCGTGATGGATTGGGACAGTCACCGGTTCCTGGAGTTGTTTTTCGCGATCCCGATGATGGGCGCCGTCTTGCAGACGGTGAACGTGCGTCTGTCGCCTGAGCAGATCATCTACACGATCGAACACGCCGGCGCGACCACCCTCCTGGTCAATGACGAATTCCTTCCCCTCCTCGCGACGATCCGGCCTCGCCTGACCAAGGTCAGGACGATCGTCGTCATGTCGGACAACGACTCGTTCGTGCTGCGCGAGGAGGGCGTCGTGGGCCACTATGAGGATATGCTGGCGGCGGGTTCGGCCGAATTCGACTTTCCCGACTTTGACGAGAACACTCAGGCCACGACCTTTTACACCAGCGGAACGACAGGAGCGCCGAAGGGCGTCTATTTCAGCCATCGGCAGATGGTGTTGCACACGATCAGCGAACTCGCGGCGTTCGGAATGGCGCCCAAGCAGGGCCGCTTTCACAGCGAAAGCGTCTACATGCCTATCACCCCAATGTTTCATGTCCATGCCTGGGGGTTCCCTTACGCCGCGACCGCCGCAGGCGCCAAGCAAGTCTATCCCGGACGTTATGTTCCCGACCTGCTCTTGAAGCTGATCAAGAGCGAGGGCGTGACGTTTACCCATTGCGTGGCGACGATCCTGCTCATGTTGCTGGACGCGCCGGCGAGCGCCGATACCGATCTCAGCGGTCTCACGATGGTGATCGGAGGCGGCGCTCTGCCTAAGATGCTCGCCTTGCGCGCGATGGCGCGTGGGATCGATATTTTCACGGGCTACGGAATGTCCGAGACGGGCCCGGTTCTCACCCTGGCGCATCTCAAGGCGTCCATGCTCAACGGCGTCGCCGAGGAGGAAGTGAACTTCAGGACCAAGACCGGACGCCCCATTCCCCTGGTGGACATCCGCGTCGTCAACTCCGACATGAAGGATGTCGCCCATGACGGCAAAGCGTCCGGCGAAATCGTGGTGCGCGCGCCATGGCTCACACAAGGGTATTACCATAACCCCTCGGCGTCAGAGGACCTCTGGCATGGCGGCTATATGCACACCAATGACATCGCCAACATGTCGCCGCACGGCTACCTGCAGATAACGGACCGCATCAAGGACGTGATCAAGAGCGGCGGCGAATGGATTTCGTCCCTGGAGCTCGAGGACATCATCATGAGAGCCCCCGGAGTCAAAGAGGCCGCCGTCATCGGCGTCAAGGACGAGAAATGGGGCGAACGTCCGGTGGCGCTCGTGGTTCGCGACTACCAGGCCGAGGAAGCGCCGACCGAAAACACGATCAAGGCCCATGTCGGCGGGTTTGCGGACGCTGGCGTCATTTCGAAGTACGGCGTCCCTCAGACAATTCTGTTCGTCGATCACCTCGAGCGCACGAGCGTCGGCAAAATCGACAAGAAGCTGCTTCGAACGCGTTACACCCAGGACGAATAGTTCCCCTTCATTCCCATTCGAGGCGAACGCGCCGGGCGGGGATTTTTAAAGAGGATGGCGATGAGCGAATTGACGATGTCGAACCTGAAGGACCGCCTGGGCAGCGAACTCGGCGTGTCCGATTGGATGGTCGTGGACCAGGAGCGGATCAACGAGTTCGCCGAATGCACCGGGGATCGGCAATGGATCCATGTCGATGTCGAGCGCGCCAAGCGGGAAAGTCCCTATGGAGGCCCCGTCGCGCATGGCTATCTCACGCTGTCGTTGATCGGGCCGCTGTCCCTCGGGGTCGTCGTCCCCTCGGACGCGGCGGCCGGTTTTAACTATGGCCTGGACAAGGTGCGCTTTCTGGCGCCGGTGCCCGCCGGCGGGCGCATCCGATTGCGCGTCGTCCTGGAGAACGTCGAGGAAAGAAACGACGGACAGCTTCTCATAAAGACGAAGAATGTCGTTGAGATCGAGAACAGCGACAAGCCCGCCTTGATCGCGGAAGCCTTGGGGTTGCTGATTCCCGGGAAAAAAGCCGAGTAAAGGGGAGGTTCATGACCGCAAGAGCTCCCGAAGAGAGTCCGGTCGCCGCTGATTCGGTCGCGGACGAGGCGGCCAAGCACACGCTCACGCTCAATCCGATGGTCGGCTTGCGTGGCCGCGACTTTGTCGATGCGGCGCAAACCGTCTTCAAAGCGGCGATCGGCCAGCCCGAGATCGCGATCAAGCAATGGTTCTCGTTCATGGGCGACCTCGGCAAAGTCGTCGCCGGAGAAAGCGCGCGCGCCACAGAGCCGGGCGACAAGCGTTTCAACGATCCTGCCTGGAAATCCAGCCCTCTCCACCAAAGGCTGCTTCAGAGTTACCTGGCCTGGGGCGAGGCGATCCATGCCTTCGTCGACAAGGTCGACCTCGACGATCAGGACCGCGCGCGCGCGGTCCTGATCTCGGATATCCTCGTCGATGCGCTGGCGCCGACGAACGGTCTCGTTTTCAATCCCGCAGCCTTGAAGAAATTGATCGACACCGGGGGAGAGAGCCTTTGGTCGGGGCTGAAAAATTACCTTGAAGACCTGGTCAGGAACGGCGGCATGCCGTCGCAAGTGGACGCCAAGCCGTTCCAGGTTGGCAAGAATATCGCAACGACGCCCGGCGCGGTGGTGTTTCGCACTGAAATCTTTGAACTCATTCAGTATAAACCGGTGACCGCGGAGGTTTGGGCGCGCCCGCTCCTCATCATTCCGCCGCAGATCAATAAATTCTATTCGCTGGACCTGTCTCCCGACAAGAGCATGATCCAGTTCCTGCTGCGCGAAGGCGTTCAGGTCTTTTGCGTCAGTTGGAGAAACCCGACCGCCAAACAGCGTGATTGGGGGCTCGACACCTATGTCGAGGCCGTCGATGAGGCCGTTGACGCCGTGAGGGATATTGCGCGCAGCGAGGATGTCTCGCTGTTTGGGGCGTGCTCGGGCGGGATTACGTCGACGGCCTATGCGGCGTGGCAGGCCGGTCGCGGCGAGTCCAAGGTGAAGAACCTGGTCCTGGCGGTCTGCACGCTCGATCCATCGACGGTCGAGGATACGGCGCTCAGCGCGTTGATCACGCCGCTGACTGTCGAAGCCGCCAGGAAGGCCTCCCAACTTCGCGGCGTGCTCGATGGCCGCGATCTCGCGAAAGTGTTCGCCTGGATGAGGCCGAACGATCTGATCTGGAACTATTGGGTCAACAACTATCTCCTGGGCAACGCGCCGCCGGCCTTCGACATCCTGTTCTGGAACGGCGACACGACCTCGCTGCCGGCGCGCCTCCACTCGGATTATCTCGACATGATCAATGTCAATCCGTTCCGCAAACCCGGCGCCCTGAAAATCTCGGGAACGCCGATCGACATGGGGAAGGTCAAGCTCGACGCCTATGTCGCCGCGGGTTCGACCGATCATATCACGCCATGGAAGTCGGTCTATCAGTCGGCCAAAATCCTCGGCGCAGAGACGACGTTCGTCCTGTCGAACGCGGGCCACTTGCAGAGCCTCATCAATCCGCCCGGAAATCCCAAGGCGACGTTCGTGACGGGACCGGCGAACTCAGCCGAGCCGGAGGCTTTCGCGGCGAGCGCGACCAGGCAATCGGGAAGCTGGTGGATCCATTGGAGCCAATGGCTGTCGACGCGCTCGGGCGCCAGAGTCGAGGCGCCGAGCGCTTTGGGCGACGCCGAGTTTCCGCCGGGCCAGGCGGCGCCTGGAACCTATGTGTTCAACGCGTGAGGACGAACAATGCGAAGCAGGGTGTCTTCATGGAAGCAATGAATCGGCCCGAAGCGACGGCCGCGCGATGAACGCTCGAATGGTGCGCGTCCTCGGCCAGGATTTGTGGGTCTCCGTCAAGCCCGGCGCCAGGGACCGACCGCCGCTTCTGCTGTTCAACGGCATCGGCGCCAATCTCGAACTGGCCGAGCCGTTCATGCGCGAGATGGGCGATGTCGAAACCGTAGTCTTCGACATTCCCGGCGTGGGCGGCTCGCCTCTGCCGAAACTGCCTTATCGTCCGTCGACTGTCGCGCATTGGGCCGCCGGGCTCATGCGCCAACTCGGCTATGACAAGATCGACGTCGCTGGCGTCTCCTGGGGCGGCGGCGTCGCCCAGCAATTCGCGCATCAATATCCGCAAGTCTGCCGGAGGCTCATCCTGGCGGCGACTTCTCCCGGGGTGATCATGGCGCCGGGCAAATTGTCGGTGCTCTGGAAGATGGCGAGCCCGCGCCGCTTCGTCGACCCGGATTACCTGCACTCCATCGCTGGGGAAATTTACGGAGGGAATTCTGCGCGAGGATCCGAGCCTCATCCACGGGCACGCGGAAAACATGAAGGGGGCCTCCAACGTCGGCTATCTCTACCAGCTCCTGGCCTTGGCGGGTTGGACAAGTCTCCTGTGGCTGCATTCCCTGAAGCAGCGGACCCTCGTGGTCATGGGCCATGACGATCCGATCGTTCCCCTCGTGAATGGTCGCATCCTGGCCAGGCTCATCCCCAATTCCCGGCTGGAAGTGATGGCGTGCGGCCACTTGTTCATCGTCACCATGCCGCGGGAAACAGCGAAGCTCTTCCAGCGGTTCGTCAGCGAGGCGTGAGATGAATCCCCGCGCGCCGATCCTCAGTCCGTCGTCGAGCCTTTCCGCAGAGCTCCCGCGGTCTCCCTCGGACCGGGAGCGGTCGAAGGACTTGGCGCGCATCAAGATCATCGCGACGACTCTGCTCGCTTTCAGCGTCGTCGTCGCCTTCGCGGCCAGGATGCTGGAGAGCCGTCATGGGAGCCTCGGCTATGTGGCGGCCTGGGCGGAGGCGGCGGCGGTCGGCGGCCTTGCCGACTGGTATGCTGTGGTTGCTTTGTTCCGGCATCCCTGCGGCATTCCGATCCCACACACCGCAATCATTTCGACCAACCGCGAACGCATCGCCGAAAGTTTTGGCGATTTCGTGGAAGAGCAGTTCCTTGCGCCGGCGCCGATCGAGCAAAAGCTGGAGTCGGTGGACTTCGCCGCGCTGGCCTCGGATTGGCTGGCGGACGAGGATCGCAGCATGGCGTTGTCGCGATTTGCGCTGCGGCTCATGCCGCAAGCCCTGTCCGCCCTCGACGAAACCGGATTGCGGTCGTTCATGGCGCGACATGTCGTCGAACAGATCGAGGCGATGGACGTCGCGCCCCTCGCCGCCAAGCTGATGTCGGCCTTCGTCGAGGACCAACGCCACCAGCGCATTTTTGACGAAATTCTGGTCGGACTCGATCGGCTCCTGCAAGACGAGCAGACGCTCGATGCGGTTCGCGAGAAAATACGCGGCGAAATGCCGTCGCTGTTCAGCCTCTTTCGGGCGGACGCTTATGTGTTGCGGCGACTGGTCACTTTGATTTCCAATTTCATCCACGAAGCGCAGAGCGATCCCGACCACCCCTTGCGTCAAGACTTCGACCGGTTCGTCAGGGATTTCGTCGAAAAGCTCGGCTCTTCGCCGGAATACGCCGACAGGGCGGAGACGCTAAAGCGCGAATTGCTGGCTCGCCCCGAAATCAGGGATCTCGCGGAGGATTTCTGGCAAAGCCTAAAGACGTTCCTCGAAAAGGACGCGCGGAGCGGCGATTCAATTCTGGAAGTCCATCTCGGCCGTTTTCTCGCCGACCTCGGCCGCAAACTCGCGATCGAGCCGCGGATGCGGGCCGAAATCAACGCCGGCATGGTCAAGGTCCTGCAAACATTCGTTCAAAATCAAAAGCGGGAAATTGCGCAATTCATCACCGATCAAATCCGATCGTGGGACCTCGCGCAGATGGTCGATATCATTGAACTGAACATTGGCCGGGACTTACAATACATCCGCCTCAATGGAACCTTCATCGGCGGTTTGGCCGGTCTTGGCCTCTATGCAGGCGAGCATGCTCTGGGGTTGCGCTAGCGCAGCATGGCGAACGGCCGACACGGCGTCGAACCGTTGGCTCGAACACGGGAGGAAGACATGACAAAGCAATCGCAATCGTTCGTCGATATCGT
>CAWDTW010000023.1:0-8649 GCA_963805295.1 uncultured Alphaproteobacteria bacterium | reverse complement strand
TGATCGCCAATTGTGGCGAGCGCTTTGCGGTCTCCGTGCTGTGGCGCTTCTTCGACCGTCACGCGATCACCTTTAAAAAAAACGGCGCATGCCGAGGAGCAACAACGCGCAGACGTCCAAAATCGACGCTGGGAATGGTTCGCGGGGCAGCTCGATCTCGATCCGACGAAACTCGTTTTCATTGACGAGACCGGAGCCTCCACCAATCTCGCGCGCAAAAGCGGACGTTGCCGGCGCGGGCGCCGCTTGCGGGCGGCCATCCCGCACAGTCACTACAAAACGGTGACTTTGGTCGCCGGCCTTCGCCTTCGCGGCCTGACAGCGGCAAAGACTTTCGACGGACCGATCAACGCCGCCCGGTTCGAGGATTGGCTGGAGACATGCCTCGTCCCCACGCTCTCGCCCGGCGAGGTCGTCGTCATGGACAATCTCCCGGCTCACAAGGGGCCGCGGGTCGAGCAACTCATCAAGGCGGCGGGCGCGGAGTTGCGATATCTCCCAGCCTACAGTCCTGATATGAACCCCATCGAAAAAGCCTTCTCCAAGCTCAAAGCCTTCCTGCGCAAAATCGCCGAACGGACCGTCGCGGGCCTCATGCGCGCCCTCGAAACCTGCGCCGAAATCTTCAAGCCCTCGCAATGTACAAATTACTTCAAATCCTGTGGTTATGAGCACGATACAGATGATCGGATTCCGCTCTAACATGGCTCCGAATAACCCTATTTGGGTCAAGTTAGCCCGCGCAATGGTTCCGTTCATGGCTCCGATTGCCGGCATGATCTCGACCGAGATCGCGGCGTGGCCCACACAGCCGAGGCGGCTGCTCGACATCGCTGCCGGGCACGGGATATTCGGTATCTCGGCGGCGCAGGCCATTCCGAGCCTTGAAGTCACTGCGATCGACTGGCCTGCGGTCCTCACGGTCGCCCACGAGAATGCCTCTGCCGCCGGCGTCGCGCAGCGCTATCGGACCATTGGCGGCAGCGCGTTCGATGTCGACTGGGGCGAGGGCTATGATATCGTGCTGCTGACTAACTTCCTGCATCATTTCGATCGGGACACCTGCATCGATCTTCTGTCCCGTGCGCGTCGGGCTCTTGCGATCGGGGGGCGTGTGCTTGCTGTGGAGTTGGTTCCCAACGACGACCGAGTTACACCGCCCATTCCGGCGATGTTCGCCTATATGATGCTCGGTTCAACGCCATCTGGAGATGCCTATACCGCGAGTGAGTTCGAGAACATGGGACGGCAGGCTGGTTTTACCCGGACGCTGTTCAAAACTGCCGAGCCGACGCCTGAGACGCTGGTCTGGTTCGAGAATTGAGGTTGTCGATGGTCGAGAGGCCGATGTGCCGTCGACGAAGGGCAGGTTCAATTAACCCCGCAGCTTTTCGGTCGCAAGGCCTGGGAGCTAACCCCTTGATAGACAGCGATTGAGCAGCCGGGAGGCCGCCGCATGGCCGATGGCTGAAGGATCGATCTGATCCATTCGACAACGCGGAGGCGAATGACCGTTTTTTGTTCACAGCCGACGGAGTCGAAGCGCAGCAGACGGCCGGTGCCGACGTAGACCGGACATTCGATTGCTCCCGGTTTCGAACGGTCAAGATGAGCAACAGCCCTTCTTGACCGTTCGGATAGGCAATAAATTGACGTTCTTCAGCCCCTTTTGGCGTCGAGCAACGCGCTCTCCTTGAAGAGGAATCCCGCGGCTCCCGCGCCGATCAGCGGGGCAATGATGAAGAGCCAGAGCTGCGCAACGTATCCGGGGTGCGAGGCCATTCCGATCAGCGCCGGACCGATCGAGCGAGCGGGATTGACCGAGGTTCCTGTGATGTTGATGCCGACGAGATGGATGACGACGAGCGTGAGGCCGATGGCGAGGCCGGCGAAGCCGGTTGGCGCAAACGGGTGCGTGACGCCAAGGATCGTCACGAGGAAAAGAAAGGTGGCGACCACTTCGAACACGAAAGCCGAGACCATGCCATACCCGCCGTTGTACCCCGCGCCCCAGCCGTTCTGGCCGAGTCCGCCGTCCCGGCCCTGCGCCTTGCCCGAGAGGATGATGTAGAGCACCACAGCGCCCGCGATCGCGCCGAGCACCTGCGCGATCCAGTATTGAATCATCTCGCGGCGCTCATGCGCCCCGCGACGAAGACCCCGAAGCTGACCGCCGGATTGACGTGGCAGCCTGATATCGGCCCGATGCCGTACGCCATGGCGACGATCGCGAAGCCGAAGGCGCTCGCGATGCCGAGCAGATTAACGGCCGTCGGGCCGGTTCCCATGCCGCCGATGACCGCCGCCCCGCAGCCGAAAAACACCAGGGAGAAAGCTCCGATGAATTCCGCAACCGATTTATTCATCCCAGCCTCTCCTTCATTCTGTGTGCTGCACGCTGTGTGCTGCACGTCAGTTGGTCCCGTCGCGGATTGTGTTGGAATTTGCTGACCCGTCTTCGGGCGGCATGAGGCTATCCGATCATGCGGCGAGGTCAATGATGTGATCGTCTGGTTATGAGCCGCCGCCGCCCACAGTCCCGCAGGGGCAATACGCAGTGAAGATCATCATCGACGATCCGGACCAATCAACATTCCCGATCGGCGCGCAAGGCGCGGCGGCCATTTACACGGCGGGAGATCAGGGTGCCTGGGCGGCGCTGCGCAAGGTCTCGATACGCACGACCACGTGGCTGAACTGGCTCTATCCGCTCTGAACTGTTGACAACGCCGAATGAAGGTTCCGTCTTGGGTCCGATTTGGCCCGTTCGCTTGTCGTCGGCGAATGGCCGCTCTTTGCGCACAGCGGTCGTCCGCTTCGTCGTCGAACCCGAGCCGAATGCGCTGATTTCAACCTCGGGACGCCCCTCGGATCACGCCGGGGCTTCGGCGCAAAGGGCCCGATGGTGTGTTTCTCCAAATGTGGACAGCGTATTGCTTGCGCGTCATGGCGATCTCCCCGACCAGCTCATCGTCAATACCAGCCCCACCAAGCGCAGCAGCGACTTTATCGCTCATCTCGAACAACTCGACCGCCTATTCGGGCCCCAGCCAGGCCGCCACGCCAAGCCGGTCGTTCTGGTCGAGGACAACGGCCCGATCCACACCAGCAAGCGCTCGCTCGCCGCCCTGGCCGCCCGCGCCCACTGGCTCACCGTCGAATGGCTGCCCAAGTATGCGCCCGAACTCAATGATATCGAGCCGGTCTGGCGCGATCTCAAAGCCTACCACCTCGCCCATCAGACCTTCACTGACGCCGCCGCGCTCGAACAGGCCATCCTGATGCCGTTACCAAACTCAACCGCGAGCGCATGCCTGATCCGTTGGCCAAACCGCGAATCTCTGCTACGAAAATGACCCGGCTGCGGGTTGGCGTCACGTGGCCTGCGCATTGGGTTCGAGGGTGACGCGATACCCGAGGCGTTCGAGGCGGCGTTTGAGGTTGGCGACAGTTCGGGTCTGGCCGATCTGGTCGAGATAGGCTTCGCCGAGATCGCGATAGGGCAAGTTCTTAGCGAGCATGTGATAGGCGGAGACGAGGATCTTGTGGGCGATGGCGAGGGCGGCGCGGAGAGCGCCGCGGCGGGCCTTGAGGCGGTGGTACTTGTCCTTGAGGTAACTGCCCTTGGTCTTCGAGGCGGAGATCGCGGCGCCGACCAGGATGGCGCGGAGGTGGATGTTGCCCTTGCGCGCCCGGCCGCTCTTCTGCCTGCCGGCGCTCTCGTGATTGCCGGGACAGACGCCCGCCCAGGCCGACAAATGATAGACGCTCACGAACACGCTCATGTCGACGCCGATCTCGGCGATCAGCACGGCGGCAACCACCCAGTCGACGCCCGGAATCTGCATCAGGAGCGTGTGCGGCGCGCGATAGGGCTCGAGCCGCTCGTCGATGCGCAGGTCGAGCGCTGCGATGTCGGCCTCGATGGCTTCGAGCCGGCGCAGTTGCATCGTCAGGAGGAAGCGGTGATGCTCCTCGAGCCGCCCGTCGAGCGCCAGGATCAGATCGGCGCGCTTGCGGCGCAACCGGCCCCTGGCGAGTTCGGCCATTGCCTCGGGAGAGGCCTCGCCCGCAATCAGCTCCCTGAGCATCGCGCGGCCGGAGACGCCGAAAACGTCGGAAGCGACGCTCGCCAGCTTGATGTTGGCGGTCTCCAGGAGCTTCAGGAGCCGATTGCGTTCAGCCGCTTGGCTCTCCACGAGCTTGCGGCGGTAGCGCAGCAACTCGCGCAGCTCCCGCAGCGGCCGGGGCGGCACGAAGCTCTTGGCGATCAGGCCGTGCCGAACCAGATCGGCGATCCACTCGGAATCCTTCACATCGGTCTTGCGCCCCGGCACGTTGCGGATGTGCCGGGCGTTCCCGACGATGAGGTCGAAACACCCCTCGAGGACGGAATAGACCGGGCGCCAGTAGACGCCCGTGCTCTCCATCCCGACGTGCGTCACGCCCGCTTCCAGCAGCCAGTCCCGCAGCGCTTCGAGGTCCCGCATCATGGTGCGAAACGTCCGCACCTCCTTCTTCGGTTGCGCCCCGGGCGCGCCGACGAGAACGCACGCCACGACCGTCTCCTGATGCACGTCCAGACCACAACATCGCTCGATGATCGCTTGCATCATCGCCTCCTTCCGTCAGAAGGCGACCGTGACGCTGCAGGTACGTTCAAGACACTGCTACGCGTGCTCCCCGTTCCCGAGGGCGACAAAGAATGGTACCTCTATGCAGCGCGGGCCGGACTGCCATTCGGGGTCGCAAGCCACCGCAGTTTCGTCAGCCTCAGCACGGTCGCCCATCGCTGAGGCTCCGACAAATCGGCCCGCGCCGCCAGCATTTTCATCCATAATGGTGCGCCGCAGGCGCTGGCTGGCTGCCATGAAAATGGCTTCTGAAGTGTTGGCATCATGCGGCCTGACGCAGCGTTTTCACCCATAATGGCGCGCCCCGGGCGCTGGTTGGCTGCTTAGTGTCGAGACGTTCATCCAACCTCCTCCCGTCACCACGCCAGGGCCTGCCCGCGCAGCCTCGCTTGCCGCCCCGCCGCGTCCAGCATGCTTTGGCTAATGCGCATTGGCGCCCTCGCCGTCGCCGCCAGCGTGATCGAACCGCTCACCGCATTCGCCAGATCGTCGTGACCGTTGATCCCATGATCAACACGATCCCGCCCGCCCGGCGATGTCCGCCTTTCAAGCGACGCAAACTGCATCACCAGTTTCCTGTTCTCGATAAGCCGAGCCCGGCCCGACGCCAGCAACGGCAGCGTTTCGACATAAATTTGCGACCTGTCGCGCTCGCTATATGCGTAGCCAATCCCATGCCGCCGGAAGCCCTCGGCGACAAAACCCGGCGCGTACTTGTCGCCCGTGACCGACGTCACTCCGTAACCCTTCAGCAACCCCGCAACCTCGGCGATGGCGTGCGAGGGACTGAACGGCGGCTTCACCTCGTGCACAAGGTCGAGCACAATGTCGTCTCGATCCTTGTGCACAACGCCAACAGCAAATTAGTCCTGCCCAACCCCCGACGCCGCGTCGACAAACGCGACATACCGGACGCCAGCGCGCGGCGGACGAACCAGCACGCCCCTGTCGACGCAAGCCTCGATCACCTCGACGTCGATGAAGCTCGCAAGGTCATTCCTCCATTCCCCCAGCCATTCCGATCGCGCCGCAGCCGGATCGTCCTCAAGCGCCTGCTCGACAAGCGAAGGATCAAGCGTTGGGTTCAACTGGCGTGACGTCGCCTGAATCACCAGAACGTCGGCAGTGTCCTTCCCGTAATGCTGCTTCCATTTCTCATGCAGCAGACCAGCCTTGCGATACGGCGAACTGATCGCCACCAGCATGCCGCGCAACGTCGCCAAACCCGGCAAAACCGCCCGATACGTCTCGCGATCCGGGTTGGCCGCCTGTTCGTCCCGCCAAAATGACACCTCGTCAAAGATCGCCAGACTGATCGTCCGCCCCCGCGTCTGCCGGAAGCTGTTGGTCGCGACCGTGATGCTCACCCCACTCGCCAATTCGAGGCCAAGCCGCGTCTCCCGCGCGACAAGGTCCTTGAGGCCAGGGACCGCATCAAAAAACGCCTTGATGTAGCTGAGCACGATCTGCGCCTGCTCGCGGTCGCAAGCGAGACATTGAACCGTCGCAAGCTCGCCCGGACGAAGCCGCCCGACATGCGCCTCCTCGATCGTCGCCGCGTATGTCGCGAGCAACGACGCGATGCTGTCCTTCCCGGCCCGCCTCCCAGCGCAAATCCAAAGCTCCCTCACGCGCTGCTTAGGCGGATCGCGCCCGCCCGCAAGCTCGCGAAACGTCACAAGCTCACCCGCCGTCAGCGGCAGAGCGAAGGCGGCCTTCAAGACCGTCCGCCAGTTGGCCCAACTGTCAACCTCGTCCTTTCAACGCGCAGCCCGCATGCGCGATTCACAGCCCGCGGCGCCAGCATACGCTCGCGGCCGCGTGTGGACAATGGCATGGACACGGCGCGAGCGTCGACGGCCAAGCCAAAGCAACATCAACGCGTTAGCCGGCCGGTGTAGCGGACGGCAGGTCCGCCATTGGGCCGTGAAAGAGGGACGCGCAACATTTCGCATCCTCTCGTCGCGAGCTATCGCCATGAAGGCCGCAGCGAAATGTGGCGCTAGCGTTCGTCGCCTGATACGCTTCGGCGGACCGGCATCTTCCGATCGGCCATGTTGCGGCAAGGTATCGGCTACAGATTCCAACGCCCGCGAAGGCATCCGAGGAAGGGCGTGGGGCCGAAGGCCCGGCGGAAAAATGCGGGGGTCGGATGGCGCGGCGGCGTCCGTCCGGTTAGAGGGTTTGGAGAGTTTGGAGAGTTTCTACGGCTATCGACTTTTGACGACGCGAGCGTCTGGTAACGTTGATGGTCGGTAGCGAAAAGTTGTCTCCAAAGTCTCCAATCCCTCTGGCTCTGGGAGCCTGTGAGGAGCGGCCTTTCGCTCAGCGAGAGCGCTTATCTGTCAGCGTGTTACGCTGAGCCAAGCACGTTCATCTCATTCTCGTCCCCGACCGTGCGGAGGCGCTCGGGCGTGCCCTCGGCGAGGCGCATCGGCGTTACAAGCGCTGTCGGCGCTGCGGGCCGCCGAGACGATCGGGCGTCCGCTCGGCAGTAATGGGCGTCCCTCGCAATCCGTAATGCAAGCACGTCGAGGAGCGCAAGCACGCCGCCGCGGCGCGGGCGGAGGCGGAGGCGGCGGAGTAGGCCCTCTTCAATTCGTAATGATGGGGTCGGGGGTTTCGAAATCCCTCTTGCGGCCCCTCGGTCGATGAAAATGGGCAATATTGTTTCGCGATAGCGCTATGATGCAGGAGCCTGCTGCGCGCGGCGATCTTCAGATCCGCGACAGCTCGCGAATTCGCACTGCGCTTTATAACCAAATTGCCGTCTACTTCACGGCAGCAACTCGACGTCTCCGACAGCGGCGGGCGCGGTCGGGTTGTGCCACGAAGTCGATCTATGCGGCGATATGCCGATGCGGCTTTTGCTGTAGGCCGCGACCACGTGGGCACTGTCAAGGCAAATGAGTATAGGTCATTTTCGGCGTCAATTCGCCGAGCGTGTCGGCGATTCCTGAGCAAAAACAGTAGGGCTCCATCCCGCGCCGGCGCGCCAGCTGGCAGTATAGAATTTAGTCTGACAATGCCACCGCCTGATATCAATGGACGACGGCAAGGTCAGCTTCCGCTGGAAGGATTACCGGGACAGCAGCCGCCAGAAGACGATGACCCTCAAGGCCGGCGAGTTCATCCGCCGCTTCCTGATCCTTGTGCTGCCGGATGGATTTCACCGCATCCGGTACTACGGCTTCCTCGGCAACCGCCATCGTGCGGGCAAGCTTACGCGCTGCCGGGAACTGCTCGGCTTGTCATCGCCCGGATCAGGGGACGATCCACCCGCTGACTACCGCGACCGTTTCGAGGCGCTGACCGGGCGGTCGTTGCGAGAATGCCCGCACTGCCACACCGGCGCCCCGGCAGCCCATGACGCGCCAGCCGGTTTCAGACACATCATGACCCGGAATCGACGGCCCAACCGCACAAAGCCGAACAGCCGGTCGGATCGGGGCGCCAACGCTCGGGCCGCGACGACGACCGGCGCGCTCAAACAGGGGATGACCGCTCAGATCACCCCTATCCCAGCCGTTCGAGAGGTTGATATCGGCGGTAAATGGCTCCCAACCACCCTGTCCCTCGCGTGCTCGGTCGCCCGGAATGCCCCGATACCGCATCGATCAAGGATCCGGGGGCATTCAACGCCCATAGCTCAACCGCCAGAGGGAGCGGCTTAGTCCAACCCGTTTTTAGCTTACCGGCGCGGCTTCCAACTTGGGCGGGAGGCCTGTACGCCGCGCGGCCAAGCTAAAAACGCTCTTCATTGGACTTTTCGAAGCCGTGCGGCGCGCGGTTCACGGACTCCGCCAGCCGGGCCGTCGGGCATCCGAGGCGGTGCCATCATCCCAGACAGGTCCGGGATTCGAGCCGCCCACCACAGCGCGATGCGCTCCTCGTCGGTCATGGGAGGCCGCGCCCTCGCCGCTCGCGCCATCCAATCGGCAGGAGCCGCATACGCGGCCAGCGCGTGATGTTCGTCTGTGTCTGAAATTCTTCTCACTTAGGCGACGCCCAAAAA
>CAWDTW010000022.1:0-18937 GCA_963805295.1 uncultured Alphaproteobacteria bacterium | reverse complement strand
GATTGGCGACCAGGGTTCGGATATCCTTGGTTTGTCTTTTGACCTCAAGGAGAAGGAAGATGGCACAGTTCGCTGACTCCACGCAGGCTATCCTCGATTATAATTCCACCATCGTTGGCGCACTGGAATTGAGCGAGAAGAAATGGGTGCTCGCTGTTCAATTACCTGGAGTTAGCCGGCATTCGCGCCATGTGCTGGAAGCTTGCGGCGACGGGTTGGCTTCTTTCGTCGAGCGTCTAAAGGCCAGGTGCGCAGCAGCGGGTCGGAAGATCGCCCGGGTTATACTCACCCATGAAGCTGGACGCGACGGATTTTGGCTGGCGCGTTTCCTAGTCCGACGCGGCGTCGAGGTCCACGTGATCCAGCCATCGAGCCTTCCGTGGATAGGCGGGCACGACGGGCAAAGACCGATGTCATCGATGTCGAGATGTTACTGCGCACTTTGATGGCTTGGCTGCGGGGCGAGCCTCGGGTCTGTTCGATGGTGCCGATCCCGAGCGAAGCTGACGAGGAAGCGCGGCGTGCGCACCGGGAACGGGAGGATTTGACTGGGGAACGGCGATCGATCGTCAACAAGATCGACGGCATTTTGGCGACGCTGGGCCTAAAGGGATACAAGGCTTTGCGGCGCGATCGCCGCGAGCAATTGACTTCCCTGCGCCAGCCGGATGGCGATCCCATTCCTCAAAAGGCAAAAGCGCGTATCGAACGTCTGCTCGATCGTCTTGATCTCGTTCTGAAGCTGATCGAACAAGTGGAGTTGGCGCGTGACGCTGTTCTTAAGAAGGAGGCGCCGGCAGATGAAGCGGAAAGGATGATCCGGCAATGTCAGAGCAATTTTTCGGGCCGTCTCTGGCTGTGGTAGCTTCAGGCCATGAGCAACCCGTTCCGCTATTTCAACAGCTCGCCAGAAGTGATCCGTCTGGTCGTGATGATGTACGTGAAGTACCCGCTATCGCTGCGCAACGTCGAGGATCTCTTGGCCGAGCGCGGGATCGACATCAGCCATGAGACGGTCCGGTTTTGGTGGAACCGGTTCGGCCCGATGTTTGCTGCCGAGATCCGAAAGAAGCGGGTAGCGCACATGCGCGGCTATCCTCAGTGGCGTTGGCATTTGGACGAGGCGTTCGTGAAGGTCAACGGCAAGCTCTGCTATCTCTGGCGCGCTGTCGACCATGAAGGCGAGGTTTTGGAGTTGGTCGTCACCGCGAAGCGGGACAAGGCGGCGGCACTGAAGTTTCTCAAGCGCATCATTAAGAAATACGGCCGACCGCGGACCGTCGTCACCGACGGGCTTTGCTCTTATCCCGCGGCGATGAAAGAGATCGGCAACGCCGATCGCCAGGAGGTCGGTCGTCGGCTCAACAATCGCGCCGAGAATTCGCATCAGCCGTTTCGACGACGAGAACGGGCCATGCAGCGGTTTCGGAGCACGAAGACGCTGCAAAAATTCAGCTCAGTTCATGCTGAGGTCCACAACCATTTCAATCAGGAGCGCCATCTCGTCACCCGCGAAGTTTACAAACAAAGACGAGCCGGCGCGTTGGCGGAGTGGCGCGCCCTCGCGGCCTAGTGGCCGCTTCGGTCTGGGCGTGCTGCGCCATGCGTAGACGACCTGCCGTTACTCTGACAAAGCCGTCGCGATGATGGAACACCCACAGCCACCAGTTCGCCTTGCCGACCCTCATGCCGGTTTCATCCGAGGCCAGCGCCGTGCCGGCCATCAGCCGCGCCTTGATCAGGCTCGTCTGCGCCGCGAAGGGCTTCCGGCTGGCGGAGAGAATGTTGACCAGCGCGCCCTCGCTGATCTCCAGGCCAAACAGGTCGCGCAGCACATGGCTCAATCGCGCCAACGGAATCCCCTGAACGGAGCGCAGATAAACCACGAAGGCGCGCAGGTTCGGCCCGAACGGCGACCCCGGCTCCAATCCTGCCGGCGGTTCGGCCTTGAAGCGCCTGGCGCAGCAGGGGCAGACGCCGCCATATAAAGAAACCCGCGTCACGTCGGGCTGGATCTCGGGGATTTC
Organism: uncultured Alphaproteobacteria bacterium; assembly: GCA_963805295.1. GTDB lineage: Bacteria > Pseudomonadota > Alphaproteobacteria > Rhizobiales > Beijerinckiaceae > Roseiarcus. The sequence continues at coordinate 16,910 of CAWDTW010000022.1, read as the reverse complement.
GACCCGATCATAACTCTCGCATAGGCTTTGTGCGGCGTCGGACACATCCGTCCCGCAGCCTTGGCAGCGGCGAGCCAAGACTTCGCGCCTGGACGTCGGGTTGGGATGAAGCGGACGATGCGCCCCGGCGTGCGGCTTGGCCTTGTCCTTGGGCGCCGAAGATTCCGACGGCTTCTGACCCTTCGACGGCGGAACGCTGGAATTATCAGGCGTCTTGGGCGGCAGACCCAGCTTCGCCTCGAGCTCGGCCACCCGAGCCGTCAGAGACGCGACCTGCGCCATCAACGCGGCGATCAACGCGTCCTTTTGCGCGTGCGAGAGGCTCGAAAGGTCGGGGCCCGCGGACATGGACCCAACAATTCAGAATTCGTCGCAGCCACGCCAGTCCCTTGACCTCCCCTGAGTCAATTCGCCGCACCCATCACGCGGAAATGGGGTGAGCAATTACCCCACAGGACCCCCCGCCGACGTCATCGGCAACGCCGTTAAAGTCATGCGCATCGCAACAGGCGAAGAAGCTGACCCACTACCTCGGTCAGGCGTTTGACGCAGAACCCGCGCGGAAGGCGACCCTCCATCGCGGCTTCCGCCAGGACGGGGGACATGAACGCAAGGGACAGCGTCATCCGGATCAAGCATTCACGTGCTTCATGGTTGGCAAACCCAGACGACGGAAGCGAGCTTTGGTGAAGGCCCTGTGCAGGGCTTCGCAGAAGCTGATCCGCCAAGGGCCCTTGGGGCTGAAGATAGCTTCGCTAATCCGCCGAACCGCCGTATACGGACCCGTACGTACGGTGGTGTGGGCGGGTTGCCGCCCCAGCGCGAACGCTGGCCGACCCGAGAGTTGAGCCATGGCAAGCTGAGCCGCCGCCGATTACGCGCAGGGGAGGAGCCGCGAGGCTCCCCCCTATCCCGATTGACGGCCGCGAGCACGACGGCATGCTCGATCGCGTCGGGGCTGCGATCTCTCTATGCAACAAACAAACCATCAAAAGGCCGACTTGAAAACGCCCTCGATCGAACGGATCATCTGGCAGACCGAGCGTCGCGTCTTTTTCGGCGAAGCCATCGCGGCCGGCGACAAAATCGTCAGCCTGTTCGAGCCGCATGCCGACATCATCGTCAAGCGCAGCCGCGACGTCGAATATGGTCATAAACTCAATCTGATCACCTTCAGCCGTTCGGGGACGCTTAGGCGGCGCAGTTCCCGGTATCGCCTGCCGCGCGTCTTCGGGCATGGGCGAAGCGCAGCAACCCCTGCGAGCGATGCGAACGAAGGCGCGAGATGGCTTTGTCACGTTGCCGTGCCGCGAGCGCGAAGTATCGGCACCTCAGGAATTGTCAGGCCGCTGCGACTGCAGTCCGCCACGTGGTCATCGCCGCAGCGCGAAGCGCGCGGTGCGTTTGGGCTGAGAGGAGATGGCGTTGGACGTTGAAGGTATTGTAGACGGCGGCGTGTGTGGAAAGAAATTTCTGGGCTGAACCCGGGCTCTTGAACCGCTGCATCTTGCGCTCCCGCCGCCGTGTCGGCTGATGCGAATTCTCGGCTCGATTGTTCTTCCATCGCCCGCGCTCATGGTGGCGTTCGATCCCAAGCTCCCGGACCGCGGCGCTGTATGATCGCAAGTCGTCGGTGACCAACCGCTCAGGAACAAAGGCATACTTCTTCAAGAGTTTGCGCATCAGTTTCAGCGCGGCGTGCTTGTTGCGCTTCGACTGGACCAGCACATCGAGGACCTCGCCCTCGGCGTCGACAGCCCGCCAAAGATAGACCATTCGGCCGTCGATTTTCAGATAGACCTCGTCCAGATGCCAAGTCGTATGAGGTTTTAGGCGACGCTTCCGTAGGTCGGCCGCGATCATCGGTCCAAAATGATTCACCCAACGCCGAACCGTCTCGTAAGACACCGCCACTCCGCGTTCCGCCAATAAATCTTCGACGTCGCGCAGGCTCAGGGTGAACCGGAGGTAAAGCCATATCGCTTGCTGAATGATCTCGGGCGGGAACCGATACCCGCTGTAGCTGATCTTGTTCATCCGCGTGCGGCTACCAGGCCACCGAGAACGCCGCAAGCCCTGAGTGCCGTGACAATGCCTCTGCGGGGCTTGCGCGATCAGCGGCCGAAACACCGCATCTGCACCGCCAAGTTCGGCCTTCGCGCGCTTGACGAGATCGTCGCTCGCCACCAGCGCGCAGTCTAGCACGCGGGTCAAGGCTTGGAGCCGGCTTGCCGCGTTTACGGTCGAACCGATCACCGCAAATTCAAGACAGGTCAGCCCGATGTCGCCAAGCACGACCGGCCCGTAATGCAAACCAAAACTGACGCGGATTGGAGCCTCGCCGGCCGCTTTTCGTTCGCCGCTCCACCGATCCGCGGCCGCCATCATAGCCTGCGCACAGCGTAGCGCGTTACTGGCGTCGGCCTCTCCGGCGAACGGCGTGCCGAAGGTCGCCATCAGCCCGTCGCCGAGGTATTTGTCGAGCGTGCCGCTGTGACGGAAAACCTCCCGCTCCATCAGCGCGTGGAATTCGCGCAAAGTGCGCACAACTTCTTCCGGCGTGCGCGCGTCGGCAAAGGCGGTGAAGCCGACAATGTCGACGAACAACACGGCGACGTTTTGCGAGCGCACCTGGTTCAGTGGTTCGTCGTTCTTGGACAATTCCTCCACCACGTTAGGGGAGAAGTAGCGCGCGAGATTGCCGCGTTCGCGTTCCACTGCGGCATGGCGGATCAGGAGATCATTGCCGCGGCGCACCGCGACCGCGAGTGTCACCGCGACAATCATGAACACGACGATCTCCTGGATGCGCGCGCCGAACACGATCGAGTTGGGCGAGATCAGCTGGAACAACCTTTGATCGCCGCCGGTCGCCGTTGCGATGCGGGCGGTCAGCTCTGGATCGCGATCGGGCTGCCACCACACCCAGACCATGCCGACCACCCAAAGAACGGAGGTCCACGTTCCGACCGCGATGACAGTGCGCCAGGAATAGGCCAGTGTCGCGCCCGACAGCAGGACGAAGAAATAGATGAAGTTGCCGAAATGGTACTGCGTCGCCACCGGCCAGTGGGCTGAGCTGAAGGGATTCGGTACAACGGCGATGAAGGTCAGCAGCGCGAGGTCGTAACCGTTCACCTCCCCCCGCCGTTCAAGCGGCGGCGTTTGTGGGGATTATAGGCAGGGTGAGGTTGGCTCGGGCTGCGGCGATGAGAGAGCAAGCGTACGCCCAGGGTTCGACGCCACGCCTGCGGCAAGTATCGATGACGCTGAGACCGGCGGCGTAGAACCGGCTGCCTTCATCGGTCCTGGTTCCAAAGCTGATACGGCGTGCGATCACGGCGTGGCGGAGCGCGCGTTCGGCGTCGTTGTTGGTCGGCGGCAGGTTCGGGTCCGAGACGAAGGCGATGACGGCGTCCCAGTCGTTGAGGATTTCACCGGCGAGATCGCGAACCTTCTTCTCGATCTCATGCCGGTTGCACTGGCAGTTCCATTTGATGCGGGTCGTCAGCCGCTCGAGGGCGTCCGCGTCGGCTCCGTCGTGGACGCGCACGATGAGGCGGCGGAGGTCGCGGACCAGATCGCGACCGAAGCCTGAGCCCGCGCCGTAGTAGCCTTCGGCGAGGGCCAGGGCCTTGCGGATGAGATGCGCCAGACAGCGCTGGCGGCGGGGATGATCTCGGTAGGCGCCGTAGCCGTCGGTGACCAACCAGCCCAGGAAGGCGTCGCCGATCAGCGCGGCGAGTTCCTCCTTGCGGCGGCTGCCGATGCGGTAGACGATCGTGGCGGCCGTCACCGCCACCCACATCCACAACAGGACGCCCCGCTGATACCAGGGGGTTTCGTCGAGATGGACGATCTCGGCGGCTCGCACATCCTCAATGAGGCGCTCGAGCACGGGTTCGCTGGCCAGGCCGAATTCGTGGATGCAGCGCTCGATGGTCGCCACTCCCAGTTCGAGGTTGAGCCAGTCGCGCAGAAATTCCTGGATCTTGCGCCGCGAAAGACGGCAGCGCAGCGACAACGCGGCGATGAAAGTGCGAGCATGGGGCCCACCAAGCAACGCTCGCTCATCCGCAAGTTTCGTTTGCGCCCCTCGATCAGAGAACTCAGTCCGACGCGAGGGCGTTCGACGTTGTCGTGACCGCAGGGGCAGCGCACAGCGAAGTAGCTGTGTCGGGTCGCGGTGACTTGAAGAGCCATGTCGCCTCGGACGAGTTCGAGACTGTCGTGGGCGCTGATGCAGCGGCGCTTCAGGTCGGGGCCGAGGGCGGCGCCGCAAGCCGCGCACGCCATCGGCGCGTGCGCGACTTCTCCGCTCACCACAATCGGCTGACAGCGCCAATGCCCTTTCGCGCCGGGCTGTTTGCCGGAGCCCTTGGCGGTCTTGTTCTTGTCCGGCTTGCCGGCTTTCTCGGGCGCAGTGTCGGAAAATCGGCGGCGGAGCCGTCCGGGTCGGCCGCAACCGGTTTGCCTCGCTCTTCACGCCGATAGGGGTCGTCGCTCGACGGCGGACGCGAACTGGTCGAAGAATCCTCACCCGCGCGGTTGGCCAACAAACGCGCCAACTCATGCAACCGCCAAGCCAATTCCTCGAGTTGCTCGCGCGACATCACCGCGAGGTCGGAGCGCTTGATATCGTTCAGCTCTGGGGCGAATCGGCGAGGCACATCGAGCGTAGAATCCCATTCGCGCCAAAGCGCAAGCCCCCTCACGACGATCAGACCACGACCGTCTCCGCCTCATCCGATCGATCGATCTAAGGGGGGATGTGAATGGTTACGCGAGGTCGCAGAACAACAGAGCAAGCTCTGGTCTCGACACGCCGACCCGCCCCACCCTGACCTGGCCCCAGCCAATCAGCGCGAACAGCCCAAGCAGCACGACATAGTAAAGCTGCTCCCAGCTCGGATTGATAATCGGCAACAGGCAGGCGATTACGGCGAGGGCGACATAGCGCGCCCGCACCGCCAGCTGCAGGCCCTCCTGCTTGGCCGCGGCGAGCGCGGCCTGCGCGAACCGAACGGTGTCGGTTTCGGTGTCGCGCCGACTGCGCGCGCGTGACAACGCGGCGGGCAAGTCGAGGCGCTCGACAAGCGTGGTCACGGTCACGGGGCGGTCTCCTCGAGTGGGCGGTTCAGCACAGTGACCGACGCCAGCAGCCGCAACCATATCACGACCATTGCGCTGAACTCAGAGGCCGCCCGCTTGCGGGCCTAGGTTCGTGGTTCGGATCTGATACTCGGCGCCCGCTTGGATCGACTGGAGGGCCGGAATCGACCGTCGAGAGGAGCAGAAATCGCGAATTTCGCTCGTTTGCGCGGCGTTACAGACCTGAGCGCTGAGTTTTCACACAGCCTCGACCCTTTGCTTCCCTTCAAGATCGGCCTGTGAACGGGCGCGAAGCGCGAGAAAGCGGTGTTTCGCTGAAGGCGTAGGTTGCGCCATCTGCTGCCATTGGCCTTCGACAAAGTCCCACTTCGACGCCAGCTTGTTCTCGGAGAACTGCACAACGGCATGTTTGCTCGTGACGGACAAATTACCCTCAATGGGGTGGCCCTCCGAATATCCTTTGGATGACTTCATCCGGATTTGAATCAAAATAGCGGCCATGGCTGAGCAAAATTCGCTGCGGCTGCCATGAGCGCATCCTCCCGATCGCTGCCTTCGCCTTTCCACGCTGTAAGGGTCGGAAGGCCCATCCGCGTAAAACTGCACGCTAGCGACGTGAACACAATTCCTGGTCTGGGGTAATCCCGGCGCGACCAAGCGTTTCACTGGCGCGAAGCTCCGTGAAATTGGCGTTGATTGCTTGCAATCCGTGCGACGCAATGTCGACCGCCCGCGTTGGTGCCGCCCGGGTCGCCGCATTGCAATGCAGCAGCCCGGGCGGCCCATGCCGGCCATTGACATTGCACCCAATATTGCACGCAACAAACCGACCTCATTGCGCTTCGCGCCGAGTGAAACCCCTTGCTCGCGCCGGAATTACCCCAGATCCGGCATTGTGTTCAAGTTTCTTAGCGTGCAGTTTTACGCGGATGGGCCTTCCGACCCGAATACGAAATCCCCGTCCCGCACCGGATCGCCGTTCGACCATCGCGCGTCGCGCAGCTTGAAGACATACGTTCGGCCGTCCGGGCTGACGCTAAAACTTTCCGCCCCGCCCGGAACCAGCGCCCCCGAAGCGTCATAGGTGAGGAGCCCCTCGAACAGGTCGCCAAGCACGTCGGCCTCGATGGCGGTCGAGGTTTTCGGCGGATCGAAGCTCGCCGGGTCGCCCGCCTCGCCGCGGCGGAAGACGCTCTCGGCGCGGGCGCCAGAAAGCGCGAAGATCGAGGTCAGAAGGGCGATGAGCGCGCAAACGCCCGCCCGGACCCGCGCCCGGCGGCGCTCGAACCTCATCGCATTGCGCGGCGCGGCGGAAGTCGTCATAAGATCGCACCAATAGCGGGCCAGGAGCGGCGCCGAAAGCGGCGCGTCGTCACTGGCGAGTTTTCGCGAGGGTACGGCTCGCGGTGACGGAGGCAGGCATGTCGGACGCGTTCCATGATCGCGAGGACACCTTCGAAAAGCGGTTCGCCAACGACGAGGCCTTGCAGTTTCGCGCGCTCGCGCGGCGCAACAAGGCGGTCGCCCTCTGGGCCGCGGAGATGAAGGGGCTGTCGCCAGAGGCGGCCGAAAAATACGCCGGGGACTTTGTCGGCGCCCAGGTCGGCGCGAGCGATGACGCCGTCGCCGCCGCGCTCAAGCAGGACCTCGCCCGCGGCGGCATCGATATCTCCGACAACCGCGTGGGCAAGAATTTGGCCGAAGCGATGGCCGAGGCGGTCGAGTCGGTGAAGGCGGGCAGGTAGCCCTCACCCCCTCACCCCTCGGCCCCTCTCCCGAACGGGAGAGGGGAGACTTCCTCGGCCGAAGGGATCATCCGGAAACCCTATGACCGCTCGCCGGGCGCGAGCCTTGTCGAACCGAACGCGAATGCGCCGAAGGGCAGCCGAAGGAGGGAGCAATGGCCGACAATCAAGCGGGGCCCGCCGGCCCGGATCTCACGCAGGGAATTGCGCTCGCCGAACTCGATGACGGCGGCAAGCTCATCGGCCATGTCGGCGACGAGCCGGTGCTGCTGGCGCGCCGGGGCGCCGACGTTTTTGCGGTTGGCGCCCACTGCACCCACTATCACGGCCCCCTTGCCGACGGGCTCATTGTCGGCGACACGGTGCGCTGCCCCTGGCACCACGCCTGCTTCGACCTCAAGACGGGCGAAGCGCTGCAGGCGCCGGCGTTCAGCCCGCTCGATTCCTGGGCGGTCGAGCAGCGCGACGGCAAAATTTTCGTGCGCGAGAAGCGGGTTCAGCCAAGCCCACAGAGACGCGTCAAACCGGGCGCGCAGAACAGAATCGTGATCGTCGGCGGCGGCGGCGCCGGGTTCGCCGCCGCGGAGATGCTTCGACGGCGGCAATACCAGGGCGAAATCGTCATGCTGAGCAGCGACGACGCCCCGCCCGTCGACCGGCCGAATCTCTCCAAGGACTATCTCGCCGGCAGCGCGCCGGATGAGTGGGTCCCCCTTCGCGCGGAAAACTTCTATTCCGACAACGCCATCGACCTTCGCCTCCGGACGACCGTCGTCGGCATCGACGTCGGCGCGCGCGAACTCGCGCTCGCCGGCGGCGACAAAATTCCGTTCGACCGGCTTCTTCTGGCGACCGGCGCCGAACCGGTGCGCCCGTCGATTCCGGGCGCAAAGCCGTCCGACGTGCTGGTGCTGCGGTCGCTCGGCGACTGCCGGGCCATCATCGAACGCGCCAAAACGGCGCGGCGGGCGGTGGTGCTCGGCGCGAGTTTCATCGGGCTCGAAGTCGCGGCCTCCTTGCGCGCCCGGGAGATCGAAGTCCATGTCGCAGCCCCGGAAGACGTTCCGATGGAGCGCATTCTGGGGCCCGAATTGGGCGCGTTCATCCGCGCCCTGCACGAGGAGCACGGCGTCGTCTTCCATCTGCAAAACACCGCGAGCGCCATCGAAAGCGGAAAGGTGAAACTTTCGGGCGGAAGCGTCGTCGAGGCCGATCTCATTGTGGCGGGCGTCGGCGTGCGCCCGCGGGTCGAGCTTGCCGAGAGGGCCGGCCTCAGGGTCGATCGTGGCGTTGTCGTCGACGCTTATCTGGAAACGAGCGCTCCTGGGATATTCGCCGCCGGCGACATCGCGCGCTGGCCGGGTCCGCTGAGCGGCGAGGCCATTCGGGTCGAGCATTGGGTGGTGGCGGAGCGCCAGGGACAGATCGCGGCGCTCAACATGATCGGCGCGCGCGAGAGATTCTCGGCGGTCCCTTTCTTCTGGAGCCAGCACTACGACGTCCCGATCAACGTCGTCGGCCATGCCGAGACTTTTGACGAACTCGCGGTCGAGGGCGATATCACCGGCAGGGATTGCCTGGTGCGCTACAAGCGCTCCGGACGCACGCTCGCCGTGGCTTCGATCTATCGCGACGTCGCCAGCCTGGAAGCCGAAGTGGGGTTCGAACGGGACGCGGCGGGCTGAGCGCCGCTGGTAAGTATCCCCCGGCAAAGCCGGGGGCTTTAGGTTGTGAACCGCTCGAAGCGGTAGGAGGGGTCGCTGACGCGGCCCCTTGAGCTTGGAGCCACCTGAAGGTGGCATGATCAACGCCAGAGATTCAATTGCTCGAGCCTCTGATCTTCCTTCTCTTGATTGCGGATGTAGGCGCGGATCGCCTCTTCGTCGCGCCCGACCGTGTTCACAAAAAATCCGCGGGCCCAAAAGTGTTGCCCGACGAAATTGCGCTTGCGGACTTGCCTGCTCGACAAGGTGAAGTCCGAAGGCGCTGTCGCCGAGCGTCTCAGCTGCGAGTTCGAGAAGCTTGCTCTGAGCCGCTGCCGGGATGCGATGGCGATTTTCGAGGCTCTGTTCCGAAAGGCCGGCGCGTTGCAGCAGGGGCGCGGGGTCGACGTTGTGTTTCCTGAGGGCGACAATTGCTTGCTTGGCAGAAAACCCCGCCGCTGTCGGCAAAACCTGTCGGGTTGTTTCCTCGGTCATCCTAGCACTCTCATCGCGAATGCCTGGCTCCAACTAGCTAAGTGCGAAGTCGGGCGCAAACGCTTGCTGCGCCCGTTAGTAGTTGAAACGCAGCAACCCGGCATCCTAGCCCGGTCCGGGGGACCGAAGGCAAGCTCGGATATTGAACAGTTATAGAATGCTTACTTGGCCAGTAAATTCCAAAAAAATGTATGAGCAACCATCAAGCCCCGACCCCCTAGAGCCAGTTGCAAAATTATTTGGAACGCCTCTCATAACCCCTCTCAAATTCCGCGTAAAACTGCACGGTAGCGTCTTGGACGCAATGTCCTGGTCTGGGGTAATCCCGGCAGCGAGCCAAGCGTTTCACTGGCGCGAAGCTACGTGAGATCGGCTTGGCTGCTTGTATTGGACGCAATGTCACCCCCCGCGTTGGGCCCCCGCTTTGTTGCGTGCAATACGGCGGCCCGGGCGGCGCCATGCCGGCCATTCGATGTTGCACGCACTGATTGCACGCAATAAACCGCCACATTGTGCCGGAGACCGAACGTAAGCACCCCTTGTCAGGCTGGAATCGCCCGAATCCGGGTCGTGTTCACGTTTCTTAGCGTGCAGTTTTACGCGGATGGGCCTTCCGACCCGAATACGAAATCCCCGGCCCGCACCGGATCGCCGTTCGACCATCGCGCGTCGCGCAGCTTGAAGACATACGTTCGGCCGTCCGGGCTGACGCTAAAACTTTCCGCCGCGCCCGGAACCAGCGCCCCCGAAGCGTCATAGGTGAGGAGCCCCTCGAACAGGTCGCCAAGCACGTCGGCCTCGATGGCGGTCGAGGTTTTCGGCGGATCGAAGCTCGCCGGGTCGCCCGCCTCGCCGGCGGCGGAAGACGCTCTCGGCGCGGGCGCCAGAAAGCGCGAAGATCGAGGTCAGAAGGGCGATGAGCGCGCAAACGCCCGCCCGGACCCGCGCCCGGCGGCGCTCGAACCTCATCGCATTGCGCGGCGCGGCGGAAGTCGTCATAAGATCGCACCAATAGCGGGCCAGGAGCGGCGCCGAAAGCGGCGCGTCGTCACTGGCGAGTTTTCGCGAGGGTACGGCTCGCGGTGACGGAGGCAGGCATGTCGGACGCGTTCCATGATCGCGAGGACACCTTCGAAAAGCGGTTCGCCAACGACGAGGCCTTGCAGTTTCGCGCGCTCGCGCGGCGCAACAAGGCGGTCGCCCTCTGGGCCGCGGAGATGAAGGGGCTGTCGCCAGAGGCGGCCGAAAAATACGCCGGGGACTTTGTCGGCGCCCAGGTCGGCGCGAGCGATGACGCCGTCGCCGCCGCGCTCAAGCAGGACCTCGCCCGCGGCGGCATCGATATCTCCGATAACCGCGTGGGCAAGAATTTGGCCGAAGCGATGGCCGAGGCGGTCGAGTTGGTGAAGGCGGGCAGGTAGCCCTCACCCCCTCACCCCTCGGCCCCTCTCCCGAACGGGAGAGGGGAGACTTCCTCGGCCGAAGGGATCATCCGGAAACCCTATGACCGCTCGCCGGGCGCGAGCCTTGTCGAACCGAACGCGAATGCGCCGAAGGGCAGCCGAAGGAGGGAGCAATGGCCGACAATCAAGCGGGGCCCGCCGGCCCGGATCTCACGCAGGGAATTGCGCTCGCCGAACTCGATGACGGCGGCAAGCTCATCGGCCATGTCGGCGACGAGCCGGTGCTGCTGGCGCGCCGGGGCGCCGACGTTTTTGCGGTTGGCGCCCACTGCACCCACTATCACGGCCCCCTTGCCGACGGGCTCATTGTCGGCGACACGGTGCGCTGCCCCTGGCACCACGCCTGCTTCGACCTCAAGACGGGCGAAGCGCTGCAGGCGCCGGCGTTCAGCCCGCTCAATTCCTGGGCGGTCGAGCAGCGCGACGGCAAAATTTTCGTGCGCGAGAAGCGGGTTCAGCCAAGCCCACAGAGACGCGTCAAACCGGGCGCGCAGAACAAAATCGTGATCGTCGGCGGCGGCGGCGCCGGGTTCGCCGCCGCGGAGATGCTTCGACGGCGGCAATACCAGGGCGAAATCGTCATGCTGAGCAGCGACGACGCCCCGCCCGTCGACCGGCCGAATCTCTCCAAGGACTATCTCGCCGGCAGCGCGCCGGATGAGTGGGTCCCCCTTCGCGCGGAAAACTTCTATTCCGACAACGCCATCGACCTTCGCCTCCGGACGACCGTCGTCGGCATCGACGTCGGCGCGCGCGAACTCGCGCTCGCCGGCGGCGACAAAATTCCGTTCGACCGGCTTCTTCTGGCGACCGGCGCCGAACCGGTGCGCCCGTCGATTCCGGGCGCAAAGCCGTCCGACGTGCTGGTGCTGCGGTCGCTCGGCGACTGCCGGGCCATCATCGAACGCGCCAAAACGGCGCGGCGGGCGGTGGTGCTCGGCGCGAGTTTCATCGGGCTCGAAGTCGCGGCCTCCTTGCGCGCCCGGGAGATCGAAGTCCATGTCGCAGCCCCGGAAGACGTTCCGATGGAGCGCATTCTGGGGCCCGAATTGGGCGCGTTCATCCGCGCCCTGCACGAGGAGCACGGCGTCGTCTTCCATCTGCAAAACACCGCGAGCGCCATCGAAAGCGGAAAGGTGAAACTTTCGGGCGGAAGCGTCGTCGAGGCCGATCTCATTGTGGCGGGCGTCGGCGTGCGCCCGCGGGTCGAGCTTGCCGAGAGGGCCGGCCTCAGGGTCGATCGTGGCGTCGTCGTCGACGCTTATCTGGAAACGAGCGCTCCTGGGATATTCGCCGCCGGCGACATCGCGCGCTGGCCGGGTCCGCTGAGCGGCGAGGCCATTCGGGTCGAGCATTGGGTGGTGGCGGAGCGCCAGGGACAGATCGCGGCGCTCAACATGATCGGCGCGCGCGAGAGATTCTCGGCGGTCCCTTTCTTCTGGAGCCAGCACTACGACGTCCCGATCAACGTCGTCGGCCATGCCGAGACTTTTGACGAACTCGCGGTCGAGGGCGATATCACCGGCAGGGATTGCCTGGTGCGCTACAAGCGCTCCGGACGCACGCTCGCCGTGGCTTCGATCTATCGCGACGTCGCCAGCCTGGAAGCCGAAGTGGGGTTCGAACCGGACGCGGCGGGCTGAGCGCCGCTGGTAAGTATCCCCCGGCAAAGCCGGGGGCTTTAGGTTGTGAACCGCTCGAAGCGGTAGGAGGGGTCGCTGACGCGGCCCCTTGAGCTTGGAGCCACCTGAAGGTGGCATGATCAACGCCAGAGATTTAATTGCTCGAGCCTCTGATCTTCCTTCTCTTGATTGCGGATGTAGGCGCGGATCGCCTCTTCGTCGCGCCCGACCGTGTTCACAAAAAATCCCCGGGCCCAAAAGTGTTGCCCGACGAAATTGCGCTTGCGCTCCCCATAAACCCTGGCCATGTGGATCGCGCTCTCAGGGCAATCGCATTTCAAAACAGGGTCAGTAGTCGGGCGAGGTAGGCCTCGTCCCAGCCGGCTCGCTTGATCTTGCCGCGGAGCGAGCCTTTTTCGCCGTCCTTTTGCATGACGTTCATGGCCATGTGTCGCAGAACGGCGAGATTGTGGGGTCCGTTTCCCACACGGCTCCTGTCCTGATCCTCGTTCATCACGACATCGAGCCGCCAGTGTAGCCGATTTTCGACGCCCCAATGCGAGCGAACGACCTCGTAGAGGCGTTCGGGCGTCAGCGGCGCGCTGAGCAGATAATAGGCGGTCTCGAACGTTGTTTTGCCGGCGGTTTCGCGGATGCGTTCGACCTTGCCGACAGCGGCCAGGCCGGGCCATTGATGGTCGTTGATCAGCCATGCGATGTCGGTCGAGACCGTGGCCGTGGCCGTGCGGGTTTCGATGCGGCCATGATCCGCATCGACGACCGGCTCGGCGTCGGTTCGATCGACAGGACGTAAAATCGCGCCATGTTCTTGGCGCGGTCGACCCGTTCGAGCACGAGAACTTGAAGAAGGGTCGGGTTGTCTGCGTCCGGGTCCATGGACCAAAGCTACGACGCAAGAACTCCGTCGCGTCCAACGAATGATCGGAATCGATTGGACCGCTCCGATTCAGACTTCGAATCGATTGCAAATTGGCGTGAGCTCAGAAAAGGGGTACCCCGGCGGCGCCGCAACTGTTTCGGCTCGCGCGCCAACGAGAGCCAGAGCCGCCGGACCGTGGGGCCGCCGGGCCTCCAACCCCTCGCCATAGGCCAAGTTTCTTGTTTGCGCCGTCGCCGCTGAGCCTTCGCGTGAGAAGCGAAGGAGAGAGCGATGGCTACCGCTAGCGCCGGCCGTGCCGTCAAGGGTGCGTCGCAGGCTCCCGCGCGTTCCGCGCGCCCTTGCAGCGCGACCGCCTCGCGGTCGCCGGGCAGGGCAGGGGCGAAGACAAACCCAAGGCCATTGAGCCAGCTCCTGCGCTCATACGCGAGGAGCGGACATGACCGGACACGACCATGAAATCGAGGAACTGCGCGACAAGGTGCATTGCGCCGTGGTGCTGGAGCGAACCCCGCCGCCGTGGAAACTGGATCGGAAGGAGAGCACGAAACTCAGCCTGAAGTACCGGCGAGGCAAAGGCGAAATCCTGATCGTCAGCCACGCCGGACGCGGGTGGTGGGATCCGACCAGCGACGCCAAGGGCGACGTCTTTGGACTGGTGCAGAGGCTTGAGCCGGGCCTCACCTTCGGCCACGCCCGCAAGCGCCTGCGCGAATTCGCCGGCCTGCCGCCGAGCTTCCCGCCAGTCGACAGGGTAGGGGGCCGCAAAGACCCTGACAGACCCGTCGCCGAACGCTGGGCCGAGCGAAAGGCGGTGTGGCCCAATTCTCCGACCTGGCGCTATCTCGCGCGAAAGCGCTGGCTCCCCTCTGCGATCATCGAAGCTGCCTCGGCTGCCGGCGTTCTGCGGGAGGGGCCGGTCGGCAGCGCCTGGTTCGCCTATTTCGTTGGTGACGGCGATGTCGCCCATGTCGATGTGCGCGGGCGGCCTACAAAGGTTCGCTGACAGGCGGCGCCAAATCGCTCTTCCGCCTGCCCCCGAAGGGTCCGCCTCTTCCGAGGCTGGTTCTCGCCGAGGCGGCGATTGATGCGCTCAGCGTCGCGGCGATCGAGAGGCTGCGCAAGGACACGCTCTATGCCGCGACGGGCGGAGGCATGGGCCCGGGCACGATCGCGGCGCTCGAGGCGCTGCTCGCCAGCATCGCAATGCTTCCCGGCGCGCTTCTCTGCAGCGCTGCCGACGCCAATGGACCGGGGGACCGCTTCGCAGAGCGCCACCGATCGCTGGCCGAAAATTTCGTGATCCCGTTCGCGCGGCTGCCCTCCAATCGAGGGCGGCGACGGGAACGACGCCCTGCGCGCCAAATCCGAAACGAGAGGAGCACGCCCATGACCATGCTCGACGCGACCACCGCTCCTTTGGGTGCTGACGCCCGCGCTTTCGTGCTCCTGAAGTCGAAACGCCGTCTTGATCTCCTCAATCCCGATCCGCAGGCCTGGACCGACAACGACCTCGCCGCGGGCCTTTCCCGCACCATGCGTTGGGGCCAGCGCCTCCAAGTGGGGTCATCCCCTGTCCGTCGCCCAGCACAGCCTGACCGTCCTCGCCATCCGCGAGGCCGGAAAACCCTCTTGACCGCTCAGGAGGGCACTGTCAAGGCAAATCGAGTCTAGGTCATTTTCGGCGTCAAATCTCGCCGAGCGTGTCGGCAATTCCTGAGCAAAAACAGTGGGGCTCCATCCCGCGCCGGCGCGCCAGCTGGCGGTCTGGATCCACGTCTGACAATGCCCTTTAGGAGTGTCGAGGCCACTAGACACAACTCTTCGCCATCACGGCCTCGGGAGCCATCGTCGGCTCGTCCCTCAATTCAGGGCTCCTGCGGCTACGCGCGCGGCCAAAGGCCGTGCTCGACGCCGCCCTCGCGCTCGCCACTCTCGCGGGGCTCGTCCTGCTTGCGATCGGCGTCGCCGGCGTCGGTTCGCCCCTGGATCGTCGCGTTGCCGGTCATGCTCTCTGTTTCATTGTTCCGGCCTGGTTTTTCCCAATGCGTCGGCGTGATGCAGTGCGTCCGCTGCCGGAGATCGCCGGCGTCGCCTCCGCAGTCTTTGTCACCGTTCAGATGCTTTTTGGCGCGCTCGGCGGCGCGACGGCTGCCGCCCTCTATCGCAACGCTTCGCCGCTTTCGATCGGCCTTGTGATGAGCATAGGCGCGCTCGGCGCCGCGGCGCTCTACGCCTTCTGGCTGAGGCAGAGCATCGACAAATAATATGAGGCGGCCGGAGCAACCTCGGGGCACCAAAAATTTCCCGATCTCGTGCGAGCCGGCAAAAGAAGAAACTGGTCTCGGGCCCCTCGCCGCAACGAGTCTCGGCCCAGTCCCCCAGGTTAGCTGCTGACGGGGCAATCACGAAGCAGCCGAACAAGGCGCACCGTCCATCTGTACGAGCGCGTCGAGCGGCAGAAGGAGCCGCGTTCCGTTTACGTCTATAGGATAGTGGCGCGCTCCAAGCGGGATCATGTAGAAGCCGCCAAGTCAACCGCGTCAGCGCCTTCCGAGTTCGCATGGGAGAGACCTGCATCCTGCCCATCGCCGACGCCGTCGTCCCCAACGCAAAGAGCGCCGCAGTCGGATCGTTGAACGTCGCGTTCGGGTTGATACCGCCGCAAGAACTCGAGGCGACCGCCAGCGTCGGGGCGCTCGACGTGGCTGACGTTCGCCCAGTGCAGGTCGATGAATTCGTTCTCGGGATGGCTGTGGCGGGCGACGCAAAAGCCATCGGTCATCCTGTCTGCGCTTCGGGCGCGCGGGCGCTAACAATGCTGCTCCTTGAGTAATGGCGCGGCGATCCGCCGAGCAAGGGCTCATTCCGGCGGAAGCGAGCGGTACACCCCATCCAGCCCCAGATATTCGCCATCGCGATAAAAGTCGCTGCGCGAGCGCTGTCCAGCGCGGCGAGCATCCGCGGCACTTGTTGCCCGGCTCCTCCCAGACGCTCGATCACACGCCCGGGCCCGATCTCGTCAAGCAGCTCGACCGGCCCTTTCTTCCATGCAAAACCCCATCGCATGGCGCGGTCGATACTGAAAATATCATCAGGATATTTCCGGTATCATCCCCCGCGGCGTTGAGCGGCGTTTGCCGCCCATACGAATCCCAGGCAAAGCGGCCTTCGGGAACATCGAAAACAAAAGGGTATTTGAGCGGGCGTGCCGAAGGGCAAGCTCGACTGCCGCTGCCGGATGCCATCCGTTCGCTTCGACATCGAAGACTTTTCTCAGTCTTTCAGCCCATGGCTGCCTTCCGCACGCGGTAGAAGCCGCCGCCCGTCTTGCGGCCGAGCTGACCGCGCGCGAGGAGCGCCTTCTCCCCCGCGGGGAACCTCGTGTAGGCCGACCCTGCATCGCCAAGCGGGCAAACTCACCGCCAGGTTCTCGCCAATATGATTCATCACATCGAGACCGATCAGGTCGACCAAACCGTCCAGCCCGGTGGTGAAGGTCAAGCCAACCGGCACGCCCATGGCGAGACGATCTTCTCCCTGCTGAGTCCTACCACCAAATAAGGTCGAGCCTTGTGAAGGCCAGACAGGATCCAGAAACAGCCGATCCGGTTCCCGATGAAGTTCACGGTGCCTTTGGCGTAAACGATGCCTTTGCCGAGCGCATCACGACAGAAGGCAGCCAGCGTATCGCGCGCTTTGGCGCAGCTCTAGGGCCCCGCGACGATTTTCGAGAAGCCGCATCACGCGCACCGGATTGAAGAAGTGCGTCACCGCGATATCGCGGCGAAGCCGTTCAGGAACACCGCCGGTGATTTCCCGCAGCAGAATGCCGGATGTGTTGGTGCTGACCACAGAGCCGTCGCGTCGCA
>CAWDTW010000021.1:0-34272 GCA_963805295.1 uncultured Alphaproteobacteria bacterium | reverse complement strand
CGCGCATTCCTTCCGTATCGGGACCGGTCGACATGACCCGTTCGCCACGCCGTCGGCGAATGACCGCTATTTAGCGCAGAGGGGCCGGCCGGACTCGGAGTCGCTGCGCGCCAATCCCAGCCGCAGCGCCCGCAAATGCGCCATTGGCGTCGTGTCGCGGAAGCGGCGAAAGGCCAGTTGCAAAGACCTTGCGCTGACGCCCGCGGCTGAGGCCACGTCAGCGAGCCCGATGGCCTTGACCGCATTCTCCTCGATGAATTGCTCGGCGCGGCGCACGGAGGCCGGGGCGATCGAAGGCGCCGCGCCGTCAAAGGCCCCGCTGTGATTGTGCGGCAGCCCGACAAGCAAGGCCGACGCGAGCGTCGAGGCGACGCGGTCGCGAACGAGCGGGTGATCGAGCCCCGACGATCCGCCGCGAAGATCGTCGCAGAGCATGCGAACGGCGTGTGTCAGGGTGGCGACTGTCTCCATCGCGAACGCCTGCGATTGATCGAATTCAATAGGCTCCCTCGGGTCGCGCCCGGTCCAAGCCAGCATTTCGCGCTCCAGCAGGCTCCGATCTATCCGTATCAGGAGCTGGCGGCCTTCGGGCGACCAGCTCTTCGTGAAAGGCCGGCAGGGATTGATGACGGCGACGGAACCCGCCCGCATATCGTAGGTTCGGCCTCCCTGCGTGAGTGTGCAACTACCAGCGAGCATAAATTGCAGGAGAAAGTGGTCCGGAAGATGCGGCGCGGTGACCATCACGTCGCCGCCGAACTGTAACGCGTTGAGCTCGACCGCGCCCAGTTTGGCGCGCCGATGGCGAAAATTGAGCCGATGGTCCCTCGTCAGATACGCCAGACGATGTGGCGCGAGCACACCGGAAAGGTACTCGCGCGCGGGCTCCAGATCGCGGGCGCGGAAAATCGGATGGCGCACTTGCAGGAAAGCAAATCTATTGCCCGCCGCCGGGGTTGAAAGGCGCGCAGGTGATGAGTTCCCTTGAGCGGTTCCTCCAGGACAACCCCGACATGGCCGAAAAGCCCTACGGAGACGCAATGGCGGCGTCGCTCGGTCGGGCGTTTCCTTGCCAAGCCCGATGGGCCAGGTACGTTACGCCACGCGCTGGCGTGAGGAGCTGACAGCGCCCATGAGCCAACCCTGGAAAGCCGGCTTCGAGATCGAGCTGTTGGCGCCGCGCAGTCAGTCCCGCGCTAACCTCGCCTTGCGCGTCGCATGGCTTCAGGGCGGCTCCGTGCGGCGTTTTTTTCATCCGCAACAGGAGCCTAGCAAAGTTCCAGGAAAACCGAAGTTCCACAACATCACGCACGGGTTCGAAGCGCTCGACAGTCTCGGCCGCCCGCTCGCCTGGTTCGTCGATGACGTGACCCTACAGGCGGGGCTCGACCATAGCGCGGTGCCACTGGCCGGCTGGTATCGAATCGTAACAGACGATGGGCGGCTGCTCCGGCTGCTGATTTCGGCATTGCGACCCCGACGCGCCGCTCGACCGCGTCCTGTCGCCCATCGCCGCGCTGTTCGCCACCACCGCCTATGCGCATCCATCCGGCATGGTCAAAGTCTCGGACGATCGGGGCGCGACGGTCGCCATCGCAGCCGCGTTGCCCGGCGAACGCGAGCGTGCCGGCGCGACGGCCGACCGGCCTCAGCTACAAAAGCTCCTGACAACGGTCAGTCACGGCGACGTGGTGATTATCCCCGCCGTCGATCGCCTGTCGCGCGACACAACCGACCTACTCGTTATCGCCCGCGACCTTCAGAAGGCCGGCGCTTGGCCTTCGCTCGATCGCCGAGCCTGTCGTGGACACCACGTCGGACTTCGCCGAGCTGATCCTCGCCATGCTTGGCGTGGCCGCCAAGCTTGAGCGCCGGCGGATCAAGGAGCGCACGGCGCTCGGCCGCGCCAATGCCAAGGCGCGAGGCGTCAAGTTCGGCCGCAAGCCGAAACTCACGGAGCATCAGCGCAAGGAAGCGATCAAACGGCGAGAGAAGGGCGAGGAGACGCTTCGCGAGATCGCGCAGAGCTACAACGTCTCGCATCAGACGATTTCGAGGCTCGACGTATGAACGCGAAGAACGTCAACGATCCACCTTCGCGGCGTGCGGGCGGTAAGCCACCTCGATTTGACAAACCAGGCTCAAAAAACTCAAAATTGGGCGAGGCATACGACTGGCGCGAACCCTGGCTAAACACTCTCAAATTCTGCAATATCCTTAGCGCTCATGCGGCTGGAGTTGTAGTCATCGCTGGTTTTGCGGAACTCCTTGAAATTGTCCTTACATCAATGTCTCAGACGCCTTTGGTTTGGACAGTGAGGGGAATTACCATTACTCTATCCGATATTGTGCATTTTCGGCTTCACATGCCCGGCCTGCGGCACCTGCAAGGCTGGGAACTTGATACCAAACCGTTCACCTGGGAATGCGCCGGTTGCCACCGCCAGACCTCGGTCACGGCGGAACGGTGATGCACCGTAGCAAGCTGCCGTTGCGCACTTGGTTCGAGGCCATCCATCTCCTGACCAGCCACTCGAACGGCATCTCCGCCGAGCAGGCCCAGGCGCAGCTCGGCATCCGCTCCTATAAGACCGCCTGGCTGCTGCTGCACAAGCTGCGACGGGCGATGGTCGATCCCAACCGGTCCCTCTTGCAAGGGCTTGTTGAGGTGGACGAGAACGAAGTGCCGTTCCGGTCGAAGCATGACCCCATCGCGAACCACGGCATTCCCAACGTCGGCATCCTCCAGATCATCGGCGCCGTCGAACTCGACGAAGAAGGGCATCCTTGCCGGGTGCGGCTGGAGCCGTTGAAGGACCACACCGGCCCAAGCATCAGGAATTTCGTCGAGCGCAATGTGGAGGTCGGTGCCACCGTGGTGAGCGACGGGTTCGCAGGCTATCGGAAGCTGGCCGAACACCGCACGCACGTCAGTAAAGTTGTCGGCGACATGGCGGCGCATGTACTGCTTCCTTGGATCCACCTGGCGTTCTCGAACCTGAAGCGCTGGTTCGGTGGCACGCTGCACGGCGTGCGCAATCAGCACTTGCGACGCTACCTCGACGAGTTCACATTCCGCTGGAACCGAAGGCGCCACACCAGGACGGCCTTCGACCGGTTGCTCGATCTGACCTCCCGCCTGTCGCACGCATCGATGCGGGATTTCGTTGAGCAGCGCGTCTGACGGAAAGTGGAGCGTCAGGCCGAAACTCCGCTTCGGAGTATTCAACGAGTTGAAGGGTGCTCGGACCTTGCTTCTATGGGGCGACAATTCCGATGGTGATTTATTTGTCGTTATAGCGTTCTTTTCAGTGGCTTTTTTCGATATCTACAAGTGGGCACGATCACGATGACGCAATCAACGCTAAGCGCATTCGGTGAGCCGTGGCGAAAATTCCCGCGAATACTTGTCTTTTATGCTATTGTGTGGTTGGTCGGCGCGGCAGTCCTTACGTTCATTCATGTTGCATTCGATAAAACGGCCACTCCGCCACAGTTGCCGAGCATTGAGACTAAACCCACGCCGACGCCGACAAGAGAGCCATCGGCAGATGAAATTTCCAAGGCGTCCGAGTTTAAGGCATGGGTTGTCGCGCTGACTTCAAATAAAATCGACGCATATAACAACTTCATGTCGCAATTTCCGAATAGCCAACACGCGGGCGAAGCTAGGGATAGAATTAGAGAGTTGACGGCAGAGCAGACGCAGCTTGCGGATGCTGATTTAAGCATTCAAATCATCGCGCAATTGCTTGAAAATAAGGAGAGCAATCCGCAATCGTTAGAGGACTTTGTGGCGGAAAAGGGGTTTAAAAACAAATATCCTCTAGGATACGCACTTTTTTACTCCGATGGGAGTCAATTGCTTTCCTATGAGACATCATCGGCAGAAAGCGCAATTCGCTTTGATCCATCAGAATTAAAGGTGACTTTTAAAAAAGCGCCTGATGGTAAAGGGGTTATGATCTGCTTAAATCTATTGCCTGTCAGAATCAACGGTAGGATGATGACCAATTTCCGCGATACTTGTTTTGGAGGGGCTAATCCGATTATACACGCTCTTAGATTGGGCAATGTATCAATCGACATTGAATATCTAGCGGCGTCCCCTCGCGGAGCGGCGTGGATTATCGGCATGACACCGTGACTCCGCTGTCACTGCTGTTAAGCCTTGGCGTTCTCGCGCGAAGCGGCGCGGGCGGGCTGTCGTGAACGGAGCCGCAAGCGTCTCCGTCCTTGGGGTCACCACACGATTTGTCCAAAATCGCACGCTAAGCAAAAATACCAATGAAATCAGAACACGTCCCAATTTGGCATGGGGAGTCGCGTCGGCTTCTGGGGGCTAGTCGTCAGCACGGTCCCGTTCCCAATCAGCCCCGACGCCGTGCAAACGACCGAGGGGACCAGCCAACCCTGTTAACGTGCAGTTTTGAGCAAATCGTGTGGTGACCCCAATTACGAATGATATCCGCGTGACGGATGATTGCTTGTCGTTCTGGACATGTGATCCGTCTCATCTACCGTCCCTTGAGCAAGTGGTGCTTGCCTTGGCCGCAACTCGCGACACGGTTGACCGGCTGGATTTAGTCTGGATTGAAGAAGCCGCGATACAAAAGATTCCGCTTCGCATTGTTGCGACCGAGGGCGACACCCCGCCCAGCTACTCCGCGACCGGCACCGGGACGTCGCCGACATCGATTTGACCGGGCTGTATAAATTGGCGCAGGACGTAGCTAAAGCGGTCAATGGAACGCAGACGAAACGATGGACGAAGACGGAAGTCAGGAAAATCTTGCAAAATGCCGCTGCCGCAAAGTCGCTCAACATCGATGCCGTCGGCGCTAAATTTCGAACTGATATTGAAAGTGCGTAAGCTTGAGGCGGTCAAGTTTGGCCGTAAGCCAAAACTCACCCTGCACCAGCAGCGCGAGGTTTCTGGGGCTCCTCGCTGAATGGAGTGGGTAAGGCCGTTTTTTGGGTTCGCTTGGGGAGCGATCGGTTGGGATCGAGTTTATTGCGAGGGGATGCGAGACACCGATCTTTTCCAGTTGGCCCTTGGGTTGCAGTCGCCGTGGACGGTGACGCGTAGCGAGTTTGCGGTCGAGGATGGTCGGCTCGATTTGTATGTGGATTTTCCGCGCGGGAGCCGGTTCGCCTGCGCCGAGTGCGGACGCGAGGGTTGCGCGGTTCACGACACGAAGGATGAAACGTGGCGGCATCTGGACTTCTTCCAGCATCGCACGCTGTTGCACGCTCGTGTGGCGCGAGTGAGCTGTCCGAACTGCGGGGTGCGCAAGGTCGCCACGCCGTGGGCCCGGGCGAGTTCCGGGTTCACGTTGTTGTTCGAGGCCTACGTGCTGGCGCTGGCCAAGGCGATGCCGATCGCCAATGCGGCCAAGCGGCTTGGCGAGCACGACACGCGCTTGTGGCGGATCGTCGAGCATTACGTTTGGCGCGCGGTGGAGGCGCTGGATTTGTCGCAGGTGCGGCGCATCGCCGCCGACGAAACCTCGGCGCGGCGCGGCCACGACTATGTCAGCCTGTTCGTCGACATGGCGCGGCGCAAAGTCATCTACGTGGCCGACGGCAAGGACGCCGCGACGGTGAAGGAATTCGCGGATTTCCTCGAGGCGCACGGCGGCAAGCGCGAGGCGGTCACCGACGCCAGCATCGACATGGGGGCGGCGTTCGAAGCGGGGATCAAGGCGAACTTCGAGAACGCCGAGATCACGTTCGACAAATTCCACGTCATCAAACTCGCCAACGAGGCCGTCGACCAGGTGCGACGCGAGGAAGCGCGGAACAACTTCCAGATCAAGGGCCGGCGCTACATCTTCCTCAAGAACGTCGATCATCTGACGCAGGAGGAGAAGGAAGCGTTGTCAAGATTGGAAGCGCAGAACCTGGACACGATCCAGGCGATGCAAATCCGCATGAACCTGCAACAGCTGTTCACGATGGACGCCAAGACCGCCCGACGCTTCCTCGATCGCTGGAACGCCTGGGTTCAGGTCTGCGATCTCGGCCCGATGAAGCGACTGGCCAAAACGATCATGGCCAAGGCCGAGGGCATTCTCAGATCGATCGCCACCGGCCTTTCCAACGGCGTCCTCGAAGCCATCAACGGCAACGTGCAGGCCGCCAAGCGCAAAGCCAAAGGCTACCGAACCAAGCGAAATCTCAAAGCCGTCGTCTACCTCATCGCCGGAGACGTTCTGGCCAATTCACCCACTTGAAATAGCGACGAGCCGTTTCTGGATTGCGCGCATATAGTCTTTTCTGGCGGCGGAGACTTCGGAGTTGTACCGAACGCTGGCGTCGTATTGACCGCGAGCATCGCGCCCTTGAAGGTTGGCGACGTAGTTTTGGAAGGCTTTATCCAGCCTTTTGCGGAGGACGTCTTTTGGCGTCGTCGTCATCGGCTCCTCCAATTGCGTGGGATTGCGCGATCACGCCGCCCCACCGTCATCGTGCTCTGCCCGCTGCCTCCCGACACTGCACATACAGTGTGTGATGGATGCGCTCGAGCGTGCCGTCGTAATTGGCCCGGTGACCGCGAAGCTGTGCAATCTGGCCATCCCGAGAAGATGGCTTGATTCCTCAGTTTCACCGTTCGCCCAATGCGAATTCAGGTGGGCAGGACGCCACTTTTGACATTTTGCCAGTCCGTCCGCTCTCGTCGGTGCCGGAATCCCGCTACATCTCCTGGGACCAGAACGCCGACTTTTGAAAAAAGGCGCTCTCTGTCAAAATTTGAACGACCACATTGCCGCCCGTTGGGGCCAAAGAGGGGCGTAGGGTTCAGATGGCCACAACGCACAGCTTCGCGGTCACTGGGCCATTCAGATTTTCGGGGAGTATCGCGGTTGCCACACCTCGATATTCCCCGGCTTTGCCGGCAACCGGCCCGCCTTCACTGGCGGGTTTGTTGTGTCTGGGGCTTTTGCCTCCAAGAGGGCGCGCGAATTGCGCCCGCCCCGGTAAAATCCGCCGTCAGGTGATTCGCGTCAAATCCCGGCTGCGTACCTTAATCGTTTTGTAGGAAACGAGGCGCATAGAAATCCCGCCACCTAGCGGGCTAGGAAACGAGGTTCCTATGAGCATCATCACCATCGCGACCACGAAGGGCGGGGCAGGGAAAACCACGCTCGCGCGCCTGATCCTCGGCCGCGCGGCGCTTTCCGAGGTCATCGCAGAATCTTCCCGAAAGAGCACGCTAAGGAGCGTCGACTGTCGCGCAGCGTTTTTTCGTTTGGCGGCCTCGGCGGTCGCCTGGCTGAACAGGCGGCGAGGGATGTTATTAGGGTCGGAAGGCCCATCCGCGTAAAACTGCACGGTAGCGTCTTGGACGCAATGTCCTGGTCTGGGGTAATCCCGGCAGCGAGCCAAGCGTTTCACTGGCGCGAAGCTGCGTGAGATCGACTTGGCTGCTTGTATTGGACGCAATGTCACCCCCGCGTTGGGCCCCCGGTTTGTTGCGTGCAATACGGCGGCCCGGGCGGCAATTGGCGGCTCCGGTCGCCCGTCATGAAGCAAGGTTAGGTTCGACGTAGCCGCGCCGCCGCTTGCGCTCGGCCTGTCGCTGCATCGCGGCGATAGCAAGAGCTTTACTGTCGTAGCTCTCGTCAACGATGCGCCCGCGTGTGCCGATGCGTCCCCACTCCTTCACAAGCCGCGCCACTGGCCTTGCGCCAGCACGAAATACGCGCTCGCCTGTTGCCGCAGCCGGTAAATCCCGTCCTCGACGGACTCGGCGCATCGGCAAATCCAGTTGATGACGCCGCTTTCCTTGAGCTTGGCAAGGCCACGGTCAACGCTGCGGATGCAGATATTCGCGGCGCGGGCAATCGTGGCGCGCGCGGGCGTGAGCTGGCCGGTGGCGTGGTTGAGGAAGTCGAACAGCAAGACGTGAAGCACGGCAAGGCCGTTGCGCCCTAGCGCCCCGTCTTGTCGGCCTGGCTGTCGGGTCTGGCGCTCGAACCGCCGCGCGTCATGCCATGCCTTGACGGCGGCGCGGCGCGGCATCGGCTGAAACTGCACCGGCTTTCGCGTGCTGCCGCTCCATACCGGCCACGGTGCCTCGTCGGCGAAGCGATGCGCGGCCTGTGCGGCTCCGATAGCAGCGCCGAGCGGCAACATGCGGCCAAGTCGGCGTTGCCGGTCGGCGGGGGGCGGAAAGGCGGCGTCAAACAGCGCGCCATGTCGGGCGTTAGGTGTTGATTCAAAAGACATAGTTCCTCCTTCGGGTTGACGACAACCCGCCAGAGGACAGAGACGATTGAGACAAGGCTCCGCCGTTGCCAGAAAAAAAGGGCTTGCAACGATTTAGATTTTCGGGGATTATTAGAGTTGCGAGCTGCTAATAATTCCCCGCTTGTCGGGACACCGACCCCGCCCTTTGTGGCGGGTTTTGTGTTTCTGGGGCTTCGCTTCTCCACGTTGTTGATAAAATCAGCGCGACGTACTGCGCCGCGTGATCGCCAAGCCTGTCCTGATTTGGATGATTCGTCAGAGTCTTGATGGGCGCGCGGGAAATTCACGCCCGCGAGTGCGGCTGTTAAGTTCACAGGGCAAGGAACGCGTTAGGGATCGTCACCCGCATGGGCAAAGAGGGCGTGAATCGTCAATTTGCAACGGCTTTTTGGCCATCCTTCCTTAGCGTTGGATTCAGCGTCTCAAACAAATCTAGCCACACCGGCGCAAAAAAACCCCGGCTGGGCCCAGCCGGGGTTCAGATTTTGATGAGCATTGACGGCCGGTTTACGCCCCAATTGTATGAAGATCAGGGTTTGGGGGCGCTCGCCGGAGTGGTCCCCATCTTGTGCATGTGATGGGCCCCAGCCCTTGCCTGTTGCTTACTCATGTTGCTGGTGTGGCGCATTTGGCTCTTGTGCGACCCCGACGGGGCGGCCATGGGCTTCGCCTCAGTGGCGGCGGGAGCGGTGGGAGCGGTTTGAGCCAGAGTGGCGAGCGGGGCGAGGGCGATAAGCGCGCCGAGGCCGATCGCGGCAAACTTGCTTGTCATTTGCAGATCCTCCGAGAGGTAAGCCGCTCCCCGAAAGGTTAGCCTTTCATTTTTTATTATACGCTTACCAACCTGAACTGCCGATGAATGAGGGCGCTGTGAACATGCGTCAGCAGGTACCATGAATTGTCGTGACACCCGTGACACCCTACAAATTCCCCAAGCTCTAGGATTTGGAACAGCTTCCACGATGACCCCAAGGGTGCGCCCAAGTGCGCCGATGCGCCCCCACTCCTTCACAAGCAACACGCCGCCGAATAAATCCGGCTGCACGTCGAGCCGGTAGAAGCGGCGCATGTTGCGCGTGGGGTCAATGCGGCGAAGTTCAATGGGCATCGGCAAGCCTCGAATTCGTGCAGCGGCTTACGTTATAGGATCGGGCGATCTTACCATCAGAAGCTTTTCCACCACGGGAACCATTGAGTTACGCAAAGTTTTCGCGAATAACTCAAATGGCGGTTCATCATCAAGCACAGGAGAAATAATTCCCCTCACCCAAGTATCGTAATAGTATGCGACCGTGAGTGCCGTTTCAAAATTCGGAACCGGGCTGCTAATTTTACTGCGTCACAAGTTCTCACGCCGCGAGCGCCTGGCGATCGGCGCGGCGCAACAGGGACATCGTGAGAGCGTATCGACGAGCGCGACCACCAATCGTCTGCGCATCGTCGCGATGGAGTTCGGTACGTGACGCGCGGTTCGCAGTGGCAGGGCGTCGGGATCCGTCACCGTGGGGAACGGCAGGTTCTTCGCACCGCGCAATGGGACGAGGTCCTGAGGGGGGAATCGTCTCCCTCTCGGAGACCAGGAATCCGTAGGCCGCGATGCACAACGTGGCGTGATGATGGAAGCCGCGCCAACCTCGCCCTTCGAAGTGACCGAGCCCGACCTCTTGCTTCAGTTCCTGATAATCGCGCTCGATACGCCAGCGCAGTTTGGCGATGTCCACCAATTTGCGGAAAGCAATATTCTTCGGAAGCGTCGAGAACCAGTATTTTGTGGGTTTCTCCTCGCCTTCGGGCCACTCGACCAACAGCCACTCTTCCGGCCGAGGCTCGGTGAGAGTGTAGTCTCGATGCGCGGCGCGAACGCGCACGCGGGCGAAGCGAGACGACAGCCGCTCGCAGCTGCCCTCGCGCCACGTGATCTTGCGCCAAGCGCGCCTGGGCAAGCCGAGAGCGAGTTCTTCGACCGAGATCGGTTTATGCCCGTCGTCGCGACGGAGGCGCTTCGCTCGCCGGCCGCGGCCAGACCATGTCTTCGGCGGCGGCGGCTCCGTGTCGGATGTCCACACCGTGGTGTTCGGTAAGATTCCGGCGACATAGGTCAACGCGAGGGCGCTGACGCCCGCACGCAGTTGCGTGTTGCAGCCGTAGCCCGCGTCCATCAGCACCACGCCGCGCGGGAGCCCCGCCTCGCAGGCCGCTTCGATCTGCTCGAGGGCGATCTGGGGTTTGGTTCGGAACTCGATCTCCTCGGGCACGCCGACCTTGCGCCGACGTTCCTCGTCGCTCGCCCACTCCTTCGGCAGATAGAGGCGCCAAGCAACCGGTAGGCTGGCATGGTGATTGGCGAGAGACAGCGATACGGCGACCTGGCAATTGTCCTGCTTGCCGAGCTGGCCGCAGTATTGGCCAGCGACGCCTACCGAATGCTTGCCTTGTTTGGGAAAGCCGGTGTCGTCGATGATCCACGCTTCGATCGGCCCGTGGCTCTCGATCGCCGGCAGGACCGTCGCTCCGACCTTGGTCAACACCTTCTCGTCCGACCACGGTGACTTGCCGACGAAATGGAGCAACGACTGATGCTGCGCCGCGGTCCTCTCCGGCGCCGTCACCGCCGCCATCGGCTCGACGCTCTTGCGCTCGCCGGGCATGATCAGGCCCAGGCAATAATCACGCAACGGGCCGGCGCGGTCCGCGTGGCCGATCACACTCACGAGTGCTCGGACATATGCCGCAAATCGCAACTCGCTGCCGTCTGTCGATCGCCTGGCCATCTCACAGCCCCCTTCACGCTGATGATCGAATCTCGCCTCGTAGCTGATTCGCAGCGCAGGTGGCCCGCGACTTTCTGACTCAGGTTCCGCCTGAAATTTTCTGACTCAGTAAGACTAAATTCCAATTCCCGATGTACGGCGTATTTGTTACGAAAATCGACCACGCTTTTCCAATATTGCTGCCATGTATGTTGGTTAAGGTCAGTCGCCACAAAAAGTCCTTCACGAAAACTTTTATATAATGCCTTCGAGTCGGTTATGGAGAGTTGCTTCCAGTGAGTTGGTTCAGACTTGTCTGAACCAAACACCATGCACCAGTTGATGACGGCACGAAGTAAGTGTGCATCAATAGTCTGTGTCCAGAACTCGTCTTGCAGTTGACGTTCTTCGTAGCCCTTCAACAGTACTCGATAATAAATGAGGTGGTAAACGAACGTTTGCACGATTGGGAACTGGTTTGCGAAGACCTTATGCTCGAAGTTCATCGTTATGCCGATGTTTGTGGGTTGCTACAGGTAAGCCGTGAAAACGTCTGCGGGCTGACATTGTAGCTGCGCCCGATTTCGGTAAGCGTTTCTTCGCCCGCGTCGCGCCGCTTGACGGCTTCCTGCCGCTGGTGCGGCGTCAACTTGAAGGGTCTCCCCAAGCTTTGCCCGCGTGCCTTGGCGCGGGCGCGGCCTTCGCCAGTGCGGGCACGGATCAGTTCGCGCTCGAACTCCGCAAGCCCGCCAAGCACGGTCAGCATCAAGCGCCCATGGGCCGTGGTCGTGTCCGCCCATGTGTCGGCAAGGGATTTGAAGGTCGCGCCGCGCTCCGTGATCTTCGCCAAGGTGTTCAAAAGGTCGCGGGTGGATCGCGCCAGCCGGTCAAGGCGCGTCACGAGCAGGGTGTCACCCTCGCCAAGCTCGCGCAACGCGCGCGCCAGCTCGCGGCGCTCGGTCTTGGCTCCGCTCGCGGTCTCGCGGAAAATGTTTTCGGCTCCGGCGTCGCGCAACTGCTTTACCTGCGCGTCAACGCTCTGGCCGTCGGTAGAGACTCGGGCGTAGCCGTAAATCATAGGGGGAATTATGACGACGACTTATGGAAAGGAAAAGCGCAATTCTGCCAGTGGCCTAAGGTTTTTCCATAAGTCTTGAGTTCTGCACCTATCGAATCTCGCGGCTCTGCGACCTTTTGAGAGGTAGGAATCGAGAATGAGTTTTGAGAGGCGATTTCACGGGATTTGACGGCGATTGCCCGCCGCGCCGCTTGTCTCTCAAAAATCAGCTCTTTATCAAATACCATTTGTGTTTATCGGTTACGCCTTCCGGCGCTCGTCCAACGCAGCAAGGCATGTCGCAAGATTCTCCTGCGTCGTCGCCCAGTCGAGCGGGACCCGCTCGCGCGTCCTTTCCTCCAGCGCCACGCGATAGGCCGCGACCGCCTCCTCGAGCCGCGCCGTCCCGCTCTCCCGCTCGCCGAGCGTTTGGAGCGCACTGCCGAGGTTCATCTGCGTCGTCGCCCAGTCGAGCGGAACCCGCTCGCGCGTCCGCTCCTCCAGCGCCGCACGAAAGGCCGCGACCGCCTCCTCGAGCCGCGCCGTCCCGCTCTCCCGCTCGCCGAGGCTCACGAGCGCAGCGCCGAGGTTGTTCTGCGTCGCCGCCCAGTCGAGCGGGACCCGCTCGCGCGTCAATTCCTCCAGCGCCGCGCGAAAGGCCGCGACCGCCTCCTCGAGCCCCGCCGTCCCACTCTCCCGCCCGCCGAGCCTAAAGAGCGCTGTGCCGAGGTTCATCTGCGTCGCCGCCCAGTCGAGCGGAACCCGCTCGCGCGTGCGCTCCTCCAGCGCCGCGCGATAGGCCGCGACCGCCTCCTCGAGCCGCGCCGTCCCGCTCTCCCGCTCGCCGAGGCTCACGAGCGCGTTGCCGAGGTTCATCTGCGTCGCCGCCCAGTCGAGCGGAACCCGCTCGCGCGTCCTTTCCTCCAGCGCCGCGCGATAGGCCGCGACCGCCTCCTCGAGCCCCGCCGTCCCGCTCTCCCGCTCACCGAGGCTCAAGAGCGCATTGCCGAGGTTGTTCTGCGTCGTCGCCCAGTCGAGCGGAACCCGCTCGCGCGTAAATTCCTCCAGCGCCGCGCGATAGGCCGCGACCGCCTCCTCGAGCCCCGCCGTCCCGCTCTCCCGCCCGCCGAGCCTAAAGAGCGCTGTGCCGAGGTTCATCTGCGTCGTCGCCCAGTCGAGCGGAACCCGCTCGCGCGTCCGCTCCTCCAGCGCCGCACGAAAGGCCGCGACCGCCTCCTCGAGCCGCGCCGTCCCGCTCTCCCGCTCGCCGAGGCTCACGAGCGCAGCGCCGAGGTTGTTCGGAGAGCATCACCTCCACGGTCAGCGGCGATACGTCCGGTTCAAGGACGCCGCGCGAAATAAGGTTCGGATGCTCGGGATCAAGCAAATCGAACATATTGTGCAATCGGGTATAGGAACTCATGTCCCCTTCAAGCCCGCCGGCGGCCCCGCCGGCAACGGCGTCCACCTCCGCCTTGAATGCCTGCGCCGCCGTTAGAGCTGGCTGAAAAGACGCCGCCTTGGTTTCGAGCTTGCTCTTGGCGAGCTGCACGGATGAGAGGTCGGGCTGGTAAGCCGAGGCCTTGGCCTCGTTGCGCGCCTTCTCAAGCTGCGCGGCGGTGATGTCCGGCTGCATCATCTTCGCGTGGTACTCGGCGAGCGTCGCTTCGTAACCTGGATAAGAGAGCAACAGGCGCGGCAGCTTGTCGGCGGTCTCAAGCAGACCAACCCAAATCGCGATCAAAATGATGATCGAGCGCGGCAGGCCTGAGAACATGCCGACGCTCGCCGGTGCCGGCGTGCGTCTCAGCTTGTAAAGATCGGCCTCGAAGGTCGCCGCCTTGTCGTCCCCGTATTTCGCGCGATACTGCTCGATTGCGGCGTTGTCCTCCGCGATCGCCGCGATCTGTGCTTCCATATCTTCTGGCGTCATTGCCCCGGCCCCTCGTCTCCAGCTACACCCTGTTTTTCCGGTAGGTAGGATGACGCCATGACACAAGCGCAAAAAAGTCGCATCGCTCCTCGGCTGTGGATTCCGCTGGCCGTGGTCGCGGCCGTCGCCGTCGCCCTGCTGCAAGGGTTCGGCGTCTTCACGTTCGAGGGCTTCGGCGGCTCCTTTTTGAGCTTCACCGGCGCGAAATGTGTCGCCGTTCCGCTCGGGATCGAGGCGGTGCTGCTGGTGGTGGTTCTCAAAAATCTCGACGAGCTGCACGCGCGCTCGGTTTCGAATCCGCACAGCCTGCTCGGCCAGGCCCTCCGCAATGACGCGAAAACGCCCCCTGCCCCGCCGCCGACGCGCGAAGCGTGGAAGGGCGGGTTCGAGGATATGGATCGCGCAAGCTGAGCCAATCCATAAGTACCTCAGGCCGCCTCGCATGCCGGTTCCTGAACTTTGCATTACGCGCATTACTCGGCAACCGAGATGACGCTTGCCCGTGCAAAGCCGCATAAGCTCCATTCTGTCAAATCGCGCTGCCGTCGGCGCGGGAAAGAG
Source organism: uncultured Alphaproteobacteria bacterium (assembly GCA_963805295.1). GTDB lineage: Bacteria > Pseudomonadota > Alphaproteobacteria > Rhizobiales > Beijerinckiaceae > Roseiarcus. Next base: position 19,718 of record CAWDTW010000021.1, on the reverse strand, counting down.
GCCGCGCCGTCGAGGCGCGGCCTCCGCCTCGATCAATATTCCTCGGCCAGCATGATCGTGAGAACTCGCGTCGTCTTTGCGGGGTCGGCGGGGTCTTCGGAGCCGTACTCACAGGCGGCGTCGTAATAGTCGATTTTCCAGAAGATGTGCGCGCCGGCGTGATCGAAGCTGCCGAAATCGTGCTCCCCCTGCGGGTCGTTGTCGGGCGTGAAAGCGTCGAAGCGCCACACAAGCGCAAGCGCCTGATGCGAGAACGCGACGCCGAAGCCGCTGACTCCTGCCGTGAAGAGGATGCGCCCGCCGTCGCCGGTGCGACGGAAAGCGTCGTTGAGTTCTTTGATCCGCTGCGCGGTGTCGATCGTCGCCGTCATGACAGCACCTCCTCGACGGTAACGCCATCGATGCCGCTGTCCTCGAATTGAAAAGTCCCGTGATCGGCGTTGTTGGCCCACAGTTCGCGGGCCTTCGCCTCGGCTTCCTCTGCGCCGGTCGCCGCGATGACGGCTTTATGTGAAAGCCATTCGATGACGACAACTCGGTAGGTCTTTGTGCTTGGCATGGTTCCTCCCTTTCTCTTTGTTGGCCTTGGGTTGCATCGGCTGATGCAACCTTGGCCCTCGCCGAGAGCGGGGGTAGCAAGCGTCAAGCCTTGCAAAGTCGCTTGCGACTTTTTTGGGGGAACCGCGCCCGCTTGCGGGCGTGGGGGAGCCAAAACCCTTTAGGGTGCGGGCTTGACGCGCGCGTGGGGCAGAGCCCCTAGCGACCTGGCCGCGTCTGCGGCCTCATGAAGCGCGTGATGGGATGGAAGCCGGACGGCCGAAACCGTTTGCGGGTTCGGTTCACGACAGCCCGACCCCGCAAGGGGTCACGCTACTGTAAGCACCACCACGGTGTCTGATGGGGAAATCCGCGATTGTTCCTGTTTTTTGTGCCAGGAAAATTGATGGCGGCCCTCGCGTATCGTGATGACAAAATCTTGGCACGAAACCTGCTTTCGCACCCATTCTTTTGTTTGACCCCGGCGGAGCCATTCTTCCGCCCCGACCGCAGTTCGATTGCGCCATCGTGTCGAGTGGCGGTCAAGGATGGCCGCGCTTTTCGCGGCCACCCGAAGGGCTTGTCCTTGACGGCCGCGAGCACGATGGCACGCTGGCTGTATCGGAGCGGAAGACGATCATGCGTGGCAGCGGAGCACGCCTCGTCACCACGGAGATCGTCGCGGCTTCCCGGTTCCCGTTCCCGCAGTCTCTACCGAAGTCCGGGAACTCCGATCGGGAAGTCCATCGATTTTCTCGATTTCGCGACCATCAAACTGCCTGCTCCTGCTTACTACTGCTCGGCCTGAAGCTCTTTAATCCGCTGCTCCATCGCCTCGCGCACGCAACCGGCGGCGCTGTGAATTTTCTCCTCAGGCGGCCTGCCCTTCGGGGGCAAGCCGCAGTCCTGCCAGTAGCGCTTGATCCAGACCCATTGTTCGAGCTTGACCTGATCGCCTTTGGCGGCGTGCGCGGCGTGTAATGCATCCTCAAGGCGCGCCTCGGCGTCCATGAGTGCGGGCGAGGCGCAAATGACGTAATCCACGCCCATTGACGCCTTGGCGCAATCGAACGCCGTCGGCGTTCGCAAGGGCGCGGGCGTCGGTTCGCTTGGCGCGGGTTTGCCCGTGGGCGGCGGCGTAGCCTCGGCCTCGATCTTCGGAGCAGCGGGAGGCGGCGACGGTTCGCTTGGCGCGGGTTTCTCCGTGGGCGGCGGACGGGCCTTGGCCTCCGTCTTCGGCGGGGCGGGCGGCGTTGCTGGCTCCGGCGGCGGCAAAGCCTCGGTCCGGCCTTCGGTTTCGAGCCCTTGCGCAGCGGTCGCGAGCGGCTGCCAGGCTGACGCCCTCGCCTCTTGTTTGGACTTCTCAAGCTGAGCCTCGGCCGTGCCCGGCTGATAAGTCGAGGCCTTGGCCTCGTTGCGCGCCTTCTCAAGCTGCGCCGCCGTGATGTCCGGCTGCATCATCTTCGCGTGGTACTCGGCGAGCGTCGCTTCGTAACCTGGATAAGAGAGCAAGAGGCGCGGCAGCTTGTCGGCCGTCTCCAAAAGCCCGACCCAAATCGCGATCAAAATGATGATCGAGCGCGGCAGGCCTGAAAACATGCCGGCGCTCGGCGGTGCCGGCGTGCGTCTCAGCTTGTAAAGATCGGCTGCGAATTGCGCGGCCTTCTCGTCCCCGAATTTCGCGCGATAATCCTCGATCGCGACGTTGTCCGCCGCAATCGCCGCGATCTGTGCTTCCATGTCTTCTGGCGTCATTGCGCCGGCCCCTCTGTTACGGCTACAGCATGCTTTTCCGGTAGGATGACGCGATGACGCAAGCGCGAAAAAGTCGGATCGCCGCGCGGCTGTGGATTCCGCTCGCCGGCGTCGGGGCCGTCGCCGTCGCCCTGCTGCAAGGCCTCGGCGTGTTCGCGGTTTGGGGCTTCGGCGGCTCGTTTCTGAGCGCGACCGGCGCGGAGTGCGTCGCGATTCCGGTCGGGATCGAGGCGGTGCTGCTGGTCGTGATCCTCAAAAATCTCGATGAGCTGCACGCGCGCTCGGTTTCGAATCCGCACAGCCTGCTCGGCCAGGCCTTGCGCCACGACGCCAACACGCCCCCTGCGCCGCCGCCGACGCGCGAAGCGTGGAAAGGCGGGCTTCGAGGATATGGATCGCGCCAGCGACAAGATGGCGAAAGACCGCTAGCCGTGTGGGACAAAAACGGCGGCGTCTATCTCGGCTACAACGCGAGCGCGACCGAGGCCGGCCCGCGTAGTGCAACATAAGGACGTTATGTTACCTAATCTCTGAGGAAACGCGAGGCGTTACACAACCTCGTCGGCTAAGCGTGACAAATCTGTTCCTGAAAATGAGGGCATTTCAATGGAAGTGGGCGACCTGTCGATCGAAGCCTTGATCCGGGCGGTGTCGGACCAAATTCTTGACTTGCAGACAAGGCGCATAGCGGCTGGGAAGACCGCAGTCTTTGAAGTGAGTGATCTTACGCTTGAGGTGTCCTTTGTGGTCACCGAATCGGCCCACGGGGGAGGAGGTTTTGACATCAAAGTGATCAAGGCCGATGGTGGCGTACAATACGACCGGGAAAGTATCCAAAAGGTCGTCCTGAAATTGTCGGCGGTGAAGGACGACCAGCCCTTCGGTGGATTTGGGACCGCTCGACCGCGCACCGAGGGAAAATAACCGGCTTTTGTTGTAAAGGGCCACGACCGTGGGTATCGTTGAGGCCGGCAGACTCAACTCAGTGAGCCTTTTCGCTCGGTTCGACTTTCCGCGCGCCGCCCTTCCGGAAGCGTTCGACGGCTGGCTTTTGCAACGACAAAGCGGTCCTGCTCCAAAGCCGCGCGAGGTCGCAACCTACACGCACGAACTCGCTCATTACATACATTATACGACGACGCCGTATGGTCTATTTCTTCAATTGTGTAGAGTTCTGCAGAACCACGCAATTATTGGGCTGGTGAACCGGTTGCTCCAGGCTGGGTGCTCGGTGCGGCTCCCCCTGCTTCACAATTTGCCGGCAATGTCCGATGAAGTGGCGGCGCAGGTCGCCATCCCCCTTTCAATTTGGCTCAATGTCGAAGATTTGGCCGTCTCATTGAACGGCGATGGAGCGAAGCGGGCTCGGGAGATGCAGTTCTACTTGGACGATCGAGAACGTGTGGATCGTGGCGGCCGTCCGATGCGCCCACCGCTATTCGGACTGCGCCACGCATTCCTGTGGGTCCAGCATCTTCTCGCTGATATAATTGAAGACGCCAATGCTCGCGAAGCGGAGAAAGGGCGCAGCGATAAGCCAATCTACCCGACCGGCATCGATCGAGTAGCTCTGAAACAAGAGGCGGAGCTCCCTGAAAATTCCGAGGCCTCGCAATAGAGAAGATGGTGGGCTCATTCGACATATTCGCCGGAGATAATAGTGGTGTTGGTGTCGCGGGGATCATAGAGAGCGCAGCTACTGCTACCGAGTTCTGTGGCTGCGGCTTAGACTTCGAGGCTTTTGCCAATTGGGTCTCCGCAAAAGTCGAACCGTCATTGCTCGTATATCGCACAATGTTGGCAAGCGATCGACGTGATCAAAACGCGCAATCTTGACGAATTTCTCCTGACGTATCTTACGATCTGCGAAACATCTCTGTTCGCACCGTTATTGCCCCAACACGCGCCGCTCCGAGCAAGAAAGCCAGGTCTCTCGCAACTCCTACCAATGCTGCAATTCGCAGAATTCATGTCGGTTGCCTCTCGCATTGAGCCGATGCGTGGCCGACGGGATCATTTGCGTTACACAATGGAACTATTTAGAAGTCTAAATTGGACACTCCCAAGCAATATAGTTGCGAATGCGTTGGCGGGGCCGACAATAGTTCACGATCGAGTATCGCGCCCATTCTTCCTTGTCGATCTCGATCAGCGCCTTCAGTTCGCGCAGATGATGCGCATTGCACAAGGCGTGCAGCACACCCGGCATCGTGTAGTAGGGCTTCCAGTGATCGTGCACCACGATGCCGCCGACAGCGTGCGGCGGGCCGCCGCGCCTGGCGCTGACGCGATAGAAGGTCAAGCAGGCTGGTCGAGAAGACATGCAGCCACTGGGTTCGGCCGCCGATGCGAAAACCAGTCTCGTCCATATGCTTGACCGGCGGTTCGTCCACGCGATCGCGCAGCGCTTCGATGAAGCCTTGAAGCCGCTGGGCGCAGCTGCGGCTCATCCCGGCAATGGTCGCCGGCACCAGCCGCACCCCGAACAGATCGCCCATCAGCTCCGCCAGCCGGTCCTCCGGCACCAAATGGCCGTGCAGGAGATAGACCGTGATGGCGCGGATGCGCGCGCCATATTGCGCCGGCGCCCTGACGTCCTCGGGAAACCCCGCCCGCGTCGTCGCCCCGCAAGCCTCGCATCGGCACAAATATCAAATTTATATAAGCGCCCAGGGGTGGCGAGGTCAGAGATCGACGACCTTTATCGGCTTCGATCATTTCCTGTTCGACCCTTCGATGGAGGGCCACGCTTGGCGCGCTTGCTTCGACTTCGTTATCAACGATTTCGCCGATCGCACGACCTATGCCAGCGATAAGGAGTTTCTCGAGCGCATGACTACGCGCTATCTGGCGATGCAAGGCCTACAGGCAATCATGCTCGGGAGCAGTCTTAAGCTGAAGGCCCCTTATGGCAGGGATGCCTCCGAGAGGAGTGGGATGACGGTTTGGCTACGTCAATTCTTCGCGAAGATGTTCAATCTGGATTTCCCGGAGCTTGAGTTCGTTTAAGGTCGCCCTCCGAAAATTCCTGTCTGACCCCGAAAGGCCGCCCCCTCGTCACTCGTCGGCTAAATCAAGGCGATGCCCGAAGCGGGGTCCGTACTTCGGTGCGCATTGCTGTTCCGTCAGGAATCGGAGTCACCTTCAGTACGCGACCTTGAACGTGGGGCTATCCTCCGGCCGGGTCCTACGGTGATCGTAGATGCGCGTGGTGGCGATATTGGCGTGTCCAAGCCATTCCTGCACCTTGGCGATATCCGCCTGATGATCGAGCGCGTTGGTGGCGGCGGTCGCGCGCAGCGCATGCGCGCCGATCAAAAACCCCAGCGCCCCCGAATAACGCCGCACCAGCCGATAGACGCCGTCCGCGGTGATCGCTCCCTCCAGTCGTCCGGTGCGGTTGTTGCGCACCGGACGGAACAGCGCGCCGCTCTCGTCGAGCCCGTGCCCGGCGGCGTCGAGATAGTCGTTGATCAGCCCGTTGGTGCCCGGATGCAGCGGCAGATAGCGCGTCTTGCCGCCTTTGCCCGAGACTTTCAGATGCGGGACGCCTTTACGCGCGTGGCGGAAATCCTTCACCTTCAGCTTGCACAGCTCCTCGCGACGCAGCGCGTGGAACAGCAGCGTGGAAAGGATCGCCCGGTCGCGCTTACTCTTGATCGTGTCCTCGTGCGGCGCTTCGAGCAATTTGCGCGCCTGGTGGTCGCCGATCGCCGGCGTCTTGCCTTCGCCGCTTTCGGTCCTCGGCCGCTCGACGCCTTTGACGGGGTTATGGGTGACGGCGTTCTTCTCACAGAGATACTCGAACAGCGAAGCCATCGAGGCCAGCCGGTGCCGGATCGTTGCGCCGCCGAGGCCGCGCCGGCGCAGCTCGTCGCGCCAGGCGATCAGATGCGCGCGCGTCACGGTGCGGAATTCTTCCGGACGCCGGATACCGGCGAAGCGCATGAAGTCCTTCACCGCGTTTTCGTAGGCGCGGCGGGTGTGATGGTTGGATATATTGGCGAACCACTCGACCTCGGGCGGCACGTCGGCGAGCTTTTGGAACTCGGCGGCGGTCAGCAGCCGGTTGGTGGGTTCGATTTGTGTCGGAAGCGGATCGGTCGTGGCGTCGTCGGTCATGGTTCCCCCCGCCCCGTGTTTCTCCTGTTTCTACTCTTGATAAAATCTGTTATCAAGAATAAAATATAGAGAGGGAGGCGACTCACGCCCGCCCGTTCGAGGACTGAACATTGGCGCAGCTCTTTTTCTCTTACAGTCACAAGGACGAGGACCTACGTGACCAGCTCGAAGTGCATTTGGCCATGCTGAAGAAGCAAGGCGTCATAGAGACATGGCACGATCGCCGGATAATTGCGGGAGACCTGTTCGACCATGAGATCCAGGCCAATTTGGAGACAGCCGATGTGATTTTGCTGCTCCTGTCGCCAGATTTCCTCGCCTCGGACTATTGCTACGATATCGAAGTAAAGCGGGCGATCGAACGCCACCAAGCCGGGATGGCGCGGCTGATCCCGGTTATATTGCGCCCCTGCGATTGGCAGAATGGAACGCCGTTTAGCGGACTTATGGCCGCCCCAAAGGATGGGAAGCCCGTCGTCAAGTGGCCCAATCTCGACGACGCATTTCTCGATATCGCTAAGACACTCCGTAGAGCGATCGAAGCGAGCAAAGGTTCGACCGTTTCGCGTACCGCCCGCCCCGTGCCGACCGACTATACCGCTGCCGGGGCTTTGGCGAACAGCTCTCCCCCCGTACGATCAAGCAACCTTCGCGTGGCAAAATCATTCAATGACCGCGATAGGGACCGGTTTTTGGCAGAAAGCTTCGACTACATGGCGAAGCTCTTTGAGGGGTCGGTGGACGAGTTGAAGGCCCGTAATCCTGAGATCGACGCCACTTTCACGCGGATCGATACCAGACATTTCTCCGCCACAATCTACCGAGGTGGGAGTGCGGTGGCGCAATGTCGAATTTGGTTGGGCGGACTTGGCCCTCGCGCGGGCCAAATTCTTTATTCAATGAACGATGCACGCCTATCCGGTTAACGCAGACGCATATCATATTTAGGTGGATCAGCTAGAATTCGTATCCAAGCGAGTCATTCGCTATCCTTGCGACTCCAATCAACTAAGAGAGCATTATGACTGCGAAGTCGGACTTTATCAAATACCGCCCAAATTTTACCGAAGTGACCGTCCTTGAGGCGGCAAGCATATGGTCGCGGCGACGAGATACGTAGCCTCAATGGGAAAGGAACAGCGATAGATGCGTTCATTCTGCTACTATCGACCGATGCTGACGTTTATGGCCCATATCTTCCGAATTCAGTGTGCGCTCGCGAGCTTTGTGCCCGTTTGCGTTCCGAAGGATATGGGCCTCCATCAACATAGCGTCTAACATCGGCCCACACCGTCACGCCTCTTCGGCATATAGCTTATCGACATGTGCTCTGAATTCTCTGAATTCTGCGGCTTTCATGGCGGCTCACCTAAATATGATATGCGTCTGCGTTAACCGGATAGGCGGGGAACGATGCTGGCAGTGACAATAGCTGCAACGAGATGATGTCTGTCGGCGACGACCGCGAAGCGCTTTTTTTGCGCCCCGCAGGAATGCAGATTCACCGCAGGACCTCGGATGCCGGAACGCTCACAATGCAAGGTGCAGCAGAATATTACTGGTCTATCTTCATTGAACCCCTCCAGCGATAAGCGTCGGGTGCGGCCTTTGTGTAGCGAATTTTTACGTAATCGGAGCTGAAATGCAGACCATACCAGAGCTGAGAGTTAGCCGATTTGCTCAATTGGACTCTGGCGACTTGTTCCTCTGGCGGCATGCGGAGAGGGCGTCTGTTGGCATTGTGGCAACGAACCCAATTGAGAATGGCCAGAAATTGATACTTTCGCTGGGGCCAGACTTCCCACAAAATGTAATAGGCCCACTTCTTCTAGACCCGAACGGAACAACGGTCGTCTCATTTGGGAAAGAATATGTCCTTCGCCTCCCCGTGCAGCCGAGGGGATCTCTCGATACGCTTCCAGCTTCAGATATTCGGTGCATTCTTGTCACCGAGACGGGCGTACATATTCGCGTGAATGGCGGCCTCCGGCCGGGCCAATTTCACCCTTGCTACGTCGATCTTTCCACCGGCCTAATAGTCACCCGTGGTTCCGGAGCTTCGCAAGAATTTGCGACGCCCAGTGGGATCCCCGCGTTCGCGGTGCAGTGGGAGATCGTAACGACAGAGAAGAAACCTCGGGTCATTTTGGCATATTCTTCGGTACATGGAGAGGAGGCCTTGGCCGAGCTTTCGCTCTAGCGATGCGTGACCCGCTCAACGAACGTCGCGTCTTGGCGCGCCGCGACCATAACCAACAGTATGATAAAGGTTATTATCATATACGAATAGTGACGCAATCCCCGTCTGAGAGCCGACGCCTTGAATCGCCTCGACGCCGAATTAATTTCGTCTCGAAAAGCGACGATTAAGTCTTGGCCGCCTTCGGCCGGCCGCTACTCTTGCGAGCACCGGCTTGCCGCCGAAACTGGCCAAGTCCGATCTGTTTCGCCATAGCCGATCGCTGCGCCGCGTAGTTGGGCGCGACCATAGGATAGTCGGACGGCAGCTTCCATTTTTCGCGGTACTGCTCCGGCGTCAGGCCGAGCCCCGCCAGGTGACGCCGCATAGACTTGAACCGCTTGCCGTCCTCCAGACAGATCAAAAAGTCCGGGGTGATCGACTTGCGGATCGGCACCGCGGGCGCTTTCGCCTCGACTTGAGGCGGCGCACTCTCCGGCCCTTTTATGAGCCTTTCAACAGCTGAATGCACCGCGTGAATCAGAGCGGGCAGTTCGCTCGTTGGCACGGAATTGTTCGAGACGAACGCGGCCACCATTTCTGCGGCCAGTTCGATCGGACTTAATGTGCCCATGGTTGACTTCCGTCGGCAATCGACTTGCCTCACACCCCCTTACGCTCGGCCTGTTGGCTCGTCGATAGGCGGTTTCAAATAAATGCCATGTGCCCCGCTGAATTCGCGCCCGCCTTTTGCGCCTGAATTATGCACCGGAAAAGCCCTGCGGAATCAGCGGCTCTTGAGCGTTCCGAAAGTGTTGGAAGCCGCACAGAATCAAGGCGAAGGGCTCTTTGCTGCGTTGATGACAGGTCGATCGCGGACGTGTCACTGGCGAGGTCGCGTCGTGCGGATTCATCAGTCATCACGATGGGCCGATGATTGCGTATTGTTCCAAAGCATGGCACGGGGCGACTTCTGCGGTGTTGCGGCGGCATGGCGCAAGGAGCTGAGGTACCAACATGCCCTTCTCGGTAGATGTCCGCGAGAAGGTCTTGGAAGCGATCCGGAGCGGAGTGTCTTGTCGTCAAGCGGCAGCACATTTCACTGTTAGTGTGGGGTCAGCTACCCGGTGGGCAAGGGAAGCCGGAGTTAGTAGCAGGCGCGCACCACTCAGGATCGGAGGTAATATCCGCAAGAAGGTCGTAAAGGCGATTGCGGGCGGAATGTCGTGCAGTAAAGCTGCGGAGACGTATGGCATTGATAATTCCACTGCTGCGAGGTTCGCGGATGAAGAGAATATTGATAGAAAGCGTGACAATTTAAGAGCGAAGGTTTTGGCCGCAATCCGGAGCGGAATGTCTTGCCGTCAGGCGGCAGCACATCACAATGTCAGTGTGGGGTCAGCTACCCGGTGGGCAAAGCGGGCCGGCATCGAAGGCAAGCCCGCCCCCGTTCGGCATGGCCCTGACAAGCGAGAGAAAGTGCTTGAAGAAATCAGGAACGGCCTCACACCCAATCAGGCAGCAGAAAAACTTGGCGTTAACATAAGCACAATACGTCAATGGATAAAACAAACGCGTGATCCATCGACCTAAAATTATCCATATACTACAGTAGTATCTTCTCCTACTTATTATGCTCTAGACGTTATTTGCGCTACTCGACGTTCTACAATGACTGCGGGCCGTTCGCCGTCCTCGCAGCAGGCAAGTAGCGATTTGTCCACGGATGGCGCTTCGGCTTGTCGGTCTGCGACTCCTTACGCTTTTTCTGAGGCGCGGCGCGGCGCGTCTTGGTCGGGCTTCGTCGCCGACTTATAGCGCTCGTGATGGAGCGCGACGCCGACTTATTCCGTGCCTCACATCCGCTGTCGTGATCCCCACCAGGAAGAACGGCGGGAGACGGGAAAAGGCAGCCTGCAAGAAGTTTTAGGGCGCTTTGGGTTCCACAACGCCCATCCGCGAACGGGCCGAACGCGCGCCGGCCCGCGCGAAAAATCTGCTGCTGTCGCAGCGGGCGCGGGGCTCGGCCCTGGTACGGAAGGAATGCGCAGGGAAGCCGTCATAGGCTCGACCGGGGAAGTGCGCCAACATCTGACGTTCGGCGAGTTTGCTGTGCGACCACGGGGAACATACATTCATCGCGATTTCGCAACAGACCACCGCCATGGCAAAGAAAATCAAAACTTATGCGACGGGTGGGGGAAATGCGACCGCATCTGGCGTCAACTTCCAGCAAAGTTTAGGCGCATTGGTGGCCTCGTGGCTGCTAACCGAGACGTCAATCGATCAAAGGTTGCATCTAGGCGTGGCAAAGGTAGTCGCAATACGATTTCGAGACAGAGGTTCCGTTAGACGACGTGTTAGCAGAAACCTCCGATAGCGGGTTCCTCGCTATGCAGGCAAAGAACCGCCTTTCGTCGTCCCGGAAACCCGCCAGCGAGTACGCCAAAACCATCGAACAGATCGTCCGGCAGTGGTTACTCTGTCGCGATGGCAGCGGCGACAAAGGCTGGAACAGGCCTCTCGACGCCGCCAAGGACCGCATGTTGATTGTCCTTGGGCCGGATTTACCGGCGACTACGCGACAACACCTTGCCCGCGGTCTTGAGGCTCGTCGACAACCTGGGCCGCCCATACTAAGGCGACGCCCAAAAATAGCCGATTCGGAATTTGCGAGTTTACTGGCATCGGCTGTTTAGCGGATTCCCGAGTGCGAGGCGAGCGTCTATATCGTGATGATGATAGACGAATTATCCCTGCGCGTCCGGTTTGACGCGCTTCGGCCTTCGCTGGACGAGCGACGCCGGCGGTTGAGCGCGGCGGCGGAGGCGAAGGCGGCGGGCTACGGCGGGATTGCGGCGGTCGCGCGCGCGACGAAGGTCGCCCGGAGCACGATTGGGCGCGGTCTGAAGGACTTGCGGAACCCCGGCTCCTTGACGGGAGAGGTGCGGCGCAAGGGCGGGGGCACTCCTCGGTTGACGGTCAAGGACCCGACGCTGTTGGAGGACTTGCAACGATTGCTCGAGCCGGCGACGATGGGCGACCCGATGCGGCCGTTGCGATGGGTCTCCAAGAGCCACGACAAGCTGGCGACGGCGCTTCGCGCCATGGGTCACAAAGTGAGTTCCTCGACCATTCCCAAGCTGCTGGAGGAACTGAAATATTGTCGCCATTCCAACCGCAAGACCAAGGAAGCCGGCAAACATCCTGATCGCGACGCCCAGTTCGAATATATCAACGCGAAGGTCGAGGCGTTTCAGGCGGCCGGCGAACCCGTGATATCGATCGACGCGAAGAAGAAGGAATTGCTGGGCGAATTCAAGAACGGCGGTAGCGACTATGGGCCGCAGGGCGAACCGATCGAGGTCAACGCTCACGATTTCGAGGACAAGGAGTTGGGCAAGGTCGTCCCTTACGGGGTCTACGACATCGTCGGCGAACCTCGGCTATGTCAGCCTCGGAATTGACCACGACACCGGGGAGTTCGCCGTCAACGCCGTCCGATGCTGGCTCGATCAGATGGGTTGGAAGCTCTATCCCGGGATGAGGCGCCTGATGATCACGGCCGACGGCGGCGGCTCCAATGGTTCACGGCTGCGGCTCTGGAAGTTGGCCCTCCAACAACTCGCGGACGAAACCGGTCTGATCATTCAGGTTTGCCACTATCCGCCAGGGACTTCGAAGTGGAACAAGATCGAGCATCGCATGTTCTGCCACATCACGCAGAACTGGCGCGCGACGCCACTCCTCAGCCTCCTCATCGTCATCGAACTGATCGCCAACACCACGACGAAAACCGGTCTCAAAATCCGCTGCGAACTCGATAGCAACACCTATCCAAAGGGCATCAAGGTCTCGGACGCGGAAATGGCGACCCTCAACATGACCCGAGACTTATTCCATCCAGAATGGAACTACAGCATCTCGCCGAGGTTTCACGAAATGAAGCAATAGTTTTTGGGCATCGCCTAACCAGAGCGGAGGCAGGCGCTTTAGAGGATTTCGACATATGTCTCGGCCTCGCGTGGGCCAATGTCACAAATGTGCCCCTGCCTGATGCGGTGGTCCAGGAGATTTCACGACTGACTTTCGTCTACGCTATCGACCCGTCTGGTGCGGACCGGGCTGCTTTGGCCGCAGCACTGGCTCCTGCGACCGCCAGCCCATCGAACGGGGCGAGCGTTCTGCACCTGCTCGAACGCATCAGCGGCGATCTGATGAGCACGCGTGGTGGGATCGACCTGCCGCACCTGCGTCGGGACCTACTTGGGCGAGGCGCGGCGCTGACCGCACGGCCTGACTTCCGAGGCGATATTGCTGCTCTGCGAGCCCACACCGAGCAGGTCGAGCGAAACCTGCGCGACTACGAAATCATCAAAGTGGAGACTGGCCAGCCGATCGGCATCGAGCGTCACCTTCAGGTAGCAGTGAACGCCGCGGCGCCAGGTGGACACCTACTGCTGATTGGCGAACCAGGTGCCGGAAAGAGCGCCGTGCTCAACGCGCTAGGCCGGGCCCTCAAGGAGCTGGGGCACGACGTGGTCGAACTCGCCGCCGACCGCTTCTCGATCGAGTCGCTCGAAGGTCTGTCGTCGTCCGCGCTGAGGCTTCGCCACAACCTCGTGGACGTCTTGCATGCCTGGGACGGACCAAATTCCGGATTTCTTCTCATTGACGCCCTCGACGCGAGTTGCGGTGGCCGTGCCGAGGCGGCCTTCAAACGGTTGATCGAAGCAATCTGCGAGGGTGATAGCCGCTGGATCGTAATCGCCTCGATCCGCACTTTCGACCTGGGGCTTGGCCATTCATTCCGCGCTCTTTTCCGAGGAACTCCGCCGGAGCCGACCCTTCGCAGCGACCGGTTCCCTGACGTTCGTCACATCCAGGTCCCGCCATGGTCCAATTCGGAGTTCGACGAACTGATGGCGCTATCGCCGCAGCTCGATGAGGTGCTCGGCGCGAGTTCGACGAAACTGCGTGAACTCGCCATGGTGCCCTTCAATACGCGACTTGTCGCGGACCTCATTGCATCCGGCGCTGTAAGCGAGGACCTTAGCAAGGTCGACTCCCAATTGGCGCTACTGAATCTCTACTGGGTGCGGCGGGTCGAACGTCACGGGGTGGCGGCCGAGGTCTGCTTGCGCGGCGTGGTGTCGGAAATGGTGGCGCGGCGAGGCCTACGAGCGCCACGCCTCGCGGTTGCGACGCAAGATCCCCGAACGCTCGAAGCGTTGAGTAGCGAAGGCGTTCTGGTCGCCATCGATCAGGGACGATCGCTCCAGTTCCGTCATCACATACTGTTCGACTACGCCGCTAGCCGGGTGTTCCTGGACGCCGATATGATTGTCACGGGCCAAACCGCATTCCCTAAGGCGGACGGTTTGGGGCTTGTGCTAGCGCCTGCGATGGCGTTCATCTTGCGCGAGCTGTGGTCAGCTGACGTTCGTCATAATCGGTTTTGGACGGCGACCATCCGGTTTCTCGCCAACGACGACTGTGACCCGGTTATTCGAGCGGTCGCCGCTCGAATGGCCGCCGAGCTTCCAATGACTGCGACCGATATTCTGCCCCTGTCGGAAACGATCACGAGAGGGCATGCTCAAGCGCTCTCCGCACTGCCCCACATTACCGGTGCTGTGGTGGTGAGGCTTGAGGATGATCTCGGGGCAGCTCTCGACCCTTGGGTTCGGCTCGCCCTTGAACTGTCTGCGGAGCCAAGCCCAGTTGCGTTCACTCTTCGGATATTTGGCTTCCTCCTTGTCGAGCGCGTCCGGGACGTCGACCAAAGGCGCGATCTCGGCATCGCCATGCGCGCATTGCTCGGGTATGGATTTACCCTTAACGACTCCCGCAGCGTTGCCACGCCTGCGATAGGCTTCGTGGCCGATACGCTGTCGACTGATCCTTCAGCGTCGACCGCTTTGTTGCTAAGAGTTTTCGATCCGTCGCGGTTCGAGCGTTTTGGATCAGAAGAGGCCCCCGCGATCGCCCGAAAGATCGTCCCGATTGCCGAGAGCAATCCAGCGTTTGCCGCAGACGTCTACAGCCACACTTACTCGCTCGACATCACCGACACCCGAAAGACTTCTATCGGATCTGGCAGAATCTTCAATCCGACGTCCAACGCGAGGCAGGACTTTGAGTTAGCGCGCTGGGCCCTTAGCGAATATTTCCCAACCTTCCTTGTGCAGGCACCGATTGAGGCGACTCTGGGGATTCAACGCGGCGATGGAAGGCTACGTTGCCCGACTGCGTCCTGCGTTTGCGGAAAGCACGCTCCTGCAGACAGTGGCTGGCCCAGAAGGTGACGCGCTCCTGAAGGCCGACTTAAGCCACATCTGGGCCAATGAGATCGATCCTCAGTATGCGCAGGACGGTCACGCATTATTGGCAAAGTTCGCGAACTTTTTGGAAACGGGACCGGAGCCCGCGGTGCTCGAAGCAGCGCGGTGCATAATCAAAACAGGGCGCCTTAGCGTGATCTGGTCGCGATTGTTCATGGCCGCTGCCGTGCGTGGTGGCGCGCTCGCGGAGCTGACGGTGCCCTATGCACGCCGGATAAACTTCCTAATCGAGCCCGACACACGAAAGGACGCAATCGATCTGGTTGCCGCTCAGTACGATCGGCTTGGTCAACAGGACCAGCAAGTGCTGGAGGAAGCCGCCCTCGACGCAAGTTTTGATGACTTCAACGACCCGATCGGCGCGAAAGACGCTTTCTTGCGGCGGCTGTTTGGCGCCGATTGGGCGCGAACGCCTAGCGACGTCCGCGGCCCGGACGATGGTCGGCGGAGATTCGCCGAGAGAAGACGTCAACCGCCGCCTGTTTCAGGTCGGCGTCAGCACGATGCAGCCAAGAGATTACGATTGGTTGGATGAACAGACGCGTGCGGCCCCCAACCACGCCCGCCTGATCGACGCCATCGAAGCTGTCTCGGCGAAGCTTCATCTGAAGGAGAGAAATTCTGTTGAGCCGACCAACTTGGATGACGTCCTAGCGGTGCTCTCCGCTCTCAAAGCGGAAATCGAAAGCAACAGCGCCATCGATCAAACGCTGAAGGACAGGGCCGACGGCGTTTTTGCGGAGGGCGTCCACAGACTCGTCCGCAGCTCCGTCGTCACGCGGGAAACTGCGAACAATACCCTAGGTGTCCTTGCTAGCTGGATTGAGGACAGTGCAAAATCACTTAATCCCGAGGTTGATAAGAATACCGAGGCGAGCTTTGAGCGGTTCGCGTCTTGGGGGTCGCCATCTGCGCGGCTGGAAGCTGCGGAGGCGGCCCTCGACATTTGCATTAGAGCGGAATCCGATCATCCTGTATCGTGCTCATAACCACAGGATTTGAAGTAATTTGTACATTGCGAGGGCTTGAAGATTTCGGCGCAGGTTTCGAGGGCGCGCATGAGGCCCGCGACGGTCCGTTCGGCGATTTTGCGCAGGAAGGCTTTGAGCTTGGAGAAGGCTTTTTCGATGGGGTTCATATCAGGACTGTAGGCTGGGAGATATCGCAACTCCGCGCCCGCCGCCTTGATGAGTTGCTCGACCCGCGGCCCCTTGTGAGCCGGGAGATTGTCCATGACGACGACCTCGCCGGGCGAGAGCGTGGGGACGAGGCATGTCTCCAGCCAATCCTCGAACCGGGCGGCGTTGATCGGTCCGTCGAAAGTCTTTGCCGCTGTCAGGCCGCGAAGGCGAAGGCCGGCGACCAAAGTCACCGTTTTGTAGTGACTGTGCGGGATGGCCGCCCGCAAGCGGCGCCCGCGCCGGCAACGTCCGCTTTTGCGCGCGAGATTGGTGGAGGCTCCGGTCTCGTCAATGAAAACGAGTTTCGTCGGATCGAGATCGAATCTGCCCCGCGAACCATTCCCAGCGTCGATTTTGGACGTCTGCGCGTTGTTGCTCCTCGGCATGCGCCGTTTTTTTTAAAGGTGATCGCGTGACGGTCGAAGAAGCGCCACAGCACGGAGACCGCAAAGCGCTCGCCACAATTGGCGATCAGCCGCTCCCGGATCTCGAGCAGCGTGAGGTCCGGGCTGCGCCGGACCAGGCCCAAGAGATAGTCGTGATGCGCCTCGATCCGGCCGGAGCGGCGGTCGCCGCCAGAAGGCGCCGGTGAAATTTCGCCCGTGGTTTGGAACCGCTTCACCCAGCGCACCGCGCTCGCTACGCTCACTTTGAAACGCGCGGCCGCCTGATTGCGCGACAACCCGCCCAAGACCACCGCCTCAACCACGCGCTCGCGAAGATCGTCGGAAACAGCCATCCCCGCCGCCTCCCTCTCGCGGCGTGAATGATCAATCAGAAACTAACTGATTCGGGAATCCCCCAACCGATTTAGTCCGTTCGGATACCGCTCTAAGTGCCCGCAGGTTTACCCCCGCCTCGGTCCGCTTATCGACTGCATGTTGGCAGATTCTCATCCTGCGGTGCGGATGAACACGGCGACGCATCTGGTACGAATTTGGGACTTGGATCAGCCGGGCTTTTGGGGTCGAGCCTCAAATTCATCGCCGAAGAGGAAAACCGGGCGGTCCTCGACACGTTCCTTGCGCGGACGCTGGGCACCCTCATCTGGCATGGGGCGGCGCGCGAGGCAGCTAATCTGGTGTTGCCGTTACTCGATCGCTTCCCGATCGGAGACCCGAGAAATGGAGCGGCCCGCAGCCACCTCATTCAAATGACTTTGCAATTCTGGCTGCGGTTCCACTTTCCGACGCCAAGGCCAAAGTGGAACCTTGGGTGGCGACATCAGTTAACCACGCGGAAGAAGTGTGCGAATCGATGCGGTGGTTTCGGGATGCCTACACTGCCGGCCTCCGCGGGCCGGATGACAAAAGTAGCCCGATCGATAAATCCCAAGCCATCTCAGTGATTTCACAAGTCGTGATTTAAGCTAGCGAGGAGATCGCTTCTTATCGTGACTTCACAAGCTTGAGTGAAGCGCAGACGGCGCGAGCCAAGGGTGCCGCCCAGATTATCGATACTGCCTGCCAAATGCTGTACTTCGGCTCAGGCGCGTTCGCAAATCAAAACTCCCAGAACACTCTGGCGCCCATGACTTCGGCGGGAATGTTGGTCTTCTTCAATGAGATTGCACCTACGCTTCGGCGGATCGGCGACTACCCCGGGCCCCGCACGCTCTATAACCTGATGCAGTTGTTGGAATACCTAATCGAAGCCGAACCTGCCGGGGTATTCGATCTACTCGCCCATGCTGTTCAACGAGGCGGCCAAGAGGGGGATACCAGTTCGAAAGCCTCGGTGCCGATCTCATCGCCAAGCTAGCCCGGATTATGCATTGCGGGTTGGCTGGTGTGGCGTAAATAGCTGATTTCGTGTATAATTTGGTTGTCTAAGCCGATTTGCGCGATTTCAGCGAGGCCGCACCTGCCATGAACGATCCTATGTTGCCGTTGCCTGGGTTGTCACCTGTTTCGGGCAAGCGCGTCGAGGTCAAGTTTGACGGCGGCTTGCTGTCGTCGGATGGCGGCGTTCTGGCGTTGGGCGAGGTCGACCAGCGCCTTCGCGTCGCCGATCGGCTCGCCGCCTGCATGGTGGACCGGCGCGCGCCCGATCAGATCACCCACAGCCTTGCCGACATCATCCGCTTTCGGCTGCTGATGATCGCGGCGGGCTATGAGGACGGCAACGACGCCAATTGCCTGCGGAGCGATCCGATGTTCAAGATGGCGCTCGATCTGACGCCGTCGGATCGCGAACTGTGCTCGCAGTCGACGATCTCGCGGTTGGAAAATCTGCCGGAGGTTCGCGCCCTGTTGCGGATGGGTCGCGCGATGGTCGATCTCTATTGCGAGTCCTTTCACAAGGTTCCCAAACGGATCACCCTCGACATCGACGACACGTTCGACGCGGTCCATGGCGGGCAGCAGTTGCGGTTGTTGAACGCCATTACGACGAATACGGCTTTCAGCCCATCGTCGTGTTCGACGGCGAGGGCCGCTTCGTCACTGCCGTGCTTCGTCCCGCCAAGCGGCCGAGCGGCAAGGAGATCAAACCCTTCCTCCGCCGGCTGTTGCGCGCGATCCGAGCCCATTGGCCCAACACTGAGATCCTGCTGCGCGCCGACAGCCACTACTGCGGCCCCGAGGTTCTCGACTGGTGTCGGGCGAGCGGCCTCGATTACATCCTCGGCGTCGCGCCGACTACGACGTTGCGCCGGCATGTCGAAAGTCTCGAAGCCAGTGTAAAGGCACGGTTCGAAGCCGCGCCCAGAGACGGCAAGCTTCGTCGTTTCAAAGAGTTCTTCGACGGCGCGCAAGCTGGAGCCGGGTCGAGCGGATCATCGCCCGGGTCGAAGCGGGCGCGGAGGATCAGACACGCGCTTCGTCGTCACCAATCTGAACAAGCGCAACGCTCGCGTGCTCTACGAAGACGTCTATTGCCGGCGCGGCCAGGCCGAAAACCACATCAAATCCTGGAAGACGCATCTGGCGTCGGATCGCACCTCATGCACCAAGGCGACCGCCAATCAGTTTCGGCTTTTCCTGCACGCCGGCGCCTACTGGCTGATGTGGGGGCTGCGCGCATCGATGCCCAGGCGTTCGATGTGGCGCGTTGCCCAATTCGACACGTTGCGCCTGCGCCTCGTCAAGATCGCCGCCCGCGTCGTCGAGATGAAAACCATGATCCGCGTCCATCTGCCGACGTCATGCCCCGGCCAGGAAATCCTGCGTTTCGCCCTCCAGCGCATCCCGCGCCTCGTCACCTGAAACACGGGGCGTGAGCCGCCCGAACGTCAAACCCATCCCTTTAACCCGCAAACCCCCTCCACCCCCTTCAGGCCCAAAGCCGGAGAATCCGCGCGTCCGCGAGCAAGCGCGGTTCCGAAAAATCACAGAACGCCGCCGACCGAGAAAACGTCACGGCGCTGCATAATGCAGGCTAGTTGGACGCTACCTGGCCGACCACAAGGAGATCTTCGAGATGCGCTAGTGCCGCCAGGCACTCATTGGCTGCCTTGAAAGCTTCGTCGCGGGAGGTTGGCCGCCGGTGCGGCGATTGCTTTATCGACTTCCGGAACTTCTCCAATGAGCCTAAGAGACCAAGCCTCCGATTTCTGACACCTCCTTCGTTGCCGCGGTCGATATCCAAGGCCCGCTTCGG
>CAWDTW010000020.1:0-20572 GCA_963805295.1 uncultured Alphaproteobacteria bacterium | reverse complement strand
GCTCCTCGCTGAAAGGAGTGGGTAAGTCGGAATTTGGGGGCGGGTTAGCGATCGCTCATAAGGGATCGCGTTTAGCCTGAGGGGATGCAGGACACCGATCTTTTCCAGTTGGCCCTTGGTCTTGCGTCGCCGTGGATGGTGACGCGCAGCGGGTTCGACGCGGTGGACGGTCGGCTCGATTTATACGTGGATTTTCCGCGGGGGAGCCGGTTCGCCTGTGCGCAGTGTGGGCGCGAGGGCTGCGCGGTTCATGACACGAAGGAGGACACCTGGCGGCATCTGGATTTCTTCCAGCATCGCACGCTGTTGCACGCGCGCACGCCGAGGGTGACGTGTCCGCAGTGCGGCGTGCGCAAGGTGGCGACGCCGTGGGCTCGCGCGGGATCGGGTTTCACGTTGCTGTTCGAGGCCTATGTGCTGGCGCTGGCCAAGACGATGCCGATCGCCAATGCGGCCGAGCGGCTCGGCGAGCACGACACGCGCTTGTGGCGCATCGTCGAACACTACGTCTGGCGGGCGGTTGAGAAGCTGGATTTGTCGCGGGTGCGGCGCATCGCCGCCGACGAGACTTCGGCGCGGCGCGGCCACGACTACATCAGCCTGTTCGTTGACATGGCGCGGCGCAAGGTCGTCTACGTCGCCGACGGCAAGGACGCGGCGACCGTGAAGGAATTCGCGGATTTCCTCGAGGCGCATGGCGGCCGGCGCGAAGCGGTGACCGACGCCAGCATCGACATGGGGGCTGCATTCGAGGCGGGGATCAAAGAGAACTTCCCCAACGCCGAGATCACGTTCGACAAATTTCACGTCATCAAACTCGCCAACGAGGCCGTCGACCAGGTGCGGCGCGAGGAGGCGCGGAACAACTTCCAGATCAAGGGCCGGCGCTACATCTTCCTGAAGAACGTCGATCGTCTGACGCAGGAGGAAAAGGAGGCGCTCTCTCGGTTGGAAGCGCAGAACCTCGACACGATCCAAGCGATGCAGATCCGCATGAACCTGCAACAGCTGTTCACGATGAGCGTCAAATCGGCTCGGCGTTTCCTCGACCGCTGGAACGCCTGGGTTCAAGTCTGCGACCTCGCGCCGATGAAGAAGCTGGCCAAGACGATCACGGCCAAGTCGGAAGGCATCCTCAGATCGATCGCCACCGGCCTTTCCAATGGCGTTCTGGAGGCGATCAACGGCAACGTCCAGGCCGCCAAGCGCAAGGCCAAGGGCTACCGAACCAAACGAAACCTCAAAGCCATCGTCTACCTCATCGCCGGTGACGTGCTCGCTAGTTCACCCATTTGAAATAGCGATGAGCCAAAAAATGGCAAGGATTTATTCAAGGCAACTTCTAAGACGGTCTCGGCTCAGAAAAAGTTACAAAAGGCGATCTCCAGTTTCGAGGACTACAAGGGATTCTGTTGACAACGCGTATTTTCTATTTTGGGAGGGTCCGGGGAACGTTTGGATGGAATTACGCCGCAATCCTCTCATTTGCTCGGTCTCAGTTCTAAATTGCTTCTTTCGCTGCTTATCAAATGAGCACGTTTCTCGCTTTCGGCCCTAGATATGCCGGCCAACATCGCGAGGCACGCGACGCCGCAGTCGGTTTCGGTTTTCTGTTTCGTCAGCCTTCTATGTTCTCTCTGCTGACATCCGACCAGCCATCCCCGCGCAGCGCAGCATCCCGATCCTTCTGCGGACCGGAGCGACTGGTGCTCGTCAATCGTAGGTGCGAGAAATAGCAACGACTTTCGGATACGTCGCAATGGAGCCGTTGCATCTGGCGGCGGGTTTTCCGGCGCAGAAGTCAGGTGCGAAGTCCGCTGCCTCCTCACCCTCAATTTCACTCGTTGATGAACAGATTCTATCAGGAATACGAACAGGGGGCGATGTGGGATGCTAGCCACCGAGCGAATACAATAGCCGCTCATAAAGCTCAAATGAGTGCCGAATAGGACGATCTGATCGTCGGCATCTCCGCCCTGCCTGATCTCTGGATCAGGCCGCTTGATTCTCGACGTTCGAAACGTTCTGCGAGGAGACACGATCCGCATGGCGAGAACATCACTGACTTTGGCGCAGGCGGTCGGGGCGCTCGCACTCGTCGAGGACGTCTCAGTTTCCATTTGTACCAATACCCATGTTTCACCGGCGCTTGGCCAGCGTGTCCCGGCGCAATCTGACGCATGGCAAGGCGGCGACGAGCTCTCGCAAACTGCGGACTATCTTTGCTAAAGGGCATATCAACATGCAACAACCGGGTGACTAGACTGGAGAGCACGTAAGACGCGACATTCCTCGCCTGGGTAAACCGGCTCATCGCTATTTCAAATGGGTGAACTAGCGAGCACGTCACCGGCGATGAGGTAGACGATGGCTTTGAGGTTTCGTTTGGTTCGGTAGCCCTTGGCCTTGCGCTTGGCGGCCTGGATGTTGGTTTTGATCGCCTCCAGAACGCCATTGGAAAGGCCGGTGGCGATCGATCTGAGGATGCCTTCCGACTTGGCCGTGATCGTCTTGGTGAGCTTCTTCATCGGCGCGAGGTCGCAGACTTGAACCCAGGCGTTCCAGCGGTCGAAGGAAACGCCGAGCCGATTTGACGCTCATCGTGAACAGCTGTTGCAGGTTCATGCGGATTGCATCGCTTGGATCGTGTCGAGGTTCTGCGCTTCCAACCGAGAGAGCGCCTCCTTTTCCTCCTGCGTCAGACGATCGACGTTCTTCAGGAAGATGTAGCGCCGGCCCTTGATGGAATTTGTCCGCGCCTCCTCGCGCCGCACCTGGTCGACGGCCTCGTTGGCGAGTTTGATGACGTGAAATTTGTCGAACGTGATCTCGGCGTTGGGGAATTCTTTTATCCCCGCCTCGAATGCAGCCCCCATGTCGATGCTGGCGTCGGTCACCGCTTCGCGCCGGCCGCCATGCGCCTCGAGGAAATCCGCGAATTCCTTCACGGTCGCCGCGTCCTTGCCGTCGGCGACGTAGACGACCTTGCGCCGCGCCATGTCAACGAACAGGCTGATGTAGTCGTGGCCGCGCCGCGCCGGTTTCTCTGTCGGCGGCGATGCGCCGCACCCGCGACAAATCCAGCTTCTCAACCGCCCGCCAGAAAATGTTCGACGATGCGCCACAAGCGCGTGTCGTGCTCGCCGAGCCGCTCGGCCGCATTGGCGATCGGCATCGTCTTGGCCAGCGCCAGCACATAGGCCTCGAACAGCAACGTGAAACCCGATCCCGCGCGAGCCCACGGCGTCGCCACCTTGCGCACGCCGCACTGCGGACACGTCACCCTCGGCGTGCGCGCGTGCAACAGCGTGCGATGCTGGAAGAAATCCAGATGCCGCCAGGTGTCCTCCTTCGTGTCATGAACCGCGCAGCCCTCGCGCCCACACTGCGCACAGGCGAACCGGCTCCCCCGCGGAAAATCCACGTATAAATCGAGCCGACCGTCCACCGCGTCGAACCCGCTGCGCGTCACCATCCACGGCGACGCAAGACCAAGGGCCAACTGGAAAAGATCGGTGTCCTGCATCCCCTCAGGCTAAACGCGATCCCTTATGAGCGATCGCTAACCCGCCCCCAAATTCCGACTTACCCACTCCTTTCAGCGAGGAGCCGGTAAACCCATACCCAATGGCGTAGCGTTTCTGGGAACGGCATCTCACGGGTAACAACACAACCTAGCTTGCGCCATTGGTCCGCGAGGCTCTTGTCATAGACATCTCGAGATGGGGAAGTGCGTTCACGATAGACCCAGATGTTGGCCATCTCATCCTCACCCATCAGAGTCTTAATTGGATCGAGTTTCTGATCCGTTCCGTTACCTCACTCCCCAGATTATGTTTGCTGCGTGCCTGGTCAACGATGGACTGTTTACGCAGATCAAATGAAGCATCAACACTCCACCAGGTCTCTAGTCCAGACGGCAAGCCCAGATCCAAATCCGCGGGCGGAAAAGAGGGTAGTCGATCGACCCAAGCGTCGACGCTCTCCTGCTCATCCACCAGGGCCTTGTCTAGATCGACTTCCTCGATCGCTGCGGGGGGCTGGAGGTTGCGTTTGGGACCCTGACCCGCGATAAACTGTTTAAGCGCCTCGAATGAGGCAGCCGTCCAATCGCAGTCGTGGGTCTTATCCGGAGATTTTTCTGTCGCCCCTGTCTTCGGATTAACGACCCGAGTATTATTCCAGTTCGCCTTGCGGGCATCAGCTCTCCAAGCGCATATGTTAACGAGCGATGCAGCTTGCAATTGCGCGTAGGTCAGATCCGCGCCTTGGAGCCGCGCGTGGTCGAGTAATGCTCCCTGGAGCCGCGCGCCGCTGGGATTCGCGCCCTCGAGGTGCGCAAATTTGAGCGATGCGACCCGGAGTTCCGCGAGTTTGATCCACGCACCCTCGAGATGCGCCCCGTCAAGTGACGCGCCCCGAAGCTGCGCCTCCAGAAGCCACGCACCCTCGAGATGCGCCCCGTCAAGCGACGCGCCCTGGAGCTGCGCGAAAGCAAGCTCCGCGCCATAAAGCTGCGCCTGTTTGAAATCTGCACCCCGAAGCCTCGCGAAGTCGAAGCGCGCCTTCGTGGCCCATGCACCGCTGAGGTTGGCGCGATTAAGGATCGCCCCGGAAAACTCAACATATCGAATATCGGCTTGAACTTAAATCCGCGCCGGTCAGGTCGCGGCCCCGGAGGGACAAGGTCGGCTCCCATCTCATGACATCGGAAGAGCTTTCATTTTTCTCGATGAGATGCGCAAGTTTGGCATCGTCGATCAAATTTTCCCCGCGAAGTTGCAAAGTGCTAACCGGCGACCACAGCCCCCCCGAGTAGATGCGCTCGTCGGGGAATGCCGCGAACACCACCGCATAGAACAGCACCGCCGCACTCCCGATGAACGGCCACACAAGCCGCCAACGCCTCTTCGGCCGTAAGCGCTCGCCCCAGCCGCTTCGATACCCTGGCCAAAGAGTCCACACGAGCAGAACGTCGATCGCCAGCAAGCCGCGATGGAGCCAAGTGATCCATTCACTGTGATAGGGCAGGAACTTGATCTGCAAATAAAGCAGCAAGGCGACCGGTGCCAGAGCAAGGGTGATGAGCGCCATCAGGCGCAAGAGTTTTGCGTTGATCCCTTCCCGCTCCAGCCTCCCGCCGACCAAGAGCTGCACGAAGAGTATGTTTTCGATGCGCATGCGAAAATTTTCGCGCGCCCCGCCGTCTTCAGGCAACGCGCGCTCCAACGTATCCTCAAAGCTCTTCGCCGTGCGGGCGAGAAGCACGAGGTTCAACAGCACGTAAAAATGGAAGACGAGGAAAATGATCGGCGTGAGGATATAAAAGCCCAGAAGCGGCAATTTGATATTGAGCACCGGCAGATTGAGCGGCTCTTCCAAAAAGAGCATGCGATGCGTGGTCGTGCCCGCCGCAATCGCAAGATAGGTCATGAAGGTGAGGAAGCTGAACCACAGGGTCTGCACGCGCTCAGCAGAATGGTTGAGCGCGGCGGTCAACGCCTCGGCCTCCTCCGTATCAGGCTCGCTTCCAGCGGATTTTTCAGGCGCGCGAGGCGCTACAGCGCGCGCTTTCGCCACGGCCTTGCGCCGCAGCCTTCGCCAAATTGTCTCCCTGCCCTTCTCGCCCGACATCGCTGCCGCCGCCCGGAAGCCTTAGTTAATAGGCCCAGTGACCGCGAAGCTGTGTCACTTGGCCATTTGGAAACTGCCCTCGATTTCGAGGTGCGGAAGGTCACCGAGGGGTCCGAGATTTATAGAACAGCGCTCCGGCTCCCGGAACCCCCCCCGATACTCCTGGGGCAGGGCGAACCGGCGAAATGTCAAAAGTGGCTCCCATCCTCGCCCGAATTCTGCAACCGGCCAGCCTCCCAAATGCGGGAATGAGGCATCTTGGGCCGGTGGCCAAAACGCACAGCTTCGCGGTCATTGGGCCTATCTCGAAGCCGGCGGCACGCTGGAAAACGCGCAAGCCATGGCTGCGCACGAAAGCCCGCGCACGACAACGCTCTATGATCGCACTGGCGATGAAATAACGCTCGACGAAGTGGAGCGCATTACGATTTAGCCCGTGGGTTCTCGCGCCTGTGAAGCTGCATAAGATCGTATGTTCACGGTCGCACCGATCAGTGCTTCTATTAGGCCTCAAGTTGGGCGCATCCGGTTCGTTACGTCGCGTTGCACCGATTTCGAATCTTGAGGTTATGCCAAGCTTATGGCACCAATGAGCCCGTCTCGCTGAACTGACGACGAACCGCGAATATCTCGCCGTCGTGGTCGACGGTCATGAACGAGAAGGTCGGATCGACCCTTGGATTGACGACAGCAATGTTCAGCTTGTAGACGGCGTTGATCGGTTCCCAGTAATGCACAGCCGCGCCGCCGAGCGGGTCGACGGCGAGTTCGAGGCCGGCTGCGCGGATTGCCTCCATGTCGACGACGTTGCGCAGGTCATTGACGTAGGGCAGGACGAAATCTTCCTGGTGCGTCGTGTCCGCATTGAAGGCAGTGGTGAAGCCCACTCGCTTCACTCCGGCATTGCCGTTCCGCAGAAGTTCATTGGCTCGGTTCTCGACCCACTCGGTCACGTCGGTATCTGCCGGACCGCCATTGGTCGGGTTGTACTTGAACCCGCCATCCTCCGGCGGGTTGTGCGAGGGGTGATGACAATGCCGTCGGCGAGATGCTCGGCGCGGGCGCGGTTGTAGACCAGGATGGCGCGCGAGATGACCGGGGTCGCGGTTCTCGAGCGCGATCCCCGCTGCAAGATAATCACGCTCGATCCCGACACCGGAGAGGCGAGCCCCGAGGTTCTGGAGACGGTCGCGAAGGCGCACGAAGGGCGTGTTGGCGTGTACGGCGCGGTGCTGGTCGAGG
This sequence comes from uncultured Alphaproteobacteria bacterium, assembly GCA_963805295.1. Lineage (GTDB taxonomy): Bacteria > Pseudomonadota > Alphaproteobacteria > Rhizobiales > Beijerinckiaceae > Roseiarcus. The sequence continues at coordinate 13,696 of CAWDTW010000020.1, read as the reverse complement.
GCACGGTCCATGTAGGCGATGAGGTCACGCTCCTGAACTAGCGAGGCCCCAGCGCAGGTCGGGTGCGCTCGCTTCTCGAGGGCCAGCGAATATCGGTTGCTGACCCGCGATTGGTGGCAATGCACCCAGCGCGGCCGGCGAGACAAGTCCGACAGGCTGCTAGGGCTGCTCGTGCAAGGCTTTACCGTGCCCCACGGACGGATTGCTGTGGAAATGGGCCGGCCTAACGTCGTTCACTTCAGGAACGGGGTACCGCGCCGGCTTGGAAAGGTGAAGACTGCGACCTGGTCGATGCGGCGAAGCGCGTTCAGGCCGGACGCCTTTGAGATCCGGAATATGGCCGAGTGTCGCCTCGCCGGATGAGTACGATGCCCGCGCGAACGGGGAGACGTTCAGACACGCCGCGGCGAACGGCCGAGCAAGCTTCCAAGAGGGAAGGATGCTCCTAGCGTCACGGAGATTGGCCTCAGAAAGCGCGGAGCAAGAAAGTGACGGAAAAGGACCTATTGGCGAGGCAAGAGTTCGCCCGATTTTTGGAGAAGGGCCATGACATCAGCCCGACTAAACCTGAAGCGGTCAATCCGGCCCGAGAGACGCCGCTAGACGTGCGCGAGGCCGTAGACGAGATTGAGACTGTCGGCCAGCTGCTGGAGGTTGCTAAGATGGCCTGCGGCGATCTCCCGTCCGACGCGATCGGCCCCCTGAGAACGCTTCTCTCGGTTATCAAGATGATTTGCGCGACCGGGCCCGGGCTCGAAAGAGATGTCCGCGAGCTCATCGAGGCCGCATCAATGGCCTGCGTCGCTCTTCAGCCCAGGGAGGGTGGCGCTCTGCGAACGTTGCTTCGCGTCGCCTCAGGAAAGCTTGGCGAGGCCAAGGCCGGGATTGAGGCCCGGAATGACGCGATGGCCGGCGTCGGCCTTCCTGGGCGTCCCTTAGGCCTGGATATCGAGGGTAGGCGCGCCGCGGCAAATGCTCGGCCGCCAGCGGCCTGACCGGTCTCGGCTGGGCGAGCTTGAGGGAGGCGAAGAGTGACCACTCAACCGGATCCGCGCCTCGATCTAATTGTTAAGGGATCGTAACCGGCGCAGATACAACGTGGCCGGACATGCCACGGGACACGGAACGCGATCCTATGCCTGCAAGGTCTTGCCGGGACTCAGCGTTGAGGGCGCCATGAGTGGCGCGATCCTAAGCGCCGCAGCGCTCGCGTTCGGCGCATGGCTTTTCTTAGAAATCGGCGAATCGGATGTGACGACGACCGAGAGCCGGCGCGCGGATCGCTCTGCCCGTGACCTGCCCTGCGCCTGATTGGCGGCCCTGGACGACCAGTTCGTTGATCCCGGCCCGGGACCCTCACGCGATCGATCAGTGTCATTCGGCATGGAACAAGGACCCCGTTTTCGGGTGACGGGACAGTTGGGCGGAGAGCGGCCGTTCGAGCAGTCCAATCCCGTCGAATTGCCGGTTCAGCAACCGACCAGAACAGGCTGAGAAGCCGCGCCGGCGTTGTCACGTTGCCATGCGAAAAGCGCGAGGGGTCTACGCCTTACGCATTTTCAAGCCACCGCGACGGCCTCGCGCCACGTGGTCATCGCCGCGGCGCGTAGCACGCGGTGAGATTGAGCTGACGTCAGATGGCGTTGGGCGTTGAAAGTGTTGTAGACGGCGGCGTGCGTTGAGAGGAACTTCTGGGCTGAGCCCGCGCTCTTGAAGCGTTGCATCTTGCGCCCCCGCCGTCGGGTCGGCTGATGCGAATTCTCGGCCCGATTGTTCTTCCATCGCCCGCGGTCATGCACGTCGCGGCCAACAAATTGATCACGTGGTACGATGTGTGCCGCACACTTCATTGAGGGCAAATCGGCCACGGCGGATCTCCTTGAGAAGCCGCTCACGCTCCGGGCCGGATTCGCCCAACACCAGAGTGAGCATCCGGCGCTTCTCGGCGCGGAGCGCCTCCGGCAATAGGTCGCGACGGCCGACACGGACCGCTTTATTTGGACATGGCGTCGCCTCCCGTTGGCGCTGTTATGGCGGGCGCGCCTGTCGGCGGCAAGCCGAAGATTTTCGACGCTGCCGTGGACGAAGGCGTGAGGTCTTGTCCGAGAGCCGGATGCGGGTGATCCGCACGTCCTGGGAACCGGCTTGTCTCCCGCTTCAGCGCCGCCGCTATCGGAGGTAGCCGGCCGAGGACGCCGCCGTGGCTAATCTCAACGCGACCCTGACGCAGCGAGGGTGACGAAAGTTGCGATGGTATCCGCGAGGTTTTCGTAGTCCTTTGCGACGCCACGGTTTCGACTGAACCAGGAGAAGGGACGTCGCCCACCCATCAGTGCATTCCGCCGAACCCTCAATAACCGGTCGAATTGGCTGGAGCTGATTGGCGGCGATGAAGTTTTCGTCGCCATACTCAAGGACCCAATGCGCCCGCTGTCTGCTGTCCATCTTGTAAATTGGGAGACATTGCCGCGCGCGGACTGCTTCGTCGTTGTCACGGCTCTCCTCGCCTCAGCAGCCAAGCGACCCCTGAGGGTTATGGACACAGTACGAGGACTGACAAAACTCACCAGCGGGTTGTCAGCGGCGTGACGTGGAACTTTGAATGGCCAAACCGGTTCGCGGGCCGTCTCAGCGCTTCTTTGCGGGTCCTCGCTTTTTGCGAGTTATGCTGAGCGAGACGCGTTCGCTCTTCGCCTTTTGACGCGTTGCGCCTTCGGTTCGCTTGAGAGCTTTCGCGATTTTTGCGGCCGGCTCTTTGCGGGCCGCGCTCTTCAGAAGCCGAATGTCTTCCTTCGACCATGGTCTGCTTGCCGGAACCTTCTTAGCCCGCACTGCTGCCTTCGCCATGTTTGGCTCTCCTTGATAGATCGAACGTATCTACAGCGATTCGCGTCATTTGTATCCTCTCGCAGCAGACAGGCGCGTGTGCCGTCGACGGGAGTTGAAGGCGATCGCGTTGCGCGCTGGCCGCCACAATCCACCGACATTCTCGGCGCTAAGCCACTGCGTCTTTGGTAGCCTTTACTGGGCGTGCCTTAATGATCTTCCGCGCCGGCTTCGCCTTGAACATTGTGGGCTCTTTTGTAAACGGATTGATGCCCTTTCGCGCTTTTGTCGCAGGCTTCTTAATGACTACGAACTTGGCGAATCCGGGTACAACGAAAGCTCCGGTTTTCTTGAGTTCTTTGTAGCCGATCTCCGCGAGCGACTCGATGACCTCTTTGACGTCTTTCCGGGTCACGACGTCCGCGTGCTTCTCAGCAATTTTCTGAATGAGCTCAGACTTCGACATCAACTTGCTGGCCATGTCTTCTCCGTACTTCCGAATCATACCACGACTACGTTATCGTGAGATTTGCTGTAGAGGGAACTCAGTGGGTCCTCTATAGGGATCAGGTGCGGCCTTGATAGGCGCAATGCGCTTCTTCACTGAGGCCTTTTCAGCCGCACCTTTGTGCGCCGCGATCTAAGCCGCAACCTTGCGGGTCTTCTTAGCCGTAGCCTTTTTCACGGGGCCTTTGCGCGCAGCCTTGGTAGGCGCAACCTTACCAGTCCCTTTCTTAGCCGGAACCTTCTTCACCGCGCCTTTGCGCGCCGTCTTCTTTGTCGCCGCCTTTCGCCATATCGATTTGTCCTCTTACGTTCAAATTGTCAGCGCAATGAATGCGCGCAACAATCAAGCGAAAGAAGAGATACATTCGCTGTTGTTTAGTGCAAGCTGCTCGGGAGTTTGAGCTAAGCGTCTTGTGGCATCGCCATCGAATTATGCTGTGCACTTCGTGCGCGGCGGCATTAATGAGTTGTTCACCGCGCTACGAGACGCGATTGAGCTCCTATGCTCGCTGTTGAGTTACCAGCCGCTTTGAGACATACGCATCGCAATCCTGCAATTTGATAGAGTTCCCGGGCGCTGCACGACGAGAATGCGTACACTTATTCGTGGATAAAAACAATCGCCCCAAACTCCTCAGCGCGCAGCAGCAGCCTCGTCAGAACTCGCAATTGGCGAATTGATTCCCCTGCCGCTGAGCACTCGTACAGAGGACTTGTCAATCGAATTTTTCTATGCCTCTCTATTCACATTTTCGAAGCGAACCCATGCGTTTGGGGTTGGGATTGATGTTTCGTTGAATGGAATCACGCGAATCAGTTCACGGCGAATTGTGCACAACAGGCCCAGAATTCGTTTCGACTTTTCGCTCGCCGGTCCTGCACCGCGACCCGCACCTACTGAGGACTTCCAAATAGTGACTTGCATTATGCCGGCGGCTCTGGCTGAGAGCCTTTTCTGTGGTCGCGGCCCGCCTCGGTCTTGGTCAAGTCGGACCCCGCGATCTGGGCGTCTCGGCCGAAAGCCTCGCGGAGCCTCCTGATCCACGACAAGTTGATCGGCTGCAGGAGCCTGTAGCGCTTCTCGATTTGTTCAGGAGAGAGCATGGAGCCCTCCCCGCCGGAGCGCCGCAAACGGCCACTGCTGGATAGCCATGGAGCATCGCCTGGGACCCGCGCCGCAAGGTTCAAGGCGTCGTGGCTCGGCAACGCGCCTTTGTTGGGTCTGGAGCATCTCTGGGCCCCCAGGCTCGACCCACTAGGAGCGCTGGCGGTCTTCGCCGACCCGGTCGAATGGCTCCTCGGCGACCGCCTCCGCGTCGTTGTCGTGCACCCCGCCCGCGCCGTCCAGATCGCCTTGCGACCCTGGCTGTACGCCGGCAGCATGTGCCAATAGGTCGCCGGCTTGTCGATTTCACGGTCAGATTGCCGACCAAAAGCCGTTCTGCGATTGAGAACGGCGGTGCGCGCTCTCTGTTTCTCCCTTGCCGGGCAAGACGAGACAATTCAGCACCGATCTCGCGAAAACCGACTGGCGCCGGTCATCACTACGTCGTCCAGCCGCGCAGCTCTCGGGTGACGACAAGGGGGCGCCCACGAACAGGGCACATACCATCCGGCGCGGCGGGCCACAGCTATGCACATAGCACGTTCAGTCAGCCGACCCCCATTCACGGGACTTCGCCGCACCGCGCTGGTGGCGAGGGCGTTTCGATCTCGGCCGCTACGCAAAGCGGAGAATGACGTGCATGACCGTCCCGTCGCGCTCCGTGCTCATCGCGAGGCCGCTTCGCTCGAACACATTCAGCATGGGGACATTTTCCGGGAGGACCTCGGCGATGAACTCACGAAGTCCGGCTTCACGCCGAGGGTTGCGAGATGGCGCATCAATGCTGAGCCGATGTCTAGGCCCTGAAACGCGTCGATAATCGCGAATAGGCACTCAAAACGGATGAGAATGGCCGAGAAATCGTCTCTGCGTGGAGGCGAAGATGCATCCGGCCAGAATTCGACCCGCCCGAATACAAATTCGTATGGAATATCGAGTCCTTAAGTGCGGCGGAGCGGGCCTTCCTTCCCTCTAGAAGGAGAGCGACGGCTTCTGGAATTGGATCGAGGCGAAAGCGCCGCCGCGGAAAGCCGCGAAGCGCAGGTCGACTGCCGCCCAAACCTTTGGCGCGACGATGGACGACGGCGCCATTGTGCTCGGAACCATCGAACTCGGGACGAAGACCGTGACGCTATCGGTCAATTCCGAAGCGCGCGCCGCCCGCGGGCGCGCGATGCTGGAGCCTGTTCTCGCCGGCCTCGCGCGCGCTCCCCTTGTTGAGCGGCAGAGCATCGAACAGATGATGGCGTCATCGCGGGAGCATTCGGAACAGGACATCATTCGCCTCCCGCCGGACGAGGAGCGAAGCATCGTTCATCAGGCAGGCCCTGACGGATCACTACCGCAAGACGCTGGACGAGCCGATCCCGGCGCTCGGCAACCAGACGCCGCGCAAGGCGGTCAAGACTGCGAAAGGCCGGAAGAAGGTGATCGCGTGGCTGAAGATGCTGGAGAACCAATCAGCGCAGCAGCGTCCCGAGGATCCGATGGGCGCCTACGACTTCACGTGGCTGTGGCGAGAACTCGGCGTTGGCGACGAGCGGCGGTGACCGGATCGAGGCGGGGCGTTCGGCAATGCGGAAAGGCTCGGCATCTGGGGCAGCGCATGGCGAACGCGCTCCCACTTAAACGGCGGGATGGCGAGTAGCCTCGGCCTGCATCCAGCGGCGCGCCGGCATCGGCATCGGCGCGTTATTGCGCCGCAGACGTCTGCTGAATAACGGCGATCAGGGCCGCCTCGAAACCTCTCAGATTGATTTGCTTACCTCATGCTCGCCGCGGCCCGCGCTTCGGCCTCCACGACTTTGGCATTGTGATAGCGATGCATGTCCCGGTACAGAGAAGCAAGGTTGTTGAGCGTCTGTGCAAGATCGGTCCGGTAGGCGGCCGGGTTCTGCGCCGCCAGCGCGCGCTGGATGTCGGCGGCCTCCTTAGGCGGCCTCGGCGTCGGCGAAGCGGTGCGTGTCGTCGTAGAGAGCGCCCAGGCTGTTGAGCGTCTGCGCGAGGTCGGGCCGGTAGGCGGCCGGGTTCTGCGCGGCCAGCGCCCGCCGGATGTCGGCGGCCTCCTTGTAGGCGGCCTCGGCGTCGGCGAACCGGTGCGTGTCGTCGTAGAGAGCGCCCAGGCTGTTGAGCGTCCCCGCCAGGTCGGGCCGGTAGGCGGCGGGGTTCTGCGCCGCCAGCGCCCGCCGGATGCCGGCGGCCTCCTTCAGGGCGGCCTCGGCGTCGGCGAAGCGATGCGTGTCGTCGTAGAGAACGCCCAGGTTGTTGAGCGCTGAGCGAGGTCGGGCCGGTAAGCGGCGGGGTTCTGCGCCACCAGCTCCCGCCAAATGTCGGCGGCCTCCTTGAGGGCGGCCTCGGCGTCGGAGGGAGAGGGCGGCAGAAAAACTCTTTCTCCCCCGATCGCGCGCGAGAGGGCGGCGGATTTCTCGCGACGGTTCCCGACGTGTCCGGCTGCATGGCGGACGGCGACACGCGCGAAGCGGGTAACGGCTGAATGCTTGGACCTCACCATTCATAACCCTTGTCGCAATGTTTGTTGTTGGCATCCCAGTCCGCGCTGGATCGAACTTGGAAGGTAGGATAGGAACGGGTCGACTGGCGCGTTCGTAGGCCGCTCTCGGAACGGTCGGTCGCGGCGCATCCGTCGCGTTCCGCCAACGGCAGCTTTCTGGAGTTCTCCGCCCGTTCGTAGACGATCTTGAATGACAGCAAAGGGTCGATTCCTGCCGTCCGTCGCGGAGAGCGTCGGATGATTTCGTTCTTTCTCTGTTCTCGCCAATCCCCTATGCTGCTCCAATGACCTACGTGCCCAAACGCCTCACCCCCGCCACAGCCGAAGGCGTCGCCGATGCGCTGGCGTTCGCGCTGCGCTTCAGCGGCCGCAAGCGCGTCCACAACGCCGATGAGCTCATGGCCGTGATCGTCGCCAAGCGGCTTGTGGAATACCTTGAGCGCGGGCTTCGTCGTAATGAAGAGACCGGCAGAGGTCGGCGGGGCGTTGGGAATTGGGTTTAAGCGAAATTAGGAAAAACACTCACGGAGTATTACGGCTAGAAAATTGCTGGCCCTCGAAGTGATGACCTCTCCAATGGCAGCCCAAGACTTAACGCTCCTGCCACGGCTACAACAGCATCAAAATACCATTGAGGTGCCGCAGGAGAAACGAAAACAGTACCAATTAACTCGCCAAGTTCCACCCTTACATAACAACCATCTGGAAACTTCACTGCCTCCTCCACAGAGCCGGACAAGGGGGGATTTGTCATAAAACATACCCTGAGCTCGCGCTCAGCTTCGAAACTCTTTCTCTTGATGTACAGTGGAGTTATGAGATTGCGAACGCTTATGGCTTCGTCTTCGAAATTTATGTATTTCACTTGACCCATGTACAGATGTCTTGCTTCTGCAGCGAGACTTGCTTTCAGCTTCCCCAAGGTTGTGCGAATCGCGATACCGTCGCCAGCTGCAGCGTATACTGACCAGAGGAACGCTGACTTATGCTCACATATGTGCCAACAGTTGACATACGAAATATTAGCCCAGATGTCGGTCAGGCGCTTCCACGTCTCTGGTGAAAGCATCTTAAGTATATTTGGATGAGGTTCCTTCTCCATGCCGAGTACTTTTTTTTGCAAAATCAATGTCACTTGAGGCCTGCTGAAAGAACTGTAATGTTGGCCTGAGAGAGAGTCCCTTCAAAAGGATCTTCGCTGCGAAGTCTAGCAAGTTTACAGAAATATAGCTCACTCCTAGTCACCAGGCTTAGGAATTTTGGTAGGCTCATGAAGCGCCAGATTACGGTATCGTCGCCTGGTAGATCCAACTCTGGATGCGTCATATACGGCATTCGGCTACCAATGAATTAACGACAGTCTCTCTACCGGGAGAACGATCGCTTAAGTCGTCAAACACCTAGCGCGGCTAGGTTGTCCTCTTTCTCGCCCTTCGCCACGATCCGGAGCGCGTTATCCGCCAGCGGGCGTTGCAGCGGGAGCGCCTCCGCCGTGTCCGCCTCGAGCCATCGGTCGACCTCTTCCGGCGTCGTCAGGATGACCGGCATGGCCTTCGGATGGATCGGCGCCACGATCGCGTTGGCCTCGGTCGTCAGGAAGCCGAAAAGCTCGTGCTCGCCGTCGACCGGCGCGCTCTTCGGGCCTCGCACGCCGCGCCATGGCGTCCATAGACCGGCGAAGGCGAACAGGGGCCGGTCCTCCCTCAGCGCGAACCACATAGGAGTCTTGCGCGGCCTCGTGTCGGCATATTCGCAGAACGACGTCGCCGGGACGATGCAGCGATTGCGCTTGGCAAGCCACCCCGCCAGTGCGGGCTGAGAGATTCCGGATGTTTATCACCGGCGCGCCGCCGAATTGCGGCGGCCCGGGCATGCCCCAGCGCGCCATCACGAGCTCGCGCTCGCCGTCGGCGACGACCCGTACGATCGGCGCGAGCTGATCGGGGAAGATCGAAGGGAAGAGCGGCAGTTTACCGGCGCGATCATGCTTCGCGCGGAAGAGGTCGCGGATGGCGGACTGGCCTTTAGTGACGCTGTAGAGGTTGCACATCACGGCGGACTATGCAGCATCAGGCCTTGCGCGCGATAGGGGTTTGAGATGCTTTCGTGGTTGCGGCGGCGCGGGCAGGCCCAACAGCTGGCGCAAGCCGACGCCGAGGCCCTGATCCGTGACCATGGCGCCGAGGCCTACGGGGAGGCCCGCCAGCGCGAGCGCGATGTGGTCCTGCCCGACGGGACAACCCACGCCGGCCGGACGCCGGCTCATTGGCGGCGCGTCGCGCTCATTGTGGCGCGCATGACGGGCAAGCGGGTCGGCGTCGATACCGCGACGCGCATGCTCGAGCGGCGCGACGACTGACAGGGCCGTCGATCTGCCGGCTTCGCTTGGGGTAGCAGGTCGCCATCGCAGCAAGCGCGAGCGCCTTTTTGAACGGCCTGCTACAAGATCGTGCTACAGTTCAAGAAACGCCGCCACCGCGGCGACTTCTCAGGGAAGTGGGAACCCTCAATGGTCGCAACCTCCCTCACCGAACTCGACGAACGTATCGCGGAAGTCCGCGACAACATCAGGGAGCTCACGGAGCAGGCTGCTGCCTTTTCAGGCGCCGGCGACGAGGCGCGCGCCGCAGATCGCATAGCCGAGCAGGAGCTGCTGCTTACGGAACTCCTCAAGGAACGTGAAACACTGCTCAAATAGGGTAATCAAACGCGGTGGTTCTATCGCGGACTGGCCGCGATGCTGCCGCGCACGCCGCCCTTTGCGCGTACTCGACGCGTACGCACGCCTTTAGAGACGTTCTCGATCGAGGCGAAGTGGTCGTGACCGTCGTGTCAAACGTCGGCGACCGGCGTCGGATCGAATTGATGAAAAGCGATGCCTCGTCGTTTTCGTGGACGATGCCGCGGTGCACGACGACCCGCTTGTCAAGGATCCAACAGGCGCGCGCGAGGGCGCCGCGCAGCCAGAAGAAAGGCGTCCTGTTATCGGGGAGTAGAACGTCAATGTGGACCAACCGTGGGCGGCGCTCGGCAGAATTCGAGGCACCGCGAGTTTTTGCGCCGCCGCAATCACCCTGCGACGCGCCTTTTCGGAAGCGCTGCCGCGCTCGTTCAGGACACGGTCGACGGTGGACGGACTGACCCCGCCTCAGCCGCTATTTCGACAAATCTGGGTGACCGCTTGCGCCGTCTGCCCGTGGCCATCGGCTCTCTCCGGCTTACGAGCGCCACCAACTGGCTCCGCCGTTGCAATGGGCGTCGCGCGGGCCAAATTAAAGGCTGAAACGCCCGTTCAGCCGAATCGGCCTTACCGAAGGCAATCGCTCTAGACGTCACAGCTCGTGCAAGGACCCGTTTGGCGGAGTAGTCCAGTTTTTCTGCAGACGCGGCTCTGAGTTCAGCGATGTGCCCGTCGCGCTCATATTCGTCGGCGGATCGACGCAGCGCGGCCGCCAGAAAGGCCGCGAAAGGTTCCAGCCGCAACTCCTTGGCCGCTATTTGCCCTCCAGCAGCGCGACAAAAACGATGCCCGACCCGACGGCTAAGCAGTCGCATAAATTGCTTACAATGCTGCTGACGGGGATGACGACGCCAAGACCGACGGCGAGCATCGTCGCACATATCAAGCCACTGACCACCAGGGACATGTTTGCTCCCCCCTCTGGCCCCTTCATTTTTGGTTATCGGAGCACACACCGCCCTGCTCTTATCCAGGACAGAACTCCGACTGCTGGACGGCAAAGTCAGTTCTGGCGCTCTCGCTACACATCGTGCGCGTTTCGACCCTGTGCGACGGTCGGGCTGGGTAGGACGCCGGGTTTTAGCCGGGGAGCCAGCGCTATCGGCGAGCTTCCTGGGCACTCCGCGGCGGGCCGCGCCGTGTCTGACCGTAAGGGCCGCCGTTTTGCAGGCGCCTTAGTCGCGATTCCAACATGAAGATTTTCGAAGCCCAATGCCTATTGATTTCATTTGCATGTGGTGAAACCACTCCCTACCGCTGCGCGGAGCTTCTCGACTGCCACGACCGGCGTCTCAGCAAGCTCAAGCACATGGATCGTTCCCGCTTCTGCGGCTTCCGGCGGCGTTAAGTGCTTCGGCAAGGGCTTCATTGCGATCGCCCTGAGTAGTCTCTTGCGCCATCATGTTCCTCCTATTGTGATCCCCCTTCAGGGGCTTCGATTTGGCTATACGCTGTAGATACGCCGGTATCTCGACGGCCCCAGACAAAAGGGGACGCAACACTCCCCTTCGGCTGCGGGATCGATCCAGACCCTGACGAGGCTACAAGGTTAACAATGGGTTATGGTGAACCGCCCGCGCCGCTGACAACCGCGCAGCGATGAACGAGCATCATCCCTGACGGTTCAATGTCCTATCCTCTGACCTCGCCTTTGATTGCGGAATGAACCTCGCGCCCGTCAGCGTTGAGCACTCGCATGGCGACTGCGCGGGGCACCCAGGGCACGTTGGCGACAAGTTCGAACGCGCTCATGCCGCTTCGCGCGTCGGCGCTCAATTCCCGAATGATATTCGCCGAACCGTCAAGATACTGGATTCGGTATTGCACTTTAGAGATCCTCGCGCTCAAGCATCCTGGTCGAGGGGTCGGTGGCGACCCTCCTGCTGCGCTGCGCGTTGCCGCGAAGGAGCACTGCGGCCAGTCCTGATTGGCGGCCGCCGAGGGATAAAAACCGCGGACCACCTGCGGTGCGGGGCAGGTACGCGCCCCATTGCCGCAGGTCCTCGCCAGCAAACTCGTTTTTTGAAGACGGCTTGGCTAGCCGAAGTCTGTACAGTTCCGCGTAGGGGCGGTGGCGCTCTGCGGCAACCCTCGGAATCTACTCATGCGATGACCCAGCGCGATGGCGTTTCTTCGGTCATCGCCAACGGCCACCTGGCGGTGGCGGGAGTTGCCCCGGATTGTCTCTGTCGAGAATTCCGAAAATAGACCCCGGCCTAATGCTTTGCCCGACCAATTTCATCAGAATAAATTCCATCTAGGTCTCTCCGTGCGGCGCTCCGGTGTCATGCTCTTGAAGCGGCCGATCCGCGCGAGCACGCCGCCAAACGACGACGCCGGAATTTGGCCATAAGCAATCGACCGACGCGCCGATTTTCGGGCGCACGCTCAACCCGATCGATCCAAGCGTCACTTGCGGCGCCTCCAGCGGCGGCGCCGCAGTCGCCGTGGCCTCCGGCATGGGGCCGCTCGCGCTCGGCACCGACGGCGGCGGTTCGATTCGGATTTCCGCGGCGCGCTGTGGGATCGTTGGTCTCAAAGCGACGCTCGGCGTCATCGCGAATTTGCAGCCTCCGGACTTGTTTTCCGCTGATCCTACGTCGGGCCCATGGCGCGCGACGTCGCCGACACAAGACTTTTTTCGAAGTCATCGCCGGGCCCGACAAAGGCGACCCCTACGGACAGGCGGCGCCCTCGCCCGAGCCGGCGCTCGAAAGCTTCAAGGGTGTTCGCATCGCTTGGTTGGAGCGCTGTGGCAACCGCATCGACGCCGAGGTCGCCGCGGTGACGGTTGCCCGGTCAGACCTTGGAAGCGCTCGGAGCGATCGTCGAACCGATCGAAATGGACTTCGTTTCACTCGAACCGGCGTTCCTGGTCATTCTCGAATTGGCCGTGGCCTCGCGGGTCGCACCCTATGTCGAACGATTTGCTGGCCGATTGGATCCGCATCTCGTGGAAACCGTCGAAAAGGGACTGCGCCATAGCGCCGTCGCCTTGCAGAACGCCGGCGCGGCGCGTAGTTCGACGTTTCGAGAGGTGCAGCGCAGGTTTGAAACATTCGACTTCATCGTGTTGCCTGTTCTTTCTGTCGCCACCATTGCCGTTGGGGCCGCAACTTCCGACGGGCCAATCCTCATCGACGGCGAACCTGCCGGTTCGCTACGCGGCGGCTGGTATCCCTACACGTTTCCATTCAACCTGACAGGGCATCCTGCGATCGCAATGCCGTGCGGAAAGACAAAGACGGGACTCCCCATAGCCTTGCAGATCGTCGGACGCTGGTGCGCCGATAGGCGGGTGCTGTCGGCGGCGGCGTTGCTCGAAACGCGCTGAGTCAGACCCGCCGGGCGAACCGCGTCCCCACTGTGCACCTGATCGCCGAGACCAGCTGCGAGAGCAGGAATTGTTCTTGGATCGAGCGCTGCTTGTTCGAACGATGGACAGGGCCGAGCGCTCGGAATTTCTGTTCGATTTGTTTCCGATCCTGAAGGCGAGGGCTCGGCGGACCGCCGGCACGCTTTCCGGCGGCGAACAGCAGATGCTCATACGACTTGGCATCTCGACGAGGTCTATCTGAAAATCGACGGACGTATGGTCTATCTCTGGCGGGCCGTCGACGCTGAGGGCGAGGTTCTCGATGTGCTCGTCCAGTCGAAGCGCAACAAGGACGCCGCGCTAAAATTGATGCGCAAGCTCATGAAGAAGTATGCCTTCGCTCCTGAGCGGTTGGTCACCGACGACTTGCGATCAAACAGCGCCGCGGTCCGGGATTCTGGGATCGACGCCGGCACAAGCGGGGGCGATGGAGACAATCGAGCTGAGAATTCGCTCTGACCCGCATCGGCGAACCAAAGTTTCCGGCTCTTTCAGCCCTCCTGCAGATGGCCAACATGCTTCTGGGAATAGAGCTGGACGCCGAGATGCTCGATGAGCGTGAGCTGCGCCTCAAGGAAATCGATGTGTTTTTCCTTGTCGGCAACGAGCTGCTCGAAAAGGTTTCGTGCG
>CAWDTW010000019.1:0-64223 GCA_963805295.1 uncultured Alphaproteobacteria bacterium | reverse complement strand
CGGAATGGCGCGAGCGGGCCGAGGAGGAAGCGGAGCGACTCTTCGATCCGCGACGGCCAGCCTCGTTTGAGCAATGCGAGGCCCTGCGCGCGGTGTTCGAGGAGTCGCTGCGCCTTTATCCGCCGGTGGCCATGCTGGCCCGCGAGGCCATCGCGGACGACGAAATTCTCGGCAGGCGCATTCCGGCCGGAACCGTGGTCGCGATCTCGCCCTATGTGCTGCACCGCCGGCGCGGCCTGTGGGACGATCCGGACGCCTTCGATCCGTCGCGTTTTCTGGGGGAGCGGCGCGATCGCATTGCCCGCTTCGCCTACATTCCCTTCGGCGCGGGGCCGCGCGTGTGCATCGGCATGCCGTTCGCGATGCAGGAGGCGATCATCATCCTCGCCAATCTCCTCCGGACCTTCCGCTTCGAACTCGTCGAGGGACAGCCGGTCATGCCGCAGCAGCGCGTGACGCTGCGCCCACGCGGCGGCATGAAGATGCATGCGAAACGGCGCGATTCGGGGAAGAAACCCACAGCGGAAAATTTCTTTGTGAAAGTACGTTGACAGAAAAACGGCAGGGGCCTATATCCGCGTGCTCCGACGGCGCGGCGCACCTGTTGAGGCGCTCGGCGCGGCGGGTTTCGGGAAGCACTCGAGCGCACTCCTCCCTGCTGAGAGGCGGGGCGGAGGGGTTTCGGTCGTTCCTGCTTCGCGCGAGCGAGGCGGATGGGAATTCGGGCTCGGATCGGGCTTTGTGAGGCGGGTCGCCTCGGAGTTCGGCGCGGCGCCCAAGGGATCGGGAGTTCCGGCGCGAGCCGGCGTCGTCCGGTCCCTCGCTGTTTGACAATTGCATCGGAAGGAAGAGAGACGTGGGCGGCGTGGTCCTTGCGGGGCTCTGACGTCTGGTTTTGCTGGGCTTGGTCCGGGCGTTGCGGGGGGTTGGGGTCATTTGAAGAGACCGCTGACGGTCACGTTTCGAGAATTCATCGCGCTTTGGAAGTGGCGCGCCGGACCGCCGCGAGGCGGGCTGGCGCGCTTGTCTTTTGGAGCGGATGTGTTTGGAACTCGTCAAGACGAGGGCGGGGCCCTTGCGGGGCCCTGCCGGAAGTGACCAGTCGGGATTCGCTCTCCAATGAACTTGAGAGTTTGATCCTGGCTCAGAACGAACGCTGGCGGCAGGCTTAACACATGCAAGTCGAACGGGCGCGAGCGATCGCGTCAGTGGCAGACGGGTGAGTAACGCGTGGGAACATACCCTCCGGTTCGGAATAACTCAGGGAAACTTGAGCTAATACCGGATACGTCGGCGACGAGAAAGATTGATCGCCGGAGGATTGGCCCGCGTTCGATTAGCTTGTTGGTGAGGTAACGGCTCACCAAGGCGACGATCGATAGCTGGTCTGAGAGGATGATCAGCCACATTGGGACTGAGACACGGCCCAAACTCCTACGGGAGGCAGCAGTGGGGAATATTGGACAATGGGCGCAAGCCTGATCCAGCCATGCCGCGTGAGTGATGACGGCCTTAGGGTTGTAAAGCTCTTTCGCTCGGGACGATAATGACGGTACCGAGAGAAGAAGCCCCGGCTAACTTCGTGCCAGCAGCCGCGGTAATACGAAGGGGGCTAGCGTTGTTCGGAATTACTGGGCGTAAAGCGCGTGTAGGCGGGTCTTTAAGTCAGGGGTGAAATGCCAAGGCTCAACCTTGGAACTGCCTTTGATACTGGAGATCTTGAGTTCGGGAGAGGTGAGTGGAACTGCGAGTGTAGAGGTGAAATTCGTAGATATTCGCAAGAACACCAGTGGCGAAGGCGGCTCACTGGCCCGGAACTGACGCTGAGACGCGAAAGCGTGGGGAGCAAACAGGATTAGATACCCTGGTAGTCCACGCTGTAAACGATGGATGCTAGCCGTTGGGGAGCTTGCTCTTCAGTGGCGCCGCTAACGCTTTAAGCATCCCGCCTGGGGAGTACGGTCGCAAGATTAAAACTCAAAGGAATTGACGGGGGCCCGCACAAGCGGTGGAGCATGTGGTTTAATTCGAAGCAACGCGCAGAACCTTACCAGCTTTTGACATGTCCTGGACGGATTGCAGAGACGCGATCTTCCCTTCGGGGCCGGGAACACAGGTGCTGCATGGCTGTCGTCAGCTCGTGTCGTGAGATGTTGGGTTAAGTCCCGCAACGAGCGCAACCCTCGCCCTTAGTTGCCATCATTCAGTTGGGCACTCCAGGGGGACTGCCGGTGATAAGCCGGAGGAAGGTGGGGATGACGTCAAGTCCTCATGGCCCTTACAGGCTGGGCTACACACGTGCTACAATGGCGGTGACAACGGGAGGCGAAGGCGCGAGCCTTAGCAAATCTCGAAAAGCCGTCTCAGTTCGGATTGCACTCTGCAACTCGAGTGCATGAAGTCGGAATCGCTAGTAATCGCGGATCAGCACGCCGCGGTGAATACGTTCCCGGGCCTTGTACACACCGCCCGTCACACCATGGGAGTTGGTTTTACCCGAAGACGGCGTGCTAACCCGCAAGGGAGGCAGCCGGCCACGGTAGGGTCAGCGACTGGGGTGAAGTCGTAACAAGGTAGCCGTAGGGGAACCTGCGGCTGGATCACCTCCTTTCTGGATTCGGACATCAGAAAACAGAGGACGGAGATCGGAAGGCTGGACCTTTCGGTTGTTGAAGTCGGCATGTTTTGACGTCCGTTCGGAAATTCAAGCGGCCAGTCAGGCCGCGTTTTGCGGGATCGCGCCGCCTTCGTCTCTCTTTCTTTTCGGACGACGGAGAACCGACGACAGAGGACGGAATGCGCCCTTCGTCGTCTGTCCTCCGACCTCCGTCCTCTGGCAAGGGCTTGTAGCTCAGTTGGTTAGAGCGCGCGCTTGATAAGCGTGAGGTCGGAGGTTCAAGTCCTCCCAGGCCCACCAGGGTCAGATGACGGAGGACAGACGACCGAGAACGGATCATCTGTTCTCCGTCGTCTGTCCTCCGTCTTCCGACGGGGCCATAGCTCAGTTGGGAGAGCGCGTGCTTTGCAAGCATGAGGTCGTCGGTTCGATCCCGTCTGGCTCCACCAACCGGACGACGCGGAACAGACGAGGGAAGACGGATGGGGCTTTACGCGCGAGGCCGGGGAAATGATCCCCGACTGCCGACTGCCTTTCGTTTCCTTCCGATGCATTTTTATCAGTTTCGCCTCGAGCGCTTTGAGCGCCGGGCGCAAGGAAGGCCGGAAGGCCGGCGGGGGACGATCTGTCCTCCGTCGTCTGTCTCCGGCCTTCGAGATATCTGACATTGTGAAGAGGAAGCGCATTCGGTCGAACCGGAATACGGACGACGGACGCCGGAGGACGGATAAGTCATCCGTTCTCCGATCTCCGTTCTCTGCTTTCCGGTTCGAGCAACCAGTCGTGGGTCCTTAGCCTGACCGCTCGGATCCCCGGATGCGTTTGAAGCAAAACTGGTCTTTTCAACGCCGAAGGTCGGCGGAAATCGGGGATCGGAATTCAGAAATCGGAAGTCGCGAGACTTTATCTGACCTCAGAGTTCTGAGTCGACTTCTGCACCGCGCTTTGGCGATGAGAGCAATCAAGTGTCTTAAGGGTATCTGGTGGATGCCTTGGCGCTGAGAGGCGATGAAGGACGTGGTACGCTGCGATAAGTCATGGGGAGCCGCGAACAGGCTTTGATCCGTGAATTTCCGAATGGGGAAACCCACTTCCAGACGACAGTTGTCAGCCGACGGACGACGGATAGCGATATCTGTCCTCTGATCGTCTGGTCCTCTGGTCATCTGATCACGAAGGACTTATTCCTTGAATGAAATAGGGGAATAAGAGCGAACCCGGGGAACTGAAACATCTCAGTACCCGGAGGAAAGGACATCAACGAGACTCCGTCAGTAGTGGCGAGCGAACGCGGATGAGGCCAATGCTTTTGCTCGGATCAACCAGAACCGGCTGGAAAGCCGGGCCGCAGCGGGTGACAGCCCCGTATGGAGAGAGCCGAGCGGAGATTTGAGTAGGGCGGGACACGTGCAATCCTGCCTGAAGACGGGGGGACCACCCTCCAAGCCTAAGTACTCCTCAGCGACCGATAGCGAACAAGTACCGTGAGGGAAAGGTGAAAAGCACCCCGACGAGGGGAGTGAAACAGTTCCTGAAACCGGATACCTACAAACAGTCGGAGGCCGCTCACCGAAGGTGAGCGGCGGTGATCGGTTGCCGGTGACCGGTGATCGGAAAGGGCCCCGACGGGGGCGCGGGTTCCGATCACTGATGACGGTCGACTGATGACCGCCGCTCGCCTTCGGCGAGCGGCTGACGGCGTACCTTTTGTATTATGGGTCAGCGACTTAAAGTATCGAGCAAGCTTAAGCCGATAGGCGGAGGCGCAGCGAAAGCGAGTCTGAATAGGGCGTTCAGTTCGATGCTTTAGACCCGAAACCGAGTGATCTAGTCATGAGCAGGTTGAAGGTAGGGTAACACCTACTGGAGGACCGAACCGGTGCCTGTTGAAAAAGGCTCGGATGACTTGTGATTAGGGGTGAAAGGCCAACCAAACTCGGAAATAGCTGGTTCTCCGCGAAATATATTTAGGTATAGCCTCGAGCTTAAGGCTCCAGGGGGTAGAGCACTGGATGGGCTAGGGGGGCCAAAACCCTACCAAACCTAACCAAACTCCGAATACCTGGAAGTCATGCTCGGGAGCCACACGGTGGGTGCTAACGTCCATCGTGGAGAGGGAAACAACCCAGACCAACAGCTAAGGCCCCCAATTCACGGCTAAGTGGGAAAGGATGTGGAAATCCCAAAACAACCAGGAGGTTGGCTTAGAAGCAGCCATCCTTTAAAGAAAGCGTAACAGCTCACTGGTCTAAATGAAGGGTTTCTGCGCCGAAGATGTAACGGGGCTCAAGCCGTGAGCCGAAGCTCTGGGTGGCGGAGGACAGAAGACAGACGACAGAGGACAGATGGAGGAAGAGCGACGCAGGACGGTCGTTTCGTTTGAGGACCTGGAGGTCTTTCAGCGGGCGTACCGACTGTCGCTTGAGATCCACCGCAAGAGCCTGGAGATGCCGAAGATCGAACAGCGAGCGCTGGGCGATCAGATGCGTCGGGCGAGCAAGTCCATCTGCTCCAATCTTGCTGAAGGCTATGGTCGCCAGAAACAGTCCAAAGCGGAATTCAAGCGCTTTGTCTGGATGGCGGTCGGATCGTCGGATGAAATGCGGGTTTGGGCGCGCTATGCGCTCGATCTGGGATACATTGACGAACAAACCTGGCGAAATTGGCGCGACGAATACCAGATCATCTCCAAGCAGCTGCAAGTCTTGGCGGCTCGTTCGTGAGGTTATCTGTGTTCCGTCGTCCGTCTTCTGTCCTCCGACCACGGTAGCGGAGCGTTCCGTTGGCCGACGAAGGGAAAGCCGTGAGGCGTCCTGGAGGCTTCGGAAGTGCGAATGCTGACATGAGTAACGACAAACACTGTGAAAGACAGTGTCGCCGAAAGTCCAAGGGTTCCTGCGTAAAGTTAATCTTCGCAGGGTTAGCCGGTCCCTAAGGCGAGGCCGAAAGGCGTAGTCGATGGGAATCACGTTAATATTCGTGAGCCAGCAGGCGGTGACGGATCTCTTAAGTCGTTCATCCTTATCTGGATTGGATGGGCGGCGACGAGGTCCCAGGAAATAGCCCCTGCGTTCGACCGTACCCGAAACCGACACAGGTGGACAGGTAGAGCATACCGAGGCGCTTGAGAGAATGACGTTGAAGGAACTCGGCAATTTACCTCCGTAACTTCGGAATAAGGAGGCCCTCGGCGAGCGCAAGCTCATCGGGGGGGCACAGTCCAGGGGGTGGCAACTGTTTAACAAAAACACAGGGCTCTGCGAAATCGCAAGATGACGTATAGGGTCTGACGCCTGCCCGGTGCCGGAAGGTTAAAAGGAGAGGTGCAAGCCTTGAATTGAAGCCCCGGTAAACGGCGGCCGTAACTATAACGGTCCTAAGGTAGCGAAATTCCTTGTCGGGTAAGTTCCGACCTGCACGAATGGCGTAATGACTTCCCCGCTGTCTCCAACGTCAGCTCAGTGAAATTGAAGTCCCCGTGAAGATGCGGGGTACCTGCGGTCAGACGGAAAGACCCCGTGCACCTTTACTATAACTTTGCGTTGGCATTCGTGTGGTCATGTGTAGGATAGGTGGTAGGCTGGGAAGCCGGGGCGCCAGCTCCGGGGGAGCCACCCTTGAAATACCACCCTTGACTTCATGGATGTCTAACCGCGCTCCGTCATCCGGAGCCGGGACAACGCATGGCGGGTAGTTTGACTGGGGCGGTCGCCTCCCAAAGCGTAACGGAGGCGCGCAATGGTTGGCTCAGACCGGTCGGAAATCGGTCGTCGAGTGCAATGGCATAAGCCAGCCTGACTGCGAGACCCACAAGTCGAGCAGAGACGAAAGTCGGTCATAGTGATCCGGTGGTCCCGCGTGGGTGGGCCATCGCTCAACGGATAAAAGGTACGCCGGGGATAACAGGCTGATACTCCCCAAGAGTCCATATCGACGGGAGTGTTTGGCACCTCGATGTCGGCTCATCACATCCTGGGGCTGGAGAAGGTCCCAAGGGTTCGGCTGTTCGCCGATTAAAGTGGTACGTGAGCTGGGTTCAAAACGTCGTGAGACAGTTTGGTCCCTATCTGCCGTGGGTGTCGGAGAATTGAGAGGATTTGCCCCTAGTACGAGAGGACCGGGGTGAACGTATCTCTGGTGGACCTGTCGTCGCGCCAGCGGCGGTGCAGGGTAGCTATATACGGAATGGATAACCGCTGAAGGCATCTAAGCGGGAAACCAGCCTCGAGACGAGTTCTCCCTGAAGAGCCGTGGAAGACCACCACGTCGATAGGCCGGATGTGAAAGCGCGGCAACGCGTGAAGCTGACCGGTACTAATCGCTCGTTCGACTTGATTGCTCTCGTCGCCAAGGCGCGAGTCGGAGGACGGACGAACAGTGGATCGGAAGACGGACAGCGTCTCCGTCCTCTGATCTCCGTCGTCCGCCTCCGAAATCCAGTTTTGCTTCATTCAGAGGACAGACGACAGAGACGGATGGCGGAAAGCCCCTTCCGTCTTCTGAATTCCGTCTTCTGTCTTCCGAATCCGTCCTTCGCCGGCCTGGTGGCCCTTGCAAGGCGATCAGACCCGATCCCATCCCGAACTCGGCCGTCAAACGCCTTAGCGCCGATGGTACTCTGTCTCAAAGACATGGGAGAGTAGGTCGCCGCCAGGCCTGCAAAGAACGGATAAACTTCCTCTTCACAAGGCAATAGGCAGTAGGCAGTAGAAACAAGTCAAACCCTACTGCCTACTGCCTACTGCCTCTGCCTCTATCGCGGGGTGGAGCAGCCCGGTAGCTCGTCAGGCTCATAACCTGAAGGCCGCAGGTTCAAATCCTGCCCCCGCAACCAAACTTTCCTCGTTTACGCAAGAGCTCCGGCCCCAAAGCCGGAGCTTTTTTCGTTTTGGGCGCCGCCGCCGGGCGCCGCAGTTGTCTCCCGCGAAGGCTTGCTCCACAATCAACCGGAAGTAAGGCGGCGCGCGCGGGCAAGAGCGCTCACCGGGAGGAACGGATGGATATCGAAATGAGGCCGAGCCGGCGGCGAATTCTGCTCGCGGGCGCAGCGCTTGCGCTCGCGTCGCGGACGAGCCTGGCGCAGCCGACCCAGCCGCTCGAGATCGGCATATTGAACGACATGTCGGGCGTCTATTCCGACTACCAGGGCGTCGGTTCGGTGGTCGCGGCGCAACTCGCCGTCGACGACTTCTCGGCAAAGCTCGGCGTGCCGGTCGAAATCATATCGGCCGACCACCAGAACAAGCCGGACGTGGGCGCTTCGATCGCGCGCCGCTGGTTCGACACCGAGAACGTCGACGTCATCATGGATCTGCCCAATTCCGCCGTCGCGCTGGCGGTTCTTGCGGTCGCCGAAGAGAAGAACAAGGCGGTCATCGGCTCCGGGGCCGGGTCGGCCGCGCTGACGGGATCGAAATGCTCGCGCAATTTCGTCCACTGGACCTACGACACCTACGCCTGGGGCGCGGGCCTGGGCAGGGCTGTGACCGAAGCGGGCGGCAAGCGGTGGTTCTTCATCACCGCCGACTATGCTTTCGGCAAGGACCTCGAGGCCAATTGCGCCGCCGCGGTTCAGGCCGCGGGCGGCGAGGTGATCGGGTCGGTTCGTCACCCGATCAACACGTCCGACTTTTCCTCCTTCATCCTCCAGGCGCAGAATTCGGGCGCCGACGTCGTGGCCTTCGCGAATGGAGGAGGCGACACCAACAATTGCTTCAAGCAGGCGCATGAATTCGGCCTCGGGGACAAGCAGCGGCTCGTCGGCCTCACGCTCAACGTGACCAACATCCCCGCGCTCGGCCTCGACGTCGTCGACAGGGCGTTGATGTGCACCGGCTTCTACTGGGACGAGAACGGCGGAACGCGCGCCTTCGCCAAGCGCTTCCAGGCGGCCCATCCCAAGAAGATGATGCCGAACGACATGCATGCGGGCATGTATGCGGGAACCGAACACCTCATCAAGGCGATGGCCGCGATCAAGAGCGCTGCGGACGGGATCAAGCTCGTCGACGCGATGAAAGCGATCCCGACCGACGATCCGCTGTTCGGCAAGGGGATCATCCGGGTCGACGGGCGCAAGCTCCACCCGATGTACCTCTATCGGGCGAAGACCACGGCCGAGTTGAAGTATGAGTGGGACTATTTCGAGCTCGTGGCGACGATCAAGCCCGAAGACGCCTTTCGTCCGCTGGACAAGGGCGGCTGTCCCCTCGTGAAGGCGTGAGGCGGTTCCGCCGGCGGCCGGCAGCGAGCGGCGACGCCGGCGTCAGGGCCGCCGCGCGCTGAACACGGTGAGGCGGTCGCCCGCCTCGCGCATGACGGCGCGGATCGGCATCTCGTCCTCCGGTCCGTCCTCGAGCGCGGCGGCGAACGCCTCGAGCTTGGCTTCGCCCTCGATCTGCAGCGCGATCGCCCTGGCGCGAAAGATGACGCGGCCGGTGAGCGTCAACCGCGGCTCGCCGAAGCCCGAGGCCTCGATCGGCGCGACGAGCTGCCGCGCTCCCATATCCATCGCCTCGCCGAGCCCGCCCGCGCCCGGCAGCCAGGACGCCGTATGGCCGTCCTCGCCCATGCCGAGCACGACGACGTCGGCGGGAAGCGGCAGATTGGCGAGGCGCGCGCTCGCGGCGACGAGCTCCTGATTTTCGCTGAGACGCGCGTCCGCGAGCGGCGTGAAGCTCGCGACCATCGCGTGATTGCGCAGCAAAGCGTCGCGAACGAGGCGCGCGTTGGAGCGCGGGCTGTCGTCGGCGACGCGCCTTTCGTCCGCGAGCGTGATCGCGACGCGCGTCCAGTCGAGCGGCGCGCGCGAGAGCGCGTCGAAGAATCGCGCCGGCGCCGTCCCGCCGGACACGACGAGCAGCGCCGCGCCTCGCGCGGCGATCGCCGCGCGCAAGCGTTCCGCCGTCCATTCCGCCAGCGCCGGAGCCAGATCCTCGCCGTCGGCGAAGTCGCGTTGCTGAAACTCATTCGCCATCTTCGTATTCCTCGTTCCAGGTCCGCCCGTCCCGCTCGATCAGGGCGACGGAAGCGTTGGGCCCCCAGGTCCCGGCGGCGTAGGGCCGCGGCGGCTCGTTCGACAGCGCCCAGGCGTCGCGGATCGGATCGATGAATTTCCACGCCGCCTCGACTTCGTCGCGCCGCATGAACAGGGCCGGGTTGCCGCGCAGCGCGTCCATCAGCAGGCGCTCGTAGGCGTCCGCCGAGGCCATGCCGAAGGCCTTGGCGAAACTCATGTCGAGGGGCAGGTGCAGCAGGCGCATGTCGCCGGGGCCCGGCTCCTTGATCATCATCCAGAGCTTGATCCCCTCGTCCGGCTGAACCCGGATGACCAGGCGGTTCGGCGGTATGGCGTCGGAGGGCATGTCGAAAATGACGTGCGGCACGCGCCGGAAGCCGACGGCGATCTCGGAGAAGCGCTGCGGCAGGCGCTTGCCGCTGCGCAGATAGAAGGGCACCCCCGCCCAGCGCCAGTTGGCGATGCCGAGTTTGAGCGCCACGAAGGTTTCGGTGTCGCTCTGGTGCTTGCCGACGTCATGCAGATAGCCGGGAACCGGCCCGCCGTCGGCGAAGCCGGCGCGATATTGCCCGCGCACCGTGAGCGCGGAGGCGTTGGACTCGTCGATCGGCTCCAGCGCCTTCAGCACTTTCAGTTTCTCGTCCCGCAGCGAGCCCGCGTCGAGCGAATTCGGGGGCTCCATCGCGACGAGGCAGAGGAGCTGCATCATGTGGTTCTGCACCATGTCGCGGATGGCCCCGGACTCGTCGTAGTAGGCCCCGCGCCCCTCCACCCCGAGCGTCTCGGCCACTGTGATCTGCACGTGGTCGATGTGCGCGGCGTTCCACAGCGGCTCGAGCAGAATGTTGGCGAAACGCAACGCCATCAGATTCTGCACCGACTCCTTGCCGAGGTAGTGGTCGATGCGGAATATGCTGCCCTCGGAAAACACCGAGCCGATCCCATCGTTGATCTCGGCGGCGCTCTCGCCGTTTCTGCCGATCGGCTTCTCCACGATGATGCGCGAGCGGGACGTGGCCAGTCCCTCGGCGCCGAGACGCGAGGCGAGCGGGCAGAACAGATCCGGGCCCGTTGCGAGATAAAAGGCGCGAATGCGTTCATCGGGCCCCAGAAGAGACTTGAGGTCCGCCCAGCCTGTTTCGCTCGCGGCGTCGGCGGAGACAAAATCGAGGCGGGTGAGAAACCGTTCGAGCGCCGGTCCGGCCTGATCGTCGACCGCGTGGAATTTCGCCAAAGCGTCCTTCACGGTCGCGCGAAACTCGCCGCGGTCGAGATGCCGGCGCGAGACGCCGATGATCCGGGTGGGGTCGGAGAACTGTTCGCTTCGCTCGCGGTGAAACAGCGCCGGGTACAACTTGCGATAGGCCAAGTCGCCGGTGCCGCCGAAGACGACGAGATCGAACGGTTCAACCTTGACGATGCGTGCGGCCATGGGGCCTCTCAATAGGGTTGACGAAAACGGTCATCGTGAGCAGCGCAACCTCGCTCTCTCCGACGGCTGACGCCAAACGGTTCGATCCGCGCTTCTCTGCGCGAGGCGGCGGACCCGGGCGTCAACCTGCCTGGCTGATCGCGTCCTTCAGGAGGACCTCCCGGTCGCGAGCGAAATTCTTGATCAGCGGCAGGGCGGCGCCGCCGATTGCGCGCGCATCGGCGCCGACCGTCCCGGAAACGATCTCGACGTCGCTCAATCCGCGCCGGTCGAGACCGCCGAAAATTTGCGCCGTCCGCGCGGTCAGTCGATCGCGCACGTGCGCAGGCATCGCTCCGTCGACGACGATCGCCTCGAAATCGATGATGGAGATCGCGGCGACCGAGGCATGGGCCAGAGCCGAGGCCACGTCCTCGACCCAGCCGTCGAGATGAAGATCCGAAGTCCGCCCAGGCGTCGGGCGTCGCCCACATCGACGACGCGTCGATCCCGGCGCCTTCGAGGCGGCGTTCGAGCTGACAGATCGATGCGCAGGCGATGAGTTGCGGCGCGACGCCGCCTTCGCTCTTAGGCATGACCGGCATCGATCCGAGCGCGCCCGCGTTGCCGGTGCGCCCGGGACGCAACGCTCCGTCGAGAACCAGGCCTCCGCCGATGAACGCGCCGATGAAGAAACAGAGGAAGTCGCGATATCGCCAGCCGCGGCCGAAGAAGAATTCGGCCGCGCAGGCGGCGGTCGCGTCGTTGCAGAGCGTGACCGGATAGGGGGAAATGCTCGCGATTTCCCCGGCGGTGTCGAAGTCTCGCCACTCGGCCATGGCGCCGGCCGGCGCGCCGATTTCCGCCTCCCAGTTCCACAGTTGGAACGGCGAGGCGATGCCGAGGCCGGCGATCCGCCGCCTTTGCGCGTCGTTCAGCGGTTCGACGAGCGCGGGCAGCGAGGCGCGAACGAAATCGAGGATCATCGCCGGAGTCGGAAAGGCGAAGGTGCGGTGGGCGCGTCGGCGAACGGCGCCGCGAAAATCGATCAAGACCAGATCGCAACTGCGCCGACCGATCTTGAGCCCGAGCGAATAGGCGCCTTCGGGGTCGAGCGACATTGGAATCGTGGGCTGTCCGACGCGCCCGCGCAGCGGGGCCTCCCGCTTCAGGAGCCCGTCCGCCCGCAGTCGATTCATGATCGCCGAGGTCGATTGCACCGATAATCCCGTCAGTTTAGCCACTTCGATTTTCGACAGAGGCCCGAAACGCCGCACGAGGGAGAGCAAGAGCCGCTCGTTGTAGAGACGCACGCCCGCCTGGTCTGCGCCGCTGGCGATGTCGGCGAAGGAGGGCGGGAACTGCGAGGACAGCGTCTCGCCTTCGCCCTCGAACGCGCGGCTCGAATACGCGCGCGAACCGCTTCCCGGCTCCCTCATCCTCCGCCTCTCACTTGTTGTACGGTCTGCGAGACGTCAGCTTGAGCCGAATTCCAGGCGTCTGTCAAGAATTATTCCACCGGATGTAATTATCCTTGACTCTCGCCGAAAAGTTTGGCCCAATGAGGCTACGACGACGCAAAACGGGTCGCCCGGTTCCAGGAGCGCGAAGCGCCTTGCGACTGCGGCCGAAAAAAAGGCGCCGCCGCATCGACCACATGGGAGGAACACAGTGTCCAAGATTTCGGGATTTTTTACGACCGTCGCCGCCGCGCTCGCTCTCGCGCTCACCAGCGCGCCCTCATACGCCGACGGGCCAATCGTCGGCCTCATCACCAAGACCAGCACCAATCCGTACTTCGTCAAGATGAAGGAGGGCTTCGAGGCCAAGGCGAAGGAGCTCGGGCTCACGCCGCAAGCTTTGGCCGGCAAGTTCGACGGCGACAACGACGGTCAGGTCGCCGCGATCGAGCAGCTGATGGCCGCCGGGGCCAAGGGCATCCTGCTGGTGCCGAGCGATTCGACCGCGATCGTGCCGACCGTCAAGAAGGCGCGCGACGCCGGCATCGTCGTCATCACCCTCGACACCCCGCTCGATCCGCCGACCGCCGCCGACGCCAATATCGGCACCGACAACTTCGCGGCCGGCAAGCTGATCGGCGAGTGGATGAAGGCCAAGCTCGGCGACAAGGCGGGGACCGCCAAGATCGCCACCCTCGACCTCGCCGCCAACCAGCCGTCGGTCGACTACTTCCGCCACAACGGCTTCCTCACCGGGTTCGGCATCCCGGTCAAGAATGTGAAGCACTACGCGCCGAGCGACAGCCCGCAAATCGTCGGCTCCGACGTCACGCAAGGTTCGACCGAGGGCGGCCGCAAGGCGATGGAGAACATCCTGCAGAAGGCCGACCAGATCGACGTCGTCTATGCGATCAACGAGCCGTCCGCCTACGGCGGCATGGCGGCGCTGAAAGCGGCGGGCAAGGACAAGGGCGTGATCGCCGTCGCCATCGACGGCGGCTGCTTCGCGATGCCGTGGGTCAAGGACGGCATCATCTCCGCCACCACGCAGCAGTACCCGCTGCTGATGGCCGCCGACGGCGTCGAGCAGGTCGCCGACTACATCAAGAACGGCACGAAGCCGCACAGCATCGACAGCGGCGAGAAGCTCATCACCAACGAACCGATGCCCGGCGTCCCCTCAATCACCGTTGAAGAAGGCCTGAAGCTCTGCTGGGGTTGATTTCGCCCGACGTCCGGAGCTTAATCGACTGAAAAACAGGCTTGGCGCTCGCGAACGGAAACGCGCGAGCGCCGGCCCACAAAGACGCCACGAACAGTCGGGAAACGAGCGAGGAATCCATGAGCGAAACGTCGCCAGCGGGCCGACCGGCGCCACAGGAATTCGAGAAGGTGCTGACCGGGGCGACGGCGACGGTCGCCTCTTTCGAGGAAGAGCGTCTCACGCTTCTGCAGCGCCTCCAGCGCTTTCTGCATGTCTACCCGACGACCGTCCCGTTCGTCGTGCTGGCGCTCGGCCTGCTGCTCGGCGTGGCGGTCAATCCGGCGCGCTTCACCACCGCCAGCAACTTCTCGACGGTGCTGACCCAGGTGATGGTCACCGGCATTCTCGGCGTCGGCCAGACCCTGGTGATCCTGACCGCCGGCATCGATCTGTCGATCGGCGTCATCATGGTCATCGCCTCGGTGGTGATGGGACGACTCGCCGTGCTCGACAGCGTGCCGACGATCCTCGCCTTTCCGCTCGGTCTTCTGTGCGGCGCCGTCTTCGGCTACCTCAACGGAACGCTGGTGACCCGGCTGAAGATGCCGCCGTTCATCGTCACCCTCGGCACGCTCAGCATCATCGGCGCGCTCAATACATTTTATTCGCAGAGCGAAACCATCGGCATGCAGGATATCGACGAGAAGGCGCCGTTCCTCAGCATGATGGGCAATCCCTTGGCGATCGGCGGGGCGCGTATCATGTGGGGCACGTTTCTGATGCTGCTCGTCGCCGCGGTCGTCTGGTACGTGCTCAATCGCACCGCCTACGGCCGCCACATCTACGCGACAGGCGACGACCCGGAGGCGGCGCGTCTCGCGGGCATCGACACCGACCGTATTCTGCTCAGCGTCTACGTTGTCGCGGGCCTCATCGCCGCCATCGCCGGCTGGGCGCTGATCGGCCGCGTCGGCGCGATCAGCCCGACGGCGGGCGAAAACATGAACCTCAACAGCATCACCGCCGTGGTGATCGGCGGAACGAGCCTGTTCGGCGGCCGCGGCTCGGTCATCGGCACGCTGATCGGCGCGCTGATCGTCGGCGTGTTCCGCTCCGCCGTGTCGCTCGCCGGCCTCGACGTGCTGTGGCAGGAATTCGCCATCGGCGTGCTGATCATCGTCGCGGTCGCCCTCGACCAGTGGATCCGGAGGGTCTCCAAGTGAGCGTCGAACCCATCCTCACCTGCCGCCAGCTCGTCAAGCGCTACGGCCGCGTCACCGCCCTCGATCATGCCGACTTCGACCTCTATCCCGGCGAGATCCTCGCCGTCATCGGCGACAACGGCGCCGGCAAGTCGACGCTGATCAAGGCGATCTGCGGCGCCGTGATCCCGGATTCCGGCGAGATCCGGCTCGGCGGCGAGGTGGTGAATTTCACCTCGCCGATCGCCGCGCGCGAGGCGGGCATCGAGACGGTGTACCAGACGCTCGCGCTATCGCCGGCGCTTTCCATCGCCGACAACATGTTCCTCGGCCGCGAACCGCGCGCGCCGGGAATCAAGGGACAGTGGTTCCGGGCGACCGACCGCGCCAGGATGGCGAAGTTCGCCCGCGAGAAGCTCAACGAACTCGGGCTGATGACGATCCAGAACATCCACCAGCCGGTCGAGACGCTGTCGGGCGGCCAGCGCCAGGGCGTCGCGGTCGCCCGCGCGGCGGCGTTCGCCAAACGCGTTGTCATCATGGACGAGCCGACGGCGGCGCTCGGCGTCAAGGAGTCGCGCCGCGTGCTCGAGCTGATCCTCGACGTCAAGAAGCGCGGCCTGCCGATCATCCTCATCTCGCACAACATGCCGCACGTGTTCGAGGTCGCCGATCGCATCCACATCCATCGCCTCGGACGGCGGCTGACCGTCGTCGACCCGAAGAAGATCACCATGTCGGACGCGGTGGCGATGATGACCGGCGCCATGGCCCCGCCGGTGGAGGCCGAGGCGGCGTAGGCGTCGCACAGGCGCGATCGCGCCCGGGCGGCTCGGATCGGCTCGAGCCTCGGTGGCCCTTGGCGCGCTTGGTTTCGAAAGCGCCGCCTCGCGCGCGGCCCCGGGCGGCGAAGGGCGCCGGAAGACGGTTGGAGGCGCCCGAAGGCTCGCCTCCGCTCTTCGTTCACGGAAGTGCGATTTGCGCCTGCTGAGATTCGGCGCTTGTTTGCGCGTCCTCGAGCGGCGCGCCGTCGACAAGGGCGCCGAATGATGGGGAGTGTCGCGTGCGCTATCGACCGCGAAAAGCGGACGGTTCCAAGGGAGGCGGCGTTGCGCAAAGTGAAATGGGGCGTGCTGGGCGTCGCCGAGATCGCCGTGGAAAAGGTGATTCCGGCGATGCAGCGCGGCGAGGTTTCCGCGATCGCCGCGATCGCCTCGCGCGACCTCGCCAAGGCGCGCGGGGCGTCGGAGCGGCTCGGCATTGCGCGCGCCTACGGCTCGTACGAGGAGCTGCTGGCCGACCCCGACATCGAGGCCGTCTACAATCCGCTGCCCAACGAGCTGCACGTCCCCTGGACGATCCGGGCGCTGGAGGCCGGCAAGCATGTCCTGTGCGAGAAGCCGGTCGCGCTCGACGCCGACGAGGCTCGGTCGCTGATTGCGGCGCGCGAGCGGACGGGCAAGCTGGTCGCGGAAGCCTTCATGGTGCGCTTTCATCCGCAGTGGCGGCGGGCGCAAGAGCTCGTCGGGGCGGGGGCGATCGGCGCGGCGAGCGCGATCCAGACCTTCTTTTCCTACCGTCTGCTCGATCCCGCCAACGTGCGCAACCGGCCGCCCGGCGGGGGCGGGCTCTATGACATCGGCTGCTACGCGATCCTCACCGCGCGATACATTTTTGGCGCTGAGCCGGCGCGCGTCGTCGCGACGCTCGACCGCGACCCGAATTTTCAAACCGACCGGCTGGTCAGCGCCATCCTCGAGTTCCCTGGCGGGCGGCATCTGACCTTCAGCGCCGCGACGCAATTGTCGGGGCATCAACGCGTCACGATCGTCGGCGAGGCGGGGCGGATCGAGATCGCCATTCCCTTCAACGCGCCGCCCGACCGGCCGACCAGAATCATGATCGACAGCGGCGCGGACCTATTCGGCGGCGGGGCGCGGGTCGAGGAATTCCCGGTCTGCGACCAGTATACGCTGCAGGGCGACGCGTTCTCGCTGGCCGCGCTCGGGCGGGCGACGCTCGAGTTCCCGATCGAAGACGCGGTCGCCAACATGCGCGTCATCGACGCGCTGTTCCGCTCGGCCGAACGCGGATCGTGGGAGAGGCCGTAGACCGACGCGGCCCCGGCACGGCCGCGAGGATGATCGCGCCGCCGACCGTCTGGAGCGCGATCGCCCGATGCGATCGGATATCTTCGCGCGGGCCGCGGTCTCCATTTCGACTTTGCCGATCACGGTTCCTGCGCTATCCGGTTCTGTGGGTCCCGCCATGCCGCGCTGCGAGGATGCGGATCGTGTGAACGCGGAAGGAAGCGCTATCAATGACCCCAATCCCGCGCCGTATCCTGCTGGTCGATCTGGACGGGACGCTGACCGACCCCGCCGAAGGCATCGTCGGCTGCTTCCGCTTTGCGCTCGCCGCCTCGGGTCGCCCCGCGCCGCCGAGCGTCGATCTTGCCTGGGTCATCGGCCCGCCGCTGAGGCGGTCGTTCGCGGAAATGCTCGGCGGGCCGGGGGACGCCGAGGAGGCGCTCGCCATCTACCGGACGCGGTACGGCGCGAAGGGCCTGTTCGAGGCGGTCGTCTACGACGGCGTCCCGGAGGCGCTTGCGCAGATGAACGCCTCGGGCGCGCGGCTGTTTCTGTGCACATCAAAGCCCGCCGGCTATGCGGCCCGCATCCTCGACCGCTTCGGTCTCGATCGCTACTTCGAGGCCGCCTACGGCGCCGAACTCGACGGCCGCCTCGAGGACAAGGGCGACCTCATCGCGCATATCCTCGCCGAGCGCGGGCTCGACCCCGGCGACTGCGTCATGTGGGGCGACCGCAAGCTCGACGTCGTCGGGGCGAGCCGACACGCGATTCCGACCATCGGCGCGCTGTGGGGCTACGGCGGCGAGCGCGAATTGCGCGAGGCGGGGGCGGCGGCGCTGTGCGCGTCCCCCGCGGAGGTCCCCGCCGCCCTCCGGCGCTTCCCCCGGGGGCGCCGCCCGTGGCAGAGCGCCGCCCCATGACCGATGACGCCTCGAAGTTTCAGCATTCGCCCGCGCCTCCGCGCGCCGACGTTCGCCGATCGCTGCTCTCGGCGCACGGCCTGACCTGGGCCGACGATTACGCCTGGATCCGGGCCGAGAACTGGCGCGAGGTGCTGCGCGATCCGAGCCGGCTTCCACCCGACATCCGCGCGCTGCTCGAGGCGGAGAACGCCTATGCCGACGCGCTGCTCGCGCCGATCGCCGAGCTGCAAAAGGAGCTTGTTCGCGAGATGCGGGCGCGGTTCGAGGAAGACGATAGCGAGCCGCCGCAGGTCGATGGACCCTGGGCGTATTACTCGCGTTATCGCCACGGCGGCCAGCACCGGATTTATTGCCGCAGGCCCCGCGACGGCGGCGAGGAGACGGTGCTGATCGACGGCGACGCGCGCGCCGAAGGCAAGACGTTCTTTCGTTGCGCGGCCGCTAGCCATTCGCCCGACCACGCGAAATTCGCCTGGAGCGCCGACCAACTCGGCTCGGAGATTCTGACGGTTTGCGTGCGCGACCTCGAGCGCGGCGAGGACCTCGCCGACCGCGTCGTCAATGCAACCGGCGACGTCGTCTGGACGCACGGTTCACAGGCGTTTCTCTATGTCGAACAGGACGAGAATCATCGTCCGCTCCGGGTCATGCTGCATCGCCTCGGAACGGGTCAAAGCGAGGACGCCGAGGTCTTCGCCGAGACGGACCCGGCCTGGTTCATCGGCATCGAGGCGACGCGGCTCGGTCGCTCGGCTCTCATGACCGTGCGCGGCCATGACGCTTCGGAGACGCTTGTGGTCGATCTCGATCGACCGTCAGCAAAGCCGTTGCTGATCGCGCCGCGTCGTCCGGGGCTCTTCTACGACGTGATGGATCACGGTGATTGTTTTTACATCCGCGCCAATTCCGGGGCGCGCGACTTCAAGATCGCCGTCGCGCCGCGCGAGGCGCCGCAGGAAGCGAACTGGCGCGACGTCGTCCCGCATCGCGACGGCCGCTTCATCGCCGGGGCGACGCTTTTCAGGGATCATCTCGTCGTGCTGACGCGCGAGGAAAGCCGTCCGCGCCTGACTGTTCATGATCTGAGAAGCGGCGAAGCACACGACATCGCCTTCGAGGAGGAGACCTACGCCCTCGGCTTCGAGACCGTCTACGAATTCGACTCGCGCCTGCTCCGCTTCAGCTTTTCGTCGATGGGCCGGCCGGAGGAGATCGTCGACTACGATTGCGTCACGCGCGAGCGATCCGTCGTCAAGAAGCAGGATGTGCCCGGCTTCGATCCGGAGCGCTATCTCACCAGGCTGGTCCTCGCCCGCGCCGACGACGGCGAGACCGTGCCGGCGTCTCTGTTGATGAGGCGCGATCTCGAGCTGGACGGCTCGGCGCCGCTGCTCCTCACCGGCTACGGCGCTTATGGCTATCCGATCGAGGCGAGCTTCTCGAGCAATCGGCTCTCGCTCGTCGACCGCGGCTTCGTCTTCGCGCTCGCCCACGTGCGCGGCGGAACCGACAAGGGGTGGCGGTGGTACGAGGACGGAAAGCTCCTGAAAAAGCCGAACACATTCCGCGACTTCCTCGCCGTCGCGCGCCACCTCATCGCCGAGGGCTATACGGGCGCGGGCAGGATCGTCGCGCAGGGCGGCAGCGCAGGGGGCATGCTGATGGGGGCGGTCGCCAACATGGCGCCGGACCTCTTCGCCGGGATCATCGCCGACGTGCCGTTCGTCGACGCGCTCTCGACCATGCTCGACGAGACCCTGCCGCTGACCCCGCCGGAATGGCTCGAATGGGGCGATCCCGTCCGCGACCCGGCGGCGTTCGAGGCGATCCGCTCCTACAGCCCCTATGACAACGTGCGGCCTGAGCGCTATCCGCCGATCCTGGCGCTCGCGGGGCTCGCCGACCCGCGCGTGACCTATTGGGAGCCTGCAAAATGGGTCGCGAGGCTAAGGGCGACCATGACCGGCGGCGGACCGGTCCTTCTGCGGACGGCGATGGAGGCGGGCCACGCCGGGCGCCCGGCCGGTTCGACCGGCTCGAAGAGGTCGCCCGCAATTACGCCTTCGCCATCGCTTGCATCAGCTGCGGGTTGAAGCCGGCCACGGCGAACTCGGGCGGTCAAACGCCTGCTTAGGCGATGCCCAAAAACTATTGCTTCATTTTGTGAAACCTCGGCGAGATGCTGTAGTTCCATTCTGGATGGAATGAGTCTCGGGTCATGTTGAGGGTCGCCATTTCCGCGTCCGAGACCTTGATGCCCTTTGGATAGGTGTTGCTATCGAGTTCGCAGCGGATTTTGAGACCGGTTTTCGTCGTGGTGTTGGCGATCAGTTCGATGACGATGAGGAGGCTGAGGAGTGGCGTCGCGCGCCAGTTCTGCGTGATGTGGCAGAACATGCGATGCTCGATCTTGTTCCACTTCGAAGTCCCTGGCGGATAGTGGCAAACCTGAATGATCAGACCGGTTTCGTCCGCGAGTTGTTGGAGGGCCAACTTCCAGAGCCGCAGCCGTGAACCATTGGAGCCGCCGCCGTCGGCCGTGATCATCAGGCGCCTCATCCCGGGATAGAGCTTCCAACCCATCTGATCGAGCCAGCATCGGACGGCGTTGACGGCGAACTCCCCGGTGTCGTGGTCGATTCCGAGGCTGACATAGCCGAGGTTGGCGCCGATGTCGTAGACCCCGTAAGGGACGACCTTGCCCAACTCCTTGTCCTCGAAATCGTGAGCGTTGACCTCGATCGGTTCGCCCTGCGGCCCATAGTCGCTACCGCCGTTCTTGAATTCGCCCAGCAATTCCTTCTTCTTCGCGTCGATCGATATCACGGGTTCGCCGGCCGCCTGAAACGCCTCGACCTTCGCGTTGATATATTCGAACTGGGCGTCGCGATCAGGATGTTTGCCGGCTTCCTTGGTCTTGCGGTTGGAATGGCGACAATATTTCAGTTCCTCCAGCAGCTTGGGAATGGTCGAGGAACTCACTTTGTGACCCATGGCGCGAAGCGCCGTCGCCAGCTTGTCGTGGCTCTTGGAGACCCATCGCAACGGCCGCATCGGGTCGCCCATCGTCGCCGGCTCGAGCAATCGTTGCAAGTCCTCCAACAGCGTCGGGTCCTTGACCGTCAACCGAGGAGTGCCCCCGCCCTTGCGCCGCACCTCTCCCGTCAAGGAGCCGGGGTTCCGCAAGTCCTTCAGACCGCGCCCAATCGTGCTCCGGGCGACCTTCGTCGCGCGCGCGACCGCCGCAATCCCGCCGTAGCCCGCCGCCTTCGCCTCCGCCGCCGCGCTCAACCGCCGGCGTCGCTCGTCCAGCGAAGGCCGAAGCGCGTCAAACCGGACGCGCAGGGATGATTCGTCTATCATCATCACGATATAGACGCTCGCCTCGCACTCGGGAATCCGCTAAACAGCCGATGCCAGTAAACTCGCAAATTCCGAATCGGCTATTTTTGGGCGTCGCCTTAAGGCGCAATCGATCGTGACTTTTCAGGTGCGCCCCGAAGGCGCCAAAAACGGCAACTTCGCAACTCCCAAGCCGACTCCCTCTACTCTCCGGAGGGGCGAGCCTCGCCCGCCATGGTCCAAGACTTCGAACCTTCCCAACTCCAACCTCTCCCAAGCGCCTCGCGTCGAGGACCAGTGACGTAAGCGTGCGCCATCTGTTTTCATCGAGATTTGATCCGCGGCGGCGAGCGCTGCTCTTCGCTGCCCAGGACACGATGCCAACTTCCGATAGACCATGTGGGGAAAGGCGTCCACGCCGTCGACCACACGCGGATCGCCCTGCGTTGAGGCGCCGCTGAAATTCTCGAATTCGTCTTCGGCCGTCTTGCGCAGGTTGCGACGCACGATCCACTTTAGTCGAGCTTGCGGCCCAAGGCTCGTCGGTGTTACGACTTCTGGTTGGCGACCGTAACGTCGGTTGGCGGCTCCATTATCCGGGAGGAAACAAATGGCGCAGGATAGAACCGGGGAAGTGTCGGAGGCCGAGATTGCGGTCCACTGGCGGGAAGAGGCCTACGTCCGCCCGCCGAATTCTTTTATCGCTCAAGCCAACCTGACAGACCTGGCCGTGTTCGACCGATTCGGCCTCGACAAGGTCCCAGAGTGCTTCAAGGAGTACGCCGATCTCCTCGACTGGTACAAACCTTGGGATGTGACGCTCGACACCAGTCATCCGCCCTTCTGGAAGTGGTTCGTCGGCGGGCGAATCAATGCGAGTTACAACTGTGTCGATCGCCATCTGCCAAAATTTAAAAACAAAACAGCGATTCACTTCGTCCCGGAACCTGAGCACGAAGCCATCCAGCACATCACCTATCAGGAACTCTTCATCCGAGTGAACGAAGTCGCGGCGCTATTGCGAGATTTCTGCGGAACTCAACAAGGGTGACCGGGTCACGCTCCACCTGCCGATGGTGGCCGAGCTCGCGATCACGATGCTCGCGTGCGCGCGGCTCGGCGTCATTCACTCGCAGGTTTTCAGCGGCTTCAGTGGCAAAGCCACGGGAGACCGCGTCGTCGAATTCCGAAAGCCGCGTGCTGATTACGATGGACGCCTACTACCGCGGCGGCCAGCTCCTCGATCACAAGGAGAAAGCGGACATCGCCTTCGACGAAGCGAAGAAGGACGGCGTGACGCTCGAGAAGGTGCTCGTGTGGCAGAGGCACCCGGGCCGCTATTCGGCCAAGACGCCGCTGGTCGAGGGCCGCGATTTCATCGTGAACGACGTGTTGCCGGTCTTCCGGCGCCGCCGGGTCGATCCGGTGGAGATGCCGGCTGAAGACCCGTTGTTCCTGATGTATACGAGCGGCACTACGGGGAAGCCGAAGGGCTGTCAGCACAGTACCGGCGGGTATCTCGCTTACGTCGCCGGAACCTCGAAATACATTCAGGACATCCATCCCGAGGACGTGTACTGGTGCATGGCCGATATCGGCTGGATCACCGGTCATTCCTATATCGTTTACGGGCCGCTCGCCCTCGCTGCCTCCTCGGTGGTGTTTGAAGGGGTGCCGACCTATCCCGACGCTGGGCGTCCGTGGCGCATCGCCGAGGAACTCGACGTCAACATCTTTCACACCTCGCCGACGGCGATCAGGGCGCTTCGCCGCGCCGGACCCGACGAGCCCGCAAAATACCATTATCACTTCAAGCATATGACGACGGTTGGCGAGCCCATCGAGCCGGCGGTGTGGCGCTGGTACCACGATGTCGTGGGCAAGCACGAAGCGGTCGTCGTCGACACGTGGTGGCAAACCGAGAACGGCGGGTTCCTCTGCAGCACGGTGCCCGCCCTTCACCCGATGAAACCGGGAAGCGCCGGGCCAGGGGTGCCCGGCATCCACCCGATCATTTACGACGACGACGGCCACGAGATTCCGCCACGCTCCGGCCATGCCGGAAACATCTGCATCCAGAACCCCTGGCCAGGCGCGTTCCAGACGATCTGGAAGGACCCCGATCGCTACGTCCAGCAATACTACGAGCGGTACTGCAAAGACCGGAATAGCAAGGACTGGCGGGACTGGCCCTATTTTGCCAATGACGGCGCCTTGCAGGCGGCTGACGGCTACTATCGCATCCTGGGCCGGATCGATGACGTCATCAATGTCTCCGGCCACCGGCTCGGGACCAAGGAGATCGAGTTGGCCAGTTTGCTCGTGGAGGAGGTTTCCGAAGCCGCGGTGGTCCCTGCGCGAGATGAAATCAAAGGCAAGACCCCCGATCTCTATGTGTCGCTGAAACCCGGGCTAAAGGCAAGCGACGAGCTCCGCAAGCGTATAGAGGACTCGGTGGTCCGCGAGATTGGAGCGATTGCTCGCCCCAGCCATGTCGTGATCGTGCCTGACATGCCGAAGACGCGTTCCGGCAAGATCATGCGCCGTGTCCTCGCAGCCATCTCGAACAACGAAGACGCCGGCGATATCTCGACCCTGGCCAATCCCGAAGTCGTCGCGGAGATCCGGCAGATGAAAAGGTAGCGTCGCCGATTTGGTTTGGCGAAAAGCATCTGAAGAACACGCGGGGACGGTCGCTATCCCGCAAAGGTAGCGACCGTAGTTATGGTTTCGGGGCCGGTCGAGACGGCGCTCGCGGTCACTTCGCCGCACGGCCCCGCGCTGGCGAATCCGGCAAGTAGGGCCGAACCCCACCGTATGCCCGGCGCGACGCGAACGCCGGCGAGCATCGCGCTCGCCGTTTCCGAAATCATAAGCATGTGGATGGCGGCGCGGTCGTTCTTTGCGACGCTGCGCGCCCTCAGCAGGGGCGGCGAAGCGGCAAGACTTCAGCGCGCCGTCTTCGTTCGGCCCCGGGGCGAGCCGGCGTCAAGACGGGGGTCGCCGGCTCTTACGCCGCGTCCGAGGGGCCATTCTAAGCAGGCAATCACGAATCGGAACGCTCCGACGGAACGGCCCGGCCCCGTCGAAGCGTCGGTTCTCGACGGCTTGCGCTATCCGGCCTTGGGGGCTGGCGCGCCGATCGGCAGCACTTCGCGGCCGTGGGTCTCGTTGATAACCTCGGCGGCCGCGAGATAGAACGCCAGCACCGCGGTGACCAGCCCCGTATAGCCTCCCACGGTGCGCAGGAGCGGAACTCCGAACAAATCGGCCGCGCCGAGCAGGAAGAAGGTGATCCACAACGCCAGGAGCACCGACTGCAGGGCGCGGTTCAAGGGCAGGCTGCCGACCCACATGTAGAGCGTGAACACGCCCCACATCACCAGCCACCAGCCGACGAAATGAGCCGGCACGTTGGTGGCGAAGAACTGCACGAACAGGGCGAAGGTCCACCAGAACGCGCCGTAAGAGCAGAAGGCGACGACACCGAAGGTGTTGCCGCGAGGCAATTCCATCAGCCCAGCCGCAAACTGCGCGGTGCCGCCATAGGCGAAGGCGCTGGCCAGCACGAGGGGCACGGCAGCCCCCGCAAACCAGCCGGCATTCACCATGCTCAGCATCCAAGTGGTCAGGGCAAAGCCGGTCAGCCCCAGCGGCGCTGGATTGGCGAGTTTCATGACGTTTTCCTCCTGACGGCGGATCACAGTCGCGGCCGTCGCATTATGGTTGAGTCAAGCGCCGTTACTTTATCGAAAACACCGCTGGCCCAAAATTCGACTAAATGCGTAGATTCAACGCGTTCTGAATATTTTTCCGGATCGTACGATCGCCCGCGTTGCGCAGCAGCAGGCGGCGCAGGAGTGCAGGTTGCGCAATGCGGCGAGATCGGGCAGACAGTGCGAGCTTGGACGGCAAATTTTCGATGGATCTGATGGTGATTGGATCTCGATACGGTGTAACCAACAGTCTTGGGGCTGACAGATATTCCAAGCTATATTGGCCGGATATCGATGTTGTGCTGCAGAGCATATTCTACCGGCAGCGAAGAGGACCTGCCAGAATCAGGGGTTATCGGCAACCATCGTCTGTGGAGTATTGTGGCCTGGAAGGCATTGGCGCCGTCGCGAATCGGCTGATCGTCGGCCAAGAGCAGACGGATATCGGTCGATTCTCCGTCCATATTGCGCCATACGTTGATGAAGATGAAGAACACCATCGAAGCATTGTATTGCGCCCATCGGCCAGTTTGGTATGGAATAATTCGAATGAACACTCGCCGCGGTCGGATATCTATATTCCAAATAAACTATCGCGGCATCTGGTGGAGTTATACGTGACCAAGCGGATTGATCGAGTGCAATTGTCGATTCAGATTGCCGTCATTGGAGATCATAGGGGAAACCTTGATGATTTACCGGACGGATTCCCGTTGCTTGGTGACGCCGGGCATCTGCATTTTCGCCGCACGCAATGCGAATTGTTGTCAGTCTACACGTCCCTAGCGAACAATTGATCACAATAGCGTCGTGACGTTGGTCGTCTCGCGCGTCGCGGCGACGGCGGCGTTTTCCGCCCGATTCATCCCATACGACCATGATCGCTGCGCGTCGAATTGGTAAATGTCATCAGCAAGTGCGTTCACGTGAAGTGTAAATTGCCGCCGTTACTGTGAAGTTCTAGTGGATGATCAGGGCCATAGCGGGCCGCGAGGCGCTCCCTTTCCTCGGTACGCAACCACCGGTGGTCAGCGTACTTGTGACCTTCGCCTGGCCTTCGCGCTCAGGCCCGCCGCCCGTCGGGCTCTCGCGCGCCGAGCCCCGCAAATCCCGCAATCGGCAAACCGGACCTCGGCCCTCGGAGCATCGATCCCGCGCGCGGAATTCGGACAGCCTGAGGCTGACTTTTCTTCGTTGGGTTTGGGGGGCCTGCGGCCCCTAGCTGGAGGCGCTCGACCTGCTTCCAACGGCTCGATCCTGAGCCGCGTTCTCTTGCTCGATCGGGCGAGGCGTTCCCGGGATGCCGAGCGGGCATTCCAGCGCGGCGCGATCCCACGCGCCGCAGTCCGCGGCGGCCGCGTAAGTTTCGAAGAGGAATCGAAGGACCATCGCGTCAGGATCCTCGGCCCCATCGAGGGCGTCGTAAGGCAGAACGAATTCGCCGAGACTCTCTTCGAAATGGGCGGGTCCGCTCACCCTGGCGGCCCGGAATCCGGACGGCTCCGGATAGCCGTAGGAGTAGAAGACCGCGTGCGGATAGGCCGCGCCGCCCGGCCAAAATCCGGCGCTGCTCACTTCGTGCGAATAGGCCTCGCGCACGACCCGGTCCGAGAGGCCGGGCACGCCGCCGGGATGCATCGGCGCCCGGCGCCCGGAAAAACGCGTAACCGCGAGATCGAAGCTGCCCCAGAAGAAATGCACGGGGCTGGCTTTGCCGACAAAGCCGCTGCGAAAGAGCTTCAACACCCGATCGGCGCTGACCAGCGTCCGCCAGAAGGCATGGGCCGCCTGCGGATCGTAGGCCGAATGGACCCGGTCGGACGAAAACGGGATGGCGTCGGGGAGTTCAGAGGGTCGGTCGGTCAGCGCAATGTCGACGCCGAGCCCGCTCGAGAGACGGCGAACCTCGGCGTAGAAATCCGCCACGGTGCGTGGCTCGAGCGGCAGGGCGCGCTCTTCTCCGTTGCTCATTCGGGCGACGAGGCGGTGGAGGACGAAGTCGAATTCGAACTCGAGAATTTCGTCGCCCGCCGGGATCGGCGTCGTGCCGAGCCCGCGCGCCGTCACGTAGAACGGCACGTGCCAACTGTGGTTGAGCCAAGGGGTCGCGGCCAATCTGATCTTGCCGACGATCTGCGTCCAAAGTTGCAGCGTGAGCGCGGCGTCGCTCCAGTGGGCATAGGGGAGAGGCGGCCATCGATTCGATAAGCCCTCGACCATCGCGCTCCCTCCTTTCGCGCCGGCGAACGGCGCCGCTGAAGCGCCTGGAACCGCCGTTCGAGAAGCCGCCGCTCGCTCGACCGCGTACGTCTAACGCAAGATTGCGTCGGCAATGTCGCGGCCGGCCAGGCGCGGCGACCTCGGCCGACCCCGCGTCGCTGGCAAGCCGCCGCTCACTCCTCCTCGTCGTCGCTGTTCGTCCCCCGCTCGGCGCCGGGAATGACGTAGGTCCCCTTCAGCCAGCGGTGCAGATCGACGTCGGCGCAGCGCTTCGAGCAGAACGGGTCGTAGCGGGCGCTGCGCGGCTTGCCGCAGATCGGACAGGCGCGGTCCTTGGCCTTGGCCGGCCGTTCGGGCGGCGTGTTGTCGTTGGCGCTCATTCCGACAGGTTCGCGGCCCATTGCCGGTGGGGATAGTAGCCTTCGCCCGCGAGCAGGGCGCATGTCTCGGCGAGCGGCAGGCCGACGACGTTGGTGTAGGAGCCGACGAGCCGCACGACGAAGGCGCCCGCGAGGCCCTGGATGGCGTAGCCGCCGGCCTTGCCGCGCCACTCGCCGCTGCCGAGATAGGCCTCGATCTCCTCGCGCGAGAGGCGCTTGAACCGCACGCGCGTCTCGACCAGGCGCCTGCGCACGGCGCCGCCCGGAATCGCCAGCGCAACGCCGGTATGGACCCGATGGGCGCGACCCGAGAGGAGACGCAGGCAGGCCTCCGCCTCGCTGCGAATTTCGCATTTCGGCAGCACCCGACGCCCGACGCTGACCACGGTGTCGGCGGCCAGGGTGAGGCAGGGGGGGAGTTCGGGAACCTTCGCGGCGACGCTCGCCGACTGGGCCGCCTTCTCCGCCGCCAGCCTCTGGGCGAGGCCGCGCGGGGATTCGCCGCGCCGGGGCGTCTCGTCGATCTCCGTGGGCAGCACGGACTCGGGATCGACGCCGATCTGGGCGAGCAGCCCGAGCCGGCGCGGCGAGCCCGAGGCGAGAACGAGGCGGGGGCGGACTTGCGAGGCGCTCAACGTCTGGGCTGGGGCATGCGCCGTCACGCGAGCCTCACTTGAAGCGGTAGGTGATTCGGCCCTTGGTCAGGTCGTAGGGCGTCATCTCGACCAGGACCTTGTCGCCCGCGAGCACGCGAATGCGGTTCTTGCGCATCTTGCCCGCGGTGTGGGCGATGATCTCGTGGTCGTTCTCCAGTTTGACGCGAAAGGTCGCGTTCGGGAGCAGTTCGACCACGAATCCCGGAAATTCAAGCAGTTCTTCTTTCGACATAGGGCTCCTTGTAGTGTCGCCGCGCCGGCGTTGGCAAGCGTGCGGGCCGGCCTTCGCCGTCCGGAGGACCTGAACGGGACAATCGCCCCGTCTCCCTCGGCGGCGGGGGTCGCGCGCCCCGGGGCTCCATTGGCCGACGCGCCAAGCCGCGCGGAGCGGCTGTGAAAGCTAATTAGCCGATTTCGGTGGAAAATGAAAAGCGTTCGCCGCCGCGCGAGGCGGGAGGGAAAGCCTCGGCTAACCCGCTGTCCGGTCGAGTTCGCGATAGCGGCGAATCGCGAACGGGATCGAGACGAGATAGGCGAGGGTGACCGCCACCAGCGCCTGCATCGGAAAGACGAAAACGAGGAGCAGCGCCGCGGCGACGCCGACCAGGACGACGGCGAGATGTTCGCGCGGCACGCGGCTCATAGACTTGCCGGAATAATGCGGCACGCGGCTCGCCATCAGAAGCGCGATCGCGAGCACGTAGAGGCTTTCGAAAAAGGCGACGCGCGGCGTCGGCGCGCCAAAATCGAAGGCGAAGCGCAGGTAGATCGGCAGAAGCCCGACGATCGCGCCGGCGGGCGCCGGCATGCCGACGAAGAAATTCTTGCGCCATGCCGGCTGGTCGGGATCGTCGAGCATCACGTTGAAGCGCGCCAGCCGCAGCGCGCAGGCCATCGCGAAGAGCAGCGCCGCCACCCAGCCGAAGCTCTTGACCGCGTGAAGATCGGCGACGAACAGCACCAAGGCCGGCGCGACGCCGAAGTCGACGAAATCGGCGAGCGAGTTGAGTTCCGCCCCGAAGCGGGACGTGCCCTTGAGCGCGCGCGCGATCCGCCCGTCGAGGCCGTCGAGAACCGCCGCGCCGGCGATGGCGCTGACCGCCCAATCGATCGAGCCCTCCATCGCGAGGCGGATCGCGGTCAGGCCGAGGCAGAGCGCAAGCAGCGTCACGACGTTCGGCAACAAGAGGCGCAGCGGCACCGGCCGGAAGCCCCGCCTTCGCGACCTTTCGGCGCCGGCTTCGACGGGCCGCTCGGGCGGCGGGACGGCGTCGTTCACGGGCTTCAGCTCCGCTGGAACGGCCGCTCTTGCGGCGCGGCGGAGATCTCGGCGATCACCGTTTCGCCGGCGACGGCGCGCGAATCGAGGCCGACGACGATTTGCGCGGCCGGGGGCAGGTAGACGTCCACGCGCGAGCCGAAGCGGATGAGCCCGATGCGCTCGCCTGCGCTCAGATGCGCGCCCTCATGGGTGAAGCAGACGATCCGTCGGGCGATGAGGCCGGCGATCTGAACGACCCCGAACCGTCCCGACGGCCCGACGATCGCGATGCTGTTGCGCTCGTTGTCCTCGCTCGCCTTGTCGAGGTCGGCGTTGAGGAAGAGCCCCGGGCGAT
Source organism: uncultured Alphaproteobacteria bacterium (assembly GCA_963805295.1). Taxonomy (GTDB): domain Bacteria; phylum Pseudomonadota; class Alphaproteobacteria; order Rhizobiales; family Beijerinckiaceae; genus Roseiarcus. The sequence continues at coordinate 34,365 of CAWDTW010000019.1, read as the reverse complement.
AGGCGATCCGCTCGACCCGCCCCTCGACCGGGGCGCGGTTCACGTGACAGTCGAACACCGACATGAAGATCGACACGCGCCGCAGCGGCGCCATGCCGAGACCGAGCTCCGGCGGGGGCGCGGCGAAGCCCGCGAAGCTGATCACGCCGTCGGCGGGCGAAACGACGAGATCGCCGCGCACCGGCGTCACCCGGGCGGGATCGCGGAAGAAATAGGCGCACCACAGCGTCGCGACGAACCCGAGCCAGCCGAGCGGTGGCCACACCCACCCCAGGACGAGAGTGGCGGCGATGAAGCCCGCGACGAACAGGTAGCCTTCGGGGTGGACGGGCGCGAGGTTGCGCCGGATGGAATTCGCGACGCTCATGATCGGAAACTCGGGGCGGGCGGGCGCACTCATGGCGCCAAAGGCGGCGAATGTCACGGCGCGGACGGCAAAACGGCGATGCCGGGAAGATCGAGATCGTCCTCCTCCTCCTCGGCTCGCCGCAGCGTCTCCTCCGCCGCGTCGACCTCGCGCTGGCGGCTCCACAGCGCCGCGTAGACGCCGCCCCGCGCCAGGAGCGCCTCGTGGGTCCCGCGTTCGGCGATGACGCCCTTGTCGAGCACCAGGATCTCGTCGGCGTTGACGACGGTCGAAAGCCGGTGGGCGATGACGATGGTCGTGCGCCCGCGTGAAACGCGCTCCAGCGCCGACTGGATCTCGCGCTCGGTGAAACTGTCGAGCGCCGACGTCGCCTCGTCGAGCAGGAGGATGGGCGGGGCTTTCAGCATCGTGCGGGCGATCGCGACGCGCTGCTTCTCGCCGCCCGAAAGCTTGAGCCCCCGCTCGCCGACCTGGGCGTTGTAGCTCTGCGGCAACGCGCGGACGAAGTCGGTGATCTGCGCATCGTCGGCCGCCGCCTCGACTTCGGCCTGGCTTGCGCCGTCGCGGCCGTAGCGGACGTTGTAGAGGATCGAGTCGTTGAACAGGACGGTGTCCTGCGGAACCATGCCGATCGCCGCGCGCAGCGAACTCTGGGTCACCGCGCTGATGTTCTGTCCGTCGATGAGGATCCGTCCGGCGGTCGGCTCGTAGAAGCGGAACAGGAGCCGCGAGATCGTCGATTTGCCTGCGCCCGAAGGGCCGACGATCGCGATCGTATGCCCCGGCGGCGCCTCGAACGAAACGCCGCGCAGGATCGGCCGGGCGGGATCGTACGAGAACGCGACGTTCTCGAACCGCACGTCGCCGGCGCTCACCTTCAGGGGCGGCGCGCCGGGGACGTCCTCGATCTCGGGATTTTGGTCGAGGATGGAGAACATCGCTTCGATGTCGACGATCGCCTGCTTGATTTCGCGGTAGACCATGCCCATGAAGTTGAGCGGCTGGTAGAGCTGCAGCATCATCAGGTTGATGAGGACGAAGTCGCCGACCGTCTTCTGGCCGCTCTTGATCTCGCCGACGCACATTTCGAGCACGGCGATCAGGCCGAGGGCGAAGATGAACGCCTGGCCCGCGTTCAGCGCCGCCAGAGAGACGTAGGTGCGCACGCTCATGCGCTCGTAGCGCGCCATCGCCTTGTCGTAACGCGCGGCCTCGCGCGCTTCGGCGCCGAAATACTTGACCGTCTCGAAGTTGAGCAGACTGTCGATCGCCTTGGTGTTGGCGTCGGTGTCGCTTTCGTTCATCGAGCGGCGAATGCCGATGCGCCAGTTGGTGGCGATGGTCGTGTAGGTCAGATAGGCGGCGACGGTTAAGCTGATGGCCGCGACATAGCGCCAGTCGAAAGAAAAGAGCAGCGCCGCCACGACCAGCGCGAATTCGACGATCGTCGGAACCGCGGTCAGCATCGAGGTGCGAATGATCGTTTCGATGGCGTTGCGGCCGCGCTCGAGAACGCGCGTCAGTCCGCCCGTCTTGCGCTCCAGATGAAAGCGCAGCGACAGACGATGCAGGTGTTCGAAGACTTCGATCGCGAGACGCCGCACGGCGTTCATGGCGACCGCGGCGAACAAGGCGTCGCGCCCCTGCTGCGTGAGGGCCATGAGGATGCGCAAGAGACCGTAGATGACCGCCAGCGACGCGGCCCCGATCATGATCTTGGGCAGGGGAACCGCGTCGAGCGCCAGTTTTCCTGCGAGCGCGTCGGTCACCCATTTGAAGGAATAGGGGATACCGATGGTGATCAGCTTGGAGAGCAGCATCAACGCGACGGCGAGAAAGACGCGCAACTTCAGATCCGCGCGATCCGCCGGCCAAATGTAGGGCCAGAGCAGCTTGACGGTTCCCGTCAGCGTCGCCCGTTCTGTGACGGGTCTGCGCTCGGCGACGAAAGTCGAGGTCTTATGGTGTTGCATTGAGACTCGGACGCGGTCGTTTGATTGGCTCGAGCAGCATATAAGCGTTCTCACCGATGGACGACATCCTCATCGCCGCCATTTTCCTCATCTAGGGAAACGAGGCGCCAAGCAGCGACTCCTCGCTAGACGATTCCGGGCGCCGAATTGCGGCAGGCCCGACTTGGCTTGGCCGGGCGCGAGCCCGGGCAAAAGCGAAGTGAATTGTCCCTATAGCGCAGAGGGGTCGCAGCAGGGTGATTTGCGCTGCGATGGCGAACACGCGTCCTTTATTTTGTCAAGAGTTGGCCGGCGTTTTCTTGTGTAGACCTAACATCGCCTGTGTCACGCCCGGCGAGTATTCGAGCGAAGTCGGGCTACGTCGTAGTTGAAATCGTCAGAGTTTTTCTTGTGTCATGTTTTCGATTGCGCTATATGCATGTTCGTCCAAGTCGCCATTTGGCGTCAAAGAATCATGGCGCTGGTCATGATTGCGCAGGCAGAAGGGCCTGGGCCATGATCGCAGCCAAGCGGTTCCCTCAGGCTTCTGTTCGGAGTAATGATATAAATGAGCGAATTTACCAACCACGTTGAACTCGCCGCGGAAATCGTTTCGGCTTATGTGTCGAACAATTCCGTGCCGTCAAGCGAGCTCCCTACGCTTCTCAGCGATGTTCACGCCGCCATCGTGCGCGTCGCCTCCGGCGCGCAACAAGTCGTCGTCGAGGCTGCGAAGCCCGCTGTACCGCCGAAGAAGTCGATCACCAGCGACTACATCGTCTGTCTGGAGGACGGTCGCAAATTCAAGTCGTTGAAGCGGCATCTGCGGACCCAGTACAATCTCTCGCCCGAAGAATATCGGGAGAAGTGGGGTCTTCCGTCCGACTACCCGATGGTCGCCCCGGCCTACGCGAAGGCGCGTTCGGCTTTGGCCAAGCAGATGGGTCTCGGTCAACAGCGGCGCCGCCGCAAGTAAGGCCTGGACCGTATTCTTCGGGACGGGCCCCGACAAGCACGGCAAGATGCTTTCGGGGACGCGCGGAGCGCCGTTCCCTCGGGAATGCGGCCGAGCGTGCGCGGCTTGGTTGCTGCAAACGGCGCCGAGCGCGAGGCGAAAGCCTCGCCTCTCGACGCCGCGAGGCCTACTTGGTTCCGAACATACGGTCGCCCGCGTCCCCGAGCCCCGGGACGATGTAGCCGTGATCGTTCAGCTTTTCGTCGACGGCGGCGGTCCAGATCTGAACGTCGGGATGCGTTTTCGTCAGGCGCTCGACGCCTTCCGGCGCCGCCAGCAGGCAGACGAAGCGGAGATCCCTCACGCCGCGCCGCTTGAGGCGGTCGATCGCGGCGACGGCGGAATTGGCCGTCGCGAGCATCGGGTCCATCACGATCACCAGCCGTTCGGCGACGTCCACGGGCGCTTTGAAGTAATATTCGACCGCCTCGAGCGTCTGCGGGTCGCGATAGATCCCGATATGGGCGACCCGCGCGCTCGGCACGAGAGTGAGCATGCCGTCGAGAAAGCCGACGCCCGCACGCAGGATCGGGGCGAAGACGAGCTTCTTGCCGGCGATGGCAGGCTGCATCGTCATGGCGAGCGGCGTTTCGACTTCGATCAGCTCCAGCGGCAGATCTCGGGTCACCTCGTAGGCCAGCAGCATGCCGATCTCGTTGAGCAGCTGGCGGAAACCCTTGGTCGACACCGTCTTGTCGCGCATCAGCGTCAGCTTGTGTTGCACGAGAGGGTGGCCGACGATGTGAACGTTCGACATGATTGGGCTCCTGATCCCGGGTTCGGTCAAGTCTAGACGAAGTCGCGCAACCCCGGGCCTCGACGCCGGCGGCGTCCCCAGCTTTGTGCCGGCTTGGGGGCGTGGCCGCCTGCGGCGCTCCTTCGGCCCGAGGCTATTGACGGGCGAAGGACGACGATGTCAGGTGCGGCGCAAATGGCTCCTTCGACGACGGGTCCGATCGGCCGCAACTGGTCGCTGCCCAACATCTTGACCTATGCGCGGGTCGCAGCGGTTCCCCTTGTCGCCGGCTTCCTGTTCTGGCCGGGCGAACCCTGGGCGCGCTGGACGGCGCTCGCGATCTTCATCGCCGCGGCCCTCACTGATTTCTTCGACGGCTATCTCGCGCGCGCCTGGGCGCAGCAGTCGTCGCTCGGGCGGATGCTGGACCCGATCGCGGACAAGCTTCTCGTTTCCGCGGTCATCCTGATGCTCGCCGCCAATCAGACGATTTCCGGCGCGACGCTATGGGCCGCCGATCGTCATCCTCTGCCGCGAAATTCTCGTCTCCGGATTGCGCGAATATCTGGCGGAGTTGCGCGTTCCGATGCCGGTGACGGCGGTCGCCAAATGGAAGACCGCGGTCCAGCTCGTCGCGTTGGGGTTCCTGATCGTAGGGCCCTCGGGCGAGTCCATAGTGCCGGGCTCGGCCATGATCGGACTCGTCCTCCTTGTGGATCGCCGCGATCCTGACGCTTTATACGGGCTGGGACTATATGAAGGCGAGCTACGACCATGTCGGGAACGATTGAGGCGGCATGAAAGCGGTGTATTTCGCCTGGGTGCGCGAGCGCGTCGGCAAGACCGAGGAGGAGCTCGACCCGCCGTCGTCGGTGACGACGGTCGGCGACCTCATCGCCTGGCTGGCGCGTCAGGGCGAAGGTTACGCGCACGCCTTCGAGAAGCCGTCGACCGTCCGCGTCGCGCTCGACCGGGTCCACGCGCGCCACGAGGCGGCGATCGCGGGCGCGAGAGAGATCGCGTTCTTTCCGCCGATGACGGGCGGCTGAGCCGATGGCGAACGTCCGCGTCCAGCGGGAGGATTTCGACGCGGGCGCCGAGGCCTCCGCGCTCGCGCGCGCGCGCAAGGACGTCGGCGCTGTCGTGAGCTTCGTCGGCTATTGCCGGAACGACGGCGGCCGGCTCGCGGGGCTCGAGCTCGAGCACTATCCCGGCATGGCCGAGGAGGAAATCGCGCGCGTGGCTTCCGAGGCCGAATTGCGATGGCCGCTCATCGGCGTGACGGCGATCCATCGCTACGGGCGCATCGCGCCGGGCGAGCAGATCGTTCTTGTCGCGGTTGCGGCCGCCCATCGCGGCGAAGCGTTCGCGGCGGCGGAGATGCTGATGGACTATCTGAAGACCCGCGCGCCGTTCTGGAAGCGGGCCGTCCGAGCCGACGGGGTCGTCGAAGGCTGGGTCGAAGCCAAAAGCGAAGACGATGCGTCGGCGGCGCGCTGGGGCGCCGGCGAAGGCTGACGGCTCAGGTTCTTCGCCGCGACCTTATGGTAGACCCACAGCACGATGACGGCGCCGATCACCGACACGATGATGCTCCAGATGTTGACTTCGGTTACCCCGCTCATGCCGAAGACGGCGGAGGCGATGAAGCCTCCGACGATCGCGCCGACGACGCCGAGCGCGATGTCCATGGTCATGCCCGCGCCGGTCTTGTTGACGATCTTGCTCGCGATGAAGCCGGCGATCAGTCCCAGAATGATCCAGCTGAATATCCCCATAGCCAACCCTCCTTACCCGCGTTGCCACCCTCGACGAGGCCGCTCCCAGTCGTCGGGCGGTGGTCATGAAGGACCTCGATCGATTGTTGCGGGATGGACGAAGAAAACGCAAGCCGGTAATCTGCGGCGTCTTTTCTCGTTCGATGCGCTGTCGATCAGCCGCAATCTTGCGCTGGGGCGCGGTCGACTTCAGCAAAGGAGGAAGCGATGGGATGGTTTGACGACTCTCTGAAGAATGCGGTTCCGGGCGGCAATCTGGCGACGCCGATCGCGGTCGCGGCCGGCGCCTTGATCCTGGGCAAGCTGTTCGGCGGCGGCTCCTCGCCGGCGCCTTCGCCGACCGCGCCTCGGCCGTCCGTTCCGACCAACGTGCCAAACAGCAGCGTGATCGGCGGCTTGAGCGACCTCATCGGCAGGCTCACCGCCGGCGGCGCGGCGCCGCAGGTCGACTCCTGGGTCGGCCCGGGACAGAACCAACCGATCCAGCCGGGACAGCTCGGCGGGGCGCTCGGCCAGAACACGCTGAACGAACTGTCCCAGCGCACCGGCATGAGCCAGCAGGAGCTGCTGAACCAGCTCGCCGTCGTGCTGCCCCAGCTCATCAACAGCCTGACGCCCAAAGGGCGCATGCCGACCGTGGCCGAACTCGACCAGCAGTAACCGCGTCACCGACGGCTGAGCGCGCTTGCGCGCTCAAGCGCATCATTCCGCGGCCTCGCGCCGCGGGGCAGCGGCCTTGTCGAGCGCCTGCGCCAGATCCTCGATCAGGTCGTCGGCGTCCTCGAGGCCGACCGACAGTCTCAAGAGCCCAGGGCCGATGCCGAGCGCCTCGCGCTGCTCGGGTTTGAGGCGCTGGTGGGTCGTCGTCTCCGGATGGGTGATGAGGCTCTTGGCGTCGCCGAGATTGTTGGAAATGCCGATGATCGAGAGCGCGTTGGCCATGCGGAAGGCGGCGTCCTTGCCGCCCTCGACCTCGAAGGCGAGCATGGTGCCGCCGCCGCTCATCTGACGCCGCGCCAGCTCCGCCTGTGGATGGTCGGCCCGGCCGGGATAAAGCGTGCGCGCAACCGCCGGATGGCTACTGAGAAAATCGGCGATCCGCCCGGCCGAGCGAACCTCAGCCGCGACCCTCACGGTCAGCGTCTCCAGCGACTTCAAGAGCGTCCAGGCGTTGAACGGCGACAGACACGGGCCGGTCTGGCGGAGGAAATTGTGGATGTTGTCGGCGATGAATTTCTCGCTCGCGAGGATCACGCCGCCGAGCACCCGGCCCTGTCCGTCGATGTGCTTGGTCGCCGAATAGACGACGCAGTCCGCCCCCAGTTTCAGAGGATGCTGGAGGAGAGGCGTGGCGAAGACGTTGTCCACCACCAGCGTCGCGCCGATCTCATGCATGATCCCGGCGACGCCCGCGATGTCGACGATCTCGAGCGTCGGATTGGTCGGCGATTCGAGAAACGCGGTCTTGGTGTTGGGCCGCACCGCCCTGCGCCAGGCGTCGAGATCGGCGCCCTCGACCAGCGTCGAGGCGACGCCGAAACGCGGCAACAGCTCCTCGACGACATAGAGACAGGAGCCGAACAGGGCCTTGGCGGCGACGACATGGTCGCCGGCGTTCAGCTGGCCCATCATGGCGGCAGTGACGGCCGCCATGCCGCTTGCGGTGGCGCGCGCCGCCTCCGCGCCTTCGAGCAACGCCATGCGCCGCTCGAACATCGTCACCGTCGGATTGGCGAAACGCGAATAGATGAAGCCGGGATCGTCGCCCTTGAACCGCGCCTCGGCGAGCTCCATCGTGTCGTAGAGATAGCTCTGGGTCAGAAACAGGGCTTCCGAGGTTTCCTCGAAACGGGACCGCAGCGACCCGCCGTGGATCAGTTGCGTCGCCGGACGCAGGCTTTTCGGATCGCGGGATTTGCGGGGGGTCGTCATAACTCGTCCTCTCCGGCGCGGCGCGCTCTGCGGGGGCTCGAGGACGAGGCCGAATTTCGTGAAGCCCCGATCTTTTAGCCCGATGTTTAACGTGGCGGCAAGCCGACCGGCTCAAATGACCACGGAAAGCACGACGCATAGCCCCGATGCGGGGTCGCCGTCAACAACCGCTCACGAGTTCGTCAACCGACGCCGGCGAGCAAGCCCTCGACGGCGGTTTGGAAGGCGCCGAATTCGAACGGTTTCAAGAGCGTCGGGCGGCCGCGCCAAGCGGGCACTATCCCGTCCTGCCCATAGCCGGTGGCGAACACGAACGGGATGCCGCGCGCCGCCAGGACGGCCGCCAAGGGGTAGCCGGTCTGCCGGCCGAGCGAGACGTCGACGATCGCCGCGTCGATCGGCGCTTTGGCGAGTTCGAGCGCGGAGGCGAGATCCGCGGCCGGGCCGACCACGACATGCCCAAGTTCCATGAGCCATTCCTCGGCGACCACGCTGACCAGCGGCTCGTCTTCGACGAGAAGGATGTGCGCCATCGTTCGCGCCCCGTGTTGGCGAGAGCTGTCAAAAGAGAGGGCATATAGCGCCAAAAACAAGGCGACAGATCGCTTCGCAACGACACATCAGGCATGCTTGTTCAGGGCGGCTGCCGCCAAGGACCATCGGCGCCGCCTTGGCGTTCCCGCGAGGACAGGATAACAAGCCTGCTGCCCTTCAGCGACTCAGCACTCCGATGCCGACACCAACTCACCGTTCCTTACCTTTGCCGCTCGACCCGACTGATCCCGACGCGAGCGACCATGATTTCAGCGCGCCGTACGGGCTCTTCGGTCGCCGCAGGATCAAGGCGATGGTGCGCCGGAAGCTCATCGCGGCCACGAGGCCCACGGCAGAGTCTCAGTTCCAGCCGGCGAGCCTGGATTTGCGCCTTTCGAAGGAGGCGTATCGAGTCCGTGCGAGTTTCTTGCCGGGGCGTACGCGAAACGTGAAGGAGCACCTTCAAACGCTGAACCCCGAGCCGATCTCGCTTGCGGGGGATGGGGCCGTGCTGGAAAAGGGAATCGTTTACATCGCCCGGATCGCAGAACATCTCGCACTTCTTCCGAGCGTCTCCGGCGCCGCCAACCCGAAAAGCTCGACCGGCCGCCTGGACATCTTCACGCGGCTGATCGTCAACCGGGCCGAAGCATTCGATGAGGTTCCGCTCGGCTACCGAGGCGAACTCTGGCTCGAAATATCGCCCCGCAGCTTCAGCGTGCGTGTTCGCGAAGGATCGACGCTCAACCAGATACGGTTTCGCAACAGAAATTCGTCGCAAATGGGTCGCCTGAGTTTCGCGCTCTCTGACGACGATCTGAGGGGCCGTCATGCGCAGGCGCGGCTTGTCGATCGCGACCTGGAAGTCCGTGAAGGGCTCGTGCTGCGCGTGGCGCTGAGCGGATTATCGAACGGAGTGGTCGGCTATCGAGCAATAAAGAACAGCAATGTGATCGATGTCGATCGCCCCGGCGGGTACGCCGCCGAGGATTTCTGGGAGCCGATCAGGGCTCGCGCCGACGGTCGCCTCATATTGGACCCGGACGAGTTCTACATTCTCGCCTCGCGCGAGAAAATGCAGATCCCCGCCGACCTCGCCGCCGAAATGGCGCCGATCGATCCGGCGATCGGCGAGTTCCGCGTCCATTACGCGGGCTTCTTCGACCCCGGCTTCGGACAGGGCGCGGACGGCAAGCCCGCCGCACGGGCGGTGCTGGAGGTGCGCAGCCGCGACGTTCCCTTCCTCATCGAGGATGGGCAGCCGGTCGGCAGGCTGGTTTTCGAGCAGCTCGCCGACGCCGCCGACGAACTCTACGGGGCGGGCGAGACGTCCAACTATCAGCACCAGGGACTGAAGCTGTCTAAGCATTTCCGGGCATAGGGCGCGTTGTCGGGCGACGCGCGCGATCCTCCGCTACCGGTCACGCGAGCGTCGAATTAGCGGGATTTGGCGAAGCGTCGACGGTTGTCGGCGCGATCAGATGACGCTTTCACGATCGAAACGTCATATTTCGCTTGGTGGAGGGCGCGGTTTTCCTGTATGAGGCTCGGGTGGCGCGGCGCCGAGAGGCCCCGCGCCGCGAGTTTTTCTGGCCGGGCGGCGCCGCCGACCGTCGCAGGATCGGATCGGAGCGGAACCGAGAGGACATGACCAACCCGTTCGAATTCATTCAGCAGGTGCGCTCGGAGGCCTCGAAGGTCGTTTGGCCGACCCGCCGCGAGACCCTCATCACCACCGGACTGGTGCTGCTGCTGGTGGTGTTCACGAGCCTGTTCTTCGTCGTGGTCGACGAGGTGCTGCGCACGGCGGTCGCGCTGGCGCTCGGCTTTGGCCGCGGCGGCTAAGTCCCGTTCGCGTCCGGCGCGCGTCGCAGCGCCGTCCTGGACCCATTTGGAACGCAAAATCATGAGCATGCGCTGGTACATCGTCCACGCTTATTCCAACTTCGAGAAGAAGGTCGCCGAATCCATTCGCGAGCAGGCGCATCAGCGCGGCCTGGAGGACAAGTTCGAGGAAATCCTGGTGCCGACCGAAAACGTCGTCGAGGTGCGGCGCGGGCGCAAGATCAATTCCGAACGGAAGTTCTTCCCCGGCTACGTGCTGGTCAAATGCGACCTGTCCGACGAGGTCTATCACCTCATCAAGAACACGCCCAAAGTCACCGGCTTCCTCGGCGCCGACAAGAAGCCCATGCCGATCCCCGATCAAGAGGCCGACCGCATCAAGGGCCAGGTCGCCGACGGCGTCGAGCGGCCGAAGGCGGCGATCCGCTTCGAGATCGGCGAGAACGTGCGGGTGGCCGACGGCCCCTTCGCCTCGTTCAACGGCGTGGTCGAGGAAGTCGACGAGTCCCGTTCGCGCGTCAAGGTGGCGGTGTCGATCTTCGGCCGCGCGACGCCCGTCGATCTCGAATTCGGCCAGGTCGAAAAAGTCTGACCTGGGCCGCGCCTTCTTCCCGCTGACGGCGTAACATTCGCCGCGCTCGCGCCGAAAAGAAAGCGCTGATGGAGACCCAAATCTCCATCCGCGCCGTGTCGGGATCGCGAGGAGCTGGCCCATGCATGTCATTTTGCGGAGGGAATGGGAAATCCCGGCGAGTCTGACGACGCCGGAAGCGCTTTTCCTCGATCGGCGCTCTTTGCTCGCCGGCCTCGGCGCGGCGGGCGCGCTCGCCTCCTGGGCGGGCCGGGCGCGGGGAGACGAGGCCGATCCGTCGGCGGCGCTCTATCCCGCCAAACGCAATCCGGCCTACACGCTCGACCGGGAGGTGACGCCGGAGAAGTACAATCTCAACTACAATAATTTCTACGAGTTCAGCACCAGCAAGCATATCGACGCCAGCGCCCTGAAAACTCGTCCCTGGACGGTCAGGCTCGACGGCCTCGTCGAGAAGGAGCAGTCCATCGATCTCGATGCGCTCATCAAGGCGATGGGGCTCGAGGAGCGTCTCTATCGCCACCGCTGCGTCGAGGCCTGGTCGATGGCGATTCCCTGGACCGGGTTCCCGCTGCGCAAGCTAGTCGACTTCGCAAAGCCGCTGTCCTCGGCGGCTTATGTCCGCTTCGAGACGTTCCTCGACAAGAAAGTGGCGCCGGGGCAGCGCTCTTTCATGCCGTGGCCCTATGTCGAGGGCCTGACCATGGCCGAGGCCATGAACGATCTCGCCTTCGTCGTCACCGGGGCTTACGGCAAGCCGCTCAGCAAGGTTCAGGGCGCGCCGATCCGGCTGGCGACGCCGTGGAAATACGGCTTCAAGTCGATCAAGTCGATCGTGAGGGTGTCCTTCGTCGACAAACGGCCGGAGACGTTCTGGGAGACGCTCGGGCCGGACGAATACGGCTTCTGGGCCAACGTCAATCCCGACGTGCCCCACCCCCGCTGGAGCCAGGCCAAGGAAACCTTCCTCAACGACGGGCAGCTGCGCCCGACGATGATCTACAACGGCTACGGCGAACAGGTGGCCTCGCTCTACAAGGGGCTCGAGAAGGAGCCGCTGTTCAGGTGAGGCCGGCCGCTCGCGCAAGCGGCGTCATGCTATGCAACGTCCTCGCGTCGGCCGCGGGTCGCATCGGGCGCCCGAAAGAAGGCCGCGCGGGGGAGAACGGCCATGGCCAAACTGGTCGTCGACTATAAAACGCCGAAGAACGCGGACGCGTTCAATGCCTATTACTTCGCCAAACGCGTCCCGCTCGCCAAGGCGATACCGGGTCTTCGAGGCTATCAGGTGAGCGACGGCGCCGTCGGGCTGCCGGTCGAGCCCGGCGGAGCGCATCTCGTCGCGATCCTCGAGTTCGACAGCGTCGACGCCGCTCGCGAGGCTCTCAGATCGCCCGCGGCCGCCGATCTCGCCAACTTCGCCGACGGCGGCGTCGATCTGATGGTGTTCGACGCGAAGGACGTCTGAAGCGCGGCGGCGCGGGTGATCGCCGGCGTCGTCGCTCCCGCTTCAATAGCGCCACCTCTGCGCCGCGGCGATGAGAAAGTCGCGGAAGGCCTGGAGGCGTGCGACGTTCTTCAGTTCCTCGGCATAGACCAGGAAGCAGTCCATCTCGGGCATGTCCGCCTGCGGCAGCAGGCGGACGAGGCCCGAGTCTGGCTGCACGACGTAGTCGGGCAGAACGGCGATGCCGACGCCGTTCTCCGCCGCGCGCATCATCGCGCCGAGATTGTTGACGGAAATCTGGGGCACGCGCGGGTTCTTGGGGTCGCGTCCCAGGGTGAGAAGCGAGTTGAGATCATAAAGGAGGTGCGTCGCGGTGGGCGCACCGAATGCGATGAGATGATGGCGGTCGAGATCCTCGACCATGCGCGGCTGGGGGTGCTTCTTGAGGTAGTCGGCCGAGGCGTAGGCATGGAAATGCACGGTGAAGAGCCTGCGGCGGATGAGGTCGGGCTGGATCGGCTCGCGCAGGCGCAACGCGACGTCCGCCTCGCGCATGGCGAGGTCGAGGTCCTCGTCCGACAGGAGCAGCTGCAGCTTCACTTCCGGATAGAGTTCCACGAACTCGCCGAGCCGCGGGGCGAGCCAGTTGGCCCCGAGGCCGAGCGTGGTGGTGACCCTCAGTTCGCCGGTCGGCTTTTCGCGGCTGTCGATCAGCCGGCTGCGCACCGCGTCGAGCTTCAGGACCACGTCGCGCACCGCGCCGAGCAGCATCTCGCCCTGTTCGGTGAGGATGAGGCCGCGGGCGTGGCGATGAAACAGCGGCGCGCCGAGATCGGCTTCCAGCGCTCCGACCTGGCGGCTGACCGCCGACTGGCTCAGGCCCAGCGTCTCGCCGGCGTGGGTGAACGAGCCGGCGTCGGCGGCCGCCTGAAAAATGCGCAGCTTGTCCCAGTCCATGAACGTTCCCTCACGCCCGCCGGCTTCACGCTTCGCCGCTGATGGCCGCGGCGTTCGACGCGCGGTTCGGCTATTCCGCCGCTTCTCGCGCGGGCTCCCGCGCCGCGAGCCAGCGTTCCGCCTCGAGCGCCGCCATGCAGCCGAGTCCGGCGGCGGTCACCGCCTGGCGGAAGACGTCGTCGGCGACGTCGCCGGCGGCGTACACGCCTTCGACGCTGGTCTCCGTCGATCCGGGCGTCGTCTGAACGTAGCCGTTCGCCTTCAGCGCGACCTGGCCGCGCACGAGCTCGCTCGCGGGCGAGTGCCCGATGGCGACGAACACGCCGTCCACCGCCAAGTCCTCGAGCGCGCCGGTGAGAACGTTCTTGAGCCGGACGCCGGTCACGCCGAGCGGCGGCTCCTTGCCGAGAATCTCCTCGACCGCGCTGTCCCAGCGGATTTTCACGTTGTGCCGGGCCGCCAGCCGCTCGCGCAGGATCTTCTCCGCGCGGAACGAATCGCGCCGGTGCACGACCGTGACTTCGGATGCGATGTTGGAGAGGTAGAGCGCCTCCTCGACCGCGGAATTGCCGCCGCCGACGACCGCGACCGATTTCCCGCGGAAGAAGAAGCCGTCGCAGGTGGCGCAGGCCGAGACGCCGAACCCCTTGAATTTGTCCTCGCTCGGCAGGCCGAGCCACTTCGCCTTGGCGCCCGTCGCGAGAATGATCGCGTCGGCGGCGATGGCGCGGCCGCTGTCGCAGCGGACGATGAACGGACGCTGCCTGAGTTCGAGCGCGACGACGTATTCGCTTTCGATGCGCGCGCCGACATGCTCGGCCTGCGCGCGCATCTGCTCCATGAGCCACGGTCCCTGGATCGGCTCGGCGAAGCCGGGATAGTTTTCGACGTCGGTGGTGACCATCAGCTGGCCGCCGGGCTCGAAACCCGCGAGCAGCAGCGGCTTCAGCATGGCGCGCGCCGAATAGATCGCCGCCGAATAGGCCGCCGGTCCGGATCCGATGATGACGACGCGCTCGTGGGCGGCATGGGACGAAGTCAAAGCGACCCCCTTTATGAATAATAGCGTCGGGCGCGGGCGACCCCGCGGCCTCGTTGTTTCTCGCCTTTATATGGGGGGCGCGGTTGCGCTACAACGGCGGCAGGCTAGGCCCGCGACAAATCGCCGCCCTTGGCTCGCCGTCAAAGGAGAGGCTCATGCTTGTTCTTCGCGCCGCCGCGGCGTCGCCTTTCGTCCGCAAGGTGCGGATCGCCGCCGCGCTGCTCGGTCTCGAGGACCGGATCGAGATTTCCGCCGCCGACACGAACAACCCGGACGATTTGCTGAGAACCCAGAATCCATTGGGGAAGATTCCAGCGCTCATTCTGGAGAACGGAGAAGCGATTTTCGACAGCGCGGTCATCGTCGAATATCTGGACTGGCTAGCCGGCGGCGGCAAGGTCATTCCGAGCGAGCCGCGGGCGCGCTTCCGGTCGCTGACCCGAGAGGCGCTGGCGGACGGAATTGCCGACGCCGCAGTGCTGATGCGATACGAGACCCTGTGGCGCGACCCTGAGCTTCGCTCGGAGAAGTGGATGGCCTATCAGGGCGACAAGATCGCCCGCGCCCTTCGCGTCTTCGAAGAGGCGCCGCCGGAGGAGCTGAGCGACGTGGGAACTATCGCGCTCGCCTCAGCGCTCGGCTATCTCGATCTGCGCTTCGACGGCGCCTGGCGCGCCGACCATCCCCGCCTCGTCGGCTGGCTCGAGGTCTTCTCCGAGGCCACGCCGAGCTTCGAGGCGACGCGGGTTTCGCGGGTGACCCACGCAGGGCCTTGATGGATGCCGTGATTGCGGGACGGCGGCGTCTGTAGGCGCGGTCGCTGACGTCGCTGACCGCGTCAGCCGCGCTCCAAAGGGCGTCCGGAAGGACGCCCGTCTCTCGACGGGCTATGGAGCGCGGCTACAGTCGTCCGGCGCAACTGATGTCGCGTCTTGGGAGTTGCGCGGCGCTCAGAACTTGTAGTTCAGCCCGGCGCGCAACAGGCTGACGTCGACTGGCGCGCGGGTCGAGAAGGCCGTCGAATTGAAGTAGGTCGTGCTCCCCAGCGGCAGATAGAGATATTCCCCCTTCACGGTGATGTTGTTGGTGAAGGCGTATTCGACGCCGGCGCCGATAGCCCCGCCGCTGACCCACGCATTCTGCGAGCCGCCCCAGCCGCCGAGCAGCGGCGTGGAGAAGGTCGCGCTCGTGCCGATGCCGCCGTAGCCGCCGGTGGCGAAGATGAGCGTCCGATCCATCGCGAAGCCGAGGCGGGCGCGAGCGGTAAGGATCTCGTTGACGTCCATTTGGTTCGACGCCAACAGGAAGCTCTGGGTGCTGCCGTTGTTGGCCCAATCCCAGTCGCCTTCCGCGCCGAGCACGATCTGGCCCATCTGGTAGTTCGCCCCGACGGTGCCGCCGAACTCTCCGCCGAACAAGCCGCCGAACGAACCGTTGTTGGTGTTCGCCCAGCCAAAACCGCCGTTGACGCCGAAATAGACGCCGGTCCAGGTGAATTGCGGGACGTAAGAGGGGGCAGGGGCCGCTGTCTGCGGCAGCAAGTCGGCCGCGAAGGCGGACGCCGCAACGCCGGCGAGCAGCGCGCCGATCAGCAAGGTCTTCATGTTCATCTCCTCGTGCCAAACCAGGGCGGAGGCGATTCGCGGCGCTCCGCAGGCTTGGCTGAGGTATAGACATTAGGGATAACGAAGTCTGTAACCGGCTAGACACATCGCCATGACCCGGTGCGGCGGGATTCTGGCAATAAGGCGTGAGTAATTTGGCGTCAATCTCGGCGGACTGCTGGCCATGAAAGTCATCTTTAACTGTCAGTTAATCGGAAATGTAATCGCTTTTATTCAGCATAAAGGCTTATCCCCCAGGCTCCGGGCCTACGATGGGTAGTGACAAGGGCGGGCGCTTGGGGTAGGAACATAACGTGAACATTGGGTTCGCTTGAAGGCCCTGCCATGCCCGACTTTCCCGCCTCGCTGGTCGAGTTCCAGCGCCAATTTCCCGACGACGAAGCCTGCGCCGCTTGGCTTATCGCTGCGCGCTGGCCGTCCGGGTTTCGATGTCCGGCATGCGCCGGCGCCAAGGGTTGGCCGCATGGCGGAAAGCGCTTCACCTTCGAATGCGCCGCCTGCGGCAAGCAGACCTCGGTGACGGCCGGCACGATCATGCATGGTTCGAAGCTGCCTTTGCTCCGATGGTTCTGGGCCGTCTATCTCATGGCCACCCATTCGAATGGGATTTCGGCGCTGCAATTGCAAAAGCAGCTCGGGCTCGGCTCCTACAAGTCCGCCTGGCTGCTGTGCGCCAAGCTGCGTCGCGCCATGGTCGCGCCGGGCCGCGCGCCGCTCGCCGGCCTCGTCGAGGTCGACGAGACCGAGATCCGGTTGCGGACCAAGGCCGATCCGGTTTGCGGCGGCGGCGGCCGCTCGCCCCAGGGCAAAATGTTGGTCGCCGGCGCCGTCGAAGTCGAAAACGACGCGCCCGGACGCCTTCGCCTGGCCGCGATCAAGGACTTCTCCGCCCTCTCGCTGCATGGCTTCGTCGCCGCCAACGTCGCCCCGGGCGCGACGATCAAAACCGACGGCTGGCCGTCCTACGCCCGCGCCCCCGACGTCCGGCACGAGCCCCATGTCGTCGGCGCCATGGCCGCCCATATCGTTCTGCCCTGGGTCCACCGCGCCTTCTCCAACGCCAAGACCTGGGCGCTCGGCGTCTATCACGGACTGCGAAGACAACATCTCCAAAGCTACCTCGACGAATTCGTGTTCCGCTTCAACCGACGCCGAACCCGCCACGCCGCCTTCCGCTCCCTTCTCGCAATCGCCATCGTCCACAAGCCGCTAACCTACAACATGTTGATCATGCCGGAAGCTCAGGGATGAGGCTTTCAGCATATTCCGGCTTATATGATGGTTAAGAATGAATTTATTGCGCCATTCTTACGCTGGTCACCGCGATTGGGCTTGACGACGGGCCGGCGAAATTCGGATTCCAAAGGCTTGCGGCGCCGATTTCTTGCAGAGGGTACAGATGCTCACTCAGACAATGTGCATCCGGCGCAATGCGTCCGCAGCCCCGCGTTATTGGAGGTGAGGAGCAGGCTCAACCGCGGGCGGCTTGGCCACTGGCGTTTGCCCAATCAGCGGCAAAGTCTTCAGATCGGAGACGCCGCCCATTGCGCCGTGCGCTTCGGCGATCATCGCGGCTTTGACTTCCCGCAATCGCATGAAACTCGGATTTTCCGTCAAACTGGCCAGGAGCGGACCGACGAACGAGGGTTTCAGATTCAGTTCGCCGCACAGATCCGCGAACGCTGTGGGACTGGAGAGAACAGAAAAGAATTTGTGAATGTCGGTAATTTGTTGAAACCGGGCTTTCCGGAAACCTTCCTCCCGCAGACACACGTAGAGTTGGGCCTGTGAAATCCAATCCACGATAAGCCAGAATTCGTATGGCAATCTCACCCAAAGCGTAAATGGATTTTGGCAGGAAAGCACTTGAGCGTCGGTGATGTCCAATTCCGACAGTCGATCGACATTCTCCTTCGCCAGGCCGTCGATCATCAGCAGGTTCAAGTTCGACGGCAGGTCTTTACGCTCCGGGTCGTCCTTGTCTCCCACGATATTCATCTTGCTGAAAGCCCAATGAAGGACGGCCGAAAAAAATGGTGACGGAGCAGCGCCAATGGCGAAGGCTACCAGGATTAAAATGTCATTCGAAACAATGCCGAATGCTGCTGCAATGTGACGCGTAATTGCCGCTATCATCATGGCGCTGATCAGCCATATGCTATAATAATGAAACGATATGGGATAGATGTCATTATTGTTGATCTGATCAAGCAGGCGCTTAAACAAGGCCAAATAGGCACCGACGAACGCGACCGCAGCCACGACCATAGTCCCGGACTGATAGGAAATAATCTCACTAAGCGATCTAGGTCCTTTATCGGTTCCGAGCACGTATAGACCTCCAAGAATAGTTGTCTTGTCTGAAAAATAATCAGACCAATACATCGACATGAATGAGAGTAAGGAGCAAAACGTTATAATGCTTGAAAACAGTATTATTGGCAGCCTGAAATCGGGATCTATCACGGACGCTGGTTGGATTGAATCGAGATTGGCTTTCGCGAATATATAATATTGAGTATTTTTGATCTCATTGTTCACAATATTTTTCAATTTGGTCGACTGTCTCTCAATCGAGATGGTGTGCACAAAACACGCAAGCAATGGAGCAAGCGCAAAGAGTCCAGCAGTTAACAAAGCGACAAGCTGAGGGATGTGGGTGCCGAGCGTGCCGCTTCCATAGACTACAAAAACAGCGACAAGCGCGACAGCCACAAAAAGCGGCACGCAAAAGAGGACCACCGCCAAGGCGATACTCGTGATGACCTTTCTCTGGTCTGACACGATTTGCAAATCAGGAAGCAAGGAAGCCTCCGTTAATCGCAGCGCGACAATGTTACATCGGGAGCCTCCCCGACGAGCGCCGACAGGACAGTCGCCCATGTCGAGCGCCGGGGCTGTGATCCCCGTCACACGACATTGCCATCGTCGGGCCTGCGCCTTCAGGGCTCTGGAGCATGATGCGCTTCTACGAAATCGTATCATGCTTTGGGAGGAAGCCGTCGCCGGGATCGAGGGGCCGAGCTTCGGTCGACGCTCTCGCGAGCCTCGACCCACACGGCTATCGGTTCGCCTCCGCCTCGGCGCGCAGCTCTTCGACGAAGACCCGCATATTCTCCGAATAATCGACCGGCGCAACCACAAGATGGACCCCGCCGTCGGCGAACGCGGCCTCGAGCGCCGGCGCGAGGCCGTCGGCGGTCTCGACTCGACTGCTCTTTGCGCCATAAGCCCGCGCGTAAGCGACGAAATCGGGATCGCCGAAGGTCAAGCCGAAATCGGGAAAGCCGTCGGCCGCCTGCTTCCAGCGGATCATCCCGAAGGCGTCGTCCTGCAGCACCAGGGCCACGAGATTGACGCCGAGCCGCACCGCCGTCTCGAGCTCCTGCGAGTTCATCATGAACCCGCCGTCGCCGCACACCGCAAGGACTCGGCGCGTCGGATGGAGGAGGGCGGCCATGATGGCGGACGGCAGGCCTGCGCCCATGCTGGCGAGCGCGTTGTCCAGGAGCAGCGTATTCGCCACGTGTGTCCGATAGTTGCGGGCGAACCAGATCTTGTACATGCCGTTATCGAGGCAGACGACGCCGTCCTCCGGCATCACGCGCCGCACGTCGGCGACGATCCGCTGCGGCGTCAGCGGGTAGCGGCTTTCATTCGCCCGCTCGCCGATTTTCGCCAGGATGCCTTCGCGCAATCCAAGCAGCGCGCCGGCGTTCGGCAGTTCGCCCTCCAGCCGGTCGGCCAACAGCCTGAGGCTCGGGCCGACGTCGCCGACCACCTCGGCCTGGGGGAAAAACACCTCCTCGACCGTGGCGGGAAGAGTGCCCACGTGCAAGACCGCGGGGCCTTGCGGCCCCATGAAGAATGGCGGCTTTTCGACAGTGTCGTGACCGATCGCAATGATGAGGTCGGCGCGATCGATCGCCCGATGGACGTAGTCTCTTTCCGAGAGCGCCGCAGTGCCCATGTAGAGACCCGACCCGCCGGCGACTGCGCCTTTGCCCATTTGCGTATTGACGAACGGGATCTGCAGGCGCCTCACGAAGTCGGACAGGGCGTCGGCCAAGCGGGGCCGGCTCGCGGCCGCCCCGAGCATGACCAGGGGCCGCTCGGCCCTTCTGATGAGCGCCGCCGCCCGGTCGAGGGCCACGCCGTCGGCGACGGGCAGGTCGATCGGATGTGGCGGCACGGGCGGCAGGGCCGGCCCCGACTTCGGCGGCGATATCTTCCGGAAGTTCGAGATGGACCGGTCCGAGCCGCTCCTGCTCAGCAACGCGAAACGCCTCGCGTACTATCGATGGGATCGTGAGGGAACTCGTGATCTGGCGGGCCATCTTGGTCAGCGGAGTCATGGCCGAGACGATGTCCACCACCTGGAACCGCGCCTGCTTGCGGCTCAAGACCCCCTTCTGGCCGGTGATCATCACCATGGGCATGGCGCCGAGCAGGGCGTAAGCGGCGCCGGTGGTCAGGTTGAGGGCGCCCGGCCCGAGCGTCGCCAGGCAAACTCCCGCCCTGCCGGTCAGCCGCCCGTGCGTCGCGGCCATGAAGGCGGCGGCCTGCTCGTGGCGCGTCAGCACAAGCTCGATCGTCGAGCGGCGCAGCGCCTCGACGAAATCAAGGTTTTCTTCTCCGGGTATCCCGAAGACCTGTCGCACGCCTTCGTTTTCGAGCGCCGATGCGAGCAGTTCTGCGCCGTTCATCGACTGTCCTCTCAGGCTGGACTTCCATGACGAGGTCAAATCGCGGACATCCGCGGCTCGTATCGATTATACTCGAACTTGCTGCTCGCGCCGCCTCCCGCCTCATGCGTTTCGGCAGGTCAATCGAGCGCTCGAGGCCTTTGGCGGCTTCATCCGACATCGGCCGGATGACCGCGGGTTCGAGCAATACGCTGCGCCAGTTTCCTGCTTTGGGCAAGGCCGAGCGTTGTCGGCGGAACGGCACGAGAGTGGGGGTCAAACGGTTGGAGAGTTTCGGACCCGCTCCGCCAAATCGCGATAAGGTTAAGACCGCAAAACCCGACATTTCCTTCCGGGTTCTCAAAACCCATGTTACGCTTCAGTTTCTCAGAAAGCCGCAGGGGCGGCGGAAAGCGAGACAGGCATGGAAGCGGGCAGGGGACAGAAATCGGCGCCGGCGCGGAAGAAGCGGCTGACGGCTGACGGCAAGGCGGCGCGGCAAGAGCGCATCTTCGCGCGGTTGCGCGAGGGCTGGGCCTATCAGGAGATCGCGCGCGAGGAGCGGCTGACGGCGCGGCGCGTGCGCCAGATCGTCGCCGAGGTTCGGCGGAGACGGGAGGTCGAGGGCGGCTCGGCGCACCCGCGCCTGCCCCTTTCGCGGCTCGGGCCATTGCTCCAAGCGGCGGGCGAGTTGGTCGCTGAGGGCGACGTCAGGGCGATCGCGCCGCTCATGAAAATACTCGACAAAGTGCTCGACCGGCTCGACCGCCGCGAGACCGTCGCCCGGGCCGTTCCGGTCGACGGCGACGGAAACCGAGAGACGCTGCCCGCAAGGACCAGCGCGCTCTCCGCCGGTCCGGCGCCGGACCAGGCGGCGGCCGAGCCCGAGACCCGGGAGGCGAGCCCGCCACAAACGGCCGCGGCGCGGGGCGGAGATGCGGAAAGTCGCGCAGATTTGGTCGCAACGCCTTGAAAAGGCTCATTTCGCGGAAAGAAGTCCATTTGGATTTCGTTCCGAAAAATTTGGAATTCGTTCCGGCGGATTTGGAATTCCTTCAGTCGAATTTGGATTCCGTTCCGACGTCCGGCCGCGCGAAGACGGGCCCGGGGGTCTCCCTATTGTCATGTCGCAGCCGGGGTGGGGGGAGGCGCGTCCCAGGCGACACACAATCGTAAACCGTAGAAATGGTCTGCCGGCTCGGGGTCAGTCGGCGGTCGGAAGCCGGCGCATGACGAACTCGATGTCGCCGTCGGCGAGCTCCCGCCACGATTCGATCTCGGTCATGTAGGCGGCCTTGGGAAAGCGCTCGAACCATTCGCGCGCCTTCGCTCTCGCCTCGAGGCGCGGCAGGCGGAAGGTCTCACGCCGCCACGCCGGGTCGGCGGCGGCGCCCCGCCGATCGCGACGCTTCGCGGCGCGATCGGCCACATCGACCGGCCTCTTGCTCTGGATCGCCATCGCGGCCTCTTCGAGCGAGAGGTTAGCGCGGTTTGGGACCGATGGGGAGTCGCAAATCGCGTGCGGCCGCGTCAGGGTTATTCGATTTGCGAACGAGCGCGCGGGGCAGGCGCCCGTCGATGAGGGCGAGGCCCAGCGCGATCAGCGCGAAGCCGAGGAACTGCCGTCCCATCAGCCGCTCATGCAGAAAGAGCGTCCCGAGAACGACCGACGTCGCCGGGACGAGCAACGTCACCAGGAGCACATTGGTCGCCCCCGCGCCCGCGAGAATGCGGAAATAGGCGACATAGGCGAGCGCGGTCGAAAACGCGGCGAGGGCGAGAACGCAGGCCATCGCCGCTCCGCTCGGCATCGGCAAGGACCAGGGCCGGTCGACCATGAGCGCCAGCGGCGCGAGAAGGACAGTCGCGGCGGTCGTCTGGCCGGCGGCGACGTCGATCGGCTTCAGCCCAAGCGAGCGCATGCGGCGGCCGAAAATCGCCGAGAGCGCGTAGCTCAGCGAAGCGGCGAGAACGGCAAGCTCGGCCCAGAGGTTCACGCCGGCGCCGGTCAGAAGATCCGGTCCGAGCAGCCAGGCCACTCCGGCGAGCCCCGCGATGGTTCCGACGAGCTTGAGGCCGTTCAGCTTCTCCTCCCTGGTGAGGACGTGCGCGGCGAGCACCGTGAACAACGGGGTAGCGGCGTTGAGGATCGAGGCGAGGCCGCTCGGCAGATGCGTCTGGGCCCAGGCGATCAGGCTGAAGGGCAGGGCGTTGCCGCCGAAGCCCAGGACCGCCAGCGCGGCGGCGGCTTCGACGCTGCGGGGCGGCGAAACGCCGATGAGCGGCGCGCTCGCCCAGAGCAGCGCGGCGGCGAGGCCGACGCGCAAGGTCACGAGAGTCAGCGGCGGCAATTCCTTGACCGCGACGCCGATGAAAAAGAACGACCCGCCCCACAGCAGCGACAGGAGAGCCAGAAGCGCCCATTCGCGCGCCTCCATTGGGCGCTGCGTCGCAACGGCCATCGTCAGGTCTCCAATGAGTTCGCATTCGGCGCTGGACTATCACCCCGTCGGCCCGCTGTCCGCCCGAATCCTGCGGTCGAATTCTATGGGGCCACGCGGGGAAAGCGGGCCATCGCCTCGAGATCGTCGAGATCCATGCTGTTGCGCATGTATTGCTTGGAGGCGTCGCGGAACGGCTGGAAATCCCAGGCGCGGATTGCGCCCTTGGCCAGCGCCGCATCGACGAGCCGGCGGCGGCGCTGGCTCGCGCGCACTTGCGCGTCGAGCGCCGCAAGGTCCCAGCGCCGGACAACCTCGGCGCGAAACTCGGCGGTCTTGTCGGCATGGCCGGGCTCGCCAGCCAGATTGTCGCGTTCGCCCGGATCGCGCTCGAGATCGTAGAGCTGATCGGGGTCGGGCGGAGAATGAATGAATTTGAGGGCGCCCCGGCGGATCATGACGATCGGAGCGACGGCGCCTTCGGCGAGATATTCGCCGATCGCTTCGTCGTGGCCCCGGCGGCCCGTGAGATGCGGCGCGAGGCTGCGGCCGTCGATCGAAGACCCCAGCGCGCCCGCGTCGCCGCCGGCAAATTCGACGAGCGTCGGAAGCACGTCGACGAGCGAGACGCTCGCGCCGACGCGGCGCGGCGCAGCGCGGCCGGGGCCCGCGACGACGAGCGGCACACGGCTCGCCCCCTCGAAGAAGCTCATCTTGTACCAGAGCCCGCGCTCGCCGAGCATCTCGCCGTGATCGCTGGTGAGAATGACGATCGTGTCTCCCGCAAGGCCGCTCGAACGCAACGCCTGCATGAGGCGGCCGAGATTGTCGTCGACGTAAGCGATGGCGCCGAAATAGGCGCGGCGCGCGGCGCGCGCCTGAGCCTGCGTCACCGGCTCGGCGTCCATCGCGCAGACGCGGCGCAGACGGCGCGAATGCTGATCGAGCGCCTCGGGCGCGATCGGCGGCGCGGGCATGGGGACGTCCTCGTCGCGATAGAGGTCCCAGTAGCGCTGCGGCACGGCGAACGGATCATGCGGGTGGGTGAACGAGGCGACGAGCAGGAAGGGCCGCTCGTCGTTCGACCGGGCGACCTCGAAGATCGCGCGCTCGGACGCGAAGGCGACTTCGTCGTCGAAGTCGAGCTGGTTGGTGCGCACGCAGACGCCCGCCTGAGCGACCGAACTCATGTTGTGGTACCAGCTCGGCCGGTCGTCCGGATGGTCCCAGTCGGGCGTCCAGCCGTAGGCGGCCGGATAGATGTCGGTCGTCAGCCGCTCCTCGAAGCCGTGCAACTGGTCCGGGCCGCAAAAATGCATCTTGCCCGACAGAATGGTCCGATAGCCGCGCAGCCTCAGATGATGGGCGAAGGTCGGGATGTCGGCGGAAAATTCCGCGGCGTTGTCGTAGACGCGGGTTCGCGAAGGCAAGAGCCCAGCCATGAAGGACGCGCGCGAAGGCGAACAAAGCGGGCTCGCGCAATAAGCGCTGTCGAACACTACGCCGCTTTGCGCCAATTCCTGCATATGCGGCGCGCGGGTGAGCGCATGTCCGTGGATCGGCAGGAACGCTGGCGCCATCTGATCGGCCATGACGATGAGGATGTTGGGCGCTTTGGCGGTCATCGTCTCGTCCTTGTCGGCTTGCTCGCGGGTTTGCTCGCGCGCTTGCCCAGTGGCTTGGCCTCCGCCCGCTCCGGAGGGATCGTGCGCGCCCATTCCTTTTCGATGACGGAAGAAGGCGCCGGCTCATAGACGCCGACCGGCCACAGCCCACGGAAGTTTTCCGACGGCGTTACGGCTTCGGCGCTCGCGAGGCCCGCGGCAGCGGTCGCCTCGGCGGCGACTGCCGGCCGCAGCAGGAAATCGATCAGCGCGAGCGCCTCCCGCGGAAGGGGCGAGTCGCGCGGTTCGGCGAGCGCGTCGATCGTCATCGGGCCGCCTTCCCTCGGTTCGGCGAAACGGATGTCGAACCCGGTCCCGCCCTCGCGGCTTCGTCTTGACGCGATCTCCGCCTGCGCCGCGCCGCCGAAGGTGACGCAGACCGCGCCGCCCGCGATCGCGGTCAAGGGATCGCGCGAAACCGGCTGGCGCACCGCGGCCCGGGCGCGGATGATGAGATCGGCCGCCGCCTTCACGTCGCGTTCGCGCGCCCTCGCCGGGTCGACGCCGAGCATGCGCCAGGCGGCGACGAACATCTCGTCGCGCGAGTTGGGAAGCGCGACGCCGCAGGGCGCGAGCTTGCGCGCGACTTGCGGCGCGAGGGCGTCCGCCCAGGAGTTGGGCGCGGCGCCGAGCAGGCGCGGCGCTTTGCCGGCGTCATAGAGCAGTCCGATCGCCGACCAGCCCCAGGCGAGCGCGTAGGCGCCGCCGAATCGTAAGCCGCAAGCTTGGCCGCGACTTGGGGCGCGATATGCCGGGCGTTCGCAATTTCCGCTTTCTCGATCTTGCGCAATTGCCCCGCCGCGATCGCCCGGGCGAGCGCCGGCCCGGGCAGCACGACGACGTCGTAGGGCTCCTTCAGCAGCGAAGGGATTCGCGCGGGGTCGACATAGGCGTCATACGCGACGGCGTAGCCGCTTTGGCGCTCGAACTCCTTCAGCGTCTTCGCATTGAAGGCCCCGGAAGGGGCGAGCAGGCGCAAGATTTTGGGCGCCGGCGCGGGAGGCGGCGCGAAGGGCGAGGCGACCGGATCGAGCGCGTTCGCGCCGAGCGCAACGGAGACGGCGGCGAGGAGCGCGGTCAGCATGGCGCTGGCGTCGCGGACAAAGGGGTCTCCGGCTCGAGCATCGAGAACCGATCCTGGCTATGCGGCCGCCGTCGCGTCAAGCGCCAGACGTTGATGAAAGCCCGCGTCGCGGCTAGGGAAGCGCCGGCAAACCCATTGATGAGCAAACTCGAGTGACTTTTCAACGCGCCTACCGGCTGACGCCGATCCGAATGGAGGCGGAGGATTTTATCGCGCAACTGCAAATCGGCGCCGCCGCGAGCCAGAACGTCCTGCTGCCCTACGCGATCGGCCTCGGCTATTTTGTCGTGCCGACCTCGCGAGCGAAGGTCTCGATCGAGGCCGGGGACTTTCGCGTCGAAAAGCTCGATGTCCTGACCTCGTTGTGGGTCCGGCTTCGTCTGGCGGTGCTGTTCAAGAAGAAGAAGTATCTGAAGTTCGATGATTTTTCGGTGTTCTGCTACGGCCCGAAGCCGGAACGCAAGCGTTTCACGACGTTCAATCAGCACATGTTCAACATCGGCGTTTCGCTGGACGGCGATCTGATCGCCGCCCATCCCGAACTGCTCGACGGATGGACGGGGGATGAAGCCCTCCGGGGCGCGGCCCCCTTGCCGATGGGGTCGCGCGCGGTCGCGATCGTCGTCCATATCTATTACGAGGAAACCTGGGCCGACATCGCCGGCGTGCTCAAGCGCTTGGCTATCCCCTTTGATCTCATCGTCACGACGGTTCCGGAGCGCGAGCGACTGATCGAAACGATCCGTCGCGACTTTCCCCATGCGGACATCGAGGTGATGGAGAACCGGGGCCGCGACGTGCGGCCGTTCCTGGTCCTCCTGGAGACGGGCCGGCTCGATCGCTATCGCTACGTCTGCAAGGTTCACGGGAAGAAATCGAGCGGCGGCGGGCGCAGATCCTACATGGGCGCGGTCTGGCGAAGGCGGCTGCTGTTCGACCTTCTGGCCGCGCCGGGCCTCGCCGGCTCGATCGTCGACATGTTCGAGCGCGACCCCTCCATCGGCATGCTCGGCCCGCGCGCGTTCCGCCTGCCGAGCGAAGCCTATTCGGAGGAGTTGTCCTGGTCGGTCAATCGGAAGACGGTCCTGACCCTCGCCGAGAAGATGGGCGTTTCGGCCGACCGTTTTCGTCTCGATTTCTTCGGCGGAACGATGTTCTGGGCTCGACCCGAAGCCCTGGCCCCCCTGCGCACGCTGAAGCTCGCCGACTCCTTCCCCCAAGAAAAGGGGCTGCTTGACGGCGGACTGGAGCACGCGACCGAGCGGCTGTTCGGGGCGGCGGTCGTGGCGGCGGGGTACAAACTCGCGGACACCGACGGTTTCCGCGTCGCGGCTGGTTCGGAGCGAGGCGCCAGTCTTCTGGCGGCCGGCGAACGGGATTTGGCCGAGATCGGGGGTTAGAATGGCTCGGCCCGGCGAAAGGGCTTGACGATGGCGGCGCAGAGCGAAATCCGTAGAAACGAGGTCGCGGTCGAGTGGCGCGAGCGGGTCGACGCGGGCCTTGTGTTCATCGGTGTTATCAGAACGCCCTGGGCGTCCCGGTTGGAGTGTCCGCACTATGGCGCTCCCGACGGTCCGATCTGCCGCATCGAGGTGAGCGAGCCGTGGGTCGGCGCGCTCGACGGCATCGAGGCGTTCGAGCGCATCGAGGTCCTCTACTGGCTGCACGAATCCCGCCGCGATCTCGTGCGCCAGAGTCCGGGGAACGACGGGATGACGAAGGGAACCTTTACGATCCGGTCGCCGGTGAGGCCCAATCCGATCGGCACGTCGATCGTCAGCCTCGTCAGCCGCGAGGGACCCGCGCTCAACGTCAGAGGGCTCGACTGCGTCGACGGCACGCCGCTTCTGGATTTGAAGCCCGCGCGCTCCCAGTTCCGAAGCGCAGCCGCGGACGCAGGCCGAAGGCGTTCGGAAAGACTGACGCCTCTGGCGGCGCGGACGCGACCGGCGCCGGCGGCCGGACGACCGCGCTCTTCCTGCGCTCCCCTTTGGGCACTATATTCCCGTTCCAGGGACATTAGGCGATGGGGGCCGCAAGAAGGGGCGGTCGATGCCCGTGTCGTACTCGCCATGGCTGGTCGCGCTCTCCGTCGCTTTGGCGATCCAAGGCTCGCATGTCGGGCTGAGCTTTGCCGTTCAGGTCGCGGGCGCCGAGGGCGGACGGCAGCGGACGCTTCTTGCCGGGGCGGCGCTGTGTCTCGGTCTCGGCGTCTGGACGATGCATTTCGTCGGAATGCTCGCAGAGCGGGTTCCCTTTCCCGTCGACTATCTCGTCCTGCCGACGCTCTTGTCGTTCCTCGTCTGCGTGATCGTCGTCGGCGCGGCGGTGCTCGCCGTCAGCGCAGGCCCGCCGACCCTGCCGCGCATCGGCGCCGCGGCGGTGTTCATGGGTCTCGGCATCGTGACGATGCATTACGTCGGCATGGAGACGCTGCGCGCCTGCGCGGAAATGGTCAATTCGGCGCCGCTTGTGCTCGCCGCCGCCGCCCTGGCGATCGCCGCCTCCGGATTGGCGCTCTGGCTCGCCTTCGGCGGCGCCTCGCACTCGCTGGCGCTTTCGGCGACCGTGCTCGGTCTCGCTATCTCCGGCATGCACTACACCGCGATGTCGGGGCTCTCGCTCTATCCACGCCCCGCCCCAGCGGTCGCTCCATCGCTGTCGCCCGTTCTGCTCGCGGTCATCGTCGCCATTGTCGCCTTCATGGTTTCGGGCGGCTTTCTGCTGCTGGTCCTGCCGGAACGAGTCCGTGAGTCCCCGGAGGCGGCGATCGCCGCCCCCGCTCCGCCGGCCGGGGATTTGGCTGCTTCGCCCGGCGGCGCCGTTGACGACGAATTTGGCGCGTTTCCGCCTTTGGGCGGCGCCGGCGCGCCCCCGCGCCAGCCGGCTGCCCACATTCCCGTCCTGCGAAACGGTCTCGTCCATTATCTGCCGGTCGATTCGATCGTCGCGATCCACGCCGACGCGCATTACACGAAGGTGTTCGACGGCGCGGCGTCGCACTTCTGCTCGCTTTCGATCGGCGAAATCGAGCACCGGCTGGACCCTCGCCGTTTCGCCCGGGTGCACCGCAGCCACATCGTCGACCTGGGGCGGGTCATCGGCGCCAAATTCAACGGCGACAGCGGCGCGGTCGAGCTCGCCGCGCGCGCGCGCTGTTGCGTCCCCGTCAGTCGAAGCCGCATCGCTCAGATCAAGGCTCGCATCTCGAGCCTTCGCGACGCCGCGGAATAGCGCAAATTCGCGTCAACGATACTGACGCAGTTCGTGCGCGGCAGCCGCTTTTGGCGCCTAAACGGCGCGCTTTGTGATCCGCCGCTTGAACGGGCGCACCGCGACGCGACGTTTTGACGCACGACAAGACTTGCAGATGCGCCGCGCCAAACAGATGCGCACGTTGGCGTCGCCCGCAGCGGGGAGGAGCAATATGATTCCTGCCGCCTTCAATTACCATCGCCCCAAGTCGATTTCCGAGGCCGTCGCTCTGCTGAGCAACCTGGGCGAGGAGGCGCGCCCGCTGGCGGGCGGGCACAGCCTCATTCCGATGATGAAGCTCCGCCTCGCCAAACCGTCCGACCTCGTCGATCTCGGCGCGATCGCCGAACTCAAAGGCGTTCCTGATTACGCGGCAACGTCAGCCAGTTTTAGCAAGCGGTAAGGCATCGGGGCGGTCCTCAGCGCAACGAATGCGAGGCGGGGGATCATGGTCCCGAGATCGTATCGGCGATTGAATTGATATTCGAACTCCGCGAGATATCGAGGGACGTGCTTTTCTCGCACGGCTCGGTAGGTCCCCACGAGGGCGGCTTTGATATTGCCCAACGCGGTATTGACCCATTTGAAAGCAGGGGTGCGAGCCGCTTGTTTGCCGCTTCCGGTCTTTATTGAGCTGTGCAGACATCCGGCTTGGGTGACAGCGGCGAAGCATGCCAGACCGTCGGAGACGATATTGGAGCCGGGGTTGAGGGCGGTGCTTGCGAGCTTTCGGATCGCAAAGCTGCTGAAGGCTTTGACGGGCCGAAGGATGATTTGATCTGGCTTGCCATCGTCCGTTGTTGCGATCGCAGCGACGAACGGCGTCTTGCCTGTTGCGCCTCGCCCGCGGCGGCCGGACCGGGCGCCGCCGATATAGGCGTCGTCCATCTGGACGTTGCCTTTCAAGCGTTTGCTCGCGTTACGCTCCAGCATGACTTGAGCGAGCTTGTGCTTCATCATCCAAGCAGCCGTCTGGGCGACGCCGAGGCGTCGACCGAGTTCGATACTGGAAATGCCCTTCTTTGATTGCGTGACCAGGTAGATCGTCTTGAACCAGATGCGCAGCGGCAGCTTACTCGAAGCGAAGATCGTTCCCGCTTTGACAGAGGTCTGCTTGCGACACGCGTTACACTGGAATAAACGCCGCGCGCCGCGTGTGACGACGCAGTGATCGGCGCCATTGCACTCAGGACATTCGAACCCGTTCGGCCAGCGCCATTTGACCAGCGCCGCATGACATTGCTCTTCGGTTCCGTAAATCTCGGCGAAACGGGCCTCGCTGAGGCCTTTCTGGAACTGCACCTGATTGCGCGCCATCGGAGAACCCCTGCGAAAACAGCTTGTTCGTTGTTTGTTCTATCCAACATTTAAGGCTGACGCAAGCGCGTAATCAGGAAGGCGTTTGCGAGGACGGGTCGGACCTCGTCATCGGCGCGACCACCACCCAGCACGAATTGTTGACCTCGCGGGTTGTCGCCGCCAAGGCGCCGATCCTCGCGGAAGCGGCGCTGGTCATCGCCGATCCGCAGGTGCGCTATGTCGGCACGGTCGGGGGCAACGTCGCCAACGGCGACCCCGGCAACGACATGCCGGCGGTGATGATGTGTCTCGGCGCGACCTATCATCTGGTCGGCGAAGACGGCGAACGGCGCGTCGCGGCGCGAGACTTCTACCAGGGCGCCTATTTCACCGCGCTCGAGCCTAGCGAAATCGTGTCGGCGATCCGCATCCCTGTCCCCAAGCCGGGCACGGCTACGCCTACGAGAAGTTGAAGCGAAAGATCGGCGATTACGCCACCGCCGCCGCCGCGGTCGCTACGATCGAAGGCGGTCGCGCGCGTCCTGTACGATCGGGCTCACGAACGTCGCCGAAACGCCGCTCTGGGCCGAAGAGGCGGCGAACATCCTCGTCGGATCGACCCTCGACGCCGCGACGGTCGCGCGCGCGGTCGCCGCTGCGGAGGCGATCACCAGACCGGCCTCCGACACGCGCGGCCCCGCACGCTACCGCACCAGGATGGCCGGCGTGATGCTCATGCGCGCTCTCGAGCGCGCCATGTCGCGCGCGCGTTGAGGAGAAGGAGGTCCCGATGGCCAAAATCACCGTCTCCATGACGGTTAACGGCAAGCCGGTTGAGCGCCTGGTCGAGCCGCGCCCGCTGCTGATCCATTCCCGCGCGAAGACCTTGGCCTCACCGGCCCCCATATCGGCTGCGAAACCAGCCATTGCGGCGCCTGCACCGTCGATCTCGACGGCAAGTCGGTCAAGTTGCTGCACCATGTTCGCCGTGCAGGCCGACGGCGCCTCGATCCTAACCATCGAGGGCCTGGCCGCGCCCGGCGGGGCCCTGCACGCGCTACAGGAAGGCTTCCGCGAAATGCACGGCCTGCAGTGCGGCTTCTGTACGCCCGGCATGATCATGCGCGCCTATCGCCTGCTGATGGAGAACCCGAACCCGACCGAAGAGGAAATCCGCTTCGGCATATCGGGCAACCTCTGCCGTTGCACCGGCTATCAGAACATCGTCAAGGCCATCCAGTACGCCGCCGGCAAGCTGAGCGGCGTCGAATTCAGGGAGGCGGCCGAATGAACGACGCTCCGTCCACATCGCAAGAGCGCTCCGAAAGGCTCGAAGGCGTCGGCTGCAAGCGCAAACGCGTCGAGGACATCCGCTTTGTCCCGGGCAAGGGCGATACCGTCGACGACCTGAGGCTGCCGGGAATGCTGTTCGGCGACCTCGTTTCGGTCGCCTCACGCCCACGCGCGCGTCAGGTCGATCGACGTCTCGCAGGCGATGAAAGTCCCGGGCGTGCTGGCGGTCCTCACCGCCGCCGACCTGAAGCCGCTTGCGCTGCATTACATGCCGACCCTGGCGGGCGACGTGCAGGCGGTGCTCGCCGAGGACAAGGTATTGTTCCAGAATCAGGAGGTCGCCTTCGTCGTCGCCGAAACGCGCGAGGCGGCGGCGAACTCTGTCGATCTAGTGGAGGTCGAATACGAGGCGCTTCCGGTCGTCATCGACCCCTTCAAGGCGATGGCGGCCGACGCGCCGGTGTTGCGCGAGGATATCAAGGACAAGCTCGAGGGCGCGCACGGGCGGCGGAAGCACTACAATCATATCTTCGCCTGGGAGATGGGCGACAAGGCCGCGACCGACGCCGCCTTCGAGCGCGCCGACGTGACGATCAAGGAGCTGATCTCCTATCAGCGCGTGCATCCCTCGCCGCTGGAGACCTGCCAGTGCGTCACCTCCTTCGACAGATACGCGGCGAGCTGACGCTGTGGGGCACGTTTCAGGCGCCGCACGTCATCCGCACGGTCGCGTCATTGATCTCCAACGTTCCGGAGCACAAGATCCATGTGATTTCCCCGGATATCGGCGGCGGGTACGGCAACAAGGTCGGGGCCTACCCCGGGTACATCTGCGCGGTCGTCGCTTCGATCGTGACGGGACGGCCGGTCAAATGGGTCGAGGACCGGATCGAGAAATCTTTCGTCGACCTCGTTCGCGCGCGACTATCACATGACCGCCGAAATCGCGGCTCGGCGGGACGGCAAAGTCACCGCGCTGCGCGTCCACGTGCTGGCCGACCACGGCGCCTTCGACGCCTGCGCCGATCCGTCCAAGTGGCCGGCGGGCTTCTCCAACATCGTCACGGGATGCCTACGACTTCCCGTGGCGCGTTGCGAAGTCGACGGGGTCTACACCAACAAGCCGCCGGGCGGCGTCGCCTATCGCTGTTCGTTCCGCGTCACCGAGGCCGTCTATTGCATCGAACGGGCGATGGACATTCTTGCGCGCAAGCTCGAGATCAACCCGGCCAAGTTGAGCGTCGAAGAATTTCGTTCGGCGCGAGCAGTTCCCCTATCAGTCGGCGCTGGGCTGGGAATACGATTCCGGCGACTATCACGCCGCCATGCAAAAGGCGATGGACTCGGTCGGCTACGCGAGGCTGCGCGCCGAGCAGAAGGCGAAGCAGGAGGCGTTCCGGCGCGGCGAGACTCGCACGCTGATGGGGATCGGCGTCTCCTTCTTCACCGAGATCGTCGGCGCCGGACCGTCGAAGAACTGCGACATTCTCGGCATTGCGATGTTCGACAGCGCCGAGATCCGCGTCCATCCGACGGGATCGGTGATCGCGCGCCTCGGCACCAAGTCGCAGGGGCAGGGACACGAGACGACCTACGCCCAGATCATCGCCAGCGAGCTCGGGATTCCCGCGGACGACATCACGGTCGAGGAGGGCAACACCGACACCGCGCCCTATGGTCTCGGCACCTACGGCTCCCGTTCGACGCCGGTATCGGGCGCGGCGACCGCGGTGGCCGCGCGCAAGATCAAGGCCAAGGCGCAGATGATCGCCGCCCATCTCCTGGAAGTGCACGACGA
The DNA here is from genome assembly GCA_963805295.1 of uncultured Alphaproteobacteria bacterium. Taxonomy (GTDB): domain Bacteria; phylum Pseudomonadota; class Alphaproteobacteria; order Rhizobiales; family Beijerinckiaceae; genus Roseiarcus. The sequence goes on along the minus strand of CAWDTW010000019.1, from coordinate 1,024 downwards.
CGACCTCGAATGGGACGTCGACCGCTTCCGCGTGAAGGGTGCGCCCGAGCGGTTCAAGACGATGAAGGAGCTGGCGTGGGCCGCGTACAACTCGACGCCCCCGGGGATGGAGAAGGGCCTCGAGGCGGTCGACTACTACGATCCGCCGAACATGACCTATCCGTTCGGCGCCTATATCTGCGTCGCCGACGTCGACGTCGACACCGGCGAGACGAAATTCCGCCTCTTCTACGCGCTCGACGACTGCGGCACGCGCATCAATCCAATGATCATCGAGGGGCAGATCCACGGCGGACTGACCGAAGCCTTCGGCATCGCGATGGGCCAGGAGCTGCGCTACGACGACGATGGCAACGTCCTGACCGCATCGTTCATGGACTACTTCCTGCCGACCGCGGTCGAGACGCCGAAGTGGACGACGGACTGGACGACGACGCCGTCGCCGCACCACCCCATCGGCGCCAAGGGCGTGGGCGAGAGCCCGAACGTCGGCGGCGTGCCGTGCTTCGCCAATGCGGTGAACGACGCCTTCGCCTTTCTCGGCGCCACGCATATCCCGATGCCGCACGATCACTGGCGGACATGGATGGCGGCGGACCAGCTGGGATTGCACGCGGCGTAGCGGCCGGCGCGCCCCGGCCGTCGCCGGAAGGACAGTCGATGCCGCTCGCGCGTGAGGACATCGCCAAGCGTCTCGCCGGGGTCGGCTACATCGCCGACCGCGATCTGGCCACCGCGCTCTGGATGATGGATTTTCTCAGGCGGCCGCTGCTGCTCGAAGGCAAGGCGGGCGTCGGCAAGACGGAAGTCGCCAAGGCACTCGCGGCGCTGCACGGCGCGGAGCTCATCCGCCTGCAGTGTTACGAGGGCCTCGATCAGAACGCGACGCTGTACGAGTGGAACTACCAGCGGCAGCTGCTCGCCATCAAGGCGCGCGAGGCCGCCGGCGAAGGCGCCGAACGCATCGAAGAGCAGATCTTCACCGAAAAGTACCTGCTGGAGCGCCCGCTGCTGGCGGCGATCC
>CAWDTW010000018.1:0-129134 GCA_963805295.1 uncultured Alphaproteobacteria bacterium | reverse complement strand
CCGGAACCCGGCAGCCATGGTGAAGGGATAGTCCAGACCCCCAAACCTATCTTCTGCTTTTTAGCACAGGATTGGGCGGCCAAAGCCGTAGTGGGTACGAAAATCCGTAGGGCCGCAAGGCCTGTGCCGGTTCAATTCCGGCCGCCCGCACCATTCCCCTAAAAGATCACCCATTGAGGGCGAGCCACACCGAGCCGAAGCCCCAGCCCTCTGCGTCGGCACGAACAACGCGAAATGCTCGAACTTGGAATCCCGCTACCCACTTCGCCCATGTATTCAGTGACCCTTCGGTCAACGGCGGCGGGGCTAAACCCGCGCCGCCTTTGCGCACCCTTGTGGGCGCGCTTAAAACGAGCCGCTGAACGGCTCGGCAATCCTATTTTCGGGCAAACGCACACGCTGCACCATTTCATCCCGGTCTTTAATTTATCTTTTGCTAACCACAATCTAATTCATTAATTCGTTAGGCTTCCGTGCTACGATGTAAACTTTAGTGGCTAAAATATGGACATTATGTAACCGGAGACTAGCAAGTGGAGCTCAAGGAGCCGAAGGATTATGTTAAGGAAGCACTCTCCATAATGGAGGGTAAGTCACTTTGCGCCCGCAATGTTCGGGATTGGATAAAATTCCAAGAGGAAGTTCTGGTAAAGGCACAAGATGCAAATTCAGTTTCAGAAACCTATCCTATTATAAGAGATGCGCTGAAAGCATTGAATGATCCGCATAACGATAGGCCGTGTCGCTCCAGCCCCGCGGCTGTCTTCGCCCACGAGGAGCCCGGGATGCGCGCCACCAGGTCACGGAAGACGGAGACAAAGGCTCGCCGGATGGCGTCGTCGGTCCATTTATCGGCTTCGTCTGCGGAGAGCAACGGGCGAATGTCGCTGAGGAATCGCGGTGCTGTCAGTTTTCTATCATCCGCTGTTCCGCATTGGCGCGGCTGACCGCCATGCCTCCTCTTCCGAGATAAAAGCCGAAGCCCTCAACGACCCGTTGCTGCCACTAAATCCGCGGTTACCAAGGATTGTGTGCCGTGACACTAGTTTCCCGTCACGCGCAAGCGAGTGACGGGCATCTTGCCGTGCAAAATTCAAGACTTATGACGCTTTCGCTTGAAGCGGCTTTCTATTTGGGGAATGGCCTTTCAAAACCAATAAATCCGTCAGGGAGTTGTTGTTCTTCCTCCGGCACGACGGCACGAACAACTTTCACTGCGGCCTCCTCCAAGGCACCCCTTCTATCGACTGAGCTAATAAATCCACTGACGCTCATTCTCGCTATTTTCAGGGGTATCATGCTGTGTTTGATAAGTGCCTTTTGTTTATCGACAAGTGCGCCTGCAATTTCAAGCACTGGACGCAGCGCAGCAAAAGATGTCTCATGATCCAAACCTTGATCCCGGCATCTGCAAGGGCTTGGTTGTATCCTTGTGAATAATATTTGCGTAAAAACATCTCCAAATCACTCCACGCGCCCTGCCGCTTTTTCTCATCCTCACTATTTTGGGCTTTCGCCAATAATTGCAAAAACCTTGCTTCGCAATCTGGTAGCGCATTAATGGTTGTTCCAATCTTTGCGAGCGTAATCCAGTTCTTTTTGCTGTCTTCATAAACTGCTTCAAGTTTATAAAGCGTTTCGGGTATTTCGCTATTTGCGACCATATCTGGCTTTGATCCGATGGCTTTTTGAAGCGCCATCAACATATAGGTCACAGCATTTAAATCGTCTTCAACCCCCAATCTGTTTTGCACAAGACGCAAGAGGCCTTCATTCAAGAAATCCGGTTTCTCGGCAATGCCAGCTTCTATAAATTTCCAGCTTCGTCCACGCACGAAAGCGTCGGTATTATTCTCAACAAACGAGACAAATTGAGGCATCGCCGTATCAGCGGCGCTTTTCATGAGACCGTAGATGAATGGGTTTAATGAGTGAAAAACCCATGTTCTCAACTTATCGACTGTATCTGGTGCTGTAAGAGTTGTAAGCAGCCTGAGACGATCATTTCCGGTGGTTGGATTTTCCGTCAAAGAGTTTTGATAACGATTTATACGACCGGACAATTCTTTTGCTGCCTGAATAGCAACATCAGTCGGTTGGCAAACGATGCGGTCTGTTAGCTGCGCGCCAGTAAGTGTGCTTAAATCTTCGCTCATATTTACCCCAAAGTATTTGTTGCGCGGAGCATTATATCAAATCAAAAGTCAAAATATAGTTTGAACTCCCCAACGAAGGGGCTCTGTTGCAAAGCTCTAGTTTTTGCGAACAGAGCCCGGGCGGCGGGGGCGACGACCGAGACGCACACAGACCCCGGAACCCTGAAAAGCGCTGGCACCCGCCCCCCTTCCGTGCATTAATCAAGACTTATGCAAAAAACTTAGCCCTTTGAAGAAATTGCGCTTTTCCTTTGCATAAGTCGGCGTCATAATTCCACGCATGATTTACGGTTACGCCCAAGTCTCGACCGACGGCCAGAGCGTTGACGCGCAGGTGAAGCAACTCCGCGCCGCCGGAGCCGAGAAGGTGTTTCGCGAGACCGCGAGCGGAGCCAAGACCGAGCGCGCGCGAGCTGGCGAAGCGCCCTCGACCGCCCTCGCCGAGGGCGACGCCCTGCTTGTCACCCGCCTCGACCGCCTGGCGCGCTCGACGCGCGACCTGTTGAACACCCTGGCGAAGATCGCGGAGCGCGGCGCGAGCTTCAAATCCCTTGCCGACACATGGGCGGACACGACCACGGCGCACGGGCGCTTGATGCTGACCGTGCTTGGCGGGCTTGCGGAGTTTGAGCGCGAATTGATCCGCGCCCGCACCGGCGAAGGCCGCGCCCGCGCCAAGGCGCGGGGGCAAAGCTTGGGGCGGCCATTTAAGCTGACGCAGCATCAGCGGAAGGAAGCCATTAAGCGTCGCGACGAGGGCGAGGAAACCCTCGCCGAGATCGGTCGCACCTACAACGTCAGCGGCGCGACGATTTCGCGCTTGTCCGAACTCATGACTTTACCCGCCCAATGGCAACGGCGGGCGGCCGTTGGCGGCGCGCCGCCGCGCGGCAAAGCGCGCGGCGAGCTGGGCGACGCCGGGCAGCCAACTCGTCGTGACGAATGCCCGCCGCCGCCATTGCCGCAGGAGCGCCGCCGCCGCCTGCTTGTAGGGCGCGACGATCCGGTCGGCGTAGTGATGCCAAGCCATCACCTTGTCGTACCCCCAGACGAACCAGGGCATTGTCATCAGCTTGTGTTGCGTGAGATCGAAGATTGCGGGGATGAAGGCGAGGGCAAGCACTTTTAGCAGGACCCAGGCGATCGCGCCGGAGACCACATAGCCCATCGCCATCGCCACGACGCACAGCGTCAGCAGCGGCTCGACGATCAGCAGCGGCACGAGAAAAATCACCAAGACCAAGGGTGCCGGCAGACGATCGACGATCACGGCGAATGCGTGCTTGAGCCGCGTCCAGGGGATGGGCGGGACGATCAGCCTCTCGATCGCGATCAGGCCGTCCCACACCCACGCGGCGGCCAGAAACGCCATCGCCAGCGCCAAGAGCGCCGCCCGCCTCGCCTTGTGGTGCTTCATGCCCGCAAAATCCCAACCTTCGCGATGAGCCCGCCCGTTCACGAAGCGGTAACGTTACCAGCTTTTGGAGCCGCAATATGGCCATCAATGGGCTGCTAACGCTTCGGCAACAAAAAGTAGTCGTGATTTTTCCGAGCGCTAAAGTCCACTTGCACTCCGAACTTCGCTGACGGCGTGATGTCAAGTGATTGATGCGCTGTGCGATCTACCTCCAAACGGATCACTGAACTCCATCGAAATGGAACGAGCGGGTCTCCAGTTGCAGCAACGATACGATCCCCAACCTCAGCCATCCCCTCATTTTTTCGAGGACCAAAATGCAACTGGAGGTTGGCGCTTCGCTGCGACAATTCTCGTATGACAAGTCCTGAAGCGCGAGTTCGGGGCTCCGAATTGTCGAGAAAGAGGTTGCGCCATGCTCAATGTGGGACCTTAGGGCCCTCCGTCGCCCCTTATGAGGGCCAAAAAGCCTCGAAACCAGGCCGTTCTCGAAATGAGGGGATTCCTGAGATCCCCAACGGCAATTTTGCAGCCCTTGGCCTCGAAGCAAATGATATGATCGTTAAATACGTCGATCGGCCGACCCAGGGCGTGTGAATGCCTGCTTGCTACCTCGACCCGCAACATTTCCAGTTGCAGCAACTCGTACAGCGCTTTCGCGAACGCCGCGACGAACTGGCACCGCTCATTCAGAAGATCAACTGTTTCAATGTCATCTATGGTGCCGTGTGCGACTAAATTCCGGCGCTCAACGAGATCGTCGATCGGCTCAAGCAGGCGATCCAAATCGGCATCCTGGAAATCTTTAATATCCAAGGGGGGGTCGGCCGCCCCGAACCGCCTGACAAAAGTCGGCATTCCCTATTCAGAATGCGAAACACGTCGAGGGCATGAGCGAGATCGAGCAGATCGCGCCCTTTATTGCGTTGAAGCAGGGCGCGCAGCTTGGTCGCCAGCATTTCCTCGCGTGAAAGGTTGCGATGTCGGCGCTGCCGGTGAACCAGGGGTTATCGATGCTGAGGGGGACCGCTTGCGGCGGTCGTAGGCCTCGTCTCCGCCGTGTTGATCTCGACCTTCAGGCGGATCGGCGCCGTTGCGGTCTTCCGCCCTGGTCCGGAATCCCGCTCCCGCGCGACCTGGCTTTGATCGAAACGGCTCGTCCGAGCCAAGGTTCCAGCCGGCCCGGACGCGGTCAGGATCGGGCCGATCGGCCCGGCCTCGGTCGGACCAGATCGATGTCCTCCGAATAGCGCACTGGCTTGGGAAACAGCAGCTTGTTGAGCGCGGTGCCACCGCGGAACCGTAATTCCGCCTGAGCACCGGATCGCTGAACAGGTCGATAAGCGCGCGGCTGATGATGAGGTCCTGCTCGACCTGCCGCATCTCGCCCCAGGGTGCGTTGGCGCTCCACGCGACGATGTTCATCATCGGGATCATATGTCGCGCTCCGGGACGCGCCTGACGATGGTCCGCCAGCGCTTGTCGCGCTCAATCGGCCGGGGGTGCCGTCTCCTGGATTGGCAGTCAAGGAGGGTTCAAGCTCAATCCATTGCAGTGGCCGGTCCTGCCTCGAGGATTCGTGCAGCTCTGTTCGCGTGTTCGCGTGGCTCGCTGGTCCAGGAGATAACCCAGGCTTGAACGATCGTTCCGCTCAAAGGCACGCGCGAAGGGTCGCAAGGTTTTCGGCATCGACTCGACCGAGATCCTCAAGGACAGTCACGACATTGTCGAGCCCGCCGCTTGCCTGCGGATAACGCAGAAGGTCCAGAATCGTCAGCTCGGCCGACGAGATCTTCATGTTCCCCGTATCCGTTTTGCGCTCTTCGATGCCGGCGGCAGATTTCCGTCAGTCCTTGCGATAGTAGAAGGCGATCTTGGTGCGGCCTGCCCGGATCTCCGGCATCCGCTTGTTGGTGACGACCTGGAATTCCATCACGGCTTGATGTGCGGCACCGTGCAGTTCGGCCGCTTTCAGAAGGCCGACATAATAAGGACGGCTCTCGTAGCGCATGAGGTCGTCAATGAAGGAGGCGGGCGGAGGGCTTCCCAAATTCAGATATTGCGGAGGCACCACGACGTAGAAGCCGCGCCGGGGGCTAAAGAGCTGGTGCCGCTTGTGCAGCTTTTCAGCCGCGTCAAGGAAGGCCCCCCGACTTATATTGTTGGCTTTCTGGGCCTCCTCCCGCAGGAAGACCAGCCGTCCCGAGGCGAGCAGCCCCGTAACGTAGGAAGCGATATTGCCGTGCCGTCCATAAACCATGTCTGAATATCCGCTGTTTCAGCGGAATTGTCAACATGATGTATGAATCCTGTGGTGTATCGTTATCGAAAATTCCGCTGTCTTAAGCGGATTTCTGATCGAGAGATTGGCTTGTGCCAGGATGGAATCCTTCCACGTCTCGATTTGGCGCGGGCTGAAATTGGGAGGTGCAAAGAGAGTTTGCGGTCCCGTTCAAACCCAGATTCGCTTCAGAAATACGTCGGACCGCCTCGGCAATGCGGATGCGGGGCGCTGCGCTATCGCTTGACATCGCGCGAGGCCGCCCTACCAGTCTTCAGAAGAGATGTTGACCAATTCGGGACTTGGCAGGACAGTTCGCCGCCACATCCGCCCGACAATTTGCCACCCAGGTCCGCGAAAGCGGAGCTGGGTGCCGCTTTTAGCACAGAAATTAGCACAGGCGATTTAATAAACATCAATTCTCTTATAGAAATCAATATGTTACCAGTTTACGCAAGAGACTTAAAATCTCTCGGCCGCGAGGCCGTGCGGGTTCGATCCCCGCCGTCCGCACCAAACGCTCGGCGCAATGACCGCATTCGCGCGGCCTTCGCGGTTCACCGGGGTCGCGCCGGTCAGACGCTCACCTCTTCACCGTCCTGAGCCCAGCGGGTGTGAAAGCTGCCGGGCTTGTCGAGCCGGCGGTACGTGTGCGCGCCGAAATAGTCGCGCAGGCCCTGCAAGAGGTTGGCGGGGCCGCGATCGCGCCGCAGGCCGTCAAAATAGGCGATCGACGACGAGAAGGCCGGTGTCGGCACGCCCTGCTCGACGCCGAGCGCGACAACGCGCCGCCACGCCGGTTCGGCAGTCACGAGGGCGTCGCGAAAGGCGCCTTGCATCACGAGGTTCTCGATTCTTTCGCCGGCGTCATAGGCGTCGCGAATGCGTTTGAGGAAGCGGGCGCGAATGATGCAGCCGCCGCGCCAGATCGATGCGATCTCGCCCAGTTTCAGATCCCAGCCGAACTGGTCGGACGCAGCGGTCAGCTGTTCGAACCCCTGCGCATAGGCGATGATCTTCGAGGCGTAGAGCGCGTCGCGGATGGCGTCGATGTCCCGCTGGCCAGCCTTGCGCGGACTCAAAGCTGGTCCAGGGATCCGTTGGTGGGCGGCGATGCGCTGCGCCCGGCGGGCCGACAGCGTGCGGGCGTAAACCGCCTCGGTGATCGAAGTCAACGGCACGCCGAGATCGAGCGCCGATTGCGCGGTCCAGCGTCCCGTGCCCTTCTGCTCCGCTTCGTCCACGATGACGTCGACGAGCGGGGCGCCGGCGGAGTCGCGCTTGCGCAGGACAGCTGCGGTGATCTCGATGAGGTAGGAATCGAGTTCGCCTTTGTTCCATTCTTCGAAAACATCAGCGATGGCGACCGGGTCGAGCCCGTAGACCGACTTGATGAGATCATAGGCCTCGGCGATGAGCTGCATGTCGGCGTATTCAATTCCGTTATGCACCATCTTGACGTAATGTCCGGAGCCTTCCGGCCCGATGAAAACGCAACACGGCTGCCCATCGACCTGGGCCGCCATTTTCGTGACCATGGGTTCGATGCGCGCATAGGCCGAGGCGTCGCCGCCCGGCATCATGCTCGGTCCCAGGAGGGCGCCTTCTTCGCCGCCGGACACGCCCATCCCGAGAAAGCGGATATTTTTCTCCTTCAGGCTTCTCGCGCGCCGGTTGGTGTCGGTGAAAAGCGAGTTGCCGCCGTCGATGACAATGTCGCCGGCCTCGAGATGGGGCAGCAACTCGTCGATGACGTCGTCAACCGCCTTGCCTGCCTGGACCATGACGAGAATCGCGCGCGGCTTGGCGAGAGCCGCGGCGAATTCGGCGAGGCTTCGGGCGGCGATGAAGCGGCCTTCCTCGCCGTGGGCGGCGACAAGCTCGTCCGTGCGCGCGCCGTGACGGTTGAAGAGCGCGACGCCAAAGCCGTGTCGGGCCGCGTTGCGCGCGAGGTTGGCGCCCATGGTCGAAAGGCCGAATACGCCGAGATCAGCAAGCTGGGTCATGATGTCGCTCTCCTCTGGCTAGCTCGAGGTCGCGCGCTTTACCCCCTCCTCTGCGCTCGCGGAATGAAGATCGACCAATTGCAGCAATTTTACCACATCGCCGCGGGGCCGACGTGGCGACGAATCAGGACAGGCCGCGGACCAGGGCGTCGAGATCGAGCCGCCCACGCCTCAAATCGTGCCCTGCGCCTTCGACGACGATCAGCGTGTGGGGGGCCGGAATCATCGTCAGCGCCGCGTTCAGTTCATCGATCGATCCGAACGGGTCCCTGGAGCCCTGGACGAACAGGGCTCGGGTGCGAAGTTTTGGGAAATGGGCGGTTCGCATCTCCGCCGGCTTGCCGGGCGGATGAAGCGGGTAGGACAACAGCAACAGCGCTTCGACGAGTTCGGGCTCGTCGGCCGCCAACATGCTGGCCTGGCGGCCGCCATAAGACTGCCCCGCGAGAAAAATCCTGCCGCTCACGACGCCCCGCAGCGCCGCGACGGCTGACCGAAGCCCGGCGCGGTCCTTCGCAGCGTCCCCAGGCCTCGGCGGTCCCGATGACCTCTGCTGACGGTATGGCAGATCGCAGCGCAACACGGTGACCCCCGCGCTCCGAAAGGCGTCCGCGACCGCGAGCAGCAGCGGCGCGTTGCAGTCGCCTCCGGCGCCGTGCGTCAGCACCATCCCGTCGCCGGCGCCCTCGGCCGCCTTGTGCAGGAATCCCCGCACGCCTTCCGCCTCGAACCGCGATGAAGAAGTTGAAGTCGGCGAAATTTTCTTGCCTCCCGTCCGTCGCTGACCGGCGCGCCCGCGGGTGCGCCCCAAAACGAAGCCGCCGCGCGGCCTCGCTTCGTGATAACGACCGGTCGACATATTTACCCTTCTTGTATAGCGCCTGTAACAACGGCACGCCAATGAACCAACAGACTTCTGGCTCCGCACCGCGCCGCCTGACCACGCCCGATGCACTGATCGAGGCCGGCCTCGCCGATCGTTCGCGGCTCCCCGAACTCGAGGCGGTCGCGAAGCGCTACGCGATCGGCCTGACCCCGGCGCTCGCCGGCCTCATCGCGAAAGGCGACCCGGCCGACCCGATCGCGCGCCAGTTCGTGCCCGAGGGGCGCGAGCTTTTTCGCGATCCGGCCGAAATCGACGACCCGATCGGCGACGACGCCAAAAGCCCGATCAAGGGGCTGGTGCATCGCTATCCCGACCGGGTGCTGATCAAGCTGGTCGCCGTCTGCGCCGTCTATTGCCGCTTCTGCTTCCGCCGCGAGCGGATCGGGCCGGGCTCGGCCTCGCTGAGCCGCAGCGAATTCGCCGCCGCGCTCGACTACGTGCGCCAGCGCCCGCAAATATGGGAGGTCATCCTCACCGGCGGCGATCCGCTGACGCTCTCACCCCGGCGCGTCGCCGAGGCGACGCGGGCGATCGCCGCCATCGAGCACGTGAGGACCCTGCGCTGGCACACCCGCCTGCCGGTCGCCGCGCCCGAGCGCGTGACGGCGGCGCTCGCGCGCGCGCTGAGCGTGGGCGGCAAGACGGTCGTCGTCGCCGTGCACGCCAACCATCCGCGCGAACTCAGCGCGGAAGCCCGTGTGGCCTGCCGGCGCCTCGCCGAGCGCGGGATCATGCTCGTCAGCCAGAGCGTGCTCTTGAAGGGCGTCAATGACGACGTCGGCGCGCTGGAGGCGCTGATGCGCGCCTTCGTCGAGGCGGGCGTCAAACCCTACTACCTGCACCACGGCGACCTCGCGCCGGGCACGGCGCACTGGCGCGTCCCGATCGCCAGGGGCCGGGAGCTGATGCGGCTTCTGCGCGCCCGGCTCTCTGGCCTCGCGATGCCGACCTATGTGCTCGACATCCCCGGCGGCCATGGCAAGGTCGCGATCGGCCCGCAGTCGATCCGCCCGTACGGCGAAGGCCGTTACGCGGTCACGGACCGCCTAGGCGTCGAGCGCGTCTATGTCGACCGGCTCACCGGCCGATGAACCCCATCGCCGGGCGAATTCACGAATGGGCGCGGAGCGGCGCGACCGCGGCTCGGTGGGTGGGGGCATTCGACCCCGCGCCGAAAAGCGGGGCGCTCAGCACATAGACGGCCAGCGCGACGATCAGGGTCGTGACGATTAGCGTCAGAACGAACTTGAGCGTCCGCTCTGTGGAAGCGGCGCCGACGTCGTCGACCCGCCACTCGAATCTGGTCATGACGGCGGTTCCTCCCGAATTCGGCACGGTACGGGTTCTTCCCTCGCGGCAGGCAAGAGCGATTAACGCCGCGGCAAGAAATACGCCGTGTCGCGCCTCGGCGCCGACCCCTCATCCGCCGGCCTACGGCCGCCCGCCTTCTTCCCCCATAGGGCGCTCGCACCAACGACCGTCTAACGACGGGCCGTGGGGCGTTCGCAAGAACGCCCGTCTAACGACGGGCCATGGGGAGAAGCTGCGTCCGGCTCACGAATGGGCGTGGAACGCCGCCATCGCGGCCCTATGCGCCGCCGGATTCGACCCCGGACCGACGAGCGGGGCGCTCAGCACGTAAACGGCCACGGCGACAATCAGCGTTGCGACGATCAAGGTCAGAACGAACTTGAACGTGCGCTCTGCGGAGGCGTCGTCGACGTCGTCGACGCGCCCCTCGATCCTGGACATGACGGCGGTTCCCTTCGAACTCTGCGCCGCTCGGGTTCTTCCCTTCCGGCAGCAAGTACGCATTAACGCCGGGTCAGGAACGCCGCCGTGATGCGCGTCACAGGTCGAGTGTGACGCGGCTCACACTTCCAATACAGAGGGGAATCGGCGATCAGGCGCCCACCGGCGCATCAACGCGCTCGAGCGCGAACAGTTCCAGAGGCTCGGCCTTGCCGCGCAGCGGCAGCGGGGCAATGGCGCAGGGCGTGATCGACGCCGGCAGGCCGTCGAGGCGGTCGAGAAGCGCCGACGAGGCGAGCGTGTGGCGATCGAGCTGGCGACAGGCGTCGAGAATGCGGGCCGTCGTGTTCATCGAATTGCCGATGAGCGCGATCTCCTTCTTGAACGAACCGATTTCGCCGACTGCGACGGGGCCGCCATGGAGCGCCGCGCGGAAATCCGCGCCGACGCCGAAATCGCGCTTGTAGGCGTCGCGGCGGGCGGCGAGCCGTTCGCGCGCCGCGAAGCAGGCGCGTACGATCCCCGCGTCGTTGCGGCCGGGCTTCAGCCGCCAGGCCGCAATGATCTCGTCTCCGACATATTTGTGGATCTCGCCGCCGTTTTGCACAATCGCTTGCGAGACGTCGACGATGAATGCGTCGAGCAAGTCGAGAAAGCGCGCCTCGCCAAGACGCTCGGCGGCGGCAGTCGAGGCGCGGAGATCGATGAACAGCAGCGCGAGCTCCTCGCGCCTCGGCCGGTGGTAGCGTCCCGCCGCGAAGGCGAACAGAACCCCCGGCCCCAGCAGGTCGGCGATCGAGTAAATGAGGTTTCCGACGACGGAGATCGCGAGGCCGAAAGCAACGTCGAGAAGGCCGAGATCGGCGAGCCCTTGCCGACCGCGGAGAAGCGACACGCCGAGAGCCTCGATCATCACGATGAGGACGACGTAGACCGCGCAACGCACGCCGAAATAGACCAGGAACGGGCGGCGGCGCAGCCGGGCGCCCGCGTCGCCCTGGAACACGAAGCCTTCCAGCGCGGAGAAGATCGCGCCACAGACGGCGCCGACAAAGGCGCCGGTCCCGAACGCCCCGTGCGCATAGGCGCCATAGGCTCCCCCGCCGAGGGCGCTGACGAAAGCGCTCGTGACGATAATGCGAAAGAGGAAAAGGGTCCGCATCGTCAGCCGCGCCTCTTCCCGCGGGTTCCGGGCCTCGACGCAGGGCGCCGGAAGCGAGGGCCGATCGGCGCCGGGGGGTCAAGCCCAATCCGCCCGACCATCGCCGCGCCGGCCGGGGCGATCGAGAGACTGCGGCGAACGCGGGCGCGGCCAAGCATGGCGCGATCATAGACCGATTCGGCCGCCCCCTGTCCGGCGGGCCAAGATAGGAACTTCGCTAGCCGGCCTCGGCGCTCGCGAGCGCCGGCGCCGGCGCCGGCGCGCCTTCGAGCGCGAACAGTTCCAGCGGCTCGGACTTGCCCCGCAGCGGCAGCGGCGCGATGGCGCGCGGGGCGCGGTTCCGGGAGCTACACCAGGAAGAGATTGAATGCACTGTCACCGTAACTCTGTCACCGTAACTCCGTTGCCGCCGTAACCCCCTTCGGCGCGCACTTTGGTCAGCTCGCGATCGGGCCTCGCATCGCTTTCAACGCGGCTTCGATATGCCGCCAGGTATCGGCCTCCTCCTTGTCGTTCCGCTGTTCGGAGGCGACCGCGCGCTGAGCCGCTTCGGCGATGGCGCGGTCGCCGTGGGCCTCCAGCAATTGCCGCGCATATTCGTTGATCACGGTCTCGTCCATCAATCGACCTCCTCGCAAACGACCTGCAACCCAGCGCGGCGAATTGAGCACAGGATGCGGGCGAGAGTGCGTCGCGTGGGAAACCGCGCGGAACGCGGATCGCCGGGTGAAGCCGAAATCCCACGCGGTTCGAATACGCGGCGCGGCCGCGCTGTGCTATGTTGCGCGGACCCATCGAAGGACTCTGCAAAATGAGGATCGCAGTCGTCAAAGCCGCTCACGATGACGAGGCCAGCGTCTGGTATGTGGAGCATTCCGATGTCGATGGTCTGCATGTCGAAGGTGACACCTTCGAGGCCTTCTGCCGCAATGTCGCGGACGCAGCGGCCGATCTCTTGGAAGGCGACCCCGACGGCGAAATTCACATTGAAATCATTGCGCACGCCTCGGTGCGCGCCAGCGCCGCCGCGTGACCGACTTCGGCGGCGCGGTCCGCGACAAACTGAGCGAGGCGCGTTGCGCCTTTTTGCGTCGAGGCAGGGGCGACCATGACATCTGGACGACCCGGGAGGGCGAACGGATTGTCGTTCCGGTTCGAATCAAGTCCCGACATACGGCGAACGGCATTTTGAAGGACGCGGACCTGCCGAGAGCGTTTTAAGCGGCCAGCCTTCGCTTTCGCGGCCCAACTTCGCCCGCTTCCGCGCCTTGGTCCAGTGCAATGTTGGTGTTAGAAGGCCGCCAGGCAGCTTATTAGCTGTAACGTTAGCTGTAACGCGAGGACTGCGGATGGCTTCAGAGTTCGAAGAGGAGCTGATCTCGCTCGATGCGAGGCTGGAAAAGGCGCAGAAGGCGGCCGAGGGTCTGGTCAGCGGCCTAAAGCAAGTGCGACGGGCTGCCCGGGTCGGGCAAATAACCGAGATCGTCAAGGGCCTGAGCGGCCTCGATGCTCGTCTCGCAGATACCCAGTCAGCGGCGAGCGATCTTTCCGGCGCGTGGCGTTTCGACGCGTCGGCCTATATGGCTGATGGCCGTTTCCTCACGGACCTGAGAACGGCGGCCGCCGAACAGAAACTGGAGATGTTCGAGCGGAATGGGCGAATCTATTGCTTTCCCCTACTCGTGCGTATTGACGCCAATCAGTCCGCTGTGCGTATCGGCCGGAAGATCGAGCGCAAGATTTGAGCGAGCCAACTCGTCCAACTTTTGGCGAAGGTGCAGAAAAGGCCTCAGCGATTCCGGGAGCAGGCGTTTCTCGATCTGGTCTGGCGCGCCTATCGGCGGCTCATCGGGCGCGAGAGGAACGGGGCGGATGCGGGCCGAGTGGTGGCGCTGATCGACATTCACGACACTCTTACGCTGCTGCCGAGCTCGGACTATCCGCAAGACGAATTCGCCCGCGACCTGCTGCTTTTGGACCGCCGTCCGGATCTGCGCACGCGCAGCGGTGAACGTTTCGAGTTCCCACACGGGACCACCACAAAGGGCATCAAGCCGCTGATCGTTTATGACGAACAAGGAACCGAACGGGTCTACTACGGCATCCGATTCGTCCCGGGAGCGTGAGATGGTCGTCACGGCGATATCGCTCAATGCGCCTTCAAGGACATCGATTTCGTCCCGGGAGGGTGAAATCGGGGTCACCACAGAAGCTTGGCTTGACCTGATCGACCGTGAGTACCTCTACGAATACATTAGTGGTGGGGGCAGCGCAGTGAAGTTCGTCGAGGGCGAAGCCGAACAACTCGAGGCGATTCAGGCGCGCCTGGTTACGCTTGCGGAACGACATGAGCTGGCGTCCTGCCGGATCAATGCGTCCCAGACTCGGCTCCACATGATCCAGGACATCTTTTTCGCCATCTCGCGCAGTCTTGACTGGTCAGCGATGGCCCAGACCTTTGTCGAGGCCCTGGTGACCAAGCAGGGCTACAGGTGGCCCCGCCCTGGCGGTGGCGTCACGTTCCAGGATGTGGCGGCCTACAATGGGATCGACGTGCGGTTTTTCCGTCGCGATCTCTACCTTTGGCTCACCGAGGAAATCATGCGGGATCATTCGATGAGCCAGGACTTTCGCACAGCGATGGCCACGCTTTGCCGGACGCGGCTCGAGCCAGACGAGACAGACAAAGGCGTCACTGCGCCGGTGCTCGAATGGCTGCGCGGCGAATTGCGGGCCATCGGCGCCCTCCGCCAGACCTATATCACCGCCAAGATCACGAGGCACAACGGACGGGCGATGCTGCGCTCGCTATGCCGGTGGCTGCGGCTTTGCGGGCGCAAGGGGATTTGCGTCACGCTCGACATTCGTCAGGTCCTTCGCACCGGGACCGCCCTTGCTGAGGGAGTGCGCTATAGTGCGGCGGCGGTCATGGACGCTTTCGAAGTGCTGCGCCAACTCATCGACGACGCCGAGGCATTCCAGGGCCTCTTGGTTGTCGTCCTGGCGGACGAAGCGCTTACCGGCCTTGATCCCAAACGATCGCTCAACGCGTATGCCGCGCTCAAGATGCGCGT
Source organism: uncultured Alphaproteobacteria bacterium (assembly GCA_963805295.1). Classification (GTDB taxonomy): domain Bacteria; phylum Pseudomonadota; class Alphaproteobacteria; order Rhizobiales; family Beijerinckiaceae; genus Roseiarcus. The sequence goes on along the minus strand of CAWDTW010000018.1, from coordinate 114,400 downwards.
GTGGGACGACGTCCGAGCGACAAGAAGGGACAACCCGCTCGCGGCCCTCGTCCGGTTGCATTCGGACCGGCATCCGGCGACCGAGGCGGCATGATGGGTGACCATCCGCCCATCGAGGCGCGCGGTGCGATCGAAGCTCTGCGGGCCGGGGTTCCCAACCGGGCGGCCATACGACTCCTCGGGGAACGAGACAGCGCTTTGGTTAATTCCTTTCTCGACTTGCTCGGGCGCAGCGCTCAGAGCCTCGATCAGGGTCGGCAAGCCCAGGGAAATCTCGTGTGGGGCGGTTTCGGCGCGGGCAAATCGCACTTGCTCGGCTACATGCGCGAGCTTGCCCTGGAACGAAATTTCGTCGTCAGCCTCGTGCCGGTCAGCAAGGAAACTCCGATGTTCGATCCTGCCCGGCTGTTCGCCGCGGCGATCCGTGTCGCGGAGGTTCCCGGCGCGAACGACGATGTGATGACGGTAGCGCTCTCGCGACTGAAACCCCAGACGGAGCCCTATGACCGCCTCGAGAAATGGGCGACGGACGAGGCGCGCGCGGGGTCGCTGTCCACCGCCTTCGCCGCCTTGCTTTGGTTGATTCCGCACCTCGGCCCTGAAGACCATGCGCGCATTGCCCGATTCTTCGGCGGCGGCAAGCTCAACGCGACGGCGGTGAAGTCCTGGCTGCGCGAGCACGGGGCGGCCAAACTGTTTGATCTCAAGCCGGCGCGCGAAGTCGAACTCTCTCGCCAGCGACTCCGATTCGCACCGCGTCTCATGTCTGCGGTCGGCCTTGCCGGCTGGTGCGTTCTTCTGGACGAAGTCGAGCTCATCGGCCGCTATTCGCCGTTGCAACGCGGCAAGAGCTATGCCGAGTTGGCGCGTTGGCTTGGTTGGGACGATTTGGACGCCTTGCCGGGCATACCGACGACCGCCGCATTCACCGACGATTTCGTGGCGGAGATGTTCGATAATCGGCGCGACGAGGAGCTGATTCCCCAGGCGCTGGAAAAGAAGGGACTGGCGCGCCAGGCCGACTTGGCCAAGCGGTGCATGGAGCAATTGCGACGCATGCGCGGCGTTCGGCTTGCGCCGCCCGACGGCTCCGTCTTGCACGCCGCCCAATGCCGTATCGCCGATCTCTATTACGACGCCTACCAGTGGCGTCCTTCCGGCCTCGCGATCGGCGAGCGCCTGGCGAGAAACTCGATGCGCCAATACATCAAGTCTTGGATCACCGAATGGGATATCGAGCGCCTCTACGGCGAACGAACGACGATCGAGGCCGAAACAATCCAGACCGACTACACTGAGAGCGCCGAAATGCAACAGGCCGCCCCCGCCACGGATGTCGACGAGGAGTAAGTCTGGCGTGGCCGCAGTGGGCGAAGCGGCGAACGAGGCGTTCGGCCTGGAGTGGCCTTATCCGCTCTTCGGCTATCAGAAGGAAGGAATTGAAAGGCTTCTAAGCAATCGATCGGTGCTGCTTGCCGATGAAATGGGTCTTGGCAAGACGATCCAGACGGTCGCTGGCCTGCGCATTCTTTCCGCGCGCCGAGAGATCGAACGCGCGCTGATCGTCTCTCCCGTCGGACTGATCGCGCAATGGCGGCGGCAAGTTCGCATTTGGGCGCCCGACCTTGCAATCTCCACCGCGGTCGGTTCGTTGGACCAAAGGAAGGCCGCGTGGCGCGCCGACGCGACGCTCTACTTGTCGAGTTTCGAGTCTGTCCGGGCCGATCTCGGCGCGCAGTCCGCGCGCGCCCGCCGCTCGTGGGACGTCGTCGTCATTGACGAGGCCCAACGCATCAAGAATGCGAAATCCGGCGCCGCTGCTGTCGTTAAATCACTCGAACGGTCGCGCTCTTGGGCGTTGACCGGAACGCCGCTCGAGAATCGTCTGGACGATCTGCTTTCCGTCCTCGATTTCGCCGCGCCAGGCGAATTTGATCCCGGCGCCATGGGCGTCGGTCTTCGCCGCTTGCTGGGCCGGGTGCAACTGCGCCGTCGTCGCGCCGAAGTCCTTGACGATCTGCCGCCGAAGTTCGCTTCGGTCATTGCTCTCGACCTCGCCGCGACGCAGCGCGCCGCTTACCGAAAGGCCGAGGAGAAGGGAACCGTCTGGCTACGTTCGCTGGGACGGGAGTTGCGAATATCGCATGTGCTCGAACTCATTCTCCGTCTGAAGCAGATTTGCAATTTTTGCCCCGAGACGGGAGACTCTGCGAAGCTTGACGATCTGCGCCGTCGCCTGGAAGAGTTTAGGCCGTCCGACGCGAAGGCGCTCATCTTCTCCCAGTTCGTCCAAGAACCGTTCGGCGTGCTCCGGCTCGCGCGGGAGTTGCGGAAATTCCGGCCGCTGGTCATCACCGGCGGCATGGATCAGCCGACCCGCAGCGCCGCATTCGGTTCCTTCGAGCGCGACCAGTCACGCCGCGTGATGGTGCTTTCGCTCCGTGCGGGAGGGACGGGATTGAACCTGACCGCCGCCTCCCGCGTCATCCATTTCGATCGGTGGTGGAACCCGGCGGTCGAAACCCAAGCCGAGGATAGAGTCCATCGTATCGGCCAGACGCGGCCGGTCGAGGTGTTCGCCTATGTCTGCGCTGAGACGGTCGAAGAGCGCATCGCCACAATTCTCGAGGAAAAAAAAGCGCTGTTCGCCAACCTGATCGACGGCGTTCCTACCCGCTCGCTTGGCAGGCTTGATCTGGACTCCCTCCTCCGCGCGGCGGCTCCGGCGTTCTAGCCGGTTCGTGTGACTGAGCGCAGACGATCATCCCGCCGTTGCGGTCCGTGACGCCGAGCCTCACATGAGCGGCGCTGAAGGCGATATTGGCGCTCGCAGCAATCTGCTGCCAAACTGGAGGCTCGAGCGCCGCCTTGTGGACGATCCCGAGGAACTCGGGGAAGGGATCGCGCGCGCTCCTCATTCCCGAGGCGCCATTGTGTCACTCCCAAAATCCGTGTTGTGCAATAATCGTCCGTAATGGCCGTGTTGTCTGTGACGTGCGTCACAGAGCGAACGCGCGACAACTTCTTTTCTGGGAACCCACGCTCCGGCGCCATGAAACCTGACGCTCTTTGGCCCCCGTTTGATCCTTTCACTTCGAAGCTACGGGCCCGGCCCGGCCCGGCGACGCTTTGCGCGCGGACCGGACGGGCGCCGCGAGTGCCTGGGCGCGTCCACAATGCCGGGTGGAAGGCCGCCTCCCGGACAATTTCGAACGAACGACGCTAAACCGGCGGCTAACTCTCTGAAAAGGAAAGCCCCCGCCACTAAAGCGGCGCTCAACGGCGTTTGGCTCGCAAAAGCCGCCCTGCTCACCCCTTCTTGTGCCTCGCCCGGAAGGCCTTCGCCCAGCCGGCGTGGGCCTCCTGCCGGCCGCGGGCGACGGCGAGCGCGTCCGGCGCGACGTTCTTGGTGACGACCGAGCCCGAGCCGACATAAGCGCCGTCGCCGATCGTGACCGGGGCGACGAGGGCCGAGTTCGAGCCGATGAAGGCCCCTGCCCCGATGTCGGTCTTGAACTTCGAGAAGCCGTCGTAGTTGCAGGTGATCGTGCCCGCGCCGATGTTGGCGTTCGCGCCGACCCTCGCGTCGCCGATGTAGCTCAGGTGATTGACCTTGGCGCCCGCCTCGATCGAAGCCTTCTTGATCTCGACGAAATTGCCGATCTTGGCCTTCTCGGCGATGTCGGCGCCGGGCCTCAGCCGCGCATAGGGGCCGACCGCCGCCCCGCCCGCCACCCGCGCGCCCTCGAGATGGGAAAAGGCGTGGATGACGGCGCCGTCCTCGATCACGACCCCGGGGCCGATCACCACATGCGGCTCGATCAGCACGTCGCGCCCGATCCTGGCGTCGCACGACAAAAAGACCGTCTCCGGCGCAACCAGCGTCGCGCCCTCGATCATGACCCGCCTGCGCAGCCGCGCCTGCATCGTCGCCTCGGCGACCGCGAGCTGGGCGCGGTCGTTGACGCCCATGACTTCGGCCTCGTCGGCCTCGAGCGTTCGCGCTGCGAGCCCGCGCGCGTTGGCGATTTCCACGAGGTCGGTGAGATAGTATTCGTTCTGCGCATTGTGCGGCTTCACCGCCTCGAGCATCGACAGCGCCTGCGCGCCGCCGAAGGCGATAGGACCGGCGTTGCAAAGCCGAGCCGCCTTTTCCTCGGCGCTCGCGTCCCTGTGCTCGCGGATTGCGACGAGCCGCCCCCCGCGCTCGATGAGCCGGCCGTAGCCGGCCGGATCAGCCGGGGCGAAGCCCAGCGCTACGAGCCCCGCGCCTTCGGCGAGGCTGTCGCGCATCGCCTTGAGCGTCGCGGCTCGAATGAGGGGAATGTCGGCGTATGTGACCACAATGTCGTCATAGCCGCGCGCGATCGCGTCGCGCGCCGCCAGAACCGCATGGGCGGTGCCGCGCCGCTCGCGCTGAACGAAGACGCCCGCGTTCGGCGCGGCCTTTTGCGCTTCGGCGGCGACGTCGTCCCGGTCCGGACCGATGACGACCGCAACCGCGTCCGCGCCCGCCTCGCGCACGGCCGAGAGCGCATGGGCGAGCATCGAGCGGCCTGCGATCCCGTGCAGCACCTTCGGCCGGCTGGAGCGCATGCGCGTGCCCTCGCCGGCGGCAAGGACGACGGTGAGGCAGCGGCGGGCGTCGGAACTCATGGATCTGCTCCCAGTCGGCGCGGCGTCTTCTAGCGCGCAATCCAATGCTCCCAAATCGGCGTCGAGCGCGTTATTGTCGGAGACGCGCCGCCGGTTCTATCCGGCGGCGCGCGTCAAGCGAAACCCCATTTTCGCCGTGAGACAAAATGCGTCTCGCTGCGCCGCAAAAAAGCATATACAAGTCTCGAGCTGGGGCGGCCCGCGGCGCGACGACGCGTTCTTCCCTCGTAAGGCGCTGATTTATCGTCCTGTCTGAAATGAAGACGCCGGTCCGGCCGCCGTGCGCGGGCAGATTTGGCGACGATCGAACGAAGAGAATTATGGCGGAACCGCAACGTCGCGAATTTTTGGGCTTCGCCCTCGGCGGGGCGCTCGCGGCGGCGGGCGCGCGCGCGGGCGCTGTCCCCGCTGCGGCCGAGCCGCTGGCCTCGCCTGTGCCGTTCGCCGCCGACGCGGTTCTGAAGGCCGCCGTCCAACTCGCCGCGGCGCCGTTCAAGGCGCCCGACGCGCCCCTGCCCAGCGTCTTTTCCGGGCTTACCTTCGACGAGTACGCCTCGATCCGGCGCGCGCCGGGAACCGCGATCTGGGCCGACGACAAGGTCGGCTTCTCCCTCGAGCCGCTGCATCGCGGCTTCGTCTATACGACGCCGATCACGATCAACATCGTCGAAAACGGCCTTTCGCAGAAGGTCATTTACGACCCCGCAGACTTCGATTTCGGCAAATTGCGGCCGCCGGCCGCGATGGGCGATCTCGGATTTTCCGGCCTGCGCATCCTCAAGGCCTCGGATCAGGGATTCCAAGACGCCGCGATCTTCCAGGGCGCGAGTTTCTACCGCTCGCGCGCCCGCGGCCAGGAATTCGGCGTGACGGCGCGGGGGCTGGCGATCCGCACCGGCGACGAGCCGGGCGAGGAATTCCCGTTGTTCCGCGAATTCTGGGTCGAAAAGCCGACCCCGGCGTCGAACACGCTGACGATGTATGCTCTGCTCGATTCGGAAAGCGTGACCGGCGCGTTCCGCTTCACCATCCGACCGCTCGAGACGACGATTATCGACACCGAAATGACGCTGATCGCGCGCGTGGCGACCGACAAGCTCGGCATCGGCGCGATGGCGGCGGATTACCTCTTCAGCGGCCTCGATCACCGGCGCGCCGACGACTGGCGCGCCGCGGTCTATGAAGTCACCGGCCTGCAGGTCCTGTCCGGCAAGGGCGAATGGCTCTGGCGGCCGGTGTGCAATCGCGAGACCCTGCAGATTTCCGCCTTCTCGGACCTCAACCCTCGCGGCGTCGGACTGGTGCAGCGCTCGCGGAGCCTCGACGCCTTTTACGACGACGAAGGCCGATGGGAATTGCGTCCGACGCTGTGGATCGAGCCGATCGGCGATTGGGGCGCAGGCGACGTGCGCCTGCTCGAGATTCCGGCCGCCGCGGAAAACAACGCGAACATCATCGCCCAGTGGCGCCCCAAGGCGGGCATCGCCGCTCGCGCGGCCCTGTCGCTGGCGTATCGCCAGTTCTGGTGCTGGACGCCCCCGTCGAGGCCGCCGCAGGCGATCTGCACGTCGAGCCGCGCGGGCAAGATCGGCGCGCGCACGCGCTTCGCCGTCGAAATGGCGGGCGACGCGTTCGCCGATCCGCAGAAGGCCGCGGCCGCCACGGCGGACATTCAAGCCAATCCCGGCAAGGTCGTTTCGGTCAGGCTCTACCCCTACAAGGACCGGCGCTCGGTCCGCGTCGTTTTCGATCTTGACCCTGGGTCGGAAACCTATTCTGAGCTCCGACTGACGCTCAACGTCGACAATCAGGCGGTCAGCGAGACATGGCTCTATCGATGGACAGCGTGACGCTCCCGACGGCCGAGGCGCCGCCGAGCGATGTCTGCTCGTCGCTTGGCTCATCCCTTGGCTCATCCCTCGGCTCGTCGATGCCGGGCTATGCCCCGCTCACGATGCCGGCGCAGTCTTTCCGGCGGTTCTCCCCGGGGGAGCGGCGCGCCTGGGTGAACCCGCGCCCCGCCGCGACCACCGTTCTCGCGCGGTTCGTCGTGTTCGGGGGCGCGCTGGCGCTCACCGCCTACGGCGCCAATCAGATGTACAAGGTGGTCGAAGTCGGCACAATCACCGCGCTCGAATGGGTGATGGTCTTCCTGTTCGTCGTTACGTTCTCCTGGGTCACGCTGTCGTTCACCGCGAGCATCGTCGGCTTCGTCTGGCTCTTGGCGCATTCGGACAAGCGCGTACCCCTGCCGGACTCGCTGTCCCGAAGGACGGCGGTCGTGATGCCGATCTACAACGAGGCGCCGTCGCGCGTCTTCGGCGCGATGCAGGCCATCATCGAAGACGTCGAGCGCACCGGCCTCGGCTCGGCGTTCGACTATTTCTTCCTCTCCGACACGACCGACGCCAACGTCTGGATCGCCGAAGAGCGGGCGTTCGTCGCGATGCGCGAGTGCTTGCCGCACGCGCGCGTCTACTATCGCAGGCGGCGCAAGAATTCGAGCCGCAAGGCCGGCAACATCGCCGACTTCGTCACCCGCTGGGGCGGCCATTATCCGCACATGCTGGTGCTCGACGCCGACAGCGTGATGTCGGGCGACGCCGTCGTCCGCCTGGCGGCGGCGATGGAGGCGGACCCGGACAGCGGCATCATTCAGAGCCTTCCGCTCGTCATCAATCGCAACACGATGTTTGCTCGGGTGCAGCAATTCGCCGCCCGCATCGCCGGCCCGGTCCTCGCCGCGGGCCTCACCGCGTGGGCGGGGCGCGACGGCAATTATTGGGGCCACAACGCGATCATCCGCACCCGCGCCTTCGCCGATCATTGCTGCCTGCCGGATTTGCCGGGCAGACCTCCGTTCGGCGGCCACATTCTCAGCCACGACTTCGTCGAGGCGGCGCTCATCCGGCGCGCCGGATATTCCGTCTACATGCTGCCGACCCTCGGCGGCTCCTACGAAGAAGGCCCGCCGTCGCTCATCGACCTCGCGGCCCGCGACCGGCGGTGGTGCCAGGGCAATCTTCAGCACTCCCGCATCATCGGCGCCAGGGGCCTCGTCTGGGCGACGCGTCAGCACTTCGCCACCGGCATCATGGGCTACCTCGCCTCGCCCTTGTGGATGGCCCAGCTCATCGTCGGCATCGTGCTGGTGCTGCAGTCGCACTATATCCGGCCCGAATATTTCACCGCCGAGTTTTCGCTGTTTCCGGCCTGGCCTCGGTTCGACTACCAACGCGCGCTGCAACTGTTCGAACTGACGATCGCCGTCCTGCTCGCCCCCAAGTTCCTCGGCCTCGTCATCGCGCTCTTCGACGGGCCGACCCGCAGGGGCTCAGGCGGCGCGCCGGGGCTCATCGCGTCGACCTTTGTCGAGATCGTCATCTCCGCCGCCCTCGCGCCGATCATGATGCTGATTCAGTCCGGCTCGGTGGCGCAGATCGTGTCGGGACGGGACACCGGCTGGAGCCCGCAGCGGCGCGACGACGGATCGATCCCGTTTCGCAGCATTGCGCGCCGCCATCGCGCCCACGCGCTGCTCGGGGTGATCACTCTGTTCGCCGCGGCGCTAATCTCGCCCTCGCTGGTGTTGTGGATGTCGCCAACGATCGCGGGCCTCATTCTCTCCATTCCGCTTTCCTGGGCGAGCGGACAATTGTGGCTTGGACTGGGCATGCGCCGGATCGGCTTGCTGCGCACGCCCGAAGAGACGTCGCCGCCGGAGGTCGTCCAACGCGCCAACGCGCTCTCGGACGAACTCGCCCGCGTCGGCCACGACCACGAGGACGCTCTCATCGCGATCCATGCGGACGCGAACCTGCGTGCGATCCACGAGGCGTTCTTGCCGGAGACGCCGCGCCACCGCCTCGGCGACGTCGACGTCGACGCCGCGGTGGCGGCGGCCAAGCTCACTGACGCCGAGACGATCGAGGACGCCTGCGCCTGGCTGAAGCCCAAGGAGCGGGTCGCGGTTCTGGCCGACCGCGCACTGATCGCCATGCTCGCCCGCCTGCCGACCGCCGTCCAGTCCGCCACGACGTCGAGCGCCGCGTGACTGCTGTTTTGAGCGAGCGGCCCGCGTCGGTGAGCGCTCATACCCATTCGCGCCAAGCCGACGCGTCGCGCTTCGCCAGGGTTTCGCGCGTCGGCGTTCGGCGCGGTCTCGCGGTTCCCGCGCGTTTCGACGATCGGGGCCGGCGTTCGACATTCGGCTTTCGCCGGCTTTGACGCCGCTTTAGCGGCGACACTCAATCGTTTCAAATGCTTATGACCCAGATTGGTAACCGGGGCAAATTCCCGGGCAGGAGCGCGGGAGGAAAAAATTCAGAAGGCCGGCGCTCGCGCAAGCGCTTGATAAGATTCAATCTCGCAACTGCAGCATTTTGCTTTGTGCAGTTGCGTGCCCGGGAATTTGCCCCGGTTACCCAGATTGGCGTCGGCTTCACTCTGCCTGGCGGCTGGCTCGCTCTTCTCTCCCGTAGGAATTCGGAGCGAGCCTCGCCCGCCAGTACCCTCCAAGCGGACCTTCCTTCAAACGACGGGCGCCCTGGCCGCAGCCGCCATTTCCAGCCGCGGAGGCCCGCCGCGTCTCATCCATCGGTTCTGGTCATCGAGATTCGGGAGAAGACTTGGCTTACGCGCCCTGTCCGCCCCGGTCGAAGAGCGGAAACAAAAAGATCCCGGCGGCAAAGCCGCCCACGTGCGCGACCCAGGCGACCGGCATGTCCGAGAGGCCGAGGGACTGAGCGAAGGCGCCGAAGACGAAATTCGCGACGAACCAGACGCCGAGAAAAATGCGCGCGCGACGGTCGACGAGAATTCCCTTGATCGACGCGGCCGGAACGTCTTCGATCTCGACCCCGCCCCTGAAGCCCGAAGAGCTGAGCGGCGCCCCAGGTTGAAACATGAACCGGGTCGCGGCGCCCATCAGTCCCGAAATCGGCACCCGAGGCCCCGATGAGCGGCGAGAAATCCATGGGCGCGCTCGCCCAATGCGCGAGCGCGCCGGCGATCGCGGTTGCGGCCATGAACACGAGAAACCGCACCGTCCCAAAACGACGGGCGACCGGCGGTCCAAAGGCGACGAGCCAGATCGTGTTGAGCAGGACATGCGTCCACGATCCGTGCAGGAAGGCATAGGTCAGCAGCGTCCAGAGTTTCGGCCCGCCGCTCAAGGCGTGCAGTTCGCGCATCGCGCGGGCCTGCTCGAGCGCTGCGGGATCCGTGTTCGACCGGATCAGAAGCTTGATCGCTTGCCCCGGCCAGAACGAGACGGTCAATCGCCCCGGCACGAAAGAGTAATCGCGGATGACGAGGTCCTGGACCTCGGGACGCGCCCAGTCGAACGCCGCATAGATCGCTATGAAGAGGACCGCCAGCGCGACGACGACGGCCGGGACGTTGAACATCGGTTCGTGGCCCGGCGGCGGGCCCCGCGGCATGTCAACCATGCAAGTCAACCATGATCATCTAAGCCTTTCGATCGGACGCGGCGCCTTGGCGGAAATCTCGGGAAACTGCAAGTCTGGACCCGCGACACGGAGAAACGGCCGGATCGCGGCCTCCGGCCGTTATCCTTAACGCCGCGTCTTGGTGGGGAAAGCGCGGCCGCGTCCTTGTCCCGGCATTGGCCGGCATGGTCCCTGCAGCGTGGCGCGCGGGCAGGCGCCATGACGAGATCTCGTTTTCTTTTGAGACAGGCGCCGACCGCCCCAAAGGGGGAGAGGACGATGAGACATGCAGTCTCCAAAGAACTCTATGCGTACTGGAACGCGCTCGGCGCAGGGCGCTGCGCGCCCGAGCGTAACGACATCGAACCCGGCGCCATTCGCGGCATTCTGGCTGAAACATTCGTGCTGGACTTCGACGCCGCAGCCGGGTTTCCCTTCCGCATCAGCGGATCGCGGGTCAACGCCCTGTTCCTGCGGGAGTTGCGGGGGCTCTCGTTCCTCAAGCTCTGGCGCGAGCTCGATCGGCCCGGGATCAAATCCGCCCTGCACGGCGTTGCGGACAAATCGCGGCCCTGTCTTCTCGGCGCGGAAGCTCGGCCGCCGGGACTGGGCCCGCTCGACATCGAGATCACGCTGTTGCCGCTCCGTCATCACGGCTCGACTCATTCCCGCATGCTCGGCTCTCTCGCCGCCAATGCCGCGCCCCATTGGCTCGGCCTCGTTGGCGCCGGCCCGGCGATGCTGACCTCCGTCAAGGCGCTCGATCCGGCCATCCCCCCGGCGCAAGCCGCGGAGCCCCAGCGCGCGTTTTCCGCCCCGAGCGCTCCCGCGCCGCGCGGACGTCTGCTTGTCGCCTGGCGCGAGAGTGGCGGGACTTGACGCAACGGAACGTTAACCGTGTAACACTGTGTTAATTCCTGCCCGATACAGTTGCGATGCTTGTTCGACGCGCCCTTTTCTCTGCTTCGGCGCCCCGCGCAACGAGCCAAACAGCGCGAGGAGCATGGCCGGGTGAGCGTCGTAGCGCGGAGCGTCATCGAACTGGCGATCGCCGAGCGGCGGCGCCATCAGCGGGTGACGGTCTGTCTGACCGGACGCTTCATGCGCTCGGATCGTCGGGAATTCGATTGCGTCACGATCGACATGTCGCCCGGCGGCATCGCCTTGGCGTCGGACGCCATCGTCGAGCCGGGGGAGCGCATCGTCGTCTATCTGGACCACCTCGGCCGCCTCGAGGGGACCGTCGCGCGCACATTCTTCGGCGGCTTCGCCGTCCAAATGAAACTGCCGCCCGCCAAACGCGGCAAGCTCGCCGACCAGTTGACCTGGCTCGCCAATCGCGCATCGCTTGGAATGCCGGAAGATCGGCGGCATGAACGCATTCAGCCGCGCGATCCGCGCACGACGGTCAGGCTCGCAAACGGACGCGAATTCGCCGCCATAGTGATGGACGTCTCGCAGTCGGGCGCGGCGATCGCGGTCGACGCGCGGCCGGCGGTCGGCGAGCGCGTCACGGTCGGCTCGACGCCGGGCCAGGTCGTGCGTCTGTTGGATGACGGAATCGCGGTCGAGTTCGCGCGAACGAAGCCCGCCGAGGAGTTCGGCGCAGACCTCGTCCTTTGACGTTTGCGCCCGCCTACGCCCCTCGGTCGATTCGCTTCAGCCCCGAGGCGTAGCGGCGCCAGTTCTCGACGTAGTGCGTGGCGGAGCGGCGGAGATCCTCGATTGCGGCGGCGTCGAGCGTGCGGAGCGCCTTGGCCGGCGAGCCGATGATCACCGAATGGTCGGGAAAGGATTTGCCCTCCGTCACCAGCGCCCGAGCGCCGACGAGACAGCCGCGGCCGATCCTGGCGCCGTTGAGCACGACCGCGCCCATGCCGACCAGCGAACCGTCCCCGATGACGCAGCCGTGCAGGATGGCGTTGTGGCCGATCGTGCAATCCTCGCCGATCTCGAGCGGGGAGCCCATGTCGGTGTGCAGCATGCTAAGCTCCTGAATGTTCGTGCGCGCGCCGACGACGATCGGCTCGTTGTCGCCGCGCAGGACCGCGCCGAACCAGACGCCGACGTCGCGCCCGAGCCGGACGTCGCCGATGAGGTTTGCGTCGGGGGCGATCCAAAAATGGCCTTCGGGCGGCAGCAGCGGCCGGCGGCCTTGAAGCGAATAGAGCGGCATTGCCATGATCTCCGCCGAGCGGCGCGACGAAGCGCCGGGCGCCCTCACGCCTCGTCGAGGTCGATGTCCAGAATCGCCATTTGCAAGGTGAAGCTCGAGCCTTTCGGATCGTCCGCGGAAATGACGCCCAGGAACTCGGCGCCGTTGTTGAGCTCGACGGAGTCCGTCTTCTTGAGCCGCGCGACGACGGCGAGCTTGTCGTTGCCGAACATCTTCCTGAGGTAGTCCTGCAGCGCGGGTCGCCCGACCGGGACCTTCATCGCGAAGGAGAACGAACGATCGCCGTCCTCGTCGTCCACCGTGATCGCGCCGATTTTGCGCTCGCCGAACGACACGTCCGCGGACTCCGCCGACCTCGAACTCGGCGCGACCTGCAGCGTCGGCGCGCCGAAGGATTTGCGCAGAAAATCGCGCAGCTTGACGATCTCGGCTTTGTCCACGGCCCTCACCCTTGCTCGTTTCCCGGCGCGGCTGGCTTTGCCAGAAGCGGCGGCGCCCCGCAAGGCGCCTCGAGCGGGCGCGAGGGCTAGGCCTCGGCTCCCTTGTCGGCGAGGATCTGGTTCATGTCGCGCGCGGGTTCCGCGCAGCCCGCTTCTCCGACGATGCGCGCCGGCACGCCGGCGACCGTCTTGTTGTGCGGCACCGGCGCAAGCACGACCGAACCGGCGGCGACGCGGGCGCAATAGCCGATCTCGATATTGCCGAGGATTTTCGCTCCCGCGCCGATCAGCACGCCGTGGCGGATCTTGGGATGGCGGTCGCCAGTCTCCTTGCCGGTGCCCCCGAGCGTCACGCCCTGCAGGATCGACACGTTGTCCTCGATCACCGTCGTCTCGCCGACGACCAGCGCGGTCGCATGATCGAGGAACACGCCCTTGCCGATCCGCGCGCCCGGATTGATGTCGACGCCGAACGCCGCCGAAGCAAGGCTCTGCAGGCTCAGGGCGAAGTCTCGCCGCCCGGCCTTCAAGAGCCAGTGCGACAGACGGTAGGCCTGGAGCGCCTGGAAGCCCTTGAAGTAGAGCAGCGGCTCCATCATCCTCAGGCAGGCGGGATCGCGATCGGCGACCGCCATGATGTCGGCGCGGAGGGCTTCGCCGATCGACGGGTCGCGGGCGATCGCCTCGCCGAAGGTCTGGCGGATCAGCGCGGAGGAGACGTCCGGATGGCCGAGCCTCGCCGCGACCCGATGGGCGACCGAGCTTTCCAGCGTGTCGTGGTTGAGGATGGTCGTCATCAGGAAGGTCGCGAGCTCGGGCTCGCGCCGCATCGCCTCTTCCGCTTCCTGACGGATACGCGCGAACAGCGGGTCGTTGCCGGCAAGCCCGACGATCCGGGCGGTCAAACCTTGCGCCATGACGCACTCCTCGCCCCCGCAGAGCCTTATGGGTCAATATAGCACAAGAATATAGCACAAGATCGCGCACTTCGCGAGCGAGGGCGCCTCGCGCCGCTCAGCGGCGGGCTGCCCTCGGCTGGAAGCGCGGCCACATGCGCGTCAGCACCGTGTCGCGCTTGACCCGCGCGTGCCAGGCGACCGCCGCAAGATGCAGGGCGAGCGTTGCGGCGATCAACCAGGCGAACACGTGATGCGCCTGGCTGGCCAACTCGTCGAGCGCCTTGTCTTTCGGGACGATATCGGGAACGGTGAATAGGCCAAAGAACGAAACGTCATGCCCGCCGGCGTTCGAGGTCAGGTAGCCGCTGACCGGCAGCGCGACCATCAGGGCGTAGAGCGCCAGATGCTCGGCCCTCGCCGCCGCGCGCGCGAGCCTGCCGAGCGGCTCGACGTAGGCGGACGCGCCGACGACGAGGCGAACGGCGACCCGCAGGACGACAAGGGCGAGCACCGTGATCCCGAACGATTTGTGGACGAACAGCACCTCGGAGCGCAGATCCCCGCGCGGCAGCTGCGTCGCCCATACGCCGAGCGCGAGCGCAATGAAGATCAGCGCCGCCATCAGCCAGTGAAACGTGCGCAGTACGGGATTGTAGAGTTCGACCGGGCGAGGCGGGGGAAAGGCTTTCATCGGGCCGGTCCTCGAGTGTCGGCGCGGAACGCTTTCGCGCCAGAAGGCGACAAACTCAAGACCGAAAGCGTCCTCCGCCGTTCACTCTTCGATGATCGCCACCGCCCGCGTCCAGCCGGCCGAGGCGCGCTCGATTTTCACCGGGAAGCACGAGATCGTGAATCCGGTCGAGGGCAGCACCTCGAGATTGCCGAGCTTTTCGAGGTGGCAGTAGCCGATGTGGCGTCCCGCCTTGTGGCCTTCCCAGACGATCGTGGGGTCGCGCGTCTGTGCAAAGCGCTTGGCGGTGTGAACGAAAGGCGCGTCCCAGCTCCAGGCGTCGGTTCCGGTGACCCGGACGCCCTGCCGCAGCAGATGGAGCGTCGCTTCCGCTCCCATCCCGCAGCCGGACGCAAGGTAATCCGGCTTGCCATAGTTCGCGCCGGCGCTGGTGTTGACGAGGACGATGTCGAGCGGCTTCAACGCGTGGCCGATCCGCTTCAGCTCCGCGTCGACTTCGGCTGCGGTCACGACGTGGCCGTCCGGCAAATGGCGGAAGTCGAGCTTGACGCCGCGCTGAAGACACCGTCGAGCGGCACTTCGTCGATGGTCGAGGCGCGTTCGCCCTCGTTCATCGTCGCGTGATAATGCCACGGCGCGTCGAGATGGGTCCCGTTGTGCGTCGTGAGCTGAACCCTCTCGATCGCCCAGCCCTGCCCGTCGGGCAGGTCCTCGGCCTTCAGGCCCGGAAAGAACGGCAGGATCTGCGAAAGGCTCTGCTTGTGGTCGACGTAGTCGATCCTCGGCCGCATCACCGGCGGATCGACGTCGACGTCGTTCTGCAAGGGCGTGGAAATGTCGACGATGCGGCGGGCCATGATCTCCCCATGCCGATGCGCCTTCGAGACGAGCGCACGGGCAGCTTGTCACGCTCGCTCCGACCCATCAAGGCGGTGTTGGCCGCTAGTCGCCGGGGTCGGCCTGCCGCGTTCGCCGCGCGCTGCGCAGCACGCTCGCCGCGAGCGCCGCCGGCAAGGAGACGGCGAGCAACAGGCCGGTCGCCCATGTCGGCAGGGCGCCGAGCAACTCGAGGAGGGCGACGACAGCGACCGCGACGAGGATCCCGACAGCCAGCAGTTCGTCGTCGACGAAGAGGCCGATCACCTGCTTGACGATCTCGCCGATCACGCGGGCTCCATCGGTTTCGGCTTCAGGAGGGCGACGAGCGCCAAGGCGACGGCGAGGAACATGGCGGCGAAACCGAAGATCGCCGCGTCGCCGCCCGGCCAGTCGACCCCGAGACTCTCGCCGGTCCAAAACAGACCAAAGGCCGAAAGCATCACGCCGACCCCGAACTTGAGCGCGTTCTCCGCCGCCTGCGAGAGCGGTCCGAGCGCGGCCGCGCCGATCGCGGCCACGACGGCGCAGGCCGCCAAAGCGCCGGCGCTGGCGAGCCAAAGGAGGCCCCCGGCGCCGACGGCGATAACGATGAAGACGACCTCCATGCCCTCGAGCAACACGGCCTTGAAGGAGGTCAGGCCGGCAATCCAGTCGAGTCCGTTCGAGCGCCGGGGTTCAGCCTCGGCGAGTTCGCGCGTCTGGCGCGCAAACGCCTCGTCCTCGTCGCGCAGGGCGATGACGCCGATCGAGCGCAGGATCGCCTTGCGCAGCCAGCGCAGGCCGAAGAGCAGCAGCAGGACTCCGACGACGGCCTGCAGCGCGTGGATCGGAACCCGTCCGATGAGCGGGCCGAGGACCGCGACAATGAGCGCGAGCGCCGCCAGCGCCGCCGCCGCCCCCGTCAGCGCCGGCCGCCAGCCGCGCGCCAGTCCGACGGCCAGCACGACGGTCAGGGCCTCCACCGCCTCGACGAAGGAGGCGGCGAACGAGGCCCCCGCGACCGAAACAAATGTCGAAACGCTCGACATGCGATCATCCTTTCCCGACCGCGTCCTCCGCCTCGGGGCGCGCGGCGCTCACTATTCCGAGACCGGTTCGTTTTCGAGACAAGGCAGGGGGTAGCGTCTCAGTTTGGTTTCTGCAACGGGCGGGGAGCTCAGCCGTGCGAGGCCGACGGAGTGGACTGTCGGCAACGCTGAAATAGCGGCCATTCATCGACGGCTTGGCGAACGGGTCATATCGACCGGTCCCGGAACGGAAGGAATGCGCAAGGAGCGGTCGATCATCATCGACTTCGCGAACGCGACATTTCGGGCTGGTAGCCGCCCTTCCGTCAATCGAGGACGACGATAGACGCCGAAAAAGCGAAGAATTGCGCGAGCCTAGCGGAAAAAATATCGAGAGAAAGTCGCAAACAGCGTGAAGGTCATCGCCGAGACCCCGCTTAAGCCTTTTCGAAGTGCAGCTTCCCAGCATCGTCTACCCAGACCTTGCACAAGACCTCGCACGGGCCGGTTTCCATAGACGTCACCCGTAAGGTGAAAACGTAAGTGCCAATTGGAAGCTGCCAGGGCCACCCGTACCCAACATTGTAATATCCCCCGATAACGGGAATCATTAGCTGAATAATCTGACCCCGGTGTCCGCTTACCGAAGCTGGCTCGTCGTACCTGACAATCGGTACCAGCCTTTCCTCTGTCGCGTTCAATGTGAACGGGCCAGCAAGCCAGTTCGGCGGCGCAGGTTGGCCCGACGCGCTCTTAATTACCAGATATACGTTGCAGTTCGATATAAACCGGTCCCGATTTTCATTCTTGATGCCTATCTGGAACGTGTGCGTCGCCACGTAGAGTCCATTGGCGACTTTCGTTTCGTAGCTTCCATTTTCGCCAAAAAGGATTTTCGGCGGCTCAACTGCGCTCGCCGGTGCTATCGAAGCAGGCTGGGAATAGAGCGATGGGGAAACCGTCTGCGGCATTCTGCGCCGCAAATCCCAATAGATCAGTGCCAGACCAGCAATTAGCGCGCAGAGGATAAACCAGGGCGGAGGGTTGAGAACGTACCCGACCACAGAGCGAAATCCGCCGACTTCCGTG
Source organism: uncultured Alphaproteobacteria bacterium (assembly GCA_963805295.1). GTDB lineage: Bacteria > Pseudomonadota > Alphaproteobacteria > Rhizobiales > Beijerinckiaceae > Roseiarcus. The sequence goes on along the minus strand of CAWDTW010000018.1, from coordinate 97,113 downwards.
AGTGATTCTGTGAACGCGTCATATCTGCTTCGCCAATCTAATAGCCGCGTAAGCACGTCAGTTGCCGGGCCCAGTAGAAGAAGGATCGCCGCAATTCGCGGCCAGCGGCGCTTGATGGTCTGAAGCATCGCTCGCTCATAGCACCCCGCGCCGATTCTGCTAATTACGCGGTGGGTCGTACAGAATCAGCCTGGATCGCATCCGTTCAAGGCGCAGCAGCGCGGTGCGGCCCGTACGCAGCTCCTTCCCGCGCGCCAGCGCCGCCGCGGCGTATTGCGCCGATCTTTTGGGGCGTTGAGGACATTTTTGGATTCCTCGAGAACTCAACGCTCACCGGAAGAGCAAATTGTGACCCCAATAGGGACATTCTGTCTCTGTTCCGGCCACAACCACACCAATTGTGACGCCCCTCTGGGGCTTGTGATGCAAAAAAGTCATCATATAATGGGGTCATATCGTTTGCAGGAGTGGCATCATGACCATCAACGCGAATGCTCTGAAACGCGCCAGAGAGAAGCAAGGTGTCTCCCAGGAGCAACTGGCGCAAATCGCCGGGGTCAGCAAGAAGACGATTGCCAGAATTGAAAGCGGTAAGGTGAAGCCGAACGCCAACACGACCCGGAGACTTGCCGAGGCGCTAAAAGTGGAGGCGTCCGTCCTCGCAAAGGAGCCGAATTCGGAGGATTTCAATAGCGAAGTCAAAGACGCGGGATATCAGTTGCTTGGATCGTACGTTGGGGCAGATACCATCTTCGCTTACCAAGTGGTGGAGTATCTATATAGAATCGATCAACGGGACCTGCTACGGATGGCCCCGTTGTTTGCCGCGCTTTTGGCCGAGGCGAGCCTCAAGTGGCGGCAAGACAAGCTCGACGCGCTTGAAAACGCACGGCGCGAAATGCCTTGGCTTTTCTCAGAACTCCTCTCGTCGCCTCAAATGCAGGACAATTCCCTCGCCAACGTCGTCGAGGTTGAAAGCATGTCGATTGCGGGGCGCGATCTTTTCGGGAACTCTTTCGATGCTTATGAGATCGGTCCAGAGTACGGAAGTAATCCATTTCTTGATTTTATTCTAGATTTCAAGGACCGCTTGAACACGGACGTGGTTGAAATATTCAATGATCCAAATACCGCTGTGCCAGAGTACCAATTCGCGCGTTCGATAATTCAAGAGATCACCGATGGCGACCCGTTAGCCGAATTCGCTCTCGCTCGGGGATACGCCAAAGTTTCCTCTCTTGGCGCTTTGCTTTTCAAGCCGGAATGTACCCGAGCGGAGTGGCTTCGGTCTCAGATACCCCCCGAAGTGCGTGCCAAGGTCGAGGCCGTGCTCGCTGAGAAGGCAAGAGCGGCCGAGTTGGGTGGCGCGGCGGACCAGCAGGAGCAGGACCATGCGTGACGACATCACCCTTACTCGGCACGCCCAGGTCAGAATGCAACAGCGCGGCCTTCGGGACGGCGACCTTCGCCTTTTGCTGGACTCCGGCTCTCAGATTGCCGACGACGCCCTCCTGTTGACGGAACAGGACGCCGCCCGTGAAATCGAGCGACGGAAACAAGAAATTCAGCGCCTGGAGCGTCTGAAAGGGGTCAAAGTAATCTTTCAAGGTAGCGCGGTCATCACCTGCTATCGTCCAAGCCCCGATGGCCAAAAAGCCGCTTTGCGACGCAGCCGCGTCTTTCGAAGATGACCCGAGCTTCCGGCGGGGAGCGGGTAACGAGCACCCGCGTTAAGCCAACAACCTCTGCGGCGCTTCCGCGTGCGGCCCGCCGTTGAAAAGAGCGCCCTGCTCCGCACCGTACGACCAGGCGCGCGGGAGGAGCCCTGATAAACGCCGTCCAGCCGCTAACCGCCCCGCTCTGCCGCGCCCGTCGCACGATCGCTTCCCGTATGCCCGGCCTTTTGCCAAAGCCTCGACCGATGGCCGCTCTGGGCGGAGACCGCGCCTAGAGGCAAGGCCCGCTTACCTGCCCACTTGCGACGTTTGCCGTCGCAATCCGCTACGTCCGCAATACGTCGATTCCTGCCGTTGGCGGAGACGCAATGCAGCGAACAGCGCCAGACGAGCTTTGCCAGAAAGCATACATGGCTTCCCGTTCGGCGCGCGGCCGAACGTGCGGTTTCAGGCGGCTGCGGTCGGCGACGTCGACCCGGCTCGCGAACAGATCGCCGAGATATTGCACAATCGCGACGTATTCCCACAGCCCGACGGGCGCGTCCGGCGCGATCTCGATCAAGATGTCGATGTCGCTGTCGGGCCGATCGTCGCCCCGCGCGCGCGCCGAACAGTGCGGCGTTAGCGACGCCTTGCGCGCGCAGAGCCGCTTCGTTTTCCTGCAATCTGGCGATGATCGCCTGCCGATCCTGATCTCCACGCTATCATGGAAGGCGCTCATATTGCAGTTGGCTAGCGCCGAGCCTGGGCCGGCGGAGGCGACAATGAGCAGACGGCGGCCCTCTCGATCGACCTCGACTTCGTCCCCAAGCGCGCGCCTTCGCCCGCTACCCCGCCTTCCAGAAGAGGCCGATCGTCAGCGCGAGGCCGATCGCGACGACCACGAGGCGCAAGAGCTTCTCGTTCACGGTCTTCAGCATCACTGCGCCGGCCCAGCCGCCGAACGAGGCGCCGATCGAAGTTATGACGGCCTGAGGCCAATGCACATCGCTGGAAAAGACAAAGATCGCGACCGCCGAGGCGTTCATCACGCCCGCCAGAATGTTCTTGGCCGCCCCGGCATTGCGCACGGCGAGACCCGTCATCGTCAGCGAGGCCATCATCAGGAGCCCGATGCCGCCGCCGAAATAGCCGCCGTAGATCGCGATGAAGAACTGCACGAGCGCTGCGCCCCACGGCGGCAGGTGCGCCTCGCCCGACTTGGGCGGTTTGCGGTAGAAGCTGCCCCAGGCGAAGAGCGCGGTCGCGAACAGCACCAGCCAGGGAACCAGCTTCGCGAAGACCGACGGCGGGGTCCCGAGCAGGATGAGCGCGCCGAGCGCTCCGCCGACGAGGCTGATGACGAAGAGCGTCGTCATCGAAAGGCCCGGCGGGCTCACGGCATGCGACCGTCCCGTGAGGCCGGTCACCACCTGCGCCGGAAAGAGCGCCACCGTCGAAGTGATGTTGGCCGCGCGCGCATCCATGCCGGTCAGCATCAACGACGGGAGGGTGATGAACGAGCCGCCGCCCGCGAGCGCGTTCTGCGCGCCCGCCCAGATCGAGGCGACGAAGAGGACCAGCAAAGCCGTCATGGACGGACGGTTCCCGCCCTCTTCGGGTCCATCCGCCCGGCGAGGTCATCGAAAACGACCTCGCCGCTGAGCGCGTCGATGTCGGCGCCGTGTGTCCCGACCAAGAATTCGCGATTGGTGCAGCGATGAGGGCCTGGCGGGAACGCCGGGTTGGTCGAGGACATCGCGGTGGCGCGCTCGAGAACTTCGTCGACGGTCATCGGGTCTCTCCTTGGCGAAAAGCCGCGGGGCGGCGTTCGGATAGCGTCTCAATGTGAAATGCAGCCCAGAAGAAACGCGATCGTCGCCAGCGCGCCGAGAGCTGAACGAACGGCGTGAAGGGCGCCCCATTTGACGATCAGCGCCCTCCCTTTTCCGGTCGTATCCGCCGGGTCGGTCGCCATCAATGCGTTATTGGTGGGCATGATGGCCAGCAGCGTCCAGGGCCAGTTCGCGATCATCGACACGGCGCCGACCAGAAAGCCTAACTCTCTCGCCTGCCACCAGGCGATCAGTCCGAACACGCAGCCGACGATCGCGAGAGGGGCCTGCATCGCGAACCCGCGCTTGTACGAGGGCTTCCATTGCGAAAGCAGCGCCCGATCATCGAGCATGAGACGCGCGGGCTGCTCGGCGACGCTTACGTAGAGCGCGGCGCCGGTGAAAACCGCGGCGGACACGAGCGCAAGCTGACCAAAGAGCATTCCGGCTCCAATCCGCAGGAGGGTCGCACGCCCGTTCCCCCGGCGCGGTTACGATAACACGGATCTAGTCTTCAGACAGAGGCGCCGCGCGGTTTGTCAGGGCTCCGCCTCGCGGCGGCGAGGGGCGCGGATTTCCGCTTCGGTAATCGACACGCCGCGCGTCTCGAGGAACGCCCGCATCCGCTCAAGCTTCTGCTCGAAGCTGCAAGTCAGCGCTTGCGCGTCGAGAACCGGCTGATAGGCCAGCATGAGTTCGGTCTGTTCGCTTTCGCTGAGCGAAGACCAGAGGCGAAGTTCGGCTGGACTCGTCATCTCCCGTCTCCGAAAGTCCCCTTCTGCCCGCCTTGCCGGCAGAAGGAAAGGCCTCGACGTCGCTCACGCAAAGTCGCGCGCCGCCGCCTTGTGCTCGGCGATCAGCGCGCCGAGGCTCGCCCCCACGCGCGGAAATCGTCCGCGAAATCGACGACGCTCGACCCCACGCTCCCGCGCGACCGCGGGAAAATCTCCGGCGCTGGCGATGTCGGCGAAGATTCTCAGCGAGTCGTCGTGCACCCGATGATATGGCGCCGACATGTCGTTTTTCGACAGAAATCGCGCAGCTAGCGGCTGGGCGATCTCCCCAGGGAACGCTAGGGTCTAGGCGATCTCCCCAGGAAAGGATCGTCCCATGGACGTCAACAGCACCATTGCCCTCGTCACCGGAGCCAACGCGGAATCGGCCGGGCGCTGGTCAAGGCCCTCCTCGACCGCGGCGCCGCCCGCGTATACGCAGCTGCCCGCGATGTCGGAACGCTCGAGCCAGTTGTCGCGCTCGACCCCAAGCGTGTGATCCCGCTGGCTCTCGACGTCGCGAACCGCGAGCAGATCGCGGCATTGCCGAAACAGGTCCCGGATGTGCGCCTGCTGATCAACAACGCCGGGGTCCTGGATTTCGGCTCCCCGTTCGACGTTTCGCTCGACGCGCTCGATCGCAACCTCGCTGTCAACTTCTACGGGCCTTTGCTGATGGCGCGCGCGCTGGCGCCCGTCATGGAGACAAACGGCGGCGGCGCCATCGTCGACGTGCTGGCGATCGGCGCCATGGCCAGCAGGCCGGCCGTCGCCGGCTACTGCGCATCAAAGGCCGCTTCCTGGTCGATGACCCAGTCATTGCGAGGGTCGCTGGCCAGTCGCGGGATCCCGGTCCACAGCGTCTTCCCGGGAACGGTCGATACGGAAATGGCGGCGTCGGCGTCGATCCCCCTGGCGAAGACCAGCCCGGCCGATGTCGCCAACGCCATCGTCGACGGCATTGCTGCCGGCAAGGAAGACATTTTTCCGGACCCGTGGGCGGCGAGCATCTACGAGGCGTGGCGGACGGACCACAAGGCGGTCGAGCGCCAATTGGCGGCGTGACCCTCAGATCGGCGCGGCGCATCGGCGAGACGCCGCGCCGGTTTCACGCGAAGTCGAGCGCCGCCGCCTTCTGTTCGGCGATCAGCGCGCCGAGGTCGAGCCCGACCGGCGCCCCGTCGACGACCCGCCATTCGCCCGCGACCATCACCCGGTCCGCCCGGTGCGCGCCGCAGAGAACGAGGGCGGCGAGCGGATCGTGAGCGCCGGAGAAACGCGGCTCGTCGAGAGTGAAGAGCGCGAGATCCGCCTCGAGGCCCGCTTCGATCCGGCCGATGTCGTCACGCCCGAGGCAGCGGGCCGAGCCTTCGGTCGCCCAGCGCAGGACGTCGAGATGAGTGACTTTCTCCGCGCCGTAACGCAGGCGGCCGATCATCAGTGCGTGGCGCACCGCCTCCATCATGTTCGACGAATCGTTGGAGGCCGAGCCGTCGACGCCAAGGCCGAGCGGAGCGCCCGCGGCCTCGAGTTCGCAGGTCCGGCAGATGCCGGAGGCGAGCACCATGTTCGAGGCCGCGCAGTGGCAGACGCCGACGCCGGCCCTGCCGAGCCGCGCGATCTCCTGCGTATTGAAATGGATGCCGTGGGCGAGCCAGACGCGGCTCGACATCCAGCCAGTCTCCTCCAAGAGGTCGACCGGCCTCAGGCCGTAGACCTTCAGGCAGAACTGCTCCTCGTCGTCGGTCTCGCAGAGATGGGTGTGGAGCCGGCAGTCGTAGCGCTCGGCGAGGCGCGCGCTTTCGCTCATCAGATGCTTCGAGATCGTGAACGGCGAGCAGGGCGCGAGCGCGACCCGAATCCGCGCCCCTCGCTTCGGGTCGTGGAACAGCTTCAGCACCCGCTCGCTGTCGGCCAGAATCGTCTCCTCGTCCTGCACCACGCTGTCGGGCGGCAGGCCGCCGTCCTTGACCGAGAGGTTCATCGAGCCGCGCGACACCGTCATCCGCATGCCGAGCCGGAGCGCCTCCTCGACCTCGACGTCGACCGCGTTCTCGAGACCCATCGGATAGAGATAGTGATGGTCGGCGGCGGTCGTGCAGCCCGACAGGAGGAGCTCGGTAAGCGCGAGCCGCGCCGCGAGCCGCAGATGGTTCGGCTTCACTCGCGACCAGATCGGATAGAGCGCGGCGAGCCAGGCAAAGAGCGGCTTGTTGATCGCCTCGGGGTGGGCGCGGGTCAGCGTCTGATAGAAATGGTGGTGGGCGTTGACCAGTCCCGGCAGCACGACATGGCGCGAGGCGTCGAAGATGGCGTCGATTCGCTCTGGCGCCTCGCCTCGCTCGACCAGCCCCGCGATCCGCGTCCCCTCGACGACGACCCCGCGCCCGGCGCCTTCTGCCAAGATCGCCAGAGGATCCTTGATCCACGTCCGCATCGCCCGCCCCGCCCCGATCGCCGTCTGTCCACTATTGGAAAGCGCAAAGCAGCGATGTCAACCGCAGTTGCGGGGGGAGCGGCGTTTCTGTCGGCGAGCATGATCTCGCCTGCGAACCAACCGTCCTCGTCCTGAGGCGCCGCGAAGCGGCCTCGAAGGACGACTCCAAAGGGGGGCGGCCGAGGATACGCGGTCTCGCCCGCACAACCCGCGCCGCATCCTGGAGCGTCCTTCGAGGCCTCTTGCTCGGCAAGAGGCGCCCTCAGGACGAGGGCCTGCGGCCGGCCGGGGTCCGGCGACTTGACACATATGTAAGTTTGTGCTTACCGTAAGCAATGACTTACCGAGAGGCCGGCCCATTCGCACTGACCGCGCTCGCGGATCCGACCCGGCGGGCGATTTTCGAGCGCCTCGCGGCGCGGCCGTCCGCCGTCGGCGTGCTGGCCCGGAACCTGCCGGTCAGCCGGCCCGCGGTGTCGCAGCATCTGCGCGTGCTCAAGGAGGCGGGGCTGGTGACCGAGGCCGCCGTCGGAACGCGGCGCATCTACCGGCTCGACCCACGGGGGATAGCGGCCATGCGCGATTGGCTCGAGGCGCTGTGGAGCGCCGCGCTCGACGCCTTCAAAGCCTTCGCCGACGACCAAGCCGAGGAGGACAAAACGCCATGAGCATCGCGCCCGTCGTGAAAAGCGTGACCGTTAAGGCGTCGCCCGAACGCGCATTCGAGCTGTTCGCCGCGCAGATGGGGCGGTGGTGGCCGGTCGGAAAGACGATCGGCAAATCGCCGCATGTGGCGATCGTCGTCGAGCCCCGCGCCGGAGGCCGCTGGTTCGAATGCGACGCGGAGGGGCTCGAAACGAACTGGGGCAAGGTGCTCGCCTGGGAGCCGCCGAAGCGGCTGCTGCTCGGCTGGCAGCTCAACAGCCGATTCGCCTACGATCCCGAGTTCCTGACGGAAGTGGAGCTGACCTTTGCGGCCGCCGCGGACGGCGGCACGATCGTCATGCTCGAACATCGCGATCTCGAGCGCTTCGGCGACGACGCCGAAAAGGTGGCCGGACAGATCGACGTCGGCTGGCCGAAGTTCCTCGCCGAATTCGCCGGCTACGCCGACGCGCACGCTCAAAAGGAGATGCAGGCATGACCGAATTCATCGTCCACAGCGTTCCCGGCAGCCCATACGGCCGCGCGGTTCTCGCCACGCTCGAGGAGAAGGGCGCCGACTATCGGCTCGCGCCGCTTGCGCCGGGCGCGACGAAGAGCGAGCCGCACGCCTCGCGTCATCCGTTCGGCAGGGTCCCGGTGCTCGAACACGAGGGCTTCACGCTTTACGAAAGCCAGGCGATCTTGCGCTACCTCGACCGCGTGCTGCCCGCGCAGGTTTTGACTCCGGCCGACCCCAAGGCCGCCGCCCGGATGGACCAGGCGATGAACATCAACGACTGGTATCTCTATCAGGGCGTCAACACCGTCATCGGGTTTCATCGCGTCGTCGCTCCGCGCCTGATGGGTCTCGCGCCTGACGAGACGGCCATCGCCGCCGCCATGCCAAGGGCGCACGTCGTGTTCCGCGAACTCGCGCGACTGCTCGGCCGGCAGCCCTATTTCGCCGGCGGGGCCGTGTCGCTCGCCGATCTCATGATCGCCCCGCAACTCGACATCTTCGCGGAGACGCCAGAATGGGGGCCGCTGACGGCCGACGCCGCCAATCTCGTCGACTGGCTCAAGCGGATGAACGAGCGCCCGAGTATGAAATCCACCACCTGGAATTGCCTCGCGGCAATGGCGAACGCCGCCTGACGGGTGGATCGCCTCCGCGAGCCGATCTCCCGGAAACGGCGTCACTCCGCCCGCAGCATCCGGTTGGTGGGCCCAAGCGCCGTCAGCACGCGCGCTTCATCGCCGCGAACGACGGCCATCTTGGCAAGCCCGGTCAGGCCCGAGCCGGCATCGAGGTTGAGGCGGAAACGGCGGATCTGATCGGCGTGCGAGGCGTTCGGCCTCGCGTCGTTCGGCGTGTGGCCGTGCACGACGAAGAAGCCGCTGAAGCCCTCCGGGCCGGGCAAGGCCTCGAGGAAAGGCCAGCGCACCCAGGCCCAGTGCCGCTCCTCGTCGAGATCGGCGAGCGGCGCGTTCCAGGCTGCGGCGAGAAAGGCCTCGAGATCGAGATCGGGATTGACGCCCGCGTGGACGAACAGCACGTCCTGCGAGCGCCAGTGAGAGCGCAGCGTTTCGAGCCAGGCGCGCACGCGCGCGGGCAACGCGAAGCGGATCGCCGTCAAGAGTTCCTCGGGGCCATCGGGCGCGACCTCGAAATCGGCGAACTGGCGCACCGACGCGGCGCCGCCGTTGCGCAGCCAGGTGACGAGCGCGTCGAGCGCGTCGTCCCACGGCGTCCGCGGATCGACCGCAAGCCGCATCATCGCCTCGTGGTTGCCCATCAGCGCGATCTGCTCGTCGGCGCCGATCCGTTCGCCCGCGCCGATCGCCAGATCGATCGCCCCCAGACTGTCGGGGCCGCGGTCGACGAGGTCGCCGAGAAAGACGATCGCGCGCCTTTGGCGCCGCTTCGGCTCGCGCGCGGCCGCGTCGAGCAGCGCGTGCAGAAGGTCCGTCCGCCCGTGAATGTCGCCGACCGCGAACACTTCGACATCGGGCGCGACCGCGCGCGGCAGGACGTATGTCTCGCAATTGACGACTGCGGCCATGATCGCCCTTTCCCGCCGGCGGCGCGAACATTGCACGCCCGCCGGGCCGCGCGCTAGTGTAGTGAATTTAACGCAAAGCGCCCTGTCGGGACTCTGAAACCTACGACTTCCCGGTCGCCGCGTGGGGTCGAAGCGTTAAAGACACAACACTAGGGCGGCGGCGGTCGAGGCCGAGGAGCTGCCGGAGGGAATGGCTGCGCTGGCTCGCCGAGCGCCACCTGAGCCCCGCGGAGCGGGCCGAAATCGAGAAGCTCGGCTTTGACAGGCCGATGGAGACGCTGCGCCTGGCCGCGCACGGTCTTGGTCAGCCCCACCCCTGAGAATCACTGGACCCATTCGCAGTCGATGCGGCTGATCGCCGACATCTTTCAGCGCCGCATGTTCCCGCTCACCCCGGACGGCGTCGAGGCCGCCATGCGCGCGCTGGCGGCGTGAACCCTCGACCGGGCCGCCGCTCGCTCACTCCCTGACGACCAGCACCGAACATTGCGCGTGACGCACGATCGTCTTGGCGTTCGAGCCGAGCAGATAGTCGCTCATCACCGGGCGATGGGAGCCGACGACGATGAGGTCCGCGTTCCAGTCCGCCGCGTCCTGCAGGAGCTCGTGGTAGATACCGCCCGCGCGCGCGGCAGCGCTCTTGCGGTCGGCCGGCAAATCGATGCCGTCGAGCAACGCGTCGAGCGCCTCTTTCGCCCGCTTACTCTGCTCCACGTCGAAATCGGCCGGCACATATTCCATGAACGTGGCCGGCACCACGGGCTGAACATTGACCAGCCTCAGCGCGGCGCCGCCCACCTTCGCCAATTCAAGAGCCTGCGGAAGCCCCTTGGGCGCCGGGGACGGTTCGGCGAGGTCGACCGCGAGAATGATGCGCTTGTACATGAGAAGAACCCTCCATCCGGATCCGCGCCCGGGAGACCGAATCCAGCGCGACAAAGTGAAGCGCGCGACCTCGTCTGGCAAGCGGTCCGCGGCAAAATGCGGCGGCGCCGGGCGCCGTCCCAGCCTATTCGCGCGTCGCGGCGGCGCCGTCGCGATAGCCATTGTTCCTTGGTCGAGGGATCGCTATAAGGCCGCCAAATTCCAATCAGGGACAGGAATCACTGATGAACGATTTCGCCGTTGAGAGCTACAAGCCGTCGGACGCGGAACCGTTCATGAACGAACGCCAGCGCGAGTATTTCCGGCGCAAGCTGATCGCCTGGCGCGAGGCGATCCTGGCCGAAAGCCGCGACACGCTGGCCGCCCTACAGTTGGAAAGCGAGAATCATCCCGACATCGCCGATCGGGCGTCGTCGGAGACCGACCGCGCGATCGAACTGCGCGCCCGCGACAGGCAGCGCAAGCTCATCTCGAAAATCGAGGCCGCGCTCGCGCGCATCGACGACGGTTCGTACGGCCATTGCGTGGAGACGGGCGAGCCGATCTCGCTTCGACGACTCGACGCGCGGCCGATCGCCACGCTTTCGGTGGAGGCGCAGGAGCGCCACGAGCGGCGCGAAAAGATCTACCGCGACGAGTAGCGTCCGGCGAACGACCCTCGAGAGGGAGGGCGCCCAGCGGTCAGTTCAGCTTTTCGCGTCCAAGCAGGCGCGCCATTTCCGCTTCCAGCGAATCGAGGCCGGCCAACGGATCCTCGACTTTCGGCGGTGGGCTCCCGGCCGGCGGGGGCTCCGCGCCGTGGGCGGCCGGAGGGCGATTCGCCGCCGCCGGCTGCTGAACGCCGGGCGCCGGGGCCGGCGCATCATGATCGACCTCCGGTTCCGGCTTGGCTTCGGCTTTGACGATCGGCGGCGCCTGAACTGGCGCTGCTGCGGGCGCGGCCGAGGCCTTCACGGCCGCTGGCGGCGCAACCCACGGGTCCGGCTTCGGCGACGGCGCCGCTGATTTCGGTCTTGACCGCACTTTCGGTTTTGACCGCATTTTCGGTCTTGGCCGGGTTCGGGGCGGCCGCCGGGTCGGCGCCATGCGCCGCAGCGGGAGCGGGAGCGGCCAGGGTCGGCGGCGCGGACTGCGGATGCTTGTCGCCCAGACGCGTGACGTTCGTCCGTCCGCCGGGCGCGCCTGCCGGAATGATCGGGGGCGGCATGGACGGCCGGGGCGGCAAAGGACGCGGTTGCTGCCCGGACGCCGGAAGGGGCCGGGCGGGCTCCGAAACTCTGGCTGCGGCCGGCGGCGGCGCGGGTTGAGCGAACGGCGGCGGAGGCGAGGGCGCAGCGGGCGCGGTTGGGGCCGGCGGAGCGGGAACGGGGGAGCGGTCTGAGGCCGCATCGGCCGGACTTCCGTAGCGGAAACGGCTGGCGCCGCTGCGGCGGCGCGCGGCTCCGGCCTAGACACGCCAGGCGCCGCGGCAGGGGCAAGCGCCGCGGCAGGGACAGGCGCAGCGGCGGGGACAGGCGCCGCGGCGGGGACAGGCTCCGGGACGGCGACCGCCTCGGTTCGCCGCCGCAGGGGCGCCGCCGGCTCGAGGTTGGCCTCGCGAGCCGGCGCCAGCGCGCGGTTGATCTGCGATTCGACAAGCACGTCGTTCGGGCCGCCGATCATGACGAGGTGTTCGACGTTGTCGCGCCGGATCAGCACGAGTTGTCGCTGGCCGTCGAGACTGAACGCGTCGACGAGACCCAGTCTCGGCTGGCGCGTCCGCCCTCCCGGGACCCTTAGCCGGTGCGCAAACACCAGACGATAGACGATCGCCAGCACCACGAGTGCGGCGATCCCGCAGGCCGCCAGAAATGCGATCCAGCCGAAGCTCTTGTCGCCGGAGAAAAGATCAGTCAACCACTGCATGCCATGTCCAACGCTCGCGCCGCCGACCGCGCAAACCAGAGCTTCGCCTCGCGGGCCGGCGACGGCCCCCGCACGTCGTCGACACGCCAGAACGCGCTCGATGAAATATGGACCCCGCGAACCCTTCAAGCTTCGCCGGATCGGCGCTACGCCCATCGCGGCCCGAGACGAGCCGAGCGGCACTCATAACAAAATGCGTTCCCGTTGAAAACTGTGGCCTTCGCCCCGTCAGCCCCCGATCGCCCTCGCCCCCGCCGAGACATCGGGCGGACCGCGTGCTAGCAAAGGCCGCATGGCGATCGACTCGGCGAGCTCGCAAAGGCATGCATCCCTGGGATTTGATTCTCCGATGAATTCGACGCCGCCCCCTCCCCCGGCGGACCGAATCGAACGGACCGCGAACCCCCTCGTCTTGTCTTTCCCGGCACTCGCTCTCGCCGGCGCGGTCCTCGCTTTCTGGCTCGGTCCCGACGCGGCGGGCATGACCACTGTGACCTGGGTGATGGTCGCGTTGGCCTCCTGCGGCGCATTCGGACTGTTCCTCTTCTCCTTCGGCCTGTTGCAATTCCCGGCGCGAGCGGCGCGCTTCGACACGACCAAGGCGATCGCCGACACCAATCCGGACGGTCTGGTGGTCACCGACCGGAAGTCGCGCATTCTCTATGCCAACGACGCCTATCGCGCCCTCTCGGGCGCGCGCGCCGCCAACGAACTGAAGCCGGTCGAGCGTCTGTTCACCGGTTCGCCGGAGGTCTCGGAGTCCGTCTACCGGCTGTCGCAGGCGTCCAAGTCCGGCAAGAGCGCGAGCGAGGACCTGCGCCTCTCGCCGCCGCTCAACGGCGAGGGAACCGTCGCCTGGTACCGCATTCGCGTGCGTCCGCTCGAAGCGGCGGCCGGCGACGGCGCGACAGTCTGGACGGTCTCGGACGAGACGCGCGAACATGACCGCCATGAGACGTTCTTTCAGGACCTTCAGCACGCGATCGACTATCTCGACCACGCCCCCGCCGGGTTTTTCTCCGCCGAGCCCGACGGGGCCATCGTCCATATGAACGCAACGCTCGCCGGGTGGCTCGATTACGACCTCGCCCAGTTCGGACTCGGCCAGCTCAGGATCGGCGACATCATTTCCGGGGACGGCGGCGCCATGCTCACCATGATGTCCGCGCGCCCGGGGGAAGTGAAGACGCAACAGTTCGACGTCGATCTCAAGCCGCGCCAGGGCCGCGTCCTGCCGGCGCGAATCTTTCACAAGGTCGCCTTTTCCAGCGACGGCGCGCCGGGACCGTCGCGGTCGCTGGTCATCAATCGCGCTCCGGGCGAGATCAAAGGCGAGGAAGACCTGCGCGCGGCGGAAGTGCGCTTCGCGCGCATTTTCAATTCGACCCCGGTCGCGATCGCCGCGGTCGACGCCTCCGGCGCGCTGCTGCGTCCCAACGCCGCCTTCGCGCGCCTCGCCCCCGAGGCTCTGAAGTCGCGCGCCGGCGACGGAAACCCGTCGATTTTCGGTGTCGTGGCGGAGCGCGATCACGCGGCCTTGCGGAGCGCGATCGACGCGGCGGCCCAAGGCCAGGGAGAGATCGCTCCGCTCGACGTTTCGCTGGAGGGCGCGGATCCGGCGCGCTCGGCCCGCCTGTTCGTTTCCGCGGCCGACCCGCGCAGCGACGAAGGCGCGAGCGCAATCGTTTTCGCGCTCGACACCACCGAACAGCGCACGCTCCAGGAAAATCTCGCCCAAAGCCAGAAAATGCAAGCGATCGGCCAGCTCGCCGGCGGCGTCGCGCACGACTTCAACAACGTGCTGACCGCGATCATCGGCTATTCCGATCTGCTGCTCGCCAATCACCGGCCGACCGATCCGTCCTTTCAGGACATCATGCAGATCAAGCAGAACGCCAACCGGGCCGCGGGACTGGTGAGGCAACTGCTCGCGTTCTCGCGCCGGCAGACGCTGCGGCCGCAGACGCTACAGCTCAACGACGTGCTGTCGGAGCTGCAGATGCTCTTGCGCCGGCTGGTCGGCGAGACGATCCATCTCGACGTCGTCCACAGCCGCGATCTGTGGCTGGTCAAGGCCGACCTCAACCAGTTCGAGCAGGTGATCGTCAACCTCGTCGTCAACGCCCGCGACGCGATGCGGGACGGCGGCAAGATCACGCTGCGCAGCCGCAATTTTCCGGCGTCCGAATGCCGTCGGCTGAAGGACATGGCGATCGTTCCCGCCGATTACGTGCTGGTCGAGGTTCAGGACACCGGGCACGGCATTCCCGCCGACGTGCTGGCCAAGATCTTCGAGCCCTTCTTCACCACCAAGGAGGTCGGCAAGGGAACCGGCCTCGGCTTGTCGATGGTCTACGGCATCGTCAAGCAGACCGGCGGATACGTCTTCTGCGACAGCGAGCCGGGCGCCGGCGCGACATTCCGCATCCTCCTTCCCCGGCTCCTCGAGGCCGAGTCCGACGAGCCCGCCAAGACGGAAGCCGTCAAGCCCCCGGCCGATCTCACCGGCCGCGGCGCCATTCTACTGGTCGAAGACGAGGAGGCGGTGCGGGCCTTCGCCTCGCGCGCGCTGACCTCGCGCGGCTATACGGTGCTCGAGGCGGAATTGGGGGTCGAGGCGCTGCGCGTCGCCGAGGAAGCGGGCGGACCGATCGATCTCATCGTCTCCGACGTCATCATGCCGGAAATGGACGGGCCGACGATGCTGATCGAGCTGCGTCGGCGCGGGTTTGACGCGAAAGTGGTCTTCGTCTCGGGCTACGCCGACGACGCCTTCGCGCGCAGCCTGCCGGAGAAGCAGGAATTCGTCTTCCTGCCCAAGCCCTTCACGCTCAAGCAGCTGATCGAGACGGTCAAGGGCGCCATGAATTGACGCGCCGCGTCCTTCGTCCGAGCCGGGAGCCGACCGCAGACGCGTTTTGAGGGCGCGAAGACCTATGTCGCGGGCGACGAACTCGACACCGCGGTCAACGCCGCCATGGCGCTCGAACGTCCGCTGCTCGGCAAGGAAGAACCCGGCGCCGGCAAGAGCCTGCTCGCACAGGAGATCGCCGCGGCGATCGGCGCGCCATTCATCGCCTGGCGCGTCAAGTCGACCACGCCCGCCCGGCAGGGACTGCACGAATACGACGCCGTGTCGCGGGTGAGAGACTCGCCGCTCGGCGACCCGCGCGTCTCCAACATCTCCAACGACATCCGCCGGGGCAAGCTGTGGGAGGCGTTCGGCTCGCCGACCCGCCCGTGCTCCTGATCGACGAGCGTCTCTTCGAGAAGCTGGCGTTCTCGAGCCGCCGCGAGCGATCGGGCGCGATTGCGCCGCTTGGCGGAAATTCGGCGAGGCCCGCGACGGCTGGCGAAGTCCTCCTTGGTTTGGCCAGCCCGAGCTGGTAAGCGCCTCGCATGCGACGGGAGACAATCCTGATTGCGGGCGCGGGGATCGCCGGACCGACGCTCGCCTTTTGGTTGAACGCCGCCGGCTTCGACACGACCATCGTCGAGCGCGCTTCCACGCTCCGCGCCGGCGGCTTCGTCATCGACTTCTGGGGCGTGGGTTACGACGTCGCCGAGCGAATGGGATTGGCGGGCGCCCTCGAGTCGGTCGGTTATCATATTCGCGAATTGCGGGTCGTCGACCGCCAGGGCCGACGTCTGGCGGGGTTGGGCGCGCGCGTATTCAGCGCGCTGACGGGAGGTCGTTTCGTCACCCTTCGACGCAGCGACCTGTCGCGGCTGCTGCTCGAAAAGGCGAGCCGCTCGTCGGAGGTCATGTTCGGCGACGAAATCGTCGGTCTCCACGCGCGGGCCGAGGGCGTCCGCGTCCGGTTCGCGCACGCGGGCGAGCGCGACTTCGAACTCGTCATCGGCGCCGACGGCCTGCATTCGACCGTCCGCGAGCTGGCGTTCGGACCCGAGGCTCAGTTCGAGAAGACTCTCGGCTATGTCGTCGCGGCGTTCGAGGTCGAAGGCTATCGTCCGCGCGACGAGGACGTTTATGTGATCTACAACGAGCCCGGCGGGATGCTCGGGCGCGTGGCTCTCAGGCAAGATCGGACGCTGTTTCTGTTCGTATTCGCCGCGGACGGCGATGCGCTGACGGCGCGCGAAGCGGCGGCCCAAAAGGCTCATTTGCGGGAGCGGTTCGGCTCCGGCCGGTGGGAATGCGCGCGGATCCTCGACCAGCTCGACGAGGCGCCCGAGCTCTACTACGATCGCGTGAGCCAGATCCGCATGGACGCCTGGTCGCACGACCGCGTCGCGCTGTTGGGCGACGCGGCGTTCTGCGTTTCCCTGATGGCCGGACAAGGCTCGGCTCTCGCGATGGCTGCGGCCTATGTGTTGGCGGGCGAGATCGGCGGCGCCGGCGGACGGCATGACGAAGCGTTCCGGAACTACGAAGCGCAGCTGCGCTCCACTGTCGCCTCGAAGCAGAAGGCGGCGGAGCGCTTTTCCGCCGCCTTCGCCCCCAGAACAGCGTTGGGCCTGTTCGTCCGCAACCAGGTCATCAAGGTTTGCGCGGTTCCGGGGGTGGCCGGGCTCGCCTTCGGACGGGACATGACCGACGACTTCCGCCTTCCTGACTACGATTGGCCGAATTTCGCGGCCAGCGACATCGTCGGCGGGTAGAAGCGTCATGCCTCTCCCCTTCCGGGCGCCGCGCGGCCTCGCCGCTCTTCGAATGGCGCGCTTGCGAATCGTCCGGCGCTCAAGCAATCTTCGGCCATGCGCAGGCTGCTTCTCGTCCGTCACGCCAAAACCGAGCCCGCCGTCGGCCGCGACGACTACGAGCGCGCGCTGACCGATCGGGGCCGGGACGACGCGCGGCGGGTCGCGGGCGCTCTCGCGGCCCGCGACATGCTGCCCGACGTGCTCGTCCATTCGGGGGCGCTGCGGACCAAGCAGACGGCGGAGATATTCGCCTCCGAATGGCCGCGGCGCGTCGAGCTGCAGGAAGACCCCAGAACTCTACGACGCCGCGCAAGGCATGCTGTTCGCCCGCGCGCGCGGCTTGTCCGACTCCTACGCCAGCGTCGGCCTCGTCGGCCACAACCCCGGGATCGGCGAATTCGCCGTTTCGCTGGCGGGCTCCGGAGTCCATTCCGAGCTGCGCCGCATGGCGGCCAAGTTCCCCACCTGCGCCGTGGCGGCGCTCGAATTTTCGGTCGCGAGCTGGGACGACATCGAACAACAGGCCGCGCTGCTCGCGCTCTTCCTGACGGCTTCCGAGATCGAGGCCGGCACGGACTGACCCTCTGTCCAAATCGCCCGACGCCCCTTAAATAGGCCCGGCCGGATTTCACGCGCGGGCCCCCCTTGTCGATTCTCACCGATCTCGTGTTCGAGGCCGGCCTCGTGGCCCGCTCGGTCGGCGACTATTTCTCCGGCGGCGGCCTGCGTCTCGGCGTCACCGGTCTGTCGCGGTCCGGCAAGACGGTGTTCCTCACCGCCCTCGTCAACAACCTGATCGCCGGGGCGCGGCTTCCCGTGCTCGCCGCCTCCGCCGAGGGACGCGTCACCCGGGCGCGGCTCGAGCCGCAGCCGGACGACGCCGTTCCGCGCTTCGCCTACGAGGATCATCTGACGAGCCTCAGCGGTCCCGACCGCCGCTGGCCGCAGTCGACCCGGCGCATATCGCAGCTGCGCCTGACGATCGAATTCGAGAGCGCCGCGGGCTGGAGCGGGCGAAGCTCGAGCCTCTCGGTCGACCTCGTCGATTACCCGGGCGAATGGCTGCTCGACCTGCCGCTGCTCGACAAGAGCTACGCCGAATGGGCGCGGGAGACATTGCGCGCGAGCGAAACGCAAGCCCGCGCGCCGTTGTCGGCGAAATGGCGCGCGGCGCTCACGGGCCTCGACGCTCACGCCGAAGCAAACGAGGACGCGGCCCGCGACATCGCCGAACGATTCACCGCCTATCTGCGCGGGGCGCGCGACGACGTCTATGCGCTCTCGACCCTCCCGCCCGGGCGCTTCCTGATGCCGGGCGACCTCGAGGGCTCGCCCGCGCTGACCTTCGCGCCGATCCCGCTTAGCGAGGGCGACGCGATCACGCCGGGCTCCATGGCGGCGATGATGGAGCGCCGCTACGAGGCCTACAAGTCGCATGTGGTCAAGCCGTTCTTCCGCGATCATTTCGCCCGGCTCGACCGCCAGATCGTGCTGGTCGACGCGCTGACGGCGCTGAACTCCGGTCCGGCCGCGCTGCGCGACCTCGAGAACGCGCTCTCCGACGTCTTGTGCGCCTTCCGGGCCGGACGGTCCTCGCGCTTCGCCTCGATCTTCCGGCCGCGCATCGACAAAATCCTGTTCGCCGCCGCCAAGGCCGACCATCATCCATCACACGAGCCATGACCGGCTGGAGGCGATCCTGCGCGCGCTGACCGCCAAGGCGATCGCGCGCGCCGAGGGCGTCGGCGCCGCGATCGACGTCATCGCGCTCGCCGCGATCCGCGCCACCCGCGAGGCCGAGATCAGGCAAGGCGGCGAGACGCTGGAGGCGATCATCGGCGTGCCCGAGAAGGGAGAGACGATCGGCGGCCAGGCGTTCGACGGCGTGGTCGAAGCCGCCGTGTTTCCCGGCGAACTGCCGGCCGACCCGATGTCGATTTTCGAGGGCGACGCGGTCGCCCTGCCCGAGGCGGACAACGACTGGCGCTTCGTCCGCTTCCGCCCGCCGATCACCACGCGCGGTGAGCCTGCCCCGCAAATCCGGCTCGACCGCGCGCTCGAGTTCCTGATCGGGGATCGCCTCGCATGAGCCAGCGCCCGCCCCGTCCCCGCGCCTTCCGCCTCGACGACGCGCGCATCGCCGTCGACGACGGCCCCGCCCCGCTTGCGCCTGCCGCCATCATCCAGTCGCAGCACGAGCCGATCCCGTCCGCGACGCCGCCGCCGCCGATCGACGAGGCGGAGCGGCAGGTCGAAGCGGCGCAGAAGTCGGGCCTCCTGTCGCGCTGGCGCTTCAGCCTCGCGGGCCTCCTCTTAAGCGGCTTCGCCGGCCTCGCCTCGCTCGCCTTGGGCCTATGGACGACCAGCCTGATCGAGGGCCTGTTCGCCAGGGCCGAGTCGCTGGGCTTGATCGGCCTCGCCTTCGGGGTTCTGTTCCTTATCGGCCTCGCCGGACTCCTCGCGCGCGAGATCTACGCGGTTACGCGCCAGACAAAAATCGCCGAGATGCATGTCGCCTTCGCAGCCGCCCGCGCCGCCGACGACCGCGAGGCGGCGCGACGCCTCGTCGGCCGGCTCGTCGCGCTCTACCGCGACCGGCCCGAAACGGCGCACGCCCGCGCTCAAGTTCAGGACGCCGCGCGCGCGATCGTCGACGGCCGCGACCTCGTCGACGTCGCCGAACGCGCGCTTCTGCGCCCCCTCGACGACAGGGCCCAAGGTGAAATCGCCTCGGCGGCGAAGCGGGTGTCGCTGGTGACGGCGATCAGCCCTCGCGCGATCCTCGACGTGATCTTCGTCGTCGCCCAGATCATCCGGCTCGTGCGCCGGATCGCCGAGATTTATGGGGGCCGGCCGGGCCTCTTCGGCCTCATCAAACTCGCCCGCTCGATCGGCGCCCATCTCGCCATCACCGGCGGCATGGCGGTCGGCGACAGCCTGGTGCAGCAGATCGTCGGACACGGCATCGCCTCGCGCGTCTCGGCGCGGATGGGCGAAGGCGTGCTGAACGGCCTCTTGACCGCCCGCGTCGGCCTCTCGGCGCTCGCCGTCTGCCGCCCGGCGCCTTTTTCGGTGGTGAAGTCCCCCGGCGTCTCCGACGTCGCGCCGTTCCTGTTCAGCAAGGACAAGGGGGAGTGACGCCAGGGCCTCGAATCCGGGCTGAAGGGTCGTGCTCCAAGACCCTCGGCGAGATAGCCGGGCTCCCATCCAGATCGGATTTAACAGGCCGCCACCCCATTGGGCGTCGCCCGGACATTCAGCCGCTTGAAGCCGTTCGGGTTTTCGATCGCCAGGCTGATGAAGGACTCGGACGGGCGCGGGGACTGGGCGCCCACGCCATTTCGCAGCCAAATTTCGGTTTGCCCGGTCAACAACGTCCCGTGCGCGGGAAGGTCTTGCGCCGACGCGGCGAGGTGCGAGAGGAAGGGCTCGTCCGACGAGTTGGGCGCCACGCCGTTTCCGGGCGCGAATTGAGCCTTTTCAGGCGCTTGCGGCGCCGTTTCCGGGCGCACGATCTGCGGCGCATCAGGAGCGCTCGGGGCCGAGCCGGGCCGGCAAGGAAGGCGAAGCTTTCGTCCGAGGCGGCCGGGGTCCAGTCATTTTCGGGAGCGAATTGAGCCTTTTCAGGCGCTTGCGGAGCCTTTTGCGGGCCATCGACCGGCGGCTCGTCGAGCGCGATCCGGACCTGCGCCGCTTCGGCCAAGCCCAAGCCGACCGCCTCATCCAGGCCATCCGCGGCCCTGCCGTTTCCGGGCGCGGATTGAGCCTTTTCAAGCGCTTGCGGCGCCGTTTGCAGGCGATCCGCCAACAGCGCGAGCGGCCCTTCCGCCTTTGCTTCGACCGTCTCGCGCGTTGCGCAGAGAGCGCCGCTCGGCTGCGAAGAACCCATGATAGCGGTCGAGCTCGCGCACGATCTTCACCACACGGTCGACCGCCCGAAGGTTCTGACCCGACATGGCGCTGTAGGCCACCAGAAGCGCCTCGTTGAGACGGCTGATCTGCAGCGCGACGAAGTCTTCCGGCGCTTCGGGCATGCGGCGGGCGAGAATCTCCCGGACGTTCGCGCGCATGCGCTTCTCCGTCACGCCGAGCCGCGCCGCGATCTCGGCGACCAAGACGCCGCGGTTTAAAAGATCGATGATCAGTCGTTCCCGCATGGCCTTATCGACGCGCGCCGCGCGCCGGGCCTCGATCGACCGGTTGCGGGTTTTTGCGGCGGGCGGAACGGTGACGGGTGTGGACACTCGGCGGACTCCTGGCTCTCGATCACGATGAGAACAAAACTAGTACATAACACGAACATATGTCAAGGAATTGTCGTGTTTTCTGCTGTGCCGCCGATCGCCATCAGCGGCGGCCCGCGCCCGGCCTTCCCGACCGCGATTCCGCTTGCATGTTCTTGCGCCAACGCGACCAGCGGCCTATCTTACTTCTTATCTTACCGAGCCGCTGGGCGACCGATGGCGAAAACCGCGAAGCTGACAACGAAAATTTCGACCAAGGGGCAGGTCGTCCTGCCGAAGGCGTTGCGCGACAGGCGCGGCTGGGCCGCGGGGGCCGAGCTCATCGTCGAGGAGCGGCCGGAGGGCGTCCTTTTGCGCGCCGCGCCGAAGAAAGAGGCGACGAAGTACGAGGACGTCCGGGGCTCTCTCGGTCCTG
This sequence comes from uncultured Alphaproteobacteria bacterium, assembly GCA_963805295.1. Taxonomy (GTDB): domain Bacteria; phylum Pseudomonadota; class Alphaproteobacteria; order Rhizobiales; family Beijerinckiaceae; genus Roseiarcus. The sequence goes on along the minus strand of CAWDTW010000018.1, from coordinate 75,591 downwards.
TCGACCGCGTGGTCTCGGTCGAGGAGATGCACGAGGCCGTGCTCGAGGAAGCGCGGCGCCGATGGCTGCGCAAGAGCCGTGATTTCGATTGATACGAATGTCGTCGTCCGATACCTCGTCGCCGACGAACCCGAGCAGTTTCGGCGCGCGACTGCGCTGATCGAAGGCGAGACGGTGTTCGTCACCATGACCGTCGTTCTCGAGGCCGAGTGGGTCTTGCGGGCGAACTATCGCCTCGGTGGACCCGCGATCCTCAACGCGCTGCGCAAATTCGCCGGCTTGCCTAGCGTCATTGTCGAGGACCCGTCGGCTCTGGCCAAGGCGCTCGACTGGGCGGAACAAGGCATGGACTTCACCGACGCGCTGCACCTCGCGGGCTCGATCGAATGCGAGGCCTTCGCGAGCTTCGATCGCGGCCTCGCCCGCGCCGCGGCCAAGGTCGGGGCGATGGCGGTGCGGGCGCCGTAAGGCGCTCGTCTAGTGGTGAAAATCTAACACTTGACGCGCGACCCGGATTGTCTCGGAAGGGCGGTAAGCGGACCTCTGCGACCAGGACAGGTCGTTGAGTGCAACTTTCTCAATCTGCCCGCCCGCCCAGCAAGTTACCCTTCGAATATGCTGACGACGTGGTGTACCCCGTCATCGATCGTCGCGGAGGTCTCACCAAGTCGCTGCGCGAGTTGAAGCATCGCCGTATTCGCGGGGAGGATCTCCGCTACAAACCCACGCACGCCTTTCTGAATAGCGAATTCCTTGAGCCGTTGCTGCAACGCGGACCCGAGACCGCTTCCCTGCCATGATGGTGCGATCATATAGGCGACCTCGGCCAGATTGCTCGACGGGTTGAGAAAATAGGCCCCGGTACCCACGATTTCTTCATTGTCGCGAGGACCCGTGACAGCCACAAAGGCTATGTCCTGAACAAAGTCGACGTTGCAGAGGCGTTGCGCCTCATCGTAAGAAAGAGAGCTAAGCTTCCTGAAAAAACGCAAATAGGTGTCCCGTTCGGACATCTTATGGAACAGCAATTGCATTGCGTGCGTATCGCCGCCCCGCGCAGGTCTTAGCGACCCCTCTCGTCCCGAGCGCAGCACAATCTGGCGCTCTTCCTCGACGGCATATCGGTGCACGCCGCCCACCCTGTGACCCTTTGGAACGAGTTCCAGCTTCTTCGCCTCGGCCAGGAGGCTGTCGCGGAAGTCCGGATGGGCGATCTCGCTCAGCGCAATCGCCCGCTCCGACGTCGACTTTCCGAACAGGTAAGCCATCCCGAATTCGGTGACGACATAGTGGACGTCCGAACGCGGCACCGTGACGCCCTCCCCCTGTCGCAATTGAGCGCGAATGCGGGACTGTGAGCCGTCTTCGGTGGTCGATCGAAGGCAAACGATCGACTTTCCGCCGGGCGAAATGGCGGCGCCGCGGTGAAAGTCCAATTGGGTCGAAACGCCGCTGTAGAACTGACCGTCGAACTGATCCGAGCAGACCTGACCCGTGAGGTCTATCGCCAGAGCCTGCGACAAGGAGACCATTTTGTAGTTCTGGGCCACGACCGCTGGATTTGCCACATATTCGATCGCGCGGAACTCGAACATTGGGTTTGCATCGATGAATTCATACAGCTTCCGGTCGCCAAGACAGAAGCTCGTCACAACCTTCCCGTGGTGCAGAGTCTTGTGACGTCCGGTCACGACGCCGCTTTGGATTAAATCGAGCACCGGACTCGTGATGACATTGGAATGGATGCCGAGGTCCTTCCTGTGGTGGAGGTACCGAAGCGCCTCGTTGCAGAAGCGCCCAAGGTCGGTCTGGATGGTGGAGCCGTCGTCGATGATCTCCGAGACATATTGCGCTATCCTTCGGGCGACCTCATCGTCCGGCGGATGCTTGTATTCAGTCACGGGCGCATCGACCGGCACGATTGCCGCGAGCCTTTCGACATGCAGGAAACCGTCGCCCAGCGTCCGGGGCATGTTGGCATTCATTTCCGCGATGATCGTCTCTGTTCGCCTCAGCACACCGGCTGCGATATCGACCGATATGCCGAGGCTGACATAGCCATGCGCATCCGGCGGCGAGACCTGAATCAGCGCCACATCTGGCCGGATCCGGCCGTTCGCCGTCAATTCGGGGATCTTGGTGAGAGAAATTGGAACGTACTCCGCCTTGCCACCCGCGACTAAGGCGCGCGTGTCGGAGCCGACAAAGAAGCATCGATGTCGATAGGCACTCCGGCCGCCGCCCCAGATGTCGTCAAGCCCTGACGTCAGAAAGTAGAGGAGTTCGACATCGGGGGGAGCAGGCTTCCGAACCTCGAGGGCGGCGACCAGAGTCACGGGGGTGGCGCAACCCGTACCGATGAAGACGCTCTGCCCCGGCCTGACGATGGCGGCCGCCTTTTCCGGAGTTATGATCTTGTCCTTGATGAGCTCGATATAAGGAAGCGTTCTCATCGGCCCCCCCCCGACAGCGAGCGTTGGACCAAATCAAATATCCGTACCGGGATGCGGGGCAATCGTCTCCGCCCTCGCGACCAATACGGCTTGCCACTAACCATCGCAGCAAATGTTTCAAGCATATCCCGAAAGATGCTTATGTCCAGCCCGCCTTCGCGACGTAGCGGCTAAACTTCCGCTTCGGGTCGATTCCGGCCGTCCGGCTGTCGATCCGGCAGGATGCCGGACCCTTCATCGAGCGCGTAATCGGAGACGAAGGGCTCGCGGCGCGTGCGCCACGAACCCTCATATCTCGAGCGATCGCCTTGCCTTAAGGCGCCATGTCGAAGATGAGCGCCTCGGTCGCAGCCTGCGCGTCCAGGCGGATCTCGCCCGCGCCGCTGATCGACACTCCGTCTCCGGCGCGTAGCGCCTGCCCGTTCATCGTCAGTCCGCCGCGGATGACCTGGACCCACACGCCCCGTCCCGCGGAGATTCGGTGCGACACGCTCTCGCCCGGCTCGAGCAGCGTCGCATAAAGGTCGACGTCCTGATGGATGACGACCGAGCCCTCGCGCCCGTCGTGCGAGCCGACGAGGCGAAGTTTTCCGCGCTTCTCCTCGGCGGGGAAGGTCTTCTGCTCGTAGCTCGGCTTCAGGCCGTCTCGCTCGGGAATGATCCAGATCTGCAGGAAATGAACGGGGTCCGTTTCGCTGGCGTTGTACTCGCTATGACGGACGCCCGTGCCGGCGGACATCCGCTGCACGTCGCCGGGGCGGATCACCGACGATGTGCCGGTGCTGTCCCGGTGCGCGAGGCCGCCCTCGACGACATAGGAGATGATCTCCATGTCGCGGTGCGGATGGGTGGGAAAACCGCCGCCCGGCGCGACGCGATCCTCGTTGATCACGCGGAGCGGCCCGAAGCCCATGTGCCGCGGGTCGTAGTAGCCGCCGAAGGAGAAACTGTGCCTGCTGTCGAGCCAGCCAAAATTGGCCGCCCCGCGCTCTTCCGATCGTCTGATGATGCTTTCCATCTGTTCCACCGTGCCTCAAGAAGGTTGCACCTCAAGTAAGATCGCGCAAAGCTGGAGACAATATGCCTGTTTCTGCCCAGACTGTCTCCAAGCGGGAACCAATCCATGGACAAGCTCGGCGCGATGAACGCCTTCGCCAAGGTGGTGGCGCTCGGCAGTTTCGCCGAGGCGGCGCGAGCCCTGGGATCGACCCGTTCGGCGACCAGCAAGGCGGTGATGGAGCTGGAGCATCTGCTCGGCGTCCGGCTGCTCGACCGCACCACGCGGCGCGTCCGGGCGACGGAGGCGGGCCTCGCCTACTACGACCGATGCGTAGAAATTCTCGCGCGCGTCGAAGAGACGGAAATGCAGGTCGCGCGCCTGCACGGCGAGCCGCGCGGGGTCCTCAAGGTCAACGGCCCGACGTCGTTCGGAGCGCTCTATCTCGGGCCCGCGGTCACCGAGTTCATGGCGAAATTTCCCGACCTCAAGATCGAGCTGACCTTGACCGACCGCTTCATCGACCCGATCGAAGAGGGCGTCGACGTCACCGTCCGCATCGCCGAACTCGCCGACTCGAGCTTTATCGCGCGAAAGCTCGCGCCCGCGCGCCGCGCATTCGTCGCCTCCCCCGCTTTCGTCGAAAGACATGGCGCGCCGGAGGCGCCCGAGGACCTCGCCCGCCTCCCCTGCCTGAGCTACGGCCACACCACCTCCCTGCAGCGATGGCGGATCGTCGTCGACGGGGAGGCGATCGCCGCGCCAATCAACTCGGTTCTCTGCTCCAACAACGGTGACGTCCTGCGCGAGGCGGCTCTGGCCGGGCTCGGAATCGCCGAGCTGCCGACCTTTCTCGTCGGGCCCGACATCGAGGCCGGCCGCCTCAAAACCGTGCTCGACCGCTTTCCCCAGCCGGCGTTCGGCGTCCACGCGCTCTATGCGTCGAACCGCTATCTGGCCGCCAAGACGCGAGCGTTCGCCGATTTCCTCGCCGCGCGTTTCGGCGACAAGCCCGAATGGGACCGCTTCCTTCGATTGGCGACGTAGATCATCCGACGTCTCGCCTTTCCTGTGCGGCGGCGGCAAGGGGGAGTGACCAACAGCCCAATGCATAAAATCGACCGGTTTGCGGATTAACCACAAGGCCGCCAGATCGGGAGCAACGCCATGGAGCCGATTGCCAGCGCATCAAGTCCTGCACAGCGTGAAGCGGGGACGGCTGACCCGATGCAGGCCTCGGCGACCGTGCTCAGGATGATCCAGGGCTTCCTCATCTCCCGAGCGGTTTACGTTGCCGCCAAGCTTGCGATCCCCGACCTCTTGGAGAGTGGTTCACGAACCTCGGATGAATTGGCCCGGCTTACGAAATCTCAGCCTGCGGCCCTCTATCGAGTCCTGCGCCTTCTGGCCGCGCTCGGGGTATTCACCGAGCCTGAGCCGGGCAGCTTCGGACTTTCCCCGCTAGGAGATCGGCTGCGAACTGGAGTTCAGGGATCGGTGCGCAACTGGGCGCTGCTCACCGACGGCCTTGGCGGTCTGCGGGCTTTCGACCACATCCTTGAGGCCGTGCGCACGGGAGAGCCGGCGTTCGACTCGGCCTTCGGAATGGGGGTCTTCGAATTCCTCGCCGGCCATCCCGAGGCCGCCGTCGCGTTTGACGCGGCCATGTCGGAGCGCACCTCCGTATTCGCGCCGACCGTCGCCTCCGCCTACGACTTTTCCCACATGCGGAAGATCATCGACGTCGGCGGCGGGCACGCGACGCTGATAACGGCCATCCTTGCGGCGCACCCGAACTTGCGCGGCGTCATCCTGGACCTGCCCAACGTCGTCCCCGGCGCCGAGGCGAAAATCAAGGCGGCGGGCATCGCCGATCGGTGCGAAGTGGTCGCAGGGGACTTCTTCGAAGTCCGTTCCCAGCGGAGCCGATTGCTACGTCATGGCCAACGTGCTCCACGACTGGAATGACGAGCGCTCGATCGCAATCCTCCGCAATTGCCGCCGCGCCATGCCCGCAGGCGCAAAGGTCCTTGTCGTCGAACGAATGATCTTCGCAAATCCGGTTCAATCTATCCCTACGTTTCTTAGCGACATCAACATGCTTGTGACAACCGGCGGCACGGAAAGAACTGACGATGAATACGCCCGGCTCTTCGCGGAAGCCGATCTAAGTCTGTCCCGGGTCCTTCCGGTGACGTTTCCCTACGGCGTATTCGAAGCTTCCCAGCGGTAGCCGGCAGTTCATTCCTCGACAAGGCGTCTCCGACGTCGAATGCGACGCCGCGTCGCGTGTTTGGATAGCTGCAACGAAATGCCGCCCAGAGGCGAGCCATTTCACAGCAAGTTTGGGACCGGTCATCAAAACGCGTTGAAGTTCCTTCAGTTGGACTTCCGGCAGGCGGACCGCCTGACTCGCCGAAAGACGGAGGCTACCATGATGCGGATGACGTTTGCGGCGCTCGCGATTGCGACGAGCGCGGGGGTCGCGCTGGCGGCGGTGTCGGGCGCCGACGCGATCAAGGCGCGGCGCGCGCTGATGAAAGTCGACGGGGAGGTGTCCAAACCGCTCATCCCGATGCTGCGCGACAAGGCCCCGTTCGATCTCGCGACGGTGCAGAAGGCGCTGAGAACTTACGAGAACGCCGCTGAGAAGGAGCCCGCCCTCTTCCCGCCCGACAGCAAGACCGGCGACACCCACGCCTTGCCGGCAATCTGGGAAGACGACAACCTGGCCGATCTCGACGCGCGCTTTAAAAAGTTCGGCGAGGACGCCAAGGCCGCGCTCGCCTCGATCAAGGACGAGGCGAGCTTCAAAGCCACGATGCCCGGCGTGCTCAAGAACTGCGACGGCTGCCACGAGAAATACCATACGAAGCAGCAGTAGCGGCCCTCGGGCGCCGCAACGGCTCGTGCGGACCGTTCATGCGCACCGAATTGCATACGCATTCGGCCTCGCGGCCGTCCTCGTCCCGGCCGCAGCGTGGGAGGCGACCGCCCCGCGCGGCGTCGGCGCCGAGGTCGCAGCCGCGGTCTCTGAGCCGGGCGACCCCGAGGCCGGGAAAAACGTGTTCTACATCGCCGGCTGCGAGTCTTGCCACATGTCGCCGGGCCAGAAGGACCCGCTTCGAACTCGGGGGCGGCATGGAGCTGAAGACGCCGTTCGGCTCGTTCTATCCGCCGAACATCTCGCCCGATCCGGTCGACGGGATCGGGAAATGGAGCGCGGCCGACTTCGCCAACGCGCTGATGGCGGGCGTCTCGCCGGCGGGCGAGCATCTCTATCCGGCGTTTCCCTATACGTCCTACTGCCGCATGTCGCTCGAGGACGTGCGCGACCTCTTCGCCTTCCTTCGCACGCTGCCGCCGGCCCCGGGACGCGCGCCTGCCGATGCGCTGAGCTTCCCGTTCTCGATCCGCCGCGCCGTCGGATTGTGGAAGCTGCTTTATATGCCGACGATCGATCATCCGCCCGCTGTCGATCCGACGGACACGGAAGCGCTCGGCCGCTATCTCGTCGAGGGACCGGGGCATTGCGCGCAGTGCCATTCCCCCCGCGACTTTTTGGGCGGAATCATCGCCTCCCGCCGGCTGACCGGCGGCCCGTTGCCGGACGGCAAGGGCAAGGCGCCCGACATCACGGCGCATGGTCTGAAGGACTGGTCCGAAAGCGACGTCGTCACCGCGCTCTCGACCGGGTTCACCCCGACGGGGGACGTGCTCGGCGGCCCGATGGCCGCGGAGGTGCGGAGTCTCTCTCACGTCCCGGACTCCGATCTCGCGGCGATCGCCCATTACCTGAAAACCTATAAGCCCGGGGCGACGCGGTAGCGGGCGCGTCAGCGGACCGGCGCGCCGCGGCAATTGACGAGCGCCGGGCGGCCCGTCGCCGACGACTGGCGTTCGCGCCACAGCGCGCCGATATCGACTGCACGCCTTTCCGGCCGGCCGCTATACTGCGCTTAGACACGGCGGCGGGTGGCGGGCGCAGAGCGCCCGTGGCGGGCGCCGGCGAAGCTCATTCCGCCGCGAGTTCGGCAAGGGAGGACGAGCGATGAAGCGATCGGAAATCAACGCCGCCATCCGCCGGGCGATGGAGCTCTTGGAAACCAACCGCTGGTCGTTGCCGCGGTGGGCGCACTGGACGGCCGAGGACTTCGCCGAGGCCGGCGCGACGGCGCGCTATCTGCACGACTGCCAGATGGGCTGGGACGTGACCGATTTCGGCTCCGGAGACTTCGCCAGGCGCGGCCTCACCCTGTTCTGCGTGCGCAACGGCGTCCAAAGCGACCCGAACGGCAAGCCTTACGCTAAGAAGCTCTTGATCGTCGGCGAGGGACAGGAGACGCCGACGCATCGCCATCGTGTCAAGATGGAGGACATCATCAACCGCGCCGGCGGCGTGCTCGTGCTCGAATTCGCGCACGCCGACAAGGACGGCAAGACGACAGACACGCCGGTGACGGTCCTTGTGGACGGCGTCACCCACACTCTGCAACCATGGGAGAAGCTGCGGCTGAGCCCCGGCGAGAGCGTGACGATCGAGCGCGGCGTCTACCACCGCTTCTACGGCGAAGCCGGCAAGGGACCCGTGCTTGCCGGCGAGGTGAGCCAGGTCAACGATGACCGCACCGACAATTACTTTCTCGATCCCACAGGGCGCTTCGCCGAGATCGAGGAGGACGAGCCACCGTTGCGCCGCCTGTGGAACGAAATCGCCGCGTGACGAACCTGCGCTCCGGCCGGGCCGCGTTGTGGCCGCGCTTGGGCCAAGCGCGGCCGACTTGGTCGACGACCGCGTCTAAGAGAGCGCCCAAAGGGGCGCGATCGGGCGGTCCGACAACGCCTTCCCAACTTCATGGCGCACTTTATGTTTAATACGATGTTATAATATCGATTCTTCCGCAACCGCCGAATGGGCCTCCATCGATTGCGGATCGAAATTTCGTCAGGGGTTCAGTAAGGCGTCCCGGTAACCCCGGACTCGATGTCCTTTCGTGCAGTCCGGCCGCGACGACTGCCCGGCGGTGACCGGCCCGGCCTGAGCAGAGCCCGCCCGAAGGATGAATGGCGCCGACCCCAAGCGGATGCGGCGCCGACCGCGCGTTCATGCCAACTCGTTACAACACTTGCCGATTGCAGTTTTGAGTGTTTTCAAAGGCTTAGAGCAATCGGGCGTAACCGGGGCAAATTCCCGGGCGAGGCGTTTAGCTTGGGGCGGGGCTGACGAGGGTTGCGAGGTGGGGGATTGCGGGGCCGGGGATGCCGAGGCGGGCGCCGAGATAGTCGAAGAAAGGGATTTTGAGTTTCTTGCAGGTCTTGGCGAGGCCGAGCATGACGTCGCGGGCCTGGCGACCCCTTTCGCTGACGGTTCCGCCGGAGATCTTGCGCTTTGTGACGAAGGCGCGGATGTCGTTTTCGGAAGCGTTGGTGTTGAGCGGGATTTCCGGCCGTTGGAGCACGCGCAGGAGTTCGTTCTTGCGCCCGAGCAGGCGTTTCAGCAGACGATCGAGCGTCGCATAGCCGGTTCGGCGATTGAAGATGCGGTCGAATTGCGAGCGCAGAAGGCTTGCCCGTTCCGGGCTCGGCGCGAGCTTGTAATCCTTCAAGCGCCGATAGAACCACCAGATCATCCGCTTGGCGACCTCGACGGCGTTGCGTTGTTTGTCGTTGGCGGGCAGGAGCTTGTGGACGAGGCGCTCGGCGTGGACCCAGCAGAGCGCGTGATCGCCGACGCGGAACTGGCCGGCGTCGTCGGAGACGATCACGGCGTGTCCGAGCAGGCCCTGTTCGGCGATCGCGCCCCACAGCGCCGCTTCGCTGGAGAGGCGCACCGGATCGGGCGTGACCCGCAAATCGGCGAGGCCGAGCGCGTGCAAGTGATCCGTCCATTCCTCGTGCGAGCCAAAGTCCCGCGAAGCATGGCCGGCGAGCCTGTCGACGACGTCCTGCGACAGATCGGCGCCGCGCATATAGGCGATCGCGGCGGCATTGATCACATAGCGCGCCGCGCCGCCGAGCAATCGGCCCAGGAAAGCCAGACGCGACTTGCCCGGCCCGGTGCGGAACGCGGCGAACCGGTCGGAGCCGATGTGGGTGGTGAAACAGCCGTTGCCCGCATGGCGCGCCCCGGTGTCGTCGACGGTGACGAAGGGCGCCTCGGCAAGCCCCGCCCGCAGCACCGCCTCGTCCTCGGCGCGAAAGCTATCCAGCTTCGCGGTCAACAGCCGCACCACCTGACGTTTGGAGATCGTCAGGCCCATACCGGCCAGAAGCGCCACGATCCGTTCGCAGGGCATCTGGCCCTCAAAATGCAGCATCACCACGAAACGATGCAGATGCGGGCCGCATCCGCCCACGATCCCCGTCGCAAGCGGCGCAATCAGCGTTTCGCCGTCCGGCGTCTCCCAGCGCTCCCGCCGGTAGAGCGTCGTCTCGGCCGTCGCCATCAGGTCCTGAACGGTGATCTCCTCATAGCCCTTGAAGCGCGAGCCCGCCGGGGCCTCGACCTTCAGCGTCTCCTCCCGGTCGATCGAAAGCTTGGAGACGCCAGGGCCGCGCCGCCGCTTCGACGCCTCGTCCTTCGCGCCCTCAGCATGGCCCTCCGGCCCTTCCGTCGCTTTCTCCATCCCGGACGGCTTGTGCGGCGGGCGCGGGGCGGCAAAAGCTTCAACCGCGCGATCTCGTCCTTCAGCGTCTGGTTCTCGACCCGAAGCCTCACCACAACTTGGCTCAACTTCTCGTTCTCCGCCCGCAACCGCGCCACTTCCCCGATCAATTGGCGAACCAGGCCGATCAGCTCGGCCGGCGTCATGCGTTCAAGCGAATCAATCGAGCCAGGCGACATGCCCGGCTTGAATCAAGCTTCCATTAACACTTCCTTTCCGCCCGGGAATTTGCCCCGGTTACAATCGGGTGAGATTTTTCAACTCCCAGGACCCAACCTTCCTCGTCTTGAGACGCCTCTCGCATGAGCAGCCCCCGCCACGGAGCTGCTCGTTCATCGGCCGCCTGCCTAAAAGAGAAAAAATGTAGTACGACGCCCGGCTTTCGGCAAGAATTTTCACACCTTGCAATGGAGGTCTGTCGACGGGCGGGAATCGCCAAATGCGGAGTTGAGAGAGGCGGCGCCAGCGGGGTGCCGGCGCGGCGCCGGCGAGCCGCGGATGTCGCCCGAAGGCCGCCGCCGACCGCCGCTGTGGGCGTGAAAACAGGAAGCTTGAAATTGTCGAAGAGGAAGCTCTTGCGCGAACACGGAATTTTTGCGCGGGAACTGCTACCGGACAGATCGTGCGCTACCTAAACGGGACCTATCGTCTGCTACTGACAGAGATCATTCTGCTGCTTTACATCGACACGTTTCTGTGCGTACTATTCTGCCGCGTTTCTTTGCTTACTATTCTAAAGCGAGCGCGGTATGGCTGATCTCCACCCGCTGGCGCATGTCGTAATCGTCGCTACTGCCGGCTTGCCTATGACGCGGCGAAGTCGCGTCATTGAACGGAACAACGGCGACTTCCTTGCCGCCGCAGTGCCAATGACGGCCTCCCAGAGGTCTATTCCAGAGGTCGATTCCAGCCCCCTCGTCTGCGGAAACGGAAGCTTCGTGCCCAAGGCAATGCCATTGGTGAACGTCTTGGCGACAGCAGACATGTAGGCAGACGTCTATCAGGGTGACTCCACGTTGAAGGAAGGGGTCCGCCAATGTCGTCTCGTTTGCACCAACTGTTCCGGCAGACCACGATCTTGAAGCTTGTCGCGCATGTCGTCCGGCGACGTCCCTTTGTGACAAAGGCCGTCATTTGCACGGCGTTGGCCGCAACAATGGGCTACGCCGTGTCGGCTCAAGGGGGAGCTACGCCGCAGTCCGGGCAACCAGGAGGCCCACCAGTCTACAACCCGTATCCGCCCGGCATTCTTCCGCCCGATTTGGACGCGGAGATCGCAAGAGTTCGGTCCGAAATCCGAACCGTCTTCGGTCGTTATCTCGCGCAGTGGCGAGCCTTGCCTCCTCTGACCTACAGTAACACCCAGGGCCTAGGTAACCCTCCAACCCTGCAGGGTTCCGGCTATGAGGCGGTACGGATTCTCGGTGGGCTGCTGAACTACGACGAGAACATCTCTCCCTTGAGAAACGAGGCCTGCGCTTCCTGCCACATGCCCTACGCCGGCTTTAGCGGACCGATCCCGTCCGTCAATCTGACGATGGTCGCCTATCCCGGAACATTCCACGTTCGGGCCGGCAAGCGGACTGCGCAGCGATATCACGTATGCGCCCCTGTTCGCGGTGTTGCACTTCAACGAAAGGCTCCAGGCGTTCGTCGGCGGCGAGTTCTGGGATGCGCGCGCGACCGGGTACAAGCTGCATAGTCCCGACGCCGAACAGGCACAGCATCCGCCGGTCGATACCCAGGAAATGGGCTTCCCCGACACAGCGTGCATCGCGTGGCGGATATCCCAAGCTCAGTACAAACCCCTCTTCGAGCAGGTCTGGGGCTCGGACTTCGACATCAATTGGCCGAGCGATACCGAACAGACCTGCTCTACCCCGGGAGGGAATTTTCCGACCGCGACGCCAATCGCGCTCAGTCCAAACGACCGCACCAAGGCAAACGATATTTATGATCACTGGGGCCAGTCGATCTCCGCCCTCGAACACACAGCCGATGTCAGCCCCTTCTCGTCGAAATTCGATGCGTTCCTGGCGGGCAAAGCGACCCTGACATCAGACGAGGCGGCCGGTTACAAGCTGTTCGACGGCAAGGCCGCCTGCAACACATGCCACCTCGACGGACGCGGCAGCACCCAGACGTCCGGGACCGGGTCGGGTTCAACGCCCTCGACGACGACGGGGACTGATACCAGCGCGGCCGCCAATCAGGCGCCGCCGTTGACCTGCTTCGGCTATGCCAATGAGGGACTGCCCCTGAACCCCAGGGTCGCTATTTTCTATCAGGACAAGCCGGATGCGCTCGGCTTCACCCCCAATTCCTTGGGCTTTGGCTACAGAGATCTGGGATTGGGCAATTTCCTCAGAAGCGGCCCCGGGTCCGCGCCCAACCCGAATGCGACATGGATATCGTCGGCGCCGGCGTCTGACGGCCAGATGCAGACATCGACGGCGCGCGATGTGGCGATGACGCCATCGCAGTGCCCCACCACCGAGGCGCCCGGCCCCTATTTCCAGAAGGAGTTCTTTCACAACGGCTACATCAAGAGCCTGAAGCAGCTCGTGCATTTCTACAACACCCGCGACGTCTATGCCTACAACGTCACCTCGGGACATTGCCCGCCGGGAACGACGGAGAAAGTGGACTGCTGGCCGATGCCCGAAGTTCCGAACAATATCGACATGACGACCGGCAACCTCGGTTTGACGGATCAGGAGGAGAACCAGATCGTGGCCTTCTTGCAAACGCTGACGGACGGTTTCACGACGCCTTATCCCAACAGCGATACCTTTACCGGCGTGTGCAAGACGGGTGGCTCGGCGTCGACCCAAGGAAACGAGGTCCTCATCCCCACCCCGGACCCGCTTCCGCCCTGCGCGGCGGCTGTCTGCGGCGTGGCGCCTCTGCCCGGGCCAAAACCTATCCCGTAGGGCAAAACAAGGCGCGACTGGCGGCGTCCTTGCATGGGATACCGAATGAGATCCCATGACGAGCCGGGTTCTGAAGCTGGCGATCGCGGCGACGGTTGGTTGCATGCTCTTCTCCACCCCAATCCTCGCTCAGATCCTTCCTCCGGCTCCGAAGGCTGCGCACGTCGAGATCACGCAAGAGCCGACCCTCGAAATGGCCGTCGATGATCTGGCCATTATCCAGTGGACGACCAGCAACCCCGGCGGGGACGATCAGCATTTCGGCATCGTGCACTACGGGACCGATCCCCGGGAGCTGAGCCAGATGGCGAAGTCGCCCATCAGGCTCAACCGCGGCCATCCCGAGACGATTTTCCGTGTGCGCATGGAAGGTCTGAAACCGCAGACGACCTATTACTATGCGGTGACCTCGACGGCGAGCGATGGTGAGAGCGACGGGGTCAAGAGCTCGGTCTTTCAATTCACCACGCCCGGTCCCGGCGAGCGCATCGTGGCTTACCCTCCGGATCCCGCCCCGAGGCCAAGTCCACATTAACTACTCAAAGGTCGAAATCTCGTCGACGCGCATGGCGACGCACGCTGCACATCCCATCGGCCACGTTACGTTATTCCGGTTTTGACGGTTCGGCGCCCGAGCATGGCGCAAGGAAAACATTGACACCTGCATCGCTACAATTTTTTCTTTCGGCCGCAATGCGCTTCGGGCTCAGCCGTCTGCGCCACCGCTCCCTCCCTTCATACGACAGTTTGGAGCGGTCCTAACCTGCCCCGAACTTGATTGACGTCGCGCGACCGGTGCGGTTCCTTGAGAATTGTCGGGCAAAAGGACGTTTGGAGTTCGGTTGCGACCTCTTCATCAATGCGGTCTCGCGCGCCTGTCGCGGCGTTCGATCAAGACCCGCCGCCGCACTGCGCTGGGGTTCGCGTCCGCTTTTGCGATCGCTTGCCTCGCCGGCGCCGCCCATGCAGATTCGCTCCCGCCCGCCGCCCCTGGGCCGGCTCAGTCCGCTTCAGGGGAATCCGCCGAGGCGGCGACGCCGCCAAGCACGGTCCCGACGCCCGGCAGCGGGGGGCCGTTGGGTTTCCTGAGCGCCGCCTGGCAAAGCCCGAACCTGCTCGGCGACATGGGGGGCCTCAGGTCTGCCTTGGCCAAATACGGCATCACGCTGATGGTGACCGAGAACGCCGAGACGTTCGGCAATCTGACCGGCGGCATACGACAGGGCTTTGAAGTGAACGGTCTCACGACCGCGACGCTGCAACTGGACACCCAAAAAGCATTCGGTCTGAACGGCGGCCTGTTCAACGTCAGCGGCTTACATATTTGGGGCGGCGATCTCAGCGAAAGCAACCTTCTCAACTTGCAGACAGTGACCAACATCGAGGCCGAGCGGTCGATCCGACTTTGGGAGCTGTGGTATCAGCAGAAATTCGGCGACAAATTCGACATCAAGATCGGCGAGCAGAGCCTCGATTATGAATTTAAGATCATCGAACAAGCGAGCCATTTCATAAATGGCTCGATGGGTTGGCCGGAGCTTCCGACCGCAGATTTGCCCGCCGGCGGCCCCGCCTATCCGCTCGCGGGGTTGGGCGTTCGGGGGCGGGCGCAGGTGACGGACAATGTCACTGTGCTTGCAGGCCTCTTCAACGGCAGCCCGATTCCGAAAAATTCGCCCAACACGCAATTGAGCAATCCCAATGGCGTGAGCTTCCCGCTCAACACCGGCGTTTTCGCGATCGCCGAACTGCAATACATGTATGGCGTCTCGGCCGCCTCGGCGAAGGCGAGCGACGACGGTCCGCTCCCGGGCGCCTACAAGATCGGCGTCTGGTACGACAGCTATAACTTTAGCGATCTGCAATACGACAACGCTGGCGTGCCGCTCGGCAGTCCCGCCAGCAACGGGATCCCGGCGAACCATCACAGCGATTATGCGATCTACGGGGCCGTGGAACAGACGATCTGGCGGTCCGAGGACCCCAACCACACCATCAGTTTCGACTTCCGTCCGATGTTCACGCCGCTTCAGGATCGCAACCTCATCAGCTTCGGCCTGAACGCCGGCCTGATCATGCACGAACCGTTCGTGGGACGCGACGATGACGTCGTCGGCCTCGGCATGGGCGTCGCGCGGGTCAGCAACAGCGCCTCCGGCTATGATAAGGACCTCAACTTCTACGACCCGACGATCCACAGGCCCGTGCCCGGCACGGAGACCTTTGTCGAGGCTACCTATCAGGTTCAGGCCGCGAAATGGTGGCAGATTCAGCCTGACATTCAGTATGTCTTCAACCCAGGAGCCGGGATCGGCAACCCGGACCATCCAACGCAGAAGATCAAGAACGAACTGGTGATCGGCCTGCGAACCAACATCACGTTCTGACGCGGCTCGGGCGCCGGGCGGCAGACCTGCGACGAGGCCAGGCGATTATTCGCCATATCCAACGAATTTGGATGCCGACAGGAGCGTGCAAAGCGCTCAGCGGCCTGCCGACGGCGCGGGTCGGACGGCAAAGCCCGCGAAGCGACGCGGCGAGGGACTCCTCCGCATGAGGGCGACCACGACGAACGCTGCGCCCGCCGCGGCGGCATAGGCCGACGGCCGGAACGCCATGTCCGGATCAAAATTCGCTTCCAGCACCTCCCAGAAGGGAATGTGGCGCACGAGCGCGTACCACGCCGCTTCGATGAGCGCGGTCAAGGGCGGGGAGACGACGGCGGCCGCGAGCGCCGCGACCCAGGCCGGCGCGCCGCGCTTCACCAAGGCGCGAAACAGCATCAGGATCAAGAAGAAGCCGGTCATCATCACCGGCTCCGACACGTCGGCCTTCGCCTGGATCATGAAGTGCAGCAGCGCAAGCGCGGCGAGCGCGTAAACGAGCGAATGAAGCGTCTTCCAACGCGGGCCGAGCCGCCGGATCATCGCGTCGGTCGAGGTCGCCGCCAGCGCAGCGAGGCCGAGCCAGACGACGAATCCGATCGTCAGGTAGAAGCGCAGCGCGATCTCGGAGGCGACATGGGCGAGGTCGAAGTGCTGGTCGACGACATACAGCGAGAGATGGCCGCAGGCGTAGGCGAAGGCCGCGACGCCGATCATGCGGCGGACGGAGATCGAACTTGGGATACCGCGCGCCCCGCATCAGCGGCGTGACGAGCAGCGACAGGGTGAGGAAGCGGATCGCCCACTGGCCCGTGCGATGGATCATTTCGGTGACGACCTTCGGCTCGAGCGCGCCGGTCGCGGCCAAATAGACGATCCAGGCGGCCGGAACGAACAGCCCCGCGAACACGGCCGCCTTCAGCGGCGAGAAGCGGCCGTTGCGCTCGTTCCAGGGCGCTTTCAACTGAACCATGCCGATGAACCCTATCGCCGAATTGCGGCGTTTCAAGCCTCGTGAAGCTATACGACGGTCCGCGGCGATTGTTTCACCCGGGCTCGACACCCGGCGCGGCATGAGGCGCGGCCCAGGCGCGGCTCAGGTGGCGCAAACCGCGCCGCCGACCTATAATGGCGCCCGGAGGGCGGATCGACCCTGGGGGGTGTCTTGGATATCGTTCAGCGCGCGAAAGCCATGGTTGTGTCGCCCGCCGCCGAGTGGCGGACGATCGAGTCCGAGTCGGGCGACACGGGCTTTCTGTTCACCAATTACGTGGCGATCCTCGCCGCCATCCCGCCGGTCTGCGAGTTCCTGCGCTGGGGCGTTTTCGGCTGGCGAGGACCGCGAGGACTTCGCGCCGGCTTCCCCCACATGCATCACGTCGGCTTCTTCTCCAACCTCTTCGGCGGCGTCGTCCATTATCTGGCTGCCTTCGCCGTCGTTTACGCAATGGCGATCATCATCGACGGCTTGGCGCCGACTTTTTCGGCGCAAAAAGGCCGACAGAACGCGATGAAGCTCGCGGTCTATTCGATGACCCCCGCCTGGCTCGCGGGCGTCTTCGCTCTCATCCCCGGTCTCGGGTTTTTGAGGCTCATCGCGTCGCTCTACGGCGTCTACGTCTTCTGGCTCGGCCTGCCGATCCTGATGAAGCCCCCGCCCGATCGGACCGTGCCTTACGCGTTTGCCGCCGTCGTGTGCGCGATCCTCCTGACGTTTGTCGTCTCGGCGATCGTCGGACCGATCGTGTAGGCCGGGTGACACAAGTTCGGGTTTGCGTCGCCGACTTCGGTCTGATCGGGAACGGAGAATGCCGGGGCGCCGGCGCCAAGCGGATGCGGCGCCAAGCGCATGTTCATGCCAACTCGACGACAAGGCCTGCCCATTGCCGTTTTGAGCGTTTTCAAAGGGTTGGAGCAAACGAGCGGGACTTTTTGCGATCCTCATAGCTCGCGCCCTCTCGCGGGCGGGCGAAAATGGACTCAAGGCGCAGCGCCCGCGCGGCAGGCGAGAGCGCCGGGCGGGCAGAGGGGAGTGAGGCGGTCATCGGGCGCCTTTCTGATGGAGAACAAATGTAGCACGAAAACCCGACATTGGTCAAGAATTTTCACTCGTCGCGCGATGGAGAATGTCCCCGACGATGCGGCGCCCGGCCGGACCGCCGCAAACGGGCGCTAATGAGACGGGGCGCCATTCGGGCGCGGCGGCGGCGCCGACGCGCCGCGGACGGCGCCCGAAGGCGGTCGAAGACCGCCGCTCCAGTCCGGAAAACAGGGCGCCTTCAGGCGAATAACAGGCGGATAACAGGCAGATAACAGGTCGATAATTCGCGCTTATCAGGTCGATATACGCCGGCTAAGCGAGAACCCGAAAATTGGCGCGATGGATCACGCGGAAATTGTCGGTGATTTGGTCGCAGAAACGGCTCCAGTGTCTGGGCACGGTATACCGCAGGAACGTGATGATCTCTGTGCGGAACTCCGGGAAGCTCTTGTAGTCCCGATTGTGGGTGACGTTTTCATGCATCAAGGCCCACAGCCGCTCGATCGGATCGAGATGGGGACAGTACTTTGGAAAGAAACGCACCACGCATTTGCGCCCGGCCGCCGCAAGCCACTCCTTGACGATGCGGGCTTTGTGATATTTGGCGTTGTCGACGAAGATGTGGATCAGGCGTTCGCGAGGATGGGCGCTCTCGACCTGTCCCAATAGCTTGATCAAGCTCTCCGCGTCGACCGTCTCGACCTCGAGGATCTGCGTCCGGCCGGTTTCCAGATTGATCGCGCCGTGGATGTTCAGCCGCTGACGGCCCGTCGTCTGCTCCACCGCGATCGTGACGCCCTTGCGGGCCCAACAGCCGACCGGCCTGACCTGATGGGTCGGATGAACCGCATCGACGAAGACGACCGCCTCGTCGACGCCCATCGTGTTGAGCAGGTTCTCGTATTCGTCGATGAAGGCTTGCTGTTTGGCGTCGTCGAGGCCGCGCGGCATCCGTTCCGGCTTGCGGTAGTCGAAGCCCAGACGATGCAGCAAGGCGATCAGCCCCGAACGGCTGTAGCTCAGCCCAAAGCTCCGCCTCAACCAAGCCCCGACCTTCCGGATGCTGTGGGGACAATGGGCGTCGACCCATTCGCTCAACGCGGCTTCCTGATCGCTGCTGAGGTGGCTGCTGCTGCCTTCGTGGCCGAAGCTCTTCAGCTCTTCGACGCCGCCTCGCTGATAAGCGCTGTGCCAGTTGCGGACCGTGTCGTCGTCCAGCAACAAAGCCGCCGCGACGCGCTCGCAGCCCCAGCCCCGGTCGAGAAGGACGATGGCGTTGGCCCGGCGGGCCACGCGAGCCTCGGCAAGCCCGTCTCGCGCAATCCCGATCAGGGCGCGCCGGTCGTCAGCCGAGAGAAATCCACCGCGAATCATATCTCTCAGCCGAATCCCACTCGGCCGTCCTGTCAAGCAATTTTCGGCTCTTCAATGAATTGGGGTATAACAGGTGGGTGGAGCGAGCGAAAACACGGAGAACCGGCTGCTGCGAAAATAGCACACGAGGCGTTTGGTCTATGCCGCTCACGGTGAGAAAAGATGATCGCGGGTTGATGTCGATCAATGCGCATGACGCCTGAGCCTCTAAAAGTCGAAGAACCAAGAGGCGGCGGGAACGCCGCGGGGCAGTGGGGAACGGAGAGGCGCAAGCGCCTCGAAGCGAAAGGAAACGCCATGGCGACCTACGTCATGCTGGTCAATTTCACGGATCAAGGTGTCCTTCACGTCAAGGACACCGCCAATCGAGCGAGCCATTACAAGGAACTCGCCGCAAAACTTGGCTGCACGGTCAAGGAGAACTACTGGACACAAGGGCAATACGACGTCGTCTCGATCGTCGACGCGCCGGACGAGGCCTCCATGACCGCGCTGGCGATGAGCGTTGGGAAGCTCGGCTTCATTCGCACGCAAACGCTGCGCGCCTTCTCGGCGGCGGAGCTCGCGCCGATCATGGACAAAGTCGTTTAGGAGGAGCGGCGGGCGCATTGCCGAACGCAAGAAAAGGGCGGGCGTAGCGCCCGCCCTTTGCTCGGGTTGTAGAGTTGAGGAAGGCCGCGGCGGCTTGGGGCGTGGTAGAGTTCGAGGAAGGGCGCGGTGGCTTGAGTTTGGGCCAATGGCTCCGTTTCCCTTCCCCGCTCATCAAACCGGACGTGCGGATTTCCCGCATCCGGCTTTCCGACAGACTTCATGTCAGGCTCACGGCCGGGGAAGCGGGCGTTTCGCGGGTGAGGCGACGCACGCCGAGCGCCCCGAAGATCTCGCTCCAGGGATAGGCCCGCGCGCCGCGCCCGCCGCGTTTGCTTCGCCGGTTGAGGAAGCGCCGAACGCGGTCTTGAGACGCGCCGATCAACGCTCCTGTAAGCCGCGTTCAGGGTTCCGTAGAGAAAATACGCCGACCATCCGCCAAGCAGCATAACGATGACGCTTACATATTTCCCGAAATGACGCTCGATGACGGTCCTCCGCTTGACCTCAGACGCCAGAATGGGAACGACACACCGGCCAACGCGCGTCGCGCTCGCGAAGAGGCCGATCGCGGTGCTCGGTCGCCGGAAATCGGATAAAATGCACGTGTCGCTGTAATTTGTAATTCGAAGACGCGAGCACCCGAAACCGGCCAAGCGGCGGGGGATGGCCGATGGGATGTCTCTCGTTTTGTGCGCTAATTCACGAAGGACATTCGGCACCGGAGTTTTCCTCCCCCGCGTCGCGGGGGAGGGGGACCACGCGAAGCGTGGTGGTGGGGGGAAGCGAGGACGAAACCGTTGAGAGCGCCGCCGAAGACCATCGCCAACGCCCGCCAGCTTCGACGCAATCTGTCCGCGCCGGAGGCGATGCTGTGGAGCCGGCTGCGCGCGCGTCAGCCCGGCATCCCTGCCTTCCGGCGTCAGCATCCGATCGGGCCCTATGTGCTCGACTTTTATTGCGCCAAGGCGCGCCTTGCGATCGAAATCGACGGGGTGAGCCACGAGGTGGAAGACCGGCCGCAGCGCGACGCGCGCCGGGACGCCTGGCTTCAGGCCGAGGGCGTGACCGTGACGCGCATCGCTGCTGTCGATGTGCTGCGCCGAGTCGACGCCGTTGCCGACGGCCTCGTGCGATTGGCGGCGGCGATGATCGAGGCCAGGGACCCCCTCCCCCGCATCGCGGGGGAGGATAGCCCAGCGCCGGAGTTTTCCTCCCCCGGCCATTACGGCGACAATTGCATCTTTCACCGCTTCGGGGCGATTGTCCTGGCGGCGATCGCCTCGTCAGGAGCCTCGATGGCGCGCATCGGCCGGTCTGTCGTTCCCGATCTGCCGCATCATGTCACGTGAGCGCGGCAAGGCGCTTGAGCCCTCATCCGGCCCCCCGGATCAAGTCCGGGGGTCGCGCCACCCCTCGCTCCGCTCGGGGCAGGCTCTTCTCCCGGAGGGAGAAGGGGTTCCCTCAGCTCACCCCGAGCTTCCGCTGCAGGCTGGTCGACGACGTCGTGTACTGGAAGGTCAGCTTTTTGTCCGGGTACACATAGTGAAACGCGCGCTGGGCGGCGAGAGCGGCTTCGTGGAAGCCGCACAAGATCAGCTTGAGCTTCCCCGGATAGGTGTTGATGTCGCCGACGGCGAAAATGCCCGGCACGCTGGTTTCGAATTTCTCCGTGTCGGTCGGGACGAGGTTCTCGTGCAAGTTGAGGCCCCAGCCGGCGATCGGCCCGAGCTTCATCGTCAGGCCGAAGAACGGCAGCAGGTCGTCGCACGGCAAATCGTAGACTTCGCCATTCTCGCGGCGAGCGGTCAGCGCCGAAAGTTGCCCGTCGGCGCCCTTGACCGCCGTCGCCTGCCCGAGCACGAAATCCATCTTTCCCGCGTCGACCAGCGCCCGCATGGCGTTCACGGAATGCGGCGCGGCCCGGAACGCGTCGCGGCGATGGATGAGCGTGATGCGGCTCGCGATCGGATGGAGGTTGAGCGCCCAGTCCAGCGCCGAGTTGCCGCCGCCGACGATGACGACGCGCCGGCCGCGGAAATGCTCCATCTTTCGTACGGAATAAAAGACGCTCGTGTTCTCGAACGCGTCGAGGCCGGCGAGCGGCGGCTTCTTCGGCTGGAACGACCCGCCGCCGGCGGCGATGAACACCGACTTGGCCTCGATCGTCTTGCCGTTGTCGGTGGCGACGCGGAAGAGCGGCCGCTCCTCCGTCCCGACCACTTCGAGCCGCTCGACCATCTCCCCCAAGTGAAACTTCGGCCCGAACGGATGGATCTGCTTCATCAGATTGTCGACCAGCTCCTGGGCGGAGATGATCGGAAAGCCGGGGATGTCGTAGATCGGCTTCTCCGGATAAAGCTCGGCGCACTGGCCGCCGGCTTTCGGCAGGATGTCGATGAGGTGGCATCTCATGTCGAGCAGGCCGAGCTCGAACACCGAAAACAGGCCGATCGGCCCGGCGCCGACGATCGCGACGTCGGTGGAGAGGACTTCGCTCATCGATTTACCCCTGCTTTCCGGGCGTCGTCACCAGGAGTCCGTCCAGCGCCTCGCTGACCTTGATCTGGCAGGATAGCCTCGAAGTCGGCCGCACCTCGAAGGCGAAGTCGAGCATGTCCTCTTCCATCTGGGAGGGCTTGCCGACTCTCTCCGCCCACTCCGGCGCGACATAGACGTGGCAGGTCGCGCAGGCGCAGGCGCCGCCGCATTCGGCTTCGATGCCCGGCACGGAGTTCCGCAGCGCGGTCTCCATCACCGTGGAGCCGACCTGGGCCTCGACCGTACGCGCCTGCCCCGAAGCGTCGATATAGGTGATCTTTGTCATCGAGCCGAATAAATCCCAGGCAAAATATGTCCTGACTGCGGGGCGAGCACATCCCAGCCTTGCGGCGCCTTCATAAAGCAAGCGCTGCGGAGCCGAAAGGGCGCCGTCGCCCGTTATTCAAGAGAGGGCGCCGCTCGCCGGACCAAGGAATGGGGCGCGCCCATCGCCGTGGTCTCGGCTCGACTTTTGGAGGCTCAGCCGCGAAGGCGTTCGATCTCGGCCACCGCTTCGGCCACCGTCGCCTCCAGCGCGGCGATCGCCTGCCTGATTGCCTGCAGTCGCTCTTCGCCCGACGGGCTAAGACCCCGCGCCGGCAGCGCGACCTGCTCGATCGCCCCCGCCGCGCGGGCCACTCGTCCCGCGCCGACCGACAGCGCCGAGCCGCGAAGTTTGTGCGCGATATTCGCCTTCTCCTCGGGAGAGGCCGACGTCGGATCGGACAATTGCGCGGCCAGCGCCGGCGCCTGCAGCCTGAACAACCCGAGCAGTTCCTCCTCGAGGTCCGGATCGCCTTGACACTGGCGGGCCAGATGGACAAGGTCGATCGGCGGATCATCCCGGCGGACCGCCGGGGACTCCGGGTGCGACACGGCCTCCGCGGCGCCCAGAGCCGCCCGATTTTCCAGCATCGAGTCCTCGCCAATCGCCGCTCCCGCGGGATCGTGACGCTTGCACGAACCCGGGCGTTGCAGCCTGCATGCCGCTGAACACATTGACAAGTCATGGTAAATTAAGCGTTAACGACGTTTGAAGGATGTCCGCCGGGCGCGGTTTCCATCTTGGAGGCGCGGCGGTAGACTGCGACGTGGTTAATGAGTGCGTTTCCGCCGGCTTTCGAGGCCACGCCGGGGGAAAGCGTTGGCGCGTGGGTCGATCGAAGAGCGGTCGACGCCGATGAAGCGAGGCGGACACGATGGCAAAACAGCATTCGGCGACGGATCCGGTTTCCGCGGCGATGTCGGCGATAGAAAGCGCGTTGAACCTGACGGATGACGACGCCCCTGCCGCCGCTCCGAGCGAAAAGGCGGCGCAATTTTCGTCACTTGCGCCGGCAAAACCGTCGCCCGCCGCGCCCGTCCTCAAACCGAGCGCGCCGGCAGGCGAGACCGCGCCGCTGCTGCGCCCCGGTTCCACGCCTCTCGCGTCGACGAACGAGACCGAATCCAAGCCGACGCTCGCTTCGAGCCCGCCGGCCAACGACGACCGCGAGACGGTCGGCGCGATCCTGCAGGCGATGAACACGCGCCCGGCCAGCCGGACGCCGTTCCTTCTCGCCGTGATCGCCTCGCTCGCCTGGGCCGCGATTTGCGCGCTTTACGGTTACCAGAATTTGTGGCCCAAGGTTTCGGCGCCGCCGCTCGCTGAAACCCTGTTTCGTCCCGAGACGACCCTTCTCGCGCTGGCGACGCTGGGCCCGATCTGCTTCATCTTCGCCTTCGCCGCGCTGGCGGGCCGATTGAGTGAATTGCGCCAGTCGGCGCGCGCGATTTCACAAGTCGCAGTGCGTTTGGCCGAGCCTGAGACGATGGCCGGCGAACACGTGGCCACCTTGTCGCAGGCGATTCGCCGCGAACTGACGTCGATGGGCGACGGCGTCGAACGCGCGCTCGCGCGCGCCGCCGAGCTCGAGACGCGTGTGAAGTCAGAGGTTTCCACGTTGGAGCGCTCCTATTCCGACAACGAGCGCAAGATTTGGTCGCTCATCGCCGAAATGGCCGATCAACGGGAGGCGATCGTCGCCAGCGGCGCGCGCGTGAGGGACGCAATCGCCAACGCGCACGGCGCCATTTCGGGAGACATCGATTCCACCGGCGTCACTCTCAGCCAACGCTTGACCGACGCCGGACAGCGCATCGCCGCCTCGCTCGGCGCGTCGACGGAGGAAATCGCGCTCGCGATGGACCGCACCGGTTCCGCGGCGGTTGAGCGCATCGTCACAGAGGGAGCGCAGATCGCCGTCTCGATCGCCGGAATCGGCGACAGCCTCGCCGGTCGGCTCGCCGAAACGAGCCAAAGGGCCGCCGACGACATCCTGGAGCGGGTCGGAGACGTGGATGGCCGCGTCAAAGCGGCGGGCGACGCCCTGCTCGCCAATATGGACACGCGGAGCGGAGACCTGGTCGCGCGCATCAACGCTTCGCAGACGGTGATCGTCGACGCCATCGGCGTCCACGGCGACCGGGCCGCGACGCGCCTTGCGGAAGCCGCCGATCTCGCCCGCAACGCGGTCGGCGCCCATGTCGACGGCGTCGTCAGCCGCATCAACGAGAGCAGCGCGCGCGCGACGGAGGCGATCAAGGGGCATGGCGATTCGGCCGCGGACCGGTTGGCGGAGGCGTCGCTCGCGATGTCCGACGCCATCGGAGCGCATGCTGACGACGTCGTCGGCCGCATAAGCGCAAGCAGCGCCGACTCGGTCGAGGCGATCCGCATCCACGGCGCCGGAGTCGCCACGCGCCTGGCAGAGGCCGCCGACGAGGTCGTCGGCCGCATCGCCGCCAGCAGCACCCTGGCCGTCGATTCCATCAGGGAGCACGAGGACAGCGTCGCGGCTCGACTTGCGGAAGCGTCGCAAGCCATGTCCGGCGCCGTCGGCGCGCACGCCGACGAAATCGTCGGCAGCATCGCCGCCAGCAGCGCCCTGGCCGTCGATTCCATCAGGGAGCACGAGGACAGCGTCGCGGCTCGACTTGCGGAAGCGTCGCAAGCCATGTCCGGCGCCGTCGGCGCGCACGCCGACGAAATCGTCGGCCGCATCCTCGCCAGCAGCGCCCTGGCCGTCGATTCGATCGGGGGGCACGGAGACAGCGTCGCGGCTCGAACTCGCGGAAGCGTCGCAAACCATGTCCGGCGCCGTCGGCGCGCACGCCGACGAAATGGTCGGCCGCATCGCCGCCAGCAGCGCCCAGGCCGTGGACGCGTTCCAGGCGCATGAAAGCGCCGTGGCGGCTCAGTTTTTCGACTCGTCCCTCGCCTTGTCCGGCGCCTTCGGCGCACACGCCGACGATGTCGTCGGCCGGATCAACGCGAGCAGCAACCAGGTTCTCGAGGCCATTCGCATGCACAGCGACGCGGTCGCGTCGCGTCTGGCGGATGCCGCGGACTCGGCGAGCGGCGCGGTCGGCGCCCATGCCGACGCCGTCGTCGGCCGCATCGACGCGAGCAGCGCCGAGGCCGTCGAGACGCTGCGCATGCATGGCGACGCTCTCGCGGCGCGTCTGGCGGAAGCGGCGGACGCAGTCCACAGCCAGGGAGACTCGGTCGCGACAAGGCTCGCCGAGACTTCGCTGGCGCTGCGCGCCGCCTTGGACGACCAAGCGGATGACATCGTCGGCCGCATCCATTCGAGGGGCGCGCAGACGGTCGAGGCCATCCGCGCCCAGGGCGACTTGGTCGCCGACCGGCTCGGCGAGGCCAGCGACGGGTTCGCGCGCGACTTCAGCGAACGCTCGGAATTGCTGATCGAGCGTGTGGGTGCCGCCAGCGGTCGCCTTTCCGAGACCGTTCTCGTCCACGGCGACGATCTGGTGGCGCGGCTCAGCGGCGCCTCCGACCGCTTGCACGAGACCGTCATCGTCCGCGGCCAGGCGCTCGGCGAACGGCTCGAGAGCTCGAGCGAGCGCTTGACGGCCCTTCTCCGAGACCGCGCGCAAGAGGCGGCCGAAGTCCTCGACGCGGCGGCCCAGCGCTGGGGCGAGCAATTCGGCGCCCGCGAGGCGCAATTGCGCGGGGCGATCGACCACCAGAACGCGGCGGTCGAGGCCCTGATCGACGATTCCACCCGCCGGATTGTCGGCGCAATATCGGTCCAGAGCGCGGCGACCCAATCTCAGATCGAGGCGACGACGACGGAGTTGCTCGCCCGGTTCGACGTCGAGGCGTTGCAAGTCGGCCGCCGCTTCGCCACGCTCGCGAGCGACGCCGCTGCTACGGTCACCGCGGGCGCAGGCAACATCCACGAAGCCTTGAGCGCGCAAGTGGCGACTTTCGGCTCTATCTTGGCCGACCGCGGCGGCCGCCTGGTCAAATCCCTGTCGGATCAGACGGGACGCATGCGCGAGTACCTGGCAACGCTCGACAACCTGGTCGGCGAAAACGGTCACAGCGTCGTCGACCGCATCGCCTCTACTTCCGACGAACTCAACGCCCGAATCGCCGGCCATCTCGGCGCCCTCGACACGATGATGCGGACCACCCGCGAGGATCTCGACGAGCGCTTCGGCGACCACCTCGAGGAGCTTTCGGCGAAGTCCGCCCAGCGTCTGGGACAATTCGAAACTGCGTCGGCGGCCCACTACAACGCGGTCGATCAGGCGCTGGCCTCGCTTTCCCGCCGCATGGAGTCTTCGCTCGGCGATGGTCTGGCGCGGTTCGAGGGCGCGATCGACGGACGCGGCGGCGATCTCATCAAGCAAATCGGCGACCGGTCGGATGCGCTCGCCGGCGATCTCGCCGCCAAGCTCGGCGCGATCGAGGAGACGCTGGTCGACCGCGGCGGAGCGATCGCCGAAAAGCTCGGTCGCCGCAACGCCGAGACGGCGGCCCTGTACGATTCCCACCTGCAGGCGATCGAGGAGCGTGCCCAAACGAAGCTCAGCCAGGTTTCGAGCACGCTCGAAGCCCTGCTCGCCCGCATCGAGGACGGGCTCGCCCAGCGCGGCCGAGCGCTGTCGGAAACGCTCGCGCGCAGCACGCTCGAAACCGCCCGCGCCCTCGGCGAAGGTGGTCGCGAGCTCGTTCAGGGGATGGACGCCAAGTCGGCGGAAATCAGCGAGACGCTGCAGAAGCGCTCCGGCGAGTTGACGCAGACCTTGTCGGGGCTCGCGCAGGACATCAACACGACGCTGACCGGCCGCGTCGAAGACGTTTCGCGCTCGCTCGGCGTGAGCGTCGAGCGGTTCAAGGACCAGGTCGTCGCGCCGTTGCAGGACGTCAGCCAGCGGTTCGAGACCAACCGTTCAGAGCTAGAACACAAGGTGGGCGAACACGCGCAGAGCGTCGCGTCGATGTTCGAGACGCACAAGACGGCGCTCGGCGCCACGCTCGACGGCCACCAGGCGACGATCGGCGCCGCCTTCGAGCGCCACAGGGCCTCGCTGGCGGAGGCGGCAAAGCAGAGCGCCGAAGACTTCGACGCGCGCCTGTCCGCCCTCGCCGATGCGGCCGATCAGAGCGCGCGCATCATCGACGCGCGGGTTTCCGGTCTCGCGGACGCGGCCGACCGCAGCGCCGCCATGATCGACGTCCGGCTCGCCGCGCGCATCGAGGCGATGAACGAGTTGCTGGCGAGAACCGCGGCCGAAGCGGATACGAACTGGACGGCCCGCGGAGGCGAACTCGCCGCTTCGATCGCCTCCCGTGTCGACGACTTGCATAGCGTCATCGACGGCAAGGGCGCCGAACTGGTGACCGTGCTCGGCGAACGGGGCGAGGACGTGTCCACTCAAATCGCCGTGGCCGGGACGAGAGCCATGCAGACATTCGAACGCGTCGTGGCCGCGCTCGGCGACCGCGGCCAGGACGTGTCCAGCCAGATCGATGGCGCTGGCGAGCGCATGATGCAGACGCTCGAACGCGTCGCGGCCGCGCTCGGCGACCGCGGCCAGGACGTGTCCAGCCAGATCGATGGCGCTGGCGAGCGCGCGATGCAGGCGCTCGAACGCGTCGCGGCCGCGCTCGGCGACCGCGGCCAGGACGTGTCGAACCAGATCGATGGCGCTGGCGAGCGCGCGATGCAGACGCTCGAGCGCGTCGCGGCCGCGCTCGGCGACCGCGGCCAGGACGTGTCGAGCCAGATCGAGGGCGCCGGCGAGCGCGCGATGCAGACGCTCGAGCGCGTCGCGGACGCGCTCGGCGACCGCGGCCAGGACGTGTCGAACCAGATCGATGGCGCCGGCGAGCGCGCGATGCAGACGTAGTCGACCGCATCGCGGCCGCGCTCGGCGATCGCGGCCAGGACGTGTCGAACCAGATCGATGGCGCTGGCGAGCGCGCGATGCAGGCGCTCGAGCGCGTCGCGGCCGCGCTCGGCGACCGCGGCCAGGACGTGTCGAACCAGATCGATGGCGCTGGCGAGCGCGCGATGCAGACGCTCGACCGCGTCGCGGCCGCGCTCGGCGACCGCGGCCTGGACGTGTCGAACCAGATCGACGGCGCTGGCGAGCGCGCGATGCAGGCGCTCGAGCGCGTCGCGGCCGCGCTTGGCGACCGCGGCCAGGACGTGTCGAACCAGATCGATGGCGCCGGCGAGCGCGCGATGCAGACGCTCGAGCGCGTCGCGGCCGCGCTCGGCGACCGCGGCCTGGACGTGTCGAATCAGATCGATGGCGCCGGCGAGCGCGCGATGCAGACGCTCGAGCGCGTCGCGGCCGCGTTCGGCGATCGCGGCCAGGACGTGTCGGACCAGATCGATGGCGCGGGCGAGCGCATCATGCAGACGCTCGACCGCGTCGCGGCGGTCCTTGGCGACCGCGGCCAGGACGTGTCGAGCCAGATCGATGGCGCTAGCGAGCGCGCGATACAAACACTCGACCGCGTCGCGGCCTCGCTCGGCGATCGGGGCCAGGACGTGTCGAACCACATCGTTGGCGCTGGCGAGCGCGCGATGCAGGCGCTCGAGCGCGTCGCGGCCGCGCTCGGCGACCGCGGCCAGGACGTGTCGAACCAGATCGATGGCGCTGGCGAGCGCGCGATGCAGACGCTCGACCGCGTCGCGGCGGCGCTCGGCGACCGGGGCCAGGACGTGTCGAGCCAGATCGATGGCGCCGGCGAGCGCGCGATGCAGACGCTCGAGCGCGTCGCGGCCGCGTTCGGCGATCGCGGCCAGGACGTGTCGAACCAGATCGATGGCGCTGGCGAGCGCGCGATGCAGACGCTCGACCGCGTCGCGGCCGCGCTCGGCGACCGCGGCCTGGACGTGTCCAGCCAGATCGATGGCGCTGGCGAGCGCATGATGCAGACGCTCGAGCGCGTCGCGGACGCGCTCGGCGACTCGCGGCCAGGACGTGTCGAACCATATCGTTGGCGCTGGCGAGCGTGCGATGCAGACGCTCGAGCGCCTCGCGGACGTCGCTTGGCGACTCGCGGCCTGGACGTGTCGAGCCAGATCGATGGCGCCGGCGAGCGCATGATGCAGACGCTCGAGCGCCTCGCGGACGCGCTCGGCGACCGCGGCCAGGACGTGTCGAGCCAGATCGATGGCGCTGGCGAGCGCGCGATACAGACGCTCGACCGCGTCGCGGCCGCGCTCGGCGATCGCGGCCAGGACGTGTCGAACCAGATCGATGGCGCTGGCGAGCGCGCGATGCAGGCGCTCGAGCGTGTCGCGGCCGCGCTCGGCGACCGCGGCCAGGACGTGTCGAACCAGATCGATGGCGCTGGCCAGCGTGCGATGCAGACGCTCGACCGCGTCGCGGCCGCGCTCGGCGACCGCGGCCAGGACGTGTCGAGCCAGATCGATGGCGCCGGCGAGCGCACGATGCAGACGCTCGAGCGCGTCCGACGGTCGCTTCGGCGCACCGCGGCCAGGACGTGTCGAGCCAGATCGATGGCGCTAGCGAGCGCGCGATACAAACACTCGACCGCGTCGCGGCCTCGCTCGGCGATCGGGGCCAGGACGTGTCGAACCACATCGTTGGCGCTGGCGAGCGCGCGATGCAGGCGCTCGAGCGCGTCGCGGCCGCGCTCGGCGACCGCGGCCAGGACGTGTCGAACCAGATCGATGGCGCTGGCGAGCGCGCGATGCAGACGCTCGACCGCGTCGCGGCCGCGCTCGGCGACCGGGGCCAGGACGTGTCGAGCCAGATCGATGGCGCCGGCGAGCGCGCGATGCAGACGCTCGAGCGCGTCGCGGCCGCGTTCGGCGATCGCGGCCAGGACGTGTCGAACCAGATCGATGGCGCTGGCGAGCGCGCGATGCAGACGCTCGAGCGCGTCGCGGCCGCGCTCGGCGACCGCGGCCTGGACGTGTCGAGCCAGATCGATGGCGCCGGCGAGCGCATGATGCAGACGCTCGAGCGCCTCGCGGACGCGCTTGGCGCTCGCGGCCAGGACGTGTCGAACCAAATCGATGGCGCTGGCGAGCGTGCGATGCAGACGCTCGAGCGCCTCGCGGACGTCCTTGGCGCTCGCGGCCAGGACGTGTCGAGCCAAATCGATGGCGCCGGCGAGCGTGCGATGCAGACGCTCGAGCGCCTCGCGGACGCGCTCGGCGACCGCGGCCAGGACGTGTCGAGCCAGATCGAGGGCGCCGGCGAGCGCGCGATGCAGGCGCTCGAGCGCGTCGCGGACGCGCTCGGCGACCGCGGCCAGGACGTGTCGAACCAGATCGATGGCGCCGGCGAGCGCGCGATGCAGACGGTCGACCGCATCGCGGCCGCGCTCGGCGACCGCGGCCAGGACGTCTCGAGCCAGATCGACGGCGCTGGCGAGCGCGCGATGCAGGCGCTCGAGCGCGTCGCGGCCGCGCTCGGCGACCGCGGCCAGGACGTGTCGAGCCAGATCGACGGCGCTGGCGAGCGCGCGATGCAGGCGCTCGAGCGCGTCGCGGCCGCGCTCGGCGACCGCGGCCAGGACGTGTCGAACCAGATCGACGGCGCTGGCGAGCGCGCGATGCAGGCGCTCGAGCGCGTCGCGGCCGCGCTTGGCGACCGCGGCCAGGACGTGTCGAACCAGATCGACGGCGCTGGCGAGCGTGCGATGCAGACGCTCGGGCGCGTCGCGGCCGCTCTTGGCGACCGCGGCCAGGACGTGTCGAACCAGATCGCCGACGTTGGAGCGCGCGCGACCCAGAACCTCGACCAGCAGATGGCCGGCCTCGCGGCTCTGCTGACCCGTCGCACCGATGAATTGGTCGCGGCGGTGAACGGCGCGGCGGCGGACCCGGTGCGCGTGCTGAGCGCGCTCACGGGACAATTGCGGGCGGAAGTCGCGAATTCGAGCGAGGCCTTGCGCAACGTCGCAGAAGACGCCACGCAGCGCTCGAGCGAGGCGGTCGACGCTTTGCTGAAGCGGTTGACGGAACAGGTCGAGGCTTCCGGCGTGTCGTTGCGCAACTCGGTCGCGCGCAGTGCCGAGACTTCGGTCGGCGCGCTCGCGGGGGCCGGCGATCGGCTCCGCAACGAATTGACGCTCGTGATCGACAATCTCGGCAAGACCAGCGCCGCGATCGACGAGACGGTCGCCGAGGCGGGGGAAAGCCTCGCCGCTGTCCAGGGCGGGCTGGCCGGGAGGGTCGAGGAATTCCAACGCGCCCTGGGCGGCATCGCCTCCCAGGTCGCAGCCCTCGGACGCCTCAGCTCGACGACCCAGGCCGACGCGAGCGCGCTCGCATCGCAACTGTCCCAGCACGCCGACTCGCTGTCGGTGGTGGCGCGGGATCTGGCGGCGCAACGGCAGTCGCTCGACGTAGCGCTCGAACACCGGCAGAACAGTCTTCAGTCGCTTGTCGGCGATCTCTCCGGCCGCGGCGAAGCCTTCGAGGCGGTGCTCGCACGCTTCGCCTCGAACGTCGAAGACAGTTTCAGCCGAGCCCAGGCCCGCGCCCAGGAAATCAGCACGACGCTGGCTTCAGCGACCAGAGGCGCCTCGATGGCGGTCGCCGGTCAGTTCGAATCGATTCGCGACACGGCCGCCAAAGAACGCGAACGCACGGCGCAGAGCCTGCAGGCGGTCATCGACCAGACCAATGCCCAGCTCTCCGGCGCGCTCGAGCAGGCCGCCGACCGCTTCCGCCAGTCGGTCGCGGAGGTGAAGGAGATGGCGAGCCGAGTCCAGCGTGAGCTCGACGAGACGCGGCAGGAATTGCGCCGCGGCGTGCTCGAACTGCCGCAGGAGACGACTGAAACGGCCGAGGCGATGCGTCGCGTCGTCTCGGACCAGATCCGCGCGTTGAAGGAACTCGCCGCGCTGGTCACCGAGTCCGGCGGCGAATACGACGTCGCCGAGCCGGCCCCGATCGCCGCCGCGGGGACGACGGTGACCGTGCGCTATGGACAGACGCTGGCGCGAGCAGCCGAGCCTTCGCGCGGGGTCGAAGCGTCGCCGCTGCATGGCGCCGCGCTGGCGCACGCAGCCGAAGCGCCCGCGGCTCCGGTCGTCCAGTCTCTTCCGCCGCTTCAGCCGGCGGTGCAGATCGCCCCTCCCGAGCCTGCGCCGTCGCCCGCGCGCGCCCCTCGGCCGGTGCGGCCGGCGCCGCATTCGGTGGGTCCGCTGCCTCCGCTCGGCCTGCCCTCGCAGCCCGTTCCGGCGTCGGCGAAGGACCGGGCTCAGGCCGGATGGCTGTCGAATCTGCTTGCGGCCGCTTCGCGCGACGAACTGGACGACGCCGGGCGCCTCGCCCACCCAAGTCGCTGGAGGCTCTGACCGAGGGCATAGCCGGCCTCATCGACAACGCCGCCGCTGTCGAAATGTGGGATCGGTGGCGTCGCGGCGACATGACCGCCGTTTCGCGCCGCCTCTATACCGAAGCAGGGCAGCAGGCTTTCGACGAAATCCGCCGCAAGTGCCGCACCGACGCGCAGTTCCGCGAAACCGCGACGCGTTACGTGCAGGAGTTCGAGCGTCTCTTGGCGAAGGTCGACCAGAACGACCGCGACGGCTCGCAGTGGCGCGCCACTCTCTTGTCGAACACCGGCAAGGTCTACACGATCCTGGCTCACGCCACCGGCCGGCTCGGCTGAGCCCGGGCCGCAGCCGGCCGCCGCCGCAGCGCGAAGCCGCGCGGCGACTGGCGATCTTGGCGCCGCGCCGGTCCCGACGGGACGTCCATCAGCGATAAATGTGCTTATAGGCCTCGCGCAAGGCGGCCTTCTGCACCTTCCCCATGGCGTTGCGGGGCAGCGAGTTCGACGATGAACACCCGCTTCGGCGCCTTGAACTTGGCGAGACGGGCGCCGAGGGCGGACAGGATCTCCGCCTCGGTCAGGGCTGCGCCGGGACGAGGCACGACCACCGCGGTCACGCCCTCGCCGAAATCCGGATGCGGAACGCCGATCACGGCGCTTTCCAGCACGCCGTCGATCGCGTCGATCTCGCCTTCGACTTCTTTGGGATAGACGTTGAAGCCGCCGGAAATCACCAGGTCCTTGGCGCGGCCGACGATATGGATATAGCCGTCGGCGTCGACGCGGCCGAGATCCCCGGTGATGAAAAAGCCGTCGGGGCGGAACTCCTGCGCCGTCTTTTCCGGCATCCGCCAGTAGCCGCGGAACACGTTGGGTCCCTTGACCTCGAGGACGCCGATCTCTCCGGGCGGCACAGGCGCGCCGCTCTCCGAATCGCAGACTCGCACGTCGACCCCGGGAAGCGGAAAGCCCACCGTCCCCGCCCTGCGTTCGCCGTCGTATGGGTTCGAGGTAATCATGTTGGTTTCGGTCATGCCGTAGCGCTCGAGTATGGAGAAGCCCGTCCGCTCCCGCCACGCGGCATGCGTCTCGGCGAGCAACGGCGCCGATCCTGCAACGAAGAGGCGCATGTTGGCGCAGACTTCGCTCGTCAGGCCCGGATGATCGAGGAGCCGCGTGTAAAAGGTCGGCACGCCCATCAGCGAGGTGGCCCGCGGCATCGCGGCGATCACCGAGTCGGGGTCGAAACGGCTCTGAAAGATCATCGTCGCCCCGGAGAGAAGCGCGACGTTGACTGCGACGAAGAGGCCGTGGGTGTGGAAGACGGGCAGCGCGTGAATGAGCCGGTCGGCCGAGGTGAATCGCCAGCAATCGACGAGGGTCAGGGCGTTCGACGACAGGTTCCGGTGCGTCAGCATGGCGCCTTTCGAGCGGCCGGTCGTGCCCGACGTGTAGAGGATCGCCGCCAGATCGTCGGGCGCTCGCGCAACAGTTTCGAATCGCCCAAGCTGAGCCGCGATCCGCTCGGCGAAGGACCCGTCATGGGCGACGCCGAGGCTCTCGACCGCGGGAAGCCCGAGCTTGTGCGCAAGCTCGCGAACGGACGAAAGCGATTCGGGTCGGCACACCGTCAACGCCGGTTGGGCGTCGCCGAGGAAATACTCGAGCTCGGCGAGCGTATAGGCTGTGTTCAGCGGCAGCAGGGCCGCGCCTGCGCGAAGTGAGGCGAGCGCGAGCACGATCATGTCCGTCGACTTGTCGACCTGCGCCGCGACCCGGTCGCCCGGCTCGACGCCGAGCGCGACCATCGCGTTCGCGGCCCGCGCCGAGCGCTCGATGAGCGCGCCGTAGGTCAGCGCCGTCGCATCGCCCGTTTCCAGCGCGAGCCGGTCGGGATGTCCCGCGCTCGCTGCGATGAGATCGAACAGGTTGGCGGATGCGGATTGGGTCACGGGCTTCCCTCGAGGTTGCGCCTCATCGGCGGCTGTCGCGCGCCGGCCTTGGCCGTAGGTTTAACTCAGGACGCGCGTCGGCGCGATTCGCGCCGGTTTCGAACGAGCGAAGGGTCGGAGACCGCGCGCGACGCCTCTCGTGACAACGTTTTTCTTGTCAAATCCCGAGGCTGGCGCTTATGTCGGCCCGGAGGGGAAAGGGGCGGCGAGGGACATGGCGACAACCGAACGGGCGCTGCGCGAATTGATCATCGCCCATGGCGCACGGATCGTTGAAGCCGGTCTCGGCGGGGCCCCCGCGGGCGACATTTCCGCGCGATTGTCCGACACGATCCTCATCACGCCGAGCGGCGCGCAATACGGCGCCTTGCGTCCCCAGACGATCGCGGCGATGCCGCTCGCCGGCGAATACGGCGCCTGGAAGGGGCCGATGAAGCCCTCGGGCGAATGGCGCATCCATCTCGACGTCGCCCGCGCGCGGCCGGATGTCGGGGCGATCATTCGCTTCCAGTCGCCCTACGCGACCGCGCTGGCGATGGCGCGAAAACCCATTCCCGCCGCGCATTCGATGATCGCCCTGTTCGGCGCCCCGGTCGTCCGCTGCGCCCGATACGCGCCGATCGGCACCAAGGACCTGGCGGTCATGACCCTCGAAGCGCTCGGCGACGGCCATGCGGTGCTCCTCGGCAATTACGGCGCACTCACGACCGGGGGAACCCTGGAGACGGCGCTGACCCGGGCGATCGAACTCGAAACCCTCGCCAGGCTATATGCGATCGCTCTGTCGATCGGACGTCCAGCGGTCCTGTCGGACGAGGAAGTCGCGCGCATCGCCGAACGCCTGAAGACTTCGGGCGCCGACATCGAGGCGCGAATTGCCACGCCGCCCGCAAAGACAAAGGGCAGGACGACCGCCAAACGGCCGGCCAAGGGCAAGGCGTGACGCCCCTTCTCCCCTTGCGGGAGAAGGTGGCGGCCGAAGGCCGGCGGATGAGGGGTCGGCGCCGCGAGGCGCCTCAAAAGGGCCGAGCCCGCACGACGAAACGGCCTCAAGCCGCGTCGAAGCGTTTGAGTTCTTCATTCGAAGCAAAAGCGGAATTGAGCGCCCTCTTCCTCAGGCAGGAAGTCCGCCATCTGCGGGAAGATCGTTTGATAAAGAGAGAGTTGCGCCGGCTCCCAGGGGAGCGTTTTTGCCGCCCGCGCCTCGGCGAGAATCTTCTCGAGCCGGGCGCGAACCTTGTCGAGGTTCGGCCGATAGACAGGCGCGGCTGGAGCGCCGAACAGGTCCGGCCGCGAAGTCGTATCGAACAATTCGGCCTGCCTTCTGCGAGCCATCGCGATCGCCGCGCCAGTGGAAAACAAATCGCTGGCATCATGTCGCAACGCGGCGGCGGGAGCGAGGTTGACAGCGAGTTATCCCCGGTCGGGAAAGGCGGCGAGGAAGGATTCGTCGATCTTCGTCATCTGGTCGATGGTGAACGCGAGCGCGATGCCAAGGACCTTCGCTGCGGCATGGGCATGAGCGTTCTTCGCATCGCCGATCCGGAACGGCGCGACAGGCTTCTTCTCCTCAACGCCTTCGCCATCGTTCTTTTGACGCTGCTCGGCGCCGCCGGAGAAAGCCTCGGCATGGACCGCCATCTCAAGGTCAACACCGCCAGACGCCGAACCCGTTCCCTGTTCCGGCAGGGCTGCATGCTCTGTGAGTTGATCCCAAACATGCCGCAGGCCCGCCTGCGACCCCTCATCGCACGATTTAGCGAATATATAAATCAAAACAAAGTCTTGGCGCAGACGTTTGTAATAGGGCCAAAAAGCCCCGGCCAAGACTTCGGGACCAGAAGTCTCGAAACGCCGGCGCTCCCGCAAGGATGCGACTCAATCTCGCAATTGCAGCATTTTGTGTTGTGCAGTTGCGTGCTCGGGTATTATAGACCTTTTTTGCTCGTGTGAACAATGAGGGGCTGGCTGAGTCCTTGAACTGCAACCGCAGATGGTTCACCCGATGGGCGAAGGCCAAAGCCTGAGAGATCGTGCGTCATGTCCGTGAAGATGCACGCGTGTCAACCAAACGCGAACATGCCAATTGCCGATTTTAGGGTGATGGGTCATGTATGTGGTGATGATAGCCTCCGAATGCGCGCCAGCCATACAGGTGGGTGGCCTTGGTGACGTCGTATCCGGTCTGAGCCGCGAGCTTGCGATGCGCGGCAATGAGGTCGAAATCATCCTGCCAAAATATGAGCCCATGCGGTATGATCATATTCACGGGTTAACGGTCGATTATAAGGACCTATGGGTCCCTTGGTATGACGGAGCGGTTCACTGCACGGTCTATTTTGGCTTCGTGAAGGGAACCAAGTGCTTTTTTATCGAACCGCATTCATCCGACAATTTCTTTCGGCGCCCCAGCGCCTACGGTTATCACGACGATGCGATGCGGTTTGCCTTCCTCAGCAAAGCCGCGCTCGAGTACATGCTCAAGGCGAACAAGCGGCCGGACGTGATCCACTGCCATGATTGGCAGACAGGGTTGGTGCCAGTGCTGTTGTTCGAGATGTACAATTTCTGCGGAATGGAAAACCAAAGAGTCTGCTTCACCGTTCACAACTTCCGCCATCAGGGTCACTGCGGAAAGGAGGTGTTGTGGGCGACGGGCCTTAAGCGCCCGGAACACTATCTGCATTACGATCGTCTCCGCGATAATTTCAACGGGGCGGCGCTCAATTTGACGAAGGCCGGCATCGTTTATTCTAACTTCGTCACCACGGTCTCGCCTCATCATGCCTGGGAAGCGCTGAACACCGATCAAAATTTCGGCCTTGGGCACACAGTGTGGGTTCATCGCGGCAAGTTCGGTGGCATCCTCAATGGTGTCGACTATGACGCCTGGAACCCCGAGATCGACCCAATCATTGCACGGCGTTACGGAATCGAATCGTTGGACCTCAAATACGACAACAAGCGGGCATTGCGGGAACGTCTATGGCTGCGCGACGGCTTCAAGCCGATCGTCGCCTATGTCGGCCGTCTCGATAGCCAAAAGGGCGTTCATCTCGTGCGAGACGCACTTTTCCATTCGTTGCGAAACGGCGCGCAATTCGTACTCGTGGGTCCGAGTCCGGAGCCCGCGATCAACGACAGCTTTTGGCGCCTCAAACATGATCTCAACGACAATCCCGACTGTCACCTCGAGTTGCGGTTTGATTCGGAACTGGCTCATCTCGTCTACGCTGGCGCAGATTTGCTCGTGGTGCCGAGCCATTATGAGCCCTGCGGTCTTGTACAGATGATCGCGATGAAGTATGGGACCGTGCCCATCGTGCGGGCAACCGGCGGGCTTGCCGACACCGTGTTTGACCGTGATGATCGTTCGCGACCGGCGGAAGCGAGAAACGGGTACGTTTTTCATCACGCTGACTATGCGGGACTCCAATCGGCTCTGCGCCGCGCGCTGGGGTTATGGTGGTCTTATCCCGATGAATTCCGCAAACTCATCGTCAATGGCATGCGCTACGACTACTCCTGGAACGATCCAGGCCGCCATTACAGCGATGTCTATGATTACATTCGCGATAAGTGACCTGGACGACGACGGAGCGAGAACGGCGACGAGAGTTGAGCACACCAATGCATGACCTTCCGCCGATTGTCGATGGCCTTCCCAATATTTGCGGCTCGGAAGACCTCGTTGAGGCTGCGATTGCAGGCGCGCGTGACCACCCTGTGGCTCTCGGCAAAGGCGAAATCGACTTGTCGCGCAGCCGCAGCGCTTCCGCCATCGCCTTGCATATGCACCAGCCGCTGATTCCGGCAGGCGGCGCCGATCTTCGCAATGCTGAAATTATCAGCAATCTCAAGGAGATGATGGATAGCGCAAGCGACGAGCAACGCTATAATGCGGGCATCTTCCGCTGGTGCTACGAACGGATGGCGGAGTTCGTCCCGCAGCTTGTCGCGGAGGGCAAACAGCCGCGCGTAATGTTGGACTACTCGGGGACGCTGCTTTGGGGCTTCCAGCAGATGGGTTTGCACGACGTGCTCGAAAAGCTGCGCGTCGTGACCTGCGAGCCGCGCTATCGCGATTGCGTTGAGTGGCTGGGCTCCGCCTGGGGCCATGCGGTCGCGCCCTCGACCCCGGTGCAGGATTATCGGCTGCACGTGCGCGCTTGGCAGCATCACTTCGCCTCGCTTTTCGGGGAGGAGGCTCTCAAGCGCGTGCGGGGCTTTTCGCCGGCCGAGATGGCGTTGCCGAACCATCCCGACGTAGCCTACGAATTCGTCAGGACGCTCCGGCACTGCGGCTACCGGTGGGTTCTCGTACAGGAACATACGGTCGAGCGGCCGGACGGCGGCGCTCTGCTCCACCAAAAGCATCTGCCCCACCGTCTGCTATGCCGCAATTCCGCGGGTGAGGAAGTTGAGATCATTGCCATCATCAAGACGCAGGGCAGCGACACGAAGCTCGTGGCGCAAATGCAGCCCTATTACGAGGCGCGGGGACTTTCCCGGCAGAATCTGGCCGGCAAACCAGTCCCACCTTTGGTCACGCAGATTGCCGACGGCGAAAACGGCGGCGTGATGATGAATGAATTTGGCTCTATTGGCGTTTAGTATTGATTTTGGGCTATTCTTGGTGCGTCCGATTCGAGGAGGCGTTGGTGGAGAGCCCGGAATTTGAGGATTGGCTGGGCGGGATCGGTAGGTTGACCCCAGCGCAGCGGCGACAGGCGGTGAAGGCGCTTTGCAAGGCCGATGAGGACGTTGCGTCGGGCTTTGGCGAACCGGTCGAGGCGGCGGCTCGAGGATCGGAGGACGCGCCGGCGGCGCTTGCCGAGGGGGACGCGCGCAAGCAGCGCCGGGTTCGCGAGGACGCGCTGGGGGACATCGGCCAGGCGAAGGTGGAACGCCGGGGTTGCCCCCATTGCGCGGGGCGCGACATCGTCGCCTGGGGACGGGCGAACGGTCTGGCGCGCTCCCGCTGCAAGAGCTGCGGGCGCACGTTCAACGCCCTGACGAAGACGCCGATGGCGGGGCTGCGCAAGAAGGAGCAATGGCTCGACCACGCCCAGGCGATGATCGAAGGAACCAGCGTGGCGAAGGCCGCCGAACGTTGCCACGTCCACCCCACCACGGCCTTCCGCTGGCGACACCGGTTTCTCGGCTCGCCCGCGCTGGACAAGCCCAAGACGCTGAGAAGCATTGTCGAGGCGGACGAGATGTTCATCCTCGAATTGTTCAAGGGCCGCAGGTCCGGTCTTCCCCGCCCGCCGCGCAAGCGGGGCGGCAAGGCCAAGCACCCGGGCCTCTTCTTTGAAAACATCCCGATCCTGGTGGCGCGCGACCGCGAGGGCGCAACCACCGACGCGGTGTTGCCCAATGTCGACCGCGCCTCGATCGCGGCGGCGCTGGACGGCGTGGTCACGCCCGCCAATCGGTTCGTCTGCGACGGCGGAAAGGCGATCGTGGCCTTCGCCCACAGGGCGAAAATCCCGGTCCATGTCGTTCCCGCGCCGGGCAAGCCCAGCCCCGAGGCCCCCGACCTCCATATCAACAACGTCAACGCCTATCACGGCCGGCTCAAGGAATGGATGCGCCGCTTCCACGGCGTCGCCACCAAGAACCTGCCCAACTATCTCGGATGGAGACGAGCGCTCGAGGCATGGGGAGACCAGGTCACTCCGCAAAACTGGATCCTCGGCGCCATCGGGATGGGGCCTTATCAACAGATAACGTCATAAGAGCCATGAATTTCCTTCGAAATACATGGAGGTCGTTCGCGAGTTTTTTGGTTTTGAGACGCCCTTAGTCAATGTCAGCGAATATCTCGAGAACCTCTTAGAGCGGAATCCGATCATCCTGTATCGTGCTCATAACCACAGGATTTGAAGTAATTTGTACATTGCGAGGGGTTGAAGATTTCGGCGCAGGTTTCGAGGGCGCGCATGAGGCCCGCGACGGTCCGTTCGGCGATTTTGCGCAGGAAGGCTTTGAGCTTGGAGAAGGCTTTTTCGATGGGGTTCATATCAGGACTGTAGGCTGGGAGATATCGCAACTCCGCGCCCGCCGCCTTGATGAGTTGCTCGACCCGCGGCCCCTTGTGAGCCGGGAGATTGTCCATGACGACGACCTCGCCCGGGCGAGAGCGTGGGACGAGGCATGTCTCCAGCCAATCCTCGAACCGGGCGGCGTTGATCGGTCCGTCGAAAGTCTTTGCCGCTGTCAGGCCGCGAAGGCGAAGGCCGGCGACCAAAGTCACCGTTTTGTAGTGACTGTGCGGGATGGCCGCCCGCAAGCGGCGCCCGCGCCGGCAACGTCCGCTTTTGCGCGCGAGATTGGTGGAGGCTCCGGTCTCGTCAACGAAAACGAGTTTCGTCGGATCGAGATCGAGCTGCCCCGCGAACCATTCCCAGCGTCGATTTTGGACGTCTGCGCGTTGTTGCTCCTCGGCATGCGCCGTTTTTTTTAAAGGTGATCGCGTGACGGTCGAAGAAACGCCACAGCACGGAGACCGCAAAGCGCTCGCCACAATTGGCGATCAGCCGCTCCTGGATCTCGAGCAGCGTCTTGTCCGGGCTGCGCCGGACCAGGCCCAAGAGATAGTCGTGATGCGCCTCGATCCGGCCGGAGCGGCGGTCGCCGCCAGAAGGCGCCGGTGAAATTTCGCCCGTGGTCTTGAACCGCTTCACCCAGCGCACCGCGCTCGCTACGCTCACTTTGAAACGCGCGGCCGCCTGATTGCGCGACAACCCGCCCAAGACCACCGCCTCAACCACGCGCTCGCGAAGATCGTTGGAAAGACCCATCCCCGCCGCCTCCCTCTCGCGGCGTGAATGGTCAATCAGAAACTAACTGATTTGGGAATCCCCCAACCGATTCAATCCGTTCGGATACCGCTCTAGCGCTGGGGTTGACGGAAGCCAACCTGCCAGTCGTTCAACCGATCGGGCAGGCGCGCATTTGGGAGCGTTTTCGTCCCGGCGAAAGTCTCGAGAAACTCGCCGATGTAATTCGGCAATTGGAAAGAGATGATTTACGCTTCCGCATGGAGGGCGGGAGCTGGACCAACAACATTTCCTGGGTAAAGGGCTATGAGAGCCTCCTCGGGCCTATGGAGACGTTGAGCTCGCTGTTTTTCGAAAGGTACTCAAGGCCGGGATCCCCTCGAACGAGCCTCGCTTCCGCAAGGCACTGTTCCATCTGCTGGTTTCCCAGACGAGCTGCTATCGCTATTGCGGGCAGGGTATCTTTGTTGACTATGGACGCGAGATTTGCCGCCGCGGCATCGAGATTATAACCCACGAATTTTGAGCCAAGGCCGTTTTCCGCAAGTGAGCGAGATTCGTCGCGATCGGCCCGCTTATGCGCCGTCGGCGCCCAGCCTTTGAAAGGCGGTTTGCTTCCGCATCATCTCGGTATTACGGCTATTACGGTATTACGGCGACACGACCTCTATTCCCTTTTTGCCGGATCCACTCTCCGCGCCGAAACAGCTCTGACGTCACGCGCTAGCCCGGATTTCTCGCAGAACTTTGGCGCATCGGGGCCCCGAATCAGCTAAACTTGTTTTGCGACAACGAGTTACGGCGATTTGAGGGGGCTCCCCGATGCAGACGCAGTGTAGCGCGAAGGAGATGGGATTCTGGAAGGCCCGGCGGGCGCCGAGTTGTGGCGGATTTCGATGGGGGGATGGTCTCGTCGGACGCCGGGGGGTTGCTTTTGGCCGAGACTGGGTGAGGCAAATGGGATTTCAGGGGAGCCAGTTGCAAAATTATTTGGAACGCCTCTCATAACCCCTCTCAAATCGAGGCAATATATTTAGAATCCATCCGACGGTTTTCAAGGCAATATTCTAAAATATTCCGCTTTACTGTGAGAAATATTTCAGTATAGTGTCGATTTTATCGTCCTGATCCATAGCAACAGCAATGACCGACGATCCTCTCGACGCTATGAAAGCGCGCTGGAACCACATCCAGGGCTATCTGTTTCCTTGGCTTCGCGAGGAAGTCGACCCGATGACCGAAGCGCTCGGGCGGCTCGTCACGACCCTCGACGTGATCGGCCTCGAGGCCTTCGTTCCCGAACCGCCCCGAGGCGCCGGCCGCCCGCCTGACGATCGCCGCGCCCTCGCCAGGGCTTTCGTCGCCAAGGCGGTGCTGGGCGTTCCTACCACCACCGCTCTGATCGAGCGCCTCGATGTCGACAAGTCGCTGCGTCGCATTCTCGGTTGGGAACGACGCTCGCAAGTGCCGTCGGAAGCTACCTTTTCCCGCGCCTTCGCGGAGTTTGCGCAGGGCGATCTGCCCGACAAGATGCACGCGGCGCTGATCGAGCGCTCGCTCGGCGGGCGCATCGTCGGCGTGATCGCGCGCGACGCCACCGAGATCGAGGCGCGCGAGAAGCCGGTCAAGACGGAGCCGAACGACAAAAAGGAGGATCCGCCGCCGCCCGATGGCGCTCAGCCGACGCGCAAGCGCGGACGCCCGCGCAAGGACGAGGAACGGCCAAAACCCGAGCCGACGCGCCTCGAACGGCAGACCACGCAGAACCTCGATCAGATGCTCGCCGATCTGCCCACCGCGTGCGATGTCGGCTCCAAGAAGAACAGCAAGGGCTACAAGGAAACCTGGATCGGCTACAAACTGCATCTGGATGTCGCCTGCGGCCAAATCCCGGTCTCCTGCGTACTGACCTCGGCTTCCGTCCACGACAGTCAGGTCGCCATTCCCTTGATGACCATGACCGGCGCCCGCGTCTCCTATCTCTACGATCTAATGGATGCGGCCTACGACGCCGCCGCCATCCATGACCACAGCAAGGCGCTCGGCCATGCGCCGATCATCGATCGCAACTTTCGCGCCCAGCACGAAGCCAAGGCCGAATGGGCCAAAGAAGTCGAGCGCATGAAACTCATCCATATGCCCGATCCGGACGACGTCATTTTTAATTTTCGCACCCTGGCCGAACGCGTCAACGCCCGACTGAAGGATGAATTCGGCGCACGGTCCGTGCGCGTGCGCGGCGCGATCAAGGTCAAATGCCACCTCATGTTCGGCGTGGTGGCACTCGCGGTCGATCAAATACTCCGCGTCACGCAGCTCAGGCCCGCGCCGGCCTGAGCGCCGGCCGCTCCGCCCCGCGAACACAGGGAAAATTCGCCGCGTTCGATGAATTTTGCAAGAGGCTCAGGGTGATATGAAAGCGAAGCTGCGCTATACTTGGAAGCGCAACTCAGTGAGCAATTGGCAGAGTGACCCGCTCGCCCCCATTCACGCCGAGTGTCTCATCCACAGCGATCTGGCTCGCCTACGACAACCCGAACTACAACGTGCAAATGGTCGCCGCGTCGCTCATCGCCCGCTGGCAGCAGGAAGACGCAACACCTCGTGGGAAACCGTGTACTAGTCTTTGCTGGAGAAATTCATGCGCCACTCTCTGCCGGGTTTTCATTTGCCGCTGTGGACGGAGATTCCAATGCCACCCAAGGTTGCGGCTCTGCTAGCCGTTGCCGGGATCCTTTGCATTTTCCTTTCTACGATGTTTGGCGTATCGCCGTTTTCGAATTTGTTGCTCTATGCGGCACAAGTCCTCTTAGTGTTGGGAGCCATCGTTTTCACGGTCTACATTCTTTCCGGAATCATCCGTGACGCTCGCACCATGTAGATAGAGTATCATTCCGCGGGCGGCGCGATTTACTACAGGAGTTGTCATGAGCGATCCAGGCCAAGCGGGTTCTCGAAGGGGGCTCATCGCGCGCATTTGGACGGTCCTTTGGCGCCCGAGCCCGCGGTTCGCGCTTGCGACGTTGGTCGTCTTCGGCGGTGTTTGGGGGATTCTCTTCTGGGGTGGCTTCAACTGGGGGATGGCGGAA
Organism: uncultured Alphaproteobacteria bacterium; assembly: GCA_963805295.1. Lineage (GTDB taxonomy): Bacteria > Pseudomonadota > Alphaproteobacteria > Rhizobiales > Beijerinckiaceae > Roseiarcus. The sequence continues at coordinate 31,160 of CAWDTW010000018.1, read as the reverse complement.
ACCGATACGCTCGGATTCTGCACCTCGTGCCATGAGATGCGCGATACCGTCTATCAGGAATACAAGCAGACCATTCACTATCAGAATCAATCCGGTGTGCGCGCGGCCTGCCCCGACTGCCACGTCCCGCATCCGTGGCCCCTCCTGATTCGGCGAAAAATCGAGGCCACCAACGAACTCTGGCACAAGTTTCTTGGCACCATCGACACGCCGGCGAAATTCGAGGAGCATCGGCTCGCGCTGGCCGAGGATGTCTGGGCCAGCATGAAGGCGAGCAACTCGCGTGAGTGCCGCAATTGCCACTCGGAAGACGCCATGGACATCCACAAGATGTCCAACGCCGCGCAAAAAGTCATGATTCCGGGGCTGCAGGCCGGATTGACCTGCATCGATTGCCACAAAGGCATTTCCCACCATTTGCCAAAAACGGCCGCCGCTTCTGGAGATCAGCCAGCGAACCAATAGGAGCCCCCGCTGCTGCCGCCTGACCGGTATCTGAGATGAAATGTCGTGGCCTGCTGCGCGGCGCAATGGGCGAGTGTTTGCGTACGACTATTGCCGTCAAGGTATTGCCAGGTAAGGTATTACAAGTATTGCGAAGTAGTACGCGAAGTAGTACGAAGTATTACGGTGACACGAACTCAATTCCCTTTTTGCCGGATCCACTCTCCGCCCCGAAACAGCTCCGACTTCACGCGCTAGAGGATTGAGAGGGATCGGAGCCCAACGAGGGCTAGGCGCCGCCGCACGGATCGTGGGCGACCGAAACCGGACAAATCGTCTGCCGCCAACTTTTTTCGAACATTTGCTTCGGGAAAATCGAAGTCCGCATTATCATGGTTCCCATGGATGCGATCGACATCGGCAATGGGCGGAGAGCGGCCGGCGCCGTCGGACCGGCTCCGCCCGGGGCTTATACCCCGTTCGGTGGCGGTGTTTGCTCGCGCAAAGGTGCCGCGCAGGCGTTGTCGGCTGAAATTGAAATCGGCGATAACCCTTTGAAAAGGCTGATTTCGCGGAAAGAAATCGATTTTGATTTCGTTCCGAAAAATTTGGATATTTGTTCCATCCGGCTTGGATTTTGTTCCAGTTTGCTTGGGTTTTGTTCCGGCTAGCTTGGAAATCCTTCAGGGCGGCTGGGAGGCTCGGCCGCGCCCCGGCCTTTCGGCCCCGGCGGGAGGGTGAGCCGGAGCGGAAGGGACAGTTTTGGGTTTTGGCGCCCAACCCGTTGAAAAGGCTTGCCCGCTTTCAAATCGCGGGCTGCGGGCGGAGGCGTCCGGCGGCCTGGAGGATCGGCCGCGTTCCGGCGGCGCGCGTCCCTGCCCGCCTTGCGCGTTCGAAGCCAACAGCCCAGGATACACACATAGTAATTTTCTTTAAAGCGCCGCCTCGGGCGGCTCCGGCCACGGCCGCATCCCGGCCGAGCGCATCTCTTCGTAGGCGCGGGCGACCGCCAGCACGCCGAGGTCGTCGAACCGCCGCCCGACGATCTGGAGGCCGATCGGCAGCCCCTCGGCGTCGAAGCCGCAATTGACCGTGGCCGCCGGCTGCTCGGACATGTTGAAGGCGACGGTGAAGCCGATGTGGGGGAACGGATTCAGGGGATCGCGGCTGGGCGACGCCCATTCCGCCGGAAAGGCGGTCATCGGCGCGGTCGGCGTGAGCACGAAGTCCAACCGGTGCGTTGCGGCGACCGCGGCCTTGCGCATGGCAAAAATCTGATTGAAGCCGCGCAACACGTGCTGGCCGGAGAACCCGTTGGCCGAATTGGCCCAGTCGCGAATGAAGGGCAGCACCGCGGCGCGCTTCTCGGGGACGAGCGCGTTGAGGTCGATCAGCGCGCGGGTGCGCCAGAAATGGTCGAGGCCGTCCAGCATCTCCTGGGTGAGGAACGGCGCGACCGGGTCGACCCTCGCCCCGGCCGCCTCGAAGTCGCGCGCGGCGCGTTCGACCGCGGCGCTGACCTCGGGCGATGGGAGAACGCCGCAGCCCGCCTCCAGCATGAGGCCGATGCGGAGGCCCTTAATACCGGCGGGCTTCACGGCCCAGTCGAGCGCCTCGAACGCGAGGCTGGCGTAGTCGCGGGCGTCCGGCAGCGACAGCGACGCCATCATCAGGCCCGCGTCGGCGGCGTCCCGGGTCAGCGGGCCGGCGACCCGGCCGATATAGGGCGGGTCGATCGGCACCCGGCCGGCGCTGGGCTTCAAGCCGAAGATCCCGCACCAGCCGGCCGGCAGGCGGATCGAGCCGCCGATGTCGGTGCCGACATGCAGGGGCCCATAGAGCGCCGCCGCCGCCGCCGCCGCCCCCGCCGACGATCCTCCGGGATTGCGGTCGAGCCTCCACGGATTGCGGGCGAGCGGGTGATGGCTCGAGAGGCCCGACGACAGCATGCCGTAATCGGGCATCGTCGTCTTGGCGAAGAGGATCGCGTCGGCCTCGCGCAGCCGCGCCGCGGGCGGGGCGTCGGCCGCTTCCGGCGTCATGTCGCTCGCTGCGGTGCCGCGCGGCGTCGGGTCGCCGCGGGTGGCGATGTTGTCCTTGACGGTGACCGGCACGCCGTCGAGCGGGCCGATGGGCTCGCCCTTCATCCAGCGCGCTTCGGACGCGCGCGCCTCTTTGAGCGCGCGCTCCGGGGCGTAAAGCCAAGTGGCCGCGATATGCGGCTCGAACGCCTCGACCCGCCCGATCACCGAGGCCATCGCCTCGACCGGCGAGAGTTCTCGCGATCGATAGGCGCGGATGAGCTCCAGCGCCGACAGCCGGAATGGCTGCACCGTGTTCAGTTCCTCCCCTGGCGCCGCTCGATCATTTCCACGACATCGCCGAGAGGTCGTTGACGAAAATCGGCGCGTTCATCCACAGGCCCTCGAGCTCGGCGTTCGCGACCGTCACGTTGGGCAGCTGGAAGAGGAAGGCGTTGACGCAGTCCTCGGCTATCTTCTTCTGCGCTTCCGCAAGCGCCGCCTTGTAGGCTTCGAGATCGGGCGCGGTGATCACCTTTTGATAGATGGCGCGGAACGCCTGACTGTCATATTGGAAATAATAATTGGGATTGGCGTAAATGCCGATGTCCAGCGGCTCGACATGGCTGATGATGGTCAGGTCGTAGTTCTTGTCCTTGTAGACGCCCGAAAGCCACTGCGCCCACTCGACCTCCTGGATCTTGGCGTTGATGCCGACGTCCGCGAGTTCGGCCGCAATGATCTGGCCGCTCTGACGGGCATAGGGCGGCGGCGGCAGGATGAGGCTGAGGTCGAGCGGCGTCGCCACGCCAGCCTCCTTCAGAAGCTCCTTCGCCTTGGCGGGGTCGTGCGGATACATGCCGGTCAGGTCGACATAGCCCGGATCGTTGGGCGTCAGGTGGCTGCCGATGGGAACGCCGAGGCCGTTCATCGCCCCGTCGATGATCGCCTTGCGGTCGATGGCGTAGGCGATCGCCTGCCGCACCTTGAGATCGTCGAGCGGCTTCTTCTTGTTGTTCATCGCCAGGATCGTCTTGCCCTCGGTGCCGCCGATCAGCACCTGGAAGCGCGGATCGCTCTTGAACTGATCGAGCGCCTGCACGTTCGCGAAACGCGGAAAGGCGTCGACGTCGCCGGCGAGCATCGCCGCGACTGCGGCCGACGGATCGGAAATGAAGCGGAACGTTGCGTGCGCGAGCGGGATCTTCGCCGGCTCGCGATAACCCTCCCATTTGTCGAGCGTGATCGATGCGCCCTTCGTCCATGAGGAGAGCTTGTAGGGACCGGTCCCGATCGGGCTCGTCGCCGCGTCTGCGGCACTCTTCTCGTCGAGGATGACGGCGGTGTCCATGCCGAGATGGAACAGCGCTTCGAAGCTCAGGTTCTTGATCGGGTTCTTGAAATGCAACACGACCGTGATCGGGTCAGGCGTGTCGATCGACTCGATCGAGGCGAAGAAGTCTTTGTCCTTGTTGGTCGAGTCCTTGGCGGCGAAGCGCTCGAACGAGAACTTGACGTCCTTGGACGAGAAGGCCTCGCCGTCCTGGAACTTGACGTCCGGCTTGAGCGTGAAGGTCAGCGTCTTGAGATCGGGGGAAAAGTCCCATTTCTCGGCGAGCAGCGGGGTCACCGAGAAGTCCTCGTTGATCTTGGTCAGGCCCTCGAAGATGTTGTAGTGCGTCACCTCGCCGATGGCGGCCGCCGGCGCCGTCGTCGGATCGAGCCCCGGCGGCTCGAGCACCATGCCGATGGTGACGCTGTCCTTGGCGAAGGCGAGGCCCGCGGACGCGACGAGGGCGAGGCCGACAGAAAGGAAGAGGCGGGATGCGCGGCGCATGGAACGCTCCAGGGCGGACAGCAAAGCGCCGGAGAATAGCATTGCGCGAGACGAGATCGTCAAGCATGCAAATCCCCCCTCCCCGCATGGGGGAGAAGGGATTTGTCCGTCAACCGGGAAGCTCGCGCGCGCTCAGCTCGGCTGAGCGCCGCCGTTGGTCGAGCGGGCGCGCCGCTCGGCCATGAACCGCTCGAACTCCTCGCGGTCCTTCGCGCGGCGGATCGCCTCGACATATTCGGCGAAATCGCGCTGCGCCTCGTCGAGCTTGCGGCGCTCCTCGTCGAGGCGGGCGAGCTCGGCCGTCCGCCACTCGTCGAAAGCCGCGTTGCCGGTCGAGGGCGCATAGAACCGGTTTCTCTGCCTCATTGCGCCGCCGCAGCCCCAAGACGAATTCGAAGACATCATCGTGCGGGCGTCCTGCCACTTGTTGGTAGCCAGCGTCTGCAGATCGGGCCCGCCATACCGGCCCTGCCAGACCTTGTAGCCGAGGATCGCAAGACCGATCGGCCAGAAGACGATAAAACCGAGAACCATGGCGATGATCTCAAACGCCGTCCAGCGCGAACCGCCGCGGCGCCGCCACGGGGCGCGCGCCCATTCGCCCGGGGTGAACTCCCGCGCGTTGTACGAGCCGCCCATCGCATTATCCGCCGTGCCCATTCAGGACCTCCATGCCGTCGAGGCCGCAACGCCAACGGCGGCGGTCGCTCGAGCGCCTATCAGATTGGCGCGCCCGCGCTGCCGCGCAAGAGCGGCCCGCGCAAAAATCGGAGCGTTCGCTTCGGTGGCGCTGACCTAAGCGAGCGGGAAATGACAGGCGGCGCGGCGGGTTTGTCCGGCGACGCTCTCCAGTCCCGGCGCCTCCGATCGGCAGCGCGCACGCGCATAGGCGCAGCGGGCGACATAAGGGCAGCCGCCGGGCGCGGCGTCGACCGGCGCGCCCGAGGCGGGCGGCGCGACGCGCATCGGCCGGCCGAGCCGCGGCGTCGCGTCGACGAGTTCGCGCGTATAGGGGTGCGCCGGCGCCGCAAACAGCTCCTCGGTCGGACCGATCTCGACGATGCGGCCGCGGAACATCACCGCGGTCGTCTCGCAGATGTGCGCGACGACCCCCAGGTCGTGGCTGATGAGCAGGAAGGTGACGCCCGCGTCGCGTTGCAGATCGCTCATCAGGTTGAGCGCCTGCGCCTGCACCGAGACATCGAGCGCCGACACCGGCTCGTCGGCGACGACGAGCTTCGGCCGCGTGATGAGCGCGCGGGCGATGGCGATGCGCTGGCGCTGGCCGCCGGAAAACTCATGCGGATGCTTCGCCGCGTCGGAGGCTCGCAGGCCGACCGCTTCGAGCGACGCCGCGACGCGGGCGCGACGCTCGGCCCGCGACGCTCCGCCCAGAGCCGCGAGCGGCTCGGCGACGATTTTTTCGACCCGCTGGCGCGGGTCGAGCGAACCGTAAGGGTCCTGAAAAATCATCTGCATATGGGCGCGAAGGCCGCGCAATTGGCGATGCGGCAGGTCGAAGAGCGAACGCCCCTCGAGCCGCACGATTCCGGCATCCGGCTTGTCGAGCGCCAGCGCGATCCGGGCGAGCGTCGATTTGCCTGACCCGGACTCGCCCACGATCCCGAACGAATGTCCGGCGACGATGGAGAAGCTGACGCCCGCCAGCGCCGGACGGACCCTATGGGGCGCGAAAGGGCCTGTCCGCGGCAGCCGATAAGCCTTGACGAGATCGGCGGCCTCCAGCAGCGGCGGCCCGCTCATGCGCCCCGCCCCGTCTCCCGTGCGCGGTGGCAGCGTGAGAACCGATCCGCCCCGAATGCGACCTCGGGCGGCGGCGTCGTGCGGCAGATGTCGATCGTCAGCTCGCAGCGTCCGGCGAACGGGCAGCCGGGGCCGATTTCGTGATGAACCGGGGGCGCGCCTGGAATGGTCTTGAGCCGGGCGCCGCGCGGCGCGTCGGGCCGCGGCCGAGCTTCCAGCAGCGCGCGGGTGTAGGGATTCTTCGGCTGATCGAGGACGGCGTCCACCGGCCCGCTTTCCATGATCACGCCTGAGTACATGACGATGACGCGGTCGCAATGTCCGGCGATGACCGCCAGATCGTGACTGACCAGCAGAAGCGCCATTTTCGACTCCGCGCGCAGGCCGTCGATCAGCTCCAGGATCAGGGCCTGCACGGTCACGTCGAGAGCCGTGGTCGGCTCGTCGGCGATGACGAGGCGCGGCGAACAGCCGATTGCCATGGCGATCATCGCGCGTTGCCGTTCGCCGCCCGACAGCGCGAACGGATAGGCGCGAGCGGCCCGCTCGGGATCGGCGAGCCGGACGTGTTCGAGCAGCTTCACGGCCCGCTCGAGCGCCGCCGCCTTCGACATCCCTCGATGCAAAATCAAAGGTTCGGCGACCTGCGCGCCGACGCGATGCAGGGGATTGAGGGCCGTCATCGGCTCCTGAAAGATCATCGCGATCCGCGCGCCGCGCAGGGGGCGCATCGCTTCTTCGTCGAGGCCGACAAGTTCGCGTCCTTCGAAGCGAACGGATCCTGAAACCCTTGCGCCCTCGGGAGTGAGGCCCATCAGCGCCAAAGCGGTCATCGTCTTGCCGGAGCCGGACTCGCCCACGACGCCGAGACTCTCGCTCTCGTCGAGCCGAAATGTTCCGCCGTTGACGACGCGTTCGGCGCCGGTGGGCGTCGCGAGATCGATGACGAGATTTTCGACCTCGAGCAGCATCTCAGCCGCGCGCCTTCAATTTGGGATCGAGCGCGTCGCGCAGGCCGTCGCCGAGGAGATTGAGTCCGAGCACGCTGAGCGCGATCGCGGCGCCGGGATAAATCGCAAGCCCCGGCGCATTGTAGAGGACGTTCTGGGCTTCGGAGAGCATCCTGCCCCACGACGCCTGGGGCGGCTGCGCGCCGAGTCCGAGATAGGACAGCGCCGCCTCGGCGAGGATCGCGATCGCGAACTGGATGGTCGCCTGCACGATCAGCGACGGGGCGATGTTCGGCAGCACGTGGTCGATGGCGATCGACAACGGACCCCGTCCCGCGGCGCGGGCGGCGAGCGCGTATTCGCGCGCCAGCACGCCGTTGGCCGTCGCGCGGGTCAGCTTGGCGATGATCGGCACGTTATAGACCCCGATCGCGATGATCGCGTTGACGACCCCGGGACCGTAGGTCGAGGTCAGCATGATGGCCGACAGAAGCGCGGGAAAGGCGAAAACGAAGTCGCACGCCTTCATGATCGCGTCCTCGACGACGCCCTTGGAAAACGACGCCAGCAGGCCGAGCGCGACGCCGAACACGAGTCCGATCCCGACCGCCACGACTCCGACCAGGATCGAGACCCGGGACCCCGCCAGCAGCTGCGAGGCGACGTCGCGCCCCAGACTGTCGGTCCCGAACCAATGCGCCAGCGAAGGCGGCGCGAGCTTGTGGGGGATGTCGATCGCGGCGGGCGGGTACGGCGTCCAAACGAAGGAAATCGCCGCCGCGGCGAGCAGGACGGCCGCGAGGGCCGCGCCAACCCAAAGGCCGACGCTCGCGCGCGAGCGAGTCCTCATGCGGCGTGCGCTCGCAGCCGCGGGTCGATCGCGGCGCAGGCGATGTCGACAAGGAAGTTGAGCCCGATCACGATGATCGCAATCAGCATCACGCCGTTCTCGACCACCAGGGTGTCGCGGTTGGAGATGGATTGCAGCATGAGCCGGCCGAGGCCGGGCAGAACGAACACGTTCTCGACCACGATCGCGCCTGCGATCAGATTGGCGAACTGCAGGCCCATGATGGTCAGGATGGGAACCATGGCGTTGGGCAGCGCGTGGCGCCAAAGCGCCGCGCGCCGCGACAGGCCTTTGGCGCGAGCCGTTCGCATGAAATCCTCGCCGAGCGCCTCCAGCAGCGCCGACCGGGTGACGCGGGTGAGGATCGCCGCCTGCACGGCGCCAAGCGCCACGGCGGGAAGAATCAGCGCGCTGAACGCACGCGCCGGTTGCTCCCAGCCCGGAAACCCGCCCGCCGGAACGAGCCGCAGGATGACGGCGAAGACGATCACCAACAGGATCGCCAGCCAGAAGTTCGGCACGGCGAGGCCGACCTGACTCATGCCCATCACGATCGCGTCGCCGGTTCGGCCGCGCCGGTCGGCGGCGTAGACCCCGGCCGCAAGGGCAAGGACGGCCGCGAGCGTCATCGCCATGATCGCCAACGGCGCGCTGACCGCCAGACTCGAGGCGATCAAGGGGGCGATCGGAGACCCGTAGGCGTAGGAACGGCCAAAATCGCCGTGGAGCGCGCCGCCGATCCAGTGCGCGTAGCGGAGGTGAAAAGGTTGATCGAGACCGAGCTTGTGCGACAGGGCGGCCACCGCCTCGGGGGTCGCGGTCGGCCCCAGAATGGTCTCGGCCGCGTTGCCCGGCAGGATGTCCATGACGGCGAACACGATCAGCGACGCGCAGAGGAGCGTCGCCGCGAGAACCGTCAATCGCTGGAAGACGTAAAGGAGCATCGCCGCAAGCTAGAGCGCGGAGCGAAGCCGAGACAAGACCCCTATGAGCTTTTCGCGGCAAGGGCCGAGGCGAGCCGCAGCGAAATCTCCGACGAAAGCGCGCGAGCGACCCGAATCTCGGCGTCGCGCGCCGCGCGCAGGTCGGCGTAGCGCTGGGTGGAGCGGTCGTAGGCCGCCGCGACGCTGGCGTTGCCCTTCAAGACCTCGGCGCCCCCGTCGGCCTTGTTCAGAGTGTAAGTGGCGTCGCCGGTCAGAGTCGCCGAAGACGCGACGTTGGTTTCCGAGTTGACCGTCGGCGTCTGCGTGCCCAGCGAAACCGTCACCGTCAACCGATATTTCGGCGGCGACGCCGTTTGACCCGTGCCGTTGAGGTCCGCAATCAGGTCGTCGGCGAGATAATGGCCAACGCGCTCGGGGATCGGCGCAACCTCGATCGCGCGGAGGTCCTCCACGAGACCCGGGTGCGCCGCTTCGCCATAGAGCGGCTGGAAGCAGCCGGACAAACCGCCGGCGAGCAGGAGCGCCGCGGCGCCGGCCAAAACTCTAAACCACGACATTGACGATCCTGTTGGGAACGATGATCACCTTGCGGGGGGGCCTATTATCCATCGCTCGGACCACGCCGTCGAGGGCGAGCGCGGCGCGTTCGATCTGCTTGGCGTCGGCGTCGCGCTCGATCGTGAGTTCGCCCCGCTTCCTGCCGTTCACCTGTGCGACATAGGTCGCCTGGGTCGAGACGATCAGGCTGCGGTCGACGACTGGCCAGGGACTTTGCGCCACGAACGTCGTGTGGCCCAGGGCTTCCCAGCATTCCTCCGCGAGATGCGGCATCATCGGCGCGAAGCAATGGACGAGGATGTCGCCCGCTTCGGCGAAAGCGTAGCGCAGATCATCCGCGACCGGCGCTGTTTCGATCGCGCCGACCGCCGCGCCGAGCACGTTGGCGAATTCATAGATCGCCGCGATGCAAACATTGAATCGCAGCCGTTCGATCTCGTCTTCGATCTTGGCCAGCGCGGCGTGCGCGATCTGGCGGATGCGCCTGGCTTCATCGCCGAAAGCGGTCGGCGCCGCGGGACGCTCGGCCCCGACCACTCGCTCGATTTCGCAGGTCAGACGCCAAAGGCGCTGCGTCTGCTTGTAGGCGCCCTGAACGCCGGCCTCCGTCCAGATCACGTCGCGTTCGGGGGGCGAATCCGAAAGCATGAACCATCGGGCCGTGTCCGCGCCGTAGGTGGCGATGATGTCGTCGGGGTCGACCGTGTTGCGCTTCGACTTCGACATCTTCTCGATCGGCCCGATTTCGATCGATTCGCCGCTGTCGATGCGGACCGCCCGGCGGCCCCCGGCGTCCGCCTCGAGACGAATCTCGGACGGGGCGACCCATTGCCCCCGTGCGTCGCGATAGGTCTCGTGCACGACCATGCCCTGGGTGAAGAGTCCCGCGAAGGGCTCGTCGAGATCGAGATGCCCGCATTTGCGCATCGCGCGGGTGAAAAAGCGCGAATAGAGCAGATGCAGGATCGCGTGCTCGATGCCGCCGATGTATTGGTCGACCGCCAGCCAGTGATCGGCGATGGCCGGATCGGTCGGCGCCGATTCGTTGGTCGGATCGGTGAAGCGGGCGAAGTACCACGACGAGTCGACGAACGTGTCCATCGTGTCGGTCTCGCGCCGCGCCGGCTCGCCGCACCGCGGGCAGGCGACGTGCTTCCAGGTCGGATGGCGATCGAGCGGGTTGCCGGGCTGATCGAAGGTCACGTCGTCGGGCAACTCGACCGGCAGGTCCTCGGCGGGGACCGGCACGACGCCGCAGCTTTCGCAATGGATGATCGGTATCGGGCAGCCCCAGTACCGCTGACGGGAAACGCCCCAGTCGCGCAGCTTGTAGTTGACCTTGCGCCTGGCCTGCGGAGAACCGCCGATCGTCACCGCCTCGAGTCGCCGCGCAACCTCCTCCGTGGCCGCCTCGATCGTCATGCCGTCGAGGAAGCGGGAATTGATCAGCACGCCGTCGCCGTCATAGGCGACCTTGTCGACGGTGAAGGTCGCGGGATCGACGCCGGGGGGACAGACGACGGGGGTCGCGCCGAGTCCGTAGACGTTGACGAAATCGAGGTCGCGCTGATCGTGCGCGGGGCAGCCGAATATCGCTCCCGTGCCATAGTCCATCAGAATGAAATTGGCGACATAGACGGGCAGGCGCCAATCGGAATCGAAGGGATGGAGGACGCGCAGACCGGTGTCGTAGCCCTTCTTCTCCGCCGTTTCGATCGCCGCGACGGAGGTTCCGACCCTGCGGCATTCCTCGATGAAGGCGGCAAGCTTCGGGTCGTGGCGAGCGGCGGCGGCGGCGAGCGGATGATCGGGCGCGATCGCCATGAATTTCGCGCCGAACAGCGTGTCGGGACGCGTCGTATAGATTTCGAGTTCGTTCGCGCCCGGTTCGTCGGCAAGCGCGCCGAGCGTCGCGGAATCGACGACGAAGCGAATCGTCAGCCCCTCCGAGCGCCCGATCCAGTTGCGCTGCATGAGGCGCACCTTTTCCGGCCAGCGCTCGAGACGCTCGAGGCTGGCGAGCAGGTCGTCGGAATAATCCGTGATCTTGAAGAACCACTGCGTGAGTTCGCGCTGCTCGACGAGCGCGCCCGAGCGCCAGCCGCGGCCGTCGATCACCTGCTCGTTGGCGAGCACGGTGTGGTCGACCGGGTCCCAATTGACCTTCGACTTCTTGCGCGCGACGAGCCCGGCGGCGAGGAAATCGAGAAACAGCTTCTGCTGATGCTTGTAGTAGCCCGGATCGCAAGTCGCGATTTCGCGCGACCAGTCGAGCGACAGCCCCATCGACTGCAATTGCGCGCGCATCGTTTCGATGTTGGCGTAGGTCCATTTCGCCGGATGGGTGTTGTTCTCCATCGCGGCGTTTTCCGCCGGCATGCCGAACGCGTCCCAGCCCATCGGGTGGAGAACGCTGTAGCCGCGCGCGCGCCTGAATCGGGCGACGACGTCGCCCATCGCGTAATTGCGCACGTGGCCCATATGGATGCGCCCCGACGGGTAGGGGAACATCTCCAGCACGTAATACTTGGGCCGCGGATCGTCGTTGCGGGTCCTGAAGACTCCCACCTCCGCCCAGGCCTTCTGCCACTTGGCCTCGGACTCGCGCACGTTGTAGCGTTCAGGACGCATGAGAGGGATCGTCTCGTCGGAAAACCGGGGTCAGGGATGTGCGGGGCGACAAATCACGATTTGACCGGAGGGTCAAATGTAGACGCGGTCGCTGACCGCGTCCCGCGCTCATCGAGCGCGGCTACATCGCTCGTTGACTGCGAGGGCCGAATAAGACACTTCTGCGACATTGCTTTTCTCTCGAGCCTCCGGTGATTGCGTGAGCCTTCGCGAACCCGTTCTCCACCCGACGCCTATTTTGAGCCTTCGGCCAACCCAGATCACGCTGGGGATGAAGGAGGTTCACCACAAGCGCGACGCCTGGAAGAGCAAGACGGCGCGGGACCTGCCCAAATTCCTCAGCGCGCACTTGGTTCCGGTCATCACTGGCCTCGAAGGGCAGCATTACCTGATCGACCACCACCATCTCGCGCGGGCGCTCCATGACGAGGGCCTCGAAAGCGTTTTCGTCAACGTGGTGGCCGACCTCAGCCGTCTCCCGGCCGACCATTTCTGGAACATGATGTCTTTCCACGGTTGGACCCACCCTTATGACGCCAAAGGACGGCGGCGCCCCTATTCCGATCTGCCGAATACAGTGAAGAGCATGGAGGACGATCCCTATCGGTCGCTCGCCGGCGAATTGCGCAATATCGGCGGCTTCGCCAAGGATTCGACGCCGTTCTCGGAATTCTTGTGGGCCGACTTCCTGCGTCCGCGCATCAAGGCCAAGGCGATCAAGGCGGATTTTTCCGCCGCCCTGGCGGACGCGCTGAAACTGTCCAAGACGGGCGACGCCGATTACCTGCCCGGTTGGTGCGGCCCGCACGGGTACGCCGCGCCCGAGCCGGGGAAAGGGAAGGCCAAGAGCAACAAGGCGGCCAGCCGCTGAGAGCCTGACCCAAAAGCCTGCGCCCTCATCCTGACGCGCCGCGAAGCGGCCTCGAAGGACGTTCCAGAGGGCGCTGTTCGACGCCTCCTGGAGCATCCTTCGAGGCCTTTTGCGTACCGCAAAAGGCGCCTCAGGATGAGGCGCTGCATTTGAAACAGGCTCTGACAGCGCTCACGCCCGCATCCAGCCGGGCGCCGCCAGCAGCGGCTTGGCGTCGGACTCGTTCAACTCGAGGATACGATCGGCCGGAACGACAAAATGGGCGCCGGACAACACTTGGACATGCGAGACGCCTTCCGGCGCCTTCATCCTCACCATCTTCGACGTCGGCCCAGGTCCGTCGGCCCGCCTCCACCCCGGCTCCGCATAAAGGTCCATCATGGCTATGAACGACTGTGGAAGGGGCTTCTGCTTCGCCCAAGCCAGGAACTGCGCGGTCGAGTCGACCTGGTCGTCGTGGCGGGAAGCGGGAAAGGTGGTGAGCTCCAGGAGGTAGTCGGCGAGCCAGTGCGCCTCGTCCGGCAGATGGACGAAGCCGTTCTCGATCATCAGCCGTCTGCGCGTGCAGGCGCATGATCTTGTCGGCCGCCAGATGGCCGGAATCGACCGAGGCTGCGCGAAAAACACCTGCTCGACCCGTTGCTGCGGTCCAAGATCGGCCCTATGAACGGCGGGAATGCGCCAGAAGCGGACCTGCGGCGCGCGAGATTGCAGAAGATCGCTATTGTGGTATCTCGCCGCAGGATGTTGCGATCGACTATCTCTTCCCCTCCTTACACGCCGGAGAAGAATGCCGCGCCCAAACAGTGGTTCGAATATTGAGATTCCGCTTGGCAGAGACAGCGCCGCCAGACGAGGAGCACGACATGCCCACAGAATGGCTCCCACGCGCAAAAGGAGCAAGATCATGACGGATTCCCAGAGGACGGACTTCCCGGCCTTCACCGAACATCGAGTTCAGCGCGATCGCGGCAGCCTGTACGTCCGCGACTTTCCGGGCAGCGGGGCAGCCTTCGTGCTGCTGCATGGATTTCCGGACAACTCGCACATCTATGACGACCTCATTCCACACCTGGCGTCGGCCGGGCGCAGAACCATTTCGATAGACTTCCTAGGCTTCGGGGCGTCAGACAAACTGGATGGCGCGCACTACAGCTTTGAACAACAGCTTCGGGATCTGGAAGCGGTCGTGGAGGCCTTGGGGCTCGAGAAGATCATCCCGGTCGGCCACGATGCCGGTGGCCCGACCGCCGTCAACTTCGCTCTGAAGCACCCGGAACGCGCGGCCGCCGTCTGCTTGATGAACGCGTTCTACGGCGACGCCCCTGGATTACGAGTTCCCGAGTTTATCGAGCTCTTCGCGAACAAAAGCCTGAAATCTCTCACCCGGCATTTCTTGGCGAGTCCGCAGCAGTTCGCGTGGCTGCTTGCCTTTCAGCGCGACCAAATGCAGGTAGGCCTGACGGAGGCACAGAAAGCCCACTACACTCAGTTCCTTGGCCCGATTATCGACAACAACTTTAGGCAACGACCGAGCGCGGGACCTGCCTTCGCCCAAATGACCTATCAATACTCGGATGAAATCGCTGCCAACACGGCCCGTCTGGCCGAATTCAGGCGCTCCGACGTCCCTCTCTTACTCATTTGGGGAAAGTCCGACCCCTATCTTCATGTCACCGTCGCCGAGTACATGCGATCTCAGGCCAGGAATGCTGCGCTTCATGTCCTTGAAGCGGGCCATTGGCCCCAGATCGACGAGCCTGCTGATGTCGCTCGGATTATGCTTGCGAGCCAGTGATTGCGAGAACGCCTGGCAAGTTGGATTGGCGCGGCGTGCCGAAAATGCGGGCTGCCTCTTTACCCCACCTCTTCTCAATAGTCTGCGATTGGTTGGCCCAACATGTGTTGGTGCCAAGAATATAAAAGCGCGCACCGGACCAGAACTCAGGGTCCCAACGACAACGTCGCACTTGGGTCATAGGCGGGCGAAGGCACCCTGTCGTCCGTCTCGCCCGCAGTTCTCCAGAAAGCCGACATTCCGGCCATCGTGCAAATCTCAAGCAGACCGTGCGTAAACTCCGCGACGCGTTACGTTGCGCCCAAATTTCGCGGCCTACGACCCGCGCAGAGCGAAGAAAATCGTGAAAATCGAAGACCCCCACAGCGCCGTAGCCTTTGATGAAAGCAGCTTCACGCGTCATATTCTTCAAGTGGCTCAGGCTAAGGGGCGGGCATGAACCAGCTCGCGCCTATTTCCGCCTCTCACGCCCCCGCCCTCATCGCCGCGTCCGGCGCGCGCGCATCCTATCGCTTCCTCGAATTCTTCACCGCGCAGATCAGGAACCCGCATACGCGCCGCGCCTATGCGCGTGCTGCGACGGAATTCTTCGATTGGCTTGAGGCGAAAGGCGTCACGCAGCTCACGATCGAGAGCGTGCATGTCGCGACCTACATCGAGCAGTTGCAGCGCGCGCGATCCGCGCCGACCGCCAAGCTGCGCCTAGCCGCGCTGCGTCACCTGTTTGATTGGATGGTGATCGGCCAGATCATGCCGACCAATCCGGCCGCCGCCGTGCGCGGGCCGCGCCACATCGTTCGGCGCGGCAAGACGCCGGTGCTCGACCCCGCCGAGGCGCGTCAGCTCATCGATGTGATCGACACCACGACCGTCATCGGTTTGCGCGACCGCGCGCTGATCGGACTGATGGTCTATTCCTTCGCCCGCATCGGCGCGGCGATCGGGATGCGCGTCGAGGACGTGTACACGCAGAACCGCCGGCTTTGGGTGCGCCCTTCGATATTCCAAACGCGGGGTATGGCCGGCGAAGCAAGGCAAGGCTTCCCTAGCCGAATATCCGCAACAAGCGTTTGGTGCAAAAATTCAAATGAAATATATCTGGAATTTTTTAGGATGAGAACATGAAAAAGTCGGACGCCAGCCAAGGCCAGTCGGCATCGGAGCTCATCTCGAAAAGAATTGCCGAACTCGGGGACTGGCGCGGGGAAACCCTCAGCAGAATGCGCAGGCTCATCAAGGAAGCAGACCCGGACGTCGTCGAGGAGTGGAAGTGGATGGGCACTCCGGTTTGGTCGCACGACGGCATCATCTGCACTGGCGAATCCTACAAGAATGTCGTGAAGCTTACCTTCGCCAAGGGCGCGTCTCTGGAGGATCCGGCGCGTCTCTTCAACTCGAGTCTCGACGGAAACGTACGCCGCGCGATCGACATCCACGAAGGAGAAGACGTTGACGAGTCCGCCTTCAAGGCGCTCGTTCGCCAAGCGGTCGCCCTCAACGGTTCTGGCAAGTCGAAACCTTCGAAGAAAACGAAGTCCTAACGGATTCCGCCCCTGAACGAGAAATTACGGTGACAGCGTCTTCAATCCCTACTTCAGCGTATTCAAACCCCAATTTCTTCGCTTAGGGATACCGGCGACACAGGTAAGTGAGGATTAAGTGTCCCGGGTCGGGGCCGAGATATAATGCAATGTGTATCATGTCCCAGTTATCCCTGTTCGTTATCCCTTTCCCTGTTCGGGCGCATGCGGCATTTCTGGCTCAAACTCTTGTCTTCAAAGGACTTCCTCGACGAAAGTCAGGACGAAGGCAGGCGATTCTCCCTGTTAACAGCCAATCAGCGCCCGGGGGGCGCTCGACTATGGATGAGAATGGTGGCGGCGCGTCACCCTCAAACCCATGCGAGGGCCGCATAGCACATATATTTCATATGCTATTTTCGCAGCGGCCGGCTCTCCAAGTTTTGGCTCGCTCCACTCACCTGTTATCTCCCTGATAAGCGCGAATTATCTCCCTGTTATCGCGCAAAAGCCCCCTGTTCCCCAAAACAAAACTCCCTGTTTTCCGGACTGGAGCGGCGGTCGGCGACGGCCTCCAGGCGCCGTCCCCGACGGGTCGGCGGCGCCGTGGCGCCCGAATGGCGCCGCGTCTCTTTAGCGCCCGTCGGCCGCGTTCTGGCCGGGCGTCGGATCGGCGGGGACAGTTTCCCATTGCATGATGAGTGAAAATCGTTGGCCAATGTCGGGGTTTTGTACTACATTTGTTCTCCATTAGAAAGGCCCCCGGTGAAGGCTTGGGCCCTGCTCCGCTCCGTCCGCCCGGCGCTTTCGTCCGTCGCCCGCCCGCTGCGGAAGCGTCGTCTTTGTGTTCCTTGGCGTTCTTGGTGGTGACATCTCTTGCCACAAAGCACACGAATGACCACGAAGTCAGAGCACAAGGCGTTTGATGGCTTGTTTGAGGAGAACCACGGTGAAGTTGATGAGGAGGCCGATGCGGAGACCGGAAAGCTTTCGCTAAGTCCCCACCGAATCGATCATCCTTAAAGCGCATAACCCATTGAAAACGCTCAAAACGACAATGGGCAGGCCTTGTAACGGGTTGGGATGGATTTGGGGTTGACGCCCGATCCGCTTGGCGCCGGCGCCCTGCGGATGGCGCGCCGACTGCATGACGGACGACGCGGGCCGCTAGCCGGCAGGCCGCCGTCGCGGAACAATGCGCGGCACGCCGCTGAATTCGGCCCGGGCCGCGAGGCCATTCTGGCCGCGAGGCGGGAAAGCCGGTAAGAGACGAGCGACTGTCCCCTCGGCCCCCGAATGTCTCCGCAGAACTCCCTCAGCCGGATCAACGGATTGGCGATCTTCGCCGGGGCGACATTCGCCCTCGGCGTCGCGACGATCGCGGCGCTCGATCGCGTCGGCGCCCCGGACGGGCTGGTTCGAGCGATGGGACCGATTCTGGCGCTGCTCAGCCTCGCCGTCTTCGGCCTCGGCGCCCGCAACGCCGACCTCGCCTCCTTCATCGCGGCGAGGCGCAGCGTTCCCCCCTTTTACGGCGCGCTCGGCTTGGCGGCGATCGTCGCGGGAATCGTGCTTTGCCTCGATCCGGACCTCGCGTCGTCGTCTGACCCTCCCCTGCTCGGCCTCGCCGCAGGGATCGCCCTTGGCGCGACGGGTTTCGGATCCCTGCTCCGGCGCTTCGGCGCGACGTCCATCAACGATGTCGTCGCGACCCGCTTTTCCGGCTCCCCGATCCCTGTCGTCTCGGCGATCGTGACCTTCATGACGGCGGCGCTGACCGCGTTCGCCGGCAACCGGATGGCCGTGGCGGCTATGGAGACGTTGGCGACGTCGAATCGCATTTGGGCGGAGACGATCGTGGCGACGGTCCTCATCTTGAGCGTCGCGCCCGGCGGTCTTGCCGGCGTGATCTGGTGCGCGGCCGCCAGCGCCGGTGAACTCGCGATGATCGCCGGCTTCGAACTCTTAGCCGGGTCGCCGCACGGCGTCGTGTTGCCCGATCCGGATGCGGCGGTCGCTCCTGCGACTTTCGCGCTCGCCTCCCCCGCCTCGCTCGCGCCCTTGGTCGCCACGACCCTTGCGGTCGCCGGCTTCTTCGCCTTGCAGCCATCGGCGACCGCCAGCAGGAACGCCGGTTCGGCGGTCAGGGCGGGGCTCGCGGGGTCCGTCCTTTGCGCGGCGTTGGCCGCCATGGCGATCGCGGCGCTCTCCGCCTTCCCGATCGACCTCAGTTCCCATGCATCCGACCCGGTCGCCGCCTCGCTCGTCGGCGCCGCGACGCTGGCGTCTGCGCTGGCGCTCGCGCGCGTTGCCGTTCATGCGTCATCGCGCGCATTCGGCGTCGCGCTCGCCGACCCGCCACGGCCCTTTCCCACGCCCGCCAGCGTGCGTCTGGCTCGAATGCGCGGCGTCCAATTGGCGGTCGTCATCGGCTGCGCAATCTGCGACGGCAAAGGCCTTCTCGACCCGCGAACCGCGCTGATCGCCGCCATGGCGCTGTCGCTGGCGCTCACGACGCCCGTCATCGTCCTGGCTGCGATCGGGCGCGTCGGACCGTTTTCCGCAAGCGTCGCGATGCTCGCCGCTCTCGCCGTCATCGGTTATCTCGCGATGCCGATCCCGCGCCTGCCCGACGCATCGCAGGCGTTCGAAGACGCGCTCGCGGCCGCCGCGGCCGCGTTTGTCGTCGGCGCCATGGCCTCGCTCGCCGCGCCGCGCAGGGGCCCCCCTCCGACGCCGCGCGCATTCGACCCCTACGCCGACGCCTCAGGGTGAGGCCAAGAGCAGTTGGCGCGCCTCGTCGTACGCGCGTCGATCGCCGGCCGCGAGAATCCGTCCGCCCTTGGCCGCGTCCTCGCCGTCCCAGGTCGTAACGATGCCGCCGGCGCCCTCGATGATCGGCGTCAGGGCGACAATGTCGTGGGGCTTGAGATTGGTTTCGATGACAAGGTCGACGAAGCCTGCGGCGAGAGCGCAGTAGCCGTAGCAATCGCCGCCGTAGCGAGGCAACCGGACCTTTCTCTCGACGCGTCGGTAGGCTTCGCGATCGGAGCCGTCGCGAATGAGCATCGGGCTCGTGGTCAGCAACGTCGCTTCGCTCAGCGACGCGCACGGGCGCGTGCGAAGGGTCCGGATCGTCCAGTCGGACGGAGGCGCGTCCCCCCGCGTCGTCGCAAGCGTGCGCAGTCTGGCGCGCTTGCCGTCGCCATAGAAGCGCTCCCTGATGTAGGGCTGCGCCATCATTCCGTACACGGGACGACCTCGGTGCATGAGTCCGATCAACGTGCCCCAGGTCGGCATGCCGGAAATGAAGCTCTTCGTGCCGTCGATCGGGTCGAGCACCCAGACATATTCCGCATCCGGGCGATCCAGGCCGTATTCCTCGCCGATAACGCCGTGCGCAGGGAACGTCTGCCCGATCAGCCGCCGCATCGCGGCTTCCGCGCCGCGATCCGCCTCCGTCACCGGATCAAATAAGCCTCCTCGCGACTTGTCCTCGGCCCCGATCGCGCTGCGAAAGAAAGGGAGAATCACTTCGCCCGAAACCTGGGCGAGGCGCTCGACGAATACCGCAAAGTCGACCGCAGTCATCAATTATCCCCCGAAAGGAAGCCTGCGTCATGCTTCTGTCGCATATCTAATATCCCGAGCCGCGGCGGCTTGGCTTTCGCCGGCCGGCCAACAGTCTAAGTAAGTTATTGTTTTTGTGGGTGAAAGCCTCAAGCAGGAACCGAAATTCGGTTTGAGCTCCATTTCCGCCTTGATCGACTCCAACCGGAAGCGGCGTATCGGACGAAGAAAGCTCTTGCAAGAGTACGGATCAACGCCGATATTCTCCTGGTGCGGCATTCTGTGCCGCATATGCCCTCCTTGGGCGTTTCCTCCCTAGACTTGAAGGCCGCCGTGGATTCATGGCGGCCTCCTTTTTCGGGGTCGCCCCTGACGGCGCCTTCGCCGCAGCGCCGATCCTCTCCCAATTTCGAGCTCGCGGTTGTGCGCTGCAATATCACCTTGCTGCGATGCGACGGATTCCCGCGCTGCGTCCGTTCGGGCGCTCCTCCCCAGACCTCGACCGCCTCGGCCCAGCGGCGGTCCTTTTCATCCTGGCTGTTCTCATTCAGCCGCCAGACGGTTTGGCTTGAGGTCGCCTCCGAATTCGCCGGCCAACGCCTTGGCGGCGGCAAAAAGATCGTCGCGCAGAGCGGTCCATCGCTCGGTCCTCAGGATGCTGCGCTCGTTGAGATAGAGCGCTCTCGCGAGTTCGATCTGAACCGCATGGACCCCCTTGTCGGGCGCGCCGAAATGTTCGGTGATGAAACCTCCGGCGAATGGCTTGTTGCGGCGCACCCGATATCCCGCCGCTCGCAGGCTCGTCTCCAGGATCTCGATAACCCCTGACGTGGCGCTTGCGCCATACCGATCGCCAAGCACGATGTCCAACCCCCCCACGTCAGCGGCGTTGCTCGGCATGGAGTGGCAATCGAGCAGCACCGCGAGGCCGAACTGTCTTCGCGCGCGCTCGACGAGCGCCCTCAACCGCTCGTGATAGGGCCGGTAGAGGGCTTCGATGCGGCCGAGACCCTCGGATACGGGTATCGGTCGCTTGTAGATCGGCTGTGCGTCGCCGACGACCCTCGGAATGGTGCCGAGGCCGACGGCGACCTTGAGCGAGCGGGTGTTGGCGAACTCCGGAAGGCGCCCTTCGAAGACTTTCGGGTCAAGCTCGTACGGCTCGCGGTTGACGTCCAGATATGCTCTGGGAAAGATCGCCCGCAACAGCGGCGCGCCGAGCGCGACGCAGGGCAGGAACAACTCGTCCACATAGGCGTCTTCCGACCGACGCAGCGTCAGCGGATCGAGTCGCGAGGCGGCCAGGAAGCGCTGCGGATACGACGAGCCCGAGTGCGGCGAACTGAAAATCAGCGGCGAGGACAGGCGGACCGGCTCGATCGTGTCGATCGCACGATCGAAGTCCGACCTCGCCAGGCGCTCGAATTCGTCCATCGTCTCTCCAGGGCGCTCCATGCGCTTGCTCTCGCGGCGCGTTTCAGGCTTATCATACGCCCGAGGTTCACCCTCGCGCGAGAACCCGCGCGCCGTTTCAAGGAATTTTTACCGGGGCGCCGCAAAGTTGCAAGCCTCAGTAGGGGACAGGAATGCGCACGCCGGTCGAGATTTCCGCCAAGATTCTGCTTGCCGAGGACGACAATGACATGCGCCGCTTCCTCGTCAAGGCGTTGGAGAACGCAGGCTATTCCGTAACGTCGTTCGACAATGGGGCGTCAGCCTACAATCGCCTGCGCGAGGAACCGTTCGAGTTGCTGCTGACCGACATCGTCATGCCGGAGATGGACGGGATCGAACTTGCCCGCCGGGCCACTGAACTCGATCCGGAAATCAAGGTCATGTTCATCACCGGCTTCGCCGCGGTGGCGCTCAACCCGGACAACAACGCCCCCAAGGACGCGCGGATCCTGTCGAAGCCGTTTCATCTGCGCGATCTGGTCAACGAGATCGAGCGGTTGCTGAAGGCGGCCTGACGTCAGGCATCCGCCCGCTTTGCGGAATCGACGACGCCTGCGGTTCCAAAAGAGATGACGGCATGCGCGCGACCGTTTGGCTTGTTTTCGCTTGGAGCCTGACGTTCTCCGCGCCCGGCCTTGCGGAGAGCTCGCGTCTCAATTCCATTTTGGCTTCGCGCGTCCTCAGGGTCGGGACGACCGGCGACTCTCGCCCCTTCACCGCGCTCGACAAGGCGAGCGGCGAATATTCCGGTCTCGACATCGATCTCGCCCGCTCGCTCGGCGAGGCCCTCGGCGCAAAGGTCGAGTTCGCGCCGACCTCATGGGCGAGCCTCGCCCGCGACCTCGAAGGCGGCGCCTTCGATATCGCGATGGGGGGATTTCCGTGACGCTTGATCGGCAAAAGACTTGATCGGCAAAAGAAAGGCTTCTTCTGCGCGCGCTATCTGCGCGAGGGAAAGACGCCGACCGCGCGCTGCGCCGATGAGGCCAAGTATCGGTCGCTCGCCGATATCGACCGGCCCGAGGTCCGCGTCATCACCAACCCCGGGGGAACAAACGAGCGTTTCGATCGCGCTCTTTTCCGTAGGGCGGACATCGTCGTCTATCCCGACAATCTGACGATCTTCGACCGTTTGGCCGAGGGCGGCGCCGATGTGATGGTCACCGACGCCTCGGAGTCGCGCTTCGAGCAGAAGCTGCGCCCGAACGTGCTTTGCGCCATCCATCCCGACAAGCCGTTCGCTTTCGGCGAAAAGGCCTACTGGATGGTTCCCGACCCCGCCCTGAAGGCTTTCGTCGATCAATGGCTGCATTTGGCGACGGAGAACGGCGAGTTCGACGCGCTCTACAGGAAATGGTTTCGCTGACCTCCGGCCGGGCGGCTCCATGAGCTACACCTGGAGCCGCCCTCGGGAGCCGCGACGCCTGCGCGCCCGGACTCAGCGATGGAAGCCGCCGCCGCCCATGTGGCCGCCGCCGAACCCGCCCATGTGGCCGCCGCCGAAGCCGCCCATGTGGCCAAAGCCGCCGCCGAAGCCGCCGATGTGGCCGCCGCCGAACCCGCCCACGTGGCCAAAGCCGCCGGCGAATCGGCCCGCGCCGCCGTGGAGGCCGCGACCGCCGAAGAAGCCGCGGCCGCCGTAGCCGCCGTAACCGTAATAGCCCGGGCCGTAGCCGTAGCCGTAGTCGCCGTAATATGGCCAGTAATAGCCGTAGTCCGCGCAGGCGCCGTAAGGATATCCGTACGGCCCGTAACCGTACCCGTAGTAGTCGCAGCCATAGGGGTAGGCGGCGGCTGCGCCCAGTCCCGCGACGCCGCCGAGCACGCCCGCGGCGACGGCGGGGCCGGGATTGTAACCGTACCGATAGACGTGGCCATGCCACCGCCGCGACGCATAGCGGTGCGCATAATGATGCGCGTAGCCGTGCGCGACGTGCCGGTAGGCGTGCGCAGGGTGATGAACGACGGTCGCCGCGTCGGTTGCGGAGAGCGGGGCTACGGATATCAGGGCGGCCCCGCCGAGCGCGAGGGCCGAAAGTCGAAGGACGCCGAGCGTCATGGCGAACTCCTTAAGCGATTTGCGGCGTCGAGTGCCGCGAGGCGCCCCCCCTTGTGAGGTAGGTCGACCGAGCTGATTGGCAAGCATCGATCCGCTCACAATTCCGTGTATCGCCGCGGTTTATAGGCCCGCAATTCGACAGAAGTGCGCGCGGCCGTTTCCTTATAGGTCTTATTCGCAATTAAATTTAAGTTTACAGTGACCCATTCGAAAGCGAAATACTGCGGCGCTTGCCCCAATTTCATTCGGCCGAAGACAAGAAAAGCGGAAGACGTCTCTCGCAGAGCAGAATTCCGACCAGGCGTTCATTGACGGACGCCGCGATTCCTCGAAGTCAAAACGGGGCTCCGGATTTTGGGTTCACGAGGGCCGCGCCCCTGGCAGGCCGTCGCCAAACGTGGCGGAAATCGGGCCCTCCGCGGGCAAGGCCATTCAGCGCCGACGCCGCCGGGCGACCATGCGTCTGGGCGCGCCGGACAGGAGTGATTTTGCCCGGCGAGCCTTGACGGCCGCGTCGGACCTCCCTATTTCAGCGCCGCTGGCACTCGACCGTCACGAGTGCTAACAGACCTGCGCGCCCCGCGGGGCGTTCACGAAAGAGGAAAATCCACTCATGAAATTCCGTCCCCTGCATGACCGCGTCGTCGTCCGTCGCCTCGACAGCGAGGAAAAGACGAAAGGCGGCATCATCATTCCGGACACCGCCAAGGAGAAGCCGCAAGAGGGAGAAATCGTCGCCGTAGGCCCGGGCGGCCGCGACGAAAACGGCAAGCTCACTCCGATCGACGTCAAGACCGGCGACAAGGTCCTGTTCGGCAAGTGGAGCGGCACCGAAGTCAAGATCGACGACCAGGAACTCCTGATCATGAAGGAGTCCGACATCATGGGCGTGATCGGCTGACCGGCGGCATCCTTGAAAGTTTGAAAGCCTCATTTCCTGACATTAGGCCCCCGAGGGGGCAGGAGACCGAAGACAATGGCTGCTAAAGACGTACGTTTTTCCTCCGACGCGCGCGACAAGATGCTGCGCGGCGTCGACATCCTCAACAACGCGGTGAAAGTGACGCTTGGTCCAAAAGGTCGCAACGTCATTCTCGAAAAGTCGTTCGGCGCGCCCCGCATCACCAAGGACGGCGTCACCGTCGCCAAGGAGATCGAACTCGAGGACAAGTTCGAGAACATGGGCGCGCAGATGGTGCGCGAGGTCGCCTCGAAGACCAATGACACCGCCGGCGACGGCACCACGACCGCGACGGTGCTCGCCGCTTCGATCCTCCGGGAAGGCGCCAAGGCGGTGGCGGCCGGCATGAACCCGATGGACCTCAAGCGCGGCGTCGACCTCGCCGTCGCCGAGGCCGTCAAGGACATCGCCAAGCGCTCCAAGAAGATCAAGGATTCCGCGGAAGTCGCGCAGGTCGGCACGATTTCGGCCAACGGCGACAAGTCGATCGGCAAGATGATCTCCGACGCGATGCAGAAGGTCGGCAACGAGGGCGTCATTACGGTCGAGGAGGCGAAGAGCCTCGAGACCGAGCTCGACGTCGTCGAGGGCATGCAGTTCGACCGCGGCTATCTTTCGCCCTATTTCATCACCAATCACGAGAAGATGCTGGCCGAGCTCGAGGACGTCTATCTGCTCATCCACGAGAAGAAGCTCTCCTCGCTCCAGCCGATGCTGCCCGTGCTCGAGGCGGTCGTGCAGACCAGCAAGCCGCTCGTCATCATCGCCGAGGACATCGAGGGCGAAGCGCTGGCGACCCTCGTCGTCAACAAGCTGCGCGGGGGCTTGAAGGTCGCGGCGGTCAAGGCGCCCGGCTTCGGCGATCGCCGCAAGGCCATGCTCGAGGACATCGCGATCCTCACCGGCGGCACGATGATCGCCGAGGATCTCGGCATCAAGCTGGAGAACGTCAACCTTCAGATGCTCGGCAAGGCCAAGCGCGTGCGCATCGAGAAGGAGAACACCACGATCATCAACGGCGCCGGCGCCAAGAAGGACATCGAGGCGCGCGTCGGCCAGATCAAGGCGCAGATCGAGGAGACGACCTCGGATTACGACAAGGAGAAGCTGCAGGAGCGTCTGGCCAAGCTCGCCGGCGGCGTCGCGGTGATCCGCGTCGGCGGCGCGACCGAGGTCGAGGTCAAGGAGAAGAAGGACCGGGTCGACGACGCCCTCAACGCCACCCGCGCGGCGGTCGAGGAAGGCATCGTTCCGGGCGGCGGCGTCGCACTGCTCCGCGCCAAGGCCGCCGTCGCCAAGCTCAAGAGCGAGAACTCCGACGAGCAGGCCGGCATCAACATCGTGCTGAAGGCGCTCAAGTCGCCGATCCGCCAGATCGTCGAAAACGCCGGCGTCGAAGGGTCGATCGTGGTCGGCAAGATCGGCGAGAACAAGTCGCAGACCTTCGGCTTCGACGCCCAGAAGGAACAGTATGTCGACATGCTGGAAGCCGGCATCGTCGACCCGGCCAAGGTCGTGCGCACCGCCCTCCAGGACGCGGCCTCCGTCGCCGGCCTCCTCATCACCACCGAGGCGATGGTCGCCGAAGTGCCGAAGGATAAGCCGGCGCCGGCGATGCCGGGCGGCGGCATGGGCGGCATGGACTTCTGAGCCAGCCGGCCGCCCGCGCGGTTCGACGTATCGGGGAGGCCTCGCGGCCTCCCCTTTGTTTGCTGACGGCATGTCGCGCTGAATCGATTCGAAAGGGGAATGCGAACCGCGCCCGACGGCGCGGGATGCATAAGGTCGACCATCGCCGTCAGGAGTGATGCCGGCACTGCGCGATTAAGAGATCGTCGCCCGAAACCTTATAAACGTGGCGATGCTCCTGAGTGAGGCGGCGCGACCACCAGCCTGAAAGCGGACCACGCAGCGGTTCCGGCTTGCCGGTCCCGGCGAAATGCGCGCGCACTCCTTGATGAGGCCATTGAGACGGGCGAACAGCTTCGGCTCGCTCCCCTGCCAGTGCAGATAGTCCTCCCAGGCGCGCTCGCCGGAGACCAGCCTCATTCGATGAGGGTCCGCTCCTTGCCCTGCCCACCCTCCAACTCGGCAATCGGCCCGAGCAGCCGCCCGGCGTTTTTGGCGCTGCGCAGCAAATGACGCGTCTCCTCGTACGAGGCGAAATCCTCGAGCGACATCAGCACGGCCATCGGCTTGCCGCGGTCGCGGGTGACGATGACCGGCTCGCGATCCGCATTGACGCGGTCGATCGCGGCGGCGAGGTTGCGGCGAAGTTCGGAATAGGAGGTGATGCGCATAGCGCATTGTACCTGCATACGTACGTAGAGTCGAGCGCAAGCTCGTAGCGCCTTAAGCCGAGGTCGTTCGCGCCTGGAAGGAAGGACCTCTAGAGACCCAGTTCCGCGGGCGCTTCTTGAACATCGACCTCGAAATCGCCGAGCGGTGCGTCGCGCTCTAATGGGGCATTCATCGGGCGAAGCCGCTGAGGCCTTTCCATCGCCGTAGACGAAGTCAGTGTCGGAGAACGTTTACGGATAGACAGGAAGGTCGTCCGCGCCGAGCCGCGCTCCGGCGCCAGACCGACCCGCCCAAGGAGGAATCTCGTCGCGCGCGATCAAGCCATTGACACGGCCTTAATGTTCACGAACTCGCGGATTCCGAAGCTCGACAATTCGCGGCCGTAGCCGCTCTCCTTTACGCCGCCGAAGGGTAGGCGCGGGTCTGATACGACAGTTTGGTTGACAAAGGCAGCGCCACTTTCGAGCGCCTCGGCGGCGATCCGTTCGCCCCTCGTCGGGTCCCGGGTAAAGACGCCTCCGCCGAGCCCGAATACTGAAGCGTTGGCCGTCGCAATCCCCTCCGCCTCGTCCTTGACAGCGATGATCGAGGCCACCGGCCCGAAGAGTTCTTCGTCATAAGCCGGCATGCCTTTCCGCACATCGGTCAATACAGTTGGAGGATAATAGGCTCCCGCTCCCTCGGGGATCTTGCCGCCAAGCAGGAGACGCGCGCCGCCGGCAATGCTCTTCTCCACCTGACGATGAAGCTCGTCGCGCAGATCATGCCGTGCGATCGGACCGTATTCGGTGGTTTGATCGAGCGGATCTCCCATCTTCGCCTCTGCCATTCTCTGGACGAAGAGGTTCTCGAATTGATCACGGACGCTTTCCACCACGACGAAGCGCTTGGCGGCGATGCAGCTCTGTCCGGAATTGACCAGCCGTCCTTTGGCGCAAGCCGCGGCAGCCAGCCCGATATCCGCATCCTCCAAGACCAGATAGGCATCGGCGCCGCCGAGCTCGAGTACGGTCTTCTTGAGCATCGCGCCGGCCTTCGCCGCGACTTTTCGCCCGGCGGGTCCGCTACCCGTCAGCGTCACGGCGCGAATGAGCGGATTCTCGATCAGGGCGTCGACTTTTGAACTGCCTACAAGGAGGGTGCGAAACACGTTTGGCGGGAAGCCCGCATCGCGAAAGACGTCTTCGATGGCCAGCGCGCACCCGGGAACGTTGGATGCGTGCTTCAGCACGCCAACATTGCCTGCCATCAACCCGGGCGCCGCGAAGCGGAAAACCTGCCAGAAGGGATAGTTCCACGGCATGACGGCGAGCACGACGCCGAGCGGGTTAAAGGCCACGAAGCTCTTCTTGGCCTCGGTTGCGACATTTTCCGGCGCAAGAAAGCCAGCGGCATTTTCAGCATAGAATTCGCAGGCGAGTGCGCACTTCTTCACTTCGGCCTCACCAGCGGAAACCGGCTTGCCCATCTCGAGCGCCATGAGGCGGCTCAGCACGCTCGCCCGAGCACGCATCACGTCGGCGGCCTTTCGCATGAGCGCCGCTCTTTCGGCAAACGAGGTGCGGCGCCAGTCGAGAAAGGCCGCGTGAACATTGGCGACGAGGCCGGCAGCGGCTTCGGGCGTCAGCTCATCATATTGGTTCACAAGCTGTCCCGTGGCGGGATTAATTGAGTTGATGGTCATCACAGTCTCCGTTGGCTGCGGTCGATGGGTCCCAATCGCTAGGGTGGCGCCTAAGGTCCGCGTTGGTTTCGCTAACCTACGCGAAGCTCGACGGCGCGTTCGATGATCGCCCGGGTCGGACGCGTCCCGTCCGTCAGGGCTCGTCGTTGCGGGGAACAACGGGTTTCGCGTCTGGGCCGGTCTTGCCGCGCGCTGCGGCCGCCAGGGCGAGATCGGCGGCGATCGACGACGGCGCGATCAAGGGTACAATTTTGTACCGGTCGAAATCAAGGATCGAGCGACAACCTCACCGCGGCCGGCGCATCTTAAATTCTGCACCGTCGCGAACGTCGCCTTTGAGACAAGTCCGGCCCGTCGCCGCGGGACCCAAGCGTCAGATTTGGGCGAATAGCTTCCCCGCCGCGACCCCAGCCGGGGAACGCGCGGCCCCGATCGTCGGCGCCCGGATCGCTGCCCAACCTTGCCAACATTTCATCCCCGCCCAGCGCCGGCCGCCCTTCTAATGCCCGCATCCGTCTGCTAGGGCGCCCTCTCCCGTTTTTCCGCCGGTTCAGGTCGTCCCGCCCATGCGCATGTTGAGCCTCGCCGTTTACGCCGTCCTCGCCCTCGTGATCGGCGCCTATGAAGAAGACGGCATGCAGCTGCTGATCGGTGTCGCCGCGGCGCTGGCGGCGGTCGCTTCGGCGCCGGCCTTTAGGCACTCGACGTTCCTGGCGATGCTCTCCGATCTTTTCGCGGTCGAGACGATCTTGTTCGGCCTCGCGGACATCGTCTCACTGCTGGGCTATTGGCCGCATGCCTACGCCGCTTACGCATTGCCCCGCTACCTGCCGCTGGCGACGGCGCTGTTCGGCGTCGTCATCTTCGGCGTTTCGCATTTTCCTTTCGTGCGCAGGATGACGGCGATCACCGACCCGTTCTTCGCCGCGCGGACGCCGATCTCCATCCGTCCGTGGCCCCTGCCGCCGATGGCGGTGCGCCAGAGCCTCTATGCGCGGATCAACATCTTCTTCCTGATCCTCATCAATCAATTCCAGGTGGCGCTCGGGGTGCGTCTCAATTTCTTCTACCGGGATTTCGGCAACGCCATCCAGGTTCCGGACGAAGCCCATCGCGTCGCGTTCTGGCACCAGCTCTTCGGGATCTTCACTCCGCTGGTGACGATCTCGATCGTGGCGTTCCTCATCGAATTCTACGTCTCCCTCAACTTCGTGCTGCAATGGCGGCGCTGGATGACGGCTTCCTACACGTCCCGCTGGCTCCTGCACTCGATGCACTACAAGCTCGCGCTCCGCGGCGGCCTCACCGACAACCCGGACCAGCGCATTTCGGAGGACATCGGCGGCTTCATCAACGGCGCAGGCGGAGTCGGCGCCTACTCCAACGCGGGCATTTATAACTACACAATTCAGGCGATGACGACGGCGACCAATATGGTCGCGTTCTCGATCATCCTTTGGGGGATCTCGCGGTCGATGAACCTGTCGGTTTTCGGCGTCGAGATACCGGGCTTTCTGTTCTGGGTCGCCATTCTCTACGCCTGCTTCGCCACCGGTATGATGCAGCTCATCGGCCATTCCCTGTCGCGGCTCCTGTTTCGCCAGCAGGCGGTCGAGGCGAATTTCCGGTTCGATCTGGCGCGCATCCGCGAGTTCAGCGAACAGATCGCCCTCCTCAAGGGCGAAGACCGGGAGATCGACCGCGCCGGCAGGGTCTTCAACGACGTCTTCACCACCGTCCAGCGGATCATCCGCGTGCGGACCTTTCTGAACTCGTTCCTCCAGTTCTATAGTCAAGTTTCGGCGATCATTCCCTATGTGGTGGTCGCGCCTTTCTACTTCGTGGTGAAAAGGGTCGACTTCGGGACGTTCAGCCAGGCCGCCGACGCCTTCAGCAACGTCAACAGCGCGATGAACTTCTTCGTCGATCGCTACACGGGTCTCGCCAGCTTCAGCGCCACGATCCAACGTCTGACCTCCTTTGACGAGGCCTTCGCCAGGACGCGCGCAGATGAAGAAAAAGCCCCGCGCATCGCCGCCGCCGCGGGCGACGGCCCGGTCCTGTCCATTCCGGACCTCGATCTGGCCTTGCCCGACGGGCGCAGGCTCGCCCACGTCGGCGATCTGGCGCTGATCCCGCAGGAATCGACCCTGGTCGTCGGCCTCTCAGGCGTCGGCAAGTCGACGTTCTTCCGGGCGATCGCGGGCCTGTGGCCTTTCGGCTCGGGCGAAATCCTGCAGCCGGCTTACGCGAAACTGATGCTGCTGCCTCAGCGGCCCTACATCCCGATCGGACCGTTGCGCGAGGCGCTCGCCTATCCCGCGGCGAGTTCGAGTTTTTCCGACGCCTTGCTGCGCGAGACGCTTTCCAATGTGGGTCTCTCCGCCCTGATCGAGCGACTGGACGAAAGCGACAACTGGCAGATGCGGCTTTCGGGCGGCGAGCAGCAGCGCCTCGGGATCGCGCGCGCGCTGCTCGCCAAGCCCGACTGGCTCTTCCTCGACGAAGCCACCGCCTCGCTCGACGAGAAGAGCGAGGACGATCTCTATCGGGCGATCGCCAAGACGCTTCCCAAGACGACGCTGGTGTCGATCGGCCATCGTTCGACGCTCAACGCCTTCCACAAGCGCCGCATCGCCTTCGAGCCGCACGAAGGGAAGCCGGCGACCGTCGCAGCCGCGGCGTAGAACGGCTCCGGCGCGAACGAACGTGGTGACGAATCGTCCTTCAAGAACCGGTCCGGCGCGCGCTCATGGGCGCCAGTTTGAGCGCGCCGAAGCCCAAAAGGGCCTTCCAAAACCTTCCAAACCTTTCCGTTTCTTTCCGCGAAACTCGGTTTATCAAGGGCTTGCGGACACGAAGCGGTCCTAGATTTTTTTCTTTCGCTCCCGTGCAGGTTTTTCGCTTTCGCGTCAGGGCTCCGCCTCGGCCATTGGCTGCGC
>CAWDTW010000017.1:0-34670 GCA_963805295.1 uncultured Alphaproteobacteria bacterium | reverse complement strand
ACCCCATTCGTGGGACCACGGGTCGTTGGATTTAAGGTGTAATCTCGCCTGCCCTTGTCCTTCAAGAATTAAGCCGCTTCTTGCTGCTTCTGCTTCGCTGTGGGTATGTGGGCAACGCGTTTGCGTTGTCCAAGCGAAGCGGCATATCCACAGCCCTCGCCGCCGCCTCGATTTTGTCCATGCCGGCGCGCCACACCGCCATCGGCATCTGGTTGTTCATCGCCTGGTGCGGGCGTCGAAAATTGTAAAAAGTCATCCAGGAACCGATGCCGGCCCGCGCCTCGCGGCCGTCGGCGTAGGCTTTCAGATGCACCTCTTCATACTTGATGGAGCGCCACAGCCGTTCGATGAAGATGTTGTCCATGAAGCGGCCGCGTCCGTCCATCGAAATCGCGACGCCGGCCGCCGCGAGCTTGCCGGCGAAAGCCTCGGCGGTGAAAGTGGAGCCCTGATCGGTATTGAAAATCCGCGGCTTTCCGAACCGAAGCAGCGCCTCCTCCAGCGCCGCCGCGCAGAAGCTCGCATCGTTGGTGTTCGACAGCCGCCATGCCAGAACCGCCCGGCTGGCCCAGTCGATGATCGCCACCAGATAGAGGAAGCCGCACGCCATCGGGATGTAGGTCACGTCGGCCGCCCACACGTGGTTCGGCTCGACAATCTTCAGGCCGCGCAGCAGGTAGGGGTATATCTTGTGCCCGGGCGCGGCTTTGCTCGTGCCGGGGCGCGGAACCAGCGCCTCGATCCCCATCACCCGCATCAGCCGCTGCACCCGCTTGCGGTTGACCCCACGGCCTTCCTTGTTGAGTTCGAAGGTCATTCGCCGCGAGCCGTAGAACGGAAGTTCGAGATGCAGTTCGTCGATGCGGCGCATCACCGCCAGATCGTCCGCCCCGGTGACGGGCTTGGGGCGGTAGACCCCCGAGCGCGCCACGCCCACAAGCGCGCATTGGCGGCGCACCGACAGGTCCTTGCCAGACCGTTCGACCATCGCTCTTCGATCGGGCGCGCTCATCGACCTGGCCTCCTGGCCAAGAAATCCCGTTCGACCGTCAGTTGGCCGATCTTGGCGTAAAGCTTGGCCGTCTCACGCTCGCGCTCCTCCTCGCCATCGCCCGAACCGCTCGCCCCGCGCGCGAACAGGCTCGCGACGTTGTCGAGAACCTGCTTCTTCCAGGCATAAATCTGGTTCGGATGCACCCCGTGCCGCTTCGCCAGTTCCGGAACCGTCGCATCCTCGCGCAGCGCCTCGAGCGCAATCTTCGCCTTGAACGCCGCATCAAACTTCTTGCGTGACTTCGTCATTTCTCGCTCCATCGGTTGCGACAGAGCAGGACATTTCACACCTTAGCCAATGGTCCTAAATCCGGGGTCCAGCTCACATACTACCGCTGTGGTCTGCGTCCGGAAGGGACGGACCGCGAGAGGACGGGGCAACATAAACCCGTGCGAGGGAAGGTGGGCAGGAAGGGGATGCGCGATGAACGGGTCGAGGCAACAGACCGTCGGGAGTGCCGACGAGGCTACACAAGGCGGAGAGGCTCGACGTGACTTTACGTGGGTCGAAGCCTCGATCTGGACGGAACGCATGCTGTCGGCGCTGGGCAACGGCGTCAAAGGCGGCAAATGGTTCAGTTTGATGGATAAGGTGTTCGCGCCCAAGACGCTGGCGGCGGCCTGGACGAAGGTCCGGGCCAACAGAGGCGCGGCGGGCGTGGATGGGCAAAGCATCGAGCGGTTCGCGGCGAAGGCCGAAGATTATCTGGCCGAGCTGTCGGCGGCGCTGCGGGAGGGATCATACCACCCGCAAGCCGTCAAACGGGTCGACATCCCCAAGGGCGATGGAAGAACGAGGCCGCTGGGCATTCCGACGGTCAAGGATCGCATCGTCCAGCAGGCTGTCCGGCTCGTGATCGAACCGATTTTCGAAACGCGGTTCCGCGACGGGAGCTACGGCTTCCGACCGGGACGCGGATGCCATGACGCGCTGCGGGAAGTCGATCGGCTGATCACGGACGGCTACGCCCACGTCGTAGACGCGGACTTGGCCGGCTATTTCAATTCGATCCCGCATGATCGGCTGTTGGCGCGGGTCGAGGAGAAGGTCAGCGATGGCCGGGTTCTCGATCTGATCCGCGGCTGGCTGAAGGCCGACATCCTGAAAGGGCTGGAGAGGTGGACGCCGGCACGCGGCTCGCCGCAAGGCGCGGTGATCAGCCCGCTGCTGGCCAACATCTACCTCGACCCGCTGGATGCGGCGATGGCCGAACGCGGGCGCCGCATGGTGCGGTATGCGGACGACTTCGTCATCCTGTGCCGGACACGCGAGGAGGCGGACGCCGCCCTCGCGGAGGTGCGCGCCTGGGTGGGCGAAAACGGCCTCGCGCTGCACCCCGAAAAGACGCATGTCGGCGACTGCCGGCAGCCGGGGCAAGGGTTCGAGTTCCTCGGCTACCGTTTCGAAGCCGGCCAGCGTCACGTGCGCCAGAAGAGCCTGAACAAGTTCAAGGACAGCATAAGGGAGAAGACGCGGCGCACACGCGGCGACAGCCTCGCCTGCGCCGTGAAGGATCTCAACCCGCTGTTGCGCGGCTGGTTCGGCTACTTCAAATATGCCCATCACACCACCTTCGGCAAGCTCGACGGGTTTGTCAGGCGGCGGCTGCGCGCCGTCCTGCGCAAGCAGGAAAAGCGCCCAGGGCGGGGCGTCTGCCGCGCCGACCATCAACGCTGGCCAAATGCCTTCTTCGCAGAAGCCGGGCTGTTCGCGCTTCACACGGCCTGGTTATCAGCGAGACAGTCTCGATGAAGAAACCACCGACCGGAGAGCCGTATGCGGGAAAACCGCCCGTACGGTTCGGAGGGAGGGGTCGGCGAAAGCCGATCCCTACCCCTATCAAAAAATGGTACCTCTATGTAGCGCGGGCCAGACTGCTTATCGGGGTCGCAAGCCACCGCAGACTTGTCAGCCTCAACACGATCGCCCGTGGAGAGACTCGGACAAACCGGCCCGCGCCGCCACCATTTTCACTCATAATGGCGCGCCAACGGCGCTGGTTGGCTGCTTAGAGCGCGAAGCCG
This sequence comes from uncultured Alphaproteobacteria bacterium, assembly GCA_963805295.1. Classification (GTDB taxonomy): domain Bacteria; phylum Pseudomonadota; class Alphaproteobacteria; order Rhizobiales; family Beijerinckiaceae; genus Roseiarcus. The sequence goes on along the minus strand of CAWDTW010000017.1, from coordinate 31,592 downwards.
CCGTCGACCAAGTGGATCTGCCCGGTGGTGAAGGCGCTCTCGTCGGAGGCGAGGTAGACCGCGAGCGCGGCGACTTCCTCCGGCCTGCCGAGCCGGCCCATCGGCTGGCGGTCGACGAAGGCCTGGCGCACGGTTTCGACGGGCTCGCCGCTCGATCGGCTCAGCGCCTCGATGCGCCGCTCGAGCGAGGGGCTCGCGACCGTTCCGGGGCAGATGGCGTTGCAGCGGATCCCGTTGCGGATGAAGTCGGCCGCCACCGCCTTGGTGAGCCCGATCACCGCCGCCTTCGAGGCGCCGTAGACGTAGCGGTTGGGAATGCCGCGCACGGAGGACGCGGCCGATGCGACGTTGACGATCGAGCCGCCGCCCTTCGCCAGCATCCCCGGCAGGAAGGCGCGTATCGTGCGATGCATCGCCTTGACGTTGAGGTCGAAGGAGAAGTCCCAGTCCTCGTCCGAGCAGTCGAGCACAGTGCCGTGATGGACGAATCCCGCGCAGTTGAACAGGACGCCGATCGGTCCGAGATCGCGCGCGAGCGCCGCGACGGCTTCCCCGGAGCGGACGTCGAGTCTGCGCCGGTCCGCGTCGAGGCCGGCGAGGCCGTCGACGTCGATGTCGGTCGCAACGACCCGCGCCCCCTCCTCGGCGAAGGCTTCAGCCGTCGCGCGGCCGACGCCCGCCGACGCCGCCGTCAGCACCGCGACTTTCCCCGCCAACCGTCCCGCCATCGCGACGCTCCTTTCCCGCTCGCGCCGGGCCGCCCTTGAGCGCCCTTCGCCAGAACTTTAGGCCAGCCCCCGACCCGGTCCTAGCGCCTCGGCGGACGCCTTCCCCACCACATATTGCCAAAGCGGCGGGAATTGGCATACACAGCGGCGCCGATCGAACGCCAGCGCGCGCGTCCGATCGCGGTGCCGCAATAGCTCAGCCGGTAGAGCACGTCATTCGTAATGATGGGGTCGGGGGTTCGATTCCCTCTTGCGGCACCAATCAACCAACTGAAAACACTACATTTTCTCCCGTCGCCCTCGACTTAGACACGGGCGCGGAATGGAACGAAAAGGCCCCAAAGTCCCACGCCGAGCGCCGAAAGTCCCACGGAAAGTCCCACGGACGTTCGCCGCCTGTTCGCGCCTCCAATCCGGGGGCGCGGCCTGACCCGTTCTCGTTGATTGGAGACGACCCGGGCGGGGCGGGCGCTCGCGCGGCCCGGCTAACGCAGCTTGGCCTTGCGGCCACGGAGACGGCCCTGCCTGATAGAGCCTGAGCAAAAAGAGAACCAGACGGGGCGGGCAACCCTGGCTGGTTCGGAATGCTTGACGACACCCAGCAACGAGCGTCCCCGCCACCATAAGGCGGACCGGCGCAGAACACAAGGACTGCGCCGTGAACGCCCCGAAGAAATCCGACCCGCTGGTCGAGGAACTGATCCCGCTGGTCGAGGCCCTGATCGCCAAGGAGCCGCACGAGGCGCTCGGCCTCCAATGGGCGGCGCGGCCGCAGGACTTCTACTGCGAGAAGTTGGGCGTCTCCGAATGGACGCTGCGCCGGCGCATCAGGAAGCCGCCCTTCGTCACCAAACAAGCGCTAGTCGATGGCAAAAAACTGTGCTTGCTCCGCCTCGGCGAGGCCCCGCCCAAGGACATCGCCGACGAGGCCAAGCGGGTGACGATCAAGCTCTGGAACCTGACGCAGGACAGGCGAGTGAAATGGAAAGAGGGCCAATGCCTGTGGGGGATGACCAAGGACATGATGAAGCTGTTGACCGAGTTGGGAATAACCGCCGAGCAGTGCGGCGAACTCGCCATCGCGATGTTCAAGCACGCCATCAGCGCGGAGGGCTGGAAGGGCGTGATGGTGTTCGTCAAGCAGCGGGCCAAGGAGCTCCCCGACGGCGTGGTGCGCTATTACCGGTACCCGTCGATCGGCGTCATCCGCCTGTTCTGGAAGGAGGCGCTGTACGCCTATTTTCAGGCCGCGCAGGCGGGCGAGGCCAAGCACCCCGAGGGTGACGAGGACTGGAAGGACTTCGTCAAGCCCAGCGGCGACAGCGGGAAGCTGATGGCGCTCCTCGATGAGATGATCTGGATCGATAGCGAGAGCGAGGCCACGGCGACGAGCGAGCCCGCCTGACCGCCGGGACCGTGCCCGAACCTACTTGTCCACATTCTCCATATAGGAAGGTTCTTACTATCATCTATTACAGGGACTAGTTAACCCGCATTATGCAGCGCCGTGACGTTTTCGGCGGCGCGTTCTGGTGATTTTTCGGAACCGCGCTTGCTCGCGGACGCGCGGCATTGTCTCCGGCTTTGGGCCTGAAACGGGTGGAGGGGTTTGCGGGTTGAAGGGATGGGTTTGACGTTCGGGGACGTTCACGCCCCGTGTTTCAAGTGACGAGGCGCGGGATGCGCTGGAGGGCGAAACGCAGGATTTCCTGGCCGGGGCATGACGTCGGCAGATGGACGCGGATCATGGTTTTCATCTCGACGACGCGGGCGGCGATCTTGACGAGGCGCAGGCGCAACGTGTCGAATTGGGCAACGCGCCACATCGAACGCCTGGGCATCGATGCGCGCAGCCCCCACATCAGCCAGTAGGCGCCGGCGTGCAGGAAAAGCCGAAACTGATTGGCGGTCGCCTTGGTGCATGAGGTGCGATCCGACCCCAGATGCGTCTTCCAGGATTTGATGTGGTTTTCGGCCTGGCCGCGCCGGCAATAGACGTCTTCGTAGAGCACGCGAGCGTTGCGCTTGTTCAGATTGGTGACGACGAAGCGCGTGTCTGATCCTTCCGCGCCCGCTTCGACCCGGGCGATGATCCGCTCGACCCGGCTCCAGCTTTGCGCGCCGTCGAAGAACTCTTTGAAACGACGAAGCTTGCCGTCTCTGGGCGCGGCTTCGAACCGTGCCTTTACACTGGCTTCGAGACTTTCGACATGCCGGCGCAACGTCGTAGTCGGCGCGACGCCGAGGATGTAATCGAGGCCGCTCGCCCGACACCAGTCGAGAACCTCGGGGCCGCAGTAGTGGCTGTCGGCGCGCAGCAGGATCTCGGTGTTGGGCCAATGGGCTCGGATCGCGCGCAACAGCCGGCGGAGGAAGGGTTTGATCTCCTTGCCGCTCGGCCGCTTGGCGGGACGAAGCACGGCAGTGACGAAGCGGCCCTCGCCGTCGAACACGACGATGGGCTGAAAGCCGTATTCGTCGTAATGCGCGTTGAACAACCGCAACTGCTGCCCGCCATGGACCGCGTCGAACGTGTCGTCGATGTCGAGGGTGATCCGTTTGGGAACCTTGTGAAAGGACTCGCAATAGAGATCGACCATCGCGCGACCCATCCGCAACAGGGCGCGAACCTCCGGCAGATTTTCCAACCGCGAGATCGTCGACTGCGAGCACAGTTCGCGATCCGACGGCGTCAGATCGAGCGCCATCTTGAACATCGGATCGCTCCGCAGGCAATTGGCGTCGTTGCCGTCCTCATAGCCCGCCGCGATCATCAGCAGCCGAAAGCGGATGATGTCGGCAAGGCTGTGGGTGATCTGATCGGGCGCGCGCCGGTCCACCATGCAGGCGGCGAGCCGATCGGCGACGCGAAGGCGCTGGTCGACCTCGCGCAACGCCAGAACGCCGCCATCCGACGACAGCAAGCCGCCGTCAAACTTGACCTCGACGCGCTTGCCCGAAACAGGTGACAACCCAGGCAACGGCAACATAGGATCGTTCATGGCGGGTGCGGCCTCGCTGAAATCGCGTAAATCGGCTTAGACAACCAAATTACACACGAAATCAGCTATTTACGCCACACCCGCCAACCCGCAATGCATAATCCGGGTTAGATACGGGCAGATGACAGCAAGAACGCATGCGGGTCGCTGCGCTCCCCTCATGCGAATAAGAAATTCAAACAAAGAAGGTGCCGGGCAAGCTCTTCCCGCCAACAGAAACAGGGAGGCGAATGCGCGCGCATGCGCACACGCGAGCGCGCCCGCACGCGCGCGCGAGACCCCGGCCCCCGGGACGCGCCAGCCTTGATGACATCCGGCACTTCGTGTGCAACTTGGATAGCCGTCACAGATCGGGCGGCCAGTGTTCTCGTTTCGCAAGCGGCAATCCCAGCAAGCGCCTGCCCCAGGCGGGGCCGGCGTGCAGACTGCCGTCGTCGACGCTGACGAACGGCGCTCGAGCGACGACCCGTGGGACTGGGCGCAGGGCGGGAGCGGCCGCGAAGCCGTGCAGGTCTGGCTTGACGCGAACGATCTCGAAATCAGGGATCGCTCCCCGCGACCTGTCCCGGCGAGATCTCAAGAGGCCCGCCCGATAGTCGAGTCATGGGAGGAGGTGCTCCCGAGCCCCTTCGATGACGCCGGCCCGATGTCGCGGGAGCGGCACTCTCGCCACGTCATGGAGGTGTGGAGAGCGCACGGCCGAAAGGTCGTGAGGGACATGCCTCAATGGGCGATCGACATCATCTCGGAGCACGAGCCGAGTTCCGCGGTCAGTATCCGCGCTCTCTTGGCTGCGCCGCCCCGACCAGGGGTGTCCGAGGCGACATCGCCTCAGCCTGAGGTCTTGGTCGCCCTCGCCGGGATTATGACCTGTAGATCGGTTTTTGAGGGCGCAGAGGCGTGCCCTTGGCTCACCCCTTTCCTACCTAGCCTTAGGCCCAACAAGAGGCTCCACGGGCGTCCTAGCGCCAGCAAAGAACTCTCCATGGCCTGTTCTCTCAAACACGATGCTCACGCATCAGGACAGAAGTTCGACATCGATAGCCGGGTCACCGCTCTCATCAATTGGAGAGTGCCAAATTGGTGGGCGCGGCAATGACGATCGACGTCAAAGCAAAACTCGAAAACCACCCGCTGTTGCTCGCGGCAAAGCATGACTTCGTCGAAATAGCGGAGGCGGCGGCCATGCTTGGCGTGTCGCTTCGCACCGCGCGCCGGCGGCAGGCAGCGGGGCTCATGCCTCGGCGGAAAAAGTTCGTGCGTACCTGGAAGTACGCGCGATCAGACATCTTGAAGCTCCGCGACGGCGCTGCGTGACCCGCGCAGAAATCAGATCGAGGCGCACGTGTTCCGAGGACGATAGAAGAGCTGCTCGATGATGACCGAGTGCAAGCGAGACTGGCATCGCCTCGATGACCTCCCACGCGCGGAGAGCGGCCGCGAGAAATTTCGGGTCACGCCCAACTCCGGCGGAAACGGCCGTCGCTAATACCGGCGCAAAAATTCGACCTCTAGGGTCTCCGGGGTGAGCTGGGCGCCCCAGCTCCAACTCCCGGCCCCTTCGCCGGGGTAGCGATGTCCGGCGATGGTCTGCACGCAGCTGCCGTTGGCCCCGGTCTTTGGACGTATAATTAACGGGCACCTACGGTAATCTATTTACTTCCCCGGTACTTAGCCTATACTCTCCCCATCAGCCCAAGAAGGGGCTCCCAATGCTCTTGCTTGATTTCGCCTCGGCGTCACTAGCCCGCATTATGCAGCGCCGTGACGTTTTCGGCGGCGCGTTCTGGTGATTTTTCGGAACCGCGCTTGCTCGCGGACGCGCGGCATTGTCTCCGGCTTTGGGCCTGAAACGGGTGGAGGGGTTTGCGGGTTGAAGGGATGGGTTTGACGTTCGGGGACGTTCACGCCCCGTGTTTCAAGTGACGAGGCGCGGGATGCGCTGGAGGGCGAAACGCAGGATTTCCTGGCCGGGGCATGACGTCGGCAGATGGACGCGGATCATGGTTTTCATCTCGACGACGCGGGCGGCGATCTTGACGAGGCGCAGGCGCAACGTGTCGAATTGGGCAACGCGCCACATCGAACGCCTGGGCATCGATGCGCGCAGCCCCCACATCAGCCAGTAGGCGCCGGCGTGCAGGAAAAGCCGAAACTGATTGGCGGTCGCCTTGGTGCATGAGGTGCGATCCGACGCCAGATGCGTCTTCCAGGATTTGATGTGGTTTTCGGCCTGGCCGCGCCGGCAATAGACGTCTTCGTAGAGCACGCGAGCGTTGCGCTTGTTCAGATTGGTGACGACGAAGCGCGTGTCTGATCCTTCCGCGCCCGCTTCGACCCGGGCGATGATCCGCTCGACCCGGCTCCAGCTTTGCGCGCCGTCGAAGAACTCTTTGAAACGACGAAGCTTGCCGTCTCTGGGCGCGGCTTCGAACCGTGCCTTTACACTGGCTTCGAGACTTTCGACATGCCGGCGCAACGTCGTAGTCGGCGCGACGCCGAAGATGTAATCGAGGCCGCTCGCCCGACACCAGTCGAGAACCTCGGGGCCGCAGTAGTGGCTGTCGGCGCGCAGCAGGATCTCGGTGTTGGGCCAATGGGCTCGGATCGCGCGCAACAGCCGGCGGAGGAAGGGTTTGATCTCCTTGCCGCTCGGCCGCTTGGCGGGACGAAGCACGGCAGTGACGAAGCGGCCCTCGCCGTCGAACACGACGATGGGCTGAAAGCCGTATTCGTCGTAATGCGCGTTGAACAACCGCAACTGCTGCCCGCCATGGACCGCGTCGAACGTGTCGTCGATGTCGAGGGTGATCCGTTTGGGAACCTTGTGAAAGGACTCGCAATAGAGATCGACCATCGCGCGACCCATCCGCAACAGGGCGCGAACCTCCGGCAGATTTTCCAACCGCGAGATCGTCGACTGCGAGCACAGTTCGCGATCCGACGGCGTCAGATCGAGCGCCATCTTGAACATCGGATCGCTCCGCAGGCAATTGGCGTCGTTGCCGTCCTCATAGCCCGCCGCGATCATCAGCAGCCGAAAGCGGATGATGTCGGCAAGGCTGTGGGTGATCTGATCGGGCGCGCGCCGGTCCACCATGCAGGCGGCGAGCCGATCGGCGACGCGAAGGCGCTGGTCGACCTCGCCCAACGCCAGAACGCCGCCATCCGACGACAGCAAGCCGCCGTCAAACTTGACCTCGACGCGCTTGCCCGAAACAGGTGACAACCCAGGCAACGGCAACATAGGATCGTTCATGGCAGGTGCGGCCTCGCTGAAATCGCGCGAATCGGCTTAGACAACCAAATTATACACGAAATCAGCTATTTACGCCACACCCGCCAACCCGCAATGCATAATCCGGGCTAGCTGCCGCGCTGGCCGCCGGCCACGCAGGCGCTGCGATCCACTACCCACCCATGTTCCCCCCACCTGTGCCACCGTGCGAATGCCTGCTGACGCTGGCCGAAAGGTTCAGGATGTATGAGTGGCGGGGCGGGTGTCCCGCGACGAAGCACGTCGTGACGAAGGAAGAGGCGTTCAAAGTGCTCGAGCCCTGCTGGCAGGCCTTCATCCCTCGCGCGTGAAAGGAGAAAACCTCATGACCATGTCGGACTTGCGCGGCAACCGGCGGGATATAAGACGCCCGCATCGGCCCTCGGCAAGGACTTCGTGCTCAAGGGCGAGGGCGTGACCCGCGAGGACGTGGCCTGACACCGATTTCCGGCTGAAGAGCTCAACAGCCGGGCAGAGAACGCGCTCCAAGGCATTCGGCGAATAGAGGTCCAAAGGGGCAACCGGCAGTTCTACATGCCGCCCAGCGGGCGTCTAATCGCGAGTAGGCGGGGTTCTCGGGACAAGGCAACACCACACCCTTCAGCGCGCACAGTTCAAACTGGTTGCCGAGCGAGACTGACATCGCGATGACCTTCGACGAGCGAAGAGCGGCCGCCAGAAATTTCGGGGCATGCACATTTTCGGCGGGAACGGCCCGTCGCTTATGCCGTCGAAAATCCCGCCGCGTTCTTCGCGGTCGGCAAGAGCCGGACACGCACCCCGGCCGTTGAGGTCGACAGTCGATCCAATCATGCAGCTCAGCACCCTGACGCCTAGTCCCTTCCGCTGGCGTGCTTTCCGCGAACCTCGTCGTACGTCGTGCAACGGGGGTTGCTGCCGAGCGAAGACGACGCCGTGGACGGCGACAATGCGCTAAATGCCGGTCGTTCCCCGGGGGCGACGCGAATGCGTCAGTTCGACCCAAAGCGCACGTTCCCGGTCGGTCCCGGTACGGACGCAAACGCCAAAGAGCGGCCTTTCCGAAGCGGGCTCGCCAGAGCAGGGACGAGAATGAGCTGAACACGGTTGGGGCATAAGGAAATAGGCAAAAGGCCGCCACACCGAGCTTGCGGCATCGGCTTGCCAGGAGATCGCGACAGGGCGCGATGTCGTCCCCTGCACCTTGCGAAACGTCCACGAAGATACGACATAGGCGCGACCTCCCCAGTCGCTCCAACCCTCACCCGCGTCCGAGACGTCCGCCTTCAACAAAATCAGCGCCTTCGTCAGCCGCCTCGGCGGAATCTTTCCCTTGGTCCTCAGCGCCTCAAGCCGTTCGCGCTCCTCAGCGCTCAGTCGAACGACGTACTTCTTTACCGCAACTTCCCGCGCAGCCATCCTCGCCTCCGTCCTTTAAGGGTGCCGAAGGCAGTAAATCGATCAAAGGTTGGGAATTAGCCCGCATTATGCAGCGCCGTGACGTTTTCGGCGGCGCGTTCTGGTGATTTTTCGGAACCGCGCTTGCTCGCGGACGCGCGGCATTGTCTCGGGCTTTAGGCCTGAAACGGGTGGAGGGGTTTGCGGGTTGAAGGGATGGGTTTGACGTTCGGGGACGTTCACGCCCCGTGTTTCAAGTGACGAGGCGCGGGATGCGCTGGAGGGCGAAACGCAGGATTTCCTGGCCGGGGCATGACGTCGGCAGATGGACGCGGATCATGGTTTTCATCTCGACGACGCGGGCGGCGATCTTGACGAGGCGCAGGCGCAACGTGTCGAATTGGGCAACGCGCCACATCGAACGCCTGGGCATCGATGCGCGCAGCCCCCACATCAGCCAGTAGGCGCCGGCGTGCAGGAAAAGCCGAAACTGATTGGCGGTCGCCTTGGTGCATGAGGTGCGATCCGACGCCAGATGCGTCTTCCAGGATTTGATGTGGTTTTCGGCCTGGCCGCGCCGGCAATAGACGTCTTCGTAGAGCACGCGAGCGTTGCGCTTGTTCAGATTGGTGACGACGAAGCGCGTGTCTGATCCTTCCGCGCCCGCTTCGACCCGGGCGATGATCCGCTCGACCCGGCTCCAGCTTTGCGCGCCGTCGAAGAACTCTTTGAAACGACGAAGCTTGCCGTCTCTGGGCGCGGCTTCGAACCGTGCCTTTACACTGGCTTCGAGACTTTCGACATGCCGGCGCAACGTCGTAGTCGGCGCGACGCCGAAGATGTAATCGAGGCCGCTCGCCCGACACCAGTCGAGAACCTCGGGGCCGCAGTAGTGGCTGTCGGCGCGCAGCAGGATCTCAGTGTTGGGCCAATGGGCTCGGATCGCGCGCAACAGCCGGCGGAGGAAGGGTTTGATCTCCTTGCCGCTCGGCCGCTTGGCGGGACGAAGCACGGCAGTGACGAAGCGGCCCTCGCCGTCGAACACGACGATGGGCTGAAAGCCGTATTCGTCGTAATGCGCGTTGAACAACCGCAACTGCTGCCCGCCATGGACCGCGTCGAACGTGTCGTCGATGTCGAGGGTGATCCGTTTGGGAACCTTGTGAAAGGACTCGCAATAGAGATCGACCATCGCGCGACCCATCCGCAACAGGGCGCGAACCTCCGGCAGATTTTCCAACCGCGAGATCGTCGACTGCGAGCACAGTTCGCGATCCGACAGCGTCAGATCGAGCGCCATCTTGAACATCGGATCGCTCCGCAGGCAATTGGCGTCGTTGCCGTCCTCATAGCCCGCCGCGATCATCAGCAGCCGAAAGCGGATGATGTCGGCAAGGCTGTGGGTGATCTGATCGGGCGCGCGCCGGTCCACCATGCAGGCGGCGAGCCGATCGGCGACGCGAAGGCGCTGGTCGACCTCGCGCAACGCCAGAACGCCGCCATCCGACGACAGCAAGCCGCCGTCAAACTTGACCTCGACGCGCTTGCCCGAAACAGGTGACAACCCAGGCAACGGCAACATAGGATCGTTCATGGCAGGTGCGGCCTCGCTGAAATCGCGTGAATCGGCTTAGACAACCAAATTATACACGAAATCAGCTATTTACGCCACACCCGCCAACCCGCAATGCATAATCCGGGTTAGTTGACGCGGCCGACTAGTGTACCGACTTTAACCCTTGTCGCCCACGGGCGACTTTCTCAAGGATGTCGGCGGCTGGCGCGGTCCAGACGAAGGGCTTGGGTGCGGCATTGTGTTGCTCAAGGTAGGCTTCGATGGCGGCGTTGAGTTCGGCGACGCTGTGGAAGACGCCGCGTCGAATGGCGTCGTCGGTGATCAGGCCGAAGAACCGTTCGACGAGATTGATCCAGGAGGCCGATGTCGGGGTGAAGTGAAGGTGAAAGCGGGGGTGGGATGGAACCGACGGAGCGACAGGAGCGCATGCTCGACGCGCTGAGTGGCCACGGACTGCCTCGCATGATGTAGGCGGTCTTGGCGCCGTGCACGGTTTGGCGACGAACTCGGGGCCATTGTCGGAACGAACATGTCCGGGAACGCCGCGCAGAATGAACAAGTCCGAGAGCACGTCGATCAGCGCTTACGATAATCGCCATCGAATTCGCACGAGAATCCATGAAAATAGGAACAATTATCTCCTTCGACGCTCACGCCCGTCTTCGTACGACGAATGGCGAGAACGCACGTTCCGCCATCGAATTTGGCGGCGGCTTTTAGCGTATCGCCTCCGTCGCTCCCAGAGCGCGAACTAGACCACTGCAGCCGCGCATCCCTACAACGGCCTCGACGTTGAAGCGGCCATCGGCGCGCTTTGCAATCGTAATCGCCTTTTGATAGGACTTGTCTCCCCCGACATAGCGCCCCTCGAAGGCGAAGGCGCAGTCTGCGGCAAGTAGCGCCGCTCCGAACGCGAATGCCCATATCATCGGTCTCGATACAAAGGACTCCTTTGTTCTGTTTGGAATGATTGCGCCTCTCATGTTGTATTTCTCCATTGGATGAGTTCGACGCCCAAAAACGCGCCGTAAAAATTTCACAGGTAAGTTTGCTCGCTGTGCGCTACGGCACCGGCCGAAAAAGCGAAGGCGCTTCGCGGTGCCTCTTTCCTAAGTGTTTGTCAGCAAATGACTTTCCCCGAATGCCGCAAGTGTTATTGGATGGAGACGTCGTAGATCAGCGTCGAACACCCGTTGCGCCCGCCCCCATTTGGCGCAGGCTCGCATGACATGTTGGTCGGCCCCTTGGAAATTCGGAAAGGCGTGATATTCAGCATGTCGCCAACTCCGGGGCGGATTTGGGACTGGATTAGGCGAACGAGCACAGGCGCGCGGCGAAATCGATGCCGATTGAAGGAATTCGGAACCCATGAATGCGCCGATCGTGAAAGGCGACAGTGAGCTGGCGCTTCACGCCGCCGCCAATTGATCGCGTCGCATATGAGAAAGAGTTTGCGGTGCGCCATTCGCGTAAGGATTGGCGGTAAGTGGGGCGCGCCATGGCGCGACGTTCAGCTATCGTAGAGCTTTTTCGCGAAGGTGGGCTACGCAGCGGTTCTCGGCCTGGGAAGGAAGCTCGAAAGCCGCATTCCTGCCCGCGGCCTCGCTGCGCGTCGTCGTGCAAAGATCGACCGAAGATGATGAAGCCGAAGCTCGTCTTGATCAGCGTGGCCATCGCCTCTTTCCCTATAACGGCTCTGTGCGCGCCGCCGCTCAAGGAGAGCTCGCTATACAAGGATCTCACCCGGGATTGCAGGACCTTGGACCTGAAGCATTGGTCACATCCGACGCGCCACATTTTGGAACATGCGGAGATCGAGATCAAGAAGGTCGAGCTCTGCAATCATGAATTCTTATCCGGTCTTCACTGTGGCGATCAAATGTGATCCAAACGGGCCAAACGACAAGTATTACAATAGATTATATGCAGCAATGGCCGAGGCCAACGGCTTTCATTCGTTCTCCCTCGTCGACACCGCGTTCGGCATGATTATGAATATCGCAGTCAAAGGCAAACATGAGATCGCTGTCGACTACGAAGAGTTCATGCCTCAGGCAAAACCTTGAGCCGTAACGACATGGAGATCGCCCGCGGGCGACCATTCTCGCGGCGCGCATTCGTCGGCTGACTAGCGAATCCGAGTAGTCCTGAGCCTAGCAGCCTGTCGGACTTAAACTCTAAGTCTTTGATTTAATTGCAGTTTGCTTTTTCGTGCCTAACGGAAAACTGCAATGATATCAATATGTTGGCGATCAGAGGCACCCCGAGTTCGACAGGCTGCTAGTGTACCGACTTTAACGCTTGTCGCCCACGGGCGACTTTCTCAAGGATGTCGGCGGCTGGCGCGGTCCAGACGAAGGGCTTGGGTGCGGCATTGTGTTGCTCAAGGTAGGCTTCGATGGCGGCGTTGAGTTGGGCGACGCTGTGGAAGACGCCGCGTCGAATGGCGTCGTCGGTGATCAGGCCGAAGAACCGTTCGACGAGATTGATCCAGGAGGCCGATGTCGGGGTGAAGTGAAGGTGAAAGCGGGGGTGGCGCTTGAGCCAGGCCCTGACCTTGGGGTGCTTGTGGGTCGCGTAGTTGTCGACGACCAGATGCAAATCGAGCAATTTCGCGGTGTTGCGGTCGATGGTGCGCAAAAAGCGCAGAAACTCCTGATGGCGATGGCGGCGCATGCATTCGCCGATCACCTTGCCGGTGGCGACGTCGAGCGCGGCGAACAGGGTCGTCGTCCCATGGCGCTTGTAGTCGTGGGTCATCGTGCCGGCGCGGCCCTTCTTCAGCGGCAGTCCCGGCTGGGTGCGGTCGAGCGCTTGGATCTGGCTCTTCTCGTCGACCGAAAGCACCAGCGCCTTGTCCGGTGGGTCGAGGTAAAGCCCGACAATATCCTGAACTTTCTCACAAAACTTGGGGTCGCTCGAGAGCTTGAAGCTGCGCGTCAGGTGCGGCTTGAGCCCATGCGCCGCCCAGATGCGCTGCACGCTCGAATGGCTGAGACCGACCGCCTTGGCCATCTTGCGCAGAGACCAGTGCGTGCCGCCCGGCGGCTTCTCGTGCAGCGTCTTGTTGACGACCCGCTCGACCGTCGCGGCGTCCAAAGGCGGCTTGCGGCCAGGACGAGTGGCGTCGCGTTCGAGCCCCGCAGCGCCGCGCGCAAGATAGCGCTCACGCCATCGATCGACGGTTCGTTTGGTCTTGCCGGTCGCCCGAACGGTCTCCCTCACGCCGGCCCCTTGCGCCCACATCAAGACGATCCGCGCCCGCCAAACCAGCTTCTGCGGCGTGTTTCGGCCCGCCACCCAGCCTTCCAGCCGCGCCCGATCCTCAGGAGACAACCAGATGCATGATTCGTTTTCCATCCCCCTCGACTCGCACGATCGCGCGCCGCTGGGAATCCTTCCGTTAGTTACGGAACACTAGTGTACCAACTCTAACGCTTGTCGCCCACGGGCGACTTTCTCAAGGATGTCGGCGGCTGGCGCGGTCCAGACGAAGGGCTTGGGTGCGGCATTGTGTTGCTCAAGGTAGGCTTCGATGGCGGCGTTGAGTTGGGCGACGCTGTGGAAGACGCCGCGTCGAATGGCGTCGTCGGTGATCAGGCCGAAGAACCGTTCGACGAGATTGATCCAGGAGGCCGATGTCGGGGTGAAGTGAAGGTGAAAGCGGGGGTGGCGCTTGAGCCAGGCCCTGACCTTGGGGTGCTTGTGGGTCGCGTAGTTGTCGACGACCAGATGCAAATCGAGCAATTTCGCGGTGTTGCGGTCGATGGTGCGCAAAAAGCGCAGAAACTCCTGATGGCGATGGCGGCGCATGCATTCGCCGATCACCTTGCCGGTGGCGACGTCGAGCGCGGCGAACAGGGTGGTCGTCCCATGGCGCTTGTAGTCGTGGGTCATCGTGCCGGCGCGGCCCTTCTTCAGCGGCAGTCCCGGCTGGGTGCGGTCGAGCGCTTGGATCTGGCTCTTCTCGTCGACCGAAAGCACCAGCGCCTTGTCCGGCGGGTCGAGGTAAAGCCCGACAATATCCTGAACTTTCTCACAAAACTTGGGGTCGCTCGAGAGCTTGAAGCTGCGCGTCAGGTGCGGCTTGAGCCCATGCGCCGCCCAGATGCGCTGCACGCTCGAATGGCTGAGACCGACCGCCTTGGCCATCTTGCGCAGAGACCAGTGCGTGCCGCCCGGCGGCTTCTCGTGCAGCGTCTTGTTGACGACCCGCTCGACCGTCGCGGCGTCCAAAGGCGGCTTGCGGCCAGGACGAGTGGCGTCGCGTTCGAGCCCCGCAGCGCCGCGCGCAAGATAGCGCTCACGCCATCGATCGACGGTTCGTTTGGTCTTGCCGGTCGCCCGAACGGTCTCCCTCACGCCGGCCCCTTGCGCCCACATCAAGACGATCCGCGCCCGCCAAACCAGCTTCTGCGGCGTGTTTCGGCCCGCCACCCAGCCTTCCAGCCGCGCCCGATCCTCAGGAGACAACCAGATGCATGATCCTAAATTCGGCAGTTGGCTCTGATCGTCGTTCGTGAAGCGGGGGGGGTTCAATCTGCGGTTGCGTCAAGATGGACATAAGCGCGGCGGCGCGCGCAGGGCGCGGCCTTTGAGGAAGGCTTGAAAGGCGCGGGAGAGGATTTCGCGCCAACGCTGCCAGGGCGTCAACTGCTCCGCATTTGTGACCAACCGCCTCAGGAATAGGGCTACCGCTCGAAGCGCCTTTGCAGCGGGAACGGACTTGGCGTGCGTGCTGGTGATCTTGATCGTCGTTTGTCGCGCATGGCGCACCCGTTCGGCGATGGCGTGCAACAACAATGGCCGGCTCGTGATCGCTTCTCGGTGACGATCCGGCTCGGCCAAGCGCGTGAAGATGTTCCACCAATCATAAAACAACGCCACGAGGCGGGCCGCCAGACGACAGCGCGCCAGGTCATGCGTGACGAAGCCGCCCCAGCCCCATTGGTTCTTCAACTCGTCGAAGACATTCTCTCCATCGCCGCGGTCGCGATAGAGCTGGCCAAAGCTTTCCAGGGCCTCGGCGAGCGTGGTCGCGAGAACCTGATATTCCCACATCTCCTCGCTCGCACCGATGTCGAGGAAGGCGAGCCGAGGCGGTCCATCCTCGTCCATCGCGGGCGTCGCCAGCGCGCCTCTCACGCGCCGCCGCAATACGACGACGCGCCGTTGTCGGCTCCAGCCTTGCAATCGAATCTCGGTCCCCTTGGCTTGCCAACCTTGGCCCGAATCGACCCAATCACTCTGCCCCGAAAGACGCTCGATCGCGCGTTTGACGTTGGCGGTCAGCCGTAGCTTGAACAAATACGGCAAAGCGCGCCGCTCGGCTTCGCCCATGATCCCCTCATTGCCGAAGCCCTTGTCGCCGCGCAAAAGAGAAGGCCAACAATCGCGCGGCGTTCGGTCCAAGAGCGCCCAAAGGCCAGGCGCGCTGTGATTGGAAGTGTGCTCGTCGCCCGCGCTCACATCCACCTCGAGAACCAATCGCGTCCCCGCCATCGAATAGGTGTGATAGCAGTGGCTGGGCCGCCCAGGCTTCTTGGGATTGTAGCCGACCACCGCTCCTTCCTGATGGCCGTAGAGCGGCTTCACCGTCGTATCGACGTCGAGTATCCACGGCTCGCTCAAAAGCGGCTCCACGCAATGGTCGAGATGACCTCGTAGCCAGTTCGCGCCCGCTTCTTCCTCGATCGCCGCGAACGCCCGCCGAACCGCGTCCTCGCTGACGATCTTGCTCATGTCGAGAAGCTCGGGCAACACGCGGTCGCTCCGCAGCGCCGCGATATGCGCGTAGCGCTTGTGCCCGGCCAACATCGACAACATCGCCGTCCCCAGCACGTCGCGCTTCTTGGGCGCGTTCGGACTGGTGTAACGCAGCGGGCAATCCGCCACCAACGCCTCGAACAACCCCGCGGTCTTCAGAAAATCGATGAAGAACGGCAATTGCCCGAGCGGCGTAAACGCCGCTTCATGATCAAACTCGACCCGAATCGAACCGGCGAAACTGTCGACCACGACGCCCACGCCCGACGCGTCGGGTTCAACCGGAGATTGTTCACCCGACGGGTGAGCCCCAAAGCGCGCGAAATCCTGTCCCATGCATATGAAAATGAATGATTCTCAGCCCCCGGAAAACGCCTCAACCGCCGAATTTAGGATGATTTGTTTTCCATCCCCCTCGACTCGCACGATCGCGCGCCGCTGGGAATCCTTCCGTTAGTTACGGAACACTAGCGTCACAGTTGTATTCCGAAGCCGAATTTCGCCGAATGAGCGCGGGTCGTGGATAGAGTCCGCTCCGAAAGGGCACTGTGGCGCGTTCATGCCCGTTTCGCGACGGGCGCAGGAATGACCCATGGCGCCGTAGTCGTGGCTTCATCCCGGTCTGCTGGCGCTCCGCCTCAAGGCTCGTGTGGATGGAAGGGCTTCTGCCTGTCGAAGGCCAGGTCCTCGCACTGCCTCAGGTCCGTCCGGATGAGGCGAAATACTCTGTCGTCAGGGCCGAAGGGATTTTTGACGGTGTCGTGGCGTTTGTCCACCGGTCCCGGCATCCAAAGGTCGGCGCCGTGGGGAATGGTCACCACGAGAACTTGTCGCCCCTGCAGCGCGAGATGAGTGGCCGCGCCCGCCGGGCCAGCGCAATACGCGCCGCCGTGAAGCGAATCTCTCGGCGTCCCGTCACCGCATTCCGCGACCCCTGTCAAAGTTTCCGGGTGGTCACGAAACCTAAAGGCGAGCGAGACTTGGTAGAGGTAGGAGCCACCTGCGGGCGCAAGCGAGGATTCTCGGAAATAGGCGTCGACCAGCGCCTTTACAAAAGTGACCCGCTGCCCGCGGTGCGCGGCCAAATTCGCATCGTCATATTGCCGGCTGAAGCAAGCGAACGACTCCCCTTGCCGATGCAGCCGACCCAAGAGATTTGCAAGAAATTCGTTGTCAGATCTCGCGGCGTGCGCTTGTTTAGCTGACGCCAGGCTCGCGCAGGTGGCGGCGATTATCAGAGCTCGACGGAGCATCTTCGGGCTCTCGACAATTGATCTGCATTATTGACTCGAACCTTAACTCGAACGTCAAAGGGTGCAAACGACAAATTCTCGCTTGCCATCCTCGCCGTGGCGCGAAACCTGGGCTCTCGGCAATGACTGTCCCTGTGAAGGGTTTCAGACGCCGGCCCATGGCGCGAGCGGTGAGGCGGGCTGGAGGGCCGCGTCTGAAACCCTCCAAAGGAACGGCGGAGCGTCGTGCCGAACCGCGAGGATGCGGCGCGCCTGCGCGCCGACGCCCCCGGGGTCGTCCGCGAACGCGCGGCCGGCTGGGAGGACGAATACGCGCGGCGCGGCTGGCGGATGGCGCCCGGCATCGACCGGGTCTACGACAACGCGCTCGCCCGGCGCGAGCTCGGCTGGCGGCCGAAATGGGATTTTGGGGCCGTGATCGCGCGGCTCCGCGAGACCGGCGACATCCGCGGCCCGCTCGCCAAGATGATTGGCGAGAAAGGGTATCACGCCACACGGTTGACGTTCAACTCGAACGCGATGTGATCGTCGAGCGTGAAGCCATAGTGAGTCGCCAGGTTGAGGTTCTGGCCTCGTGCGATCAGAAACGCGACCAGATCGGGCCACTTGTACCAAGCAGCTTCCATAAGGGCCGTGTGCCCAGTCGTCGGGCAGATCGCGTCGATGTGGCTTCCGCGATCGAGAAGAAGCCGAGCGACTTCAATGCTCCCGCTCTGGCACGCCTTATGGAGAGCGGGCGATCCGCGCTCATGGGCCGCCGGCCGCCGCCGGCGGCAAGCGCGCGCAGCCGCTCCTCCTCTCGAGCGTCACGCGGCGCGGCGTCGCGGATGTCCTGAGGGCGATGATGGCGGCGATCGACGCGGGACGGGCGAAGAAGGCGGCGGGCGTCGCACGGACCGCGTCATGGGCGCCGATTTGATCACGGCCGCCGGCGCGCCCGGAGAAGCCAATCCATGCGCCAACGCGGCCGCCTTTCAATCCAATCGGCGACCTCCGACGTCGCTTTCTTAATTTCGCCTGAGGGCGAGCACGGTGATGTCGTCGGACTGGGGCGCGCCGGCGGCATGGACCCTCACGGAAGCGACAATTTCACTGACCGTGTCCTTGGCCTCGCGACCCGCAAGCGTCGCCAGCTTTTGCTGCAGGCGAGGATCCGAATATAGGACCCGCTCGCGGTTCATCGCCTCGGTCACCCCGTCAGTGTAGGTCACGATCATGTCTCCCGGCTCGAGGCGAACCGTGTCATCGCGGTACTCGGCCTCGGCCATCACGCCGAGCACCAAGCCGTCGGGCAGGGTCAGGAACCTGCATTCGCCGTCGGCGCCCAAAATCAGCGGCGGATTATGACCCGCGTTGGAGAAGGCCAACTCGCCCGTTTTCACGTTTAGAATGCCGAGGAACAGCGTCACGAACATGGAGCTCTCGGTGTCTTCGGACAGTGTCGCATTGACCTCGCGCAGGATCTCGGCGGGGGTGATGCCCGGTTGCTGGCTCGCGCGCCTCATGAGCACCATGGTCATGGCCATCACCAGCGAGGCCGGCACGCCTTTGTCCGCGACGTCGCCGACATAGAAGAACAGCCGCGTCTCATCCAATAGGCTGAAGTCGTAAAGGTCGCCGCCAACTTCTCTTGCCGGCACGAGGGTCGCGTAGAGCGAGAAATCGCTCCGGTGCGGGAATGGGGGAAAGATCTTCTTGAGGAAGCTCATCTGGATGTCGTGGGCCACCCGCAGTTCGCTCTCGAAGCGCTCCTTCTCGGCCGTCGTTTCCCTGAGGTTCTTGATATAGGTCTGGAGGTCGCCAGCCATCTTGTTGAATGTGTCGGCCAATTCTCCAATCTCGTCGCGGGTCCCGACATTTACGCGGTAGTCCAGGTCCCCGCTGCCTATGCGCGTCGCGCCGGCGTCAAGCGCCAGTATGGGCCCAGTGATCCCGTTGGAGACCCGGCGGGCCAGGCCGACGCCCAGGATGACCATGACAGCGCCGATCGCCAAGATAAGCTCGATCATGAAGATCATTCTTCGCTGGATATTATCGGCGAGCCGAGTAATCTTCGCTTCGGGCATCGATATGCCCACACTCCAGAACGACTTTCCGTCGGGCGAGTGGATGGACCGAATGGGAGCGTAAGCTACATAGGCGGCGCCGTCGGCGGCGTACTCAATGCCGGCGTTGCCGGCAGTCATTTTCGAACGGATGGCACCGCCGGCATTCGGGATAAACATGTCATCCTGTTCCTGATCGATGAGCTCGCCCTGTTCGTTCAACAGAAAGGCATAGCCCGGAACCCCTTCATGGGTGTGGATAAGCTTCCTGCCGATGGAGTGCATGCCGATTTCCAACCCGGCCACGCCCGCCAATCGTCCTTCCGGATCCATCACCGCTCGGGAACAGGTCAGGAGGTCGATGTCATAGACGCGCAGCTTGCCGTACTCATTTCTAATCTCGTAACGGTTGCCGTTCTTGTCCTGTAGCCTCCACCTGCCACCTTGCTCGAGCGAAACCCGGCTGTTTTCGATAAGGGTGATCCGCCTGTCCTCGAATGCCCGCGCCAAGCTGGGGGACACCTTGTCGGTTATCTCACTCTCGTTTCCCGGTTTGAGTTCGAACACAAACTGCGCCCCGCTCCAGTTGGTGTATTTGGTCCACGCCACGCTGTCTCGGCCGACCGCGTCGAGGTACCAGGGGTCGTATCTCGGGTCGTATTCCCAGTAGACGCCCAGACCGGTCTTGCCTTGCCGCACAGAGAATAACCAATTTTTCTCGCCATCCCGTATCAGCCACCTATTGCCCGGCTCAGTGGTCGAAACCACGGCATGACGTGATAAGACCAGGCCGTTTTCCCTGAATGCCACCCACAGCGACTCGGGAAACTCGCCCTCTGCGTTTAAATACTGCGCAGATGTTGGCTCGAGGTTAAACGCGAAATAATCCGACGTTTCGCTGTGCCCAGGATACTCTAGGAAAACGCCCAACTGGGAGCCGTACCAAATTTGCTCGAGGCTCGCATCGTCTTCTTTAACAAAGCCAAACACCTTTTCCAAATTGCCGGAAAGGCCCAACGCGGGTTTGGCGGCAGCTAGGGAGACGCCGGGCGCCACGGTAGAAAAAATATATGAAGGAGCGCCAACCGGATTGTCCGGTTTTTCCGCGACGGAATGGGGTCCCGCGCCGCCAAAGGCAGAGGAGTCGTGCAGGAGCGCCTGGACCAACAACGCAGCCGTCCGCGTTTCGTCTACAACCTTGTCGAGTTTGGCGCTGACAATGGTCGCCTGATCCTCGGCAAACCGGACGAGGTGGTGGCGGGCTACCCCTATGAGGTCTGATCTGACCTGCTCCCGCACAATCACTACACAGGGGAGGCTGATCAGCCCGGCCAGGATCAGCGGCAACAGCGACAGTACGAGCAGCCAGAGCAGAAACTTGGTCTTGATGGACCAGCGCCTGGTCTTTGGCCGAGAAGGCGGGACAGGAGTGACATCAATCATGGCGGGTTCTGACTTCGAAGACATCGAGGTTGCCCGCTTTCGCTGCGGTAGTCGAAGCCCCTCGACCGCGGCGAGGAGCGCCGCCATCAGCGCTTCCGCCTCGAACCCGATCTCGAACCGCAATTCACGAGTCCGCTGCCGGTGTGACATGACTGTTCCCCAATCGATCGTCGCGCTCTTGGGCGCGACGGCGATCTGACCACGGTGCGCCGCGACGCGCAGTGACGGGGCTCACACGCCGGCGGCCTGGCTTGCCAAAGCGCCGCTCCTGTCGCACCACTGTCTTGCCGTAGAAGGACATCGACAGGCGCGACTGGTCGGCACCCATTCCTCGTCGGTCAGATCAGACGGGTGACGCAGCCTGTCACGGTTGTAGCGGGGGCGGTTCTTGGTCGTCCACATTGCGGCGCCTCTAGCGATTCGGGCGCCACAGAAAGAATCACACGTGATTCCGGCCAATCAAGCCGGCTTTCGTAACCGATTCAAATGACTCGCACACCTTCCGGACGGACACTTAGCCCGGATTATGCATTGCGGGTTGGCGGGTGTGGCGTAAATAGCGGATTTCGTGTAGAATTTGGTTGTCTAAGCCGATTCGCGCGATTTCAGCGAGGCCGCACCTGCCATGAACGATCCTATGTTGCCGTTGCCTGGGTTGTCACCTGTTTCGGGCAAGCGCGTCGAGGTCAAGTTTGACGGCGGCTTGCTGTCGTCGGATGGCGGCGTTCTGGCGTTGGGCGAGGTCGACCAGCGCCTTCGCGTCGCCGATCGGCTCGCCGCCTGCATGGTGGACCGGCGCGCGCCCGATCAGATCACCCACAGCCTTGCCGACATCATCCGCTTTCGGCTGCTGATGATCGCGGCGGGCTATGAGGACGGCAACGACGCCAATTGCCTGCGGAGCGATCCGATGTTCAAGATGGCGCTCGATCTGACGCTGTCGGATCGCGAACTGTGCTCGCAGTCGACGATCTCGCGGTTGGAAAATCTGCCGGAGGTTCGCGCCCTGTTGCGGATGGGTCGCGCGATGGTCGATCTCTATTGCGAGTCCTTTCACAAGGTTCCCAAACCGATCACCCTCGACATCGACGACACGTTCGACGCGGTCCATGGCGGGCAGCAGTTGCGGTTGTTCAACGCGCATTACGACGAATACGGCTTTCAGCCCATCGTCGTGTTCGACGGCGAGGGCCGCTTCGTCACTGCCGTGCTTCGTCCCGCCAAGCGGCCGAGCGGCAAGGAGATCAAACCCTTCCTCCGCCGGCTGTTGCGCGCGATCCGAGCCCATTGGCCCAACACTGAGATCCTGCTGCGCGCCGACAGCCACTACTGCGGCCCCGAGGTTCTCGACTGGTGTCGGGCGAGCGGCCTCGATTACATCTTCGGCGTCGCGCCGACTACGACGTTGCGCCGGCATGTCGAAAGTCTCGAAGCCAGTGTAAAGGCACGGTTCGAAGCCGCGCCCAGAGACGGCAAGCTTCGTCGTTTCAAAGAGTTCTTCGACGGCGCGCAAAGCTGGAGCCGGGTCGAGCGGATCATCGCCCGGGTCGAAGCCGGCGCGGAAGGATCAGACACGCGCTTCGTCGTCACCAATCTGAACAAGCGCAACGCTCGCGTGCTCTACGAAGACGTCTATTGCCGGCGCGGCCAGGCCGAAAACCACATCAAATCCTGGAAGACGCATCTGGCGTCGGATCGCACCTCATGCACCAAGGCGACCGCCAATCAGTTTCGGCTTTTCCTGCACGCCGGCGCCTACTGGCTGATGTGGGGGCTGCGCGCATCGATGCCCAGGCGTTCGATGTGGCGCGTTGCCCAATTCGACACGTTGCGCCTGCGCCTCGTCAAGATCGCCGCCCGCGTCGTCGAGACGAAAACCATGATCCGCGTCCATCTGCCGACGTCATGCCCCGGCCAGGAAATCCTGCGTTTCGCCCTCCAGCGCATCCCGCGCCTCGTCACTTGAAACACGGGGCGTGAGCGGCCCCGAACGTCAAACCCATCCCTTCAACCCGCAAACGCCTCCACCCGTTTCAGGCCCAAAGCCGGAGACGATGCCGCGCGTCCGCGAGCAAGCGCGGTTCCGAAAAATCACCAGAACGCGCCGCCGAAAACGTCACGGCGCTGCATAATGCGGGTTAGCTGCCGGCACAGCCGCGAACAGTACCCAAGCGCTTGCGGCGCCACGCCGTTTGTCACCATGCGGCCATCGCACAGAGTTTCGACCGGAAGTGCTGCCGCGGCGCCGCGCCGTGCTATGCATCCCTGTACCCCTGGCTGATTTCGATCAGATTGCCGTCGGGGTCCTTGATCCAGACCGACTTCCAACCCGGGATGAAGTCGTCGAAGGTGAGCGGCCCGAGGCTGATTTGGGGCGGATCGCGCATCGCCGCTAGCGCGGCGTCGACATCGGCCACTTTGAACGCGATGTGACGCAGAGCCGGGTAGGCCGGACCGTCCTTGTCGAACGGCGGCATTGGCCGTTCGGCTTCCTTCGGAAACAGCTCCATGTAGACGACGCTGTTACTGATATAGACGATCTCCTTACCCTCGCCGATCTGGAACGAGCGCTTGCGCGAGAAACCGAAATTGTCGCAGTAAAACTTCTCGATCCGCGCCACCGACTCGCAGGTCAGTGCGACATGGTGAAAGGAAATATCGCTCATCGCTCCACTCCCGCGAATTGTCAGCTCAGGCTGCCGTCGGGGTACTGCACCATTCCCGCGAAATGGATCGCGATCTTGCCGTTGCGCAGGACCCAGCTATCGGCGAAGCGCATGCGCGCGGTCTGGCCGCCGGCGGTCATCTCGATCTGCTCCGTGATCATCAACAGATCCTGGTCGACCTCGCCCCAGAACCCGATCGAGGTCTTCAGGTCTTTGATGGCCAGGATGCCCTGAAAATGCCGGCGCAACTCCTCGCGGCCGCGGAACACCAAAGGCTTCTTCTCGAAGCTCGAAATCAGCACCGCGTCCTCGGTGTACTGATCGAGGATTGCGTCGATATTGCCTTCGAGGATCAGCCGAATGTGCTCCCGATAGAGCCTGCCGAGTGGCGTAACCGGCACGTTTTCGATCATCACTTGCCTCCTGCGCGAGCCACTCAGAGTGCTGCCGAATTCGGCCGCAGCTTGATTTCATCCACCGTGTATGACGCGATTTGCGGCCCGCCGTTCGGCCCTGTCGGCGTCACCACCCAGGTCTGATAGGCGTCGCATTCGATGCGCTCGCTGCGCGCCGCCGGCGGCTTCCAGCGGCTCGCTTTCCATTCCACGACCACTTTGGCCGGGTAGCGGTCGCCTTCGGGGCGCCCGACCTCGACGCTGCTGACGCGATGCGCCTCATCGAAGAAGATGCGGATCACGCCCTCGTACCAGCCGATGAACTTGTCGATGCCTTCGAGGGTGGCCTCGGGGAAGACCATCTTTAAGCCATTCGGGTTGAGCATGTCGACGAGTTCCTGGGTCGGCGCATGCACATCCAGCTTGCGGTACCAGGCGCGGGCGAAGTCGGCGATCTGCTCGTTCGTCAAGGTAGCCATTTTGCATCAACCTTATCGATAATTGCCCGACGTCGGGTGCGTGCGGCGAGTACCCGTCGGTTCTACCAGCCGTACCGTCGCAAGCCGTAGTCCAGCATGTTGACGAATTGCTCGCGGCGGCGTCACATTGTAGTTCAGCGGCGGATCGACATAGGTGGGGTCATAGCTCGGCGGCAGCGCATGCGGCCGCGCGCCGGTTCGCGTCACATAATCCCACCAGCTCGACGCCCCAATAGCCATGTTCCGAAAGCACTGCAAGAACACGCTTGGCCGCCATACCAACCTCCTTGGTGTACAGAAGGCGCGCATCATCAAAGTGCCGCCAACACGAAATCTGCCAGGCGCTCGCCAATCATGACGGTGGCGGCATGCGTATTGCCGGACGTGATCCGCGGCATGACCGACGCATCGGCCACCCGCAGCCGTTGAACCCCATGTACCCGCAGTTGCGGGTCGATGACCGACATCCGATCGAGACCCATCGCGCAAGTCCCGGCCGGATGCCAGACCGTCGAACAGTGGTCGCGGATGAAGCCGTCAAGATCCGTGCCATCGACGGCCTCGCCGGGGATCGCCTCGCCGCCGTTGATCGCCAACATCGCCCGTGTCTTTGCCAGCCGACGCGCCAGTCGCAGGCCGGCCGCCAAGGTGCGCACGTCTTCCGGCTCGGCGAGGTAATTCGGCTCAACCAGCGGCAGATCCAGCGGGTTGGGCGACTTCAGCCTGACCTGACCGCGGCTCAGCGGCTGAACGACAATCGGCACGAAAGCGAAATTGGCCCCCAGCTCGGGCGGCGCGAAGGCCGGCAGCCCGGCCCCGAAGTGGAACTGCAGATTGGGCGGCGCCGCCTGCATGCCGAGACGGGTGCGGACGAACAGGCCCGCCTCGGCGATGAACTCCGGTACCGGCAGTTCCTGCCGCGAATGGTAGATGACCGGTTGCAGCAGATGATCCTGCAGGTTCTTGCCTACTCCCGGCAGGTCCTGCTGCACCGCGATGCCGAGCGCGCTGAGCGCCGCCGCCTCGCCGATGCCGGACAGCATCAGCAGATGCGGCGAATGGAAGGCGCCGCCGCACACTATGACTTCGCGCTCGGCGCGGATTTCCTGCTCGCGCCCATCCAGAAGGTAGCGGACCCCAACCGCCCGGCTGTTGTCGAGGAGAACGGCGGTCGCCTGCGCGTTCGTGATCAGCTGCAGCCGGCCGGTGCGGCGCGCCAGCGCCAGGAAGGTCTGCGCGGTGCCGGCGCGGGTTCCGTTCGGGAAGATCGTGTGCGTGTAGAGCCCCGCCCCATCTTCCTGCCGCGCCCCGTTATGATCCCAGTTCGGGCCGTCGAACCCGAGTTCGACCGCGGCCTCGCAAAAGGCGGTCGCGACCGCCGTCGGTTTCGGGTTCTGTCGGATCGGAAGCGGTCCCTCGCCGCCATGGAACTCCGAGCCGCCCGCGTAATACGTCTCGCTGCGCTTGAAGTACGGCAGACACTCGTCGTAGCTCCAACCATCGGCGCCGAGCACGTTCCACAGATCGAAATCGCGCCGGTTCCCGCGCACATGAATCATCGCGAACAGCGAACTGCAGCCGCCCAGCACCTTACCGCGGGCGACCGGGATGCGTCGTCCGTTCAGTCCGGGCGACGGCTCGGTGACGATGTTCCAGTCGTCCTTCGATCCCCACAGCTCGATCAGCCGTTTGGGGTCGTGGATCGCGGGGGCGCTGTCCTCGCCCCCGGCTTCCAACAGCGCGACATTTAGCTTGCCGGAGGCGGCCAGCCGGTAGGCGGCGACGCAGCCGGCGGTGCCGGCGCCGACGATGACGACGTCCGCGACCACGCTCACGCCCCTCCCTGATGACGGTACGGGAATTTGCGACGATGATTGTCGATCTTCGCCTCGTTATCCCCGAACACCATGACCCGCGAGTAGAAGTTGGGCAGCGCCGGGCTGCCGTATTCAAGCATCGGATAGGGGTAGGGGCCGGCCTCCGGCATCACCGAGCTGATCGCCGGCAGCGTGATACGGTCGAGTTCGGCGATTTCCTCGGGGCTGAGCTCGAACTCGACCGCCCCCAGCGCCTCGCGGCATTGCGCAACGGTGCGTACCGAAAAGATCGGGATCGTCGGCACCCGCTGCTGCATCAAGAAGCGCAGCGCGATCTCCACCGGCTTACGCCCGATCCCATCAGCGAAGGCGACCACTTTGTCCATGATCGCGAGATTGCGCTTGGTTGCCTCGGTCCAGAATTCGTGCCCCTGCGGATCCACATGGGGCATCAGCCGATTCGGCACAGAAGTATCGAGTGGAGGCCGGTTGTACTTGCCCGTGACCATGCCGCCACCGAGCGCCGACCAGCAGACGATGGCGATGTCGAGCTCGGCGCACATCGGCAGGAATTCCGGTTCGAGCGACCGCTCGACAATGCTGTACTCCGCCTGGGTCGCGATGAACGGCGTCCAGCCGTAAGCATCGGCCAGCGTGTTGGCCCGCGCCATCCACCACGCTGGGAAATTCGATGCGCCAATATACAGCACCTTCCCCGACCGCACCAAGGCGTCGAGCATACGGAGGATCTCGTCGACCGGGGTGGTGAGATCTGCAATATGTATCCATAGCAGATCGATGTAATCGGTACGCAGGCGCCTCAGACTGCCTTCGATCGAGCGCACTAGGTTCTTGCGGTGGTTGCCACCGGCATTCGGGTTGCGGCCGTTCGTCATCTGATCGTACAGCGAATACTTAGTGCCAATCACGACGTCCTGGCGACGGCCTTCGAGGAACCCGCCCAGCCATTGCTCGGATTGGCCCTCCTGATAGCGGTTCGAGGTGTCGAGATAGTTCCCGCCGGCCTCAAGGAAGTAATCGAGGATGCGCCGGCTCTCCTCATGGTCGGAGCCGAGCGAGCCCCAATTGACGCCGAAAGTGCCGCAACCCAGACACAGTTCGGAAACCCGGAGGCCGCTGCGGCCAAGCAGTTTGTATCGCATCCCGTCACCTCGCCCCACTGTCGGAACGGTCAGAAGTTGATCCGCGCACCGAGCTCGAAGACGTTAAATGCTATCTCCGGCGATACGGTCGCGCCGCCATTTATGATGAAATGCAGCGGCGTCGCACCGCGCACATACCGGTAGTCGGCGAAGAGGTCCAACCGGTCGGTGACCGGGATCGCCGCACCGACCTTGATCTGCCAGACCGGAATCCAGTTGCTGGTGCTGTTGACGATAAACGCGCCGTTCACGACGACGATGTCATTCGACAAGCTGTGGATATCGCTCTGCAGCCCGCCGAAGCCGGCCGACAGGAAGGGCTTGACGGGCCAGCCGAGGCCGAAACGGGACAGGTCGAAATCGTAGGCCGCGTTCACAAAGAAGGTGTTGACATCGATATTGCCGGTGGCGGGGCGCGGCCCGTTGAACGGCGGCGGCAGCGCGGTGACGCGCAGCGTGTCGTTAGTATTGTTAAAACGGTTGTATTCGCCTTCGATGCGGAACGCTCCGAAGCGCACGCCGCCGGCCGCCGAGACCATGAAGCCCGGATCGAAGGTGGTCACGCCGGCCGGATCGGCGGCAGGCTGGCGCCACTGCAGCGCGGCACTGCCGTCGAGATAGAAGGGGTACTGCATTGGCAGCGCCGCTGGCGGTTTGACCGTCGGCAGCGGATAAAGCGGCGGCGGGACCTGCGTAACCGTCTGAGCCTGCGCGTCGGTGATGGCGAAACATGCCAACGCCGCGACGAGTGCGGCGGCGTATTCTTTATGGATCCATCCCATTGTAGATATCTATCCCCTCGGTTCGACATAAAAGTTAGACGACACACCCGAACACAATTTACGTTTTCCGGCAAGCACAAATTCTTCCCGGCGGCTATATCGCCGCCAGCATGTCGATGATCGTGCGTGCGAACAGGTGACAATGGCCGCCGGTGCGCGCCGTCACCAGGTCGCCATCGACGACGATGTCCTGGTCGGTATAGACCGCTCCCATATTCCTGCCGTCGCCGAGCAGGTTGTTGTGCGCGACGACGCGCCGCCCGCGCACCAGTTCTGGGGCGGGCGCCACCAACCACATGCCGTGACAGATGATCCCCTTCACAATGCTCGTGTCGGCAAAGGCACGCTTCAGGAATTCGGTGGCCGGCGGCAGCTTGGTGACATCTTCGGTATAGCGCAGCCGGTCTGCAACCATGGCGGACGGCACGATGACCGCCGCGTAGCTGTGCATCTTCAGCCGGTCCGCTGACGATACATCGGGGGCGTTGGCCATAGCCGTCGTCATAGGGGCGTCCCTTGCGCCATGAGGCTCACACCGCGCCCAGCCGCGCCAGAATGGCGCGGGCGAGCAAATGAGCATGCGCACCGGTGCGCGCGGTGATCAGATCGCCGTCCTCGACCACGTCTTGATCCACGAACTCCGCGCCATAAGCAATGGCGTCGCCGTGAAGGTTGGGATGGCAGGTGAGTCGGCGACCCTTGACGAGACCCCTCGCCGGCGCGGTCAGCCACAGGCCATGGCAAATAATGCCCTTGATCACATCCTTGTTGGCGAAGGCGCGGGCGAGAAAGGCGGTCGCCGGAGGCAGTTCGCTGAGCTTGGCGGTATAGCGGAGACGGTCGGCGACATAGCCCGACGGCACGATGACCGCGCCGATCTCGGCCAGCGCTGCGTCGTCGATGGTCTCGAAACTGTCGTGGCACTCGAACGGCGCCTGGTGTTCGTGACCCTTGAACGTGATCGATGTCTGGCCCCACAATCGGGAAACGAAGCGGAGCGGGACGCGGCTTTCCTGGAAACGGAACTGGTAGTACCAGATCTCGTGTTCGTAGAAATCGCTCTCGATCATGACCAGAACGGTCTTGGCGGTCGGCATGGCGGCCTCATCGACTGGAGAGGGCGGTTCACTGGCCACAGCGCACGCCGATCAGTTCGGGATGCACGTCGCTTTCGATAACGACGTCGATCAGGAAGGGGCCCGGCTCGGCGAACGCCGCTTCGATGGCAGGCATGACCTCGTCCGGCGCTTGCACCCGTCGCGCCGGCACGCTCAAGGCGCGGGCGAGCTGGGCGAAGTCGAGTTCGGGCCTGGAGAGATCGAAAGAGAGCGGGAACGGCCGACCAACTGCGCCGGTTTCGGCCCAATACTGCTGAATGTTCGCCTGTAGCAGTCTATATGAGCGATTGTTGCAGATAATGTACTTGACGCTGAGGCGATGGCGCGCGGCGGTCCACAGCGCCTGGATCGTGTACATGGCCGCCGTCGCCGGAAACCGCCACCACGGGCCGATCCGGACGGGCACAGGCGAGGCCGATGCCGCCCGCCATTGCGCTGCCGAGCGAGCCGCCTCGGGTCTGGAAGAACGCGAAGGGATCGACCGGCGGCACATATCGGGTAGCACGGGTGAGTTGGTCAACGCCTCGTCGAAAACGGGCATGCCGGGAGGCATAACTCTGGCCAAGTCGCTCATGAACCGGCTGAACGGCAGCGGGTGCTGATCGGCGCGGGCGGCGTCGGCGGCGATCGCCTTGGCGCGTTCCTCCGACCTGCTGTCCGCCGACGCCTTGAGCCGGGCTGCAGCCGCTGATCGGCCTGCTGCGGTTAGACGCGCCGCTACGGCGTCGCCGAGTTCGTGCAAGGTCGTCTTGGGATTGGCGACCATGCCAATGCTTACGGGGTGGTTCTTGCCGATCGCGTCGGCATCGAGGTCGATGTGGATGCCCAAAGCGTCGTCAGCGAAAACGTCACCGAGTTCCGGGAAGACTTCCGGGGCGATGTACGTGCCGACGATCAGGTTGACATCGCCCTTTTTCAGAAATCGGCAGGCTGTGCTCGCCGAACATGTGTCCCGTCTGGCCGCGCCACATGGCGTGCGTCGTGTCGAAATTGACGTCGCCGCTGTCGACGCCCCAGACATCGGCGCCGATCAGCGTGGCTACGCGCGCGACTTCGGGTTGCGCGTCGGACCAGGCGACGCCGTCGCCGACGTAGATGGTGGGCCGGGCGGCGGACGCGAGCTTCTCGGCGGCCTGGGCGATCAGCGCCGGATCGCCGGAGCCGCGGGTCGACGGCAGCGCCGACTGGCGATGGCGGTTTCGACCGCTTCCGCGCTCAGAATATCCTGGGGCAGGCAGACATACACCGGGCCCATTGGCGGCGTTGCGGCGATCTTCACTGCGCGACGCAAGACCCGCAGCACTGACGAGGGATGCTGCACCATCGTCGCCCATTTCGTCACCGGCCGGGCCATCGCCACGAGGTCGGCGGCCATCTGCGCATCCATCGCCGCGTAGCGGATACCGGCGTCGCCGCCGACGACGACCAGCGGCGCGTGGCCACGCCTCGCTTGATAGAGCGCGCCGATCGCGTTGCCGAGGCCGGGCGAGGAATGGATCTGCACGACGGCGACCTTTCGCGCGGCGCGCGCATAGGCAGTCCGCGGCCATCACCGCGACCGATTCCTGCAGGGTCAGAACGTATTCGATCGCCGGGAAATCGCCGAGTTCGTCGAGAAGGCCCTGCTCGACCGTACCGGGATTGCCGAAGATGTGAGTTACGCCGTCGGCAACGAATTGCTCGAGCACCGCGCGATATCCGGTCCGCACGTCTTTCCCCCTTTGGTCGTTCGAGGGCGCCTCGCCTGCCCGAGGCGCCACGGGCTACCAGCCCGACCGGACGAGTCCATTCCGCATAACGTCGACAAAACGTTCGCCGAACTCGTGCGAGCATTGCAGCGAGCGGGCGGTGATGAATGGATAGTCGACGATCACCGACGTCCTCTTGCCGAAATTGCCGTGGTAGCCGCCGGTGGGTCCGACAGCGTCGGCAAGCATGTATTCGAGCGCGTAGGGCGGCGGACCCATGTTGAAGTTGGTGCCAACAAAGCCGGTGCCGTCATGGTAGTCATATTCGATGCAATGTCCGGTGACGTGTTTGCCGGCGATGATCGCTTTGCGCTCGTTGAAGTCCCGGGCGAACACCAGGGTCGCGACGCCGTAGCAGATTGCGCCGATCGGGCGGCCCGCCGCGTGGAAGCCGAGCACCAAATCGTGCACGCGTTGGTTGTTGACCACGTCGACGATCGGACCGCTCCCGCCGACCACGCAGAATCGCTTCGTAAGTCGCCAACACGCCGGCCTGCGCTTCCCTGCGTGCCTCATAGTAGGCCTCGAACTTTCTCAGGAAATCGTCCACGCTGAAATACGGACGCTCGGGAAACATCGCCGAGAGGTTCTTCGTCGCATTCAGACGGTTGGTCGCCTCGAAGGCTTTCACCAGCGCTGCGTCGTCCGGGGTCGTTACGCAGACGCCGAGCGGCGGATCCCGGTATTCGGTGTCGATGCTCGGCGGCAGCACGGGGGAGCGCTTGCCGCGCGGCGTGACGAACTCCAGCGTGTAGCCCGCCGCTTCAAGTTTCAGCAAAGGTCCGACGAGTTCGATTCCCCAATAACCCCACTCCGACATCACCGCCAGAATTTTTCCGGTCGCAGCCATCGCAGCCCCCCTTGCATCGGTTCAATCGGCGCCCCGCTGCCGCCTGCAGCCGCATAGTCGCGCTGGCCCGGTGCGTAATGATACTCGCAAGTGAAGTTGCTGTCGAG
>CAWDTW010000016.1:0-12512 GCA_963805295.1 uncultured Alphaproteobacteria bacterium | reverse complement strand
GGGCGCGGGCCGCCGTGTCGAATCCGTCATGCGCGAAACGATAACAAGGGCTTGGGCGCCATTTTCTGCAACTTTCGGAAGTTATACGACTTATACACTATGTTTTTACTCCAAATGCCGGATATTGCCTGTAATTGTGGCGAAAAGGAGCCGGCCGCGGACAGCCTCGTCTCCCGCCGGCGCGGGCGCCATTTCCGGGCGCGAATTCGAGGCTTTTCAATCGCTTGCGGCGCCATTTGCGGCCGGCTCACACAAGTCATCGAGCCTGCAGGCGGCCGCCGGGCGCCCCTTCTCCGCGAAGCGGGGAAGGTGTCGCCGAAGGCGACGGATGGGGTGTGGAAAGCAGGGCGCTTGGACCGCAAGTTCGCGGTAACGTTCGTGCAAGCCGTCTGGCGTCGTAGCAGCGGGCCACACCCCATCCGGCGCTTCGCGCCACCTTCCCCAGCAAGCTGGGGAAGGGATCCGCGCGGCGATCTGAGATGTGTGAACACTGCAGAGCGCGATAAGGGGGGGCGCCATTTCCGGGCGCGAATCGAGGCTTTTCAATCGCTTGCGGCGCCGTTTCCCGGGTGCCGCCGCTTTGCCGTCAGGCCCTCCCGCGCCGCGACCCCGGCTACCGAAACGCCGGTGTTCAAACGATCGGCGATCGGCTTTTCCATCCTGGCCTTCGCCACGCGCGCCGCCGCTGCCGACCGGGTGGGGACGTCGGCGGTGGACGGAGCGGCTGCGACGGAACCGGACAACTCGCGGTCTCCTTCAGGACTGCATGGAGAACAAATGTGGCTCTCTTGGCGTTTAGTATTGATTTGGGCTATTCTTGGCGCGTCTGATTCGAGGAGGCGTTGGTGGAGAGCCCGGAATTTGAGGATTGGCTGGGCGGGATCGGTAGGTTGACCCCAGCGCAGCGGCGACAGGCGGTGAAGGCGCTTTGCAAGGCCGATGAGGACGTTGCGTCGGGCTTTGGCGAACCGGTCGAGGCGGCGGCTCGAGGATCGGAGGACGCGCCGGCGGCGCTTGCCGAGGGGGACGCGCGCAAGCAGCGCCGGGTTCGCGAGGACGCGCTGGGGGACATCGGCCAGGCGAAGGTGGAACGCCGGGGTTGCCCCCATTGCGCGGGGCGCGACATCGTCGCCTGGGGACGGGCGAACGGTCTGGCGCGCTCCCGCTGCAAGAGCTGCGGGCGCACGTTCAACGCCCTGACGAAGACGCCGATGGCGGGGCTGCGCAAGAAGGAGCAATGGCTCGACCACGCCCAGGCGATGATCGAGGGAACCAGCGTGGCGAAGGCCGCCGAACGTTGCCACGTCCACCCCACCACGGCCTTCCGCTGGCGACACCGGTTTCTCGGCTCGCCCGCGCTGGACAAGCCCAAGACGCTGAGAGGCATTGTCGAGGCGGACGAGACGTTCATCCTCGAATTGTTCAAGGGCCGCAGGTCCGGTCTTCCCCGCCCGCCGCGCAAGCGGGGCGGCAAGGCCAAGCACCCGGGCCTCTTCTTCGAAAACATCCCGATCCTGGTGGCGCGCGACCGCGAGGGCGCAACCACCGACGCGGTGTTGCCCAATGTCGACCGCGCCTCGATTGCGGCGGCGCTGGACGGCGTGGTCACGCCCGCCAATCGGTTCGTCTGCGACGGCGGAAAGGCGATCGTGGCCTTCGCCCACAGGGCGAAAATCCCGGTCCATGTCGTTCCCGCGCCGGGCAAGCCCAGCCCCGAGGCCCCCGACCTCCATATCAACAACGTCAACGCCTATCACGGCCGGCTCAAGGAATGGATGCGCCGCTTCCACGGCGTCGCCACCAAGAACCTGCCCAACTATCTCGGATGGAGACGAGCGCTCGAGGCATGGGGAGACCAGGCCACTCCGCAAAACTGGATCCTCGGCGCCATCGGGATGGGGCCTTATCAACAGATAACGTCATAAGAGCCACAAATGTAGAACATTACCGCTCTCTTGGCAAGAGAATGTTGCTTCTCCAAACTGGAGAAGCTGGCGCGACCCGGTGTCGCCTTGATTTCCTCCCCCGCGAAGAATCAACTGCGCGCAATCGGATTCGGCGGAGGGCGGGGTGGCTTCGGATATCGGCGACATCGAGCGGCGGCTTTGGAGCGTCGCGGACCAGCTGCGGGCAAATTCGGGCTTGAAGCCGTCGGAATATTCGCGACGCGTCCTCGGCCTTCTGTTCCTGCGCTACGCCGACGGGCGGTTCGCGGAAGCCGAGAAGCACTTGCAGCCGCGGCCGGGCAGCCGCCTCGGCGCCCGACGCCGGACGCCTTCAAGGCGCGCGGGATCGTCTATCTGACCCCGGAAGCCCGCTTCTCCCACCTTCTCGCTTTGCCGGAAGGGTCGAACCTCGGTCGCGCCCTCAACGCGGCGATGGACGACATCGAGGGCCACAACCCTGACCTCGCCGACGCGCTGCCGAAGAACTACGGCGCAGTCGGCGACGACATTCTGCGCGAACTCATCAAGACGCTGGCCCCGCTCGACATCGACGGCGACGCCTTTGGGCGGGTCTATGAATATTTCATGGGCTCGTTCGCCCAACAGGAGATGCAGAAGGGCGGCGAGTACTACACGCCCTCTTGCATCGTGCGTCTCATCGTCGAGATCATCGAGCCCTATCACGGCCGCATCCTCGACCCCGCCTGCGGCTCGGGCGGCATGTTCGTTCAGTCCGCCGACTTCGTGCGCGCGCATAAGCACGCGCCGGAAAGGGAGCTGTCGATCTTCGGCATCGAGAAGGTCGCTGAGACGCAGCGGCTCGCGCGCATGAACCTCGCCGTTCATGGCCTCGGCGGCACGATCCGCGAGGCCAATTCCTATTACGAGGAGCCGTTCCCGATCGTCGGCCAGTTCGACTTCGTCATGGCCAATCCGCCGTTCAACGTCGACGGCGTCGACAAGGAGAAGGACGCGATCCGCAAGCGCAAGGACCGCTTCCCCTTCGGCCTGCCGAAGCCCGACAACGCCAATTACCTCTGGATCGAGATGTTCTGGTCGGCTCTGAACGAGACGGGCCGCGCCGGCTTCGTCATGGCCAATTCCGCCGCCGACGCGCGCGGGACGGAACTCGATATTCGCAGGGCGTTGATCGAAATCAGGCACGGTCGATTGCATCGTCTCGGTCGGGCCGAATTTCTTCTACACCGTCACCCTCCCCTGCACGCTGTGGTTGTTCGACCAGGGCAAGGCGAAGACCACGCGCAAGGGCCAGGTGTTATTCATCGACGCGCGGCACGTTTTTCGCCAGATCGACCGCGCGCATCGCGACTTTACACCCGCGCAGATCGAGTTTCTGGCCAATGTCGT
The DNA here is from genome assembly GCA_963805295.1 of uncultured Alphaproteobacteria bacterium. Taxonomy (GTDB): domain Bacteria; phylum Pseudomonadota; class Alphaproteobacteria; order Rhizobiales; family Beijerinckiaceae; genus Roseiarcus. The sequence goes on along the minus strand of CAWDTW010000016.1, from coordinate 9,198 downwards.
GCGGCTCTGGCGCGGCGAGCCGATCGAACTCTTCCACAATTCCTACGCGCTGCTCGACGAGCGCGGCCTCGCGAAGGCTTACGTCGACGTCCCCGGCCTCTGCAAGGCGGCGAGCCTCGCGGAGATCGAGGCGCAGGGGTTCAGCCTCAATCCGGGGCGCTATGTCGGCGCGTCGGCGCGGGAAGCGGAGAGCGAGGATTTTCGCGAGAAGCTGGAGGAATTGCAGGAGGAGTTCGAGAGGCTGGCAGGGGAGGCGCGGGTGATCGAAGCGAATATCGCCCGCAATGTCTCGGCGCTGCTGGAAGTTTGAAATGCGATCGGACTGGAACCCCTATACCCTCGATCAACTCGGGAGCGTTGGACGTGGAAAATCCCGACATCGTCCTCGCAACGATCCGCGCCTTTATGGCGGTGCATACCCTTTTTTCCAGACCGGAGACATAACCAAAGCGGAATTCTATCTCCACGACTTTTCAGCAACGTATAACGAAGTTGGACTTGCGCAAAGCAAGCTGTGGCAACCGGGAACATTGTGTATCACAATCGCGGCTAACATCGCCGAAACGGCGTTGTTGGCTATTCCTGGTTGCTTTCCTGACAGCGTGGTTGGATTCGTTGCCTATCCAGGGATGGCGGACGCTCGCTTCATAAAATACTATATTGATTTGATAAAACTGCAGATGCAGGATGTATCGAGGGGAACTACCCAGTCGAACTTGAGCCTCGACAAATTGCTACGATTTGAATTTCATGTTCCTAGCCTTGGCGAGCAACGAGAAATTGGCGGCGCAATATCTGCCTACGATGACCTCATCGAAAACAACACGCGGCGGATCGCGATCCTGGAGGAGATGGCGCGGCGCATTTTCGAGGAATGGTTCGTCCATTTCCTTGCCCCCGGCTGCGAGGGCCTGCCGATGGTCGACACCGCCATCGGCCCCGTACCGCAGGGGTGGGAGGTGAAAGCGCTGCGCCAACTTGCCGAAGAAATTCGTGACCCTGCCGATCCCCGCGCGATCGACCCGGATACGCCGTACGTTGGCCTCGAACATATCCCCCGCCGATCGACGACATTCGGCGATTGGGGCAAGGCCGGTCAGGTGGGCAGCCTCAAGCTCAAGTTCCAAACCGGCGACATTCTGTTCGGGAAAATTCGCCCTTACTTCCATAAGTGCGCCGTCGCACCAGTCGAGGGAGTTGCTTCGTCCGACGCGATCATCATTCGCCCGAAGCAAGACGTCCGCGCCGTAGTGACATCGCTGACGTCGTCAGACGCCTTTGTCGCGCATGCCGTGAAAACATCGAACGGCACCAAGATGCCGCGAGCGGACTGGAAAGTTCTTCGCGAATATCCCATCGCCGTCCCCCCCGACGACTTGGTTCAGCGATTCGAACAGACCGTCTGGGCAACGATCGAGTTGGGGGCCAAGCTCGCCGCGCAAAACCGCAACCTCCGCGCCCAACGCGATCTTCTCCTGCCCAAGCTCATTTCCGGCGAAATCGACGTCAGCCGATCCGCCGCCGCGCTGCCTGAGGCGGCGGAGTGACGGCTGTTCTTTATCAGGACGGCGCCTTTCCCCCGCGCGAACTCGACTGGCCGCGCCTCATCCCCTTGATCGGCCCCGCCAGCGCGGCGATCGCGCGCTATGACGGCGTGCTCGCCGGCGTTCCCAACACCGACGTCTTGCTTTCGCCGCTGACCACTCAGGAAGCGGTTCTCTCCAGCCGGATCGAGGGCACGCAGGCGACGCTCGGCGAAGTTTTGGAATTCGAGGCTCAGGGCGATCTCTTTGACGAGAGCACGCCGAAGAAGGCCGATATCCGCGAGGTGCTGAATTATCGCGCCGCGTTGAACGAGGCGATCCGCCTGCTCGACGAATTGCCGCTCTCGCAGCGCCTCGTGCGCGAGGCGCACAAAGCGCTGATGAAGGGGGTGCGCGGCCACAACAAGGCGCCGGGCGAGTATCGGCGCATCGCCAACTGGATCGGCCCGGCGGGTTGCACGATTGAAACCGCGCGCTTCATCCCGTGTCCGGCCGACAAATTGCCGGAAGCAATGAACGCCTGGGAGCTCTATCTCCACGCCGACGCGCCCGACCGGCTGGTGCAACTGGCGATTCTTCACGCGGAGTTCGAGGCCATCCATCCTTTCCTCGACGGAAATGGCCGCCTTGGACGATTGATCGTGCCGATTTTTCTCTTCAGCTACAAACTCCTTTCGCGGCCCAACTTCTACCTGAGCGCCTATCTGGAGCGCAATCGAGACGTCTATTACGAGCGCCTGCTCGCCGTGTCGCGCGATCGCGACTGGACCGGCTGGTGCGAGTTCTTCCTGCGGGCGCTCATCGCGCAGGCCGAGGAAAACCAGCGCAAGGCGGAAGCCATCTTGACATTCTCTATCGGACGCGCAAGGACTGGATCGCCGAGGTCACGCGATCGCAATATGCGGTGCGCGCGCTCGACTGGATGTTTGGGCGGCCGACCTTCGCGACCTCGGATTTCGTCAAAAACTCCGGTATACCCACGAGAACCGCCCATCGCATTCTGTGGGCTGTCCGCGAGAAAGGCCTTCTGACGGAGGTTCAGCCATCTGTCGGCAGCCGTTCCGCGCTCTATGTGTTTTCAGAATTGCTTGCCATTGCCGAAGGTGGAGTGGTGTTTTGAGTGTCATCCGTGGCAAGCAAATCGCTTTGCGTGTCACGAAGCGCCATTTCATGACATGCAAAATGGGTTGTGATCCATACATGACCCGCAAATCGGCTTCGACCCCTGTTTTCGGCGGCCTTGCATGACCCCGAAGCCCGGCGGTCCCGACGACTTCGCCTACGGACAGAAGACGCCCCTCTATGGCGGCTTCTCGGAGAATGATCTCGTCGAGCAGCCCGCGATCGAGCTTTTCCATGACCTGGGCTGGCAGACCGCCTCGCTGTTTGGCGAATTCGCCGCGAAGAGCCTCGAAGGGCGCACGTCGAAGCGCGACGCGATCCTGCCCAATCGGCTCCGACTCGCGCTGAAAAGACTTAACCCCGGCCTGCCGCAGGACGCGCTCGACGACGCCCATTCCGAGCTTGTCCGCGAACGCGGCGCGATCGACCCCGTTCGCGCCAATGCCGAAATCCACGGACTCGTCCGCAACGGCGTCAAGGTCGAAGTGCGCGGACCTGACGGAGCGCGGGTCACTGAGACCGTTCGGGTCATCGACTGGAACAGCCCCGAAGCGAATGACTTTTTTCTGGCGTCGCAAGTCTGGCTCGCGGGCGAGCTTTACACCAAGCGCGCCGACCTCGTCGGCTTCGTCAACGGTCTGCCGCTGCTGTTCGTCGAACTGAAGGCGAGCCACAAAGCGATGGCCGACGCCTACAACAACAATCTCGCCGACTATCGCGCGACGATCCCTCAGGTTTTTGTCCCGAACGCCTTCGTGATCCTGTCGAACGGGCTCGACGCCGTGCTCGGGGCGCCTTACGCGCCGCTCGAATTTTTCAACGAGTGGAAGCGGATCGACGAGGAAGAGGAGGCGGGCGTCGTCAGCCTCGACACGCTGATCAAGGGCACGTGCCGGCCGGCGCGGTTCCTCGACCTGGTCGAGAATTTCATCGCCTTCGAGGAGGGCAAGCTCGGCCTCGTCAAGAAGGTGGCCAAGACCCACCAGTTGCTCGGCGTCAATCGGGCGCTTCATGCGGTCGACGACATCGAGGCGAACCGGGGGCGGCTCGGCGTCTTCTGGCACACACAAGGGTCTGGCAAGAGCCTTTCCATGCTGTTCTTCGCCCGAAAGGTCCTGCGCAAGAAGCCGGGCGACTGGACTTTTCTCGTCGTCACCGACCGCGCCGAACTCGACGACCAGATCGCAGGGACCTTCGCGGCTTGTGGGGAGCTCACCAAGCTGCGCGAGTCCGTGCAGGCGCAGAGCCGCGAGCACCTCAAGGAGCTCTTGCGCGGCAACGAGCGCTACATCTTCACCCTAAGGCGACGCCCAAAAATAGCCGATTTGGAATTTGCGATTTTACTGGCATCGGCTGTTTAGCGGATTCCCGAGTGCGAGGCGAGCGTCTATATCGTGATGATGATAGACGAATCATCCCTGCGCGTCCGGTTTGACGCGCTTCGGCCTTCGCTGGACGAGCGACGCCGGCGGTTGAGCGCGGCGGCGGAGGCGAAGGCGGCGGGCTACGGCGGGATTGCGGCGGTCGCGCGCGCGACGAAGGTCGCCCGGAGCACGATTGGGCGCGGTCTGAAGGACTTGCGGAACCCCGGCTCCTTGACGGGAGAGGTGCGGCGCAAGGGCGGGGGCCCTGAATTCCGCATCAGGAAAATTCAAGTTCCCCGTTGGCCCTGAAGAATCAGGGAGATAGTCTCGGTTTGCGACTTAAGAACCATCACCAACGGGGTGCGCGATGCTGGCACAGGGGCTGCTCGATTTCCAGTATGAGGCCGATTTGTCCAGCCATGGATTGACGTCGCTGGCCGGGCTTCCCTTGTATCTCGAGCTGATCAAGGCCTGCGGCCTCGGCGGGGCGATCCAGCGGCATGTTCGGGCGGCCGGCGGCCAGGGCTGGCTCGACATCCAGATGGTTCTGGCGGTGATTTTCCTGAATCTCTCCGGCGGCGACTGCGTGGAAGACATCGAACGGTTGGAGCGCGACAGCGGCTTTTCGGCGATCCTGCGGGCGATCGAGAAGGATTTGCTTTCGCGCGCCGAACGGCGGTCGCTGAAAAGTCGCTGGCGGCGCGAGCGTGAGCGGGCGATGCCCTCGCCGTCGGCGCTGTCGGGCTGGCTGGAACGGTTCGATGATCCAGCCTCGCCCAAGGCGGTCGCGGGGATGGCGTTCATTCCGGCGGTGACGCAGGCACTGCGCGGTCTATGGCGAGTGAACCAGGCGCTGCTGGACTTTCTGCAGAAGCGTCAGCCCGCGGCGACGGCGACGCTGGACATGGACGCGACGCTGATTGAGACGCACAAGCGCGAGGCGCTGTTTTGCTACAAGAAGTTCAAGGCGTATCAGCCGCTGAACTGTGGTGGGCGGAGCAGGGCGCGATGCTCTATTCGGAGTTCCGCGACGGCAACGTGCCCGCCGGACACGAGCAGTTGCGCGTCCTGAAAGAGAGCCTGCGCCATCTGCCGGACAGCGTGAGGACAGTCTCGTTGCGTTCGGACACGGCGGGCTATCAGGAAGAGCTGCTACTCTATTGCGGCGAGGGAAAAGACCCGCGCTTTGGCGTGATCGAGTTCGCGATCGGCGCCGACGTGACCGAGGCTTTCCGCGCGGCTGTGCGGACGACGCCCGAGAGCGCGTGGAAGCCGCTGATCCGCAAAACGGACGGCCAGCCGCAACAGACCGATCAAGAATGGGCCGAGGTCGTCTACGTGCCCAATTGGGCCGGGCACAGCCGCAACCGCGCCGATTACCGCTTTCTCGCGATCCGCGAACCGCTGCGCCAACTGGCGCTGGGCGACGAGGCGAAGCTGCCGTTTCCCACCCAGGCGTTCGGCCCGAAGGGGGTCTATAAACTGTTCGCCGTCGTGACCAACCGCACGGGCGCCGGCGAGGGCGTGATCTGGTGGCTGCGCGAGCGCTGCGGCAAGAGCGAGGAAGTCCATTCGGCGACGAAATCCGACCTGGCGGGCGGACAGATGCCCTCTGGGCTGTTCGGCGCCAATGCCGCCTGGTGGGCGCTGACGATCCTGGCGTTCAATCTAAACGCCGCGATGAAGCGTCTCGCGCTGGGCGAGAGATGGGCGGCCAAACGCATGAAGGCGCTGCGCTTCCATCTGATCGGCCTGCCCGGACGGGTGGTCAGCCACGCCCGCCAGCTGATCATTCGTCTGGGCGGCGGAGCCGAAGCGCTGGCCACCCTCCTCGACGCCCGCCAAAGGATCCGGGCGCTGGCGCAGGAACCGGCCGGATGAGCCCATACCGCGCGTTGCCGAGCGTAGACCTGATATCGCGTAGCGTTCCCTGGCGCGGCGACGACGCCCCGCGCCCGCGTCAAGCGAGCCCGACTTGCCCCGGTTGCACGCAATCATCGCCGGACTTGCCATGCGTGTCGACGAACGTCAGGAGGTGATCGACCCCTCGGGATTGTGACACTCGGACCCGTCAACGACCGCAAAATCGGTCACGCACCGGCGCGCGCGGTGATTTGTTCGGGAATTGTGGGGGCACTCCTCGGTTGACGGTCAAGGACCCGACGCTGTTGGAGGACTTGCAACGATTGCTCGAGCCGGCGACGATGGGCGACCCGATGCGGCCGTTGCGATGGGTCTCCAAGAGCCACGACAAGCTGGCGACGGCGCTTCGCGCCATGGGTCACAAAGTGAGTTCCTCGACCATTCCCAAGCTGCTGGAGGAACTGAAATATTGTCGCCATTCCAACCGCAAGACCAAGGAAGCCGGCAAACATCCTGATCGCGACGCCCAGTTCGAATATATCAACGCGAAGGTCGAGGCGTTTCAGGCGGCCGGCGAACCCGTGATATCGATCGACGCGAAGAAGAAGGAATTGCTGGGCGAATTCAAGAACGGCGGTAGCGACTATGGGCCGCAGGGCGAACCGATCGAGGTCAACGCTCACGATTTCGAGGACAAGGAGTTGGGCAAGGTCGTCCCTTACGGGGTCTACGACATCGGCGCCAACCTCGGCTATGTCAGCCTCGGAATCGACCACGACACCGGGGAGTTCGCCGTCAACGCCGTCCGATGCTGGCTCGATCAGATGGGTTGGAAGCTCTATCCCGGGATGAGGCGCCTGATGATCACGGCCGACGGCGGCGGCTCCAATGGTTCACGGCTGCGGCTCTGGAAGTTGGCCCTCCAACAACTCGCGGACGAAACCGGTCTGATCATTCAGGTTTGCCACTATCCGCCAGGGACTTCGAAGTGGAACAAGATCGAGCATCGCATGTTCTGCCACATCACGCAGAACTGGCGCGCGACGCCACTCCTCAGCCTCCTCATCGTCATCGAACTGATCGCCAACACCACGACGAAAACCGGTCTCAAAATCCGCTGCGAACTCGATAGCAACACCTATCCAAAGGGCATCAAGGTCTCGGACGCGGAAATGGCGACCCTCAACATGACCCGAGACTTATTCCATCCAGAATGGAACTACAGCATCTCGCCGAGGTTTCACGAAATGAAGCAATAGTTTTTGGGCATCGCCTAATCCAAAAATTCGGGACGGCGCGCGGTGAAGTGTATCCGGTGCTGTCGACCCGCAGCGACATCATCGTCATCACCGACGAGGCCCATCGCAGCCAGTACGACATTCTTGCCGCCAACATGCGCGCGGCGCTGCCCAACGCCGCCTTCATCGGCTTCACCGGCACGCCGCTGATCGCCGGCGAGGAAGAGCGCACGCGGGAGGTGTTCGGCGATTACGTGTCGATTTACGATTTCGCCCAATCCGTCGCCGACGGCGCGACGGTGCCGCTCTACTACGAGAGCCGGCTGCCCGAGCTGCACCTCACCAACGAACAGCTCGGCGACGAGATCGCCCGCGTCATCGACGACATCGATCTCGGCGAGGACGAGGAAGACGCGCTGAAAAGGCGCTTCGCCAAGCAATACCACCTCATCACCAACGAGGACCGGCTCGACAAGGTCGCCGCCGACCTGGTGCGGCATTTCTCCGGGCGCGGCTATCGCGGCAAGGCGATGTTCATCGCGATCGACAAGGCGACCGCGATCCGGATGTATGACAACGTGCGGCGCCACTGGGCGGAGATGCTCGCGCGCGAAGCCGAGCGCGTCGCTAAAACAACCGACGCGATCGAGCGCGCGGCGCTTCAGGAGCAACTCGATTGGCTCGCCAAGACCGACATGGCGGTCGTCGTCAGCCCGTCGCAGAACGAAATCGCCCTGATGGCCAAGCAGGGGCTCAACATCGAGCCGCATCGCCGTCGCATGGTCAACGAGGACATGGACGAGAAGTTCAAGGCGCCGGACGACCCGCTGCGGCTCGTCTTCCTCTGCGCGATGTGGATCACCGGCTTCGACGTGCCGACCTGCTCGACCGTCTACATAGACAAGCCGATGAAGAACCATACGCTGATGCAGACGATCGCCCGCGCGAACCGGGTCGCGCCAGGCAAGCAGGCGGGCCTCATCGTCGATTACGTCGGCGTCTTCCGCAACCTGAAAGAGGCGCTGGCGATCTACGCCCAGCCGCGCCCCGGCGTGATGACCGACCCGATCGAGGGCAAGGGAGAACTTGTCGAGGCGCTCAAGGCCGCGCTCGGCCGCGCGGTCGTCTACGCCGAGGCGCGATCGGTTCGGCCGGCGGACGTGCTCGCCGTGACGGGCTTCGAACGGCAGGCGGCGCTGAAGCAGGCGACGGAAAATCTGCTCGGCAGCGACGACGACAAGCGCCTCTTCCTGCGGCTCGTCGGCGACGCCTGGAACCTGTTTCGCGCGATTTTGCCCGATCCGGCGGCGAACGAATTCCGCGGCGACATGATCGTGCTCAAGGTCTTGGCCGAGATGATCCGCACGCTCGCGCGCAAGCAGCCGACCAAGGCCGTGCTCGCGGCCATCGCGGAAATCGAGCGCCTGATCGACGAGGCGATCTCCGGCGCTGCGATCGGCGCGCCCGTGCCGGCCGGCGAGGACATGAAGAGGCTGTTCGACCTCTCGACGCTGGATTTCGAGCGGCTCGCCGAACTCTTCGCGCGCGGCGAGAAGAAGACGGCCACCGAAATCCTGCGCGGCCAAACCGAGGATAGGGCGCGAACGCTCGCCAACCGCAATCCGGCGCGCATCGATCTTCTGGGAGGCTCAACGACCTCATCGACCGCTACAACGCCGGAAGCCTCGACGTCGAGCGCCTGTTCGAGGAACTAACCGAGTTCACGCGGACGCTCGACGAAGCGGAGAAGCGCCACCTCAAAGAGGGCCTGGACCAGGACGAATACGCCGTGTTTGAGATCCTCACCCGCCCCGAGCCGAAACTGACCAAGGCGGAGGAGCTTGAAGTCAAAAAGATCGCGCGCCAGCTCCTGGAGAAGCTGAAGCGGGAGAAGTTCATCCTCGACTGGCGGCTGCGCGAGGCGGCGAAGGCTGACGTCCGCGAGACGATCCGGCAGGAATATGACATGCTTCCCGAGGTCTACGAGCCCGAGCTGTGGGAAGACAAGGTCGAACGGACCTACCGATTTGTGTTCGAGCATTTCGGCTCGGCGCCGCGAAGCGGCCT
>CAWDTW010000015.1:0-10966 GCA_963805295.1 uncultured Alphaproteobacteria bacterium | reverse complement strand
TGGTCTCGACCAGGTCCGCCTTCTCGGCGTCGAAGAAGCCTAAGGCGATGCCCAAAAACTATTGCTTCATTTCGTGAAACCTCGGCGAGATGCTGTAGTTCCATTCTGGATGGAATAAGTTCTGGGTCATGTTGAGGGTCGCCATTTCCGCGTCCGAGACCTTGATGCCCTTTGGATAGGTGTTGCTATCGAGTTCGCAGCGGATTTTGAGACCGGTTTTCGTCGTGGTGTTGGCGATCAGTTCGATGACGATGAGGAGGCTGAGGAGTGGCGTCGCGCGCCAGTTCTGCGTGATGTGGCAGAACATGCGATGCTCGATCTTGTTCCACTTCGAAGTCCCTGGCGGATAGTGGCAAACCTGAATGATCAGACCGGTTTCGTCCGCGAGTTGTTGGAGGGCCAACTTCCAGAGCCGCAGCCGTGAACCATTGGAGCCGCCGCCGTCGGCCGTGATCATCAGGCGCCTCATCCCGGGATAGAGCTTCCAACCCATCTGATCGAGCCAGCATCGGACGGCGTTGACGGCGAACTCCCCGGTGTCGTGGTCGATTCCGAGGCTGACATAGCCGAGGTTGGCGCCGATGTCGTAGACCCCGTAAGGGACGACCTTGCCCAACTCCTTGTCCTCGAAATCGTGAGCGTTGACCTCGATCGGTTCGCCCTGCGGCCCATAGTCGCTACCGCCGTTCGGGTGCGATTCAACTCGATGCGGAGTAAGCTTTGTCGGAGGTGATTTGGGAGGACGAAGCTGATGACGGGCGCGGATTTGAGCGATGAAGCGCTGTTTGCCTTTTTGCGCAGCCATCCTGACGTTCGAAACCGTGTCGCGTCGATAGCCCTGACGGTAGAGAATAGCGAAGGCGATTTGAAGGAGGCGGACGCTGCGGAAGAGCGGTTGGTCGAGGAGACGCGGCGTTTGGGACGCGAAGCGCTGCTGGGCTGGGCGGAGAGGCAGGCGGAGGTGACGGAGAGGGAAATTCGTCAGCAACCTCAGATGCATCGCCAAGGTGAAAAAAAGTCCGCTGGCATACGAAATTCGGCGAGATAGAGGTCCAGGAGCCGCAATATCGGTTCAAGAACGAGCGTGTGCGCCCGTTTCTGCGCAGCGCGAAAGTCAGCCCCTCGGGCTGTTCGCGCCCCTTGCAACGCGTCATCGTCGACTTCGCCGCCGATCAACCCTTCGCGCAAGTTCGAAGCAAGCTGCGGGAGCATTACGGCTTCGAGATTGGGGAGAGCACGATCCAGCGGATCACGTTCGCCCATGCCCAGTCGATGTTCGAAGCCGGTCGAGCGGATTTGGAATTTCCGGAAGGTCCAGGCCTCAGTAAGCCGATCGTCGTGGAAACTGACGGCGGCATGGTTCCGATCGTCGAGCCGGGTCGGGATGAGAAAGACAAACGCAAGGGCAAGAACCTGTCGTGGCGAGAGGCGAAGCTTTCGCTGGCGCACGCCCAGGGGAGCCGGACGCCGGTCTACGCCGGCTCGATCGAGGGCGGCGCGGAGGCGGCCGGGCGGCAACTGCTGGCCTGCGCGGTTCGCGCCGGCTTCGGGGCGAACTCGCGGGTCCACGCGGTTGGCGATGGCGCGCCATGGATTGTGGGCCAAGTCGAGGAGCAATTTGGCGATCAAGGCAGCTACCTGATCGATTTCTATCATGTTTGCGAGTATTTGAGCGCCGCCGCCGAAGCGATCGCGCCCGACGCCGCCGCGCGGGAAACCTGGATCGAGGCGCAGAAGGACGCGCTCAGAGACGGGCGTCTCGAGATGACATTGCGGTCGCTCGTCGGTCATTGCGAAGCGCCTGAAGTCGACGACGAACAAGCGCCGGTGCGCCGATGCCATCGTTATTTGAGCAGCCGCAAGAACCAGTTGAACTATCGACAGGCGCTGGCCGAGGGACTGCCGATCGGATCGGGCGAAATCGAAAGCGCGCATCGCTACGTCGCCCAACAACGTCTCAAGCGGCCCGGCGCCTGGTGGCGCGTCGAGCACGCGGAATCCATGCTCGCTTTGCGGATAACCCGAATAAACGGCGACTGGGACGCCTATTGGAAAAACCTCGGCCGAACCGCCGTCCCCGTAGCAAACCGGAACAGCCCCCAAAACTCACAAAATCTCGCCGCCTAATTGCACCACTTTGGTTCGCACCCCATCGATCGTCTGCGTCGATATAGGCGATGAGGGGGAATTCAAGGAGGCCGATGCGGTCGAGGAGCACATCGTGGAGGAGATGCGGCTGTTGGGACGGGAGGCGATGCAGGGATGGGCCGAGAACCAGGTCGAAGCGACGGAACGAGAAATTCGTCGACAAGCTCAGATGCATCGCCAAGGTGAAAAAAACTCCGCTGGCATACGAAATTCGGCGAAATAGAGGTCTGGGAGCCGCAATATCGGTTCGGGACGCAGCGGGTTCGTCCTTTCGTGCTCGGGGCGAAAGTGACCCGTTGGGGTGTTCGCGACCGCTGCAACGCGTGATCGTCGACTTCGCCGCCGATCAGCCCTTCGCGCAAGCGCGCGCCAAGTTGCAGGAGCACTACGGCTTCGAGATCGGCGAGAGCACGATCCAGAGGATTACATTCGGCCATGCCCGGCCATGTCGAAGCCGGCAAGATCTGATTTTCCCGAAGCGCCAGGCCTTCAGCAAGGAGATTGTTGCTGAAACGGATGGCGGCATGGTCCCCATCGTGGAGCCGAGTCGCGAGGGGAAAGACAAGCGCAAAGGCAAGACGTTGTCTTGGAGAGAAGCCAAGATGTCTCTGGCGCACGCCAAAGGGAGCCGGACGCCGGTTTATGCGGGCTCGATCGAGGGCGGGGTCGAAGACGCCGGGCGTCAGCTGCTTTCCTGCGCGGTTCGCGCCGGCTTCGGGGCGAACTCCCGGGTTCACGCGGTCGGCGACGGCGCGCCCTGGATCGTGGGTCAAGTCGAGGCGCAATTCGGCGAACAAGGCCGCTATTTGATTGATTTCTATCATGTTTGCGAATACTTGGCCGCCGCTTCCGAAGCGATCGCGCCAGACCCGGCCGCGAAGAGCGCCTGGATGGAGGCGCAAAAGGAGGCGCTCAAAGGCGGGCATTTCGACGCCGTTCTGCGGGCGCTCGCCGGACATTGCGAGCCCCCGAAGTCGACGACGAGCAAGCGCCCGTGCGAACCTGCCATCGCTATCTCAGCGCTCGGGACAACCAACTGAACTATCGTGACGCCTTGGCCAGGGACTGCCGATCGGCTCCGGCGAGATCGAAAGCGCTCATCGCTATATCGCACAGAAGCGCCTGAAGCTGCCAGGCGCTTGGTGGCGCGTCGAGCGTGCCGACGCCATGCTCGCCCTGCGGGTCACCCGTATCAACGGCGACTGGGACGCCTATTGGAGAAGCGCGGCCAACACAGCCCGCCTCGCCAATCAAAACCGCCCACAAAAATCCTCGCACGCATGATTGCATCACTTTGGATCGCACCCCTCATCGGCAAGCAGGGCTTCTCCTACGCCCCGGCGATCTCGGCCGAGACGGTCGGCGCACACGGCATCCATATGCAGCTCCTCACCATGCCGCCCGGCGCCCGGGCGAAGGCGCACAAGCACGCCTCGCACGAAACGGCGATCTATGTACTGAGCGGCGAAGCGGGAACCTGGTACGGCGAGCGGCTCGAGCACCACATCGTCTCGCGCGCCGGCGACTTCGTCTACATCCCCGCCGACACGCCCCACCTGCCTTATAACCGGAGCCAGACCGAGCCCGCCGTCGCCGTCGTCGCCCGCACCGACCCCAACGAGCAGGAAAGCGTGGTCATGCTGCCGGAGCTGGATTTCGATCCACGCCTAGGGACGGCGCGCGCGCACGGCGGGCTCCGGCGCCCGCTGAAAGTGGAAGACGTTGTAGGACGGCAAACGATCGGCGGTGGATGCCGACGCGGGGCGCGTCGTTGCGACCGCGGTGACGCCCATGCGGGTGCCGAGAAGCAACTGCCTTGCGACCTCGAAACGCACTTGGTCCGGCATGGTCGTCGGCCCACGACGAATTGAATTTGTTTTTGACTTTCAGGGACTGGAGAAAAGCAGGGCCTAGCGAGCAGCGGGCAGTTTTTGCGGTATACAGCCAAACGAGCGGAGCATAGCTTGGCTTAGTGAAATCAGTCGTACGCGAGTTGGCGGCGTTTCGGGGTCGGCATGACGCTTTCGATCATCGGTTCCGGCTTTGGCCGGACGGGGACAATGTCGCTCAAGCGCGCTCTGGAGGAACTCGGCTTCGGCCCCTGCCACCATATGCAGGAGGTTCTTGCCCACCCTGAGCAGGTCGTGCACTGGCAAGCGATCGCGGCGGGCCGCCCGGTAAAATGGGATGAGGTCTTCGCGGGCTATCGCTCGCAGGTGGACTGGCCGGGCGCGCACGTCTGGCGCGAAACCTCCGCCGCCTATCCCAAGGCCAAGGTGATCCACACCATGCGGCCGGAGGGGCTGTGGTGGAAGAGCTTTTCCACGACCATCGCGAAGCTGATGAGCGACTTCAAAGACATGCCGTTGCCGCCGCATGTGCGCTCCATGGCGGACGTCGCGATGGAGCTTATTGCGCACGAGACGTTCAGGGGAAAGTTCGCCGAAAAGAACGGCGCAATCGCCGCTTACCGCCTTCGTGCGGAGCAGGTGCGCTCGGCGATTCCGCCGGAGCGCCTGCTGGTGTTCGACGTCGCCGACGGCTGGGAGCCGCTGTGCCGCTTCCTCGGCCACAAAGTCCCCAACACGCCCTTTCCGAACATGAATTCGAACGAGGACTTCTGGAAACTGGTCACGGGCGAAGCGCGCTGACCCAACGCTGGGCAGAAGCTGTCACTACCTCTCCTCCACCCCCCCCGCATCATTACCGCCCACACGTCTCGCCCGCTCCCACCGGTCAGCCGGCTCGAGGACCGAGGCGCGCCGTCCGCTGTCCCCGAGGTACGCTTGAGCAGCGCCGGGTCCCCGGGTCGCGTTGGCGACACGTCGCGGCGACGCTGGGTGCTCGTGCGCGGGGCGACATCGCCGCCGACGCGGCCGCGCGCTCCGCGCGCGCCATGTCCCCGACGTCACGCGCTTCGCCGCTGTCAACACGCCAGGCGATCGTGGGACCAGCGTGGCGAAGGTCGTCGAACATGCCGCGTCCACCCCACCACGGCCTTCCGCTGGCGACACCGTTCTCGTCGCTCGCGCTGGACGACCCAAGACGCTGAAGGCATTGTCTAGGCGGACAGACGTTCATCCTCAAATCGTTCAAGGGCGCAGGTCCGGTCTTCCGCCCGCGCGCAAGCGGGGCGGCAGGCAACAACTCGGCCTCTTCTCGAAAAATCCCACCTGGTGGCCGGATGCGAGGCGCAACCACCGACGCGGTGTTGCTCAATGTCGACCGCGCCTCGATCGCGGCGGCGCTGGACGGCGCGGTCAGCCGCCAATCGGTTGTCTGCGACGGCGGAAAGGCGATCGTGGCCTTCGCCCACGGCAAAAGCCGTCCATGTCGTTCCCGCGCCGGCAAGCCCAACCCCAGGTCCATTCCATATCAACAACGTCAACGCCTATCACACCAGCTCAAGCAATGGATGCGCGTTCCACGGCGTCGCCACCAAGACCTGCCAACTATCTCGGATGGAGACGAGCACTCGAGGCTGGAACCAGGCCACTCCGCAAAACTGGACCTCGTCGCCATCGGGATGGGGCCTTATCAACATATAACGTCATAAGAGCCTAAGCCGTCAACTAGCGCGGCTCGGAGCAATCCGACGCGCCGCCCGAGACGCGCCACGTATGTGGCGGCGCTCCCGCCATCCGGCTGAAAGCGTGGCTGAATGCGCTGGTGTCGGCATAGCCCAAGGCGGCGGCGATCTCGGTGACGCCCATGCGGGTGCCGAGAAGCAACTGCCCTGCGACCTCGAAGCGCACTTCGTTCAGCAGCTTGCGGAACGTCGTGCCCTCCGCTTTCAGGCGGCGGTTCAGCGCCCGCGGATGCATCGTCAGGCGGCGCGCGATGTCTCCACGGCGAAGTCGCCGAATAGGACGCGCGGGCGAAGGAGCCGAACGACCTGGTCGGCGACGCTGGGCAGAGCAACCGCCCAGTATTTCGCGACCGATTCTTCCAGGATCGCGCGCTGGCGGGAATCGGCGCCGGGCACAGGGCGTTCGAGCTGGCCCGCAGGGAAGACGAGGGCCGTCTGCTCGGCGTCGAACCTGACGGGGACCTGAAAGAGACGGTGATACGGATGGACATCGGCTGGCGGCTTGCGCGCCAGGAGCACTTCGTCCGGCAACGCTCCGCACAGTTCCCGGATTCCGTTGAATGCGAATGCCATCGTTCCATCGCAGAAATGGTCGATGCCCTCGGTTCCCCGCTGGTGGATCGCATAGCCGATCAAGGCTACGCCGTCGCGCACCGCCAGGTACCACACGCCGCCCCGGACATAGCGGTGCAGATTCTCGACAAGGTCCTGCAGCGCCCGGCCTAAGGTCGGCGCGTTCCGCATCAAATTGCCGACGAGACCCAAGCTCCTCGTGTCGGAGCGTTGCCCGAGCAGAAGGCCAAAATGGGCGCATCCTGTTCGCATCGCGCTCACCTGCAGCAATTTGCCCGCAGCGGTAAAGGGCATCGCGTTCTCGGGATCGCGGAACACGCCAAGGTCAAGCCCGACGTCAGCCGCAACGTCAGCGGGATCGACGCCGAGCTCCCGGAGGAGCTCAGGCGCCTCCGCGAAAGGCCCGATACGCTGTTGTCCCTCAGGCACGTCCTGCCAAATCTCCCGCGCGGCCGGCCGCCGGCGCAGCGAGCGATGCGGCGCGGCGCATTAAGAAGCAACATTGATTTTGTACGGCTGTCGCAAAATCGCAAGCGGCGGAAAAGTGCCGTGTTCAAATTATTAGGCTCAATTCGCGTTAGGTTGCCATGGCCATTTGAGCTCCTCCGCCGATGGCGGCGTTGGGCATGTTCGGGGCGTGGGATTGTGCTTGAGGCCGGCGAGGTGGAACCACCTGAGGTAGCTGTCGAGGTATTTTGTGGCGATGCCGCGATGGGGGCGTAGGAAGGTTTTGAGGCTCTCGTGGCGACTGTTGACGGTCTGGATGTGTAATTCCCCGCGGACACGTTCGCCGTTCGACTGGTTGAGCGCTTCATGGCTGACGCCGAGGGCGGCGGCGCAAGGCGGGTAGACGTTATTGCCGTCGGTGACGAGCAAGGCGTCCTTACCCAGAACGGGCGCCAGCACCAGCTTGATGGTCTCGACAGTCACCGCCGAGTGACGGCGCTGACGGTCTCGCCGCTTCGGTCCGCGGCCACTAGATCGGCGTCTGTTCGTCCGAAAGGCCGCGCTTGGCTGCCTTTCCGCCCCGCCTGCGAGCCTTGCGCCCGAGGCGACGCTCGCCCTTACGGCTTGATAATATAGGGTTTCATCGACTTCGATGAGCCGCTCAACAGGCGCGTGGGGTTCTTGGCGGCGCGCAGGAAGCGATGTCGCCAGCGGAACGCCGTGCTCACAGCCACCCCGCACCGCTCGGCCGAGGCGGCCACCGTCTCGCCCTCGCTCAACGACTCACCAAAATCAAGCCAGCATTCCTTCTTGCGCAATCGGGCCAGCGGCATTCCGGTCACGCATTCAAGCTTCTGCGGCAATCCTTGCAGCGGAAACGGCGCGCCCATCGTCTTGGCCCCCGCCCACCGACGCCCCGCCGCAGTGCGGACAGCGCCGCGCCTCGCCCAAGCGCTCCTCCATCGCCGCCGCCACCGCCGCTCTGCGCTGCCGGCCGGCCAGCACCGCCTCCAGCTCTTGGCGCTGCTTCGCCGTCAGACCGTCGATCTCCGCCAGCCACGCTCGAAACATCCCCTGATCCATCGCAAACCCCTGTCAATCCTTAATAAATCGTAGCACAAACAGGCGTGTCAATCTAACGCTAATTGAGCCAATTATTATCGTTGGCGCGGACGCGGCGGCAACTGCGCTGTTTGGTCATGTTGGGAGTGCGGACCATGGATGAGAAAATGCGGTCGATCGCAGGGAAACCAGCGAGAATTCTGTCGGCGGAGACGCTTCGCCGACAAGCAGCGCGGATACTGACGCCGCGACGAAGTCGCCCACGCGACGCCGCTTGCTGCAAGTGGGAGGAGCTGGGCTTGTCGCTGCGGCCGCGGGCGCATCGCGGGGTGTCGCTGCGCCGGCGATTGCAGGTCAGTCGGTCATCGTCCCGCGGGCGCCGAACATCGTCGTGCTGATGACGGACCAGGAGCGCCATCATATGCATTGGCCGGCGGGATGGGCGGAACAGAACCTTCCGTCCTTGCAGCGGCTCAAGCGCAACGGCCTCTATTTCCTGCGCGCCTATACCGCCGCCTGCGAATGCTCGCCCTCGCGGGGCGTGATGCAGACAGGACGCTTCGCTCCGATCAATCGCGTCCCTTCGACCGCTGTTCTATGGCCCGGATTGGTGCACCAGGATCATCAGCCGACCATCGCCTCTCTGCTCAAGGCGCACGCCGGTTACGACGTGGTCTGGAAAGGCAAGTGGCACCTCAGCTACGCCTCGAACGCCGCCCCAGGCAACGGCGGCGAAGATTGGGGGCCGGCCGACATCAAGGTCATGGAGGCGAATTGGGGATGGTCCGGCTGGAACCCGCCGGATGCGGGCACCGCCATTCAGCAGGCGCAGGGAACTCCGTTCGGCGTCTTCAACGGGAATAACACGGCCGGCGGCGGCAACCCGAACAACGACGGACGATATGTATCCGGGGATATCAATGCTACGCCCGGCCAGATACCCGGGGTGGGCGGTGAAAGCGTCGTCGAGTTCCTGCAAGGCCGCAAAGGATCGTCCAATCCATTCTGCCTGTTCGTGTCCCTGGTCAATCCGCATGACATCGGAGCCTACCCGGGCAACCTGATCACGCCGCCCGCCTGGCAACAGGTCGGCTACAAGCGAGAGGACTTCGCCCATCTCGGCATCAAGCTGCCGCCCAACTATGCCGATGACCTGTCGACCAAGCCGAGCATCCAAAAGTTGGCGCGCGACAACTACGACAAATTCGCTCCGCTCGGACGGGCCGGAGGCGGAGGAGGAGTACATCAACTTCTATGCCTATCTGCATAAGGTCGTCGACAAGCACATCACAACCGTCCTCGACACGCTCGAGGAAACCGGGCTCATGGACAATACTATCATCCTGCGCTTTGCCGATCATGGCGAGGGCGGGTTGTCACACGGGTTTCGCGAGAAGGCCTATACGGCCTACGAGGAAATGATCCACGTCCCGCTGATCGTGCACAATCGGAGGCTCTATCCGGAGCCGCTCGAGACCATGGCGTTCTACGATCACCGCGATCTCCTGCCGACGATCCTCGATCTCGCCGGCGTTCGCGATGCGGAGTCCTACGGCATCGGCAAGAGCATCGTTCCGGTCATGCAGGATCCGTCAAAGACGGTGCAGGACCACACGCTGTTCTCGTTCGATGATGTGTTCTTCGTTCCGCCCACGGCTCCAAACAGTCATATCCGGGCGATGCGCGAGGGCGACTGGATGTATGCGGCCTATTTCAGCCTCGATGGCGGCGGGGGCAAACCCCCGGATTCCGGTAAAGGGGGGAATGCCGGCGCCATGGCGAAGTCGATGCCCCCGGCGTATGTCGAATATGAGCTTTACAATATCCAGAGCGATCCTGGCCAGATGAATAACCTCCTCCATGGCACGCCGACCGAGGATGTGAGGAAAGAATGGGCGCGCCTGCACGATAAGCTCACCCAGAGTCTCTACGACGCCGGCAACCTGCCCGATGGTTTTCAGTGGCCGATCTGGCCGGCCGGGGTGTGATCGCAGCGTGACGGGACCGGCTTAAGGTTGACGAACTTGGCCCCATCGCGAGCATCGACCGAACCGTCTCCGGAGAGGCCCCGCCCGCCACGCAAGGCCAATAGTTTGACTGCTCCCGCCCCAGGTTCCGGGCAGTCCGTCCGCCCGGGGCGTTGCATGAGGCCGGCTGGATCTCTCTCGCCGGCGCGGCCGCGCTCCTATCCCTGCTTTGCGGCGCCGAGGCCGCCGACCTGCCCACGAAACCGCTCCCGCCGGCTTCGGCGCCCTCCTGCTTCGCAAGCTTCTACGACTATGCGATGGCGAGCGCGCAAGAATGCCCGCTGACCTGGAACGGCATTACCCTCTATGGGACCTTTGACTTCGGCGGCGGCTACCAGACCCATGGCGTGCCGTTCAACGGCGTCTATCCCAACGGCGTCGAAGAGTTGATCTCGAAGAACAGCAATGGCCCCCGTTAGTTCTCGTTCCAAATGGGCTCGGCCAGTCCAACATCGGCGTCAAAGGCGACGAGACGATCGTCGGCGATTTGTCGTTCCTGTTCAATCTGCAAAACGGTTTTCATCCCTATACGCTGCAGCGCGCCAACGGGCCGAAAACCCTGGTCCAGAACAACGCCACCCCGCTCGACGCGCAAAGCGCGAACGGCGATTCCAGCCGCGCGGGGCAACTGTTCAACACCGTCGCCTACGCGGGCTTGAGCCACCCGATCTACGGAACGTTGACCGCGGGCCGGCAAGACTCGCTCATCCTGGACGGCCTCGGCGCCTACGACCCCATGGGGGCCGCGCCCGCTTTCTCGGTGATCGGGACGTCCAATACCGCCGCGGGCGCCGGAGACACGGAAGACGCCCGCTACAACACGTCGGTCCAATATCGGGTCAACATCGGCGCGTTCCGACTGGCTGCGCTTTATCAATTCGGCGGCTACGACCAGGGCAACGGTTCGAACGGCGCCGTTGACATGCAGGTCGGCGGCGACTTCGGGGGATTCTCGTTCGACGCCGTCGGCAGCAAGGTCAAGGATGCGGTGTCGCTGTCGAATTTGGGCGAATCGCCGTTGCCGTCCGGTGTTGGGATGAACGATCTGAAAGCGACGCTTTCTGATAATACCTCGGGCCTCGTCATGCTGAAGTATAAATTTGAACGGCTCACAACTTTT
>CAWDTW010000014.1:0-6795 GCA_963805295.1 uncultured Alphaproteobacteria bacterium | reverse complement strand
TCGTCTCGACGAGGTCCGCCTTGTCCGCGTCGAAGAACCCCAAGGAAATGCGAATCACTGGCGCGCGCATGGCCGCCCTCCCTTAAAGACCACGCCATCATGGAGCGGCCCACGGGCGGCGACAAACGCCCGTTTCCAGCTTCGGGCGCCCGGCCCATCGCCTTGTCTTTGCACTGTTTTCGGATCGAATGGCCTGTCATTCTTGATTAACCATATTTCCGCGCGCCCCCGCGCGCCGCCCGGGTTTGCCGATGGGCCCGACCTCCCGTATTCTCGGCCGGAACGGGACGGAGCCTTGACCCATGAGCGCGACCCTGGACAAGCCGGCCTGCGCCTGCCTTCGCGCCGGCGAACCGTTCATCGGCCGGCAGGGCTTTTCCTACGCGCCGGCGATCTCGGCCGAGACGGTCGGCGCGAGGGGCATCCATATGCAGCTCCTGACCATGCCGCCCGGAGCGCGCGCCAAGGCCCACAAGCACGCCTCGCACGAGACGGCGATCTATGTGCTCAGCGGCGAAGCCGGCACCTGGTACGGGGAGCGGCTCGAACATCACATCGTCTCGCGCGCCGGCGACTTCGTCTACATCCCCGCCGACGTGCCCCACCTGCCCTACAACAGAAGCCAAACCGAACCCGCCGTCGCCGTCGTCGCCCGCACCGACCCCAACGAGCAGGAAAGCGTGGTCATGCTGCCGGAGCTCGATTCGATCCACGCGTAGGGGCGGAGTTGCAGGCGGCGGACTCGCGCGCCCGCCAAAAGGGCGTGGCGGCGATCGAGCGACAAAGGACCAGCTGTGGACGCCGACGCAGGGCAAGTCCTTGCGACCGCGGTGACGCCCATGCGGGTGCCGAGAAGCAACTGCCTTGCGACCTCGAAACGCACTTGGTCCGGCATGGTCGTCGGCCCACGACGAATCGAATTCGTTTTTGACTTTCAGGGACTGGAGAAAAGCAGGGCCTAGCGAGCAGCGGACAGTTTTTGCGGTATAGAGCCAAACGAGCGGAGCATAGCTCGGCTTAGCGAAATCAGTCGCGCGTGAGATGGCGGCGTTTCGGGGGTCAGCGTGACGCTTGCAATCATCGGTTCCGGCTTTGGCCGGACGGGAACGATGTCGCTCAAACGGGCTCTGGAGGAACTCGGCTTCGGTCCCTGTCACCATATGCAGGAGGTTCTTGCCCACCCCGAGCAGGTCGCGCACTGGCAAGCGATCGCGGCGAGCCGCCCGATAAAATGGGATGAGGTCTTTGCGGGCTATCGCTCGCAGGTGGACTGGCCGGGCGCGCACGTCTGGCGCGAAACCGCCGCCGCCTATCCCAAGGCTAAGGTGATCCACACCATGCGCCCGGAGGAGCTGTGGTGGAAGAGTTTCTCCACGACCATCGCGAAGCTGATGAGCGACTTCAAAGACATGCCGTTGCCGCTGCATGTGCGCTCCATGGTGGACGTCGCGATGGCGCTTATTGCGCACGAGACGTTCAGGGGAAAGTTCGCCGAAAAGGACGGCGCAATCGCCGCTTACCGCCTTCGTGCGGAGCAGGTGCGCTCGGCGATTCCGCTGGAGCGCCTGCTGGTGTTCGACGTCGCCGACGGCTGGGGGCCGCTGTGCCGCTTCCTCGGCCACGAAGTCCCCAATACGCCCTTTCCGAAACTGAATTCGAACGAGGACTTCTGGAAACTGGTCAGGGGCGAAGCGCGCTGACCCAACGCTGGGCAGAAGCCGTGAACTAGCGCGGCTCGGAGCAATCCGACGCGCCGCCTGAGACGCGCCACGTATGTGGCGGCGTTCCCGCCATCCGGCTGAAAGCGTGGCTGAATGCACTTATGTCGGCATAGCCCAAGGCGGCGGCGATCTCGGTGACGCCCATGCGGGTGCCGAGAAGCAACTGCCCTGCGACCTCGAAGCGCACTTCGTTCAGCAGCTTGCGGAACGTCGTGCCGTCCGCTTTCAGGCGGCGGTTCAGCGCCCGCGGATGCATCGTCAGGCGGCGCGCGATGGTTTCCTCGGCGAAGTCGCCGAACAGGAGGCGCGGGCGGAGGAGCCGAACGACCTGGTCGGCGACGCTGGGGAGAGCAACCGCCCAGTACTTCGCGACCAATTCTTCCAGGATCGCGCGCTGGCGGGAATTGGCGCCGGGCAGAGGGCGTTCGAGCTGGCCTGCAGGGAAGGCGAGGGCCGTCTGCTCGGCGTCGAACCTGACGGGGACCTGAAAGAGACGGTGATACGGATGGACATCGGGCGGCGGCTTGCGCGCCAGGAGCACTTCGTCCGGCAACGCTCCGCACAATTCCCGGATTCCGTTGAATGCGAATGCCATCGATCCATCGCAGAAATGATCGATGCCCTCGGTTCCCCGCTGGTGGATCGCATAGCCGATCAAGGCTACGCCGTCGCGCACCGCCAGGTACCACACGCCGCCCCGGACATAGCGGTGCAGGTTCTCGACAAGGTCCTGCAGCGCCCGGCCCAAGGTCGGCGCGTTCCGCATCAAATTGCCGACGAGACCCAAACTCCTCGTATCGGAGCGTTGCCCGAGCAGAAGGCCAAAATGTGCGCATCCCGTTCGCATCGCGCTCGCCTGGAGCAACTTGCCCGCCGCGGTGAAGGGGATCGCATTCTCGGGATTGCGGAAGACGCCAAGGTCAAGCCCTACGTCAGCCGCAACGTCGGCGGGATCGACGCCGAGCTCCCGGAGGAGCTGAGGCGCCTCCGCGAAAGGCCCGATACGTTGTTGTCCCTCAGGCACGTCCTGCCAAATCTCCCGCGGGCCGTCGACCGCCCGGACGGAGCGAGGCGATGCGGCGCCATTGAAGTGCAACATTGATTTTGTAAGCTTGTCGCAAAATCGCAAGCGGCCAAAAAGCTGCCGTGTTCAAATTACTATCGTTGGCGCGGACGCGGCGGCAAACGCCCTGTTCGATCATGTTGGGAGTGCGGAACATGGATGAGAAAATGCCGGTCGATCGCAGCGAAACGAGCAAGAATTCTGCCCGCGGAGACACTTCGCCGACCAGCAGCGCATCTGCTGACGCCGCGGCGAAGTCGCCCACGCGCCGCCGCTTGCTGCAAGCGGGGGGAGCCGGGCTCGTCGCTGCGGCCACGGGCGCATCGCGAGGCGTCGCTGCGCCGATGATTGCGGGTCAATCGGTCATCGTCCCGCGGGCGCCGAACATCGTCGTGATCATGACGGACCAGGAGCGCCATCATATGCATTGGCCGCCGGGGTGGGCGGAACAGAACCTTCCATCCTTGCAGCGGCTCAAGCGCAACGGCCTCTATTTCCTGCGCGCCTACACCGCTGCCTGCGAATGCTCGCCGTCCCGGGGAGTGATGCAGACAGGCCGCTTCGCTCCGGTCAATCGCATCCCCTCGACCACCGTTCTGTGGCCCGGATTGGTGCACCAGGATCACCAGCCGACCATCGCCACTCTGCTCAAGGCGCACGCCGGCTACGACGTGGTCTGGAAAGGCAAGTGGCACCTCAGCTACGCCTCGAACGCCGCCCCAGGCAACGGCGGCGAAGATTGGGGCCCGGCCGACATCAAGGTCATGGAGGCGAATTGGGGATGGTCCGGCTGGAACCCGCCGGATGCGGGCACCGCCATTCAGCAGGCGCAGGGAACGGCGTTCGGCGTCTTCAACGGGAATAACACGGCCGGCGGCGGCAACCCCAACAACGACGGTCGATATGTCTCCGGGACTATCAATGCGACCCCCGGCCAGATAGCCGGGGTGGGCGGTGAAAGCGTCGTCGAGTTCCTGCAAGGCCGCAAAGGATCGTCCAATCCATTCTGCCTGTTCGTGTCGCTGGTCAATCCGCATGACATCGGAGCCTATCCGGGCAACCTGATCACGCCGCCCGCCTGGCAACAGGTCGGCTACAAGCGAGAGGACTTCGCCCATCTCGGCATCAAGCTGCCGCCCAACTATGCCGATGACCTGTCAACCAAGCCGCGCATCCAAAAGGTGGCGCGCGACAATTTCGACAAATTCGCTTCGCTGGACGGTCCGGAGGCGCACGAGGAATACGTCAACTTCTATGCCTATCTGCATAAGGTCGTCGATAAGCACATCACGACCGTCCTCGACACGCTCGAGGAAACCGGGCTTATGGATAATACGATCATCCTGCGCTTTGCCGATCATGGCGAGCTCGGGTTGTCGCACGGGATGCGCGAGAAATCCTATACCGCCTACGAGGAAATGATCCACGTCCCGCTGATCGTGCACAATCGGAGGCTCTATCCGGAGCCGCTCGAGACCATGGCGTTCTATGATCACCGCAGTCTCCTGCCGACGATCCTCGATCTTGCCGGCGTTCGCGATGCGGATTCCTACGGCATCGGCAAGAGCATCGTTCCGGTCATGCAGGATCCGTCCAAGAGCGTGCAGGACCACACGCTGTTCTCATACGATGATGTGTTCTTCGTCCCGCCCACGGCTCCAGGGGGTCATATCCGGGCGATGCGCGAAGGCGACTGGACCTACGCGGTCTATTTCAGCATGGACGGTTCCGGCTGGGAATCCGCGAAACCGCCGGAGAAACCCGATACGGTCAAGCAGTCGATGCCCCAGCCGGCGCAGCTCGAATATGAGCTTTACAATATCCAGAGCGATCCTGATCAGATGAATAACCTCCTCCATGGCGCGCCGACCGCGGATGTGAGGAAAGAATGGGCGCGTCTGCACGATAAGCTCACCAAGGGTCTCTACGACGCCGGCAATCTGCCCAACGGTTTTCAGTGGCCGATCTGGCCGGCCGGGGTGTGAACCAACTTGTTGGATCGGGGGCTTGTCATGAACCCCCGACCCATCCGATCACTTTTCGCGTCGACCATAGGTCTTGGGCGGCCGAATTCGAACACGCATGGCCCAATTTGGGGGGCGCAAATGAGAGTTATCGCACGAGCGTTTTTCCTTGCGGTGGGCGTCGCCTCCGCGGCGCCCGCCTTCGCGGCCGATCTGGCGCCGGCGCCGACCCCGGCGCCGGCGCCGACCCCGGAGCCAGCGCCAAATGACTGGCATTTCCAGCTGACGGTCAATGCTTTGGCGCCGAGTCTGACCGGCAACATCGGCATCCGCACGTTTCCTACCGCCTCCGTCTACGCGAGCTTCCCCACAATTCTCGACCATCTCGAAGGCATAGTCCCGTTGAGCTTCGCCGCCTTTAACGACAATTTCATCTTGGCCACGAGCGTCTTCTGGGTCCGCGAGGGGGCAGGGGGGTTGAAGACGACCTTCGGACCGGGCGAAGGCGAATTCGGCGGCATAAACGCGAACGTGGCGCTTAACGAGACGATCGCAACGGCATTCGGCGGCGTGAGGCTTCCGATTCCCTTGCCCAATCTGGGTGTCTACGGCATCCTCGGCGCCGCCTTTTTCAACGTGAACGCTTCGCTCACACTACAGACGCCCGTTTTTGGTTTTTCGCGTTCGGCGTCACAGAGCAAGAGTTGGGCCGACGAGATCGCCGGACTGACTGCGAATTATGGCCTCGACAAAAAATGGTTCCTCCAATTCGAGACCTACGCCGGCGGTTACCACGGGAGCGCGACGGCGATGGGCTATGGGGGGGTCGGATACAAGTGGAACCCATCCGTTACGGTAAACCTGGGCTTTCGCGTGCTGTACGCCTACGAACAGAGCGCCGCCAACGTCGGCAACGGCAGCTTCCGCCTTCAGCAGACCTTTTACGGGCCGGAATTGGACGTGAGCTACAACTTCTGAGCCGCGGCAGCCGGCGCCTGGCCGGATCGAAGCGCGCTTATTGGAGCTCATCGTGGGGCGTTGCATGAGGCCGGTTGGGCTCTTTCTCTTCGGCGGGACGGCGTTCGTATCGTTAGTCTGCGGCGTCCAGGCCGCCGATCTGCCGACCCAAGCGCCCGCGCCGGCTTCGGCGCCGTCCTGCTTCGCCAACCTCGCCGACTATCTCCTGTCGAGCGCTGAGGAATGCCCGCTCGCGTGGAACGGCATAACGCTCTACGGCAGGATCGACGTCGGCGCCGGCTATGAGACGCATGGAGTCCCGTTCAACGGCGCCTATCCCAACGGGGTCGAAACGCTCATCTCGAAGAACAGCAACGGCTCTCGCACCACGATATTGCCGAACGGGCTCGGCCAGTCGAATGTCGGCGTGAAGGGTGACGAACCGATCGCGCCCGATTGGTCGCTCGTGTTCAATTTCCAGACGGGTTTCAACCCCTATTACCCGCAACTGGCCAACGGCCCCAGATCCCTGGTTGAGAACAACCTCGCCGCGCTCGAATTTCAAAGCGCAAACGGGGACTCCAGTCGCGCGGGGCAGCTCTTCAACACCATCGCCTATGCCGGGATCAGCAACAAGACCTTCGGCGAGGTGACCGTCGGGCGGCACGACTCCCTCATATTGGACGGCTTGGGCGGATATGACGCGATGGGCGCGGCACCCGCCTTTTCGGTCGTTGGCGCCTCGAACACGGTCGCAGGCGCAGGCGACACCGAGAACGCCCGCTACAACACCTCGGTTCAATATCGCGTGAGCATCGGTCCGTTTCGTTTGGCCGCACTCTACCAGTTCGGCGGCTACGATCAGGGCAACGGTTCGAATGGCGCCTTTGATGCGCAAATCGGCGGCGATTTCGGCGGATTTTCTTTCGACGCCGTCGGCAGCAAGGTCAAGGATGCAGTGTCGCTGTCGAACTTCGGCGAATATCCGTTGCCGTCCGGAGTCGGCGTAAACGATCTGAAGGCGACGCTGTCCAACAACACCGCGGGCGCTCTTTTGGCGAAATACAAATATAACATCGCGACGATATTT
>CAWDTW010000013.1:0-17524 GCA_963805295.1 uncultured Alphaproteobacteria bacterium | reverse complement strand
TGGGCATGCGCAAGTCGATCGATCGGATGGAATTGGTTCATGATTTTTTGAAGCGCGCGTTTTCGGAGAGCTTGCACGCCAAGCGAATTCTTTCGCTGGCCAACGGGACGTTGGGGGTTCTGACGGGGGCGTCGTTGGCCGTTTCGGTCATCGGGCATGCGCTGGCGCAAGCGCGCGGTCTGATGGACAGACACGCGATCAAACAGGTCGATCGCCTGCTGAGCAACGCCGGGGTCGTCGTATGGGACCTGTTCGCGCCATGGGCGCGCGAGGTCGTGGGCCAGCGCAAGGCGATCGTCGTGGCGATGGATTGGACCGATTTCGACGCCGACAATCAGGCCACGCTGGCTTTGAACCTGATCACGCGTCACGGCCGGGCGACGCCGCTCCTGTGGCTGACGGTCGACAAGGACGAACTGAAGGACCAGCGCAACGACTTCAAAGACCTCTGCCTGACGCGTTTGAAGACGATCCTGCCCGAGGGCGTGGCGGTGACGATCCTGGCCGATCGCGGCTTCGGCGACGTCAAACTGTTCGAATTCCTCGAAAGCCTCGGCTTCGGTTACGTCATCCGCTTTCGCGGCAACGTTCATGTGACTGCGGCGGATGGTCAGACGCGCCTGGCCGCCGACTGGGTCGGCAAGGCAGGGCGGGCGCGCCTCCTGCGCGGCGCCGAACTGACCGCCGCCCGCCACAAGGTCGGCGCGGCGGTCTGCGTCCACGCCAAGGGGATGAAGGAGGCTTGGCATCTGGCCGCCAGCGATGCGACCGCGAGCGCGTCCCAGATCGTCAACCTCTACGCCAAACGGTGGACGATCGAGCCGGGGTTCCGCGACACCAAGGATTTGCGTTTCGCGTCCATTCGCTGTTCCGCCAGGGCTGCCTGCTTTACGATCTTATCCCCAACATGCCCGAGCAACGCCTAAGACCGCTCGTCAAATAATACGAAGAATTCCTAAACCAAAACAACGTCTTCACACAAACCTTCGGCCCCGCTTGAATGAGGGGATGCGTGAGCCGCCGGAGGAGGTCTGCAAGGAACCGGATTGCCCTCCCAACCGGGGAGCAAGACAGCAAAGTTGTCATCAAGCCAGGCTGCGATGCTGAGGAGTTGATTAAGGACTGATCCGGCCTCGACGATTGACAGGCGCGTGCGCGTCAGGTCGATGTGCAGGCTGGTATCGTGATCTTGCGATGGCGGAAATGCAATGACCTCCCACGCACCAAGGCCATGGTTGCCTGCGCGCGCGGCCATTCGATTTTTAGCTTTTCTGTTCCGGAAATCTGTTCCAGAATAGAATTAGAGCATGATTCTCGGCTAATAAATCCCCGCTTCTTAAACGTCCCGGTTGACTCGGCCTCCACTGCAGCCGCTGCTGTTTCGGTCTGATGGCGATCCTCCTCGTCATCGGGGCCATGGACCTGCGCGCGATGGCTGTCGTGGCGGCAGCCATCGCCGTCGAGCGTCTCGCGCCAGCCGGCGAGCGCGCCGCCCGAGCCATCGGAGCCGTCGTCGTCGCGGCAGGGTTGTTCCTGATCGCGCCGCAAGCGGCTTTGATGGCTCGCCCTCGAAGTCGATCAGGATCGCATGTTCTCCCGCGACAAGGATCTGGCCGAGATGGAAGTCCCCGTGGAGGCGCGTCCTGAAAAAAAAAAAAAAAAAAAAAAAAAAAAAAAAAAAAAAAAAAAAAAAAAAAAAAAAAAAAAAAAAAAAAAAAAAAAAAAAAAAAAAAAAAAAAAAAAAAAAAAAAAAAAAAAAAAAAAAAAAAAAAAAAAAAAAAAAAAAAAAAAAAAAAAAAAAAAAAAAAAAAAAAAAAAAAAAAAAAAAAAAAAAAAAAAAAAAAAAAAAAAAAAAAAAAAAAAAAAAAAAAAAAAAAAAAAAAAAAAAAAAAAAAAAAAAAAAAAAAAAAAAAAAAAAAAAAAAAAAAAAAAAAAAAAAAAAAAAAAAAAAAAAAAAAAAAAAAAAAAAAAAAAAAAAAAAAAAAAAAAAAAAAAAAAAAAAAAAAAAAAAAAAAAAAAAAAAAAAAAAAAAAAAAAAAAAAAAAAAAAAAAAAAAAAAAAAAAAAAAAAAAAAAAAAAAAAAAAAAAAAAAAAAAAAAAAAAAAAAAAAAAAAAAAAAAAAAAAAAAAAAAAAAAAAAAAAAAAAAAAAAAAAAAAAAAAAAAAAAAAAAAAAAAAAAAAAAAAAAAAAAAAAAAAAAAAAAAAAAAAAAAAAAAAAAAAAAAAAAAAAAAAAAAAAAAAAAAAAAAAAAAAAAAAAACGTCCAACGCCATCTCACCTCAGCCCAAACGCACCGCGTGCTTCGCCCTGCGGCGATGACCACGTGGCGGACTGCAGTCGCAGCGGCCTGACATCCCGAGAGGTCGTGAAATGTCGCGTTCTTCCCTTGGCAACGTGACAGTGCCTTCGACAATGATTGGCTGCGCGCCAGCTCAACCGCCCGGGCGCCATCGCGGTCATTCCATCCAAAGCGAATCGAAAGGACCCAATCGATTACGACGTGGAGATGTACCAATGGCGCCATCTGATCGAAAACTTCTTCTGCAGCTCAAGGAATTCCACAGAATTGCAACGCGCTACGAGAAGGCCGACGCAAGCTATAGCGCGATGATCCACCTCGTCGGATCAGCAATCGCTATCCGATGAATGTCCACACGCCCTAAAATCAGCCCTTTTTTTGCGGCCGCGAATTGCACGATGGTCCACTGCACGCAATTCGAACTCCAGAAGCCCATTCGATCGCCGGGATTTAGATCGAGCGCCAAAAGGCCCTTGGCAAAGGCGTCA
This sequence comes from uncultured Alphaproteobacteria bacterium, assembly GCA_963805295.1. Taxonomy (GTDB): domain Bacteria; phylum Pseudomonadota; class Alphaproteobacteria; order Rhizobiales; family Beijerinckiaceae; genus Roseiarcus. Next base: position 14,738 of record CAWDTW010000013.1, on the reverse strand, counting down.
ATTTGCTTTGACAGAGCGGAGTAGGCTATTCGGGTGTTCTGCCAGCGAGCTTACCGCAACGCGCTCCGCAAATCGCTCCGCGGATTTCCTAAACGCCATGCCAATCGTGTCGGAGGTTAGGGAGCCCGATCAGGTCCGGTGGTCTCCTAATGCGCGCCAATAAGGGCGCCTCGGACAAGATTTTTGCCCGAATCGTCGTTGAGGCTCAGCGCAGACATATGCGGGCTAGCGGCTTGTCAACAATTTTTCTTAGGTCGATCGCCACATCAATTGCACAATCCCGCCAGATGTTGCGGCCCTCCCAGACAAGGTTCGTTGCGCCCATGTTGAAATCGGCCTTAAGGATTGTCGTTTTGTTTCTGGCTGTCCTCCTCGCGCCACCGCCGAGCGGGTCGCAGGAGCTGGGCGGCGCGCCGCCACAACCGGCGAATTCCTTGACGGCTTCCGAAGCCCAGCAGGCCCTTGAAGCCCTGCAAGACGACAATCGGCGCGCGCAGATGATCCAGACCCTGCACGCAATCGCGAAAGCATCGTCGAACGAGGCTGCGTCAGCGTCGGCGCAGCCATCGCCCGCAGCGTCGACCGACAATCTCGGCGTGCAGGTTCTTGTGCAGGTGTCTGACTGGCTTGGCGAGCTCTCGGGCCAGCTTGCTCTCGCCGCGCGAACCGTATCGAATTTGCCGATGGTCGGGCGCTCGCTTGCCCACCTGGCGACCAATCCAGCCGCTCGCTATACTTTGTCGGATACGGCATGGAAACTTGCGCTTGTCATCGCCTGCGCGTTGGCGGTCGAATGGATCGTCTGGCGCGCGGTGCGCAGGCCTCTGTCCATAGTCGAGCGCTACGTTCCGCAGCGAGCACGCCAAGTATTTAGTGACCACCGCGCCTCCGCGGGGGATAGAGCCTTTCCTGCGGATCATATAGGCGCATTGCGCGGGCGACATATCGGCGCGGAGTTCGCATTTCAACTCGTTCTGCGGCTCCCTTTTGTGCTGCTGCGGCTGATCCTCGACCTGCTGCCGGTGGCGAGCTTTGCGGCGATTGGCTACTTGCTGCTGGCGACCGAACTCGGAAGCAACGCCACTGCTCGTATGGTGATCTTGGCGATAATCAACGCCTATGTGCTCTGCCGCGGCATGCTCTGCGCGATTGCCGCTCTGGTCTCCCCCACACAGATGCAGCCGAGCTTGCTCATCATTCGTGACGAAACCGCTGCTTACATCGATGTTTGGGGAAAGCGCGTCGTCGTCGTCGCGGTATTCGGCATCACGCTCGCGAATATCGCATTGCTGCTCGGCCTCTTTCGGCCCGCCTATGCGGCCGTCATCAGGCTCGTGATGCTGGTTGTCCACCTGTTGGTCGTCATCATAATCCTGCAGGGCCGCCGTAGCGTCGCTGAGCTCATCCGTGCGCCCTTATCCGCGCACGGCGTGATCGCCGTCGTGCGCAATCGCCTCGCCGACATCTGGCACATCGCCGCCATTGTCCTCGATTTGGCGCTGTGGGCGGTCTGGGCGTTGCACGTGCGGAACGGCTACACTCTGCTTCTGCAATATTTCTTCGCCACCGTCGCAGTCTTGGTGATCGCTCGTCTGATCTCCACCGCAGTGATGATGGCGCTCGATCGCATTTTTCGTATTCGTCCCGATTTCATACGGCAATTTCCTGGCTTGGAGGCCCGCGCCAACCGGTATTTCCCAGCGTTGCACACGACCGTTTCCGGGATGATGGTCGTGATCACGATGATCGCCCTGCTCGAGGTCTGGGGCGTCAACGCGACCGCATGGTTTTCAAGCGGCCAGATCGGCGGCCGTCTGGTGTCCGCGCTGGCCACCATTGCTATCGCGGTCATCGTCGCGCTCGGCGTCTGGGAGGCGAGCAACGCTGCTATCGAACGGCATATGGCGCGCCTCGCACGCGAAGGTCGGTATGCGCGGGCCGCACGTCTGCGCACCTTTCTGCCGATGCTGCGGACGACCTTGCTTTCGACCATCTTGACGGTCGTCGTCCTCACGGCGCTCAGCGAGCTCGGCGTCAACATCACCCCGCTGCTTGCCGGCGCCGGCATTGTCGGCATCGCCATTGGCTTCGGCTCCCAGAAGCTCGTGCAGGACCTCATCACGGGCCTGTTCCTCCTCTTGGAGAACGCGATGCAGGTGGGCGACTTCGTCACTGTTTCCGGACTGTCCGGAGTGGTCGAGAACTTGTCGATCCGCACCATCCGCCTGCGCGCCGGCGACGGTTCGATTCACATTATCCCATTCAGTTCAGTGACCAGCGTGACCAACACCAACCGCGGTATCGGCAATGCGGCCATAAGCGTCGATGTGGCCTACAAAGAGGACACCGACCATGTCGGCGGCATCCTCAAGGAAATAGCGGCGCAAATGCGGGCCGAACCGGAATTCAGGCCGATGATCCGTGGCGATCTCGACCTGTGGGGCGTCGACAAGGTCAATGCCTCTCTGGTTACGATCGCCGGGCAGATCGAATGCACCGACGCCGGACGCTGGCCGGTTCAGCGTGAATTCTATCGACGCATGAAGAAGCGCTTTCAGGAACTCGGCATCGAGATCGCGCGCCCATCGCAAACGACAGTGGTCCTGCAGAATCTGTCCGTGCAGCCGCTGGCCGAGACAGAAGCAGTAGGCGGCCGAGGACAGGCGTCTTCGTCGCCCGCACGCGGTCGCGATCGATAATTTGCGTCCGATGGCATTGTCACGGCGCTCCGGGCTTGCGGCGTTCTCGGTGGCCTGATAGCCGCACGCGGATGAACAAGATCAGCTACGGCGGGTATCGTTTCCCGCCCGAGATCATACAGCAAGCGATATGGCTTTACCTCCGGTTCACCCTGAAGCCTGCGCGACTCATTATACCCCCGCTTTCGGATACAGCGCCCCTCTCCTGAAAAGGGGGTGGTCAAGCCGCCCTCTCATCCATCAAGGTGCGCGCAAGCGAATGAGAACTCATCCGAGCGCCGAGGGGACTTCAACCCCCATGACTCACGCGCTGCCCAGCGCACACTATGGCGGAGTCTGACTTCTCCCGTCCGTTCATCATCGGCTACGGCTCCTCGCCTTCCCGACGCGATCCGGCGGCGCGAGCGCCCCGGATGGGCAAGAGATCTCCCGGTTCCCGCGCAAGGAGCTTGGGCACATGATCGCGGCGACGATATCCGGCGCCAGACGTCCCTGTGTCGGAAGGCGATGCGGACCGTCGCGACTTGGCAGCAAGCAATATGGCTCTATCTCCGGTTTACTCTCAGCCTGCGTGACGTCGAGGATTTGTTGGCGGAACGCGGAGTGCCGGTGTCTTACGATAGGGCCGGCCTTGCGCCAGACGAAACGGCCGAGAGACCGGCTGGGCACTGTCACGTTGCCAAGGGAAGAACGCGATATTTCACGACCTCTCGGGATGTCAGGCCGCTGCGACCGCGGTCCGCCACGTGGTCATCGCCGCAGCGCGAAGCGCGCGGTGCGTTTGGGCTGAAGTGAGATGGCGTTGGACGTTGAAGGTATTGTAGACGGCGGCGTGTGTGGAAAGAAATTTCTGGGCTGAACCCGGGCTCTTGAACCGCTGCATCTTGCGCTCCCGCCGCCGCGTCGGCTGATGCGAATTCTCAGCTCTGTTGTTCTTCCATCGCCCGCGCTCATGGTGGCGTTCGATCCCAAGCTCCCGGACCGCGGCGCTGTATGATCGCAAGTCGTCGGTGACCAACCGCTCAGGAACAAAGGCATACTTCTTCAAGAGTTTGCGCATCAGTTTCAGCGCGGCATGCTTGTTTCGCTTGGACTGGATCAGCACATCGAGGACCTCGCCCTCAGCGTCGACGGCCCGCCAAAGGTAGACCATTCGGCCGTCGATTTTCAGATAGACCTCGTCGAGATGCCAAGTCGTATGAGGCTTCAGGCGACGCTTTCGTAGGTCGGCCGCGATCATCGGTCCGAAATGGTTCACCCAACGCCGAACGGTCTCGTAGGACACCGCCACTCCCCGCTCCGCCAACAAATCCTCGACGTCACGCAGGCTGAGGGTGAACCGGAGGTAGAGCCATATTGCTTGGTGAATGATCTCGGGCGGGAAACGATACCCGGTGTAGCTGATCTTGTTCATCCGCGTTGGGCTTACCCGGCCACCGAGAACGCCGCAAGCCCAGAGCGCCGTGACAATACCCACCCAAGGCGTCGTTCCCGAGGGCGCCGTGTTCAAGGCGGCATGACCCGATGACTCAACCCCACTCCAACACTCCAACGATGGCTTAATGACTTAACCCCATTCCAGCGAAGCCGAACGCGACGGCTTCGCCGGATCCGGGCGGGCGGCGACCGCGGATCAACCCCCGGGCTGAAACACGCCGTGAAAAAGGATGGTCCCGCCAACCCGAGCCCGATGCCCTCGAGCACGAGGGATTATGGTCCGAGCCCACAAGCTCGACCGGATGTGAGGTGATGCGGTCGTCAGGGCTGCATGGCAAAGACGGGCTCACGCTTCGGATCCAAACGCCAAAGGAACATGCACAATGCCGAAATGAATGAGCTTGACTGGAAACACCCCATGTGAGGGGATCGCGTCGCCCCCTGCGGTCTCGGCGTTTCGTGAAACGATCGGCGGGCTCGTCGAACGTGAGGCTAAGGCGTTCTTCGGAGAGCGCCTGGCGGGGGTCTCCTCATCCTCGATGACCCGGAATCGCTGCGGGGCGGCAAATTCCGCGGAGAGCTCAGGCTGCTCGGCGACCTCCTCCGCGAACGGGGCTGGCGGACCGCCATCGGCTCTGCGGCCGAAGCGCTTTGGGACGGCGAGCGCCTGACCTTCGAGGGCCTGCCAGTCGCCGTCGTCGTCAACCGCTCGACCGGTTTCTTCTGGGCCTCCGACGACTTCGCCGCCTTGCGCAAGGCCTATGCGTCGGGCGCGGTCTATGCGGTCTATGTTGCGCCCAATCCCTTCACCTATGCGAACGCCGCGTCACGCCAAATCGAAGACATCGCCCGCGATATGCGCGGTCAGGTCAAGGAGCACACCGCGGAAAGCCACGGTCGGGTGGCAAAGCTTCTGGCGGCGGATGAGTGCGGCTTCATCGAAACGGCCGACGGCCGCGAAATCTATTTTCACCGCAATGCGGTGCTCGATGGGGCCTACCGCCGACTGAGGGTCGGCTCGGAAGTCCGTTTCGTCGAGGAAGAAGGCGCAAAGGGGGCACAAGCGAGCACGGTTCGCCTGATCGGCAAGCATCACCTCGTATAGACGGGGCGCAGCATGCGGTTTCTTGAGCGGGAGGGCGATTTCCGGAGAGGCGGGGCGCCGCGGCGAACTGCTGCGATCAGCATCAACAGGTGACGTGGATGAGGGCGATCTTCTTGTCGCGCGATCGGTTGAAGCTCACAATCGCCTCGGGCGTCGGTTGCAGGATCACGCGACAACGCTTTTTGTCGAAATACGCGCTCGCTTCCGGAGATAATCGCACGTTTCCGTCCTGGCCGGCCCCTACGATCAACACTTCGCAACCGTTTTCGAAGACGAACTTCGCTTCCTCCTTCGAGACGATGTGGGAGGTCCCATATTTCTCTTTCGAAAGGCGTTTTCGACGTTTTTCCACTTTGCCGGAAAGACGAATGATCACGTAACGCCTGGGCTACGCGCGGCCGGAGTGTCGGTTGGATGGCCATGAGCGCCGTCATCGCGCTCGCCGCTTGCCGCCTCCGACGCCACGAGCGGCGTCACGATCAACAGGATTCCGCCGCCGATCCAGTCTACGGTGCTGCACTGCCACACCCCATGGATTAGGGAGCGCAGCCGCGCAGGCTCGATGGTCGCGCGGGCAAACACCTTCGTCTCCCCAAGCACGCTATGGAGAAGCGCCACCGCGATGGCAGCGATCCCCGCGCATTGCAGCATCAGATCATGCATCGAACTGCCTCCGCATCGCCCTCCAGACACCACTGTATGGTCGATGATAACCAGGCCCTTGCCGCTTGTCACTACAGCACTGATTGTGGGCCCATGCCCGATCAATTGTCCGCAACCGACTGGGTCGACCAGGGCCTGAAGGCGCTGGCGACCAACGGCTTCACGGCCCTCAAGGCCGATCCGCTGGCGAAACTCCTCGGCGTCTCGCGCGGCAGCTTCTACTGGCATTTCCGCGACGTCGATGCGTTCCGCGCCGCAGTGCTGGCGCGCTGGGGCGAGATAGCCACGGAGCGGGTCATAGCCGATCTCGAGGCCCTTTCCGATGACACGGCCGCAGTGCCTTATCTGCTGGGCCGCGCGTTCAGAGCGCGGTCGAGCCTGGAAGTGGCGGTGCGAAGCTGGGCCGCGCACGACGCCGCCGCGCGCAAGGCGGTGCGGGCGATCGACCAGCGGCGGCTCTCGTATATCGAGGTCCTATTGAAACGATCCGGCGCGCCAGCGCAGACCGCTCGCGCCCGCGCCCAAATTCTCTATTGGTCTTATCTGGGATTCGTGCTGTCGGACAGACCGCTTGCGCGCAAGGAGCAGGACCGCATCATCGAAGAATTGATCCGGCTCAGCGGCTCCGCTGCCTGATGCGGCGGGGCGGGGTGGTGATACCGGCAAGCGGTCACTGCTCTCGCCGCGACGCCTGAGTTTGCGACAGTCGAAATCGCGCGGGAACGCAGGCAATTCCGGCGTTCCCGGCACGCGCCAAAATTCCTCAATTCCTGCGCGATCGCGACCGGTCGCTTCTGGCGCCAAGCCGCCCGTCGCCGGGGCGGCGGCCGCCTTCAGGTGCCGGCCTTCACCGCCTCGATCGTCCTCACGATATCGAGATAGACGTTTTCGATCCGCCGCAGCCGGAAGCCCGCCTTCTGGACGTTGCCGACGGTGTCCCGATTGAGCTCTGGCCCGAATTTGCGGGTGAGCCGGCTCATGACGTCCATCATGATTCCCAACGGGGCGATGGCGCTACTGCGGACGTGCTCCAGCATGAGAATTTGTCCGCCGGGTTTCAGAACGCGGTAGAGCTCGCGCAAGCCGGCGATCGGCTTCGGCACCGAGCAAAAGGTGAAGACAGTGGCCACCGTGTCGAACGTTGCATCGGGATCGTCCAGCTCTTGCACGTCGGCGGCGCGAAGCTCGATCGATCCTTGATAAGCCGCCGCCTTGATTTTCCGCCTGCTCCAGCATCTTGGGACTGATGTCGATCGAGACGATGTCCATTCCGGGCGGAAGGAACTTGAAATCGTTTCCGGTGCCGGCGGCGACATGCAATGTCTTCCCTTGGATCTTAGCCAACAGCTCTCGCTTGACCGGGCCGAGGCGTCTGTTCTCCACTGCGGAAAAAAGATCATAGCCGCGGCTGACGCGATCCCATTTCCGCTGAGTTTGAACGTCCATCGCGACCTCCTCAATCGCCGGCCTCGAGCACCGTCCCCCGCAGCACGCAATTGTAGAGTTTGATAGCGGCGGTGACCACGACGCCGAAAGTGGCGCCGACCATGATCGCGGCGGTCGTCGTGCGCGACCCGGCGGCCATCGAGTTGCGCATGCCGAACAGCATGCCGCCGTACATGCCGATCAACGATCCCGGCGCCATCGTGTCAACGGCGCCGAGCGCCGGCGCGAGCAGGTAACCCAGAACGAGCGACACGATCGTGCCGAGGCCCCAGCCGATCAGCATGGCCACGACCATGTCCATTCCCGGCCAGACGACGCCGCGCACGGCCAACGCCGTCGCCGCCCCGATGATCGCGCCCGCGAGATGATCCCCGACCTGGTAGAGCATGGTCGCCTCCTAAAGAACTCCGCGTCGCGAATGGGCGACGCCTCAGAGCGCGCCGCGCTTCTGAGGCGGCCTCCGCTCGCGCGGCGGCGGATCGGCACCCGGCGCGTCGAAGAAAATCGTCCCAGGCCGCTTTCGCGGGCGCGCCCGCCCGCCGCTCGCCTTCGCCCAGGACACAGGCGTCCTTGGGGCTCAATGAAAAGATCAAGATCGCTTGCGGCGCCGGATTCATTGCGCGCCGTCGATCCGAACAGAAAACAACGCCGTCGCCCCCAGCGCCTCCAAGGCTTCGGCCTGCCCCCTCAAAGCCGCGAGCGCAACCTGTCCTTTCATTGCCCCATACTACATGCGTTCTCCAGGCCCGGCCATCGCCAGGAGATCCACCGCCAATCGCCCGGAGCTTGGCAGCGCCGCGAGGCCTTTTCCCGTCCGCCGGACGCCTATTGGGACGTCTGGAAGACGCCCCCGGGCCGCCGCACGCGCTCGAGCTTGTCTGGATTGACGATCACGAGCACCTTTTCGATCCGGCCGTCCGAAATCTCGATCGTCGCCACAGCAAACGGCGTTCCGCCGCGCGAGAGCACCCAGCCCGGCGCGCCGTTCACCGTGACGAACTCGAGATCGGCGCCGGCCGCGCCCTTTGCCGTGACGCCGAGGACAAAGCGCGCCACCCGATCGGCGCCGCGGATGACGTTGCGGGCGGCGATGACCTTGCCGCCGCCGTCGGTCGCGCAGGCGACACCCTCGGCCAGCAGCGACAGAAGGGCGTCATAGTCGCCGGTCCGCGCCGCCTCGCCGAAGCGCAGCGCGAGATCGCGCGCCGCCTCGCGGCTGGCGGAAAAGCGCGGCCGCTCGTCGCGCAGGCGGCGCGCGGCGCGGCTGGCCAATTGGCGGCAGGCGGCGGGCGAGGCGCCCAGGATATCGCCGATCTCGGCGTAGTCGTAGTCGAAGCCCTCGCGCAGCAGAAAGGCGGCGCGTTCACGCGGGGTCAGCCGCTCGAGCACGAGAAGCATCGCCATCGTCAGGCTCGTCGGCGCGCTCGACTTCCGCGCCCGCATCGCCCCACGCCACGATCGGCTCCGGAAGCCAACGGCCCTCGTAGGCGGCGCGCGCGCGTTTGGCGGCCCGCAGGTGGTCGATGCAGAGCCGCGCGCAGGCGGTGACCAGCCACGCATCGGGCGACGCCACATCCTCCGCGGCGGCGCGCCAGCGCAGATAGAGGTCCTGCACAGCGTCCTCGGCGTCGCCGACCGGAGGCTCGGCGCGGCTTCGATGAGACGGGCCACCTCGTCCTGGCTCAGCACGACTGGCATCTTGCGCGGCTGTTGCACCGGCGCCAGATGCCGGACGAGGTCAGGCTTTTCGAGCGTGATCTTGAAGAAGAACCGTAACGCGGTGCAGGTCTGGTTGATGGTCGCCGGGCTGATATGCTGCTTGGCCAGATGCAATTGATATCGGCGAAGGTCCTCGGCCGACGCCTTATCCGGCGACCGGCCGAGGAAAACCGTGAAGTTCTTCACGGCCCGAACGTAGTCCCTCTGAGTGTCCTCGCCGAACCGGCGCGCTGTCATGTCGTCGATCATGCGCTGCCGCAAGGGGCTGATGGGCTTGTCGGACATCGCGAAACCTCCTGTCTCGCATGGGGTTGAACCCTACGATCTTGAGACAGGTCTTGGCCCTCGCGTCGGCCCTGGTCTTTCGACGTCTCGCGCTACCTCTCGCCGCCCCTACCGCGCGAGCGGTTTAGTCGTGTGCCGGGCATGTTCGGTAGCTTGGAGGTGAAAGTCCTCTACCCAACCTGATGGAGCTGAAGGGTTAGCGATGCGCAAGGGCTATCGCCGCGAGGCGGGGTCTAAAGGAAGCGCGGAGCAAATGTGCGAGTTGATGGACAAGAACCGGATATGAGGCGCGAGCGTCGGACGAGCGGACGACTAGTCGCGAAGTCCATATTCATCAAGGACGCGAAGCGTAGATTTGGCAACTGCGCACGGAACGGCTCGCACTCACTCAGGGAAGCGGCCCGTCGCCTAGGTCACGGCGGAGGGCGCCGCGACGTGCGCAGGGCGCCGTGTTGGAACCACGTGGCACGGTCCCGCGCATGAGCGTCTTCGTCCAGCGGTTGACGGCGGCGTGTTGCGGCCGCAAATAGGCGGCTGACTTGGGGTCAAGTCATTGCCAAGAGACGAGTCAAGAAAGGCACTTCCCACTGGACTGGGCGGCCAACGACCGGGAGACAGGGCATGGTACGCGATATCAATTCCGTTCTTGTCATCGGGGGCGGCACCATGGGCAGCCAGATTGCCGCGGCGTGCGCGGCGGCTGGGCGGTCCGTCTTGATCATCGAACTCGATGCTGCGTTGGCACAGCGGGCCGTTGAGCGTGCGCTTGCGACTGCCCAGAGCGACGAGGAGAAAGCGCAGCTCGCGCGGCACATCCAGTCCGGCATTTTGAAGGATCGCCAGGGAGAAATCGGCAGCTACGATTGGCTGTGCGAAGCCATCGATGAGGATTTGCAAGCGAAGCGCACGCTATTCGCACAGCTTGAGCCGCTGCGACGCGACGGCTCTGTGGTCAGCACCAACACATCCGGCATTCTGCTGCGGGAAATCACCGGCGGTGTTCCTGAACGGCTTCGCCGCGATATCGCGGTGACGCACTTCTTCAATCCGGTGCGCGTGATGCGGCTTCTCGAAATCGTCGCGGGGCCCGAGACCCGCGCCGAAGCGCGCGATACGCTGGCCGCCTTCTGTCGTGATGCGCTCGGCAAAGGCATCGTTTACGCCAAGGACACCGTGAACTTCATCGGGAACCGGATCGGCTGTTTCTGGATCCTGTCGGGCCTTCACAAGGCTCAACCGTATTTGGTGGCAGGATTGAGCATGGAGAAGATCGACTCGCTCATGGGCGCGCCGGTTGGCCTACCCTCCACCGGGCTCTACGGTTTGGTCGACCTGATCGGTCTCGATGTGATGAATCATATTGGCGAGAACCTCGCGGTGAATCTGCCCGCTGGCGATGCAGGGTCGGCCTACACGAGGTTCCCCGCGGGGGAGAAGGCGCTCCTCGCGCGCGGTCAGCTCGGCCGCAAGACGGGCGGCGGCTTCTACCGCGTGCGGAAGGCAGCCGATGGCTCGAAGACTAAAGAAGTCTTCGATGTCGAAGCGAACGGATGGCATCCGGCAGCGGCAGTCGAGCTTGCCCCGCGGCACGCCCGCGCGGATACCCTTTTGTTCTCCGATGATCCCGAAGGCCGCTTTGCCTGGGATCTGATGGGCGGAACGCTGCTCTACGCCGCGGGGATGATACCGGAAATATCCGACGATATTTTCAGTATCGACCGCGCCATGCGATGGGGTTTTGCATGGAAGAAAGGGCCGTTCGAGCTGCTTGACGAGATCGGGCCCGGGCGCGTGATCGAGCGTCTGAGAGGAGCCGGGCAACAAGTGCCGCGGATGCTCGCCGCGCTGGACAGCGCTCGCGCAGCGACTTTCTATCGCGATGGCGAATATCTGGGGCTGGATGGGGTGTACCGCTCGCTTCCGCCGGAATGAGCGGTCTTGCTCGGCGGATCGCCGCGCCATTTCAAGGAGCAGCATTGTTAGCGCCCGCGCGCCCGAAGCGCAGACAGGATGACCGATGGCTTTTGCGTCGCCCGCCACAGCCATCCCGAGAACGAATTCATCGACCTGCATGGGGCGAACGTCAGCCACGTCGAGCGCCCCGACGCTGGCGGTCGCCTCGAGTTCTTGCGGCGGTATCAACCCGAACGCGACGTTCAACGATCCGACTGCGGCGCTCTTTGCGTTGGGGACGACGGCGTCGGCGATGGGCATGCATGTCTCTCCCATGCGAACTCGGAAGGCGCTGACGCGGTTGACTTGGCGGCTTCTACATGATCCCGCTTGGAGCGCGCCACTATCCTATAGACGTAAACCGGAATGCGCCCGCTGCTCGACGCGCTCTATACCTAACGGCGCGCCTTGTTCGGCTGCTTCGTGATCGCCCCGTCAGCAGCTAACCTAACATACTTGGGCCGAGACTGGGGACCGTTGCGGCGAGGCGCCAGACCAGTTTTCTTTTGCCGGCTCGCACGAGATCGGGAAATTTTTGGTGCCCCGAGGTCGTCCGGCCGCCTCATATCATTCGTCGATGCTCTGCCTCAGCCAGAAGGCGTAGAGCGCCGCGGCGCCGAGCGCGCCTATGCTCATCACAAGGCCGATCGAAAGCGGCGAAGCGTTGCGATAGAGGGCGGCAGCCGTCGCGCCGCCGAGCGCGCCAAAAAGCATCTGAACGGTGACAAAGACTGCGGAGGCGACGCCGGCGATCTCCGGCAGCGGATGCACCGCCTCATGCGACGCATTGGGGAAAACGAGGCCGAACAATGAGATATAGAGCATGACCGGCAACGCGACGATCAGGGGCGAACCGACGCCGGCGACGCCGATCGCAAGCAGGACGAGCCCCGCGAGAGTGGCGAGCGCGAGGGCGGCGTCGAGCACGGCCTTTGGCCGCGCGTGTAGCCGCAGGAGCCCATTATTGAGGGACGAGCCGACGATGGCTCCCGAGGCCGTGATGGCGAAGAGTCCGGCAAAGCCGGCCTTCGACACTCCGTAGGGCATTGTCAGACTAAATTCTATACTGCCAGCTGGCGCGCCGGCGCGGGATGGAGCCCCACTGTTTTTGCTCAGGAATTGCCGACACGCTCGGCGAGATTCAACGCCGAAAATGACCTATACTCATTTGCCTTGACAGTGCCCTCCTGAGCGGTCAGCGGCCTTCGGCCTCGCGGATGGCGAGGACGGTCAGGCTGTGCTGGGCGACGGACAGGGGATGACCCCACGGGAGGCGCCGCCCCAACGCATGGTGCGGGAAAGGCCCGCGGCGAGGTCGTCGTCGGTCCAGGCCTGCGGATCGGGATTGAGGAGATCGAGCCGGCGTCTCGACTTCAGGAGCACGAAAGCGCGGGCGTCAGCACCCAAAGGAGCGGTGGTCGCGTCGAGCATGGTCATGGGCGTGCTCCTCTCGTTTCGGATTCTGGCGCGCAGGGCGTCGTTCCAGTCGCCCCCCTCGATTGGAGGGCGAAGCCGCGCGAACGGGATCATAAATTTCTCGGCCAGCGATCGGTGGCGGTCTGCGAAGCGGTCGCCCGGTCCATTGGCGTCGGCAGCGCTGCAGAGAAGCGCGCCGGGAAGCATTGCGATGCTGGCGAGCAGCGCCTCGAGCGCCGCGATCGTGCCCGGGCCCATGCCTCCGCCCGTCGCGGCATAGAGCGTGTCCTTGCGCAGCCTCTCGATCGCCGCGACGCTGAGCGCATCAATCGCCGCCTCGGCGAGAACCAGCCTCGGAAGAGGCGGACCCTTCGGGGGCAGGCGGAAGAGCGATTTGGCGCCGCCTGTCAGCGAACCTTTGTAGGCCGGTCCGCGCACATCGACATGGGCGACATCGCCGTCACCAACGAAATAGGCGAACCAGGCGCTGCCGACCGGCCCCTCCCGCAGAACGCCGGCAGCCGAGGCAGCTTCGATGATCGCAGAGGGGAGCCAGCGCTTTCGCGCGAGATAGCGCCAGGTCGGAGAATTGGGCCACACCGCCTTTCGCTCGGCCCAGCGTTCGGCGACGGGTCTGTCAGGGTCTTTGCGGCCCCCTACCCTGTCGACTGGCGGGAAGCTCGGCGGCAGGCCGGCGAATTCGCGCAGGCGCTTGCGGGCGTGGCCGAAGGTGAGGCCTGGCTCAAGCCTCTGCACCAGTCCAAAGACGTCGCCTTTGGCGTCGCTGGTCGGATCCCACCACCCGCGTCCGGCGTGGCTGACGATCAGGATTTCGCCTTTGCCTCGCCGGTACTTCAGGCTGAGTCTCGTGCTCTCCTTCCGATCCAGTTTCCACGGCGGCGGGGTTCGCTCCAGCACCACGGCGCAATGCACCTTGTCGCGCAGTTCCTCGATTTCATGGTCGTGTCCGGTCATGTCCGCTCCTCGCGTTTGAGCGCAGGAGCTGGGCTCAATGGCCTTGGGTTTGTCTTCGCCCCTGCCCTGCCCGGCGACCGCGAGGCAGTCGCGCTGCAAGGGCGCGCGGAACGCGCGGGAGCCTGCGACGCACCCTTGACGGCACGGCCGGCGCTAGCGGTAGCCATCGCTCTCTCCTTCGCTTCTCACGCGAAGGCTCAGCGGCGACGGCGCGAACAAGAAACTTGGCCTATGGCGAGGGGTTGGAGGCCCGGCGGCCCCACGGTCCGGCGGCTCTGACTTCTCGTTGGCGCGCGAGCCGAAACAGTTGCGGCGCCTTTCGGAGCTCACGCCAATTTGCAATCGATTCGAAGTCTGAATTGGAGCGGTCCAATCGATTCCGATCATTCGTTGGACGCGACGGAGTTCTTGCGTCGTAGCTTTGGTCCATGGACCCGGACGCAGACAACCCGACCCTTCTTCAAGTTCTCGTGCTCGAACGGGTCGACCGCGCCAAGAACATGGCGCGATTTTACGTCCTGTCGATCGAACCGACGCCGAGCCGGTCGTCGATGCGGATCATGGCCGCATCGAAACCCGCACGGCCACGGCCACGGTCTCGACCGACATCGCATGGCTGATCAACGACCATCAATGGCCCGGCCTGGCCGCTGTCGGCAAGGTCGAACGCATCCGCGAAACCGCCGGCAAAACAACGTTCGAGACCGCCTATTATCTGCTCAGCGCGCCGCTGACGCCCGAACGCCTCTACGAGGTCGTTCGCTCGCATTGGGGCGTCGAAAATCGGCTACACTGGCGGCTCGATGTCGTGATGAACGAGGATCAGGACAGGAGCCGTGTGGGAAACGGACCCCACAATCTCGCCGTTCTGCGACACATGGCCATGAACGTCATGCAAAAGGACGGCGAAAAAGGCTCGCTCCGCGGCAAGATCAAGCGAGCCGGCTGGGACGAGGCCTACCTCGCCCGACTACTGACCCTGTTTTGAAATGCGATTGCCCTGAGAGCGCGATCCACATGGCCAGGGTTTATGGGGAGCG
>CAWDTW010000012.1:0-13337 GCA_963805295.1 uncultured Alphaproteobacteria bacterium | reverse complement strand
GCCATGTTGAGCGTCTCGGCATCAAGGACCCGTTGGTGTGTTTGTCGGTTATCTACGCCATTGGCGCATCCTTACGCCGCGGACGGCCGGACTCGGTAGAGTAGGAGTGTGGCGCGGCGGCGTTAGGCCGAGCATTCTGTTTCCGCCCCTTTCGTCTGACGGTGCCTTAGTGGCTCGACCGTGGCTCCGTTTCCACACCCCTCTCATCGAACCGGACATGCGGATCGCCCGCATCCGGCTCTCGGACAAGACCTCACGCCTTCGTCCACGACACGTCGTGCCCAAGCCGGCCCAGACGTACGAGCCCGAAGTACCCGTAAAGGTGCGAGAGTGGATAGGTCCCGCCCCTTCGTCGCCTGACTTTGTGCTTGGAGCGCAACCACCGGCGCACCCGCACGGCTGTGTAAGCGTCGAGCGCCCGATACGCCTTGTTGACGGTTCCTACTTGGAAGTAGTTCGCCCATCCGCGCAGCGTGCGGTTCACTTTACTCACCAGCGTTGTGGTCTCTTGCCATGTTCCCGATCGGTCGGTCAGCGCGTGGACTTTCTCGACCACGCGCTGAATGCTTTTCTTTGACGGCCGGTAGCCGATACGGGCTTGGCCGGTCCTCGCCGAAAACATTCGCCCGAACGTGTATCCCAGGAAGTCGAACTCTCCTTCCGGAACTTTGCAGATCCGCGTCTTCTCCTCGTTCACCGTGAGCTTCAGCTTCCCCATGATCTCCCGCAGTCGTTGCAGAGCCGCTTCGGCTTTGCCCCTTCTGCACAGGATCACGAGGTCGTCCGCGTAGGTTATGAGGCGAGTGCCGAGGCTTCGCTCAAGCCCGAACATCTTCCATCCCACACGAACCGGCGCATGTAGAGATTCGCCAGTAGCGGTGAGATGGGTGAGCCCTGCGGAATGCCGCGCCGCTTGTCTCGCGCCTCGGTTGTGCGTGTCTTCCGACCGCGATCGTCGGTTTCTTCTACGGGGCAGTCCAGCCACATCCCGATCAGATGCAGCACGCGCCGATCAACGATCCGGCGCGCTACCGACTTCAAAAGCTCGGCATGCGGAATGCTCCCGAAGTAGTCCGCGAGGTCGGCGTCCACAACTTCCGGATGGCCGCGAAACAGCAGCTCCTCCACCTCGACCACCGCCTGTTGGGCGTTTCGCCCGGGACGGCCAGGATTACATCGAGACCGTTTGGGGGCGCGGCTACACTCTGAGAGAACCGACAGAGCAGTCAATCGCGAGCTGACGCAGCGAGGTCAGTCGCAATTGCGGTTGCGCTGTCGCCCAGCCGCAACTATCGCCATGGAACCAAGACCAGCCACGTGGTTCGTTCAGGCCCCAGGCTCCAGCTGGGCGGACCTATCGTGCAGTCACCTGCACCAATCTTGGATCGAGGCGAAATCGACCGACGCCTGCCGTGTGGGTGCTGCAAATGCTGGATCGTAGGTGACTAAGGACATCACGCAAAATAACCGCTACGGTTCCGCTGGCTGTGCCGAGGTCGGGAGTCGCGGCCTGATGGTGTAGTTCCATTCAGGATGGAACGGATCACCGGTGATGTCGAGACGGTTCATCTCGGCTCTGCCGACCTTGATGCCTTTCTGGTAGGTGCGGGTGTCGAGCGCGCTCTCAATTCGCAAACCGGCCTTGGTCGTCGTCCCCCCGATCAGCTCGACGACGGCAAGGCGATCGGTGAGCGGCCGGCCGCGCCAGTTCTGGGTGATGTGGCAGAACAGCCGGTGCTCAATCTTGTTCCACTTCGATGTGCCCGGCGGATAATGGTGGACATGGATGACGAGCCCGGTCTCGTTGGCGAGCTTCTGCAGTTCGACTTTCCACAGCCGCACCCGCGCCCCGTTCGAGCCGCCACAATCGGCCGTGATCGTCAGCTCTCGCGCATGGGGATAGCGCTGCCGCCCCATGCGTTCGCGCCAGCAGCGGATCGACTGTAGAGCGAACTCGGCCATGTAGCTCGTGATCCCGACGCTGACGAAGCCGGCGTTGGCAGTCACATCGTAGACGCCATAGGGCACGACCTTGCCGAGCTTCTTGTCCTCGAAGTCATGCACGTTCACGCGCCGTGGCTTGCCTTTCGGGCGATAATCGGTTCCGCCGTTCTTGAAGTTGCCGATCAGCTCCTTTTTCTTGGTGTCGACGGAGATCACGGGTTGTTGTTGGGCCTGCGCCGCCACGACTTTCGCGTTGATATATTCGAACTGCGCGTTTCGGTCGGGATGTTTGGCGCCTTCATCCGCCTTGCGATTGGACTGGCGCGAGAACCCGAGCTTCACCAGCTCCTTGCGCACCGTGTCGGCGCTGATCGGATGTCCCATCTCCGTCAGGGTCGCCGCGAGCTTCTCCATGCTTTTCGACACCCAGATCAAGGGCCGCATCGGATCACCCAACGTCGCAGGCTCGACCAGCCGTTCGAGCGCGCGAACGAGCCCCGGATCGTTCTCAGAGAGCGCGCGACGCCCGCCGCCGGCGCGGCGAACGCGCCCCCTCGGCAGCGCCGCCGCATCCAGATCATCCTTCCCGCGATTGATCGTCGAACGAGCCAGCCCGGTGATCTTCGAGACGGCCGCAAGACCACCCCACCCAGCGCTCCGCGTCTCGCCCGCGGCAAACAACCGCCGTCCCCGCTCGTCGAGCTTTTTAGAGCCGACCCGCTCCCCACCGTTGCCCAATCGCGTTCTCCTCGATCATGCCACCGACCTACGCCGGTTCGCTCGTGGCGGAATCCCCGCAACCCGAGTCACTCCGTCGCATGACCAGCAATCACAATTCGGTTATTGTTCGAAGTGTCCTAAGGCGGTGCCGGAGTCGCCCATCTCACAAGGGCATGCCCTCCGCCCCAAACACTCGCGCATCATTCGCATCACCTCGTCGTCGAAGGCGTCCGCGACCGCTGAGATTTCACCGCTGACCATCTCGGGAAAGAGGCTCACCGCAAGTTCCCGATAGTGACCGGACATCGTCGTCAGCTTGGCAACGCGGAATTCGAGGAGATCGACCACCCGCTCCTCCTGTTTGGATTGCGGCCAAAGCCATTCAAAGAGGCATTAATGAACGGTTAAGGTAAACAATCAGTTAAAGCCACCGGCGGCTCTGAAAAGTTTCCACATCACCCGTGACACGGCCGATCAGCATCGGAAACAATGCGAAGAGCACCTGCCCCAGCAAAGTTGCAAGAAGTCCGGGGCGCTGCCCCATGCGGCGAGTTGATCTTGGAAGGACCGACCGAACCCCCAGAGGCCGAGCGCAGTCTCAGCCACTTGCAGCAGCGCAAAGCCGACAACTCCCATCATCAGACGGACGGTCGCTTTGGGCGGCACACGGAACCACCGGATCAGCTCGCTTGCAGCCGCCCAGGACACCGCGAGCATTATTGGTAGTTCCAGCGCCACTGCGGTTAGCTCGCCGACATGAGGCACGATCAAAAATACACGGAGGGTGCCGAGTAAGAACCCCGCAGCGAATGCCGTCGCGAAGTAGACAATCCCGGCTAGGGCCGCACGAGAACTTATCCGAGCGTCCATAAGAGCCTCTTGCAAAATTCATCGAACGCGGCGAATTTTCCCTGTGTTCGCGGATCGACGGCCGGCGCTCAGGCTGGCGCGGGCCTGAGCTGCGTGACGCGGAGTATTTGATCGACCGCGAGTGCCACCACGCCGAACATGAGGTGGCATTTGACCTTGATCGCGCCGCGCACGCGCACGGACCGTGCGCCGAATTCATCCTTCAGTCGGGCGTTGACGCGTTCGGCCAGGGTGCGAAAATTAAAAATGACGTCGTCCGGATCGGGCATATGGATGAGTTTCATGCGCTCGACTTCTTTGGCCCATTCGGCCTTGGCTTCGTGCTGGGCGCGAAAGTTGCGATCGATGATCGGCGCATGGCCGAGCGCCTTGCTGTGGTCATGGATGGCGGCGGCGTCGTAGGCCGCATCCATTAGATCGTAGAGATAGGGACGCGGGCGCCGGTCATGGTCATCAAGGGAATGGCGACCTGACTGTCGTGGACGGAAGCCGAGGTCAGTACGCAGGAGACCGGGATTTGGCCGCAGGCGACATCCAGATGCAGTTTGTAGCCGATCCAGGTTTCCTTGTAGCCCTTGCTGTTCTTCTTGGAGCCGACATCGCACGCGGTGGGCAGATCGGCGAGCATCTGATCGAGGTTCTGCGTGGTCTGCCGTTCGAGGCGCGTCGGCTCGGGTTTTGGCCGTTGCTCGTCCTTGCGCGGGCGTCCGCGCTTGCGCGTCGGCTGAGCGCCATCGGGCGGCGGCGGATCTCCTTTTTGTCGTTCGGCTCCGTCTTGACCGGCTTCTCGCGCGCCTCGATCTCGGTGGCGTCGCGCGCGATCACGCCGACGATGCGCCCGCCGAGCGAGCGCTCGATCAGCGCCGCGTGCATCTTGTCGGGCAGATCGCCCTGCGCAAACTCCGCGAAGGCGCGGGAAAAGGTAGCTTCCGACGGCACTTGCGCGCGTCGTTCCCAACCGAGAATGCGACGCAGCGACTTGTCGACATCGAGGCGCTCGATCAGAGCGGTGGTGGTAGGAACGCCCAGCACCGCCTTGGCGACGAAAGCCCTGGCGAGGGCGCGGCGATCGTCAGGCGGGCGGCCGGCGCCTCGGGGCGGTTCGGGAACGAAGGCCTCGAGGCCGATCACGTCGAGGGTCGTGACGAGCCGCCCGAGCGCTTCGGTCATCGGGTCGACTTCCTCGCGAAGCCAAGGAAACAGATAGCCCTGGATGTGGTTCCAGCGCGCTTTCATAGCGTCGAGAGGATCGTCGGTCATTGCTGTTGCTAGGGTTCAGGACGATAAAATCGACACTATATAGAAATATTTCTCACAGTAAAGCGGAAAATATTTTAGAATATTGCCTTGACAACCGTTGGATGGATTCTAAATATATTGCCTCGATTTGAGAGGGGTTATGAGAGGCGTTCCAAATAATTTTGCAACTGGCTCTGTTGAAAGCGACGACAAGGCGAAACAACTCACAGACCATCTTATCCCCAAAACGATCCGCCTTCCCGACAGTTTACCTGAAATTGACGTCGAGGTGGTGAATATCGGCCATGTTACGCCGCTCACCTTCACCGGGCGGGCGCGACCAGCGCAGCCGGCATGAGCATTTCTCACATAAAAATCACCGCCGGCACCTTTGGTGCGGTCGTGAAGAAGCGAGGGGACACTCAAGGGGACTGCTATGTGCTAAGTTCAAATCACGTACTTACCCAATTTAATCGCCCCGAACCTGGTGCAGCTGTCGTTCAACCCGGATCATCGGACGGCGGCAAGGCAGTTGATAAAATTGCCGAATTAGCCGAAATGATCCCCCTCGAATTCGATGATCGTGAATTCAAAAACACTGTCGATGCTGCCATCGCCCGCGTTCTCGAATTGTCTGACGTTCATTCGGATATTATCCATTTGGGCCGGCCGGCGGGTGTTGGCGGCCCGATCCGAAGACGTATGAAGGTTCGATTTGCGGCAGGACCTCGGGGCGTTCCGCGGGGAGGTTATTGATCCGTCGGCAAGGCTGCGTCTGCGTTATCACCGTGACATTCGTTCTACGGGCTATGTTGGCTTCACCGACGTGGTAATATGCACCCCGTTCACTCGACCGGGGGACAGCGGCGCAGCCGTCCTATCCGAAGGCAATATGGTCGTCGGTCTCGTTATGGCGGGCAGTGACCGGGCATCCGTATTCTGCAAAATGGAAAATGTTTGTACTCAACTCAATGTTGAACTATCCTGGGTGCCGACATGACATCAGAGAGACTAGCAGATAAGGCGACAAATTCCCTCGAACTAAAGCTCGAGCGTTTTGATGAGTTTGTCGGCGTCGGGGTCGTCCCGGTGCGACCGCATTCGAAGGATATGGTTGTCGCTGTGTATGTCTCGAAGCCGCCTCAGAATTTTTCGCCAGCCTTTAAAGCTCGGGTACCGGTTGAGGTTGATGTTTTCGAAGGGGGTAAGCGCATTCGCGTAGCAACAAAGATCGTAAACGTTGGTGAGCTTTGTCCCGGCTGATACTTACCCTTTTCGACTTTGTTAGACTCTATACGTTTTGCGGAGCGACGCGGTGTCAACTGGAGGTATGCTCATTCAGTTCAGAGTTTCATCTACACCGGCCTGCAATCGCCCCAGCCTGGACAATTTATTCGAAGGTCACGATCGCCGTCCTGAAGCGCATCAGCGAGATTGAGAAAAAGGTCAGCGCGCCCACCAAGCCCTCCAGATCCCGCAAGCGAGAAGCCGGGGATTGTAAGTTGAGGAAGGACGCTGTGGCGGCATAGCCAATGGCTCCGTTTCCCTTCCCCGCTCGTCAAACCGGAAGTGCGGATTTGCCGCATCCGGCTTTCCGACAGAGTTCACGTCAGTCTCAGGGCGGGCGCGGCCGGTCTGTCGCGGGTTACGCGCCGCACGCCGAGCGTCCCGAAGATGTCGCTCCAGGAGTTCTGCGGCGCGCCGCGCCCCCTGGGTTGAGGAACCGCCGGACACGATCGCAGAGATGTCGGTCGACGGCGCGACAGGCGCTCCCGCCCGCTCGATGTCGTCGAACCTCACCCCCTCCACTCCCGCAATCAATCGACTCTGGCTGCGTGTCGCCGCTCCTTCTCATCCATGCTCGTCTCGCTCGCGTCGTCTTTCCCGAACACCATGTGACGCAGCGCGGCGCCGGCCGCAAGCACCGGAGGAACAAATAGTGTACACGCGGCCGAATCGATGCTATGGGGGGTCGATGATCGGATCGAGCGCAAAGGCGGAATTCCCGCGACGGCGCAATCAACGGGCTCAAGCTGCGCGTTAGATGCGCTGTGACCGAAACCGGCGCCGAAACCGCGCAGGCGCGATTTCTTTGTAACTCCCAACGTGGGCTTGGGAGTTTGGCGTTCGTCCCGCCAGTCGCACGCATGGGTCAGAGAGGATAAATGCTCATGAAAGGCCAAGGCCATGATGGTTTTAGATCATCCCCGAGCGCCCGTGCCCGATGGCGCGCTGGCGGGGAAAAGGGGCGATGAAATTTTTTCTTGGCCGGGCAGGCCGCGCAACCCATTGATGAGCCTCGATTCGCGGAAAGGAAGTGAAGGAAATTGATGGAAATGGAAGGGGTTTTCGGGGGCTTCGGAAGCTTCAGGCTGCGACTTGGCGCGCGCTTGCCGCGTCTTTGAAATCGCCGGACGCGATGATTGTCTTACCGCGCGAGCCGCGCCGCGAGCGCCGCATAGATCGCCAGCACGGCGCTGGCGACGACGTCCCAGCCGGCGAGCGACAGGCCGAGGATGCGCAGTTGCACTTCGTCGCAATTGACCACCCGCACGGAGTTCAGCGCCTTCGCGAGGTCGTTGACGTCGACCGGTCGGTTCAGCGAACCGGTGCAGGCGGTCGGTCCCGGCCACCAGTGCTGTTCGACGCCGACGTGGTAGGCGGCGAGGACCAGGTTGGCGAGAAAGACGAGCGCGAGCAGGACGAAGAGCGCCCTCGCGAGCCCGTGCGCCGAGCGGCTCGCAAGCAGCGCCGTCAGCGCCGCGATCGGCGCGCCCGCGTAAAAGGCGTAGCGCTCGGTGAGGCAGAGTTCGCAGGGGGCGTAGCCGAGCCCCTGGAAGATCCAGACCGCGGCGAGCGTCGCCAGCGCCGCGACGAGGATCAAAGCCGCCCGACGGACTTGCGACGGCGGCAGGACCGCCTCGATCAGGCGCATTAGAACACTTTGACCGCGATGATGAAGCCGGCGACGACGAGGACCGCGAAGCCGCCGAGGACGGCAGCGAAATTGCGCTCCATCGCCGCGCGCAGCGGCTCGCCGAACCAGCGGACCGCTCCCGCCACCAGGAAGAACCTTGTGCCGCGGGTCAGCACGGAGAGCGCGACGAACAGCGGGAAATTGTAGCCGAGCAGGCCGCTGGTGATGGTGACGAGTTTATAGGGGATCGGCGTCACCCCTTTGACGAGGATGACCAGCCAGCCCCATTGCGCGTAGGTTTGCTTCAAGGCCTCCATCTTGGGGCCGTAGCCGTAGAGGTTGACGAGCCACTGTCCGAGCGTGTCGTAGAGCACGGCGCCGATCGCATAGCCGAGCGCGCCGCCGAGCACGGAAGCGATGGTCGCCACCAGCGCGAATCGCCAGGCGCGGCGCGGATGGGCGAGCGCCATCGGCGCGAGCAGCGCGTCGGGCGGAACGGGAAAAAACGAACTCTCGGCGAAGGCGATCGCCGCGAGCGAAGCTTCCGCGTACCGGCTTTGGGCGAGCGTTTTGACGCGGGCATAGAGCGAATTGGGCATGGAAATTCCTTGCGGCCGCGGCGACCTTTACGCGTTCATGGGGCGCGCGTCCATCCGCGGCGCCCCCGCGATTACGGGCGAAGCGCGGACGGCGAGCGTTGACCCTCCGCCGCCGCGCGTTCTATAGGACTGCCGTCCGCTCTCATGCGGGCCCCTATGGCGGAACTGGTAGACGCGTCCGACTCAAAATCGGATTCCGCAAGGAGTGCTGGTTCGATTCCGGCTAGGGGCACCACTTTAGCGTTCATAGACGTCCCAATTCGTCCAAAACGATCGAAAGATCAGCGTCTACGAGCAACGGCCAAAACCCGAGCCGACGCGCCTCGAACGGCAGACCACGCAGAACCTCGATCAGATGCTCGCCGATCTGCCCACCGCGTGCGATGTCGGCTCCAAGAAGAACAGCAAGGGCTACAAGGAAACCTGGATCGGCTACAAACTGCATCTGGATGTCGCCTGCGGCCAAATCCCGGTCTCCTGCGTACTGACCTCGGCTTCCGTCCACGACAGTCAGGTCGCCATTCCCTTGATGACCATGACCAGCGCCCGCGTCTCCTATCTCTACGATCTAATGGATGCGGCCTACGACGCCGCCGCCATCCATGACCACAGCAAGGCGCTCGGCCATGCGCCGATCATCGATCGCAACTTTCGCGCCCAGCACGAAGCCAAGGCCGAATGGGCCAAAGAAGTCGAGCGCATGAAACTCATCCATATGCCCGATCCGGACGACGTCATTTTTAATTTTCGCACCCTGGCCGAACGCGTCAACGCCCGACTGAAGGATGAATTCGGCGCACGGTCCGTGCGCGTGCGCGGCGCGATCAAGGTCAAATGCCACCTCATGTTCGGCGTGGTGGCACTCGCGGTCGATCAAATACTCCGCGTCACGCAGCTCAGGCCCGCGCCGGCCTGAGCGCCGGCCCCTCCGCCCCGCGAACACAGGGAAAATTCGCCGCGTTCGATGAATTTTGCAAGAGGCTCACTAGGGCGTGTGGACATTCATCGGAGAGCGATTGCTGATCCGACGAGGTGGATCATCGCGCTATAGCTTGCGTCGGTCTTCTCGTAGCGCGTTGCAATTCTGCGGAATTCCTTGAGCTTGCAGAAGAAGTTTTCGATCAGATGGCGCCATTTGTACATCTCGAAGTCGCAATCAATCGGATCCTTTCGATTTGCTTTGGGTGGAATGACGGCGATGGCGGCCCGGCGGTCGAGCTCGGCGCGCAGCCAATCGTTGTTGAAGGCTTTGTCGGCGAGCAAGGCGCCGATGGCGACGCCGGAGATCAGCGGTTCGACGCCGACGCTGTCGTGTCGCTGACCCGGCAGCAGGGTGAAGCGCGCCAGATTGCCGAGCGCGTCGACCAGCGCGACGATTTTGGTCGTCAGACCCCGCGCGATCGCCCGATTGCCTGATTTTTGGTCCCCCTTTAGCGCCGGCGCCATGTTGGTGGACCCGGACGATCGTGCCGTCGATCATGGCGTATTCGAAATCCGGATCGCCGGATAACGCCTTGAAGAGACTCTCGAAAACACCTTTCACCGCCCAGCGGCGAAAGCGCCGGAAGATCGAATTCCACCGCCAAACTCAGGATGCAGATCCCGCCAAGGCGAGCCGGTGCGGGCAATCCAAAGAACCGCTTCAAGAAAGCCGCGGTTATCCTCGCCGCTGCGACCCGGATCGCCGGGCTTGCCAGGAAGCAGAGGCGCAACCCGCTCCCACTGCGCATCGCTCAAAATCCGTCGAATCAAGGCTCGTCTCCTTATTTCGAGCCTTGAAATAAAATTCTCCCTAAAAAGTCGTAAACTCAATGTCCACACGCCCTAATCTGAGGCTTTTCGCGCCCGTGGTGAACTGAATGCGTGCGCGTGCTGGTTCCTCTCAGACGCCTTTGAAGGAGACCCGTCGGCACATATCCCTGCGAATGGTGAAGGAATTATGCTGCGACGAGGCTTGCGCGGCCGTCGTCGCCCATGCCTCGCTTTTGCGGCCCGGGCGCGGGGAGTCTTTGGGGAGGTCTGCCAGGAGCCGATCGAACAAGCTCTACGGCAAGGCGAAGGCGACGCCTAATTTTATGACCTGACCTTCACCTATGCGGGCACGAAAGTCCCCGCCCTGGACCGAATGAGCTTCAGCATTCCGGCGGGAACAATGCTTGGCGTCGTCGGCCGGAGCGGAGGCTTGCGCGGCCGTCGTCGCCCATGCCCCGCTTTTGCGGCCCGGGCGCGGGGAGTCTTTGGGGAGGTCGACGTCGAGTTGTTAACGGATAAGCTCGCTGATAGCGTCAGGGAACGGCGTTGCGGCGCACGGGGAAATGCTGTTGTTGGTACATTCCACACCTATCCGGTTAACGCATACACCCGCTAGATGTAGGGTGATTCCAGTCGCCGGAATAAAGCTGGGCATAGGTCGGCGCCTTTGCGTCGCTAGCGATGCCGAGCAACGAACGGAAGGCGTTGAACGGGTAGAAGCGCCGGTTGAACCGAAACGTGAATTCGTTGAGGTAGGCTTGTAGACGCCGTTCGCTGACCCCGTGATGGATGCCGGTCAACCATGTCTTGAGATTTGCGAAGACGAGATGGATGATGGGCAAAAACTCGTCGGTCACTTCGGAATCACCACATTCGGCAATGGCGTGGTGATCGTAACCGCGCTTGCGCAGGTCGGCGTAACCGCTCCAGTCGTACGATCAACGTCCCCGGAGCGACCGCGCCATCGACAAATCCGCGAAGGGATTTGGCGCTTCGGTCAGCGGCGACCGCCAGCCGCACGCGCCCCGCATAGCGCCCATCGTTTCGCTTGTCCCGCGCGGTTCCAGGCTTGCGATGGCGCACCTCGACGGCGCAGGCGACCAGAACTTTGTGGTGCACGCCTCGGCCTTCGCCGCGTGTGCGGCCGCCGATCCAGGTTTCGTCCACTTCGACGTGTTCGTTCGCGCGACCCCCGATGCGATCCTGGTGCGGGCGGACCATTCCGGCGCGAAGCTTATGGAGGATCTGGAAGGCTGTCTCATAGCGCGTTAGCCCGAGTTGCGGTTGAAACTGGACGGCCGACATGCCCTGAGTCTGGCTGGCGACCAGGTAGGCAGCCCAGAACCAAGTGGACAATGGCGTGTGACTGCGCTCCATGACCGTGCCGACAGTCAATCCTGTCCGACGTCGACAGGTGCGGCATGCCAGCACACCAGGGCGGGTCGAGATGCGAAACGGCTCACCCGTGACGCCACAATGCGGACAGACGAAGCCGTCCCCCCAGCGCACCTTTTCGAGGTATTCCGCGCGCAGGCGGCATCGCCAGGGAAGAGCCGCTGAAACTCCGGCAGCGACCGCGGAAACGGCAACCCCGCGTGCTGGTCGACGTCCATGAGAATCAGCGTGGGCGCATTCATACCCGCAGCCCCCTCTCACGCAATCGCGTCCAGGGCATCGCGCCGATCGCCAGCGGGTTCAGGCCCTACTCACAGACAAACACTACCCCTGGGGGGTGTATGCGTCAACCGGACAAGCATGGTTTGACGCTTGGTTCAGTGACCCTTAGGTTTTGAATTCCTTCCTTCACAACGTTTTCGATATTCATATCCTTGAGTTTGCCTTTAGCTGAAGCTTGGTTTGCCCGAGCGCTGATTAGACAGACAAGTTGCTCGATCAGTTTGGCTTCATCCTTCGCCGCGATTTCGCGAAACCCTATCACCCATTCCAAAAGCACGGTCCCATAGGCGGTGACGGCGGCTTGAAACGCCGGCTTCTCTGATCTGTTCAACAGCCATCCGAACCCCTCGAGCCTTCGGAGATACCGCTTCACGATTTCCTTCCAAGCCCGCTCCATGTCGGCTTGCTTCATGGGCGACAGGGTCGGCCTCGCGGCTATAGGCGATTTGTCCTTGCACTAGCGTAGGAACTTCGATCTCCCGATCGGCGTGCGCCGAGAACGGCCTTACGCGAGTGTCGAACAGATCCTGCAGGTCCTCAGGAACATCCGGATTTAGCAACGGGCTGGAGAGTTTGATCTCTCGCGTCCATGCGTCCCTCGCACCTCAAACTCAACGAACTGAAACTTGGTTGAGAAGACGCGCGTTTTGCGGGACAAGTCGAAGGGAGCGGGCGGGTTGTCCGTAAGCTCCTTAACCGTCTCAGCTACCTGCTCCGGTGTGAAAGGGCTCACATCCAATCTCCGCTTTTGAGGGCAAGACGTCCGAATTGTCGGCTCCAACGGCGTTGCGAATGGCATCTGCCAACAAACCGGATTCCTGGGTCTGATCGCGGCCAGGCACCGCCGACGCATCATCGCCGCGCGAAGTCGGCAGACGAATTGCTGACTGCGAAGCCGAGGTCGATACCGTTAGGCTCATCGAACCGCCGCCGATCTTCCACTGCCCTCGGGGTTGGCGACCAGCTTCAAGACTTTGTCGTCGGCCAAGAGGAGACCGATGCGCAAGCCAGGATGAGCACGCAACCTAATGTGATTTTCTCCGTAGCCAGTTCTTGCAGTCTCTTCAGCCCGTCCAGGTCACCGTAGCCGATCCGATGCGCATCAGCGTCAGGGTCCAGGACAAACAATGGTTATTGAGATCTGGTCCGCCCTGCGCAGGCATCCACCAAGCGCTGTTCCGCAAGTTCCTTTGAAACTCCTGGGGCGACAAAGACGATGCGTCGCTTGACGGCAGCAATCCAGTCGATCAATAGCTGATCATCAACAGCGATGAATGTGCTCATCAAGAAGGCCCCCAGCCTCGCATGGAACCGAATGCCTCACCTCAAGTTCGTCGAGCCGGACAAGTGCGAACGCGCCCGGCGCGAATTCAGAAGAAGGATTGCACAATAGTGGGAGTCAATGGTGATTTCGCGGAACCTTCGCGAACATCATGTAACACCGGTACGTTGGCCATCTGGCGCCTTGTTGTCGGGACCGAACCGCGAATTCCGCCGCATTGATCGGGAAATCGCAATAGCCTAACCTGAAAAGAAGTTGGTATTTTTGTTGGTAGAAATATTTTTCGCGTACTTTTGTCACTTCCATATCAATGGCTTATGCGAGCAATGTGATGACG
>CAWDTW010000011.1:0-10532 GCA_963805295.1 uncultured Alphaproteobacteria bacterium | reverse complement strand
TGCTGCAGACCGAGGTGAAGAGGGGCTGACCAATGCTCGTTGCCGCTCGCTCGAAGACCGCCCGCGATTTCCGGGGTGTGACTCCTGCCCGCGCGCGGTTCCGCCGACGACTCCCGCCAATACGCCCGGAGGAGACATGAGCCAAACGCCATCCCTTACGCCCAAGGCGACCGTCCCTGTTTCCCCAAACGAGCGCCCGACCAAGGGCGCATCAGAGCATGCGGGGCCAGGAACATCGGACCTGGCCGTCGTTCCGCTCCCCGATCTCTTTCAACGGCTGCATTCCACCGACCGGCTTGAGCGCGTCCGACGCCGCGGCCATCCTCGAGACGGTCGGACCGAACCAGATCGGCGCGGCCAAACACAAGAGCCTGCTGGCCGACTTTCCTTGGACGGTTCAGCAATCCGCTGGTCCTGATTCTGCTTTTCGCGGCGGCGGTCTCGGCGTTCACCGGCGACGTTCCGAGCTTCGTCATCATCGCGACCATCGTGCTGATGTCGGTGATCCTCGACGTGATGCAGGAGCGCCAGGCCCAGAACGCCGCCGAGCGCCTGCGCGAGCAGGTCTCGCTTTCCGCCAAGGCGCTTCGCGATGGACAGCCGGTCGACGTTCCCGCGGCTGAGATCGTGCCCGGCGATGTCGTTCTTCTCGCCGCCGGCGATCTCGTGCCCGCCGACGCCCGACTGATCGAATCCCGCGACCTCTACGTCGACGAAGCGCTTCTCACCGGCGAGGCGTACCCGGCCGAAAAGGACGCGGCGCCGGCGACCGGCGCGGCGCGGGCGAGCGCGTTCCCGCCCAATCTTGTGTTCATGGGAAGCTCGGTGGTCAGCGGAACCGCCAAGGCGCTGGTCCTGGCGACCGGGCGCAAGGCCCAGCTCGGCTCGATCGCCAGCGCGCTGCAGAAGCCGCCGCCGCCGACCGCCTTTGCGGTCGGCATCCAAAATTTCGGGATGATGATCGTACAGGCCACGATCTTTCTTGTCCTGTTCGTGGTCCTCGTCAACATCCTGTTCCATCGACCGCTGCTCGAATCCTTCCTGTTCGCGCTGGCGCTCGCCGTCGGACTGACGCCTGAACTCCTGCCGATGATCGTGTCGGTCACGCTCGCCCATGGCGCGATCCGCCTGTCGCGCAAGCAGGTGATCGTCAAGCGCCAGTCCGCCATCGACGATCTCGGCGCCATGGACGTGTTTTGCAGCGACAAGACCGGAACGCTGACCGAAGCCCGCATCAAGCTGGTCCGGGAAGTGGACCTTAGCGGGCAGGACAGCGGCGCGGTGATGCAGATGGCGCAACTCAACGCCGCGTTCGAGACCGGGCTCAAGAGTCCCCTGGACGAAGCGATTCTCGCGGCCGGCAAGATCGACCTCGCGGCCTGGCGCAAGATCGACGAGGTGCCGTTCGACTTCGAGCGGCGCCGGGTTTCGATTCTCGTCGAAGGCGGAGGCCGGCGTCTCCTCATCGTGAAGGGCGCGCCGGAAGACATCCTCGGCCACTCGGCCCGTTATGAGCAGCAGGGAGCGCCGCCGCGCCCCCTCGACGCCGCGGCGCGCAAAACCGCCGAGGCGACGTTCAACGGGCTCGGCGCCGACGGCTACCGCGTCCTGGGGGTCGCGTGGCGGGAGGTCGAGGCAGACCGCGAGAAGGCGAACATCGCCGACGAGAAAGACCTGACCTTCGCGGGATTCCTGGCCTTCCTTGACCCGCCGAAGGCGGGGGCGCGTGAGGCGTTGACCGCCCTCGCCAACCTGGGCATCGCCCTGAAAGTGGTGACCGGCGACAATGAGCAGGTCACCCGGCATGTCTGCGGCGAGCTCGGCCTCGACATCGCCGGAACGCTGACCGGTCCGGAGATCGCGGCCCTGACCGACGAGGCTCTGCTCGCCAGGGTCGACGAAACGACGCTTTTCTGCCGCGTCACGCCGCCCGCAGAAGTCCCGCGTCATCACCGCCTTGCGGCGCAGGGGCCATGTGGTCGGCTATCTTGGCGACGGAATCAACGACGCGCCGTCGCTGCATGCAGCCGATGTCGGCTTCTCGGTGGACACCGCCGTCGACGTCGCCAAGGAAGCGGCCGCCATGATCCTTCTGCGCAAGGATCTGGGCGTGCTCGCAGACGGCGTGCGCGAAGGTCGCAAGACTTTCATCAACATCCTCAAATATATGATGATGGGGACGAGCTCGAATTTCGGCAACATGTTTTCCATGGCGGGCGGCGTTCTGTTCCTGCCCTTCCTGCCGATGCTGCCGACCCAAATTCTTCTGAACAACCTGCTCTACGATCTGTCGGAGACAATGATCCCGCTGGACAATGTCAGCGATTCAATGGTGGCGAAGCCGCGCCGCTGGGATCTCGACATCGTCCGCAAGTTCATGTTCGTGTTCGGGCCGTTGAGTTCGATCTTCGACTTCGCCACCTTCGGCTTGCTGCTCTGGGTCTTCCATGCGGGCGAGAAGCTGTTCCAGACCGGCTGGTTCGTCGAGTCGCTCGCGACGCAAACCCTGGTGATCTTCATCATTCGCACGGCTGACCCCCTGCGGGATCCGCCCCATCCGGCGCTCGCAGCGAGCACCCTCTTCGCCTGCGCTCTGGCCGTTGCGCTTCCCTATTCGCCGCTGGCGCACTGGCTTCGGATTCGTTCCGCCGCCCGCCGCCGTCATGGGCGCGCTGGCGCTCGTGACCGTCGCCTAACTCGTCCTCGTCTTTCTCGTGAAGCGCTGGTTCTTCAAACGCTATCAGCTGGACTAAGCCGCTGACCAGGTTGATTGGCGAGTGCTTTCCATAGGGGAGAAGACATGTTCCCGCTCCAGGATGAATCGCGACGCCCTTCGCGCCCTCCTGTCGTGACGGGGTCAATCATCGCGCTGAACGTGCTGGCTTTCATTCTCGAACTGACTGGCGGCGACGCGTTTGTCCTCAAATGGTCGGTCGTCCCCGCCGATATCGTCGCTGGCCGTTACTTGATCACCATTCTGACCTCCATGTTCATGCATGCGAGCTGGTCGCACATTCTCGGCAACATGGTGTTCCTCTGGGCGTTCGGCCCGGAGATAGAAGACGCAATGAATCCGTGGCGGTACGCGGCGTTTTACCTCGCCGGCGAAGTCGTGGCGATGCTCGCGCAAGTCGCAGTCGACCCCGGATCCACGGTTCCCAACCTCGGCGCCAGCGGAGCGATCGCCGCGGTGATGGGCGCGTTTCTCATCACCTACCCGCGCGATCAAATTCGCACGGTTCTGATCATCGGGTGGCTCGTCCGCGTCACCTTCATACCGGCTGCGCTCTTGATCGGGTTTTGGTTTCTCATCCAGCTTCTCAGCTTTGGCGTCGTCGCGAACGTGCAATCGGGAGGCGTGGCCTATGTCGCTCACATCGCCGGCGTGATTTTCGGGGCCGCCACCGCGCGTCCACTGGAGGATCCGCGCCGACCCGCCAAACGAGACGAAGAGTAGCGCCCAGAATCACCGTCCGGCGAAACATGGCTCGAGGCGTTTCCCGTGGACTTCGGATTTGATCCCGATGAAGGGCCGAGCGGTCTGTTTGGCGCCGGCGATGAAAGCGTCGATGTGGGCGACAAGTCCGGTAACGCTGGCGAAGGACGCGCCGTCAAGCGATCTCTTGGCGAGCGCCGAGAACCAGATTTCGATGGGATTAAGTTGAGAAGCGGGCGTGGGCGTGTAATAAAAGCGCACGTTCTTTTGGCGCCTGAGCGCTTGTCGCGTTTGGGCTTGTGGAGATTGTGGGTACGAGGCCGACGCCCCTGTCCGTCGAGAAGGCCTCAGGCTGGCGTCGGCAACCAAAAGCAGCAGGAGGCCTCGATGAGCAAGTTTGTCGTGGTTATCTTTCCCAGTGACGAGAAGATCCCCGAAGCAATCCACGCGCTTCGGACCATGCACGGAGGGGAGGGCGTCAAGCTCTACGGTTCGGCCGTCGTTGCAAGGGACCCGGGCGGAAAGCTGTCGGTGCAGGAGACCACGAAAGAAGGGCATGGCGGCGCGGCCGTCGGCGCTTTGATCGGCGCGTTGGCGGGGTTGCTCGGCGGTCCGCTTGCGGCGACGATCGCCGCTGCTGGCGGCGCAATTCTCGGCCAATCGGCCGACCTCATCAGCCAAAGAGCCGACGCCGGGTACGTTGAAAAGTTTTCGCGCGAATTGACGCCGGGCAAGGCAGCCGTGGTCGCCGATGTCGCCGAAGACGGCGCGCCATCCTTCGAAGCGCTGATGGAGTCGATCGGCGGCGCCGTGGTCCGCAAGTAGCGGACCGACTCCCCCGAGCGGCCCTCGCCTGCCAAGCCTAATGCCTGACCCCCAATCACGTCCATCTGATCCTCGTTCCCGAGGACGGCGCGGGGCTCGCCCGGGCGCTGTCGTGGGCGCATCGGCTCTACGCCGGCTTCGTCAAGGCGCGGGCGCGCCAGACCGGCCATCTGCTTCGGGGACGGTTCGGCTCGGTCGCGATGGACGATGACTGCCAACGGCGGCGGCGCCCACCGTCGCGCTGAACCCGGTCTGCGCGCGGCTCATTGAGCGCGCGCAGGACTGGCCCCATTCGAGCGTGCCGCGACGATGGGCTCGTCGACGCGCGGCCGCTTCTCGACCGGGCGCCGAACATCGCCGATCTTCTCGATGCGGATGCCGACGATCCCGGCTTTGGCTCGTGCTGCGCCGCAACGACCTGATCGGCCGCCGCCTCGGCCGCGTCGTCACGCCAAGCAAATGCGGGCCGAAGCCGAAACGAACCGGCGAGCCGCCGTCGCCTCGTGAATAAAAATCCGCGGCGGGCTTCAATCGATGCCAATTCCTCCCGGCTCGCGCCGCGAGAATTTGACGCGCTTTGACGTTCCGTGCAATCGCTGCTCGATCGACCAAGATCAATGCAAGACCTTCCTTTTAGCGGTCAGTTGTCGTCAATTCATTCAGGCGAGGCGTTTGATGCGATATTACAAAAAAGTGCTTCAGCCAAAAGAAGCTGTGAAATATGTTGGAAAATTGCATTGGATCATCTACGGAAGAGCAGTCTTCTGGCTGTTCTTGGCGATTGCAGCGTTCGTATCAATTTTGCTTTTTTATAATAGCGACAATTACGCGAGCGGCAATGTCAATCTCCAAGAGGCGCTCCTAATCCTGCCACCAATACTAGTCTTAATTGCGATCCTAACATTTATTCCGGCATGGATCATTCGTATGACCACCGAGATTGTGGTCACCGACAAGCGGGTTATTCACAAGATCGGCTTGTTTTCTCGGGCGACCGAAGAGATGAATATAAGTCAAGTCGAAACAGTTGACGTCCATCAAAGTATTTTAGGTCGCATTCTTGGCTATGGCGCCGTTTTTATACGTGGCTCGGGTTCGGGCTGGGAGCCGCTGAGGATGGTCGCGTCGCCACTTCAAATGCGGAATGCAATTATTGTTGGGTAGCAGCCGTAGAACGCAGCACGTAGTAATACGCTCCCACCGCAACTGCGTTCATCGTAGTGGACTGGCGCCACCTAATCCTCGCCGGCCTCCCGGCGCGCCGTCGCCGCAATCCGTCACCGTAATCCAGGATGACGATCGGCGCCGGCGAACGGAAGATCGATCGTCGGCGTCGCTTGCGCGCCGCGCGCTTCGGCTTCAGGCTTGCCCGCAAAACCGAACTGGCGCAAGGTGACCGGCGGGCCGACCGGCATCCGTCCATTCTGTGGTTTCCCCCGAAGAAGCGAGGCGCGGCTATGGCTGTCACACGTCAAGTCATCACGTCACTGCAGCGTGACGGAATCGACATGCTCGGCACCAAGAATATCGCCATCAAAATCGTCGACGAAAGCATCGTTTCCGGATCGCTTCTGACGGTCGAGAGCAATCATTTCTGTGTGCTCAAGGCGCGCGGCGCCGTCCTCAACGTCTACGAGACCGGACAATATGCGCTGACGACGCCCGACAAGCCGCTTGTCGGCTCCATCGTCCAGGGCTTCTTCGGCGGCGCGTCGCCCTGGGTTTACGAAGTCATCTACGTCAATCGCGCCAAGCTCCTGGTGAGCAACAGGGGCATTGCGACGAGCGCGGAAATGGCCGAAATGGCCTACCAGGTCGATTATTACATCCATGTCGACACGCGAGAAGCCGCGCTCGACCTCATCACCCATCTGCCGTTCAACGGCCATGTCATCGATACGCGCGAGATCGCCGAATATTCCGGGCCGGCGATCGAGCAGGCGATCAATCAGGTGATCCAGGTCACCAAAATGGAAAGCATCAACGAGCATATCGGGGAGCTTCGCGAAGCGGTCAAATCGCATTTGACCGACTTCCTCCGAACCTATGGCATCATGCTGAACGATCTCAAGATTTTGGTCCTGCCGAAGGACGATCGCATGCGCGAGTTGATATCGTTGCGGGCGCTGGGCCTGACGCCGATCGAAGCCGTGCGCTATTATCTCGCCTTGCGGATGGCCGAGAAGGGGCTCGTGTCCGCGCCCAACGCCGCCGCCGGCGTTCCCTTCCAGATCGGCGGGCAGCCGCCGGTCGGCTTCTATCCCCTAGGGGAACAGACGGGTTTGACGGGGCCGACCTGATGTCCGGCTCGCGCTTCTACGACCTCGAAGAGATCGAACAGATCGCCGTCAATCTGTTCTACGGCTGGGGCTATAATTTCTATCGCCTCGAAAACCAGCTGCGCGCCGACGACATATTGGTTCGCGGCAAGGTGGGTTGGCTGCTGGGGCTGGCGCGCGCCTCCATCGAAGAGGCCGAAAGCGCCTATCGGCGGGCGTTCCTCCCCCCGCCGAGTCGGGAGAAGCCGCGGCCCGACGCCAACGCCCTCGCCGAGGCGCAGGCGCTCGAAGTCCTTTCGCGCGCCATTGGCGCGATCGAGGGGCAGGTCCGCGGGCAGCCGGCGCCGGAGAACGACCGGATGACGCAGCGCTACCGTGAAGAAGCGCCGACGCTTCAGCGCCTCATCGAATGCGATCAAAGACTGGTCGGCCGCGCCGAACTCTTGCGCGCGACGCTGGAGAGGAAGGACGGCCGCTGGCTGGTCGCCAACGCCGTCGAAATTCAGGAGGGGCTCAAGGCCATCGAAGCCTCCTTGAGGGAGCGACAGGCCGCGCTGTTCTTTTGAGCTTCGTGTTGATCGCCTCAGGGCTCGGGGCCGATGGGGTTCGCTATTCCTTCATCGTAGTGGACTGCCGCCACCCACTCCTCGCCGGCCTCCCGGCGCACATCGCGGTAGGTGCGCTACCAGAGGCAAAGCCCGGCGAGGATGGCGAGGATGAGATTCACGGCCAGAAATCGTCCCGTAACACGTCCTCGATCGCCCAGGGGCAGGCGTCGGGCAGATGCAACAGTTCAAGGCGCCGGATCGCCTTATCGAGGATCGCGAGGCGATATGCGCTGGCTAGAGCCTCGGCCGGAAACGCACGTAATGACGGATTATCAGTGAGTACATCTTCAATCCGCTGTCGGGCTTCCGAGACTGAGGCGCGCCAGCTATCGCTCTGTTTCCCGGGCTGATAGTGCCATTTTAAGAGATGGATAAGAAGAATTTCCAGCCGGGACCGGATTTCGCGCCGTTCGCTTCTGCCCAAGCTTTCGATTTCCTCCGCCAGGTTGTCATAGTCGAGTTCATTGACAGCCCGGCGGCGCAAGGCGTCGGCCTGCTCGATCGTCCATTGGTAAAGGTCAGTGTCGTATTTCATCGTTCGGAATATAGGCGTCGAGCGAGGCTTTAGGGAATCATTTCGACGGCGCCGCGACAAGCCGATCCTCGGGTTTAACCCGGGGACGGCCCCGCCGGCCGGACGACAGCGCCTCGCATGACGGCGCCGCACATGTTGCCTTCGACACCATTGACCGTCTCGGCCCCTGCGAAATAGCCATTTCGTAGCTCAATCCCACACCCCCCACGATTGTTGTGTACGCTTCACCGCGGTCGTCACCTTCCACGCCGCAACACTCACTACCGGGCGGGCGCTACCCCTTACCCGGACCGGATTTGCACCGGCTGGATCGCGCCAGCTTCGCCTGGCGCACCAATGGCTGGCCTATACGCGCCCCGACGCTTCGCCTCCGGCCTCGCGGCCGACGACGCACGGCTCGGGGCTAGCGCGGTTCGCTAATCCTTCACTCCAGTGGACTGGCGCCACCACCTCCTCGCCGGCCTCCCGGCGCACTGTCACCGTAGCTCCATTGCTGCAAAGTCCTTCAACATGTGCAACTTGAAGGTTGCAACGAGCCGTTCAAGGTGGTAGTTTGAGTTTTGAAGTGGCTGTCTATCCGGCGAACATCGGGTTGAGTGAGGGCACGGTGTCGCAAATCACTAAAACTCTTCAAGCCAATGGATTGGAACCCGGGCTGAGTTTCGGTAGGCCCGTTTGCGAAGCTGTCTCCGTTTTTATCATGACGCTGAATGAAGAGGCGAACATTCGGCGATGCCTCGAAGCCCTGATCTGGTCAGATGACGTAGTGGTGCTCGACTTGCACAGCAACGATAAAACGGTCGAAATCGCGAAAACCTTTCCAATTGTTCGCGTGGCTATTCGCGAATTTGACGACTACAGTGGTCAGCGCAATTTTGGTCTTCATAATATCGCCTACAAGCATCCCTGGGTACTGCTCGTGGATGCCGACGAAGTCGTCGATCCGGCTCTCGCCACGGAAATACGGGCGTTGGTCAGCGGCCCTACGGCCTTCGACGTGTACCTTCTCCGGCGAAAAGTATTCTTCGGAGGCCATTGGATTCGACGGACTGTCTCCTCCAATGTCTGGATACCTCGATTGGTCAGACCGACTTCGGTGCGATATATTGGAACCGTGCATGAAACCTTGATTTTTGACGGGCAGGCTGGCCTTTTGATGGGTCGATTGGAACATCACCAATTTGATAAGGGGATCGACAACTGGCTCGAGCGACGAGCGCAATATGCGCAACTTGAAAACGCGACACCGAGGTCGATCGCGCGTTTCGGAATAAGCGATCTTTGCGGTAAGGACATGCTTCGGAGGAGGGCGGCGCAAAAGCGGGTCTTTTATCTGATTCCAGCGCGCTGGCTATGGTATTGTGTTTACAACCTGACGATTTATCATACGTATCTGGATGGAAACCATGGACTTAGGTACCTGTACCTTGAGTTATTGAGCCAATATCGCGCCACTCGACTTCGAAGGCTAAAATGCTGAAATACGCGCAACACATCGCACCTCTCGTCTTCGAACACCGACTGACGGAGCTTACCTATTTCACGCAGGCATTGCTTTGTTCTTGAAGCCCTAAACAACCGGACACCACAGCTTAGCGCCGAGGAGATCAGTCGTATGTCCCCGCACATCGGGGCGATGCAGCGTGTTCACCTTGGTGGTGGCGAGCCGTTTGCTCGCAGGGACATTGCTGATCTCGCGGTGCGTGTGTCCAATGAGTGGAACGCGGGCGTTGTATGTATTCCCACGAACGGCTGGTTTACGGACCGGATTTTTGCCGGAATGAATTACTTCGGGACTCACGGCAAAGGCAAACTGCGCCTTCACTTCTCAATCAATTCGCCGGACGCTGCGGAAATGGATGAGTTTACGCGCCTCCCTGGTACGTTCGCCCGGTGGCGGCGCTCTCACGCATCCCCTCATTCAGGCGGGGCCGAAGGTTTGTGTGAAGACGTTGTTTTGATTTAGGAGTTCTTCGTATTTTTCAACGAGCGGCCTTAAGCGTCGCTCGGGCATGTTGGGAATGAGATCGTAGAGCAGGCAGCCCTGGCGGAACAGCGAATGGACGCGGCGTTTGATCGTGCTGGTTCTGAGCGATCGGTCCATGCCGAGGCTTTCGCCGGCCGCGCCGAGCAGGGTCAGGAGGAGGATCGCCAAGGCGTTGAGCAGCAGCAGACGGTCGCGCCGTTGCGGATCGCCGATGCGCAGGACGCTCAGGCCCATGCCGAAACGCAAATCCTTGGTGTCGCGGAACCCCGGCTCGATCGTCCACCGTTTGGCGTAGAGGTTGACGATCTGGGAGGCGCTCGCGGTCGCATCGCTGGCGGCCAGATGCCAAGCCTCCTTCATCCCCTTGGCGTGGACGCAGACCGCCGCGCCGACCTTGTGGCGCGCGGCGGTGAGTTCGGCTCCGCGCAGAAGGCGCGCGCTCCCTTTCTTGCCGACCCAGTCGGCGGCCAGGCGCGTCTCACCGTCCGCCGCGGTCACATGAACGTTGCCGCGAAAGCGGATGACGTAACCGAAGCCGAGGCTTTCGAGGAATTCGAACAGTTTGACGTCGCCGAAGCCGCGATCGGCCAGGATCGTCACCGCCACGCCGTCGGGCAGGATCGCCTTCAAACGCGTCAGGCAGAGGTCTTCGAAGTCGTTGCGCCGGTCCTTCAGTTCGTCCTTGTCGACCGTCAGCCACAGGAGCGGCGTCGCCCGGCCGTGGCGCGTGATGAGGTTCAAAGCGAGCGTGGCCTGATTGTCGGCGTCGAAATCGGTCCAATCCATCGCCACGACGATCGCCTTGCGCTGGCCCACGACCTCGCGCGCCCATGGCGCGAACAGGTCCCATACGATGACCCCG
>CAWDTW010000010.1:0-20662 GCA_963805295.1 uncultured Alphaproteobacteria bacterium | reverse complement strand
GCTCGTGTCGTCGAGGCGTTTCGTGCTCAGACGCGCGGCTACGTCTTTCGACGCCGCGGTCATACGGCTCTGCGGCGCGCGAGCTCGGACTTGAACGCCGGCGCGAACGCGGGCGATGGAAAAACAATCGAGCGGAGAATTCACACCAGCCGACCCGCCGCCGGGAGCGCAAGATGCAGCGCTTCAAGAGCGCCGGCTCCGCACAGAAGTTTCTTTCAACCCACGCCGCCGTCTACAACACCTTCAACGTACAACGCCATCTCATCTCAGC
This sequence comes from uncultured Alphaproteobacteria bacterium, assembly GCA_963805295.1. Lineage (GTDB taxonomy): Bacteria > Pseudomonadota > Alphaproteobacteria > Rhizobiales > Beijerinckiaceae > Roseiarcus. The sequence goes on along the minus strand of CAWDTW010000010.1, from coordinate 20,391 downwards.
CCAAACCCACGGTGCGCTCCGCGCTGCGGCGATGACCACGTGGCGGAACGCGGTCGCAGAGGCCTGACAATTCCTAGTCGCTCACGCTTCGCGCTCGCGGCATCGCAACGTGACAGTGCCCTCGTGAAGCGCCTGCGCGACAGTGGACCGCTGAGGGTGCAATACAGGATCCAATTCCTGGACCGCTCCGCGAACGTCATTCGTGAATGGAGCGCCACCGGTCAAAGCGTCGCGGGCGTAGTCGCCCTTGTCGTCGACGCGGATTGGCCACCTCGCGCCGTCAGGATGCGCGTACTCGACGCTTATGGGCGGGAGGTTCATTCCGAGATCAAGGGCGACGTAAAGAAATAGGGCCCAGCATGAGGGAGTCTTTGCGTGTCTCGGCGGCCGTTTCGTCTCTGCCTCCGCAGAGTGTCGCAGTCTGAAAATGGGGTGCGATCCAAAGTGGTGCAGTCAGGCGGTACGGCGTCGTGATTTTTGCGGGCTGTTGTCGTTGGCGACGGCTGGGCTTTGGGCGAGGGCTTTCCAGTAGGCGTCCCAGTCGCCGTTGATTCGGTTTATCCGCAAGGCGAGCATATGTTCGGCATGCTTGACGCGCCACCAGGCGCCGGGCCGCTTCAGGCGTTGCTGGGCGACGTAGCGATGGGCGCTTTCGATCTCGCCGGAGCCGATCGGCAGTCCTGCGGCCAGGGCCTGGCGATAGTTCAACTGGTCGGCGCGAGCGCCGAGATAACGATGGCAGGTTCGCACGGGCGCGTGCTGGTCGTCGGCTTCGGGAGGCTCGCTATGTCCGACAAGCGCCCGTAGGACGGCGTCGAGACGCCCGCCTTTGAGCGCCTCCTTCTGCGTCTCCATCCATGCGCTGCGCGTGGCCGGGTCGGGCGCGATCGCCGCCGAGGCGGTGCCCAGGTATTCGCAGACGTGATAGAAATCAATCAGGTAGCAACCCTGATCGCCGAACTGCTGCTCGATTTGGCCGACGATCCAGGGCGCGCCGTCGCCGACCGCGTGAACCCGGGAGTTCGCCCCGAAGCCGGCGCGAACCGCGCAGGAAAGCAGCTGGCGCCCGGCCTCTTCGACCCCGCCCTCGATCGAGCCCGCATAAACCGGCGTGCAGTTCCCTTGCGCGTGCGCCAGCGACAGCTTCGCCTCCCGCCACGACAGCGTCTTGCCCTTGCGCTTGTCCTTCTCCTCGCTGCTCGGCTCGACGATCGGAACCATGCCGCCGTCCGTCTCGACGATGATCGGCTTGCGAAGGCCCGGCGCTTCCGGAAATTCCAGATCCCGGCGATGGCTTTCATGCATCGCCTCAGCGTGGGCGAACGTGATCCGCTGGATCGTGCTCTCGCCGATCGCGAAGCCGTAGTGCTCCTCAAGCTTGGCGCGCGCCTGCGCGAAGGGCTGATCGGCGGCGAAGTCGACAATGGCGCGCTGCAGCGGCCGCGAACACCCGAGCGGGCTCACCTTCGCCCCAAGCACGAAAGGACGCACCCGTTGCGTCCCGAACCGATATTGCGGCTCCCGAACCTCTATTTCGCCGAATTTCGTATGCCAGCGCAGTTTTTTTCGCCTTGGCGATGCATCTGCGGGCGTTGGCGAATCTCCCGCTCCGTCGCCTCCACCCGCCGCTCGGCCCAACTGCGCAACGCCTCCCGTCCCAGAAGACGCGTCTCCTCGAACATCCGCTCTTCCGCCGCGTCGGCCTCCTTCAATTCCCCCGCCTCGCCTTCGACCGCCCGCACGATCGACGACACCCGCCGGCGAAGCTCGGGATGCGCTCGCAAAGCCGCAACCAGCGCCCCATCGCTCAATTCCCCGACCGCCATCCCTCGTCTCCCGCCAAATCAATCAAACCGAACCTACCTTGCATCGATTTGAAATCGCACCCCTGAAAATGAGGCGGATTGACAAACGCTCGCATCGCTCGCACGTGCGGTGGTATGCTAACCGCTAGGCACGGAGGGGGCGATGGCCTCAGAATGGATCAAATGTATTTCGGCCCACGACAAATCGATGTCGATTTATATCAACATGGCGCTTGCCACTACGGTTTTTGTGAAGGGCGATGGATCACGAATCACTTTCTCTGGCGACCCTGAAGATTATACGGACGTCGAAGAATCTCCAGAAATCGTCATCTCCCTAGTGGTGGACGAAAAGAATGCCGACCGGACCTAAACGCGAGAAGCGCCCAGCCGACGTGAACGCGCGCCTGCTCGCTGCTGCTTGCCACTGCACTGGCGGCGCTGGCAGCCCTCAGGTGCCTGCAAGTGGCGCTGCCCGAGCCGGGGCCGGGCCAGCATACATTGAACCGGCGGCGTGGAGCACGCGCTGCGGCCTGAGCCGCCAAGAAGAGGGCGCAAACAATGAGCGATAAGTCAACGGTGGAAATGGAAGAGCGCAAAAAGCCGAGCGACGCTACGACGGAAACCCTTGTCGCCGCCGAGCGCCAGCGCATCATCGACCGCGTGCTGACCTACGCCGCGCTGCGCGATCAGGCGGCCGTCATGCTGGACAAGGCGGCGAGCAGCCCCGGCCCCGAGAAGCCGAGCGAAGGAGCGGCGGAGCGCGCACGAGCGCAGGCGGAGGTGGCGCGCGACATCGCGCGCTACTTGGCTGAAGAAGCGAACTCTTGAGCCGAACGACTCCGGAGCGAACGAGAGTCGACGTGGCGGTCGTCCGAATACGATTGATGTCCCCGGCCTCTGAGGACGCGGCCCTCATCGGACGATAGACGTGCGCTTCTTCTGCGATGTGATGTCGGCGAGGCTGGCCGGTGGCGGCGTGCGGCTGGCTACGACGCCGAATTGCGGTCGGAGGAAACCGACAGCCAATTGATCGAGCGCTGCCGCGCAGAAGAGCGGGTGCTGGTGTCGCGAAGCGAGCGTCTCGCGATCAGGGCCGACGGGAGCGACATCGCGCGCGCGACGGCGCCGAAGATCGGCAACGCGTTGCGGATTTGCCAGCGACGCTTGTCACATCGACAGTTTCGTCTGGGAGCGACAGCGCGCGCGACGGCGCCGCCGAAGTCGTCCCGCCCGGCGCAGCCAAAAGGTGCACATGCGGTGCGCCGACGGCTATCGCGAGGGCACGAAGTCCGTCCGGCGATGCGTCTATCGAAAAGCAGCTTGATCTCGAGACGCTGGTCTGTACGCGGGGCCCGAACTTCCCGCTTTCGCGCCTAAAGTCGCGCCTCATGTGTCCGGCCTGCGAAAGCCGCCGCGTCACCGTCGTGTTCGAACCGCCGACCAATCGAGAGGTCCGCAGCGGATAACCGGGAGCATCGGATGGCCCAGGAAGGCGTCGCCGATCAGCGCGGCGAGTTCCTCCTTGCGGCGGCTGCCGATGCGGTAGACGATCGTGGCGGCCGTCACTCGACTGACAATGGGCTCGAACAGGAGTTTAATTCCCTTCACGCTCAACGCAACAACGACGACCTACGCGGGGCGTCCTGTTGTGGATGTGGGTGGCGGCGCTTCGTCGCACCGCCAAACGTGGGAGCGCTGTCTTGCTTTGACCTCCTTGGCCAGTCCCACGGCGACCAACTTCGCTGCGATCTTCTGGGCTGCGGCGCCCTTCAGACTTGGCGGAGCGGCGATGCAGCGGTCCTCGCGCTGTGCGGCGGCGCTGAGCATCAGGAGCTGCGTGTCGGTGAGTTTGATGGACATGGTTTGACCCTTCGTGTCTGGGAGCTCGGCCTATCCGACCCCTCACCAGGACGAGCCCCGGATCGATGCGATCGACGGGACTGCCTGGAGATTGGGGGTGTCAGGCCGCAAAGGCTGCTTGCGGGAGCGGATCGTTGGCGGGCTGGAATCTCTGTCCGAAGCCGGAGCCGAGCGTGCCATTATAGACGGCGCTGCGAACCTGAAGCAGAAGATCCGCCCCTCGCCGCGACCAGCGCATCTGCTGCGATTTGTTCATCCGGCGGTTCACCAGAAAATTGGCCGTCCCTTCGGTGATCGCGGTGCCGACCCGCAATCCGGCACGGTACCGCTCGGCGTAGTTGACCAACCAGTCGCTCTGTCCGGTGAGATAACCATCCAGTGCGTGCAAGGCGGTCCACAGCTTTCTCGAAGGCGCAATGGACCTCCGCTGCCCTTGTTCCCCCTGAAAATGATGCATCACTGCGCGGATACGACCGATGCTGATTTGAGCATCCTTGGCTTTGCCATTCCACAGCCTCCAGTGCAGGCGCTCGACCTCCGCGACAATCACCGCCTTCGCCGCCACCCGTGCCGGGTCATCCGCCGACAGACCGCCGGCTGTTTGCTCCAGGTGCTGCAGCCGCATGGCGATGTGGAACCAGTCGAGCACCGGCGCCTCGGTGACACCGGCATCAGCCAAAATGCGCCGCAAGCCGGAGCACCCGTCGGTGAACGCGGTCAGCACCGTGTCCTCGGTTCGCCCGACGGCGTCGAGGCTGCGGCGGATCAGCACTTTGATGTCCGTATCGGCTTTGGCGACGGCGCCGAAAACCTGCCGCCCGCCAGTCTCCGTTTCAACATTGCCGACCCGCACCTCCAGATGCCGCTCGCCGTCCTCGCAGCTGCGGATGAAGGTCGAATCCAAGGTCACGGTGATCGACGGAGCCGCCGGATCAGGCCGCACCGCGGCCTGATCCCGAAGCTCCGCACCAATTTTCAGAGTGTGCAAACGCAAAGTTTCCGGGTCGTTTCCGGCGTCGATCGGGAACATTTGCCGCAGCACGTCAGCAGCCACCCGGTAAGTCATCAGGGCAGAGAGATGCGCCTGAAGCTGATCCAACTCCGCCGTCGAGCGGCAATACGATGGCCAACCATGGCCGGCTTCGTTGCCGCCGCACCCAGCACAGCGAAAGCGGGGAAGCCGCACCGTGACCTGGCCGAAAAGCGTCGCGACCGCATGGTCCCGGTAATCCTTCACTCGGCACACCTCGCCACAGCTTCGGCAGTCCGGCCGCCGGACGGCGTGGCCCTTGGCCTGCGCCGCGACGATCTCCTGTTGGAGGCCGGCCAGCAACAGCTTCCCTTCGGCCAGGGTCAACCCTAAGTTGGCGATATCACCGAGATCATCAGGCCGGTTGATCTTCAAGACGTCGGCGCACTGTCTCTCACCGTCAGCCCCGGTTTTCACCAACCTCACAATCCAAGCCACGCGCCTACCCCCGATCAGAGATCAGACGCGAAACTACCGCTTCGGCGCCCGCACCCCCAATCTCCAGGCAGTCCCGCCGATCGGCCTTGAGACCCCACGCCGAATGACAGTTGGGACAGACAGGAAGCAGTGTTCGGGGTCGCGAATAGCCGGGACAAACGGCGCAGCCGTTACCAACTACAACTCAGTCATGGTCACTAACGGTGCTCCGAGTCCCAGCCAACCGACGATTTGCCAGATGCTCTTCAAGAAGCATGCGGCCGGAGGCGGTTAACTCATAAAGCGCGCAGTCGTTTTCGTTCATTTCAACATAGCGGATCCATCCCCGGTTCGAACATCGTCCGACAGGTCCGGAACTGAGCGCGAGGGGTTCTTGAGCAAGCCGACTGAGGAGTTCAATTTCATTTTGCCGGGGTTGTCGTGTTCGTGGACACATTTTGATAACGCACCATTCATGTCGTCAACCGTTGAGTTTCTCGCTCTTGCAATGCGGGCCCTTCGAGCTATCGTACGAAGAAGCAAACTGCAATTAAATCAATGACTGAGAGTTTAAGTCCGACAGGCTGCTAGTGTTCCGTAACTAACGGAAGGATTCCCAATGGCTCGTGATTGTGCGAGTCGGGTGGGATGGAAAGCAAAGCAGGCATCCAGTTATCTCCTGAGGATCGGGCGCGGCTGGAAGGCTGGGTGGCGGGCCGCAACACGCCGCAGAAACTGGTTTGGCGGGCTCGGATCCTTCTGATGTGGGCGCAAGGGGCCAGCGTGACGGCGATCGTTCGGGCGACCGGCAAGACCAAGCGAACCGCCTACCGTTGGCGCGACCGCTATCTCGCGTGCGGCGTGGCGGGGCTCGAACGCGACGCCACGCGTCCCGGACGCAAGCCGCCTTTGGACGCGACGACTATGACCCACGACTACAAACGACGCGGCACGACCACCCAGTTCGCGGCGCTCGACGTCGCCACCGGCAAGGTCATCGGCCAATGCATGCCGCGGCATCGTCACCAAGAGTTCCTGCGCTTCTTGCGCACCATCGACCACAACACCCCCAAATCGCTCGATCTCCACTTGACTGTCGACAATTACGCCACCCACAAGCACCCCAAGGTCAAGGCCTGGCTCAAGCGTCACCCCCGCTTCCACCTCCACTTCACGCCGACTTCCGCCTCATGGATCAATCTCGTCGAACGCTTCTTCGGCTTGATCACCGAGGACGCCATCCGCCGCGGCGTGTTCCACAGCGTCGCCGAACTCGAGACCGCCATCGAAGCCTACCTCGACCAGCACAATGCCGACGCCAAACCGTTCATTTGGACCGCCCCAGCAGCCGACATCCTCGAAAAAGTCGCCAGAGGACGACGAGCGTTAAAGTCGGTACACTAAATTCCGGAATAACTCCCTGGTCTGGCGCAAGAGCCCCCTGTTCCGCCGCAAAAGCCTCCCTGTCCTCCAGATTCAAGCTCCCTGTTTTCCGGACCGGGAGCGGCGGTCGGCGACCGCCTCGGCCGATGTCTGCGGCTTGCCGGCGCGAAGGCGGCGCCCCGTCGGCGCCGCGTCGGTTACGCCCGCAGGCGGCTTTTGAAAATTCTAGGCCAAAGTCGAGCCTTGTGCTAGATTTGTTCTCACAAAGGCGTCCAATGACCTCATTCCCCATGCTCTCGCCCGCCGCCCGCGCGCTCCGGCGCATCTTCGCCCGCCTGCAGGAGGGCGCAAGCTGCAAGGATATCGCGCCCGGCGGCGCGACGTGGGCGGCGGCGCCGGCGAGGCCGGATGCGCCAGGAGCGGTTCGTGGGCGGCGACTTCGGCCAGGATTCGCCCAGGGTTCGCAAAAAGTCCGCCCTTTCGCTCTCACCCCTTGAAATCGCTAGAAACCGCAATGGCCAAGCCTTGTTATAAGTTGGCATGACGGCACCGTTGGCGCCGCATCCGCTTGGCGTCGGCGCCTCGGCTTTTTGGCCGGCGCGTCGCGTTTCGCTGGACCGGCCGGCGCCATTGCGGAGGCGCCTGCTTCGCGGGCTCCTCGGCCTGACGGCGCCCGTGCGAACGAGACCCTCTCAGGAGTTACCTTACGCCTGACTCTTCTTCGAACGCAGCCCTCTCAAGAGGGACAGCCCCGCCGGAATGGGATCAGCAGCGCCTTTAGCGTCACGACGGGGAGGCGGTCACTCGCGCCCGGGTCGCTCTTCCAACTTATAGCGGTCCGGCACGCCGAACTCGCGCTTCAGATTCCCGAACAGTCGCATCAATTCCTCCTCGTCCTTGGAATTCGCTTGGTTCGCCCGTTTAACGTCAGTTGCGTGCTGAAAGGCCGAGGCAGCAAGCGAGAGGAACGTTGGACCTCCGAAGAATTCGCGGCTGGCGATGGCTCGCGCCCGCTGACCGAGCTGGCCGACCGGCATTCTCCCCTGGAAGTACTCTCGGAGAAGATCGTCGATCCGTCGCGCAGTGCGGAGCCGGCGATTCCAATAGATGACAAAAGCGAGTGTCGCCCCGAGGGCGACCAGGCCCCAAACGATTGCCGTAACCCTATCCATGGACTGTTCGCCTCCGGCGCAGTCGTGGCATCCGGTCGAGGGCGGCGGTTATTCGTGAGCAGAAACCCGACCAGAGACCCGCATATTTTGGCTGGCGACCGCCCGTCATTCATTGACGTGGGTCAACCTCTCCACTCCCCCCGCAGCCTTGCGCACCGTCAAGCACCCGTCCCATGCGTGACACACGTCGTGGAAGCGCCCGGCGCAACGCCTCCCGGCAGGACAAAGCTTTCCATTTATCTCGAAGATGCGACCAATTGACGCGATCGCGTCCTGCCGGAACGAGGAGCCACTTGGCTGCGGCGCAAAGCAGCCGTTCCTCCAACCGGATCGACGAGCGCGAAACACGCCTGCCGAGCGTCAGGCGGAGCCCGAATGAGCGAGCCACGTTATAGACCGCGGTCACGAATGACCCGTACTGAGGCGACTCGGACGGCGCTGGCTGCGCCTGCGGGTCGCCGGTCGCAGACATGGGCGTTCCCGCGGGAATTTGCGCCCTCGCAAAAGGCCGCCGCCGACACCAGCTAATTGAGGGCGCGCGAGCAGGCGTTCGAGAGCGTTTTTTCTGCGGGCGAAGCCTGCTGGGTCGGATTTGGAGGGAAAATCGCATGAACGATCTCACCGTTTCGACGCCGTCCGCGCCCGCCCCTCTCGATCCGCGATTCGCTCCCGAGAGCCCAGGCGTCTCATTGCCGGCGATCGTTCCGTCCCCCTTCGCTCTTGCGATCGTCCCGCTCCTGCTCGCCTTCCACTACGCGAACAGCGCGCTCGACCGCCTCTTTTACGACACCGAACAGTTCTGGCTCAGGCTCTGTATTCGCGGCCTGCCCGTATCGACGCAGATCGCGAAGCAGGACGGCGCGGCCGGAAGCCAACTCGCGACGTCTGAGGCCGCGGTCCGGCTCGTCCTGAGCGAGCTTTACAGTCCGGAGGGCGCGATTCTCGTCGTTGACGCGCATCGCCCGCCGTTCGTCTCCCAATACGGCGACGTCAAGAGGTTCCTGGCTGAGGGACTGAAGTTCCCCGACGCCGCAGCCGCCGCCGCGCTCAGCGTCGCGCCGAAGGACGTCGAGGCGATCGCGGTCACCGGTGTCGGCAGTTCGGCGCTGGGCTCGGCGGCCTTCGCCTGGAACGTGTCGGAAGCGCTAGAAGCCCGTCGCCGCGATCGTGCCGGGCTACGGCCTCGCCGATCTCGTTTTGCAGGCCCTCGTCGGTTGGTTCGGCTTCGGCATGCTTGATCTCTTGCGCCGAATGACCGAGGCGACGCTTACGGCCGTCGCTCCCGACCTTGCGAAAATTGGCCGCCGTCTCTCCTTGACGGCGCTCCCTGAGCCGTTCCCCAGCGGCACTGCGGAGAGCGAAATTCTGCACGCCATCCTGAAGGCGGCACCGCAGATCAAGCAGCTCTACGGACACAGCAAGGGTGCGCTCTGCCTGCGGAACGCCGTCCGCCACCTGCCGCACGAGCGCTACGCCGATCTGCAAGTGACGACCTTCGGCTGCGTCGTCGTAGAGGAGACGCCGGCCGACTACAATCGAGATCCTCGGAATCATCGACGGCCTCGGCCAGCTCAACTCGTGGGGCGCCTTGCCGGAGCAATGGGTCAACGCCTGGCACAGCACCAACACTTTGCTGCCCATGACGATGCACGTTGGGGAACTTATCGGACCAGGCCGAGGTCCCGGCTCTTAGGTTCAGCCAAGAGCATCGCAAATCCTCTCGAACCTCAAAACGCCCTAGTCAAATATAAAGAGGGTATAAATAGGATATATAGAAGAGTAATTACATAATTTGTTCGCTTAGCGCAACATTTTCTTGCCAAAAATGAATGCTACGAATATGGTGGCCGTCGTTTGCCCATTGCTGACTGGCGAATTCCCAGCTGTCGTACCAGAAGCCAATTTTGTAGGCGCGCGCCAATGGATCGTTTTCGCCCGCTGGCGCCGTCGCATTGGGCGAAGGATAGGCGTACTGCAGTTCCGCGATCCCGAGAACGCCCTGCCCGATCAGGAAGTTGAGGCCATGGGCGTTGAGCTTCTGCGGGTCCCCGAAAATTGAGGGGACGGGGCTGCCATTATAGACCCCCGCCAGCAGCGTCACCGAATCATTGAGGTGGGCGCGCACGCGCACGCCGAGCGCCGAGAGGGGATAGGCCGGCCCGCCGCCCGGCATGTCGGCTGACGGGAGCATCGGCCATCCGAACATCGCGTTGATGAAGTATAAGCCGTTTTGCGTGATCATAAACTCCTCGTCGAGGCTCTGCTGGCCGATCTTGACGTCGATTTTGTCGTCGAAAATCTTCTGCTGGTACCAGAGCTCCCTCAGCCGCAGCCCAGGATCGGCCTCGATGCCGCTTGCGGTCTGCAGCACCTCCAAAGTCTGCCGGCTCAGATCCCCGCCGCTGATCATCAGACCGCTGGCGTTGAAGAGTCCGCCGTTCCAGCCGAACGCCTTTTGGGTGTCCATTTGCAGGGTCGCGGTGGTCAGGCCCCTATGGGGGCGGGATCGCGCAGGCGCCAGCAGATTCCACTTGGTCCGCCTGCCCGTCGCTCCCGTTTCCAGGCATCGACCACTTCCTCCGAACCTTCAGCCGCCAACGGCCTTGATCCATGTTGCTCGTATATGTCAAGTTGACGATCAGGTCAATATGAAATATTCGTCTGCATCAGAAGTAGGCGAGGTAGGGCAAGGTCACCGCCTCGGCGATGACGGATCTTGAAGATCGATCCGACCGGGGATCGCTTCTTCGCCCCTAACCCTTTTTCGAACGCAGCCCTCTCAAGAGGGACACCGCTGCCGGAACGAGGAGCCTCTCGGCTGCGGCGCAAAGCAGCCGTTCCTCCAATCGGATCGACGAGAGCGAAACCACGCCCGCCGAGCATCAAGCGGAGCCCGAATGAGTTAGCCACCGCGCGATCGTCGGCCACGTCTCCTTGAGCGTGCGCGAGCCCATGAAGAGACCGATGTGTCCGCCGGGGACCAGCTTCTTCTCGATCCGGCCTTTCGGGGTTCCGACGAGGTTCTCCGCCGCGAAAACCTGCTCGCTGGTTGTGATGTCGTCGCTCTCGCCCGCGAGGAGATAAAGGGGACATGCGATCGACTTCGAGGTTCAGGCGGCGACCGAGCCCCACGAACTCGCCCTTGGCGAGGCGGTTCTCCTTGAAGAGCTCGCGGATCGCCTGCAGATACCAGCGCCCGGGCAGGTCGAGCGGATCTTCGTACCAGCTGTCGAACACCTCGACCCTCTCTCTATAGGCCGGGTCGTCCATGTGCTGATAGAAGTCGATGTCCTCGGCGACATAGTGCTTCTCGGGATGCATGTTTTTCCATCCCAGCAGCATGAGCTGGCCCCTCATCAGTCCGTCCCCGAGCCTGACGAGATCCTCGTAAGCCGACATCGGAGTGTCATGAGCCATGCGCTTGATCGGACCGTCGCCGGCGTCCGTGTCGATCGGCGACCCGGCGAGAACGAGCGCGTTCACCTTGTTGGGAAACCGCGCCGCCACCATCGCCGAGGACCAGCCGCCCTGGCAGAGCCCGACGAGATTGACCCGGCCGCCGAGGTCGTCGATGGCGACGATCAGTTCCTCGAGGTAGTTGTCGATGTCGAAGTCCTTCATGTCCTCGGCGGCCGACTTCCAGTCGGTCAGCGCGACGTGGCCGACGCCGCCCGCGAGCTGCGTCTCGACTAGGCTCTGGCCCTTGCAATAGTCGGCGATCATGGCCCTGTGGCCGGCGAAGGGCGCATTGACCAGAGTTGGAATCCCGCCCGGGCGAAGGCCGATCTCGCGCTCAGGAACCTCGAATTCGTCCAGGAGGAGATCAAGCTCCACGGCGGGCTCAAGGCAAAGGTGGCGTCGCCCAATATCGTGCGTCCATAATCGCGCAAAGTCATGGTGCGCAGATCGAGGCGCTTTCTCCATTCCCGCCACCATGGCGACGGGCCAGAAGAGGGGGAGGCTGAGGGGCGGAGGCGTCGAACGGTGGCTATGGCGGCATCGCCTATCACCACATCGCCGACACCTACATAGCACTGTTCACCAGTTTCATTTCCTGCGGCGTGTGGGAGGCCGTCTACATCCTTGATGGGCTGATGAAGAACCGATCGGCCCTCCAGCCTGACACGCTCCACGCAGACACCCAGGGTCAGAGCGAGCCGGTCTTCGGGCTCTGCCGGCTGCTTGGCATCAAGCTGATGCCGCGCATGCGCGGCTTGAGCGACGCCGTCTTCTATCGTCCGGCTAAATCGGTCCGCTACCAGCATATCGACGCGTTGTTCGGTGGGGAGATCGACTGGGAGATGATCGCCACGCATGCGCGCGACATGATCCAGGTCGTGCTATCAATCCAGGCGGGCGTGGTCATGCCATCGATGCTGCTGCGAAAGCTCGGCGCGTACAGCCGCCGCAGCCGATTGTACCGCGCGTTCCGCGAACTCGGCCGCGTCGAGCGCACCCTGTTCCTGCTGCGATTCATCTCCAATGCGGATGTCCGCCGCACCATCCGTGCCGAGACCACGAAAATCGAAGCCTACAACGATTTCCTCGACTGGATCGCATTCGGTGGACCGGTGATCAAGAGCGGTGATCCCGTCGAACAAGAGAAACAACTCAAGTATGCCAGCCTGGTCGCTAATGCGATCATGCTGTCCAACGTCGCAGACATGACAGAAGCGCTTGCTGCCATGGCTGCGGATGGCCACCCTGTTACCCCGAGCTTGGTCGCGGGCCTCAGCCCCTACATGCGCGAGCACATCCGACGCTTCGGCCAGTACGTCCTGGACATGGACGATCTACCAAGCCCCCTCAACCCTCAGCCGCTTCCCTTCGAGCTGGCCTTGTGACCACTTTTTACACGTATCCTGAACCTGGGCGGTCTCCGTGGCCCCTGCCCTGCTCCCGTGCGGACCTTCGCGCAAGACCCTCGCAGTCGATGCGGCCTCGATGATCGCGACGGGAATGCAGCGTTCGACGGCGAGGTAACGCCATGCCGGCGATCCCCGCTTAACGAACCAACTCCGCGCCCATCGCTCGGGAACGGATGCTGCGGGCGCCTTGCGCTCCCCTGCCCTGTCGGCGAGCCGCTAGCTCGGCGACAGCCCTGCGAATTCCCGCAGGCGCTTGCGGCCCAAGGTCAGGCCCCGCTCCAGCCTCTGCACCAGTCCAAAGACGTCGCCTTTGGCGTCGCTCGCCGGATCTCACCAGCCGCGCCCGGCGTGACTGACGATCAGGATTTCGCGTTTGCCTCGCCGGTACTTCAGGCTGAGCTTTGTGCTCTCCTTCCGGTCGAGCTTCCAGGGCGGGCGGCGGGGTTCGCTCCAGCGCGACGGCGCAATGCACCTTGTCGCGCAGTTCGTCGATTTCGGGGTCGTGTCCGGTCACGTCCGCTCCTCGCGCTGATGCGCAGGAGCTGGGCTGTCTGGCCTTGGGTCCTTCTCCGCCCCTGCCCTGCCCGCCGACCGCGAGGCGGTCGCGCTGCAAGGGCGCGCGGAACGCGCGGGAGCCTGCAACGAACCCATGCCGGCGCGGCCGGCGCTAGCGGTACCCGTTCCCCCTCCCCTTCGCTCATCACGTGAAGGACTGAGCGGCGTCGGCGCGAACGGGAAATTCAGAGCGGAGCAAGAGGGGGACAGTCGTATCGCGTGCAGCCGCGCGGACGCTGAGCCTCAATTCTCACTATGCCGTTCACGTTTTGATCTTTTCTGCGGAATGTGCTTTCTTGCGGCGCTCTTCGAACGCACGACGTGGTGAAGGATACCGAAGTTGGAGGAGCTGGCGATCCTGCTGGAAGCCTCGGAGCCGAGGCTCAACCGTTGTCAGGTGCCATCTTGCAATGAGAATATGAAATGTTTTTCGGATTTGGCCATCAATAGTGAGAATTTCAGCCGGCGATATTCTCACTATTGATGGCTTTGCCGTTGGGCCAGCGGCAGTTCGAAATTCGCTTCGCGGCAGAATTTGCCGAAGTTTCAATGGCCCCTCAGAAGCGTTGCTTTTCCGGTAGTCCGTTTTCGACCTTGAATTGTGCCCCAACGTTCGGCGTCGAAATTCTCACAATTGATGGCTAAGTCAATGCAAATTGTCAATTTAGATGGATATTCTCAAATATCGTGGCTAAGCCTAAGCTATTGAATTCATTGCATCCGAGTTCTCACGCCAAAATGGCGGCTGACACCCAGCTCAGGCCGGCGCCGGCCTGAGCGCCGGCCGCTCCGCCCCGCGAACACAGGGAAAATTCGCCGCGTTCGATGAATTTTGCAAGAGGCTCTCCGGTAAAGCCCTGAAATGCCTAACTCGAGCAGTCTCAACAATGAGTGTAAATCGACAGCTGCCGCTCGCAGCACCTGTCGACCTGAGGGACAAAATGCTGGTTTCGGGTGTCGCTCGATAGATCCATAGCTGGCGCGTGATCAATGGGATAGCGCGGATAGCGCCCATGATAGCCGGCGAGTTTGCGATAGACCTCGCGGATAGACTGGCTCAACTCCGCCTGCTCTGCCTCCTGCCTTGCCTGCGCCGCCAACTGTTTTGCCGACTTCTTCCGTTCCGAACCAGCCACGGACAACATCACGGATCAACGATCTATTCATTGGTGAACTGATCGGCTGACGTTGGGGCGGAGGGGCCGCCTTGCGTAACAACGATCACGTGAACTGTCCCGTTGGCTGGCGGGCTGTCAGCGGTCAGTTGCGTGTCTGGATTGTTCGGGTCCGGCACCACATTGACAGAGTCAATCGCACCGAATCTGACGGCGGTCACGCCAGTAAAACCCTTGCCGGTGACGGTCACTGTAGTTCCGGCAGGTCCGCTCGCCGGTTCGACGCGAACGACAAGTGGGATTGGGTCAATATAGATAAATACCGACGGTCCGCTTACTGCTGAGCTGCCTCGAAGCGTCCTAACTACCACAAATGATGGTTCGGCCGCAGCGTTGCTAGGTATTCCCGGACTTACCGCGCTGATTTGCGTATCATTATCAACAACAAACGCAGCCTCGAAGAAGCCAAAACGCACTGAGACCGCGCCGGTAAAACGCTTTCCTTGAATGGTTACGGGGGTACCGCCGGCATGCGGACCGGAATCGGGGCTCAGACTTATCACTGATGGAGCTCCAATCAGACTGTTAGCGAGGAGACTTCCAATTGGACTCCCCCACCCGGTGCACGCGTCCCACCCGGGCCCGGCCGTGTAAGCTCCGTTACTACCGCTTGTGATATCGTTTAAGCATCCCTCAGGAGCAAGCGCGCCATAAAGAATTGGGTTGAGAAAACCCACTGGCACCACCCCGAACCCAGTCGCCCCCCTGAGCTGATTGATAAGCGCTATCAACCCCGCCCACAGCGGGGCAGCCTCGCTAGTGCCACCGGTGAAACCGAAGGGTGCACCTTGAAATACTAAGTTGAATCCGTTCGCAGTACTGGCGACGTCGGGGACACCACGACCGCTGTTTGCAGCAGGGTTCGCTGACACGGGAATTCCAGCGCCGACTTGATAGGACGGCAAGGGAAAGACATCACTTATGCCGCCGCCGGTTGCCCCCGAAGCATCACTCCACACGACCTCGGAGTTCGCTCCGGCTGAAGAACCACTAAGGGTCGTGCCGCCACACGCTGTGACGTGCGGGCTGGAAGCGGGAAACACGACGTGGGCCTTACCGTCAGCGACACCGTTGCTTGATCCTTTGTCGCCGGAGGCGGCGAGAACCGTGATGAACTGACGCCCGGCAGCTTCAAAGAAAGTGTCCAGTGTGGTCATGTTGGGCAAAGAAAACCGCGATTCCTCGCCATTGTTGGAAATGGAGATAACCGACGGCGCATTGACGGTATCGGTCATTGCCGCATTAACCGCATCGATCAAGCTTCGTTGACTGCTATCTGGCGCAATGTAGACAACTATTGTGGACCCCGGCGCAATCCCGCCGCAAACCTGGATGTCTACGGTGACCTCCATATCTTCCCCTTGGGTGGCCCCTGGATTGTTGACCGCACCGTCGACCGAAAAGGGAACGATCTTGGGCCCCGCTAGCCCTAGCCCTCCGAAGAACGAGTCCATATCAGAGGTGAGAAAGCCACCACCAAGGTCGATGATCCCGATGGTCTGGCCTGTGCCGTCGAGCCCGGTTGGGAAGTTATAAAGTGAAGTCACAATTTGTAAATCTAGCGAGTTTTGGCTCGTGGTTCTCCTTGGGGGGGACCTGAATATTGGCAGATTGTCCAAACCAAAAATTCCGTGAACCAGCGGAAGAAGCTCGGCATCCAAATGTACTTCACCAAAGTGTGCCCGAAATTGGCGGCCCTCGTGATCGTAATGGCCCAATTCCACCTGAAAGGCCTTTGATAAATCGGCCACCGTGCCAGACAGAAATCACGGTCCTCCTGACGGGAAATATTTGCTCGACAGAAAGGTTATTGCTTTCGGCGAGGGCTTCAACTTGGGCAACGTGTTGGGGATCTGCCCCGTACTCAGCGGCGTATTGTTCACGACTAAGCGTCTGTTTGGGAGGCCAGAGTAGGGGGCGGCCATTACTACCATGGGAGCGCGGGCGAAGAATGACAGAGACGGAAAATCGTTCGTCTGGCGATGGTGCGCCAATAAGGCGGAGACCTGGCAGTTCTGGCGGCGCACTTCCGGGGAGTGGAACCTTGGCCATTGTTCTTCCTTTGCGCTAACAGAAAGGCGCGACAGCGACCAGTGGCGAAACCCGCAAGATGCGGCGCGGGCGATTGTTTAAACCCAACGGATCAGGATTACTGTCAGCTGAACCGGCGAGCCCGGCAACCGAAGTGGGCGACAGTGGGCCGGCCGCACCGGGCACATCACCGGCGGTGCCGCCAGGAAGAAATTCCGCCGCAAGAACGCTCAGTGGCAGATCGACCGGCGCACTTCCGGGGAGTGGAACCTTGGCCATTGTTCTTCCTTTGCGCTAACAGAAAGGCGCGACAGCGACCAGTGGCGAAACCCGCAAGATGCGGCGCGGGCGATTGTTTAAACCCAACGGATCAGGATTACTGTCAGCTGAACCGGCGAGCCCGGCAACCGAAGTGGGCGACAGTGGGCGGGCCGCACCGGGCACATCACCGGCGGTGCCGCCAGGAAGAAATTCCGCCGCAAGAACGCTCAGTGGCAGATCGACCGAAAGTTCCAGTTGAACGAGTTGCTTTTCGATTTCTGCATCGCTGAAAACCGCGTAACCCGTGCGGTCCCTTTGTGACGCCTGGAAGGCACGGAAGCCGAGGCGCCCGAGGATCGTCGCCTCGATTGGCCGGTCGGAAGCGAAAAATTGGCTTTCCCGCTGAAAGAGCAGAACATTTCGATTGGAAGCAGAGTCGGCTTGGACGACTTGTGCGTACAAGAAGAAGTAGAGCGCCGTTCTGGGCGGGTCTATCGGCCGAACCAATGGCTGGCCGGCCAGCACCGGCGTCGCGTAGGTCGATGATGCAACGACGAATGTCGAAGCGCGAGATTGGGGGTTGGACGGATCGCGGTAACGGCCGGCGCTGCAGACAAGGGCCGGCGCCGGATGCTGGACCCCGTTGACACGCAGCGGTCGTCCGAAGCGCCCCTGCGCCGTCGACCACCAGCGGTGGTCGTGCGGATCGCCGGCATGCCCGATGCGCAGTTCATAGGTGTAGAACCCAAACAGCTCCGGATCCGATGGGTCGATGCCCGGCGGCAGCGGCAACAGAAAATGGAGTGAGGAATCCGCTGCGTTCTCCATGGCGCTCATTGCATCCAGGCCGGCGCGGTCGTCACTTTCGCCCGGCGTGATCAAGCGCATCAGCTCTGGATCGAGCGTGAGCGGCGGTTCTTCCGGGCGATCGAAGCTGGGAGCGGCATTATAGAGGAGCGGATCAGCGCCGTGCGCCAGGACACGGGCAAACAGGCCGTCGCCGGTCCTGTTCTGGATCGGGGCTTTCAGTTCGAACCACAGGGCGCGTTGGCGAGCGGCGGTAGTCGCATAGCCCGGCCCTTCTGCAAAGGGCGAGAAGGCCAGGCCAACCGACGCGATTTCCGGAATCTGCGTGGGTGGAATTGCGATCGGAAGCGTCAGCGGCTGGCTCACGCCGTTCAGATCCGTCTCGATCGGACGGGTGACCGTACCAGGCTTCAATGCCGGTGCGCCGGCAACGCCGGTCACCGGACCGGTTTCGCTCACGGTCGATGCCACAAGCTTCCACGTGTGCTCAATTGCTTCCGGGAACGAACTCGCCGTGGTCTCGTGCGGATCAACGCCGTCGAAGAACACAAGCTGTGTCCGGCGGCGGTCCCAATTCACCGGATCGCCGACTGCCGCAGCGCCCAGGGTGCGGACCACCGCCAGGCTCCCCACCGTTGCACCGTCCCGCTCGACCGTGAGGGTGTTAGCGGCAGCCAGGCCGTCCCAGGTCCAGTCCCGTTCGAGGTCGACGACGAAGGCAATGATCCAGTGCCGCAAGAGCTCGGTTTCGGATGCAAACGTGATCGTCGAGTGATCTCCCGGGAGCGTATGGCGCAGGCTTCTGGACGCGCCGAACGCAACGCGCTTTCCCGCCGGGGCCGAGAACGTCAGGCCGTCGACCGCGATGCCGAGCTGTTGTCCGAGTTGTGCCGCCACTGGCGGAGCGTTGATACCTGGCGGGCGCTTGAAAAGGAAACCTCGCAGAGGCGGGCTGCCGTCAGCCGGTCGGATCAGTAGCGGCGGCTCGTCGCGCAGCTCCGCCCGCATGACGATCGTTGCACCGAAGTCCGGCCGTCGCAACCGGGGAAAAGTACGCGGGATCGTCGCGTGTGAGGGCGCGTGCGGTCAGACGCACGTCGCGGGCGCGTGGTATGACAAGCGGTCCGCTCGATGGTTGCGTCGTCTGCCAGTCGACGATCGACGGCGCGTCGACATAGGCGATGTCGACCTGCAATCCGGGATCGGTCGGAAGCGGGCCGGCAGGCAACGGGGGAAATTCGCGCGTGGTGGTGTAGAGCCTGCGGAACGGCGGCGAGACGGAACCGTCTCCGGCGATGTCGTGCAGCGGCGAGCGAGTTTCGATCACGATTTGCAGCGTTTGCACGTCCGGATCGGGCAATCCGACGACGACACCACTGCCCGGATCGGCTTTGCTCGTGAAGTACTCAGCGATTTCGCCGCGGTGCGCGTCCGTATCACCAAGCGCAGTGTAAAGCACTTCCGGATAGCCGATCAGCGGGCGCGTGAAGGTCAGCAATTCCGGCTCGGGAATTACGTACGCGGGCGGAGGATACGAGCCATACGAACCCTGGGGTCTAGCGGCTGAGAAATTGAGCCGGACGCCCGGCTTCTTCGGTGGCACCGCTCGGCAGAAATCGATAACCGCGACATCGGCAGGATCAATGTTCACCGGGGCGTCGGCGACCGTCGCACCGCCACTCGAGAGATCGGCGAGGCGCACCCGGAACGCATAGCTGCGGCCATAGGCAAGCAGGACGCCGACCGGATCAGGCGTCGCCGTGATCGGCTTCTTGGCCAGCATCGCGGGCAGTACCGGATCTCGGACGGCCAGCGAACCGCCCCGCCAATTGGCAAAATAGACCGGCAACCACGCCTCGCCGCTGGTCGGTTTTGCCGGATCCTGCGGACGTACCGCCGTCGGTTCGATTGCGAGTTCGCCGTCGAATGTGCCGAAGCCCTGCGGTAGCGGGGTGGTCGCAACGACCAGCGAATGCCACGCCGGCGTCGATGGATTTGACGTCACATCGGCCACGTCGACGCGATAGCCTTGCACGCCGAGCGGTGTCTGCGCGACCAGACCGGGTCCCGAAATCCGGTCGTTCATGATCTGGATCTGGTTGATGTGCCAGGCGAGCACCTGCTCGTCGTCCCAGCCGATCTGCACGCCGATGTCGGCGGCCGCGGGCAGGCCGCCGTCGCCGAACACCGCATCGTTGGCCAAAGGCTGATTCACGTGCACGATCTGGGCGAACCCGTCGTCGTATTTTTCCGCTACGCTGAATGCGGTGTCGTCGATCGCCCCGCCGGCGTCCACCGGGAAGACGATCGCGGCGAACAGCTGACGGGCTGTCGTCAGCGGAGGCAGCCGTGCTGCGAACAAACGGATCGGCCCACCCGGGGTCTGGCCGCTGGTCCATGAATCGGTCGATGGCAAGTTCAATAAAGATCCAGCCGCCGGCGTTCAGCACCTTCGGGCTGTCCAGTTGCACTTGCATCGCGTAACGCAGGCCGAGGGCCGTCGCGAGCACGGGCTGGCGCAGCGCGTACGAGATCATCGGCCCCCATCCGATCGTCCTCGTCCTGACCGGGCTGAAGACCTGCTGACCGCGAATCGCGCAGCCGAATTCGTTCATCGTCGCCGCAGCCCCGCTCGGCGTGGCGCCGGTTGCGTTCAGGTAGGACTGGGGCAGCGCTTTGCGGATCGTCGACTGTGAAGGAGCCGTCATGGCGCCGGTACCGGCAATTGTCACCGCCAAGTTCGTCGCTTGTGCAACGAGTTTGTTGTAGTTTGGACGGGTGACGATGGGCGGCTGCGGATCGAGGATCGTCGGCGTGATGCGAATGGCGGTCGGATCGCCTCGGGTCGGTACGGTAGTGAGACCAGGGATAACCACCGCGCCAAGCGTCGGTACGTGATCGGCAAATATCTCCGAGGTGCCCCCGAGCAGCGAATCATCGACCGGGTTCACGCTGGGAACCAGGATGGCGTTGACGTCGAGCGTCGCCGTCACCGGGTCCCAGTGTTGCGGAAAGGTCATCAGG
>CAWDTW010000009.1:0-10788 GCA_963805295.1 uncultured Alphaproteobacteria bacterium | reverse complement strand
TTAGGCGATGCCCAAAAACTATTGCTTCATTTCGTGAAACCTCGGCGAGATGCTGTAGTTCCATTCTGGATGGAATAAGTCTCGGGTCATGTTGAGGGTCGCCATTTCCGCGTCCAGACCTGAGATACCCTTTGGATAGGTGTTGCTATCGAGTTCGCAGCGGATTTTGAGACCGGTTTTCGTCGTGGTGTTGGCGATCAGTTCGATGACGATGAGGAGGCCGAGGAGTGGCGTCGCGCGCCAGTTCTGCGTGATGTGGCAGAACATGCGATGCTCGATCTTGTTCCACTTCGAAGTCCCTGGCGGATAGTGGCGAACCTGAATGATCAGACCGGTTTCGTCCGCGAGTTGTTGGAGGGCCAACTTCCAGAGCCGCAGCCGTGAACCATCGGAGTAGCAGCCGTCGGCCGTGATCATCCAGCGCCTCTCATCCCGGGATAGAGCTTCCAACCATCTGATCGAGCCAGCATCGGACGGCGTTGACGGCGAACTCCCCGGTGTCGTGGTCGATTCCGAGGCTGACATAGCCGAGGTTAGCGCCGATGTCGTAGACCCCGTAAGGGACGACCTTGCCCAACTCCTTGTCCTCGAAATCGCGGCGGCGTGGGCCCGATCGGTTCGCCCTGCGGCCCATAGTCGCTACCGCCGTTCTTGAATTCGCCCAGCAATTCCTTCTTCTTCGCGTCGATCGATATCACGGGTTCGCCGGCCGCCTGAAACGCCTCGACCTTCGCGTTGATATATTCGAACTGGGCGTCGCGATCAGGATGTTTGCCGGCTTCCTTGGTCTTGCGGTTGGAATGGCGACAATATTTCAGTTCCTCCAGCAGCTTGGAGATGGTCGAGGAACTCACTTTGTGACCCATGGCGCGAAGCGCCGTCGCCAGCTTGTCGTGGCTCTTGGAGACCCATCGCAACGGCCGCATCGGGTCGCCCATCGTCGCCGGCTCGAGCAATCGTTGCAAGTCCTCCAACAGCGTGGGGTCCTTGACCGTCAACCGAGGAGTGCCCCCGCCCTTGCGCCGCACCTCTCCCGTCAAGGAGCCGGGGTTCTGCAAGTCCTTGAGACCCGCGCCCAATCGTGCTCCGGGCGACCTTCGTCGCGCGCGCGACCGCCGCAATCCCGCCGTAGCCCGCCGCCTTCGCCTCCGCCGCCGCGCTCAACCACAGGCGCGTGGCTGGTCCAGCGAAGGCCGAAGCGCGTCGAACCGGACGCGCAGGGATGATTCGTCTATCATCATCACGATATAGACACTCGCCTCGCACTCGGGAGATCCGCTAAACAGCAATTACAGTAAAATCTTAGGTAAAGAATCGGCTATTTTTGGGCGTCGCCTTAATGTTCTGCAGCGCATCGGCGTTCTCGCCCTGGTAGATACGCACGTCGACCTGGGTCTGATCGTCCGCGACCGTGAAGAAGACCTCGCTTTTGCGCACCGGGATCGGCGTGTTGCGCGGGATGATCGGCACATAGCTATAGGGGTAAATCTCTCCCTCGAATTCGCCGAGCGCACTGGTGCCGAACGTGTACGGCGTCACATCGACCAGCACGGCGGAAACCTCAGCCCGGGCGATCGCCGCGCCTTCGATCGCCGCGCCCAGCGCCACGCACAAGAACGCCGAGTTCGGATTCGGCCATGTCGAGCCAGCTTCCGTGCTTGGGCGTGTAGTGCCATTCGAACCGCTTGGCGAGGCGGCGCGCTTCTGGCGCGGGAAAGGCCGCGTAGAGCGAGGCGGGCGTGTGTCTCGACGATGTTCAATTCGACGACCTTCTCCTCGAGCAGGCGCAAACTCCAACGCGCGAACCCCTCGACCGCCGGCGAGCAGGTCAGGGCGATCAATTTCGCCTCCGCCGCCCCGTCGAAAATCCGCGGCCGGGCAGAGTTCGGATTGTATTTGCGGGTCAGCGCCGCCGCCATCCCTTCTTCGACCAGTCGACGCCGGGTGTGGCCGATATTGTTAATGCTGGTGTCCAACGCCGCCGAGATCGCGCTGTCGCTCCAACCTTCGCCCGCCTCCGACACGTCCGCCTTCAACAGGATGCGCGCCTTCGTCAGCGACTGCGCCGGATGCTTGCCCATCAGATCATCGCCTCCAGCCGTTCGCGCTCCTCGGCGCTCAACTTCACCACATCTCACTTGACCGAAATCTCCCTGCCCGCCACAGATCACCTCCATCGCCGCATCGCCGCGACAGATGAGAAAAACACCACAAATTCAATGACGCTGGCGACTAGGTTCTTTCTTTGTTCTCGCTTGGGATATAGCGATCGTACGCGTGAGCCGCATTTTGGGCACCCCCTCGTGGGATTTTGAACTGCAACGATCTCAAGTGAGTGCCACTGGGGTAACGATCTCGGAGCAGATGCATCCTGGCTGCCCGACGGCGATGCGGAGCGAACTCAACTCCCTCGCCGCGTGGTGCTTCGATGCCGACGCTGAACTGATCTCAGGCGCTAAGGCAATCCCCCATGCTTAAGTTC
The DNA here is from genome assembly GCA_963805295.1 of uncultured Alphaproteobacteria bacterium. Classification (GTDB taxonomy): domain Bacteria; phylum Pseudomonadota; class Alphaproteobacteria; order Rhizobiales; family Beijerinckiaceae; genus Roseiarcus. Next base: position 8,306 of record CAWDTW010000009.1, on the reverse strand, counting down.
ACAGCGCTACTTTGCGTTTCTGTCGCAATGCAAAGCGCCGCGATAGCGCAAGATACCAAGCAAGAGATTATCCAGGTCCATGGCAAGTCGCTTCCGCTCAGTTGTGCAGAGTGGAAGCGCAATCAGGACGGATCCTTGACCAGCATCGGAGCGCTTTTTGGTCGGGACAAAAACATTTAATGACGTGACCTTACGTGACGCGAAGGAAACCAAAGTCTTAGACGCGAAATGTCGAAACCCGTCAAGTCCATCCGCTACCCCGTCGCGAAGCGATAGTCCGGCGAGACATGATCGGCATAGGAATCACCTTGAGGCGCCTGACGGGGATAGTTAGCCATCCGCACGATTTGCAATCACACCGGTTCCGCGAGCATTCGGCCGTCGAGGTACATCGCCGTCCAACTGTGGCGTCGTCCATGCGTCCGGTCGGGGCCGAGATGTGTCTTTGTGACGCCAAGGTCATCGAGATTGGGGGAGCTGCGGCCGGCCGCTGTGCGCTAAAGAGCAGTCATTCCCCGATGACGGGCCAATTCGCTGAACGATACCAGCCTTCGCAGCGACAGCGTTTATGGCCTTGCGTAGGCGGAAAGATCGGCAGGAGCCAAGTCCATCAGACCATACGCGCCTTGATGTCCTTGAGCCGCCCATTCGGCGTCGCTCAGGTCCAGGCGTCATGATAGGAACATCATAGGAATATGCGTTCGGCTGTGGAGGATCTCGGCGCTGGGAGATCTCGAGCGCTGTAACCCGAGAATGCGGGGCGTTTGTTCGACCGCCGCGCAAGGTCTATTGCGTTCTGGATCCGCGAGGGAATTCATGGCGCTTAAAATCGAAGATTACGCCGTCATTGGCGATTGCAAAACGGCGGCTCTGGTTGGCTCCGACGGTTCGATCGACTGGTTGTGCTGGCCCCGTTTCAATTCGGCGGCGTGCTTCGCCGCACTGCTGGGCACACCCGAGAACGGCCGATGGCTCATCGCTCCGACCCTTGCTCCGCTCGCCGTGAAACGACGCTACCGTCCGGGCACGCTCGTCCTCGAGACCGAATTTCAGACCGACACGGGCTGCGCGGCAATTGTCGATTTTATGCCTCCGGCGGATGGCGCCGACCTCGTACGGATCGTCATGGGTCGATCCGGTCGCGTGGACTTTCGCACCGAGTATGTGGCCCGGTTCAACTACGGAGCGACGGTCCCCTGGCTCAGACGTCTCTATGACGGGGCGATCAGCGCGGTCGCCGGTCCGGAGCGTCTGGTTTTGCGAAGTCAAATCCCGCTCTACGGCGAAGACCTCAAGACGGTTGGAGACTTCACGGTCGAGGAGGGTCAATCCGTCGCCTTCGTCCTTTCCTACGGTGCCTCCTTTCAAAGTCCGCCGGGCGCGGTGGACCCCCTCGAATCGCTGGAGCGCACCGAGACGTTCTGGCGGGAATGGAGCGATCGCTGTCCCGACGTCGGGTCCTGGACCGAAGCCGTCAAACGCTCGCTCATCACGCTGAAGGCTTTGACCTACGCCCCGACCGGAAAGGCCAGCGACAACACGATCGGAAGGACTCTAAAAAAAACGTCCTCAAGCCCCACCGCAATCGGCAATGGGTGATTCCGCCGGACGCCAACGCCGGCTTCGTCGCCGCCATGGAAGACGTGCTGGAAACTTACCAGAAGCCGCGCGATTCCGATCGCCCCCTCGTGTGTCTGGATGAAACCTCCAAGCAATTGATCGTCGAGACGCGCACCCCGATCCCGGCCAAGCCAGGAAAACCCGCGCGCCATACCGCAACAAACACCACACCAAGGCCGATTGGCAATTCACGACAGCCGACGCCCGCGTAAAGCTCAAAAGGCTAGGTCGAAAAGATCCTGCTGGTCGGCGGCGCCACGCGAACGCCGATGATCCGGCGCCGTCTGGTGGAGGTGTTCGGCCACGAACCGCGCGGCGAGGTAGATGCGGATCTTCTACCCCATTTTGAATGACTTGGGCGACTAGGGCTCCGGATGCCCATCGAAGATTGAAGATTAAAAGGCCACGTGCGCGCGGAGCGCGCTGTTGACGCCTGAAATCTTGCGCGGCTCGCGGCGCGAGGTGTAATTTCGAGGCGGTCGCGCGAGCCGCGACCACATCGCTACGCGCCGCAAGGCGACGCAACGCAACGCATCGGGCCGGGAGTGCTGCAGCGCTCTCAACCATTCATTTTGAGCGCACCTCTCGCGGCCCCCCACAGCACTCAAGTTGGTTGAGAACCCAAAAGGCTGATGCGCATCGGCTCTCGCTCTCTCGGCGGCTTCCCTTCGCCCGTCGTCCGGATCGACCCGCGCAGCACCCAACCTGATTGCGCCAGCGGCGCAAGGTCCGGCGATCGGCCGAGTTTGCGCCGCCTATCGCGCGCGCGTAGAGGGCCCAGGACGGCCGCAGGGGCGCATCTCTGTCGCTGGGGTGGGGTATCCTGCGGCGCGCCCCATAACGGCCGCCAGCGGCCACCCTGGCGCGCTTGGCGAGGGTCAGCGGCGGTGGCCCAGGCGTAAGCGGACGCTGATCTCGTTTTGCGAGCTCGGGAGGCGCGCCCGCCACCATTGTGCGGCGCGAAGCGCCTCGGCGAGCGTTTCCGGCCACGCTAGCACCAGGTGCTCGGTGTCTGACCTGTGGACCCTGATCGTGAGCGTCATCGCGGCGCCCCCTGCTCGCCGGCGACGAGCTTCCTGACGCCCTCGCGGCTGATCTGGACGTCCTTCTTCGCGAGCGCCGCGGAGATCGCGCGGAACGACTTGCCGCGCTTCCGCATGGCGGCCATCCGCGCAATCGCCGCCTGCTCGGCCTCGTCGACCACGAGCTCGCCGTCGTCGGTAACGCGATAGCCGAACGGCTTGTGGCCGCCCAAAAAGCGGCGCCGCGCCTTCTGGTCGCCCTTCACCTGCTCGACCTCGGCGGCGACATTTCGGGGAACGGCCTGTCGAAACTGTTCCTCACGATCGCGGCCGCCTTCGCCGAGGCCGAGCGCGATCGAATTAGGGAGCGCATCGGCCAGTCCAAGGCCGACCAGAAGGCGCGCGGGCGTTACCTGGGCGGGATTGTCCCCTTCGGCTTCCGGGCGCGGCGATGGTGGCGAGCTCGTCCGGCGTGAGGGCGAGCAGGAAGCGATTCGCGAGATGGTCCGGCTGCGGTTGGTCGAGCGTCAGCCGCTCAGGGCGATCGTTGAGGCCATGGCCGCAAGGGGGGAGCGGATTATTCCCGCCCCGACGGGAACGGACCACGCCGTTTGACATGCCGACATTGGCCGAGGCCGCAGACGCCCGCAAAGCCATGGGCGCGATCGTCGCCGCTGTAGCGACCGGCGACTTGACGCCCGCGCGTTACGGTCGGCCGTGGCAGGCCGCTTGCCACATTGAGCAAAGCACGCGACTCTAGGCGAATCGGGCCGAGTTGGCCTGACTGAGCGATTTAACAATGCGACTTAACGATGGAGGATGTGATGTCGAAACTTAAGGCGTTGCTGTTGGCGACGGCGGTCGCGGCCGCCGTGGCGCTGCCCGGCGCGGCTCAGGCGCAATGGTGGGGCGGCGGCCCCGGCTACGGCGGGGCGCCTACCCCGGCTGGGGCGGCCCCGGGGTCGGCTACGGCGGGGGCGGCGGCCCCGGCTACGGCTATGGCGGCGGCCCGGGGGGCGGCGGCTACCCCGGCTACGGCGGCTACGGCGGCTACGGCGGCTACCCCGGCTACGGCGGCGGCGGCGGCGGCCTCCCCGGCATGGCGCAGAGCATGTTCGGCGGCGGCGGCGGCGGCGGCTACGGGGGCGGCGGCGGCATGAGCGGCATGGCGCGGGGCATGTTCGGCGGCGGCGGCGGCGGCGGCTGGTGACGGCCAACCGAAGAACGGCGAGGGCCCGGCGGCGACGCGCGCCATCAGGCTGTCGTGATTGACCCGGTCGAAAAACTTTTCGAGATCGAGATCGACCACGACGTTGTAGCCGTCGGCGATGTAACGTTGCGCCTGAGCCACTGCCTGATGGGCGGAGCGCCCCGGTCGAAAGCCGTAACTGTGCTCGGAAAACGTCGGGTCCCACCGCTCTTGGAGAACTTGCAGCATCGCCTGCTGAATCAGTCTGTCGACGATGCGGTGGCGATTGTCTCCTACGATGAGAAGCCCGGCATTCAGGCAATCGCCACGACCGCCCCGGACCTGCCGCCCGCACCCGGCAGACATGCGACCTTCGCGCGCGACTACGAGTACAAGCGCCACGGCACGGTCAGCTTGCTGGCCGGCATCGATCTGCTCACCGGCCAAGTCCACGCTCTCGTCAAGGACCGCCACCGCAGCCGCGAATTCATTGAATTCCTCAAGCTCCTCGACGCCGCCTATCCGAGCCATACGGCGATCAAGCTGATCCTCGACAATCATTCGGCGCACATCTCCAAGGAGACCAAGGCTTGGCTCGCCGAGCAGCCTGCCGGTCGCTTCGAATTCATCTTCACGCACAAGCACGGCTCCTGGCTTAATCTCGTCGAGGGTTTCTTCTCCAAGCTCGCCCGCTCGGTGCTGCGCCATATCCGCGTCGCATCCAAACAGGAGCTCAAGAACCGCATCATGGCCGCCATGGATGAGTTCAACCGACACCCCGTCGTCCATACTTGGTCCTATAAGCTCGACCAGGCCGCCTGATATGATTCGAATCTCAAAATCGATGAACTAGCCCGCATTATGCAGCTCCGTGACGTTTCCGCGTCGGTCGGCGGCTCGTTGTGGTGATTTTTCGGAACCGCGCTTGCTCGCGGACGCGCGGCATCGTTTCCGGCTTTGGGCCTGAAACGGGTGGGGGGGGTTTGCGGGTTGAAGGGATGGGTTTGACGTTCGGGGCCGCTGACGCCCCGTGTTTCAGGTGACCAGGCGCGGGATGCGCTGGAGGGCGAAACGCAGGATTTCCTGGCCGGGGCACGACGTCGGCAGATGGACGCGGATCATGGTTTTCATCTCGACGACGCGGGCGGCGATCTTGACGAGGCGCAGGCGCAACGTGTCGAACTGGGCGACGCGCCACATCGAACGCCTGGGCATCGATGCGCGCAGCCCCCACATCAGCCAGTAGGCGCCGGCGTGCAGGAAAAGCCGAAACTGATTGGCGGTCGCCTTGGTGCATGAGGTGCGATCCGACGCCAGATGCGTCTTCCAGGATTTGATGTGGTTTTCGGCCTGGCCGCGCCGGCAATAGACGTCTTCGTAGAGCACGCGAGCGTTGCGCTTGTTCAGATTGGTGACGACGAAGCGCGTGTCTGATCCTTCCGCGCCGGCTTCGACGCGGGCGATGATCCGCTCGACCCGGCTCCAGCTTTGCGCGCCGTCGAAGAACTCCTTGAAACGACGAAGCTTGCCGTCTCTGGGCGCGGCTTCGAACCGTGCCTTTACGCTACCTTCGAGACTTTCGACATGCCGGCGCAACGTGGTAGTCGGGCGACGCCGAGGATGTAATCGAGGCCGCTCGCCCGACACCAGTCGAGAACCTCGGGGCTGCAGTAGTGGCTGTCGGCGCGCAGAAGGATCTCGGTGTTGGGCCAATGGGCTCGGATCGCGCGCAACAGCCGGCGGAGGAAGGGTTTGATCTCCTTGCCGCTCGGCCGCCTGGCGGGACGAAGCACGGCAGTGACGAAGCGGCCCTCGCCGTCGAACACGACGATGGGCTGAAAGCCGTATTCGTCGCAATGCGCGTTGAACAACCGCAACTGCTGCCCGCCATGGACCGCGTCGAACGTGTCGTCGATGTCGAGGGTGATCCGTTTGGGAACCTTGTGAAAGGACTCGCAATAGAGATCGACCATCGCGCGACCCATCCGCAACAGGGCGAGAACCTCCGGCAGATTTTCCAACCGCAAGATCGTCGACTGCGAACACAATTCCCGATCCGACGGCGTCAGATCGAGCGCCATCTTGAACATCGGATCGCTCCGCAGGCAATTGGCGTCGTTGCCGTCCTCATAGCCCGCCGCGATCATCAGCAGCCGAAAACGGATGATGTCGGCAAGGCTGTGGGTGATCTGATCGGGCGCGCGCCGGTCCACCATGCAGGCGGCGAGCCGATCGGCGACGCGAAGGCGCTGGTCGACCTCGCCCAACGCCAGAACGCCGCCATCCGACGACAGCAAGCCGCCGTCAAACTTGACCTCGACGCGCTTGCCCGAAACAGGTGACAACCCAGGCAACGGCAACATAGGATCGTTCATGGCGGGTGCGGCCTCGCTGAAATCGCGCAAATCGGCTTAGATAACCACATTCTACACGAAATCAGCTATTTACGCCACACCAACCAACCCGCAATGCATAATCCGGGCTAGCATGGACGCGGGAAGGAGTCGGAGTGGACGCCGCCGCCAAGGAACGCCTGCTGGACCAGCTTCGCCAATATCTCGACGGCTTCGAGGCGCTGCCGGTGCCGGCGCCCGATCCCGGCAGCGCGGAGGCCGACTTGTTCACGGTCTTCGTCGAGCTTGCCGCGGTCCGCAACGAAGTGCGCACCGAATCCCGGCTGGTGAAGGAGGCGCTGGACCAGTTCCGGACCGTTTTCGGCACGTTGCAGTCCAGCCACGCGACATTGGAGCAGGAGCTGAAGCGCGTTCAGGCAGAGGCTCGGCAACGCGCCCAGGCGCTATTGCGCTCCTTGCTCTTGGACCTGCTCGATCTGCGCGACCGGCTGGACGCGGCGCTGCAAGCGCCTGCCGCGGCGCCGTCACGCTGGCTGGACCGCTGGCGGAAGCCGCGCGCGGCGCCGGAACATTGGCGCGAAGGGATCGGCATCGCGGTGCGGCGGCTCGACCGGATGCTGGCCGAACGCCGCGTATCGCGCATCGAATTGGTCGGACAGCGCTTCGATCCGCGCCTGGCGCGCGCGGTCGGCACCCGGCAGGACGCGAATGTCGCGCCCGGCGTCGTGGTGGATGAAGTGCGCGCCGGCTATCTGTGGGATGACGAATTGCTGCGCGCGGCCGAGGTGATCGTCAGCAAGGCCGGCGAAGGAGATGGCGAGTCATGACCGGAGAGATCGTCGGCATCGACCTCGGGACCACCAATTCCGAGATCGCGCTCTACCGCAACGGTCGACCGGAGATCCTGGCCGATGAGCAGGGGCGCAAGATCCTGCCGTCGGTGGTGGGCTTGACCGAAGCCGGCGAACTTCTGGTTGGCGAAGAGGCCCGCAACCAATGGCTGCTGTATCCCGACCGCACTGTGCGTTCGATCAAGCGGCGCATGGGCCAGGCGGCGACGGTGCATATGGCGGGCCGCGAATACACGCCGCAGGAGATCTCGGCGATCATCCTGAAGCGGTTGAAGGAGATCGCCGAAGCCCGGCTCGGCCATGCGCTGCGCAAGGCGGTGATCACGGTGCCGGCGTATTTCTCCGACACCCAGCGCCAGGCGACGCGCGAGGCCGGTGAGATTGCCGGGCTGGAGGTTGTGCGCATCATCAACGAACCGACCGCCGCGGCGCTGGTCTATGAGGCCGGTCAGCACGAAGGCAAGCGGATCCTGGTCTACGACCTGGGCGGCGGCACCTTCGACGTCTCGGTGGTGCGGATCGAGGAAGGCGTGGTCGAGGTCATCTCGAGCCACGGCAACAACCACCTGGGCGGCGACGATTTCGACCAGAAGATCGTTGCCCACATCCTCGAGCATTTGAAGATCAGAGAGGCGGTCGATGTGTCCGCCGAGCCGCGCGCGATGGCGCGCATCCTGCGCGCCGCCGAGGCGGCGAAGAGGCACCTGTCCGATCACCCGTTCGCCCGCATCGAGGAAGAGTACCTGACCGAGGTCGAGGGCAAGCCGGTTCACCTGTCGATGGAACTGGCGCGCAGCGAGTACGAAGCGATGATCGCACCCTATATCGAGGAGACCTTGCAGGCGATCCATACCGCGCTGCGATCCGCCGACCTCACTGCTTCGCAGGTCGAAAAGATCCTGCTGGTCGGCGGCGCCACACGAACGCCGATGATCCGGCGCCGTCTGGTGGAGGTGTTCGGCCACGAACCGCGCGGCGAGGTAGATGCGGATCTGTGCGTGGCGCTGGGCGCGGCGATCGAAGGCGCGGCGATCGCCGGGGCTGAGGTTTCCGCCGTGCTGGTCGATGTGACGCCGTACACGTTCGGCACCAGTGCGCTCGGCGAATTCGAGGGAGAGATCTACCCCTATAGCTATGTGCCGATCATCCCGCGCAACACGCCGATCCCGGTGCGCAAAAGCGAGGTCTTCTTCACCGTCGCGGACGATCAGACCCAGGTCGACGTGCGTATCTACCAGGGCGAGAACGCCGATGCGCTGCAGAACATTAA
>CAWDTW010000008.1:0-55899 GCA_963805295.1 uncultured Alphaproteobacteria bacterium | reverse complement strand
CCGAGCACCTGGTGCTAGCGTGGCCGGAAACGCTCGCCGAGGCGCTTCGCGCCGCACAATGGTGGCGGGCGCGCCTCCCGAGCTCGCAAAACGAGATCAGCGTCCGCTTACGCCTGGGCCACCGCCGCTGACCCTCGCCAAGCGCGCCAGGGTGGCCGCTGGCGGCCGTTATGGGGCGCGCCGCAGGATACCCCACCCCAGCGACAGAGATGCGCCCCTGCGGCCGTCCTGGGCCCTCTACGCGCGCGCGATAGGCGGCGCAAACTCGGCCGATCGCCGGACCTTGCGCCGCTCGCGCAATCAGGTTGGGTGCTGCGCGGGTCGATCCGGACGACGGGCGAAGGGAAGCCGCCGAGAGAGCGAGAGCCGATGCGCATCAGCCTTTTGGGTTCTCAACCAACTTGAGTGCTGTGGGGGGCCGCGAGAGGTGCGCTCAAAATAAATGGTGCCGAGGGCGCTGCAGCACTCCCGGCCCGATGCGTTGCGTTGCGTCGCCTTGCGGCGCGTAGCGATGTGGTCGCGGCTCGCGCGACCGCCTCGAAATTACACCTCGCGCCGCGAGCCGCGCAAGATTTCAGGCGTCAACAGCACACTGCACGCACACGTGGCCTTTTAATCTTCGATCTTCGATGGGCATCCGGAGCCCTGATCACCCAAGTCATTCAAAATGGGGTAGAAGATCCGCATCTACCTCGCCGCGCGGTTCGTGGCCGAACACCTCCACCAGACGGCGCCGGATCATCGGCGTTGCACATCGCGACCACCAAGCCAGCAGGGTCTTTTTTGACCTAGCCTTTTGAGCTTTACGCGGGCGTCGGCTGTCGTGAATTGCCAATCGGCCTTGGTGTGGTGTTTGTTGCGGTATGGCGCGCGGGTTTTCCTGGCTTGGCCGGGATCGGGGTGCGCGTCTCGACGATCAATTGCTTGGAGGTTTCATCCAGACACACGAGGGGGCGATCGAAATCGCGCGGCTTCTGGTAAGTTTCCAGCACGTCTTCCATGGCGGCGACGAAGCCGGCGTTGGCGTCCGGCAGATCACCCATTGCCGATTGCGGTGGGGCTTGAGGACGTTTTTTTTCAGAGTCCTTCCGATCGTGTTGTCGCTGGCCTTTCCGGTCGGGGCGTAGGTCAAAGCCTTCAGCGTGATGAGCGAGCGTTTGACGGCTTCGGTCCAGGACCCGACGTCGGGACAGCGATCGCTCCATTCCCGCCAGAACGTCTCGGTGCGCTCCAGCAATTCGAGGGGGGTCCACCGCGCCCGGCGGATTCTGAAAGGAGGCACCGTAGGAAAGGACGAAGGCGACGGATTGACCCTCCTCGACCGTGAAGTCTCCAACCGTCTTGAGGTCTTCGCCGTAGAGCGGAATAGAACTCCGCAAAACCAGGACGCTTCCGGACCGGCGACCGCGCTGATCGCCCCGTCATAGAGACGTCTGAGCCAGGGGACCGTCGCTCCGTAGTTGAACCGGGCCACATACTCGGTGCGAAAGTCCACGCGACCCGGATCGACCCATGACGATCCGTACGAGGTCGGCGCCATCCGCCGGAGGCATGAAATCGACAATTGCCGCGCAGCCCGTGTCGGTCTGAAATTCGGTCTCGAGGACGAGCGTGCCCGGACGGTAGCGTCGTTTCACGGCGAGCGGAGCAAGGGTCGGAGCGATGAGCCATCGGCAGTTCTCGGGTGTGCCCAGCAGTGCGGCGAAGCACGCCGCCGATCGAAAGGGGCCAGCACAACCAGTCGATCGAACCGTCGGAGCCAACCAGAGCCGCCGTTTTGCAATCGCCAATGACGGCGTAATCTTCGATTTTGCGCAGTGAATTTCCTCGCGGATCCGAACGCAATAGACCTTGCGCGGCGGTCGAACAAACGCCCCGCATTCTCGGGTTACAGCGCTCGAGATCTCCCGGCGCCGAGATCCTCCACAGCCGAACGCATATTCCTATGATGTTCCTATCATGACGCCTGGACCTGAGCGACGCCGAATGGGCGGCTCAAGGACATCAAGGCGCGTATGGTCTGATGGACTTGGCTCCTGCCGATCTTTCCGCCTACGCAAGGCCATAAACGCTGTCGCTGCGAAGGCTGGTATCGTTCAGCGAATTGGCCCGTCATCGGGGAATGACTGCTCTTTAGCGCACAGCGGCCGGCCGCAGCTCCCCCAATCTCGATGACCTTGGCGTCACAAAGACACATCTCGGCCCCGACCGGACGCATGGACGACGCCACAGTTGGACGGCGATGTACCTCGACGGCCGAATGCTCGCGGAACCGGTGTGATTGCAAATCGTGCGGATGGCTAACTATCCCCGTCAGGCGCCTCAAGGTGATTCCTATGCCGATTATGTCTCGCCGGACTATCGCTTCGCGACGGGGTAGCGGATGAACTCGACGGGTTTCGACATTTCGCGTCTAAGACTTTGGTTTCCTTCGCGTCACGTAAGGTCACGTCATTAAATGTTTTTGTCCCGACCAAAAGCGCTCCGATGCTGGTCAAGGATCCGTCCTGATTGCGCTTCCACTCTGCACAACTGAGCGGAAGCGACTTGCCATGGACCTGGATGGTTTCTTGCTTGGTATCTTGCGCTATCGCGGCGCTTTGCATTGCGACAGAAACGCAAAGTAGCGCTGTGACTCGAAGCATGGGGGATTGCCTTAGCGCCTGAGATCAGTTCAGCGTCGGCATCGAAGCACCACGCGGCGAGGGAGTCGAGTCCGCTCCGCATCGCCGTCGGGCAGCCAGGATGCATCTGCTCCGAGATCGTTACCCCAGTGGCACTCACTTGAGATCGTTGCAGTTCAAAATCCCACGAGGGGGTGCCCAAAATGCGGCTCACGCGTACGATCGCTATATCCCAAGCGAGAACAAAGAAAGAACCTAGTCGCCAGCGTCATTAAATCTGTGGTGTTTTTCTGAATCTCTGTCGCGGCGATGCGGCGATGGAGGTGATTCGTGGCGGGCAGGGAGATTTCGGTGAAGAAATATGTGGTGAAGTTGAGCGCCGAGGAGCGCGAACGGCTGGAGGCGATGATCTGCGCGGGCAAGCATCCGGCGCAGTCGCTGACGAAGGCGCGCATCCTGTTGAAGGCGGACGTGTCGGAGGCGGGCGAAGGTTGGAGCGACAGCGCGATCTCGGCGGCGTTGGACACCAGCGTTAACAATATTGGCCACACCCGGCGTCGACTGGTCGAAGAAGGGATGGCGGCGGCGCTGACCCGCAAATACAATCCGAACTCTGCCCGGCCGCGGATTTTCGACGGGGCGGCGGAGGCGAAATTGATCGCCCTGACCTGCTCGCCGGCGCCCGAGGGGTTCGCGCGTTGGAGTTTGCGCCTGCTCGAGGAGAAGGTCGTCGAATTGAACATCGTCGAGACACACGCCCGCCTCGCTCTACGCGGCCTTTCCCGCGCCAGAAGCGCGCCGCCTCGCCAAGCGGTTCGAATGGCACTACACGCCCAAGCACGGAAGCTGGCTCGACATGGCCAAATCCGAACTCGGCGTTCTTGTGCGTGGCGCTGGGCGCGGCGATCGAAGGCGCGGCGATCGCCGGGGCTGAGGTTTCCGCCGTGCTGGTCGATGTGACGCCGTACACGTTCGGCACCAGTGCGCTCGGCGAATTCGAGGGAGAGATCTACCCCTATAGCTATGTGCCGATCATCCCGCGCAACACGCCGATCCCGGTGCGCAAAAGCGAGGTCTTCTTCACGGTCGCGGACGATCAGACCCAGGTCGACGTGCGTATCTACCAGGGCGAGAACGCCGATGCGCTGCAGAACATTAAGGCGACGCCCAAAAATAGCCAATTCGGAATTTGCGATTTTACTGGCATCGGCTGTTTCACGGATTCCCGAGTGCGAGGCGAGCGTCTATATCGTGATGATGATAGACGAATCATCCCTGCGCGTCCGGTTTGACGCGCTTCGGCCTTCGCTGGACGAGCGACGCCGGCGGTTGAGCGCGGCGGCGGAGGCGAAGGCGGCGGGCTACGGCGGGATTGCGGCGGTCGCGCGCGCGACGAAGGTCGCCCGGAGCACGATTGGGCGCGGTCTGAAGGACTTGCGGAACCCCGGCTCCTTGACGGGAGAGGTGCGGCGCAAGGGCGGGGGCACTCCTCGGTTGACGGTCAAGGACCCGACGCTGTTGGAGGACTTGCAACGATTGCTCGAGCCGGCGACGATGGGCGACCCGATGCGGCCGTTGCGATGGGTCTCCAAGAGCCACGACAAGCTGGCGACGGCGCTTCGCGCCATGGGTCACAAAGTGAGTTCCTCGACCATTCCCAAGCTGCTGGAGGAACTGAAATATTGTCGCCATTCCAACCGCAAGACCAAGGAAGCCGGCAAACATCCTGATCGCGACGCCCAGTTCGAATATATCAACGCGAAGGTCGAGGCGTTTCAGGCGGCCGGCGAACCCGTGATATCGATCGACGCGAAGAAGAAGGAATTGCTGGGCGAATTCAAGAACGGCGGTAGCGACTATGGGCCGCAGGGCGAACCGATCGAGGTCAACGCTCACGATTTCGAGGACAAGGAGTTGGGCAAGGTCGTCCCTTACGGGGTCTACGACATCGGCGCTAACCTCGGCTATGTCAGCCTCGGAATCGACCACGACACCGGGGAGTTCGCCGTCAACGCCGTCCGATGCTGGCTCGATCAGATGGGTTGGAAGCTCTATCCCGGGATGAGGCGCCTGATGATCACGGCCGACGGCGGCGGCTCCAATGGTTCACGGCTGCGGCTCTGGAAGTTGGCCCTCCAACAACTCGCGGACGAAACCGGTCTGATCATTCAGGTTTGCCACTATCCGCCAGGGACTTCGAAGTGGAACAAGATCGAGCATCGCATGTTCTGCCACATCACGCAGAACTGGCGCGCGACGCCACTCCTCAGCCTCCTCATCGTCATCGAACTGATCGCCAACACCACGACGAAAACCGGTCTCAAAATCCGCTGCGAACTCGATAGCAACACCTATCCAAAGGGCATCAAGGTCTCGGACGCGGAAATGGCGACCCTCAACATGACCCGAGACTTCATTCCATCCAGAATGGAACTACAGCATCTCGCCGAGGTTTCACGAAATGAAGCAATAGTTTTTGGGCATCGCCTAAGATCGGCGAGTTCCGCGTCGAGGGTCTGAGCAAGGCGCCGGCGGGGAACGAGGTGGTGCTGGACCTGGCGCTCGATCGCGACGGCATCTTGCACGTCGCGGCGCGCGAGAAGAAGACGGGCCTGGAGCGGCGGATCAGCATCGACCAGGCGGTGACACGCTACGAGGCGGCGGAATTGCAGCAGGCGAAAGAGCGGATCGGCTCGCTGTTTGGCGAAACCGGAGCGGAGACGGCGCTGGAGGGCGACGCCGGGGTCGATGCGGTGATTGCCGCGTTGCTCGAAAAGGCGCGCGCTAAGCTCGACGTCGTCGGCGACGAGGACCGCAGGGAACTGATCGACCTGATGGAAGCAGTCCGCGACACCCAGGCAGCAGACGATGCGGCGGCGCTGGATCAGGCGCGGGGTCAGCTGGCCGACCTGCTGTTCTATCTCGAAACGTAACCTGCGATGGACGCCTGCCCGATCTGCCGCGCGCGCCTGAATGGGGCGACGACATGTCGGCGATGTCGCGCCGATCTCGACAAGGTGCAGGCGGTGGAGCGGCGCGGACAGGCGTTGGCGATGGCCGCGCTGCGCGCATTGGTCGAGGGGGACTCCACCAACGCCGCCCTTTGGCTCGAGCGGGCGCGCCGGGTGCATGCCACGCCGGCGGTACGGGCCTTGCGTGCACTGGTGGATGCCGCGGGTTGTCGGGAGGACGAGGGGTCGTCGGTGACGGTCGCTCCGGTGGCGCAACGGGATGTGCAGTGAGAGGCGTGTGGCGGCCGGCCACACCACTTGGCGGCGGAGCGAAATGCTCTAGCGGATTGCCGATGTCTGCCGCGTTTTTTGGTCCGTAACGAAGGGAATCGAACCCCTGACCCCAGGTTTAGGAAATCCGTGCTCTATCCTGCTGAGCTACCGGGACTTGATGTGCGAACGCGACTCGCCTGTGGCTTGAGCGCTCTTAATCCTCCGCCCAGAATCGATTAGTGCGTTTGTCCGAATCTACACCAACGCCGCCAAGTCACCCCCCGCCAACGGCCGGAGTCGACGTGAAGGGGTCGTTCGGCCTCTGTGGTTGGTGTCTATGGTCGGTAGGAGCGTCCGACTTCGACAGCGCCAGTCCTTTGTCGTGGGGCCGCGGCATGCCCTCGACCGTGTCGGCTGCCGTTCGGTTGATTCCTTAATTCCCTGTCGCAAGGGGCGCGTTCCGTAGCGTACCCTCGTTTCGCTTGGCGGCGGATAGCGCCTCGAATATCGACTGAAGCCGAGCAAGCCCCTCTGCCGCTCAAGCCGATCGAAACGTTCGACCCTCTCCTGCCCTCGCGGCGTCCGCGCAATCGCATCGCAGCGGTTTAGCAGTCGCTTCCTCGATTTACCGCGTCATACGGAATTTGACCTGACAGGGTGCCGCAATGTCGCGAATATTCGCCCGTAACATTCGCAAACGCCCGATTGGGTACGTGTTTGAGTGCGTTCAGAACGATCTCAGCGAGATGTTCTCCGACTAACAACAGCGCATGAGGTTCCGCCATGAGCAAACAAGTTGCTGATCTACTGGTTGAAACGCTGCAAGCAGCTGGCGTGAAGAGGTGCTACGGGATCGTCGGCGACACGCTGAACCGGATCGCTCATGCCATCAGCCGTAGCGAAATCGAATGGGTCCATATGCGGCACGAGGAGGCCGGAGCGTTCGCGGCGGGCGCCGAAGCTCAGCTCACCGGCCACCTCACCGCCTGCGCAGGCTCGTGCGGCCCCGGCAGTCTCCACTTCATCAACGGGCTTTACGAGGCCAATCGCAACCGCGCGCCCGTCATCCTGATCGCAAGCCAGATCGTGCGCCAGGACTTGGGCTTCGAATCGATCCAGGAGGTCGACTTCGTCGACGTGTACAGAGGCTGCAGTGTCTTCTGCGAGATGATCCTTATACCGGAGCAGGCCCGCCGCAAGACCGTCGCGGCATGCCAGGCCGCCCTGACGAAGCGCGGCGTCGCGGTGCTCGTCGTGCCGGTGGACGTTGCCAATGCCGCCGCGCACGACGAACTCCCGTATACTGTTCATGCGCGGCGCCCGCTTCTTCGCCCCAGTGACGCGGACCTCGACGAGATCGCGGCGGTTCTCAACAAGAGCAAGGCAATTACGATCTACGCTGGCGCGGGGTGCGCCGGCGCCCACGACGAGGTGGTCGCAACGGCGGCGCGGTTGAAGGCGCCCATGGCGCATACGTCCCGCGGCAAGGACTTCGTCGAATATGACAATCCATACAATGTTGGGATGACTGGCATGATTGGCGGCGCCGCCGCATATCACGCCATCCTCGACTGTGATGTGCTGCTGCTGCTCGGCGCAAACTTCGCTTGGAGCCAATTCTATCCAAACAACGCTACTATTATCCAGATCGACGCCGATCCCACGCACATCGGGCGGCGGCATCCAGTGACGGTCGGGGCCGTCGGTGATATCAAGACCACCCTCGATGCCCTGCTGCCACGCCTCGCACAACACGATGACAACCCGTTCCTAACGGCCCATGTGGAGCGCCACCGGAAGGACGTGGAAACGGCGAAAGCGGAAACCTTCTCGGGTCCGGACGCCGCCATTTCCGGAACTTACCTTACCAAAGTCATCAACAAGCACGCTGCAGATGACGCGCTTTTTGCGGCAGACGACGGCACGCCCTTGGTCTGGATGCTTCGCCATATCGACACCAACGGCAAGCGTCGAACCTTTGGGAGCCTGCTCCACGGGACGATGGCGGACGGGATGCCATCGGCGCTCGGACTGCAAAAGTGTCAGCCCGGCCGACAGGTGATCTGTCTCGCTGGCGATGGCGGGTTCGCCATGCTGCTTGGCGATCTACTGACGACAGTTCAGGAAAATCTGCCGATCAAGATCGCCGTCTACGACAACGGCGCGCTCGGGTTTATCGAAATTGAGCAGAAGGCGGCCGGGTTAGTGCCGGTGTACACGGATTTGAAGAACCCGAACTTCGGCGAAGTTGCGAAGGCGGTAGGCCTTTGGGGGCACATGGTCTCGAAGGCAGGTGAACTGGAGGACTCCGTTCGAACCTGGCTCTCACAGCCCGGCCCAGCGCTGCTGGATGTCAAGGTGAAACCGATGCAGTTGGTGACGCCACCGTCGCCCTTTGTTTCGCCGGAGGCCGTCGTCGGGATGGCGGTCTATAGCGCCAAGGCACTGCTGCACGGCAAAGGAAACGACGTCTGGGAGATGCTCGTGGAGAACATCCCCTGACCGCAGCGATGAACTCCCTTCGCGAAGGTCGGATCATTAAATCAATGAGGATGACCCCCGTCAGGAAGGCGCCAGCCCCGACGGCGAAGGGGGTAACGCGAAGCGCAAGCCAAGGAGCGACCTTGTTTCTCGTTCCGAATGAACGCAATCGCGCCGAGGGTGAAGCGCGTGAGAGCGCGCTGCCCGACCGCGAAACCTAGGCGGAACTCGCGCACGCCAACCGCGTTGCGGCGATGGGCTATCTCGCCGCCTTGATCGTCCATGAGGTGAAACAGCCCATCGCCGCTATGGTCGCAAACGCCCACGCGGCTTTGCGCTGGCTGGATCGTCCGGATGAGGACGAGGTCCGGCAGGCGCTTAGTCGCATCGTCAGGAACGGCGCTCAGGCGGGCGCCCTCGTCGACCGGACCCGCGATCTCGCGAAAAAGCGGCCTCGGCAGAGGGACCGCGTAGAGATCGATGCAGCGATACGCGAGGCGATTGAGCTCATCCGCACAGAAACAGCGAAGAACGGCGTCTCCGTGCAGACGGAGTTCGTCGAGACCTTGCCGCCGGTTCAAGGAGATCGGGTCGAATCGCGGTTGGGGTAACCAACCGTTCTGATGATCGCCGCTTCGTCGACGACGCCCCGAGAGCGCTCTCCATGAAGAACGCTTCATTTGGGGGGTGTCGCGAACTGTAGTCCCTTTGGCTTGCCAAATCTCTCGTCGAAGGCGTAGCCGACGTTGCGAACAGTGCGGATCGGATTGTGCTCCCGCCCCTTTGACAGCGCCCTGCGCAACCGACCGACATGGACGTCGACCGTTCGCTCCTGGATCTCGGCCGCCTGGCCCCATACCCCGTCGAGCAACTGCGCGCGAGAAAACACGCGGCCCGGCTTTCCCAGGAGATATTCCAGCAGACGGAACTCCTTCGGACCGAGATGGATATCGCGAGAGCCTCGCCGCACCCTGCGCGTTTCGCGATCAAACTCGAGGTCGCCGGCGTTGAGGCGATCGACGATGGGCTCGGGACAGCTCCGGCGCAGGAGAGCGCGAACCCGAGCCATCAGCTCTGGAACAGAGAATGGCTTGATGACGTAGTCGTCGGCTCCGACCGAAAGGCCGCGCACGCGCTCGGCTTCCTCGCCTCGCGCCGTCACCATGATAACGGGGAGCGTGCGCGTATTCTCGCGCGCCCGTAGCCTCTGGCAGATTTCGAGACCGGACACGCCGGGCAGCATCCAGTCGAGGATGACGAGGTCAGGCGTGCTCTCGGCGAGGCGGAGCTCCGCCTCGTCGCCCCGCTCGACGCTCTCGACGACGTAGCCCTCCGCTTCCAGATTGTAGGCGAGCAAGAGGGCAATATCCAAATCGTCCTCGACGATGAGGATACGCGGCGCCGAGGCAACGTTGGGGCGAGCAATCTCCTTGCGCGCCTGATTCATACGTCGCCCCCGGCCGCGTCGATGTCGATCTTGGCGTCGGTCTCCGGGCGACCGTGCGGGCGCTCCGAAGGCATTGACCGGCCACTGACCAGAAAGACGACCGTTTCGGCGATGTTGGTCGCATGGTCGCCGATCCGCTCGATATTCTTGGAGGAGAAGAGGAGATGCGCGCAGAAGGAGATGTTGCGCGGATCCTCCATCATGTGGGTCAGGACATCACGGAAGACGAAGTCTTCCAGCTCGTCGAGATCGACGTCCCGCTCCCAGACCTCCCGCGCGCGCTCTTCATCGCGCTGCGCATAGGCGTCGAGAACGTCCTTCAAGAGTTCGGTCGCCACCTCGTTCATATGTTTGAGGCCGATGATCGCGCGAGGAACCCTCGCCTCCGAGCCGGCCTTCACCGTGCGCTTGGCGATATTCTTGGCGAGATCGCCGACCCGTTCGAGGTCGCCGGCGATACGGATCGCGCCGATCAATTCGCGCAGATCGACCGCAACCGGCTGGCGCCGCGCGATCGTTATCACCGCGAGATCTTCGATCTCGCGCTGGAGCGCGTCGAGGCGCAGGTCGGTTGCGACGACCTCGTGCGCGAGGACGGTGTCCGCGTTGGCGAGCGCGTCCATGGCGTCGATCACCATTTTTTCCGCGATACCGCCCATCTCGGCGATGCGGCGCTCGAGCGTGTCGAGCTCCCTGTCGTAAGCCTTGACAGTATGATCCACCACAACGTTTGCTCCCTCACAGCGGAACCGGCCGGTCAGGTAATCCTGGGTGCGCTTGTCGCGAGGCGACGTGAAGACGGCGTTCGTTTCGCCAAATCATTCCAGAGTTTACCGTAGTACTCAAGGCTTGCCATTTCGAAGCTCAGGGGAATCGCATTTGGAATTCTGCCGTCACATTGGCGGGGTTTTGCGTTTTGGACGAAATGGATTCTACCGGGTCGCGGATGATTCGCGACGCGGGAGATTGTTTTGGATCGCTTTATCGAATGCTGGGAGGGTTTGGACGACCCGCGCACGGGCAGTGCCGCGCTGCACGACTTTCATGAGATTTTGGCGATAGCCATGTGCGCGGTTCTGTGCGGCGGGCAAGGCTCGGTGGACATGGGCCTGTTCGCGAAGGCGAAGGAGCCGTTCCTGCGCGGGTTTCTCAAGCTTGAGAATGGCGTGCCTAGCCACGACACGTTCAGCCGGCTTTTCCGCATGCTCGACCCGGAGCAGTTCCGGGCGGCGTTTCAGCGGTTCATGGCTGGTTTCTCCGAGCAATGCGAAGGGGTTGTGGCGATCGACGGCAAGGTTCTGCGCCGCTCGTTCGACAGCGCCAGCGGCAAGTCGCCGTTGCATATGGTCTCCGCCTGGGGCTGCGAGCAGCGCCTTGTGCTGGCGCAGATCGCCACCGACGCGAAGTCAAACGAGATAACCGCCGTACCGAAACTGCTGGAGATGCTGAGGCTGAAAGGGACGATCGTGACCGCCGACGCGCTCAATTGCCAGCGCGCCATCGCCCAGCAGATCGTCGATCAGGGCGGCGACTACGCCCTGGCCCTGAAGGGAAATCAGGGAACGCTTCATGACGACGTTGTGCTGTATCTCGACGATCCGGCCAGCAAGACGATCGCCGCCAAGCCGGTCGTCGACGCCGATCATGGCCGCATCGAAACCCGCACGGCGACGGTCTCGACCGACATCGCCTGGCTGATCAAAGACCATCAATGGCCGGGCCTGGCCGCTGTTGGCAAGGTCGAGCGCATCCGCGAAACCGCCCGTAAAACAACGTCCGAGACCGCCTATTATCTGCTCAGCGCACCTTTGACGCCCGAACGCTTCAACGACGTTGTTCGCTCGCATTGGGGCGTCGAAAATCGGCTGCACTGGCGGCTCGATGTCGTCATGAACGAGGATCAGCACAGGAGCCGATTGGGAAACGGACCCCACAATCTCGCCATTCTCCGCCACATGGCCCTCAACGTCATGCAAAAAGACGGCGAAAAAGGATCACTCCGGGGCAAGATCAAACGAGCCGGTTGGGATGAAGCCTACCTCGCCCGACTACTGACCTTGTTCTGAAATGCGATTGCCCTGTTTCGAAGCTCTTAGCTCGAGCCCAAAAGTCCTCCCCCCTCCGCCCGCGCGTGACCGTCCGCTGTGGTGAAGGGTTTCGGGCGCCGGCCCTTTTGCGGACGGTGCTGCAGGCGCCGGGGCCGGCGCTCGAAAGCCTCCCAAGGAGGAAACCGCGGGGAGGTTGGGGGCTGTTTTTCGAGCGCGCCTATGGGGATTTGAGGAACGCGGACGGCTGGCGAGCGAGGCGTCGGCGGCCGGCGGCGCTCGGAGTTTTCAGCGGAAGGGACGACGGCGGCTGTTTTCGATGGCGACGATGGGCGGGAGCGAGGCGTTCGCATCGGTCGAAGGAGGATTGGCGACCTCCCGCGGACATTGCGCTCTTGTTCCGGCGCGCGGCTGGAGGCGGAGGCGATCGACGGTGCGAGGCGGGATGGATGGCGACGGTCATGAGGTGTCGATCCTGATCCGGCTCGGGGATGGCGATCGCGCGGGGCGCGGGCCGCCGAACGTCTCGACGACGATCATGCGGCCGCCGCAACACGGGCAGCGGCGCGCAGGCGAAAGGTGATCGGCCTGACTGTCGGCCCCGGCGCACGAGGGCTGGGGCGCATTCTCCGTCGCGGCGAGCAGTTGTCGGGCGCGCTCGATGTTCTGAGCGCGAACCGGGCCGGCGAACAGGCCGTAGTGGCGGATGCGGTGGAAGCCGCTCGGCAGCACGTGCAGGAGAAAGCGGCGGATGAACTCGTGGGCGTCGAGCGTCATGGTCTTGAGCCGGTCGCGTCCTTTGATGCGGTAGTCCTTCCATTTGAAGGTGACGCCCTTCTCGTTGAGCGCGATGAGCCGGGCGTTCGAGATCGCGACGCGGTGGGTGTAGCGCGACAGGTAGGCGAGGACGGCCTTCGGTCCGGCGAACGGTCTCTTGGCGTAGACGACCCACTCGGAGCGGCGCAGCGGCGCGAGGGCGGCGTCGAAGGCGCTCTTGTCGGCGAGCGGGGCGAGGTCGCCGAAGAAGGCGAGGCGTCCGGCGGCATGCAGGGCCGCGAGCCCTTCGAGAAAGAGGCGGCGGAACAGGCGGGAGAGCACGCGCACGGGCAGGAAGAAGCCGGGCTTGCAGGCGATCCAGCGCGAACCATCCGGCGACAGGCCGCCGCCGGGAACGATGACGTGGACGTGCGGATGGTGGGTCAGCGCCGAGCCCCAGGTGTGCAGTACGGCGGTGAGGCCGATGCGCGCGCCGAGATGCTTCGGGTCCGCGGCGATCGTGGTCAGCGTCTCGGCGGCGGTCCTGAACAGGAGGTCGTAGACGGCCGCCTTGTTCTGGAACGCGACGGCGCCGATCGCGGCCGGCAGGGTGAAGACGACGTGATAGTAGGGAACCGGCAGAAGCTCCGCCTCGCGGTCTTCGAGCCATTGCCGCGCGGCGGCCGCCTGGCACTTCGGGCAGTGACGATTCCGGCAGGAGTTGTATGCGACGCGCTCGTGCGCGCAGTCCTCGCAGCGCTCGACGTGGCCGCCGAGCGCGGCTGTGCGACAGGTCTCGATCGCCGACATCACCTTCAACTGGGCGAGGCTCGCGTGACCAGCGTTGGCCTTCCGCCATGCCGCCCCATGAGCGCGAAAGACGTCGGCGACCTCGAGGGGAGGCCGCGCCACGCGGCCGTGGTCAGGCGGGCGGCGTTTTCTTCGTCAGGCTGACGCCCAGCCGGTCCAGCGGGCTCTTGATGTCGCGGACCGTATTGATGGCGACGCGGGTGTAGAGCGCGGTCGTCTCGAGCTTGGCGTGCCCCAACAACACCTGGATCACGCGAATGTCGACGCCCTGTTCGAGCAGGTGGGTCGCAAAGCTGTGCCGGAGCGTATGGGGAGAAACGCGCTTGGAGATTCCAGCCAGGTCTTTGGCGGCGGTGACGGCGCGGTTGAGCTGACGCGCGGTCACAGGATTGATCGGGTTCTGGCCGGGAAACAGCCAGACCTGCGGCCACGCCGCCTTCCACCATTCGCGCAGGAGCTGGAGCAGTTGGGGCGACAGCATCACATCGCGATCCCGCTGTCCCTTGCCCTGCTCGACCCGGAGCATCATGCGCCCACTGTC
The DNA here is from genome assembly GCA_963805295.1 of uncultured Alphaproteobacteria bacterium. GTDB lineage: Bacteria > Pseudomonadota > Alphaproteobacteria > Rhizobiales > Beijerinckiaceae > Roseiarcus. The sequence continues at coordinate 41,971 of CAWDTW010000008.1, read as the reverse complement.
GATGTCGGACACCTTCAGGTGGGCGACCTCTGACACTCTGAGGCCCGCGCCGTAGGCGACGCTGAGCGCGGCCTTGTACTTGAGGCTCGGCGCGGCCTGGAGGAGACGTGCCACCTCCTCCTGGCTCAGGACGACCGGCGCCTTGCGCGGCTCGGTCACGGTCCTCAGAGGACGAACGAGGTCGGGCTTTTCGAGCGTCACGGTGAAAAAGAACCGCAGCGCCGTGATGGCGGAGTTGATCGTCGAGGGGCTGGCCTGCTGCTGCGCCATATGCAGTTGATAGCGGCGAAGGTCCTCGCTCGTCGCCGTACCCGGCGACCGGTCGAGGAAGGTTGCGAACTTCTTCACGTTGCGAACGTAGTCCCTCTTCGTGTCTTCGCTGAACCGGCGCGACGTCATGTCGTCGATCAAGCGCTGACGCAGCGGGCTGACGGGTTTCTTGGACATGGAAAGCTCCTGTCTCGCATGGGGTTGAACCCCACGATCTTTGAGACGGGCCGCGCTTTCTCGTGGTCCTTACCCCCGCGCCCTCTCCGCTCGCTCGCCGCCCCTACCGCGCGAGCGGTTTAGTCCTTGGGTCGATTTCACCTGTTCGCTAGGCCGCCGCTGAATGACCGCTATTTGCGCACTCCGGCCGTCCCGAGTGGCGGCTTCGGATGATCGCAATCCACCCTTCGCGATGTTCCGCCGGCACCTCGATCAATGCCCGCTCAGGGCGGAACTCCGCGCCTACGCTGGCGACTCCCGTAGGTCCGCTTCCCCGCCCAATTGAGGCGTCCAAGGCTCCGACCCGCTACGTCGGCTCAACGTCGATTCCAGTCGTCCGGTAGCATCAACTCCAGTCGTTCGTTATTCATTCCGAGACGGTCATTTCTTGCCTTCGATCCTGCGAGCGATCATCCGTGTCGAGACGGGAGGCGCGACCGTGTATGGACTAAAATACGCAGAACAGCGCCAACGCAACGAAGCCCGGAAGCCACGCCACTCTGCCGAACAAAGAGCGCGGCCGGCCCGCTGGGAACTACGTGAGGCGTAATTCTACTACGGCGTCAGTAGCACCTTCCCGACGTTCTTTCGGTCCTGGATGAAATGATGGGCTGCCGCGGCTTCGTCGAAGGGAAACGTCCGAGCGATCTTGGGCTTAATCGCGCCCTGCTCCCACAGGCTCATCAGCTGATCGACCCAGCCGGTCATGCGGTCGACTTCGTCCCACATGTGCCCCAGGTTGACGCCGAAGACTCCCTTGTTTGCGTTCATTAGGGACAGGGGATTGAACTGAAGCCAGGGCGTGCTCGCGAGCATGGACAACATGCCGAACATCCCTCCCGTCTTGTTCGTGGCCGCCGACGAAACCCCAAACATCCCGAGCCTGCCGGTCGGCGCGAGCAGCCGATAGCCTTTCTTCAGCGAATCCCCGCCGATGGCGTCGAGGATGAGCTCGACCCCGCGTCCGCCTGTGATCTGCCGCGCGCGCGCTTCAAAGTCCTCGGTCCTGTAGTCGATCAGGTGATCGACGCCGAACGCGCGCAGTTCGCCGTGCTTGGCGGCCGACGCGGTTCCGATGACCTTCGCGCCGATGTGCTTGGCGATCTGGGTCGCGGCGATGCCGACGCCGCCGCCTGCGGAATGAATGAGGACCGTTTCGTTTGGCTTCAATCCGCCCATGACGACCATGAGCTGCCACGCGGTGAGGTAGTTTACCGGGATCGACGCGCCTTCCTGGGCGGACATGCCTTGTGGGCGCGGAAAGACCTGGGCCTTGGGCACGCAAACTACATCCGCGTAGCCGCCGAAACGGGTTAGCGCGAATACGTCGCGTCCGACCCAGCTGGGGTCTAATCCCCCGCCAACTCCGTCGACGCGTCCTGCAACCTCGTATCCCGGTACGACTGGAATACGCGGGAGATCCGGGTACAAGCCGAGGCGGCCGAGAATGTCGGCGAAATTGACGCCGCTTGCCTCGACGCGAATGCGCATCTCGCCTGCGGCCGGCTGAGGATCGGGGGCTTCTTTGACAACAAGAACCTCGGGCGGGCCCGCTTTCGAAATCCAGATCTGCCGCATGGCTCAATCATCCTCGGAGAATGAACTCGTCGTGGGAGCAATTGATTGCCCGCGCTCAAAGGCGTCAATCGCATTTACATCTCTGGCCGTCACGGCCTCCCGGCAGCGATGATCGCCTGCCAGAAGAGCACACCAAGAAACGCAACCACAATAATGCGAAGGATAAGGCCTCGCGTGTCGCGACCGAAGGCCTTGTCGACGTGGGAGGTCAGCCAGTCGGGATCGCTCATGCGAAACTACTCGGACGCCCGCCAGCGAGCCAACCTCACCAGACATTGATAAAGATTTCTTAAATCTGTCCTTCAGCTGCAGATGCTCGCAGACGCCGGAAGGCGCCTTCGCCTAGCGTGAGTGGCTGAAGCCGGGTGGCCCCACCGGTCTCAGACGCTGATCGCGTCCCACTTCGGGCAGCCGTCAGATCGCGCAACAGGCCCGGCATCGAGGTGCAAGGTGACCTATGAAATCTGCTTCACCGGCAGCCAAGCATTCGCAACGAGCCGTCGGAGTGTCACTCGGCACGCGGTTTCGACGCCGATCGGTGAGCAAAGTCTGCAACGCGGGCCCGATGCCGTTACTTGCCGGATCTGAAATGTAGGCTTCAAGTAGCCCAGCCCTATTCTCCGGTGAAGTTTCGACGCGGTGTTTCATCATTGACGCGAAGCCGGAACAACAAACTCTGCTAGAGCGAGGTCAACGCCGGGCGATACGAAATTCTGGCGCCCGCTCCTTTAGGAATGCCTCGTGGTGACTTAGCTAGCCGTTCTCTGGAAGGTCAGCTTTGCGCAAATAGCTGCCGTTCACAGCGGTGCTCTCGCCCTACACGTGTTACGGGAGAAAGATGATGATCACACTAGATTGCAGCGCGACGCGGGCTCCAAGTGTTCTAGGTGTTTAGTCCCGGCAGTTCGTGGAGCGGATTGAGGATGAATTGTTTGGGCTCATTTGTCGAGATTTTGCACATGAACTCGTATGGCGAGAGGCCTTTGAGGGTTTTCAGCTCGCTTTCGTAGCGTTTTGGACAATACCGCTCGTCCAGGAGGGAAAGGCGCTCAGCTCCTCAGCACTGCACAGGTGCCGCCGACGGCCTGAAGGCGGTCGCAGAGCTTTTGCGCTTCGCTGTGGGTCTGTGCCGGGAGGCGCACGCGATAGAACGGGCGCGTGCCTCGGCTCCGCAAGACGGAGCCAAGGACGAACGGGGTCATGCCTCCGATAACGCTATAATAATCGTGTTGGGTACGGGCGAAGGCGCGGAGCGCGGAACCCTTGGAGAAGCTGGCGGAGATCTGCACGCCCCACGGCGCGAACAGACCGGAAACGATGGGGGAGGCCTCAGGACCGCGCGCAACGCGCAGCTTTGCGACCGACGTCAGGCAAGGCTCGGCCGGCTCGGGTGAAGCCGAGGCCGGATGCTTGTCGCCCCGCCATTCCTCGACGTCATGTCCGGTGATCGCAAGGACGTAGTCCTGCGTCTCCAGCGGCAGGATGCCCTTGCCCGCGAGCCAGTCGGCGAGCGCGTTCGGCCCGGCGTTGTAGGCGGCGGCCGCCAAGCCGAGGTTGCCGAAGCGCTGCGCGAGTTCGGCCAGGAACTTCGCCGAAGCAGGGATCGCGGCCGCCGGATCAAATGGGTCGCCAAGCCAGCGCTCGGATGCGGTGTGCGGCATGAACTGCGCGACCCCGCCGGCGCCCGCCGGGCTCACGGCGCCCGGCTGGAAGGCGCTCTCCCGCCAGATTAGCCGGGTGAAGAAATTGGCCGGCAGCCTCTCTTGCCTCGCCGCAGTCTCGACGATCCCGCAGAGCGCCGCCAGCGCCTTGTCGGTCGCGGGCGCGGCCTCGTTCGCGAACGCCGGGGCCGAAGACGAAATCGCGAATGCGGCCATGAGAAAGGCGCCGATGCGGCCGGCCGCCCTCGCGCGGATTCTGCCGGTCGCCGTTCCAGTCAAAGCAGGAACCCCGTCCGCACACCCGCCGCCGCGGGTCGCGAGCAGCTTGCCGGGGCCGTCAGGGAGCGTGGCCACGCTGCCGCAGAGCTGAAGCGCAACGAAGAAGGACCGAAGCGGCTGCGCTGACAAAGCATCCTCCTCGGGTGGACGGTTCGTGCACGCTCGCGAGAGATTTTAGCCGAAATTCTCCAGGTGGAGGCCACGTTGAAGCTGAGATTGTCGGCGCTGGCGGCTATTTGCAAGACGGAAGCGTCGCTGTGAGTTGCGGATGCGCTTCGGAGGATGTCGGCTCCGGGTCGAGAGCCGAAGAGCGGCCAATTTTCGTAAGGCGCGGGGGTAACGCAAGCCTGACCTTCGTGTCAGAACGTCGCCGGCAGAACGCGCACCCGCCGGGTCGACCCGTCGGGGCCGGTCTGCTCGACCGTCTGTCCCTGCTTGAGGCCGAAGCTCACCGCGCGTTGCGCATCCTCGTCGCGGATGCCTGAGGTTTCACGGCTGATCGCCGCGGCCGCGGCGCTGAGCGTCGTGTCGACGCCGTTGATGTCGAGCTCGACCGGAGCCGCGGCGCCCGGTTCGGCGGGATCGGTTGCGGCCGGTTTCGCCTTCGGGGCCTGGACGGGCCGCGACATCCGCTCGGCGTCCTCGACGGTCACGAGGATGTCGTGCGAATAACGACCGTATTTGGCCTCGGCGGCGGCGAGCGCCTCGGCCCAGCTCTGTCCCGGAGCGCGGCAGGAGCAGCTTGGGTCGTAGGATTGCTCGAACCTGTGCGCGTTCGGCAGATTGGCGTACGGCTCTCCGGTCGACGACACGGCCTCGTCGATCGAGCCGCCGAACGGAAACGAATAGAGCGCCACGTCCGCGCCGGGGCACTGCGACCGGCAAATCTGCTCGAGCGTGTCGGAGCGGCTCGCTGCGCCGAAATAGGTCACGGGAAAGAAGGCGCCGTTGCAGGCGCGCACGCAGACCGTATAGCTCCCTCCGGACCATGTGACCGCCATCGCCAACTTGCGTTTGGGCCGCCGCGCCACCTTGCGCCAGGACCGCTCGACGAAGGCTCTCTGCGGTCTGGCCGGCGGCGGCGCGAGAGCCGCGGGGGGCGCGAGAGCGCCCGAGACCGCCGCACCGCATCTAGCGCATCCGCCACTCTGCGCCAACGCCTCGCCGACCGCCAGAGCCTCGGCGAGACAAGCGACGCTGAGCGCCGCGATCCGCCACGGCCGCGGGGTTCCCGGACAAGGCGAAAGCCAGTGACATAAGGGCGCGAGGCGGCGGCGGACGACGACCATGCGGGTTCTCGCGAGGCTCTGCGTCCATTCGATAGCGCGCGTCTACGGCAGGCGGATGTCGCCAAGCCTCTCCGGTCGGGGCCTGTTACGGGTCAGCGGTCGTACGTTCGAACCGATATTCAACCGAGAATTTACGTTTTGGCTTCTTACAGCCCGACATCGCCACGGACATTGAGCAAATAGCAACCGGAAGCCCTCGTGAGCCGCTAGGCAAGACGGGAGGAAATGTAGGGGCGTATTCACAAGACAACTTCAATCGCAAGCTTATGTCAAATGGCGAAAGCCACCTTGCAACCTACGTTCGTGAAAATCGGAACAGTATTCCCGATTGGCTGACATTCTCTTTCGGGCGGGACGAAACGATCGGTCGCCCCGGTGGCACGCCGGTGTGGGTACTTCCGACGATCGATATTGCAAAAAAAGGGATAGGAGGGTCTTTCACGGTTGGTGTGGGGAAATCATGGGGTCTTTATGGAAGCAGGGCCTACATTGTCGACGAGGTTAATTGGGCTGCCGGTGTATTTATCGCATCCAAGGCGGGATGTGGCATTCTCGCATCGGTAAGCGTTACGGATTTATTTAAAGAGGAGCGGGAATTGACTATAGATATAGGCGGACTAGTGCCTTATCCTGCTAAGACTAATTTGTTCAACGCGCTTGAGATCAGTGCCGAAATCAGGCCAATTCAAATAATGAACGACGTGTTATTCAATGTTTTAGGCCCGTTGTCGGATTACAGAACCTTTCAAGACCCGCTATCAAGCATGTATTCGCCTTTTCCATAGCGTTGAACGGCGAACTGATCACTCCGCCGCGTCGTGGAAATGTGTAACATAACGTCCTTATGTTGCACTAACTATGAGACTCGGCTTGTTCGCGATTCGCGTCAACGCGGGCCGAAGCGCTAAACCGCCCGGATGGTCCGGATCGCGATCACCATCGAGGCTTTCAAGGCCGTGGCCGCCACCCTCCCGTTCGGCGACGTCGGCTATGAGCGCGACCTCAATGCGCAAGGCGAGCGGATGATCTGGCCACGTCGTCGATCGTCTCGCCGCCTTGCGCCGCCCCGGCGAGAGCATGAGCGACGTCATCCTGCGGCTGGTGGAGATCGAGGCGGGCAACCATGCACGATGACCTTTGGGTCGGCGTCGAATCGGCGCTGCATAAGGCGCAGTTTCACCTCAACGAGGCGTCTCGGTCGCTTCAACGGCCAGAGCGAACCGCGATGAGCGTCGTCCTGAGAATCGACCCGTTGGGATTGACGCCGCCACCCGCAGAGTTTCGGCCCAATGGGTGCGGATAAGGGGGACGTTGATGCGACCGGCAATCAGCGGTTCGAGCGACCGGTAGGCCGACGCCTTGCCGAAGCTGTAGAGAGTCGCCGGCTCTTCAGGTCCGGGATCCGCGGCGCGAACAGGAATCCCAATAAGGCACAGAGTGCAAAGACATGGTCGGAGTGTCCCCACCCCCATCGGTGTGGTGACGACGAACTGTGACGTCGGTCTGGTGATAGAGCAGCCCGTCGAGGACGTGCAGGGCTTCGCTGGCCGTTGCTGCAATCACCTTGGTGTGGAACGGGGCATAACGGTCCGAGAGGTGGGTGTAGAATTTGCATCCTGGCTCGTCGCCGTAATGGGCATTGAGACGCGCCGCGTCGCGACCGAAGCCGCCGGCTCGGAAGAACTGGCCGTCCGACGACGAGGCGAAGCCGCTGCCGAACGTCGCCGCCAGCGGCTCACGCTGTTGGTGGTCGACCAGGCGCTGCAATGCCAGGGCATAGGTCTCGTCGCGAATATGCCAATCAGCTGTCCAGGCGAGCTGACCGAGGCTGGCGAACCGATAGGCGAGCGGGGTTGACGGCGCTGCGCCGTGTGGAACCCTTGTTGTGTTGGGGAAAAGGCCAGCCTCCGCCGATCCCTCGTTGAAAAGGGCAAGAATTCGCGCGGAAAATCTCAAAAGCGGAGGGCGGGGAGCCTTAGGCGGCCTGCCACGCCTCGTAGAGAGGCGCATAAACCCCGTCCAGCACCTCCCTTGGCTCTGAATTTTGCCCCGTTCGCCCAGCACGAAGCCAAGGCCGAATGGGCCAAAGAAGTCGAGCGCATGAAACTCATCCATATGCCCGATCCGGACGACGTGATTTTTGATTTTCGCACCCTGGCCGAACGCGTCAACGCCCGACTGAAGGATGAATTCGGCGCACGGTCCGTGCGCGTGCGCGGCGCGATCAAGGTCAAATGCCACCTCATGTTCGGCGTGGTGGCGCTCGCGGTCGATCAAATACTCCGCGTCACGCAGCTCAGGCCCGCGCCGGCCTGAGCGCCGGCCGCTCCGCCCCGCGAACACAGGGAAAATTCGCCGCGTTCGATGAATTTTGCAAGAGGCTCCTAAGGGAAGGCTGGTACATTGACTGGTTGTTGCTCGGAGTCATAGCAAATAGCCAAATCATCGTCCGAGCGACTTCTTCAAGAAGTTCTGTGGAGGATACTATGAAGTCAACTATAATCGCATGTGCCGCACTAGTGGGTGTGATGCCATGGGGTGTCGCATTTGCCGATGGCGATGCATGTCAATCTATATCAGAACAAACGAAAGCTGAAATAATTGCGGTTACAGCGAGATATAACTCAGAAATAGCAGATCAGGACGCTGCCGTGAGAGCAAAGGCAGCACAGATAGAAAGGCCTGACCCGGACGTCGCGGCAACGCGAGCTTGAGAATCAGGTGGCCGACAAGGACTAACCGGCAGATGATTCGACGACGTTCATTCCACAGAGGAGCCCGCATGGCCCCTCCTCTCAAACTTGCTTTCCTCGGATCCGAAGCGGTCCCGTTCATCAAGTTAGGGGGACTCGCCGATGTCGTCGGCGCCCTGCCCAAGTATCTCAGCGCTCGTGGTCACGACGTCATCGTTGTCCTGCCGAAATACACGTCGATCGATGCCGGCCGCTGGGCGATCGAACCGTTCTTAAGTCCGCTTGGGGTCTGGATGGGCGACACCGAAGAATGGTGTGCGGTCTTCACCACGACGTTTGCGGGAGTACGATTTTTCTTCATAGAATCAAGCAAGTATTTCGAGCGCAAGGGGACTGCCTGGAGATTGGGGGTGCGGGCGCCGAAGCGGTAGTTTCGCGTCTGATCTCTGATCGGGGGTAGGCGCGTGGCTTGGATTGTGAGGTTGGTGAAAACCGGGGCTGACGGTGAGAGACAGTGCGCCGACGTCTTGAAGATCAACCGGCCTGATGATCTCGGTGATATCGCCAACTTAGGGTTGACCCTGGCCGAAGGGAAGCTGTTGCTGGCCGGCCTCCAACAGGAGATCGTCGCGGCGCAGGCCAAGGGCCACGCCGTCCGGCGGCCGGACTGCCGAAGCTGTGGCGAGGTGTGCCGAGTGAAGGATTACCGGGACCATGCGGTCGCGACGCTTTTCGGCCAGGTCACGGTGCGGCTTCCCCGCTTTCGCTGTGCTGGGTGCGGCGGCAACGAAGCCGGCCATGGTTGGCCATCGTATTGCCGCTCGACGGCGGAGTTGGATCAGCTTCAGGCGCATCTCTCTGCCCTGATGACTTACCGGGTGGCTGCTGACGTGCTGCGGCAAATGTTCCCGGTCGACGCCGGAAACGACCCGGAAACTTTGCGTTTGCACACTCTGAAAATTGGTGCGGAGCTTCGGGATCAGGCCGCGGTGCGGCCTGATCCGGCGGCTCCGTCGATCACCGTGACCTTGGATTCGACCTTCATCCGCAGCTGCGAGGACGGCGAGCGGCATCTGGAGGTGCGGGTCGGCAATGTTGAAACGGAGACTGGCGGGCGGCAGGTCTTCGGCGCCGTCGCCAAAGCCGATACGGACATCAAAGTGCTGATCCGCCGCAGCCTCGACGCCGTCGGGCGAACCGAGGACACGGAGCTGACCGCGTTCACCGACGGGTGCTCCGGCTTGCGGCGCATTTTGGCTGATGCCGGTGTCACCGAGGCGCCGGTGCTCGACTGGTTCCACATCGCCATGCGGCTGCAGCACCTGGAGCAAACAGCCGGCGGTCTGTCGGCGGATGACCCGGCACGGGTGGCGGCGAAGGCGGTGATTGTCGCGGAGGTCGAGCGCCTGCACTGGAGGCTGTGGAATGGCAAAGCCAAGGATGCTCAAATCAGCATCGGTCGTATCCGCGCAGTGATGCATCATTTTCAGGGGAACAAGGGCAGCGGAGGTCCATTGCGCCTTCGAGAAAGCTGTGGACCGCCTTGCACGCACTGGATGGTTATCTCACCGGACAGAGCGACTGGTTGGTCAACTACGCCGAGCGGTACCGTGCCGGATTGCGGGTCGGCACCGCGATCACCGAAGGGACGGCCAATTTTCTGGTGAACCGCCGGATGAACAAATCGCAGCAGATGCGCTGGTCGCGGCGAGGGGCGGATCTTCTGCTTCAGGTTCGCAGCGCCGTCTATAATGGCACGCTCGGCTCCGGCTTCGGACAGAGATTCCAGCCCGCCAACGATCCGCTCCCGCAAGCAGCCTTTGCGGCCTGACACCCCCAATCTCCAGGCAGTCCCGGTTGGTGTGGCGTAAATAGCTGATTTCGTGTAGAATGTGGTTATCTAAGCCGATTTGCGCGATTTCAGCGAGGCCGCACCCGCCATGAACGATCCTATGTTGCCGTTGCCTGGGTTGGCACCTGTTTCGGGCAAGCGCGTCGAGGTCAAGTTTGACGGCGGCTTGCTGTCGTCGGATGGCGGCGTTCTGGCGTTGGGCGAGGTCGACCAGCGCCTTCGCGTCGCCGATCGGCTCGCCGCCTGCATGGTGGACCGGCGCGCGCCCGATCAGATCACCCACAGCCTTGCCGACATCATCCGTTTTCGGCTGCTGATGATCGCGGCGGGCTATGAGGACGGCAACGACGCCAATTGCCTGCGGAGCGATCCGATGTTCAAGATGGCGCTCGATCTGACGCCGTCGGATCGGGAATTGTGTTCGCAGTCGACGATCTTGCGGTTGGAAAATCTGCCGGAGGTTCGCGCCCTGTTGCGGATGGGTCGCGCGATGGTCGATCTCTATTGCAAGTCCTTTCACAAGGTTCCCAAACGGATCACCCTCGACATCGACGACACGTTCGACGCGGTCCATGGCGGGCAGCAGTTGCGGTTGTTCAACGCGCATTACGACGAATACGGCTTTCAGCCCATCGTCGTGTTCGACGGCGAGGGCCGCTTCGTCACTGCCGTGCTTCGTCCCGCCAGGCGGCCGAGCGGCAAGGAGATCAAACCCTTCCTCCGCCGGCTGTTGCGCGCGATCCGAGCCCATTGGCCCAACACCGAGATCCTGCTGCGCGCCGACAGCCACTACTGCGGCCCCGAGGTTCTCGACTGGTGTCGGGCGAGCGGCCTCGATTACATCCTCGGCGTCGCGCCGACTACGACGTTGCGCCGGCATGTCGAAAGTCTCGAAGCCAGCGTAAAGGCGCGGTTCGAAGCCGCGCCCAGAGACGGCAAGCTTGGTCGTTTCAAAGAGTTCTTCGACGGCGCGCAAAGCTGGAGCCGGGTCGAGCGGATCATCGCCCGCGTCGAAGCCGGCGCGGAAGGATCAGACACGCGCTTCGTCGTCACCAATCTGAACAAGCGCAACGCTCGCGTGCTCTACGAAGACGTCTATTGCCGGCGCGGCCAGGCCGAAAACCACATCAAATCCTGGAAGACGCATCTGGCGTCGGATCGCACCTCATGCACCAAGGCGACCGCCAATCAGTTTCGGCTTTTCCTGCACGCCGGCGCCTACTGGCTGATGTGGGGGCTGCGCGCATCGATGCCCAGGCGTTCGATGTGGCGCGTCGCGCAGTTCGACACGTTGCGCCTGCGCCTCGTCAAGATCGCCGCCCGCGTCGTCGAGATGAAAACCATGATCCGCGTCCATCTGCCGACCTCGTGCCCCGGCCAGGAAATCCTGCGTTTCGCCCTCCAGCGCATCCCGCGCCTGGTCACCTGAAACACGGGGCGTCAGCGGCCCCGAACGTCAAACCCATCCCTTCAACCCGCAAACCCCCCCCACCCGTTTCAGGCCCAAAGCCGGAAACGATGCCGCGCGTCCGCGAGCAAGCGCGGTTCCGAAAAATCACCACAACGAGCCGCCGACCGCCGCGGAAACGTCACGGAGCTGCATAATGCGGGCTAGTTCATCGATTTTGAGATTCGAATCATATCAGGCGGCCTGGTCGAGCTTATAGGACCAAGTATGGACGACGGGGTGTCGGTTGAACTCATCCATGGCGGCCATGATGCGGTTCTTGAGCTCCTGTTTGGATGCGACGCGGATATGGCGCAGCACCGAGCGGGCGAGCTTGGAGAAGAAACCCTCGACGAGATTAAGCCAGGAGCCGTGCTTGGGCGTGAAGATGAATTCGAAGCGACCGGCAGGCTGCTCGGCGAGCCAAGCCTTGGTCTCCTTGGAGATGTGCGCCGAATGATTGTCGAGGATCAGCTTGATCGCCGTATGGCTCGGATAGGCGGCGTCGAGGAGCTTGAGGAATTCAATGAATTCGCGGCTACGGTGGCGGTCCTTGACGAGAGCGTGGACTTGGCCGGTGAGCAAATCGATGCCGGCCAGCAAGCTGACCGTGCCGTGGCGCTTGTACTCGTAGTCGCGCGCGAAGGTCGCATGTCTGCCGGGTGCGGGCGGCAGGTCCGGGGCGGTCGTGGCGATTGCCTGAATGCCGGGCTTCTCATCGTAGGAGACAATCGCCACCGCATCGTCGACAGACTGATTCAGCAGGCGATACTGCAAGTTCTCCAAGAACGGTGGGACCCGACGTTTTCCGAGCACAGTTACGGCTTTCGACCGGGGCGCTCCGCCCATCAGGCAGTGGCCCAGGCGCAACGTTACATCGCCGACGGCTACAACGTCGTGGTCGATCTCGATCTCGAAAAGTTTTTCGACCGGGTCAATCACGACAGCCTGATGGCGCGCGTCGCCGCCGGCCCTCGCCGTTCTTCGGTTGGCCGTCACCAGCCGCCGCCGCCGCCGCCGAACATGCCCCGCGCCATGCCGCTCATGCCGCCGCCGCCCCCGTAGCCGCCGCCGCCGCCGCCGCCGAACATGCTCTGCGCCATGCCGGGGAGGCCGCCGCCGCCGCCGCCGTAGCCGGGGTAGCCGCAGTGCCGCCGTAGCCGCCGTAGCCGGGGTAGCCGCCGCCCCCCGGGCCGCCGCCATAGCCGTAGCCGGGGCCGCCGCCCCACCATTGCGCCTGAGCCGCGCCGGGCAGCGCCACGGCGGCCGCGACCGCCGTCGCCAACAGCAACGCCTTAAGTTTCGACATCACATCCTCCATCGTTAAGTCGCATTGTTAAATCGCTCAGTCAGGCCAACTCGGCCCGATTCGCCTAGAGTCGCGTGCTTTGCTCAATGTGGCAAGCGGCCTGCCACGGCCGACCGTAACGCGCGGGCGTCAAGTCGCCGGTCGCTACAGCGGCGACGATCGCGCCCATGGCTTTGCGGGCGTCTGCGGCCTCGGCCAAAGTCGGCATGTCAAACGGCGTGGTCCGTTCCCGTCGGGGCGGGAATAATCCGCTCCCCCCTTGCGGCCATGGCCTCAACGATCGCCCTGAGCGGCTGACGCTCGACCAACCGCAGCCGGACCATCTCGCAAATCGCTTCCTGCTCGCCCTCACGCCGGACGAGCTCGCCACCATCGCCGCGCCCGGAAGCCGAAGGGGACAATCCCGCCCAGGTAACGCCCGCGCGCCTTCTGGTCGGCCTTGGACTGGCCGATGCGCTCCCTGATTCGATCGCGCTCGGCCTCGGCGAAGGCGGCCGCGATCGTGAGGAACAGTTTCGACAGGCCGTTCCCCGAAATGTCGCCGCCGAGGTCGAGCAGGTGAAGGGCGACCAGAAGGCGCGGCGCCGCTTTTTGGGCGGCCACAAGCCGTTCGGCTATCGCGTTACCGACGACGGCGAGCTCGTGGTCGACGAGGCCGAGCAGGCGGCGATTGCGCGGATGGCCGCCATGCGGAAGCGCGGCAAGTCGTTCCGCGCGATCTCCGCGGCGCTCGCGAAGAAGGACGTCCAGATCAGCCGCGAGGGCGTCAGGAAGCTCGTCGCCGCCGCCGGCGAGCAGGGGGCGCCGCGATGACGCTCACGATCAGGCCGCTGGCGACCACGTCGGGGTCTTCAATCTGGCCGCCGACGGAGGAGCGAACGCATTCGTGGGAATCGCGGTCGATGTGCTAGGTTCCTGCATGGCGTTGCTTCCTTCTGTGGAATCAGCACCCCGAGCCTAACGGCTCAAGGCGAGCAACGCCGAGGCTCAATTCGCGTTAGGTTGCCATCACCATTTGAGCTCCTCCGCCGACGGCGGCATTGAGGCATGCTCGGGGCGTGGGATTGTGCTTGAGACCGGCGAGGTGGAACCACCTGAGGTAGCTGTCGAGGTATTTTGTGGCGACGCCGCGATGGGGGCGCAGGAAGGTTTTGAGGCTCTCGTGGCGACTGTTGACGGTCTGGATGTGTAATTCGCCGCGGACACGTTCGCCTTTCGACTGGTTGAGCGCTTCATGGCTGACGCCGAGGGCGGCGGCGCATGGCGGGTAGACGTTATTGCCGTCGGTGACGAGCAAGGCGTCCCTACCCAGAACGGGCGCCAGCACCGGCTTGATGGTCTGGGCGGTCACGGCCGAGAGGACGGCGCTGATGGTGGCGCCGCTCCGGTCGGCGGCCACGAGGATCGGCGTCTGTTCGTCCGAAAGGCCGCGCTTGGCTGCCTTTCCGCCCCGCCTGCGAGCCTTGCGCCCGAGGCGACGCTCGCCCTTACGGCTTGATAATATATAGGTTTCATCGACTTCGACGATGCCGCTCAACAGGCGCGTGGGGTTCTTGGCGGCGCGCAGGAAGCGATGTCGCCAGCGGAACGCCGTGCTCACAGCCACCCCGCACCGCTCGGCCGAGGCGGCTACCGTCTCGCCCTCGCTCAACGACTGACCAAAATCAAGCCAGCGTTCCTTCTTGCGCAATCGGGCCAGCGGCGTTCCGGTCAGCGCATTGAAGCTTCTGCGGCAATCCTTGCAGCGGAAACGGCGCAGGCCGTCGGCTTGGCCCCCGCCCACCGACGCCCCGCCGCAGTGCGGACAGCGCCTCGCCTCGCCCAAGCGCTCCTCGATCGCCGCCGCCACCGCCGCTCTGGGCTGCCGGCCGGCCAGCACCGCCTCGAGCTCCTGGCGCTGCTTTGCCGTCAGACCGTCGATCTCCGCCAGCCACGCTCGAAACATCCCCTGATCCATCACAAACCCCTGTCAATCCATAACAAATCGTAGCACAAACACGCGCGTCAATCTAACGCTAATTGAGCCAAACGCAAACAGGGACCTGAGCAATTACCCTACGTCATCGTCGCGACGTTCTTGGTAGCTGGATGGGCGGCCATTTCGGGCCAGGTACCGGCCACGATCGCCACGCCGATCAGCGCGGTACTCAGTATCGTCGCTATCTACCTCAAGCAGACGGCGTAGAACAGCCGCATTCGCGCAAAAAGGCACCCAGGAGCCCCGCAACCTAGCGGGGCTGTAGTTTGTACCCTTTTCACGCAAAATTCACCTTCTGGGGCTCATGTATACTTCATGTGGGAACTTTGAAAAGGAGGTCTCTATGGACTACAGCATGCATGTCTGCGAACAGTGCGGGCACAAAGTTCACCCCGCAAACGACGTAATGTATCACATCGGCAAGCACGAGTTCCACTTCTGCAACTTGACGTGCAAGTCTGACTGGCTTGCCGACAACATGCACTACGAGGAACCGGAGGTGATCGAACCGCGGACCGATTACATCGGCCACTTCAACGAATAGGGGGCTCGGCTTCGTCAGAGTAACGGCCGGTCGTCTGCGTAGGGCGGAACACGCCCAGACCCAAGCGACATTCAAGCCGCGAGGGCGCGCCATTCGGCCAATGCGGCAGACGAGCGTCTCTGCTTGTACACTTGGCGGGTGACGAGATGGCGCTCCTGATTGAGAATGTTGTGGACCTGGGCATGAACTGAACTGAACTTCTGCAACGTCCTCATGCTTCGAAAGCGCTGCATGGCGCGCTCTCGTCGTCGAAACGGCTGACGCGAATTCTCCGCGCGATTGTTGAGCCCGCGACCGACCTCCTGGCGATCGGCGTTGCCGATCTCTTTCATCGCCGCAGGATAAGAGCAAAGTCCGTCGGTGACGATCTTCCGCGGTCGGCCATATGTCTTCATGATGCGCTTGAGAAACTTCAGCGCCGCAGCTTTGTCCCGCTTTGCAGTGACCACCGCCTCCAAGACCTCGCCTCCATGGTCGACGGCGCGCCAGAGATAGCAGAGCTTGCCGTTGACCTTCACGAACGCCTCGTCCAAATGCCACCGCCACTGAGGATAGCCGCGCATGTGTGCTACCCGCTTCTTTCGGATCTCGGCGGCGAACATCGGGCCGAACCGGTTCCACCAAAACCGGACTGTCTCCTGGCTGATGTCGATCCCGCGCTCGGCCAGGAGATCCTCGACGTTGCGCAGCGACAGCGGGTATCTCACGTACATCATCACAACCACGCGGATGACCTCCGGCGAGCTGTTGAAATATCGGAATTGGTTGCTCATGGCCCAAGCCTTACCACGGGCAGAGGCGTCGCCAGCATTTTGTCTGACAGAGCCTCCGACAAGCCGTGGGAGCGCGAACGCGTCGTTGGTCTCAGCCTCAAGCCATTGGTCGACCTCTGCCGGGTTTGTCAGGATGACCGGCATGGCCTTGGCGTGAAACCGGCGCAACGATCGCGTTGGCCTCAGTCGTCAGGAACCCGAACAACTCATGATCGCCCTCGACTGGTGCGCTCTTGGGGCCTCGCACGCCGCGCCAGGGCGTCCAGAGGCCGGCGAACGCGAAGAGCGGCCTATCCTCGCTCAAAGCGAACCATATGGCCGTCTTGCGCGGCTTCGTGTCGGCGTAGTCGCAAAATGAGGTAACCGGCACGATGCAGCGGCTCCCTCTGCCGAGCCATCTGCGCCAGTGCGGGCTCTTGACGTTCCGGATATTGGTTACTGGCTGGCCGCCGAACTGCGGCGGGCCGGGCATTCCTCAGCGCGCCATGACAAGCTCACGCTCGCCATCGGGGGTGACGCGGACGATCGGCGCCATCTGGTCCGGGAAGATTGCCGGCAGAGGCGGCAGGTTGCCCGCGCGATCGTGCTTCGCGCTGAATAGGTCGCGGATGGCCGATTGGCCCTTGGTAACGCTGTAAAGGTTGCATATTGCCCTCAACTATGCAGCGATGGAGCAGAAGAGCAAAGGGGCCGGGGAATGCTATCTTGGCTGCGCCGCCGACGTGAAGAGGCCCGACAAGCGGAGGCCGATGCCGTGGCTCTTGTCACCGCCGACCGGCTCGCCGCGTATTCCGAGGCCCGCCAGCGTCAGCAGGACGCCCATAACGCGGAGACCTTCGCCCATTGGGGCCGCGTCGCCCGCGCCGTCGCGCGCCTCACCGGTAAGCGCATCGGGCTCGACACCGCGACAAGAATGACGATTGAAGCGGATTTCGGCGACAGCCGTGAACCAGCAACACGGGAATACGAGCCTCGAAAGGTCGATCCGATCGACGAGCTGAAACAGATCGTCAGCGAGCAACGGACCAGACTCTCACCACGGCAGCCCAAAGCGCCAGCGAATTCGATCCGGCGGAAACGCCCCGAGCGCCGCAGATAGCGCCCAAGGCTGGCGCTCACTCGTTGCTGCGCGCTCGCCTGCGGCCTAGGGGAGCCACGGTGGGAAGCCTACGGC
Source organism: uncultured Alphaproteobacteria bacterium (assembly GCA_963805295.1). GTDB lineage: Bacteria > Pseudomonadota > Alphaproteobacteria > Rhizobiales > Beijerinckiaceae > Roseiarcus. Next base: position 24,908 of record CAWDTW010000008.1, on the reverse strand, counting down.
TCGTCCTCGCCGCTGGGAACCTCTACAAATTTGCTGATTGCCTCCAACCACGGCGCAAGGGCACCTTGGTCTAACCGCGATACGCTCCCACAGGCCAATGCGCGGTTAGCCCCGCATCGGAACCTCCACCCGCGCTCCTGAGCGCGTTCGTCGGCCTCGCGATCGGCGCAAGCCTCGGCCTCGCGCTCGGGATTCTGCTCGGTTCGCTCAGCGCGCTCGACCGGCTGTTCGAGCTCCCGCTCGAACTGCTGAGACCAATCCCGTCCGTCGCGGTGATCCCGATCGCCCTCGTCGCGCTCGGCTTCGGCTACCGGCTGGAGATCGCCATCATCGCCTTCGCCTGTTTCTGGCCGCTCGTGATCCTGTCTCGCGCGGCGGTCGGGGGAGTCGAGCCGCGGCTCATCGAAGTCGCTCGCGCGCTGCGGCTCACCCCCATGCAGCGCACGCTCAAAATCGTCGCGCCGGCGGCCTTGCCGCGGATCTTCGTCGCCTTCCGCCTCGCCGCTGGCATCTCGCTCATCGTCGCCGTGACTGTTGAGATCGCCGTCAACCCGCAGGGCCTCGGCTACGAGGTGATGACCGCGGGACAGGCTCTGCGCCCGGCCCTGATGCTCGCTTACGTCGTCTGGATCGGGATCGTCGGCTTCGCCCTCAACGCGGGGCTCGTCCTCGCGCAGCGAAGGCTGTTCGGCCAGGCGGCGCGCGTCGAGGCGGCGCGATGACCGCGCTCGCCTGGCGCTTGGGCGGCCATGCGGTCGTCGCCCTGCTGGTCAGAGGCGTCCGACCTCGTCGCCAACTACGGCCATCTCGTCGTCGACGAATGCCATCATCTTTCGGCGCCGAGCTTCGAGTTGGCCGCGAAGCGATCAAAGGCGAAATATGTCCTCGGTCTTTCCGCAACCGTCGCCAGAAAGGACGGTCACCACCCGATCATCTTCATGCAGTCTGGGCCTGTACGCTTTCGCGTCAACGCGAAGACCATGGCTGCCGAGGCTGGCCTTAGCCACCGTGTCAAGCTTCGCAGCACGGAATTCCGACTGTCCCCGGTCCTGGAAGGCGTGGGCGCCCGCCCATAGCCGACATCTACGCCGCTCTTGCCGCTGACGAGCCGAGGAACGACCTGATTTTCGACGACGTATTGAAGGCGCTGGACGCGAAGCGAACGCCCCTCCTTCTGACCGAGCGTCGCAGAGGGTGGCGGGGCTGGCAGTGTAGATTTTCCAAGGCTTCGCGACCTCTCGAAAAGCGGGTCGTCAAGAGGACGTTTTGAGAGGTCGCTTCGAGGAGACCATTGCGAGTTGCTGCCCCAAGAGCGTGACGCCGGTTAGGCTGCCGGTGCGGCCTTCTTGGCGGGTCGCTTAGCGCCCGCCTTTTTGGGCCGGGCTTTCGCGCCCACCTTACGACCGAGCCCGAGCGACTTCGCCAGGTCGGATCGACGTGCGGCATAATTCGGGGCGACGAGCGGATAATCGCTCTTCAGCCCGAAGGCGGCGCGATACTCGCTGGGGGTCAGTTGATGGGTCGTCTGCAAGTGCCGCCTAAGTGATTTGAATCTCTTTCCACAGCATAGGCAAATAACCGCCTCGGGTGTGACCGACTTCTTTACCAGAACGGCAGGTTGCCAGGTCTTGGAAGCGGTATCTGGAGACGGCGTCGATATTGGGCTCGCGCCGCCTCCGAAGGCCTTTTTTACGCTTTCGATCACCGATGGCAGATCGGCAGGAGCCACAGTATTGTTGGAGAGGTAGGAGGATAAGATTTGCGCGACGAGCGCTTTTTCATCTGAATCCGACATTGCTAACTCCATCGGGTATCTCGGTGACTTACCTAGACCACTATTCTCGCCGGATGCAAGGGGTACATGGCAGTTAGATTCTCGGCGGACGTGGCGAAGAATTCAAGGAATTGTTCCGGGCACGTTGCCCCTGCGCTGTTAACAAATGTTCGGGAGCTTGCCGCGGACTGCCGGTTTGGCGCGACGAAGGCTACGATCCCATGCTCGGGATCATCCAGTATGAGAGCGACGGCTCGCCGGCATTCGTGCGTGACCTCATGGGGCCGGAGCGGCCGAAGGTGGACCGGACTGTGCTAGGCTTCCTGAAATCGGAGTTGTTGCATCCGGCAGACTTTACGATCCGGGAGGATGGGGTGGTGAGGCTCAATCCGGAGTTGGCGAGAAGGGTGGCAGGGCTGTCGGCGTAGATGCCAAAGAGATATCGCGGTCTCCTCGCGACTGCTATGGATTGCGCGTTATACTGGGGTGCTAGCCCGCATTATGCAGCGCCGTGACGTCTCCGCGTCGGTCGGCGGCGCGTTGTGGTGATTTTTCGGAACCGCGCTTGCTCGCGGACGCGCGGCATCGTCTCCGGCTTTGGGCCTGAAACGGGTGGAGGGGGTTTGCGGGTTGAAGGGATGGGTTTGACGTTCGGGGCCGCTCACGCCCCGTGTTTCAAGTGACGAGGCGCGGGATGCGCTGGAGGGCGAAACGCAGGATTTCCTGGCCGGGGCACGAGGTCGGCAGATGGACGCGGATCATGGTTTTCATCTCGACGACGCGGGCGGCGATCTTGACGAGGCGCAGGCGCAACGTGTCGAACTGCGCGACGCGCCACATCGAACGCCTGGGCATCGATGCGCGCAGCCCCCACATCAGCCAGTAGGCGCCGGCGTGCAAGAAAAGCCGAAACTGATTGGCGGTCGCCTTGGTGCATGAGGTGCGATCCGCCGCCAGATGCGTCTTCCAGGATTTGATGTGGTTTTCGGCCTGGCCGCGCCGGCAATAGACGTCTTCGTAGAGCACGCGAGCGTTGCGTTTGTTCAGATTGGTGACGACGAAACGCGTGTCTGATCCTTCCGCGCCCGCTTCGACGCGGGCGATGATCCGCTCGACCCGGCTCCAGCTTTGCGCGCCGTCGAAGAACTCCTTGAAACGACGAAGCTTGCCGTCTCTGGGCGCGGCTTCGAAGCGCGCCTTTACGCTGGCTTCGAGACTTTCGACATGCCGGCGCAACGTCGTCGTCGGCGCGACGCCGAGGATGTAATCGAGGCCGCTCGCCCGACACCAGTCGAGAACCTCGGGGCCGCAATAATGGCTGTCGGCGCGCAGCAGGATCTCGGTGTTGGGCCAATGGGCTCGGATCGCGCGCAACAGCCGGCGGAGGAAGGGTTTGATCTCCTTGCCGCTCGGCCGCTTGGCGGGACGAAGCACGGCAGTGACGAAGCGGCCCTCGCCGTCGAACACGACGATCGGCTGAAATCCGTATTCGTCGTAATGCGCGTTGAACAGCCGCAACTGCTGGCCGCCATGGACCGCGTCGAACGTGTCGTCGATGTCGAGGGTGATCCGTTTGGGAACCTTGTGAAAGGACTCGCAATAGAGATCGACCATCGCGCGACCCATCCGCAACAGGGCGCGAACCTCCGGCAGATTCTCCAACCGCGAGATCGTCGACTGCGAGCACAGTTCGCGATCCGACGGCGTCAGATCGAGCGCCATCTTGAACATCGGATCGCTCCGCAGGCAATTGGCGTCGTTGCCGTCCTCATAGCCCGCCGCGATCATCAGCAGCCGAAAGCGGATGATGTCGGCAAGGCTGTGGGTGATCTGATCGGGCGCGCGCCGGTCGACCATGCAGGCGGCGAGCCGATCGGCGACGCGAAGGCGCTGGTCGACCTCGCGCAACGCCAGAACGCCGCCATCCGACGACAGCAAGCCGCCGTCAAACTTGACGTCGACGCGCTTGCCCGAAACAGGTGACAACCCAGGCAACGGCAACATAGGATCGTTCATGGCGGGTGCGGCCTCGCTGAAATCGCGCGAATCGGCTTAGATAACCAAATTCTACACGAAATCAGCTATTTACGCCACACCCGCCAACCCGCAATGCATAATCCGGGCTAGAGTTTTGCTTTTCGAAGACGCTGCAGTGGACGGCCGGAATGCGCTAAATAGCGGTCGTTCCCAACGGCTGGCTTATGGCCCAAAGGCGACGCTCCGTGAAGGAGGCTACGCTCGTGCTCGACCGCCTTGCGCCATTCCTCAGCGGCGCGAGCGGTGCGGCGGCCGTCGACGATGCCTTCCGGCGAGGATGAAGCGCTCGAAGAACGCATAGAGCAGCCCGAACGTCAGATCGTCATGTTGGTAGCTGCGATGCACCGGTTCGTGGCTGATGTAGCGCAGCGTGTCGTGCAGAGTCGACGTGGCGGTCGTCCGAATACGATTGATGTCCCCGGCCTCTGAGGACGCGGCCCTCATCGGACGATAGACGTGCGCCTCTTCTGCGATGTGATGTCGGCGAGGCTGGCCGGTGGCGGCGTGCGGCTGGCTACGACGCCGAATTGCGGTCGGAGGAAACCGACAGCCAATTGATCGAGCGCTGCCGCGCAGAAGAGCGGGTGCTGGTGTCGCGAAGCGAGCGTCTCGCGATCAGGGCCGACGGGAGGGCTTTGTCAGAGTAACTGCAGCTCGTCTGGGTATGGCGTAGCACCCCCAGACTCAAGCAGCCATCAGGCCGCGAGGGCGCGCCACTCGGCCAACGCGCCGGCTCGTCTTTGTTTGTAAACTTCGCGGGTGACGAGATGGCGCTCCTGATTGAAATGGTTGTGGACCTCAGCATGAACTGAGCTGAATTTTTGCAGCGTCTTCATGCTTCGAAAGCGCTCCATGGCCCGTTCTCGTCGTCGAAACGGCTGATGCGAATTCTCAGCGCGATTGTTGAGCCGACGACCGACCTCCTGGCGATCGGCGTTGCCGATCTCTTTCATCGCCGCGGGATAAGAGCAAAGCCCGTCGGTGACGATCTTCCGCGGTCGGCCGTATTTCTTCATGATGCGCTTGAGAAACTTCAGTGCCGCCGCCTTGTCCCGCTTCGCGGTGACGACCGACTCCAAAACCTCGCCTTCATGGTCGACAGCGCGCCAGAGATAGCAGAGCTTGCCGTTGACCTTCACGAACGCCTCGTCCAAATGCCAACGCCACTGAGGATAGCCGCGCATGTGCGCGACCCGCTTCTTTCGGATCTCGGCGGCAAACATCGGGCCAAACCGGTTCCACCAAAACCGGACCGTCTCATGGCTGATGTCGATCCCCCGCTCGGCCAAGAGATCCTCGACGTTGCGCAGCGACAGCGGGTATCTCACGTACATCATCACGACCAGACGAATGACCTCTGGCGAGCTGTTGAAATATCGGAACGGGTTGCCCATGGCCTGAAGCTACCACAGCCAAAGACGGTCCGAAAAATTGCTCTGACAATGCCGGCGAGCGAAGAATTTCCAAGCTCGCCGCCGCGACTCTTTGGCCATGTCGACTGTCTCGGTCCGATCAGATACTCAAGTAGCCGCGATGCTTAGGCGACGCCCAAAAATAGCCGATTCGGAATTTGCGATTTTACTGGCATCGGCTGTTTAGCGGATTCCCGAGTGCGAGGCGAGCGTCTATATCGTGATGATGATAGACGAATCATCCCTGCGCGTCCGGTTTGACGCGCTTCGGCCTTCGCTGGACGAGCGACGCCGGCGGTTGAGCGCGGCGGCGGAGGCGAAGGCGGCGGGCTACGGCGGGATTGCGGCGGTCGCGCGCGCGACGAAGGTCGCCCGGAGCACGATTGGGCGCGGTCTGAAGGACTTGCGGAACCCCGGCTCCTTGACGGGAGAGGTGCGGCGCAAGGGCGGGGGCACTCCTCGGTTGACGGTCAAGGACCCGACGCTGTTGGAGGACTTGCAACGATTGCTCGAGCCGGCGACGATGGGCGACCCGATGCGGCCGTTGCGATGGGTCTCCAAGAGCCACGACAAGCTGGCGACGGCGCTTCGCGCCATGGGTCACAAAGTGAGTTCCTCGACCATTCCCAAGCTGCTGGAGGAACTGAAATATTGTCGCCATTCCAACCGCAAGACCAAGGAAGCCGGCAAACATCCTGATCGCGACGCCCAGTTCGAATATATCAACGCGAAGGTCGAGGCGTTTCAGGCGGCCGGCGAACCCGTGATATCGATCGACGCGAAGAAGAAGGAATTGCTGGGCGAATTCAAGAACGGCGGTAGCGACTATGGGCCGCAGGGCGAACCGATCGAGGTCAACGCTCACGATTTCGAGGACAAGGAGTTGGGCAAGGTCGTCCCTTACGGGGTCTACGACATCGGCGCCAACCTCGGCTATGTCAGCCTCGGAATCGACCACGACACCGGGGAGTTCGCCGTCAACGCCGTCCGATGCTGGCTCGATCAGATGGGTTGGAAGCTCTATCCCGGGATGAGGCGCCTGATGATCACGGCCGACGGCGGCGGCTCCAATGGTTCACGGCTGCGGCTCTGGAAGTTGGCCCTCCAACAACTCGCGGACGAAACCGGTCTGATCATTCAGGTTTGCCACTATCCGCCAGGGACTTCGAAGTGGAACAAGATCGAGCATCGCATGTTCTGCCACATCACGCAGAACTGGCGCGCGACGCCACTCCTCAGCCTCCTCATCGTCATCGAACTGATCGCCAACACCACGACGAAAACCGGTCTCAAAATCCGCTGCGAACTCGATAGCAACACCTATCCAAAGGGCATCAAGGTCTCGGACGCGGAAATGGCGACCCTCAACATGACCCGAGACTCATTCCATCCAGAATGGAACTACAGCATCTCGCCGAGGGTTCACGAAATGAAGCAATAGTTTTTGGGCATCGCCTTAAGCCGCGGCGGCGTCAGCGCGCATGCGCTCGATCATGGCGCGCACGCCGTTCGAGCGCTGCGGCGTGAGATGCTGCTCCAGACCGAGCGCGCGAAAAGCGCCCAAGGCGTCGACGGCGAAATTTGTTTTCGCGCCCGATCAGAGAAAAGCGCGATCGAGATCGCGATCAACCCGCGAACGACGTGCGAGTCGCTGTCGCCGCGATAATGCAGGATCACTTGGCCGTTGGTGCTGGTTCTCGCCTCGAGTTCCAACCATACCTGACTGACGCAGCCCCGCACCTTGTTGCTTTCTTTGTGGGCCGCCTCGCCAAGCGGCTCGAGGGTATGACCGAGTTCGATGACATAGCGATAGCGATCCTCCCAGTCGTCGAGGGTGGCGAAATCGTCGCGGATGGTCTCGAAATCAGCCAGGCAATCCTCGCATAGTGCATGCGCCTTGAAGGGACTGCGGTCACGGCCGTTCCGGCGCCCGATCGTATCAGATAGGCCGGACTCAGTCGGGCCTCCAAACGGTGATGGCCCTGTCCGCGTCAATCACCCGCGCCGGGATTTGGTGATGGCTTGTGACGCAGTGCCGCGGGTCGTCGCTTGAAATTCCGCGAATGCCGATGGGTTGCGCGAGAACTGGTTGGCTCGGGCGAAGAAACGGAGCGCCATCCATTGGGCAGGGCTGAGCTCGCCGCGATAACCCTCGGCTTGCACAAGCCGCCCCATCAGTAGCAGGAGTTCCGCGGTTTCGCGTCCTGACATCATTGCCTCTCGGAAGATTATAGTAGCGTTTCGCAATTAACTTGACAACCGGTGCGACCCAGATAATTTTGTTTCGACACTAGTTGGAAAGCGCTGGTCATGGCCCGTGCCACTGCCTGCCCGATCCTTACGGCCGAATCCGGCCTCACATGCAAATTTGAGGAAATCCGGCCGATCCCGATGCTGAAGCGCCAGCAGGAATGCCTAGGCCAAGCGCTGGTGCGAGCGGCGGATGGAAAGTTATCCGAAGTTTCAAAATGAAGTCGGAGTGCCAATCGTGCGCATTGGTTGCCGCGAGTTTGAGTGCATCGGCGATAAACCGCCCCAAGATCACCCACACATTTACCTAAACATGGGCGATGCTAGTGACATCGTCTGTCCATATTGCTCTACGCTATTCCGTTTCGATCCGACCTTGGGCGCACGCGAAGCTAATCCGGCGGATTGTGCTTGCGGTGACGTCGACTGAGTCGAAAAGCAGCAACGCAGCTTCTCTCGTCAAGCTGCCCGCAGCCAACCACCGCCAGACGCCATTGTCCCGCAGTGTCGGGGATATCCAGCGGCGAGCCGGTGATAAGGGCTTTTCCGGTGCATAGTTCAGGTGCAACGGTGCAACGGGGGAGCGCGAATTGAGCGGCACATGGCAGTTAGTTGAAACCGCCTATCGACGAACCAACAGGCCGGGCGTAAGGGTGTGTGAGGCAAGTCGATTGCCGATGGAATTCGACCATGGGGACATTAAGTCCTATCGAACTGGCCGCAGAGATGGTGGCGGCGTTGAATTCGTCGTAGGAAAGGATACAGCCATGACGATCTCCGCACAAGGCTGCCGTGGTCAGAGCCACCGAGGTAGGGCTAAAACGCCTTGGCGGCCCAAAATCCGTGCGTAATTACACAAATAGGCCCGGACGCCGAAAGTCATCGGGCCCTGGGCTGAGGCTCGGCGTCAGAATTCAGTTGCCAATGTTGGCGGCCCTTGACGTCTGGATAGCCTCGCAGCCCGACCCAAAGCCGAGCCGCCCCGAGGCAATCCGCAGGCTACTCGCAGAAGCGCTCAACCGCTAGAGCTCAGCGCACCAGGCTGCCGAGCCCGAGTAACGTGAACTGCGCGCGACTTCCTCTGGCGTCGGCGCGCGGTCCTCGGCGTCGCCGGTCGCGATATCGGCCATACTCGCCCACTGAATTAGCCCGCATTATGCAGCGCCGTGACGTTTCCGCGTCGGTCGGCGGCGCGTTGGGGTGATTTTTCGGAACCGCGCTTGCTCGCGGACGCGCGGCATCGTCTCCGGCTTTGGGCCTGAAACGGGTGGAGGGGGTTTGCGGGCTGAAGGGATGGGTTTGACGTACGGGGCCGCTCACGCCCCGTGTTTCAGGTGACGAGGCGCGGGATGCGCTGGAGGGCGAAACGCAGGATTTCCTGGCCGGGGCACGAGGTCGGCAGATGGACGCGGATCATGGTTTTCATCTCGACGACGCGGGCGGCGATCTTGACGAGGCGCAGGCGCAACGTGTCGAACTGCGCGACGCGCCACATCGAACGCCTGGGCATCGATGCGCGCAGCCCCCACATCGGCCAGTACCTCGGGCGCCCGCGCCGTCGTGATCGACGAAACGGGCGCCGCGCGTTCCGACGGCCGCGCATCAATGGCGGAGTTCGGCACCGATCCGCGCGATCCTCCGACCTGGCTGGCGGCTGTCGAGAGCGCCCTTGGCGCCGCCCTCGTCGGCGTTGTGCGGAGTCGCGTCGCCGCGCTCGCGGTCGACGAAACGTCCGGCACTTTGGTCCCAGTCAACGTCAAAGGCGAGCCGCTCAGTGCCACGTCGCGGCGAATTTCGCTAAATTGCCTGCGAAATCAATGGTTTTTAAAATGTAGGTGTTTAAGTGGGGTTTGCGTGAAGACTTTGTTTAGGAATTCCTGGTATTTGACGAGGAGCGGCCGTAATCGTTGCTCGGGCATGTTGGGGATGAGGTCATAGAGCAGGCAGCCCTGGCGGAAGAGCGGACGGTCGCGCCGTTGCGGATCGCCGATGCGCAGGACGCTCAGGCCCATGCCAAAACGCAAATCCTTGGTGTCGCGGAACCCCGGCTCGATCGTCCATCGTTTGGCGTAGAGGTTGACGATCTGGGAGTATTGACGCAAGGTTATTTGGGCTGGGGGATGAAGCAAACCGGACCGCAAACCGCGTTCCACGAGCATCAAATGGGCGTTTCCCGGTTCCGACTGGCACCACACATCATTGTCGAAGAAATTGAGCGCCGCCTGCGCGGGGAACAAACGGGCTGTCCAAATTGGCGCGCCTAACCGAGACGCACGACATCACGTCCGTCGACGACGAAGCCTTGCCATCTGTTGACGTTGACGACTTTCGGGTGTGGTGGGAGAAGGGCTTAGCCCGGCAGGCAACAGGAACCCGATCACAAGCCTGGAAACTGATCGCTCCGGCCGTCGCGTTTGCCGGTGTCGCTCTAGTAGGGTCGGTATACATATTTATATACTGAATGGGGGCACGCCGAGTTTGCCAAAGGAGTCGCCCGGCGTGCCCGTCTCCAGGGATCGGGCCACGGCGCGGCCTCCAGGCGGCGAGACCGTTGCGGCGTCTACCGACGCCGGTAGGCATTTCAGTAAGGACAGCGCGGAGTCGACGCAGGTCAAGGTGGTCAAGGAACAACCGGTCGATCTGAGCACGCAGGCGTCGCTCGGTAGTGCCCCTCCACCTGCCGGAGCATCGGCAGCCGCCGGCGGGATCACGCCGGCGGGCTGGACACTCGGGAGCGACGAAGGTCGATGCCTCGCCCGTAACGGCGCGGCAGGCCCCCCCGCCGGTGCAATCTCCCGATCCTAACCCGGCCCGAACCATATCGTTGCGGCCCGGCGGAACGCCGATTGCGACATTCACTGCGGCGTCGACCGAATCCTGGTCTTCGGCCGACGTGCCGATACCGCCTCCTAGGCCCGCGCTAGAGGCTGCGAATGACGCGGTCGGGTCTGCTCAATCTTCGATTCCAAGGCTCGTCTTGCTGACGAAACGTCCTGGCAAATCTCCGGCCCCGGTTGTCTTCGCCAAATCCGAGGCGATCACGAGCGCAGAGGCGGAGACGCGGAGCCAATCGATTCCGCCTGGGACGCCCGCTAAGTCTGAGAAGCCGGCAGGCGGGCCTGATACCCCGCAAGCTGCCGCTGAGCCTGTCGTCGCTCCGGTGACGCCCGCCGAGGGCGCGAAGCAGTCCTTTGACCGTATGCTGCATACCCTCGGCGACCTGCTTGGGCCTCAGGCTCCTCCCACCCAGCAGCGCCTCGATGAGACCGCCGCGGCGTCGACTGGCTGGGCCGTACAAATGGCAGCGCCAAAATCTGAAGCCGACGCCAAGACCGATCGCAGGCGACTCAACGCCAAATATGCGTCCGCGCTCCACGGATCGAAGATCGGCGTACATAAGGCCATTGTCGATGGCGAGACTGTCTATCGATTGCGTGTCGTCGACTTGTCCAGGGCCGACGCTTCGGCTCTTTGCGCAAGACTCAAAAACGACGGCGGCAACTGCTTCGTCGCCAAGTGAGAGGCGCGCGTCACGAGACCGTTCGGTTCTGGTGGAACCGGCCCCAACGTTCGCCGCCGAGGTCCGCAAGAGGCGAGTCGCGCACATGCGGAGTTACCCTCGGCTTCCGGGTTGGTCATGATCTCGGCCAGCATCTCAATCGCCTTGTGCGTGTGCGAGCGCGCTAACTCGATCACGTCGCGCAATTCTTTCGGTGAGCCACCGGGGTTGCCGGAAATTCCCTTCGGGAATGGTTTTGACGGGCCAGGAGTGCCGCAGTTGCTGAACCACGGGGAGCAAACGTTGAGAGTCGTGACCGGCTCAGGTGGCCGGCTTCATTTCGGAATGGTGGCCGGAATCAAATCGGAACGGCGGCCGACATCAAATCGGAAGGCCTGGCCGGATTGCCTCGGAATTCGCACGCGACCTGCCCCGAATGTCTCAAACGCGCAAATAGCGGCCATTCCCCGACGCTTTGGCGAACGGGTCAAATCGACCCGTTGCTGTCATTCGGACCGGCCTGAAATCGGCAGGTCCTGACCCTTGCGATGCGCACACGCAAGTCGGCGCAAGTCGCATAATTGCCTATTATGTAAAATTTTTCCAGGTAATCGCAAAGTCCTGTTTTTAACCTTCAGGTCTTTCCGCGCATCCGTGCCCGTTTATACTTCATTCCGGAGGGGCCACGAATACTTGACCGGCTGACGTTTACATCAGCCGCGCCGGACGTGATGCTCAGAACTACGCGGGAGGAACACGCTCTATTGGATACGAACCCATTTCGTCATTCCCACCGGCTGGCCCTCGAGAGTGACTGTTCCTACAAACTCGGTTTTAGATACACGGTACAGATTGAAGTTACCAACTTTGCCGCCACCCCAGTTGGAGTTAGCCCGCATTATGCAGCGGCGTGAGGTTTCCGCGTCGGTCGGCGGCGCGTTCTGGTGATTTTTCGGAACCGCGCTTGCTCGCGGACGCGCGGCATCGTCTCCGGCTTTGGGCCTGAAACGGGTGGAGGGGTTTGCGGGTTGAAGGGATGGGTTTGACGTTCGGGGACGTTCACGCCCCGTGTTTCAAGTGACGAGGCGCGGGATGCGCTGGAGGGCGAAACGCAGGATTTCCTGGCCGGGGCATGACGTCGGCAGATGGACGCGGATCATGGTTTTCATCTCGACGACGCGGGCGGCGATCTTGACGAGGCGCAGGCGCAACGTGTCGAATTGGGCAACGCGCCACATCGAACGCCTGGGCATCGATGCGCGCAGCCCCCACATCAGCCAGTAGGCGCCGGCGTGCAGGAAAAGCCGAAACTGATTGGCGGTCGCCTTGGTGCATGAGGTGCGATCCGACGCCAGATGCGTCTTCCAGGATTTGATGTGGTTTTCGGCCTGGCCGCGCCGGCAATAGACGTCTTCGTAGAGCACGCGAGCGTTGCGCTTGTTCAGATTGGTGACGACGAAGCGCGTGTCTGATCCTTCCGCGCCCGCTTCGACCCGGGCGATGATCCGCTCGACCCGGCTCCAGCTTTGCGCGCCGTCGAAGAACTCTTTGAAACGACGAAGCTTGCCGTCTCTGGGCGCGGCTTCGAACCGTGCCTTTACACTGGCTTCGAGACTTTCGACATGCCGGCGCAACGTCGTAGTCGGCGCGACGCCGAAGATGTAATCGAGGCCGCTCGCCCGACACCAGTCGAGAACCTCGGGGCCGCAGTAGTGGCTGTCGGCGCGCAGCAGGATCTCGGTGTTGGGCCAATGGGCTCGGATCGCGCGCAACAGCCGGCGGAGGAAGGGTTTGATCTCCTTGCCGCTCGGCCGCTTGGCGGGACGAAGCACGGCAGTGACGAAGCGGCCTTCGCCGTCGAACACGACGATGGGCTGAAAGCCGTATTCGTCGTAATGCGCGTTGAACAACCGCAACTGCTGCCCGCCATGGACCGCGTCGAACGTGTCGTCGATGTCGAGGGTGATCCGTTTGGGAACCTTGTGAAAGGACTCGCAATAGAGATCGACCATCGCGCGACCCATCCGCAACAGGGCGCGAACCTCCGGCAGATTTTCCAACCGCGAGATCGTCGACTGCGAGCACAGTTCGCGATCCGACGGCGTCAGATCGAGCGCCATCTTGAACATCGGATCGCTCCGCAGGCAATTGGCGTCGTTGCCGTCCTCATAGCCCGCCGCGATCATCAGCAGCCGAAAGCGGATGATGTCGGCAAGGCTGTGGGTGATCTGATCGGGCGCGCGCCGGTCCACCATGCAGGCGGCGAGCCGATCGGCGACGCGAAGGCGCTGGTCGACCTCGCGCAACGCCAGAACGCCGCCATCCGACGACAGCAAGCCGCCGTCAAACTTGACCTCGACGCGCTTGCCCGAAACAGGTGACAACCCAGGCAACGGCAACATAGGATCGTTCATGGCGGGTGCGGCCTCGCTGAAATCGCGTAAATCGGCTTAGACAACCAAATTATACACGAAATCAGCTATTTACGCCACACCCGCCAACCCGCAATGCATAATCCGGGTTAAATGTCCAGGAAGTTCCATCAGACTGAACATCAAAAATGCCGATGGAGTTCCAGATGTCAGTAAACTCAACTTGTGTTACTGCACTGACCGTGTAGCTGCCGTTAACCTTGGCAACTTCGCAGGTGGCTAGGTATTCCCATCCACCTGATTTTTGTTGGCCATACTCCTTCCATGTACCGAGAATGATATCTCCAGGTTGGTGGAGCTGAGCTGGTTGCGAGACGGAGGGCTCCTCTACAGTGATGGAGTTATAGATAATCCCCAACAGTATGAAGACTAATCCCACGACGGCTGATATTATGCGCGGGGTCTTCTCTACCTTTGGAATCTTCAGTTCTCTTACTTCAAAGCCACCGCCAATGATGGCAATAAGCAGTAGGAGCACACCAAAGAGCAGGAGAATTGCTTGAACCGACATTCCCTGGATTCCTCTCTGGATTCCTCTTCTAAGTGCGTTCCGCGTTTCGCTTTGCCTGCGACAATGCCTAAGTCCTTGGGGTTTTCGTAATCCGGCCCCCCGCGCCGTCAGAACTGGTCGAGAATGGCGATGATCGCCGGCGTCACTTCGGCAAGCGCCTCGTCGAGGTCGTTACGCAATTCGCCGGTCGCATTCGCATTGCGGCGATCTGGTTGAGGTTGCCGCCGACGCGGTGCAGCTCATTCATCGCCTCGCGCACAATCGGCGGTGATGGCAGCCGGTAGCCGAGCACGGCCGCGCGGATCAGGCGAGACAGGGTGACCCCGGCCTCGGCCGCCTTGATATGTCGAGGCCGCGCCCGCTCGGCCGCCATCAGCCGGACGCGGAATGCGGATGAGGCGCGGTCGTCGTAGGTTTTCTTCGGGCGGGCCACGGCGGTGCGAGATGGGATCGGGTTTTTGTACCACGATTTGTACCACGAAAAGCCATCTCACTGCTGTTCACGTGAGCGGTCGTCGAGCCTCGCCGTCGCCAAGCCATCCGACATCGGCAACCGGGCGGCGCGGCATTTCCGCTGCCTGCGCCAGTCCGCGGGTGATCGCTGCCGCTGATCGCCACAGGCTGTGGGTGCGGCCTGTCAGTGATCGAGCAAGGCGCCGGAATAACGGCGGCGCCCGTGCGCGCTGCGGCGTCGTAGGTGCGGGTGTCGCCGGTTCGGGTACATCAGATGCCCGCCCTTGCTTCTGGGCCAGAACTAACGGATGGCCCCTTTTGTAGCATAAGCGGACAAATCGGGAACTCATGCGGCCACGAGGGCGGCATCGGGAATGTCCCGAGCCGGCTTCCCTGGTGGTTGGGAGACGCTTGACAGCGACCGCTCCCCGCCCAACTGAGGCGTCCAAGGCCGCGGTCTGCTACGTCCGCAATACGTCGACTCCGGCCGGCGGCTGCGCGCAAATACCGGTTGTTCGCCGACGGCTCCGCGAGCGGATCAAGTCGATCCGTTCCTGCTCTTCGAGGAACGGGCGGATTGCGCAAACGCCGGCCGTTCGTTGAGGTCACGTTCGACTCGCCGTGAGGAACGCCAACCGCAGCTGCGCAACCCGGCTACGCCGGGCGCTGCTGCTAGCCCGACTTTCTCAACTGGGGCAGCTGAGGGCGAGTGAGGCCCCGCAAAACGGGGCTTCGGGTCGAAGGTCTCCACTACATTCGGAGGCCGGGCCTGGCGATGTGGCCGGCTGCGGTGATGCGCGGTGGGGGCTGGGGCGGCAAGGTCAGGCTGAGCCGATCGAGGAGAACCCGTTGGTCGGCATTGGGCTCGTTGTAGATGCCTCGATCGGCAGCCACCGGCGGACTTGCCCTGTTTGAGTCTCGCACGCGGACGACTTGTTGCCGGACTCGTCAGCCGTCCCTGGGCGGCGACGAGCTCCGACTCGTTCGCCAAACGTCAGTGTTCTGTCATTCATTTTCTGTTCTATTGCGGATGAAGCGTTGGTACCCGCCCGCAACATTTTGGGCACCCGTTTGTGACGTAAGCCCCACCAGCGTCAATTAGCCATCGATGTGTCCTCCAACACTGCCGGTGGCCGGTCTTTCTGGTACCCATTCCGTGCGACGGCATTGAGTTGTCACAAGAGCACCTCGTAGGGTTTTGTGGCGCAACGATCCATGTGCCTGCTCGTGGATATCGGGGTTTCAGCGATGATAACGGGTTCCGAAATGGGCTATCCGGGGTTGGCGCGTCTGATCGGCCGCCCAGAGCGCACTGGCGATCAGATAATCGTCAGCAACATGCAAGTCGCAGCGAGGCGGCGGGCGGCAGGGGTCATGTGCGCCGCGATGATGAAAGGAGACGTTGAGGGGGTTCTGGCCGCGTTGCGCCGGTTGGACGTGCGGGCAGTCGGGCCGGTAGCAATGTCCAGGAAGCAGAGCTTTTTAACTTTGACTACGGATGCATATGTCAGCGGCGGACAGCCTCATCCTCCCGGGGAGAATTTTCGGTCACAACCTGAAGAGGGCCACCGGCTGATGCGTGCTTTTTTGAGGATCAAGGAGGCGCGTTTGCGCGAAGCGTTACTTACTCTCGTTGAAGACCTGGCGCGGTCTAACAGCCGATTGGCCCGAAATAGTAAGACGCTTTGAGTTTTGGCATGCGGCTCTAAATCGCGTCGAACTTTGACGGGTCGCACGAGGTGGCCCTTTTACTTTCAATCATCCCGCACGCAGCGACCTGTTTCGCCCCTCAACTCACCGCTTCCCCCTCCGACTGCGGCGCGCAACCGTCTTGATCTGCACTTCACGTCGATTCGCGACGTCACATTGAACGTCTCGAACGCGCAAGGAGCGGAAATTATCGGTCGATGCCTCGATCGGTAGCCACCGGCGGACTTCCCCTGTTTGAGTCTCGCACGCGGACGACTTGTTGCCGGACTCGTCAGCCGTCCCTGGGCGGCGGCGAGTACCGGCACCGCACGTGTCGCCTTCGGCACTGTTTCAAACAGCCTCGCCCTCTGCGATTTTGCACTTTCGCGGCTGAATAGCCCACCCCACATGATTGCTGTGTACGCTTCGCCACGGACGTCGCCGCCCGCAACGCAACACTCGCTACCAAGCAGGCGCCACCCTTTACTTGGGCGGCACTTTCACTCGCTGGATCACATCAGCTTTGCTGACGCACTGACAATTGCATCGCGGCCGGGCAGACCGCCCCTGTGTATTCATATCCGAGCACCGAGGCCGGGTCCCTTGTTGGCAGGATTGTAGGGCCGTTCAGGAGACATCGCCGACACGTTCGACTTTAAATCCAACAGATGGCTTGAACCCAGCCGGCATCGATCGATAGAAAGCAGCCGGGGAGCTTCCGGTAGACTCAGGTTTGTCGCCAGGATCCGGGCTATTCAGTTTGAGGAACGCTTCAAAAGGTCCGGCGCAATGGCCAAGACTCCAGCACCAACCAACACGCGGCTCTTGACGCTGCCGGCCTTGTTTTCTGCCCGCCTGTTCGATGCAGCGCGGAAGGTCCGTCTTGATGCCGGCCAGACGCTGTTCCTCGCCGGCGATCCCGGTGACGGCTGCTACTGGGTCGACGAAGGTCTTCTAAAGGTGCACGTCATCTCGCACTCTGGGCGCGACCGCATTCTTTCCATCCTCGGCGCTGGAACGATAGTAGGCGAGTTGTCCATGTTTGACGGGGCGCCGCGATCGGCCTCGGTCGCCGCAATTCGTGCATCGAAGCTGTCTTTTGTGAGTCGCGCTACCTTCGACGCGACGCTCCGCGCACATCCCGAGGTCTATCGCGAACTCACGGCAATTCTCGCGCATCGCCTGCGGGACATCGACGACGCGATGGCAGCCACCAGCTTTCTTTCGCTTAGGGGTCGCGCCGCAAGTGCGCTGCTAGCCTTAGCGGATGCATTCGGCCAGGATGCCGGCGATGGCCGTATCGTAATTCGTCAAGAAGTCACCCAGAGTGACATGGCGGCCATGGCTGGCATGGTTCGTGAAAACTTCAGCCGGGTAATGCACGACTGGGTAAGGCGATCACTCGTCAGCCGAATTGCCGGGTATTACTGTCTGGAGAATAAGTCAGCGCTGGAGCGTGAAAGCGACATTTGACGCGGGCACTTCAGCGAAGTGCGTATCGAGTGGGGTTAGCACCTTGGAATTGAGCGCACGCATTCGCTTGATGAAGCGTAGACGTTCGCGTTCTTCGTCAGCACTTGCGCTGTTCCAGGCGGACCCGGCCACCGCTACCACGCGAGCGGTTGGGAAGCGGGCCTTCCCTGGCGACGCCTGTAGGTCCGGACTCCGCCCTTTCGCGTTACTGGGTCCATTTAAAGCTATTTTCGGAGCGAGCGAAGAGAAATGGCATAGAAGCAGACGCCGACGACGCACGCTATCGCGACGTGTAATTCCCGTGGTAGGTCCTGAATGTCCAGACCGAAGCAGGCCACACACGCCGCTGTTACGCTAAGAATCACGCCATCCATGTAGCGGAAAGAATCCAGACGTGTGGCGGCCCGCCTCAACGCCCAATCGTTCATAGACGCTTTCAACCACAGGTGTCGGATCACGCACCAACTCAGGGTAGGCAACATGTGCGACGGTCATTGCCGGGCCGCTTGGCGAACGGGCGTTCACGTCGACAGCATGGGGCGTTCGGCGCTACGCGTTCCCACAAAACCATGAGAGAGGCGTGCCTTGATAACAAAACTGGCCGCCGATCGACTCTCCAAGGCGGCAAGCAACCTCCGAAGCGCATTGGCATCCAACAAACTGCCTTCTGACTTGAAAAACGCCGTCGGCGGACGGAAATTCGGTTGAACCGGGCCTTCATCTGGAGAATATCGGTCAAACCTGTCGGGAAGAACTCGGCATGGCGCCCGCGGCAAATCGTTCAACGGTCACCAGCACCGGCTCAAAGCTCCGGCTGTCGATCCCTTTGCACCGGCGCCACGCCGTGTTGATGCGTGGGTTTCTGACATTGTGGGTCGCCGTCTTTGCCGCGATCGAGATCAAAATCTGGACCGGCGATCCTGCCCGGCGGAACAACGACCCTGTCGCGGCTTCGCTTGGCGTTCTGATTTTCTTCGTCCTCTGCGTTCCCCTCCTCCTGTTTCTGTGGAGGGTCGCTGTTGGAGGCCGCGACGTCGTGACGATTGAGAACGACCACCTCGCCCTGCGGCGCGAGCCATCGCGGCATATCGAAGTTCAATGCGGCGGTGGCGGCCGGCTCGCCCACGGGCCTCTGGCGAATGTCAGGGCACCCGTCGGTCCAACAGGCGCTGCGCAACAGCTATTTCGATTTGCTCGGTCTTCCCCGAATTTATGTGCCCGCCCAAGCTTAACTCGGTCGAACCGCCGCGGTACGGATCCGTATGCCAGGTGGTGTGGGAGGGGCGGTGCCGCGAGGCATCCCCCTATCCCGATCATGCGCAAATAGCGGTCGTTCGCCGACGACTTACCGAACGGGTCATAGCGACCGGTCCCGGTACGGAAGGGTTGCGCCATTTGCGGACCGTCAAGTGCCGAACGCAATCGCCGCCGGCGCGACATAGAGCAAATCGCAGGGTTTCAACGAAAGTACGCGGACCAGGCCCCGCCAAAGAAGACGCGCGGCGCCGGCTCTGGAGCATGAACAACCCTCAAGATAGCTGGCCGCCGCATGCCAACCGCCGGCCGTAGCCGCAAGCTTGTGGCATGTCTTCGATTACCTCGCCCGGTCTTGCACAAGAGGCGTCTATATCCGCCAGAAGCAGGATCGACCGGGCAAGCCGTCGTCGTTCGCTTCCTTTCGTGCGCTGTCGTTAGTGCGACGGCTGGACTAGTTCAATGGCGCTTGTCAGCCGCCATTTTGGCGTGAGAACTCGGATGCAAAGAATTCAATGTAACCATTCACATGCCCCCTTAGGCGATGCCCAAAAACTATTGCTTCATTTCGTGAAACCTCGGCGAGATGCTGTAGTTCCATTCTGG
This sequence comes from uncultured Alphaproteobacteria bacterium, assembly GCA_963805295.1. Taxonomy (GTDB): domain Bacteria; phylum Pseudomonadota; class Alphaproteobacteria; order Rhizobiales; family Beijerinckiaceae; genus Roseiarcus. The sequence continues at coordinate 5,518 of CAWDTW010000008.1, read as the reverse complement.
ATGGAATGAGTTTCGGGTCATGTTGAGGGTCGCCATTTCCGCGTCCGAGACCTTGATGCCCTTTGGATAGGTGTTGCTATCGAGTTCGCAGCGGATTTTGAGACCGGTTTTCGTCGTGGTGTTGGCGATCAGTTCGATGACGATGAGGAGGCTGAGGAGTGGCGTCGCGCGCCAGTTCTGCGTGATGTGGCAGAACATGCGATGCTCGATCTTGTTCCACTTCGAAGTCCCTGGCGGATAGTGGCAAACCTGAATGATCAGACCGGTTTCGTCCGCGAGTTGTTGGAGGGCCAACTTCCAGAGCCGCAGCCGTGAACCATTGGAGCCGCCGCCGTCGGCCGTGATCATCAGGCGCCTCATCCCGGGATAGAGCTTCCAACCCATCTGATCGAGCCAGCATCGGACGGCGTTGACGGCGAACTCCCCGGTGTCGTGGTCGATTCCGAGGCTGACATAGCCGAGGTTGGCGCCGATGTCGTAGACCCCGTAAGGGACGACCTTGCCCAACTCCTTGTCCTCGAAATCGTGAGCGTTGACCTCGATCGGTTCGCCCTGCGGCCCATAGTCGCTACCGCCGTTCTTGAATTCGCCCAGCAATTCCTTCTTCTTCGCGTCGATCGATATCACGGGTTCGCCGGCCGCCTGAAACGCCTCGACCTTCGCGTTGATATATTCGAACTGGGCGTCGCGATCAGGATGTTTGCCGGCTTCCTTGGTCTTGCGGTTGGAATGGCGACAATATTTCAGTTCCTCCAGCAGCTTGGGAATGGTCGAGGAACTCACTTTGTGACCCATGGCGCGAAGCGCCGTCGCCAGCTTGTCGTGGCTCTTGGAGACCCATCGCAACGGCCGCATCGGGTCGCCCATCGTCGCCGGCTCGAGCAATCGTTGCAAGTCCTCCAACAGCGTCGGGTCCTTGACCGTCAACCGAGGAGTGCCCCCGCCCTTGCGCCGCACCTCTCCCGTCAAGGAGCCGGGGTTCCGCAAGTCCTTCAGACCGCGCCCAATCGTGCTCCGGGCGACCTTCGTCGCGCGCGCGACCGCCGCAATCCCGCCGTAGCCCGCCGCCTTCGCCTCCGCCGCCGCGCTCAACCGCCGGCGTCGCTCGTCCAGCGAAGGCCGAAGCGCGTCAAACCGGACGCGCAGGGATGATTTGTCTATCATCATCACGATATAGACGCTCGCCTCGCACTCGGGAATCCGCTAAACAGCCGATGCCAGTAAACTCGCAAATTCCGAATCGGCTATTTTTGGGCGTCGCCTTAGATCGATCGATCGGATGAGGCGGAGACGGTCGTGGTCTGATCGTCGTGAGGGGGCTTGCGCTTTGGCGCGAATGGGATTTTACGCTCGATGTGCCTCGCCGATTTGCCCCAGAGCTGAACGATATCAAGCGCTCCGACCTCGCGGTGATGTCGCGCGAGCAACTCGAGGAATTGGCTTGGCGGTTGCATGAGTTGGCGCGTTTGTTGGCCAACCGCGCGGGCGAGGATTCTTCGACCAGTTCGCGTCCGCCGTCGAGCGACGACCCCTATCGGCGTGAAGAGCGAGGCAAACCGGTTGCGGCCGACCCGGACGGCTCCGCCGCCGATTTTCCGACACTGCGCCCGAGAAAGCCGGCAAGCCGGACAAGAACAAGACCGCCAAGGGCTCCGGCAAACAGCCCGGCGCGAAAGGGCATTGGCGCTGTCAGCCGATTGTGGTGAGCGGAGAAGTCGCGTACGCGCCGATGGCGTGCGCGGCTTGCGGCGCCGCCCTCGGCCCCGACCTGAAGCGCCGCTGCGTCAGCGCCCACGACAGTCTCGAACTCGTCCGAGGCGACATGGCTCTTCAAGTCACCGCGACCCGACACAGCTACTTCGCTGTGCGCTGCCCCTGCGGTCACGACAACGTCGAACGCCCTCGCGTCGGACTGAGTTCTCTGATCGAGGGGCGCAAACGAAACTTGCGGATGAGCGAGCGTTGCTTGGTGGGCCCCATGCTCGCCACTTTCATCGCCGCGTTGTCGCTGCGCTGCCGTCTTTCGCGGCGCAAGATCCAGGAATTTCTGCGCGACTGGCTCAACCTCGAACTGGGAGTGGCGACCATCGAGCGCCGCATCCACGAATTCGGCCTGGCCAGCGAACCCGTGGTCGAGCGCCTCATTGAGGATGTGCGAGCCGCCGAGATCGTCCATCTCGACGAAACCCCCTGGTATCAGCGGGGCGTCCTGTTGTGGATGTGGGTGGCGGTGACGGCCGCCACGATCGTCTACCGCATCGGCAGCCGCCGCAAGGAGGAACTCGCCGCGCTGATCGGCGACGCCTTCCTGGGCTGGTTGGTCACCGACGGCTATGGCGCCTACCGAGATCATCCCCGCCGCCAGCGCTGTCTGGCGCATCTCATCCGCAAGGCCCTGGCCCTCGCCGAAGGCTACTACGGCGCGGGCTCAGGCTTCGGTCGCGATCTGGTCCGCGACCTCCGCCGCCTCATCGTGCGCGTCCACGACGGAGCCGACGCGGACGCCCTCGAGCGGCTGACGACCCGCATCAAATGGAACTGCCAGTGCAACCGGCATGAGATCGAGAAGAAGGTTCGCGATCTCGCCGGTGAAATCCTCAACGACTGGGACGCCGTCATCGCCTTCGTCTCGGACCCGAACCTGCCGCCGACCAACAACGACGCCGAACGCGCGCTCCGCCACGCCGTGATCGCACGCCGTATCAGCTTTGGAACCAGGACCGATGAAGGCAGCCGGTTCTACGCCGCCGGTCTCAGCGTCATCGATACTTGCCGCAGGCGTGGCGTCGAACCCTGGGCGTACGCTTGCTCTCTCATCGCCGCAGCCCGAGCCAACCTCACCCTGCCTATAATCCCCACAAACGCCGCCGCTTGAACGGCGGGGGGAGGTGAACGGTTACAATTCAATAGCTTAGGCTTAGCCACGATATTTGAGAATATCCATCTAAATTGACAATTTGCATTGACTTGGCCATCAATTGTGAGAATTTCGACGCCGAATGTTGGGGCACAATTCAAGGTCGAAAACGGACTACGAAAAGCAACGCTTCTGAGGGGCCATTGAAACTTCGGCAAATGCTGCCGCGCAGCGAATTTCGAACTGCCGCTGGCCCAACGGCAAAGCCATCAATAGTGAGAATATTGCCGGCTGATATTCTCACTATCGATGGCCAAATCCGAAAAACATTTCATATTCTCATTCCAAGATGGCACCTGACACCCAGAGTGCCACGTCGCATCAATGTGAGCCACACCACCGTGACGGATAGAATGAGGGAGACTGCCGAGATGAGGAGAGGAATAATATAGAGATTGGGGCCTGTGGGGGAGTTCTGATCTGCCGGGCGCAAGCTAATCCGCAATTCCTTCCGGCTTGAAGTCACTGAGACCATTCGAAAAATGGCGACATCCACTTCGTCTGGCATGGCAGAAGGACCGCTGGGGGCAACGCGCCTTCCAAGCGGCGAGTGGATGTTTGTGCTTTGGGCTCCGCACTGGCGGCAAGTGAGCGTCCACATTCTCGGGGCGAACGAACGCATCGTCGAGATGGGAAGGAGAAATTGCGGGTATCACGTCGCGGGCACTGTCAGAGCAATTTTTTGGGACGTCTTTGGCTGTGGTAGCTTCAGGCCATGAGTGACCCGTTCCGATATTTCAACAGCTCGCCAGAAGTGATCCGTCTGGTCGTGATGATGTACGTGAAGTACCCGCTATCGCTGCGCAACGTCGAGGATCTCTTGGCCGAGCGCGGGATCGACATCAGCTATGAGACCGTTCGGTTTTGGTGGAACCGGTTCGGCCCGATGGTTGCTGCCGAGATCCGAAAGAAGCGGGTAGCGCACATGCGCGGCTATCCTCAGTGGCGTTGGCATTTGGACGAGGTGTTTGTGAAGGTCAACGGCAAGCTCTGCTATCTCTGGCGCGCTGTCGACCATGAAGGCGAGGTTTTGGAGTTGGTCGTCACCGCGAAGCGGGACAAGGCGGCGGCACTGAAGTTTCTCAAGCGCATCATGAAGAAATACGGCCGACCGCGGACCGTCGTCACCGACGGGCTTTGCTCTTATCCCGCGGCGATGAAAGAGATCGGCAACGCCGATCGCCAGGAGGTCGGTCGTCGGCTCAACAATCGCGCCGAGAATTCGCATCAGCCGTTTCGACGACGAGAACGGGCCATGCAGCGCTTTCGAAGCATGAAGACGCTGCAAAAATTCAGCTCAGTTCACGCCCAGGTCCACAACCACTTCAATCAGGAGCGCCATCTCGTCACCCGCGAAGTTTACAAACAAAGACGAGCCGGCGCGTTGGCCGAGTGGCGCGCCCTCGCGGCCTAGTGGCCGCTTCGGTCTGGGCGTGCTGCGCCATGCGTAGAGGACCTGCCGTTACTCTGACAAAGCCTGGCTGAGAGGTCTTTGACGCCGGGCGGTCTTGATGAAGTGCTGCTGCGGACGCTCCTCGCGCATTGGGAGGACTACTTTGCGACCGGGAACGACACTATAAAAAATCGTCGGCTGTTTCGCGCGCTCGAAATGGCGCGAGCCGCATCGCGGATGCCGGGGGGAACAGATGCGACGTTCTTCGACGAGGGGCGCGCCGTGGCGCTTTGGGTTAGCGCCTTCGAAATCTTGGCCCATGACGGACGTGAGGTTGATGTCAAACGGGTTCTCTCGCTGCTGAGTCGGTCCAATGGCTAACGCCCAAGCTAAAAGGCAAGCCAGTCCCGACCAACATTGCGGGCACAATCTACAGGCGACTCTATGTCGCGCGGAGCGAATTCCTCCATGGGAACCCGGTTACGGCGAAGAGGCTGAGACTGGACGAATGCCGAAAGCCAGCGCTGTGGTTCGCCGCCCCGCTTTTCCGACTTGCGCTTACCGCGTTTCTCGATCTGCAGTTTTCGGAGACGTTGCCAGACACGGCGAACGCCCGAGACCGGGGCCACCACCTCGACAGGCGGATGACGTTCCACGCGCCTCAGTGCCTCGCGGAGGATGCGATCATCATCGCCGACGAAGCCCCGGAGGAGAGACCGCCAGCCGGATGAGCGTGTTGTCCGCCCCCAAGCTCGATCAGCCGAAGGATAACGTCGCTTTAGCTCTCGCCGGGGCCGCGCAGGGCCCTCAAGCGATCCACGGCGGCCGCCCCTCGACCCAAACCTGCCACTCGCCCTTGGCGTTGAGCTTCGCCTTCATAGGCCGGCTGCGGAGTGGAGGCGTGGCGCCTATCGCCTCGTAGGCTTCGGCGGTGATGGAGATGCGGATCATGGGGATGGTGTCGTCGGCTTCCGCTCCCGCGCCAGTCGCTCCGCCCCGGCGATCTGATCGGGCGTCATCTTGGTGGCCTTCAGGCGGCTCAGGACCGGCCTCGCGCCTTCGCGAGCCGTTTGGGGCCAGCCGAGCGGCGAACGCCGTCCTAACGCATATCTGTGGCTTCGCGGGCTTGGTGTGCAGGTCGCTGAGGACGGATCATCTCTGACATCGCCCCCTCGGACGTCCAAAAAGAAGCCCCGCTCAAGCCTGTC
>CAWDTW010000007.1:0-35402 GCA_963805295.1 uncultured Alphaproteobacteria bacterium | reverse complement strand
ACAAGCACGATTGCGAGGGCTGATCCCGACGCGAAGGGCGCAAAGTCCGAGAAGAGATCGCCGTGCGCGCGGCCTCGGCGGCCGCGAGGAATTGATCAGCGAGCATGAGTTTCCGTTCCGAGACCCGCCGAGAAGCCGGAACGGCTTTCAAAGCGTTTATGAACGGGGCCTAAGTCGCTCAGTCTGGAACAAGTCTCGTCGGATCCGCAGCCAAGCGTGACCCGGTGAGATCCTCAATCCTGAGGTCGTGGACTTTCGCCCAATGAGCCAGGTTCTCTGGACGGTACTTGCTGTCCTTGCGCCACCGCTCGAACACCGACGCGTCGATGGTTTCATTGATCGTATGAACCACTGTGTGCGTCGGGGCTCCGGGGGCCGGCCGATAGGACGCCAATACACCCCCCCCGCCCTTGGACCTCCTACGGGCCTCAGACGCCGGGAGAAGCTGTTCGGCATGGGCCGCCCGCGCGCCCTCGACCGCAACGCCAAGGACGCCAGCATCGAGGCGGGGAGATCGCCGGATGCCGAAAAGACCGTCAGGGCGCTAACGCGGCGGGTCAAGAGCGACATGGCTCAGCGCCAGCGGCGAGCGAAAATGTGGCGGTGCTCGATGAACTCGGCGGGGATAGGGTCATCCTCTCAAGCGACTTGAAGACGCGCTTGTGCGAAGCGGCAAGGTCGAACCGCTCCTGCGCGCTCGCCGAGCTTGAGGTTCGCTATCGGGACAGCCTTTTTGACGACGAGCCGTTGCCGGTGCTCGCCGCGCCCGAGAGGCCCAAAGCGCAGCTGAGGAAACGGGAGAAAATCGAGCCGCCGAGCCTGCAAATGGGACTATCCGCCGACGGTCGCCGATCTGCTTCTGGCCACACGATCTGTTAAAAATCGCATGCTAAGCCGACACTCGAATGAAATCAGCGGGTTAAAAAGCACGGCAGTTGCGTATCGCGGCGGCCTTCTGAGGACGCGTCATCGGAATTTCCCGTTCCAACCCCTCCCCGACACCGCTGCCAGGGGCGGCACGGACGAGCCCAACCTGTTAGCGTGCAGTTTCGAGCAAATCGTGTACTGACCCCACTATCGCGCCTCGCGGGACGAACCACGCCCATGTTGGGCAATGTGTCGCCGCGCGCGGCGGCGCGCACCGCCCGGGGCCGCGAAACTCGTCGTCTGGCTCAAGCACCTGGAGAACCTCTCGCCTCACACCACAGACCGCAACGATCCCGTGGCCACCTACGATTTCACATGGATGTGGCGCGAACTGAACGTCGACCATCTCCGCAACTGATCCCGCACTTGGCCATTTCGCACACCTTCGCGGTCACTGGGCCAATGTGCACTGCTTCCCATGGGCTTTACTCCGCGCTTGCGCTCAACCGCCCGCCTCAGTGAGCGCGACAAGGGCGTTGAGCACTTCCGAGTCCTAGGCTTCCCAGATCAGGGCGTTTGGATCATGCCGCAAATCGATCACACAGGCTTCGCGGTCGCCGCAGCGCGGGCAATTCTTCCTGACCTTGTCGAACACTTCGCGGAAATCCCGGCCGATCGCATCGACGTCCAGCCCCAGGATCTTCATCCGACTTCGCAGAAGCTCGTCGACTTCGTCGGACGTCGCGGGATTTCCAATCGAACGACCGTCGTCGATTTTCATAAGGGTCCTCCCTGGTTCCGTAGCTTTACTCCGCACCTGACATGAATACTTCGCCCGGCCGCTGAAACGCCCCGCTTAGGCCACCAGCATACTAATACAATATCTATTTCACAGTACGCCGGCAATGTGGCCAAGTGCCGCGGCGCTGGAGCACTTCATGCGCATGAACGGCCGCGCAGCCGAACGCCTGGAGTTTTCGCCAACGCCGTCCGAGGATGTGAGGATGCGCTTTACGGTCCGTCACGAGACGATCTACCGCTACTCGGCGCCGGTCAGCCTGTCGCCCCACCTGCTGCGGCTCAACCCTCGCGCTGAGGGCGCGACCATCCTCGAGCGCAGCCTGACCGTCGACCCGAAACCGATCGCATTTCGGGAGGAAACCGACCGCTTCGGCAACAGGGTTACGCATCTGGACTTTGAAGGCTTTTCCGACCGGCTGCGCATCGAGAGCCGGTTCGACCTCGAGACCGTCGCGCCTGAGCCGTTCGCCGGTTTAGGCGCACCGCCACTGCCCTGGGCGGGAGGCCCCGACGATCCGATGGCGCAGTATCGCTCCGGCGAGGCTCAGGAGCCCGCGGTTCGGGAGTTCGCGTCGGCCCTCGCTTCCGAGAGCCGGTGGCAGGTTCTGCTCTTTCTCGACCGCCTCAACCGGACGCTTTTCGCCCGGATGAGACACGAAATCCGGGCCGAGGGCGCCGCCTGGTCGCCGGAGAGGACGCTTGTCGCCGGTGGGGGCGCGTGCCGGGACGTGACGGCGCTGTTCATTGCGGCCTGCCGCAGCCTTGGGATCGCGGCTCGGTTCGTGAGCGGCTATCAGGCCGAGGCCGACACGCCCGACGGGCGGCGTCACCTGCACGCCTGGCCAGAGGCGTTCCTGCCGGGCGTCGGCTGGCGCGGCTTCGACCCGACGCACGGCCTCGCCGTGACCGACGGTCATGTCGCGCTCTGCGCCGCCCCGGACCAGGCGGCGACCATGCCGATCGAAGGCGGCTTCTACGGCGACGGCGTCGCCTCGCGCTCGAATATGACGTCCAGATCGCGACCGGCTGAACGGCCGTCAGATTGGTGGGCCTTCTCCCAGTTGCGGTCCTTGCCGACGCCGCCGAGGCACCTCGCGACTTCGGCGACGAGACCATGGCGGGGCGTCGCTTGATCGCCTGCGCCTCGTCGACGACGGCGAGACGCCAGCGGGTCTTGCCGAGCCAATCGAGCCTGAGCAACGCGGCGTAGCTGGTCACGACGAGATCGATACCGACGAGGTCCTCGGCCGAAGTCGACTTCAGCAGCTCGGCCGACGTGAACGCGGGATGGGCGACGAACACGTTCAGCGATGGGGCGAAGCGCTCGGCCTCGGCCGCCCAGTTGGCGATGAGCGACGCCGGCGCGACGATGAGGCTCGGCCGGCGCTCGCCGCCGCCCTCGCTGACCGTCAGCAGCAGCGCGAGAACCTGGATCGTCTTGCCGAGCCCCATGTCGTCGGCGAGACAGGCGCCGAGGCCGAGCCGCGAAGAAAGCCAAGCCAGCGCGCAAGACCCCGAAACCGCCGAATTGTTCTCGAAAATGCTCGGCAAGCGCAAGGTGTGGTGCACCTCTCTGACCGTCAAACGCTCTTTGTCTTTTCTGATGTTTCAATAGCTTGTGGACGTTCGCTGATCAGCCTAGCACCACGGAACTCGTCTCGTCGGTCCACCCGCGGAACGACTTGAGGATGTGCGGACCGAACGAGTTGACGAGTGGAATATCGGCGGCGTCGCGTCCGCGCGCGATCAGGATGCGGCCAATGCGCGGCATGTTGTGGCGCGCGTCGAAGGTGCGCCATTTGCCGCCCAGAAACGCCTCGAACCAGGCGCTGAAATCCATCGGCCTCGCCGGCGGCACGCCGATGTCGCCGAGATAGCCGTTGTAGTAGCGCGCCGGAATGTTCATGCAGCGGCAGAAAGCGACCGCGAGATGCGCGAAATCACGGCACACGCCGACGCGCTCCGCATAGGCCTCGTACGCGGTGCGCGTCGAACGGGCGCTCTCGTAGCCGAATGCGATGTTGCCGTTGACGAAATCGCAGATCGCTTGCACCCGCCGCCAGCCGGGCCGCCCGGAGTTTCTTGTCCTCCCCCGGACACCGGCAGGTTGCCGGCGCGGCGCCAACCTCAACCTAATCGTCGGACGCGCTGTGCTCGACCCGGTCAGCGGCTCGCTGTCGCACCGCGCCTATCTGTGCGAAATCCGGCGCGCGGCCTGACGCTGCAACTCTTGCCCGCAGCTTGAGGCGACCGTCGCAAATCGACTGCACTTTCTCCTTGAACCGGCCCGCCGTCATGTCTTCGGACGGGTCAAAGCGACCCTTACCGGTCACTCAGATCTCTGGGTGGGCGTCGGAAGCACGGCCCCGGCAGGAACCGACGCGGCACTTCGGCACATCCAACCTTGCGGAAGTTCGGCTCAGAGTTCTCGATGGCGGGAGTTGGCGCATCTCGGCTGCGCCGGCCGCGGGATTTCTGAAACCACTTCGAGCGCCTGCGCTTGTTCCGCCTGAAGCGGGCGATCGACGCCTATGCACGGACGGTCGATAGCGAGCTGCTCAAATGTGTCGAGGCGGGTCGCGAGCTTGGGGCAAAGCTTGGAAGACCTCCCTTCAGGAAGAAATGCGGCGGGTGTGGATGACAAACGTCGTCGCAGTAAGCATCCGTTCTTTTTTTGATGGTCTTTCGCGGACGCCTTTTGATGGTCTGTCTGCTGGATAGGGAGATCGCGGCCTCGACGCGATCGAGCCTGCCGTCGTGCTCGCGGCCGTCAATCGGGATAGGGGGGAGCCTCGCGGCTCCTCCCCTCCCACACCACCGTACGTACGGGTCCGTATACGGCGGTTCGGCGGATTAAGCATTCACGTGCTTCATGGTTGGCAAACCCAGACGACGGAAGCGAGCTTTGGTGAAGGCCCTGTGCAGGGCTTCGCAGAAGCTGATCCGCCAAGGACCCTTGGGGCTGAAGATGGCTTCGCTCGTCAGCCGTTCGGGGACGCTTAGGCGGCGCAGTTCCCGGTATCGCCTGCCGCGCGTCTTCCACTGGACCCAGGCGACGCAACGCAGGCGTCGTCGGACCCAGCCTTCGAGCGACGGCAGCTCCCGCCACTGGCTGAAGCCGAAGTAGCCGGCCCATCCCCGAAGGTATGGAGCCAGCTCGCGGATCATCCGCTCCAGGCTGACGCCCCGATGCCGCCCCGTCAGCTCGCGCACCCCGTGCTTGAACTGGGCGACAGCCTTGGCGGCGAGCACCGGCGCAGCTCCGTCGTCCGCAGCGTAAGCTGCGAGCGTCGCCACGGTCGGTCCACGGCGCTCTTTGCGGCGTTGACCTGAAGCTTGAGGCGGCGTTCGATGAAGCGGGTCACGCTTTGCATGACCCGCCGGCCAGCCTTTTCAGAGCGCACGTAGATGTTGCGTCGAGTAGCGGAGGGGAGTTTCACCCCTCCGCCCTCAGAGAACCGGACGTGAGACTCTCGCCTCATCCGGCTCCTACCCTCCAGCCTCCGGTCGCACGCCGAGTTGCCACAGGACAAACAGATTGGGGTCCCGCCGCGCAATGCATCCCAGCCAGTGCATGGACGCACGTTCCCGGCGCTTGAACCGCTTGAACTTCCGTCGCGCCCATTGAGCGAGAGCCTCGTTGAGATGGCGGAGCACCTGAACACACTTCGAGCGATAGTATCGTCCGTAGTAGTTCATCCAGCCCCGCACCACCGGGTTGGTGAGACGAGCCAGGTCCTCCAGGCGCTGGTTGTTCCTGGTGGACGCCATTCGCCACGCGCGAATGGTCTGCCGGATCGCCTTGGCGGCCTTGGTGCTGATCGCCGGCAGGAAGCCGATGAAATACTTCCCCCAGCGGTTCTTCGCGCGTCGAGGTTGGAAGGCATAGCCGAGGAAGTCGAACTTGATTTGTTCGTGGCTCCCCGGCCGGTCGCCATCCTTGCAGTACACGATCCTGGTCTTCTCAGGATGAAGCTCCAGTCCGCATTCGGCAAGGCGACCCCGGATGGCTTCCAACACCGATCGGGCTGGTTTTGTCACGTTGCCGTGTGGCGAACGCGAAGCGTGGGCGCCTCAGGAATTGTTAGGCCGCTGCGACTGCGGTCCGCCACGTGGTCATCGCCGCAGCGCGAAGCAACGCGGTGCGTTTGGGCTGAAGTGAGATGGCGTTGGACGTTGAAGGTATTGTAGACGGCGGCGTGTGTGGAAAGAAATTTCTGGGCTGAACCGGAGCGCCGAAGGGGACATTCCTATTGTGCGCAATCAGGGGACATTTCTATTGTGCGTTGACAGCCTCGAGCGTCGTGACAACGCCCCCACGAGAATCCACCCCGCCGTGTCAATCAGCCGGACACCGTGTCACAGCGCAAAGGGCGCGCGATCAACCCGGCCCTAGCGTCCGACCGAAAGGGCGCCGCTCGTCTGAGACGTCCACTGATGACTAGGCGGGGCGATGCTTGCCGATAAGACGAACAGTGCTCGCCTGAGCACCCTTTCTCCCCCGCCTCCTCGACGAACGCTACCTCTCAATCGGTCGAATGCTCCGTCAATCACGGCGTTGCGGTGAAACGGCGAGGCCAAGAAGGCATTCACCCGAAACGACGACGGCGTGTTCTGAGCCCCGTGGCACCCTAGGCATGTCGCCTCGGCCAACTGTGGTGCCAGGGTCCAATTCTGTAGCGCGACGCAAGAGATCCCGCCGGCGACACGATCACGCTCGCCAAGGGCCTCGCCGAAGACTTGCGACCGAGGCGCGCGAAGCCGGGTTTGCCGCGGCCCTGGCGGCGCGCCTCAAGCGCTCGGGCGAGACAGCGACGCTCGCGGTGGTTCACGACTACTCCACGCACAATCTGCTTCTGCGCTACTGGCTCGCCTCGGCCGGCGCCGTCGCCGACCGCGATTACGACTTATGCGTCACGCCGCCGGCGCGTACGGTCGAGGCTCTGCGCTCGCGCCGCATCGTCGGCTTCTGCGCCGGCGCGCCCTGGGGCGAAATCGCCGAGCGCGCGGGCGTCGGCCTGACCGTCGCGACCTCCAACGACGTCTGGCGCAATGCGCCGGAAAAGGCGCTGGCGGTTCGCGAGCGCTGGAGCGAGGAGAATCCGCAGGCGCTGGCGCAATCTTGCGCGCGCTTTATCGCGCCGCGCGGTTTTGCGACGCCCCCGCCAACTCTTCCTATCTCGCGGCTTTGCTCTCGCGCCGCGCCTGGCTCGACGTCGACGGTCATGCGATTCTTTCGTCGCTGCCGGGAACGCTCGGCGGACGAACCCAGACGCGTTTCCATTCCCACGCGGCGACCTACCCCTGGCGTTCGCACGCCCTGTGGTTCCTCGATCAAATGACGCGGTGGCGGATTGATCGAAACCGGCCTGCCGCTCCGCGCGATCGCCGCTCGGGTCTATCGCCCGGATCTTTACGCCGCTGCGCTCGCGCCCGTCGGCGCCTCGATCCCGCCTGCGACATGAAGCGGGAAGGCGGGCACGCGGCGCCCTGGTCGCTGCCCGCTTCGCCTTCGCCGATCGCCATGGCGCCGGACCTCTTTTTGCGACGGCGCTGTGTTCGACCCCGAAAGCGTTTGACGCCGAGCGCAAACGGGCGTTCGAATCAGACAGCCTCGCGTGCGCGCCTCATTTCTTGTGCGATGCACAAGAGCTTGATCAGTTGACGCCCCCGCGCTAGGCGCAGCGTGGCGAGCCGTCCACGGCGACTAACCCATCTGATTTCGCTGATCAGAGCTGCTTGGCACGCCCCTTGCTTAATTGATCTGCGTCCGCCCTCGGGCTTGGGGCGGGCTGGCGACGCTCCAACGGCGGGGCGAGTCAGAGCGGGCGGTGGCTGCCGCCCAGACAGATTGGCGGACCAACGGCGGTTCGTTCCCAGACCAAGAGTCTGGCGGCGCAAACGAGCGCCGAGACTGAAAGCCTCCTCCCATGAACCGCGGATTTCTGCGCGCCGGGCACCTGCCCACGCTTGTCGCTGCATTCCTCTATTTCGATGTCAGTTTCATGGTCTGGGTGATCCTCGGACCGCTCGCCGTCTTCATCGCCAAAGACCTGCATCTGAACTCCGCGCAGAAAGGCCTGATGGTCGCGACCCCGGTGCTCGCGGGCGCCGTGCTGCGCATCGTCGAGCGGCGTGCTGGCCGATCATCTGAAGCCGCGCCTGACCGCAATCATCATGCAGACGGTCGTGATCGCGGGCCTCGCCGGCGTTCTGGGCGTTCGGGGTCGGCAATTTCGAAACGACATTGGCGCTCGGAATTGTGCTCGGCGTCGCCGGCGCCTCCTTCGCCGTCGCCCTGCCGCTCGCCTCCTACTGGTACCCGCCGCAGCACCAGGGAACCGCGCTCGGCATCGCCGGCGCCGGCAATTCGGGCACGGTGCTGGCGGCCCTTTTCGCCCCTTCGCTCGCGGTCGCCTTCGGCTGGCAAAACGTCCTCGGCCTCGCGATCATTCCGCTCGCCATCGTGCTGGCGCTGTTCGTCACGCTGGCGAAGGACAGCCCGCGCTCGCCGCCGAAGAAGTCGCTGAAGGTCTACGCCGAAATTCTCGGCGTGAGCGACGCCTGGTGGCTGATGGCCTTCTACAGCGTCACCTTCGGCGGATTCGTCGGCCTGTCGTCGTTCCTGCCGATCTATTTCAACGACCAGTACGGCCTGACGCCTGTCATGGCGGGCTATTGCACCGCGGCCTGCGTGTTTGCGGGCTCCTTTGTCCGGCCGTTCGGCGGCGCGGTCGCCGACCGCCTCGGCGGCGTCCGCACGCTGAGCTTCGTTTATGGCTTGGTCGCCATCCTCTTGCTCGTCATCAGCCGCGGCGTCCCCGACCTGCGCATCGCCCTGCCGCTGATCGTCGTGACGATGGGCGCGCTCGGCGCGGGCAACGGCGCGGTGTTCCAGATCGTTCCGCAGCGCTTCGCGCGCAACGTCGGCGTGGTCACCGGCCTCGTCGGGGCGACGGGCGGCGTCGGCGGCTTCTATCTCGCCGCCAGCCTCGGCTACGCCAGGCAGCTCACCGGCGGCTACGGGCGTCGGCCTCGCGATCTTCGCCGGTCTCGCCCTTGCCGCGCTGACGGCGCTGACCGCGGTCAGCATCCGCTGGCGCCGCACGTGGCTCGATCGCTCGGCCCTCGTCGCCGCCAGCGCCTGATCCCGCCGGCCGCCGGCTTCTGCCGACGGCGCCTCCGCGCCATCGACCCGCGCCCCGTCCGGCGCGCCGACACAGGAATATGGTCCATGCAACACGTTCAAAAGGAAGCCTTCGAGGCCGCTGCGACGCCCAAACCGCGCGAACGCCTCGTCATCATCGGCAACGGTATGTCGCCGGGCCGCGCGCTCGAGAAACTCTTCGAAGCCGCTCCCGAAGCCTACGAGGTCACGATCTTCAACGCCGAGCCGCGCGTCAATTACGACCGCATCATGCTGTCGCCGGTCCTGTCGGGCGAGAAGACCTTCGAGCAGATCGTCATCCACGGCGACGGCTGGTACGTCAACCATGGAGTGACGCTTTACAAAGGCCACCGGATCGTCTCGATCGACCGCGAGCACGGACCGTCACGTCGGACCGCTGGCGTAATCGAATCCTATGACAAGCTCATCATCGCCACCGGATCGCTGCCGATTGTGATTCCCGTTCCGGGTCCAAGCTCGCCGGCGTGCTCACCTATCGCGACCTCGACGACGTCAACGCCATGCTGTTTGCGGCGAAATCGCGAGGCGAGGCGGTCGTGATCGGCGGCGGGCTCCTCGGCCTCGAGGCCGCCATCGGCCTTAAGGAGCAGGGCATGGAGGTCAGCGTCGTCCATCTCATGCCGACGCTGATGGAGCGCCAGCTCGACACGCCCGCAGGCTTCCTGCTCAAGCAGGCGATCGAGGCGCGCGGCGTCAGGGTCTACACCAAGGCCAACACCAAGGAGATCCTTGGCACCGACCCGGAGCAAGGCCCCGCGCGCGTCCGCGGCGTCCTGCTCGACGACGGCACGGAGCTCGGCGCCGACCTCGTCGTCATGGCGGTCGGCATCCGTCCGAGCGCAGGGCTCGCGCGCGACGCCGGCCTCACGGTCAATCGCGGGATCGCCGTCGGGGCCGACATGCGCACGAGCGATCCCGACATCTATGCACTCGGAGAATGCGCCGAGGCGCACGGCCAGTGCTTCGGGCTCGTTGCGCCGCTTTACGACATGGCCGGCGTCGTCGCGGCGCAACTCGCGGGCGACGAAAGCGCGGCCTTCAATCCGAGCGCCACGGCGACCAAGCTGAAGGTCACCGGCATCCATCTGTTCTCGGCCGGCGATTTCGCCGACGGCGACGACCGCGAGGAGATCGTGCTGCGCGACGCGGCGCGCGGCGTCTACCGCCGCCTCGTGCTCAAGGACGGCAAGCTGATCGGAATCGTGCTCTACGGCGACGTTTCGCATGGAGCTTGGCTTTTCGACCTCCTTAAGCGCGGCGCCGACGTCGCCGACGTGCGCGAGACCATGATGTTCGGACCGGGCGCCGCGAGGGCGCCCCTGCGGACCCTATGGCGGCCGTTGCAGCGTTGCCGGATGATGCGGACATCTGCGGCTGCAACGGCGTATGCAAGGGCAAGATCGTCGAGACGATCAAAGCCAAGGGCCTGAAGAGCCTCGAGGAGGTGCGCGCCCACACCAAGGCGTCAGCGAGCTGCGGCTCCTGCACCGGCCTCGTCGAACAGGTGATCGCGTTGACGATCGGCGAGGCTTACGCGCGCGCTGCCGTTACGCCGATGTGCGGATGCACGCCGCTCGGCCATGACGACGTCCGCCGGCTGATCGTCGCCAACGCGCTCAAGTCCATCCCGGCCGTCATGCAGGCGCTCGAATGGAAGACCTCGTGCGGCTGCGCCAAGTGCCGGCCGGCGCTCAACTACTATCTTTTGTGCGCCTGGCCCGGCGAATACGAGGACGACGGGCAATCGCGCTTCATCAACGAGCGCGTTCACGCCAACATCCAGCGCGACGGAACCTATTCGGTCGTGCCGCGCATGTGGGGCGGCGTGACGAGCGCCGCGGAGCTGCGCGCCATCGCCGACGTGGTCGACAAATTCGCCATACCGACGGTGAAGGTTACCGGCGGCCAGCGGATCGACCTGCTCGGCGTCAGGAAGGAGCAGCTTCCCGCCGTCTGGGCCGATCTCAACGCCGCCGGCCTCGTCTCCGGCGCGGCCTACGGCAAGGCTTTGCGCACGGTGAAGACCTGCGTCGGCTCCGACTGGTGCCGGTTCGGCACCCAGGATTCGACCGGCCTCGGCGTGAAGCTCGAGCGGTTCCTGTGGGGTTCGTGGACGCCGGCCAAAGTGAAACTCGCCGTCTCCGGCTGCCCGCGCAACTGCGCCGAGGCGACCTGCAAGGACGTCGGAATCATTTGCGTCGACAGCGGCTACGATATCGTTTTCGCCGGCGCGGCCGGGCTCGACATTCTGGGGACGCAGGCGCTCTGCCGCGCGTCCAGCGAGGAGGAGACGATCGAGATCATCGCGGCCCTCGTCCAGCTCTATCGCGAGCAGGGACGCTATCTCGAACGCATCTACAAATGGACGAAGCGCGTCGGCGTGGATTCGATCAAAGCGCAGGTCGTCGACCACAAGGGAAAGCGTCGGGCGCTGTACGACCGCTTCGTCGTCTCCCAGCGCCTCGCCCAGAGCGATCCGTGGAGCGAGCGCGTCGCCGGCAGGGACGCGCATGAGTTCGCCCCGATCGCCGACCTCACCCTCATGCAAGCGGCGGAGTGATCATGACCGACCAAACCTGGACAGATATCGGCGCGCTCGACGCCATCCCGCGCCGCGGCGCGCGCGTTGTCAAGACGAAGCAAGGCTGCGTCGCCGTGTTCCGCGCCTTCGACGACCGCGTTTTCGCGCTCGAAGACCGCTGCCCGCATAAAGGGGGCCCGCTGAGCCAAGGGATCGTGCATGGCGCGAGCGTCACCTGCCCGCTGCACAGCTGGGTCCTCAGCCTCGAGACCGGCGAAGCGCAAGGCGCGGACGAAGGGCGCGCGCTCGCCTTTCCGCTGCGCGTCTTCGAAGGGCGCATCCTGATCGACCTCACCGCGCTCGCCAACCGGCCCGTTCTCGTCGAGGCCGACTGATGGGCGAGGACTGGACCCGCACGACCTGCCCCTATTGCGGCGTCGGCTGCGGCGTATTGGCGCGCCCGCGCGACGACGGGAGCGCCGAGATCAAGGGCGACCCCGACCATCCGGCCAACTTCGGCCGCCTGTGCTCCAAGGGGTCCGCCCTCGGCGAGACGCTGTCGCTCGAAGGCCGCCTGCTGACGCCGATGATCGACGGCGTCGCTTGCGGCTGGACGAAGGCGCTCGATCTCGTCGCCCTCCGCTTCACGCAAACGATCGCGGCGCATGGTCCGGACAGCGTCGCGTTCTACGTCTCGGGCCAGCTTTTGATCGAGGACTATTACGTCGCCAACAAGCTGATGAAGGGCTTCATCGGCTCGGCCAATATCGACACCAACTCCCGCCTCTGCATGGCCTCGTCCGTCGCCGGCCACCGGCGCGCCTTCGGCGCCGACACCGTTCCGGGCTGCTACGAGGACATCGAGCTTGCGGATCTCGTCGTTCTGGTCGGCTCCAATCTCGCCTGGTGCCATCCGGTGCTCTTCCAGCGGCTCGCCGCAGCCCGCGAGGCGCGCGGAACGAAGGTCGTCGTCATCGATCCGCGGGCCACCGCCACGACAGAGATTGCGGATCTGCACCTGAGCGTGGCGCCGGGCGCGGATGTGGCGCTGTTTGTCGGCCTGCTTGCCCATCTCGCCGACGCCGATCGCCTCAACGCGCGCTACGTCGGCGAGCACACGCTGGGCTTCGACGCCGCCTTGGCCGAGGCGCGCCGTTTCGGCGTAGACGCCGTGGCGGAGGCGACCGAGATTCCGCGCGCCGATCTGACCGCGTTCTTCGACCTCTTCGCGCGCACGGAGCGCGTGGTGACGATCTACAGTCAGGGGGTCAACCAGTCGTCGGCCGGGACTGACAAAGTCAACGCGATCCTCAATTGCCACCTCGCGACGGGCAGGATCGGCAAGCCCGGCATGGGGCCTTTTTCGGTCACCGGCCAGCCCAACGCGATGGGCGGGCGGGAAGTCGGCGGGCTCGCCAACATGCTGGCCGCGCATATGGAGATCGAAAATCCGGATCATCGCCGCGTCGTCCAGACCTTCTGGGAATCCCCGACGATCGCGGCGAAACCCGGCCTCAAGGCCGTCGACATGTTTCGCGCGGTCGAAGAGGGACGGATCAAGGCGCTCTGGATCATGGGCACCAATCCGGTCGACAGCATGCCCGAGGCGGATCGGGTGCGGGAAGCGATCCGCAATTGCCCGTTCGTCGTTGTCTCCGACGTCTCCCGCTCGACCGACACGACCGCGGTCGCCCGTGTGCTGCTGCCCAGCGCCGCCTGGGGCGAAAAAGAGGGAACGGTCACCAATTCCGAGCGCCGCGTCTCGCTCCAGCGACTGTTCCTGCCGACTCCGGGCGAGGCGATGCCCGACTGGTTGCAGATGTGCGAGGTCGCGCGCCGGATGGGCTATGCGGAGGCCTTCGCCTATGAGGGGCCCTCGCAGATCTTCGCCGAATACGCTCGGCTCACCGCTCGCGAAAACGACGGGCAGCGTGATCTCGACATCGGCGCCTTCGGCGAGGTCTCAGCCTCAGACTATGCGGCGCTCGAGCCGTTCCAATGGCCGCAGCCGCTTGCCGGCGAACCACGTGAGACGCGCTTTTTCGCCGACGGCCGGTTCTATCATCCCGACGGCAAGGCGCGCTTTGTCCCGACGCCGTTCCGCCGCCCCGCGAAGCAGACGAGCGCCCGCTACCCGCTGATCCTCAACACTGGCCGCATCCGCGACCAGTGGCACACGATGACCCGCACCGCCAAAGCGCCGCGGCTCATGGCGCATATCGGCGAGCCTTTCGTCGAAATCCACCCGACCGACGCGCTGGCGATCGGAGTCGAGCCTGCCGATCTCGCCGAAATCGAGAGCGAGCATGGCCGCGCGGTCCTGCGCGTCGTCGTCAGCGAGCGGCAGCGGCGCGGCTCCGTGTTCGCGCCGATGCACTGGACCGACCAGTACGCTTCGCACGGCCGCATCGACGCGCTGGTCGGCGCCGCGACCGATCCCGTCTCGGGACAGCCGGAACTGAAAATGACGCCGGTCGCCGCGCGCTGTTACGACGCGGCCTGGCACGCGTTCGTCGTTTCGAGCCGACAGATCGTGACCGAAGGCGCAGGCCATTTCGCGCTTGCCCCGGCCAAGAAAGGCTGGCGCGCGGAGCTGGCGGGTCTCGAGCCGATGCGCGACTGGGCAGCGTTCGCGCGGCAGGTACTCGCGCTCGGCGACGACGTCGAACTCCTCGCCTACCGCGACGCCGCTAAGGGGCGACATCGGTTTGTCGCCGTCGACGAAGGCGTTTTCGTCGGCGCCCTATTCTCCGCGACCGAGCCTGTCGCGGTCGCTCGCGCGTGGATTGCCGAACGGCTCGGCGAAACGATAGCTCCGGCGGAGGGGCTTCGACTCCTCGCGGGGCGGCCCGGCGCCGAAGCCCGCGACCGCGGGCCGACCGTCTGCGCCTGCTTCGACGTCGGCCGCAATGAGATCCTCGAAACGGCCGCGCAACCCGAATGCGCGACGGTCGCAGCGATCGGCGCGCGGCTCAAGGCGGGAACGAACTGCGGTTCATGCCGCGGCGAAATCGCCCGGTTGATCGAGCGCGGTATGGTGGTCCGGACAGGTTGAGCGGTCGCGCTCCCGCTTCGCCCCCGGCTTCCAATCGCCCTCTCATCCCGCGCCAACTCGATATAACCTATTTCGAGGGACCCGAGGCGAACGTGCGGGTGCGCACGATCTGGTAGCCCTCTCGACCGAGATACCAGACCGGCGCGCTCCAGATGTGGACGAGCCGGGTGAACGGAAAGACGAGGAAGATCGTCATGCCGAGCAGGAGATGCGCCTTGAAAATCGGATTCGCGTCGGCAACGTAGGCGGCCGCAGCCGGTTGCAAAGTCAGAATGCCTTGCGCCCAGCTCATGAACTTCACCATCTCGTGCCCGTCTAGGTGCTGAATGGAAACGGTGATCGTCGTGAGCCCCAGCGTCAATTGCGCCCATAGCAGCAGAAGAATCGCCGTATCGCCGAAACTCGACGTCGCCCGTACGCGCGCGTCGAACAAGCGTCGATGGGCGAGCAGCGCGGCGCCGACGAAGGCGGCAGTTCCGGCGACACCGCCAACCACGATTGCAAGGCCCTGTTTGAAACCATGGCTGATGCCGAGCGCGTCGAAGATGGCGATTGGAGTCAGCAGACCGACGAAATGGCCAACAAAAATGACCAGCACCCCGACATGAAACAGGTTCGAGCCCCAGCGCAATTGGCGGCGGCGCAGCAATTGCGACGATCCGGATTGCCAGGTGTATTGCTCGCGGTCGAAGCGGATGAGGCTGCCGAGCAGAAACACCGTCAGGCAAAGAAAGGGATACCAGCCGAACAGGGCGGAGTTGACGGCTTCCGACATAGCCTCATCCTTCAGCGTTGAACGTGCGCGCGTCGCGGCGCTCTGCCCGCACGCGGGTGCGCAGCCGGTCGATCGCGCAATCGTCCTTCGCCGCGCCGGGGCCGAAGCGGACGGCCTCCTCCTCCCAGGCGGCGTCGAGCGCGGCGAGATCATCGCGCTCGGCCGGCTCCGGTTCGGCCGGTTGGCGCCACGCCCCCGCGATCGAACGCACAGCGGCGAACACCGCCGCGTAGCGCGAACCGCGTTCAGCGAGCCTCGTCTCCAGCACGGACAGCACCGGCGCGGCGTCGGCGAGAAGAGCCCGAGCTTCCTCGAGCGGGCGCGTCGACAGAAATTCGAGAAACAAGGGCAGGTAGTCCGGCAATTCGTTGGTCGTGAGTTCCAACCCCGAATTCTCGTAAAGCGCCGCGAGATCGACCATCGCCTGGCCGCGGTCGCGGCTTTCGCCGTGCACGTGTTCGAACATGTTGAGCGAAAGCCGCCGGGTCCGGTCGAACACCCCCACGTAGCGTTCCTGCAACTCAAAGAGGTCCAGCGCCTGCAATTCATCGATGAGCTTGCCGAGGGCATCGCGCGAAGGGGCGTCGATCAGCGGCGCAGCACGCAGCGCGGTCTTGATTGCCGGGAACTCGTCGCGCAAATCCTCGGAAGGGTAAGCGAGCAACGTCGAAAGCGCCAAGAGAGCCGGCGTTGCGAGGTCCACGTTCATTATTCGACCTCCATCGGCTTCGGCGGCGTCTTCGGCGTCTTGGACGAGAACAGGTTGATCTTGGTCGAACCGCCGGAGCAATCGTTGCCGAACGAGATTCCGCACTGCCCGCGCAGATCCTGCGCGTCCTCGGCCCACTCCCGCTTAGCGGTGGGGATGACGAAGCGATCCTCGTAGTTGGCGATCGCCATGATCTGGTACATGTCCTCGATCGCTACGCCGGTCAGACCGACTCTCGAAGCGATCGCTTCGTCGGTGCGGCCGAGAACCGACTTCACGCGCATATAGGCGCGCATCGCCAGCATGCGTTCGAGCGCGCTCGCGACCGGCGCCTCTTCCCCCGCGGTCAGCATGTTGGCGAGATATTTGAGCGGGATTCGAAGCGACCGCACGTCGGGCATTTCGCCATCGATTCCGATTGCGCCGGCCGCTGCGGCGGACTGGATCGGCGACAGCGGCGGCACATACCAGACCATCGGCAGGGTGCGAAATTCCGGATGTAGGGGAAAGGCGACCTTCCAGTCCATCGCGAGCTTCCAAATCGGAGAGCGCTTGGCCGCCTCGATCCAGGTATCCGGCACGCCGTCGGCCTGCGCCTGCGCCAGCACCCTTGGGTCGTTCGGATCGAGAAAGATGTCGAGCTGGCGCTGGTAGAGATCTGTCTCGCTCTCAGCCGACGCAGCTTCGGAGATGCGATCCGCGTCGTAGAGCACAACGCCGAGATAGCGGATGCGTCCGACGCAGGTTTCAGAGCACACGGTCGGCTGGCCGGCCTCGATGCGCGGGTAGCAGAGGATGCATTTTTCCGACTTACCCGAGGACCAGTTGTAATAGATCTTCTTGTACGGGCAGCCGGAGACGCACATGCGCCAGCCGCGGCATTTGTCCTGGTCAATGAGGACGATCCCGTCCTCTTCGCGCTTGTAGATCGCGCCCGACGGGCAGACGGCGACGCAGGCAGGATTGAGGCAGTGCTCGCACAGCCTCGGCAGATACATCATGAACGTGTTTTCGAACTGGCCGTAAATCGCTTTCTCGATGCCCTCAAAATTGGCGTCGCGAGACCGCTTCGAAAACTCACCGCCGAGGATCTCCTCCCAATTGGGCCCCGCCTCGATCTTCTCCATCCGCTCGCCGGTGACGAGCGACCGCGGTCGCGCGGTCGGGACCGCCTGCAACTCCGGCGCCTTGTGCAAATGCTCGTAGTCGAATGTGAAGGGCTCGTAGTAGTCGTCGATCTCGGGCAGGTCGGGATTGGCGAAAATATTGCCGAGGACGCGCCATTTCGGACCCATCTTCGGCTCGATGTTCCCATCGGCCTTGCGCCGCCATCCGCCGTTCCATTTCGTCTGGTTCTCCCATTCGTTGGGAAAGCCGACCCCCGGTTTGCTCTCGACGTTGTTGAACCAGGCGTACTCGACGCCTTCGCGGCTGGTCCAGACGTTCTTGCAGGTGACCGAGCAGGTGTGGCAGCCGATGCACTTGTCGAGATTCAGCACCATGCCGATTTGTGCGCGCACTTTCATTCTGCGGCCTCCTTCGGCGCCCCGGCCGTCGAGGGTTGTTCGAGCCAGTCGACGTTGGCCATCTTGCGCACGAGGACGAACTCGTCGCGATTGGAGCCGACTGTCCCGTAGTAGTTGAAGCCAAAGGACTGCTGGGCGTAACCGCCGATCATGTGGGTCGGCTTGAGGACGGCGCGGGTCACCGAATTGTGGATGCCGCCGCGGTTTCCCGTTATCTCCGAGCCCGGTGTGTTGATGATCTTCTCCTGCGCGTGATACATCAGCATCATGCCCGGCATGACGCGCTGTGAGACGACCGCCCGCGCGGTCAACGCGCCGTTAGCGTTGAAGGCTTCGACCCAGTCGTTGTCGACGATCCCGGCCGACCTGGCGTCGGCCTCGGAAATCCAGACGACCGGCCCGCCGCGATTGAGCGTCAGCATGAGCAGGTTGTCGGTATAGGTGGAGTGAATGCCCCATTTCTGATGCGGCGTGATGAAATTGAGCGCGATCTCCTTGTGGCCGTTCGGCTTGCGCCTCGAGAGCGCGCCGATCGCCTTCAGATCGACAGGCGGCTTCCAGGTGACGAAACCCTCGCCGAAGGCTCGCATCCACAGGTGGTCTTGGTAGAGCTGCTGGCGTCCCGTCAATGTGCGCCAGGGGATCAATTCGTGCACGTTGGTGTAGCCGGCGCTGTAACAGACCTTCTCGCTCTCAAGGCCCGACCAGGTCGGCGAGGAAATGATCTTGCGCGGCTGGGCGACGATGTCGCGGAAGCGGATCTTCTCGTCCTCTTTCGATTCGGCCAGATGGGCGTGCCCGCGCCCGGTCGCCTTGGAGAGCGCTTTCCAGGCCTTGACCGCGACCTCGCCGTTGGTTTCGGGCGCAAGCATGAGGATGACCTCGGCGGCGTCGATATCGGTTTCGATCTTCGGCATGCCCATGCACGGCCCGTCGGCGCGCGCGCCGTTGAGCGCGGCGAGCGCAGCCACCTCGTGCTCGGTCTTCCAGGCGATTCCCTTGCCCCCGTTGCCGATCGAAGTCATCAGCGGCCCAAGGGCGGTGAAGCGGGCGTGAACGTTCGGATAGTCGCGCTCGATAACGGTCACCGCCGGCATGGTCTTGCCGGGGATCGGCTCGACTTCGCCGCGCTTCCAATCCTTCACGTCGAGCGCCTGGGCGATCTCGGCGGGCGTGTCGTGCTGGATGGGCGTCAGCACCACGTCCTGCTCGACCCCGAGAACCTCGGGCGCGACGGCGGAAAAGGCCTTGGCGATTCCCTTGTAGATGTCCCAGTCGGTGCGCGATTCCCAGGCCGGATCGACCGCCGCCGACAGCGGGTGGATGAAAGGATGCATGTCGGAGGTGTTCAGGTCGTTCTTTTCGTACCAGGTCGCGGTCGGCAGCACGACGTCAGAATAGACGCAGGTGGTGGACATGCGGAAGTCGAGCGTCACCAACAGGTCGAGCTTGCCGCGCGGCGCTTCGTTCCGCCACACGACTTCACGATTGTGCACGGCGCCTTCGGCCCCGAGATCGTCGCGCAGCACCCCGTGCTGGGTTCCGATGAGATGCTTGAGGAAATATTCGTGGCCCTTGCCCGAGGAGCCAAGGAGATTTGAGCGCCAGACGAACATGTTTCGCGGCCAGTTCGCGGGATCGTCGGGATCGTGGCAGGACAGTTCGAGTTCGCCGCTCTTCAACGCCTTGGCGACATAGTCCTTGGCCTGGAGTCCCGCGGCCTTGGCCCGGGCGGCGACACTCAGGGGATTTTGCCTGAGCTGCGGCGCCGAGGGCAGCCAACCCATGCGTTCGGCCCGCACATTGTAGTCGATGAGGCTCTGGTTCCAATCGCCCTCGGGCGCGGTCGGCGAGAGAATTTCGGCGGCCGTCAACGTCTCGTAGCGCCACTGGTCGGTGTGGGCATAGAAGAACGAGGTCGAATTCTGCTGGCGCGGGGGACGCGCCCAGTCGAGCGCGAAGGCGAGCGGAGTCCAGCCGGTCTGCGGACGGAGTTTCTCCTGGCCGACATAATGCGCCCAGCCGCCGCCCGACTGACCGACCGCGCCGCAAAACGCCAGAAGGTTGATCACCCCCCGGTAGTTCATGTCCATGTGGTACCAATGGTTCATGCCCGCGCCAATGATGATCATCGAGCGGCCGTTGGTCTGTTCGGCGTTGGCGGCGAACTCGCGCGCGACCGTGACAATCGCCTCGCGCTTGACGCCGGTGACGCGCTCGGCCCAAGCCGGCGTGAAAGGCGTATCCTCATCGTAGGATCTTGCGACGTTGCCGCCGCCGAAACCACGATCGAGACCATAGTTGGCCATCAGCAGGTCGTAGACGGTCGCCACCGAGATTGTCTTGCCGTCGATGGTCGCGAGGGAACGGACGGGAACGTTGCGGGTGAGAATCTCGCCGTGCGCGGTGGCGGCGAAGGGCGCGACCGCGCGGCCGCCGAAATATGGGAAATCGACCGCAGCGACCCCCGTTCCTTCGCCGGCGAGAGTCAGACGAAGGCGGGTCGCATGGCCGCCGCCGTCCTTCTCCTCGAGGTTCCATTTGCCGCTCTCGCCCCAGCGATAGCCGACCGAGCCGAGCGGAGCGACGAACGCGTCGCTTGCTTCGTCGATCGCCACCGTCTTCCACTCGGGATTGTTGGTTTCGCCGAGCGAGCCGGGAGCTCGCTTGCGCGCAGCAGGCGTTCGGGAACGAGCCGGCCGTTCTGCTCGACGAGCCGCACGAGCATCGGCATGTCGGTATAGCGGCGGACGTAGTCGTCGAAGTAGGGAACGCGCCGATCGAGATGGAACTCGCGCAGAATCACGTGGCCCATCGCCATGGCGAGGGCCGCGTCGGTCCCCTGCTTCGGGTTCAGCCAGATGTCGGCGAATTTGGTCGCCTCGGCGTAATCCGGGCTGACGACCGCGCTCTTTGCGCCGCGATAGCGCGCCTCGGTGTAGAAATGGGCATCGGGCGTGCGCGTCTGCGGAACGTTGGAGCCCCACAAGAATGAGAAAACCGGCATTGTACCAGTCGGCGCTCTCCGGCACGTCGGTCTGCTCGCCCCAGGTCTGCGGCGAAGCCGGCGGCAGGTCGCAGTACCAGTCGTAAAACGACATGCAGACGCCGCCGATCAGCGACAGGTAGCGCGAGCCCGCGGCGTAAGAGACCATCGACATCGCCGGGATCGGCGAAAAGCCGATGACGCGGTCGGGGCCGTAGGTCTTGACGGTGTAGGCGTTGGCGGCGGCGATGATCTCATTGACCTCGTCCCAGGTCGCGCGCACGAACCCGCCATGGCCGCGGATCGAGACGTAAGACTTGCGCTTTTCCGCATCCTCGACGATCGACGCCCAAGCCGCCACCGGCGAGGCCTTGGCGCGCGCAGCTCGCCAGAGCCTCAGCAACCGGCCTCGGACCATCGGGTATTTCACCCGCGCGCCGGAGTAGAGATACCAGCTGTAGGAAGCGCCGCGCGAGCAGCCGCGCGGTTCGTGATTGGGAAGATCCGGCCGCGTTCGCGGATAATCCGTCTGTTGGGTTTCCCAGGTGACGATGCCGCCTTTGACGTAGATTTTCCACGAGCACGAGCCGGTGCAGTTCACGCCATGCGTCGAGCGCGCGATCTTGTCGTGGCTGCCAGCGCTTGCGATAGCCCTCCTCCCAGCCGCGATCTTCGTCGGTGACGATTCCGTGGCCGTTGGAGAAGGGCTCGACCTTCCTGCGGAAGAAGGTGAGGCGATCGAGAAAATGCGACATGCCAAGCGTCCTGAACTGTGTTCCACCGTGCGCGGGCCCTAGCCGCGCGAACCGCGCGCCGCGGAGACGGCGGCCCTCAGGTTGGCGCCGTGATCGAGGCGCCAGAAATAGATCGAGATGGCGACCGCGGTCGCCGCGAGCACGACATAGGCGAAGAACCCGCCGGCGTAGCCGCGCACGCCCATCGCGTCGACGACGGCGCCGAGAAACGGGGGTATGACGAAACCGCCGAGGGCGCCGAGCCCGCCGACGAGACCCGCGGCGCCGCCTACGGCCTCAGGCACGTATTTCGGAACCATCTTGAACACGGCGGCGTTGCCGACGCCCATGCCGAGGGCGATCAGCAACTCGCCGGCGAGCGCGGAATTGAAATCTTCGACGTAGGTGAGGATGAGGGCGCCGCCGAGAACCCCCGCGAACGCGAGGATGGCGGTCCGTTCGCCGCCGATGCGTTCGGAGAGCATGCCGCCGAACACGCGAATGATCGCGGCCAGCAAAGAAAACCCGAGGCCCCCGAGCACGGCGGCGGACTTCACGTCCATATGGTGAAGATTGATCCAGTAGGTGGGAAACCATGCGGTGAGCGCAAGGAAGCCGCCGAAGGAGACGAAATAGAGCGCGACAAGACCCCAACTGCGCGGGTCTTCGGCGGCCGTGATGACGGCCTGCCATACCCGTTCATTGGGGAAGAGCTCCTGCCCCTTTTCGCGGGCGATCTTTCGGCTCGTGTCGGCGTCGAAGCCCTGCTGACGGAGCTGGAAGAAATAGGCGTCGGGCGCCAGCCACGCGTAGATGGCGGCGCCGACGAGCAGAAACCCGAACCAAGCGAAGTACGAACCCGCCAGACCCCACGCGGCGATCGCATAGGGCAGCACGAGCGTGAACAAGCCCGGCGCGAGATTGCCGATCCCGCCGTAGGCGCCGAGCACTGTGCCCTGCCGCGACTGCGGGTACCAGTACGACACCTGCGGGATGCCGACCGAGAAGGAGGCGACGCCGCAACCGCTCAAAAAGCCGAAGATGACGATGATCGGATAGGCCGCGACGGTCAGCGTCTTGGCGGTCATCAGAATGAAGACCAGTCCCCACATGCCGACGAGCGAGAGGCCGAAGAGCGTCAACATCGGCAGCCGGCCGCCGACGCGATCGACCCACGCGCCGAACGGAATGCGCAAAAGCGAACCCGTCAATTGCGGCGCGGCGACCAGGAGCCCCAAGGCGAGCCCGCTCAAGTGCATCTGGTCCTGGAAATATTTCGCCGCCGGTCCATAGAGCGACACGGCGGCGAAGCCGATGAAGAACCCCCATGTCCCCATCACGAGGCCAACCGTCGGTTCGCCTCTCAGCCTGTAAGTCGCCGCGATCCCGCTTTGGTTGGTCGTCTGGTCCATGATCCGCCGCCCTTCGCTCAACGCGCTAACCCGGCCGGCCGTCGACCGAGCGATCGATGCGAAACTAAGAGTCGCGTAGAGCGAGCGGCAGGCGCCCGCCTTGACCAATGTCAAGGATGAAGGCCGTGTGCCCCGGCTGCGACCTTCGGCCGCATCGGACAATCGAGTCCGGCCGCGCTCTGGGCGCTTGATCGATCGCAGGTCCGCACTCGCGCGAGAGCATCACCTCGGGCTTCTGGAATTTTGCCGCCTGACCGATCGCCGTCGAACTCAAAATCCGCTAGGGTCCGGCCCTGAGCCGCATGGAACCAAAGCGGAGCGCAAGCAGCGTGGCAAGGCGGTCGGGTGTAGGCGCGAACTCGCGTGTCTGGCAACGCCGCACGCGCACCCAACCGCCGACGTCCACTGACCCGCAGCCGGCGAACGCCTACATGGTTCTTGACATCAGCATGAGCCGTGAGGAACCGGACGTGACTTTCAGCGCCGATAGGCAGTGGGTGGTCGTGAGCGGTCGCAGCGAGATGTTTTGCGCCGCCGCAAAGGCGATGAGTGGGAAGAGTTCGGCACGCAGTTCATGCGCGAAAACGGTGTTGTCACGTTGCGGTGGCACGAGCGTAATTGATCAATCTGCGGCAGGAATTCTCACGCCGCAGCGGCGGCCTCGTACCATGTGTTCATCGCCGCGGCGGGTAGCGTCCGGTGCGTTTGGGCTGAAGTGAGATGGCGTTGGACGTTGAAAGTGTTGTAGACGGCAGCATGGCCCGACAGGAATTTCTGCGCGGAGCCGGCGCTCTTGAACCGCTGCATCTTGCGCTCCTGTCGCCGTGTCGGCTGATGCGAATTCTCGGCTCTGTTGTTCTTCCATCGCCCGCGCTCATGGTGGCGTTCGATCGGTCTCGTAAGACACCGCCACTCCTCGTTCCGCCAACAAATCCTCGACGTCGCGCAAGCTGAGGGTGAATTGGGGGTAGAGCCATATCGCCTGACGAATGATCTCGGGCGGGAACCGGTAGCCCGCATAGTTGATTTTCCTCATAGCAACCGGCTATCGCGCCCTCCGGAATTCGGCAACCGGGTCCCGGCGTGACAAAGCCCGCCAGAACGATTTAATATCAATCCGCTCCAGCAAATGTCGGGACCAAACACCTGCTCAGTGATGCTCATGCGCGAGTTCCCAGCGGGCAGGCGAGCGCCAGAGGCGCGAACGCAAGAGCTCGCGCTCGTAGATGAACTCCTTGGGAAGCCGGTGGAAGAAGCGGTCGAACAGCTCCTCGTGGAGACGCGCCTCCTCGATGACCGCCTCCCGGCCGACCGCCATGAGGTCGTAGAAGGTGTCGCGTTCGTATTCGAGGCCGCGCCAGTCGATGTCCTCGTACCGCGGCATCCAGCCGATCGGGCTTTCCACCGCGTAGCCGCGCCCGTGCAGACGGTCGACGATCCACTTCAGCACGCGCATGTTGTCACCGAACCCGGGCCAGAGGAAGTTGCCGTCGTCGTCACGGCGGAACCAGTTGACGCGGAAGATGCGCGGCGGGCTGGCGACGTGCCGTCCCACGTCCAGCCAGTGGGTGAAGTAGTCGCCCATGTTGTAGCCGCAGAACGGCAGCATCGCCATGGGGTCGCGCCGCGTCGCGGTCACGCCGATCGCCGCCGCAGTTGCCTCGGAACCCATTGTGGCCGCGAGATACACGCCGTGGCTCCAGTTGAACGCCTGGAAGACGAGCGGCATGTTCTTGCGCATCCGGCCTCCGAACACGAAGCCGCTGATCGCCACGCCGGCCGGGTTCTCCCAGTCGGGATCGATCGACGGGCACTGCGAAGCCGGCGCGGTGAAGCGGGAGTTCGGGTGGGCCGCAGGACGGCCGCACCCGGGCGTCCAGTCCGCGCCGGTCCAGTCGATCAGATGCGCGGGCGGCGTCTCCGTCATCCCCTCCCACCAAACGTCGCCGTCGTCGGTCAGCGCCGTGTTGGTGAAGATCGCGTTCTTGGCGCAGCTCGCCATCGCGTTGGGGTTGGAGAACTCGTTCGTCCCCGGCGCCACGCCGAAGAACCCGGCCTCGGGATTGATCGCCCGCAGCACGCCGTGCTCGTCCTCCTTGATCCACGCGATGTCGTCGCCGACCGTGGTCACCTTCCAGCCCTCCAGCTCTTTGGGGGGCGTCAGCATGGCGAGATTCGTCTTGCCGCAGGCGCTCGGGAACGCGGCGCCCAAATAGGTCTTCTCGCCCGTCGGCGAATGGATGCCCACG
Organism: uncultured Alphaproteobacteria bacterium; assembly: GCA_963805295.1. Lineage (GTDB taxonomy): Bacteria > Pseudomonadota > Alphaproteobacteria > Rhizobiales > Beijerinckiaceae > Roseiarcus. The sequence goes on along the minus strand of CAWDTW010000007.1, from coordinate 10,578 downwards.
ATCAGCATATGCTCGGCGAGCCAGCCTTCATGGCGGGCGACCACCGAGGCGATGCGCAGCGCGAGACACTTCTTGCCGAGCAGCGCATTGCCGCCGTAGCCCGAACCGTACGACCAGATCTCGTAGGTCTCCGGGAAGTGCACGATATACTTGCGGCTGATGACGGCCTCGCACGGCCAGGGCGCGTCCGGCCCGTCGGGCGAAAGCGGCGCGCCAACCGAATGCATGCAGGGGATGAACGGACCGTCGCCGAGCACGTCGAGCACGGCGCGCCCCATGCGGGTCATGATCTTCATGTTGACCACGACGTAGGGACTGTCGGTGATCTGCACGCCGATCTTGGCGATCGGCGAGCCGAGCGGCCCCATGCTGAACGGAATCACATACATGGTCCGGCCGCGCATGCAGCCGTCGAACAATTCCAGCAGCCTGGCGCGCATTTCCGCCGGCGGAGCCCAATTGTTGGTGGGGCCGGCGTCATCCTTGCTGAGCGAGCAGACGAAGGTTCGCTCCTCGACCCGCGCCACGTCGGAAGGGTGCGAGCGCGCGAGATAGGAGTTCGGGCGCTTGTCCGGATTGAGGCGGATGAACGTGCCGGACTTGACCATCATCGCGCACAGCCGGTCGTATTCCTCGACCGAGCCGTCGACCCAGTGGACGCTGTCAGGCTTGCAGAGGGCGGCCATCTGGCCGACCCACGTCAGCAGACGCAGGTTGGTCACGCCGACCGGTACGGTCACATCCTGATCCAAAGCCAATCTCCTCTCCGTATGTGCGCGCCGATCATCGTCGCCCAGTCGACCCGATCAAGGGCGGACGACGACCGCCGATGGTGATCGGCGTCGATGATCGGCCGACGAACGTGCCCTGAGACGCGGGCCGTCGTTGCCGGCGACGTCGCTCCGAGGTTCCTCCCAAGTGAGCACCAAGCTCCCACAATGGCACCCGAATGGCTACTCTGGTGCGTGTTTCAATCGCCGGACATCCCCGCGCGTCGCACGCTGTCGCCATCGTGCACGCGGTCCCGATCGTGAGAAAGATGTACCGAGCGCGCGAAGGCCCGTTGATTATATAGGCTGTGGGCACGTGTTTCGAACGCCGCAATGATGTCTGCGGCAGCGACCGGCAGCGCTCGATCCAGGATACCCCGAAGCACGAAAGAGCGTAGTTCGAACTCGGCAGTGAGTCTTACACGGCAGCTCGCTCCGGCCAGTGCCGCGAAATTCCATGAGAGCTTGAATTGCTGAAATGGGTAATCCTTCGAAGTCACGTCAATTCGCGTAGGCGGCTGCAGCACGGTCCTCGATCCGAACCTCACGCCGACTGGGCCGAGACCCAGTACTTGATCAGTGTAATACACGTTCGCCTCCCGCTTGCGAATTCGCGCCGCTAGCCACCAGCGCAGATATTCTGGATAGCGTTCGACGTCGGCGGCGAGGTCGAACAACTGTTCGGCAGTATAGGGCAGGAGGCGCTCTCTCTTTCGGCTCGACACGTCAGTGGTTCTCTCGATGCGTCGCTCCTGCGAGCGGCCCGCGGCAACAAACTTTTCATAATCCGATTGCCAGTAGCGCGGCAGCGGTCACGAAGGTCACTGCGCCTGCCGACCCGTAACTGATCCACGCAAGCGCAGGTTTTGGCCCGAGATGCATGTCCTTGAGTGTGAAATAAATCCGCTCTGCGCCATGCCATGCAAACAGGGATATCACCACAAGAAGCACGAGCTTGCCGAGTGGATGCTGAGCGAAGACAATGGCGTGAGCATAGTCCATTGTAGTTGTGCCAAAGCCGAGGCCGGTCGGAACGGCTAGTCCCGTTATGATGACTAGCGCCGGACCAAATAACGCCGCGACCATGCCGCCGGCGCCGAACATAAGCCAAAATACCGGGGCGACGGAGCGCTTCATGGCAGCACCCACCGTGCAATGAGGAGCAGGACGAGCGAGGCCAGCGACGCAATAGCGATTCCGGCTGCAGTGATCAATTGGGGTTCCACATAGCGGCCACCGACGACGAGACGTGGCATGGTCTTTGGCATGATCGCGAACCAGGTCCAAGCATGGAACACCATAGCGATCAGGAAGATCGCGTGCAGCACCAGCGACCATTGGCTTGCGATAAATCCGAGCCAGGCGTCGTAGGCGCTCCTGCCGAGGGCAAGACAAATCACGCCAGCCATCAGGACAAGGGCGTACGCGGCGATTGCAATGCCGGTCGCTTCACGCAACGTGTAGGCGAGATAGGGTGGCTTGGCCCACCAATGCGGATCGATCGGACGCAGGTAGGGGCGACGCATCACGCACCCCGCTCGATTGTGCCGCGTCGCGGCAGGAACCTGAGGAAGAAGTCCAGGGCGCTGTTGGTCTTGTTCTGGTTGACCGCATTGGCCGGATCGACGTGCTTCGGGCAAACTTCCGAGCAATAGCCCACCGCGGTGCAGCTCCAGGCGCCGTTTTCGGTGTGCACAAGCTCCATTCGTTTGGCCTGACCGGCGTCGCGGGAATCCCCATTGTAGCGCTGCAGCAGCGCCAACGCGCCTGGACCCAGAAAATCCGGGTTCTCGCCGAACTGCGGGCAGGCGGCGTAGCACAGCATGCAGTTGATGCAATCGCTGAAATTCTCAAACCGCGCCATTTCACCCGGCGTCTGCAGGTATTCTCCCTCTGCCAGCGTTCGTGGATACTTTGGGATGATGAAAGGGTAGATGCTTTCGATCTTGCTGACGAATTCGGACACCGTCACCACCAGGTCGCGCTCGATCGGAAAGTGCAGGAGTGGTTCGATCCGCAGCGGCCGTTGGTTGCCGGCGCGCAGGATGGTCTGACAGGCGAGCTGCGGCTTGCCGTCAATCATCATCCCACAGCTGCCGCAGATCGCCATTCGGCAGGACCAGCGGAAGGACAGCGTCCCATCGATATGATCTTTGATGTATTGCAGCGCTTGCAGAACCGACATGTCATCGACGCACGGAATTTCGTAGGACTGCACCACCGGCGCTGCATCTTGTTCCGGCCGATAGCGCAGAATTTCAACGGTGATGCGCCACTCGGCCATCGATTCATCGCCCGTCATGGCTCTGTTCCTTGCGATGCGAGACGCTCGCCTTCGGCGCCATAAGCACGTTTTCCCGGTGGCGACCTGGTGATCGTCACCGGGCTGTAACTGATCGCCGGCGGTCCGTCGGCGCGATAGACGGCCAGCGTGTGTTTGAGGAAATTGACATCGTCGCGCTGCTCGAACCCGTCGATGCGCGAATGAGCGCCGCGCGATTCCTTGCGGCCCCGCGCCGAGTGGGCCATAGCCTCGGCCACGTCGATCTGGTAGCCGAGTTCGATCGCAGCGAGCCACTCGGTATTCCACGCGCGCGAGGTGTCGTAAAGCTGCAGACGCCGATAGCGCCCCTTCAGCTCGGCGAGCGTATCGCAGGTTTTCTTCATTTCTGATTCGAACCGAAAGATGCCGCAACCCGCTTCCATGCTTTCCGCCATAGTGTCGCGCAAGGTAGCAAGCCGCTCGCCGCCGGTTTCGTTGCGCATGAGATCGACGGCGCGCCGGTAAACGTCGTCGGCCTGCCTTTCCAGCCTGGCAATCGGTCCCGGCGGCAGCGAACGGGCGCAACGCGCGGCAGCCTCGCCAGCAACTTTGCCGAACACCGAGAGCTCGGCGAGGGCGTTGGAGCCGAGCCGGTTTGCGCCGTGGATACCGATGCTGGAACACTCTCCGACAGCAAAAAGGCCTGCTAGGGTCGTCGCGGTTTCGCCGTTCACCCAGATCCCACCCATGGTGTAGTGGACCGCCGGCCGCACCGGGATCGGCTTTTCGGCGGGATCGATGCCGAGAAAGGTTTCCGCGAGTTCGCAGATCTGCGGCAGCCGCTCGCGCAGTTTCTTCGCGCCCAACTGGCGCAGATCGAGATTCACCGCTGCGCCGTGCCGCGTGGCAATGGTGCGTCCCTTGCGCTCCTCGTGCCAGAAAGCCTGGCTCAACCGGTCGCGCGGACCCAGTTCCATCGCTTTGTTGCGCGGCCACGGGTCGGGCGGCCCGAGACCGTAATCCTGAAGATAGCGATAGCCATCCTTGTTGGTGAGGATGCCACCTTCGCCTCGGCAAGCTTCGGTGAACAACAGGCCGCTGCCCGGCATGCAGGTCGGATGGTATTGCACGAACTCCATGTCGCGTAGCGCCACGCCGTGACGGAAGGCCATCGCCATGCCGTCGCCGGTGACGATGCCGCCATTGGTGTTTTGCTGATAAACGCGTCCGGCGCCTCCGGTTGCGATGATGACCGCCTTGGCGGCCACAAAGGTGAAGTCGCCCGACGCGATGTCGATCGCGACGACGCCCTGACAGCGGCCATCCTCGACGATGAGGTCGGTGCAGAAATGCTCGTCCAGGCGTTTGATGCTTGGGTATTTTATGGACGTCTGGAACAGAGTGTGGAGCATATGGAAGCCGGTCTTGTCGGCAGCAAACCACGTGCGCTCGATCTTCATACCGCCGAAAGCGCGCACATTGACGTGACCATCCGGCTTGCGGCTCCACGGGCAACCCCAATGCTCAAGCTGAACCATCTCCTCGGTACAATGGGCAACGAAATAATCGACGACATCCTGGTCGCACAGCCAATCGCCACCGGTCACCGTATCATTGAAATGATGTTCCAGACTATCATGCGGCTGCACCACGCCGGCCGATCCCCCCTCCGCCGCGACGGTGTGGCTGCGCATCGGATAGACCTTGGACACCAGCAGAATTTTCAGCGTGGAGTCCGCCTCGGCGGCGGCGATCGCGGCGCGGAGCCCGGCGCCGCCTGCGCCGACTATGGCGATGTCCACTGCGATGACCTTCACGGCTTTGCTCCACGTCGGCCCGTCAGCGCGGGGCCACGATTGAATCAGCAAGATGACAGCGGCCGTCGGTTCATTAACACTCCGGGAGCCCTATCGGGCGCCATTCATCGGGCGATTACGACCTTCTGATACAGGCCAGCGAAATACGGTTTCTTGCTAGTTCGCAGCATGCAACCGGGGGGGAACCAGTGATTGATCTCCTTGCGTCACACGTCGAGTGCGAAAGGCTTGAGGAGGGCAAGGGAACACTTCGCTCAGCGTCAGTTCACGGTAGCGGTCTGGTTGCTCATGCAACAGAAAGAAAACCAGCGCTCGATCGTAACTCGCATCAGGCAGCCGCAGGCTGCTGGAGTCCATGGCCAGCAACCGCACCGGGGCAATCGCCGGCAACTTCGATTTCAGGTTTCCGAGCTGGATCGGCAAAACGTCCACAATGTCGATCTCGCCGCCGCCGTCGGTGACCGCACTGCACAGGCGGTTGGTGAGGTCTCCGTAAGCGCAGCCGACCTGCAAGGTCGTTCCTCCGATCGCGTCGCCAAATTCGGCGAGTGCCGCGTGCTCCGCCGCGGGGTGGAGAACATGGAGCCGGATGAACCCGCTGATCAGATCGTCGAATTTCATCGGTAACGGCCATATTGATCGGCTCCATTATCGATTAACGATATCGGAAGCCCATTGTGTCGCCAAGCGTTTTGAGCGGCCCGAGCCTAGCAGCCTGTCGGACTTAAACTCTAAGTCATTGATTTAATTGCAGTTTGCTTTTTCGTGCCTAACGGAAAACTGCAATGATATCAATATGTTAGCGATCAGAGGCACCCTGAGTCCGACAGGCTGCTAGCAAAGTAGAGACAAAATGGGCGGTGTCAGAGCAATTTTTCGGGTCGCCTCTGGCCGTGGTAGGCTTGGGCCATGAGCAATCCGTTCCGATATTTCAACAGCTCGCCGGAGGTCATCCGTCTGGTCGTGATGGTGTACGTGAGATACCCGCTGTCGCTGCGCAACGTCGAACTCGCATCAGCCGTTTCGACGACGAGAGCGAGCCATGCTGCGGTTCCGAAGCGCGAAGACGCTACAGAAAATTCAGCTCAGTTGATGCTCAGGTTCACCACCATTTCAACCAGGAACGTCATCTCGTCACCCGCGAAATCTACAAACAGAGACGCTCTGCTGCGTTGGCCGAATGGCGCACAGTCATGGCCTGATCCTCACTTGGAATTCCGTCTTGTCGCGCCAAACGGATGCCGTGTGCAATCGGTCCGATTTTGTCTGACAAGGCCGTCATGAGAAAGGCATGGGCACCCTCGAAGGCGGCGTGGCCCTGCACACCAGCAATCTTTTCGGCCGCGGCAGCGACCGCCCGTTCGCGATTGACCGTCCGCTTGTTCGGTGTCCCGCGCTTGCGCCCGCCGGTCTTCGCGTTCCCCGTCGGCCTGCCCGCCATAATTTCTACCCATATCTACTTTGAACGAGCCAATGACCGAATCCTGGAAGGGCCAAAAATCAAAAGCCATGCCGGTTTCCACTGGTGGCCCAAAATCGCCAACCGAGGTGTTCAACCCGAAATCGTATGAAAGGGCATTCCGGGAGTCGACAGGGCCGGAAGCTTGAGTCCGCAGATAGAGGTCGCTCGAACTTCTAATTTTACTGCGTCACAAGTTCTCACGCCGCGAGCGCCTGCCGATCGGCTCGGCGCAACACGGACATCGTGAGAGCGTACCGGCGAGCGCGACTACCAATCGTCTGCGCATCGTCGCGATGGAATTCGGTACGTGACGCGCGGTTCGCAGTGGCGGGGCATCGGGATCCGTCACCATGGGGAACGGCAGGTTCTTCGCGCCGCGCAGTGGAACGAGGTCCTGAGGGGGGAATTGTCTCCCTCTCGGAGACCAGGAATCCGTAGGCCGCGATGCACAACGTGGCGTGATGATGGAAGCCGCGCCAACCTCGCCCTTCGAAGTGACCGAGCCCGACCTCTTGCTTCAGTTCCTGATAATCGCGCTCGATACGCCAGCGCAGTTTGGCGATGTCCACCATTTTGCGGAAGGCAATGGTCTTCGGAAGCGTCGAGAACCAGTATTTGGTGGGTTTCTCCTCGCCTTCGGGCCACTCGACCAACAGCCACTCTTCCGGCCGAGGCTCGGTGAGAGTGTAGTCTCGATGCGCGGCACGAACGCGCACGCGGGCGAAGCGAGACGACAGCCGCTCGCAGCTGCCCTCGCGCCACGTGATCTTGCGCCAAGCGCGCCTGGGCAAGCCGAGAGCGAGTTCTTCGACCGAGATCGGTTTATGCCCGTCGTCGCGACGGAGGCGCTTCGCTCGTCGGCCACGGCCAGACCATTTCTTCGGTGGCAGCGGCTCCGTGTCGGATGTCCACACCGCGGTGTTCGGTAAGATTCCGGCGACATAGGTCAACGCGAGGGCGCTGACGCCCGCACGCAGTTGCGTGTTGCAGCCGTAGCCCGCGTCCATCAGCACCACGCCGCGCGGGAGCCCCGCCTCGCAGGCCGCTTCGATCTGCTCGAGGGCGATCTGGGGTTTGGTTAGGAACTCGATCTTCTCGGGCACGCCGACCTTGCGCCGACGTTCCTCGTCGCTCGCCCACTCCTTCGGCAGATAGAGGCGCCAAGCAACCGGCAGGCTGGCATGGTGATTGGCGAGAGACAGCGATACGGCGACCTGGCAATTGTCCTGCTTGCCAAGCTGGCCGCAGTATTGGCGAGCGACGCCGACCGAATGCTTGCCTTGTTTGGGAAAGCCGGTGTCGTCGATGATCCACGCTTCGATCGGCCCGTGGCTCTCGATCGCCGGCAGGACCGTCTCTCCGACCTTGGTCAACACCTTCTCGTCCGACCACGGCGACTTGCCGACGAAATGGAGCAACGACTGATGCTGCGCCGCGGTCCTCTCCGGCGCTGTCACCGCCGCCATCGGCTCGACGCTCTTGCGCTCGCCGGGCATGATCAGGCCCAGGCAATAATCACGCAGCGGGCCGGCGCGGTCCGCGTGGCCGATCACACTCACGAGTTCCTCGGACATACGCCGCAAATCGCGACTTGCTGCCGTCTGTCCATCGCCTGGTCATCTCAGCCCCCTCCACGCTGATGATCGAATCTCGCCTCGTAGCTGATTCGCAGCGCAGGTGGCCTGCGACCTTCTGACTCAGGTTCCGCCTAAAATTTCTGACTCAGTAAGACTAAAAGTCAGTCCGGAAAGTCTATGAAGGATTGCAGAGCCTCCGCAGCATGAGACGGATGGAGGCGAGCCACAGGAATGCCGGCGCGTTGTCGGTGAGGTTCTCGAAATCCTTGGCGAGACGACGGCAGCGATTAAGCCAGGCGAGAGTGCGCTCGACCACCCATCGCATCGGCAGCACCTCGAACCCCTTGGCCTTGTCGGATCGTTTCACGATCTCCACCGCAAGCTCTGGCAGGTGCTTGGCGACAGCCTGGGCAAACTGTGGCCCCTGGTAGACGGCATCGGCAAACAGCTTGATCAAGAACGGGTATGCCCCGAACAACGTCGACAGCACCAGCACGCCGCCATCGCGATCCTGGATGTCGGCTGGATGAACGATGGCGTGCAGCAGCAGGCCTAGCGTGTCGACCAGGATATGCCGCTTCTTGCCTTTGATCTTCTTGCCCGCATCATAGCCGGACGGATCGATCCGGGCCCCCCTCACATGGGGTGTTTCCAGTCAAGCTCATTCATTTCGGCATTGTGCATGTTCCTTTGGCGTTTGGATCCGAAGCGTGAGCCCGTCTTTGCCATGGAGCCCTGACGACCGCATCACCTCACATCCGGTCGAGCTTATGGGCTCGGACCATAATCCCTCATGCTCGAGGGCATCGGGCTCGGGTTGGCGGGACCATCCTTTTTCACGGCGTGTCTCAGCCCGGGGGTTGATCCGCGGTCGCCGCCCGCCCGGATCCGGCGAAGCCGTCGCGTTCGGCTTCGCTGGAGTGGGGTTAAGTCATTAAGCCATCGTTGGAGTGTTGGAGTGGGGTTGAGTCATCGGGTCATGCCGCCTTGAACACGGCGCCCTCGGGAACGACGCCTTGGGTGACATAGCGCCACAAGGCGACGAGGAGTTTGCCGGCCAGCGCGACGATGGCGATCCGGCGGATTCGTCCCTTCCCGGCGCCGACCCGCGCCTGAAACCAGCGGCTCAACGCCGAGTCCGGCTGATGACGCAGCCAGAACCAGGCCAGCTCGATCATGGTCTTGCGCAGGCGGCGATTGCCCGACTTCGAGATGCCCTGATCCCGTTCGACGCCGCCGCTCTGCCAGGGACTGGGCGCCAATCCGCCGTAAGCCGCCACCTGGCGTCGGTTGCCGAAGCTGCGAAACAACGATTCCAGCCAGAGGAGCGAGGCGAACTCAGGGCCCAAGCCTTTGAGCTTGAGAAGCAGGGCGGCGGGGTTGTTGGGCTCCTCGGCGTCCGTGCGGATGAGCGCGTCGCGGGCGCGTTCGACCGCAGCCAGTTGCGTCGTCACCAGCGCGATCCGATCGAGCTCCCGGCGGATTTCCGCCTTCAGCATCGGCGGCAGCTCACGGCCGTCGCCGGTTCGCAGCGCCTCGAGTTGTTCGAAACGATCGCGCCGAACCGGATTGTAATCCCGGACGCCTTGGCCGCTGAGCAGGCCCCTGACCCGATTGGTGTGCGGAATGCGTTCCTTGAGCAGCGTGCCGCGCTCGCGCGTCAGCCGCCGGCGATCCTCGTCTTCCGGGCTCGGCGCCCGAACCATCGAACAGACCCGCCGCTCGCCGCGAGCCCAGGCCATCAGCGTCCGCAACAGCGTCTCGCCGTCGATCGCATCGGTCTTGGCCCGCCGATACCGCCGGGCGACCGCGATCGAAGCCGCATCGACGACGTGGCTCTCGATCCCGTTGGCGAGCAGCAAGCGATGAATCCAAAACCCGTCCAATCCCGCTTCCTGAATGACGACCGTTTTGACCGGCACGCCATGGCGCTGCTCGGCCTTCGCCCTCGACCGCGAAAGAAGGTCGAGCAGGCAGGCGCCGTCCCCACCCTCAACCACATGCTTGGAAAACTTCTCCCTGCCCGGACTGTTGATCGTCACAACCCATTTCGATTTGCTCAATTCGAGCGAGGCGAACAACGTGATATCATTCGCGCGGACGGTGGTCGCGACAGCGGTCGCGGAGGTGACAGACTGCATCGGTTGCCTCCATGCTGGTGTGGAAGCTCAGCCTACCAAGTCAGGCCGCCGTCCACCCGCATAGGATCTTTTTCCGCGTTCTTCACGCTCTGACTGTCGATCACACAGGCGGTCGGGCTGGCAGCTCTGCCCGCTGCCTCCCGACACTGCACATACAGTGCGTGATGGATGCGCTCGAGCGTGCCGTCGTAATTCGTGGGCCCCGAAGGCGCGCATCACCAGTGGAGGAAGGTTCCACGCAGGGAGTTGTCGATAGCCCTGGTAGCTGACGAGCGGTTTTGCCGGGTGACCGGCGGGATCGAAGCCTCGTGACAAAGGCCGCCTCGGGCGGCTGAGCAAGCCAGCGGGCCGTAACGCGAGTGAAGCTCGAGCAGGCCTCGAAAGTCGAGATGCGAACGCCGACCCGCCGGATTACCGGGGAAGGCCTGAGCGAAGGGGGAAGGCATCGGACTGAACTGCCGTCCACCCGCATAGGATCTTTTTCCGCATCCTTTTTCCGCATCCTCAATGAGTTCGGGATATAGCAGACTGTAAATCGGCTCCCGCGA
>CAWDTW010000006.1:0-42387 GCA_963805295.1 uncultured Alphaproteobacteria bacterium | reverse complement strand
CGGCTGGCGGGCTTATCTGGCGTTTCTCGGAGCCCGCGCTCGGGTCGGCGATTGAGCCGGCGCTTCCCGATGGGATCGCGATTGCGCCGCCCATGTCGCTCGAGAGGTCGCTATCGATCCTGACGGCGCCTCAATGAAGCCCCGCCTCGCACCGCGACCTCGGCGTCAGGCGCCTCAGCGGACAACTCTCACGCGTTGACGCCATGCCGACAGGCGGATCAGAAATCAGCACGACAAAGAACCCTTGGCGGCTTGATGAAGGACAACAAGCAGACGGCCTTCCAACTTGACCGCCGCCAAAAACGGTCCCGCTGCGCGGGGCCGCTTCACCCAGACCACGCGAGCGGAGGGGCTGGCGACCAGGACAATGACTAAGCGGCGCATCATCGCTTTCGACGCCGGCGGGACCGCGGTCAAAGCCGCCCTTTACGACGAGGGCGGACGAGAACGCCCCGTCGCCAGCGCCGCGATGACGCCTTTGCATCCCGCGCCGGGCTGTTTGGAGCGCGATCCCGAGGCCATGTGGGCGGCGATCCGCGAGACGACCCGCAAGGTCTTGCCGCCGCCGGGTCCCGCCGTCCTCGATCATCGCCGTTGGCCTGACGGGCTATGGCAACGGCCTTTATCTCGTCGACCGGAACGGCGAACCTGTGCGCAATGGCATCCTTTCCACCGATCAGCGGGCGGCGGGCGAGGTGGCGTCATGGCGCGAGCAAGGGCTCGAGGCCGGCGTCATCGCTCTGACCTACCATAAGCTATGGGCCGGCAAGCCGCTTCCGCTGATCGCCTGGCTGGAAAAGCACGAAACGGAGACGCTCTCGCGCGCCCAGCGCCCTGATGTGCAAGGATTACATCCGCTTTCGGCTGACCGGGGGTCTGGCCCCGGAGATCAGCGACCTGTCCTCGGGCGGCCTCATCGACCAGCGCGAGAGACGATGGACTCCGGCGGTGCTGGATTGCCTGGGTCTAAGCCAATACGCGAGGCTTTTCGGCGACGAACTCGAGCCTCTGACCATCGCCGGCGCGGTGACCAAAAAGGCGGCGGCCGAAACCGAACTCGTTGCCGGGACGCCCGTGTCCGCCGGTTACGCCGACGGCCCGGCGATGGCCCTCGGCCTCGGCGCGACCGACGAGAGTCTGCTCAGCATCATCTCCGGCACATGGGGGCTGAACCAGCTCGCCAGCAGGACGCCGACGACGGACGGATCGATCTCCGCGGCGATCCTCGGGCCGAGGCCGGGCGAGTTCATTCTGACCGACGCGGGTCCGACCTCCGCGAGCGCGTTCGAATGGTTTGTCGACTCCGTCGTGAGCCGAGCGGACGGCGGACGGCGCGATCGCGACGCCCTGTTCGATTTCTGCAACAAGGAAGCGGCGCGCACCCGCGCGAGCGACGCCATTCCGTATTTTCTTCCCTATCTCAACGGCCGGCTCGATCTGCCGCAGGCGCGCGGTTGCTTCATCGGCCTGGCCTCGTGGCATGGGCTGCCCGAAATGGTTCGCGCGATCTATGAAGGCGTTGCGTTCGAGCATCGCGGGCACATCGATCACCTCTTGAAGGGCCGCGCCCGGCCGCGCGCGGCCCGGTTCGCCGGCGGCGCGGCGCGCAGTCGGCCATGGCTCGAGATTTTCGCCGCGGCCATCGACCTGCCGCTCGAGCTCGCGGGCGCCGAGGAACTCGGCGCGCTCGGCGCCGCCATCATCGCCGCGGTCGGCGTGGGCCTTTATCCCAATCTCGAGTCGGCCGTCGCGGCCATGACCAGCGTTCGCGACCGGATCGAGCCGGACCCCGCGCTGGTCGACATTCTCTCCCGTCGCAGCGCTGCCTTCAAAGGGTTGCGCGACGCTCTCGATCCGCTATGGGCGACGCTGTCGTGATCGGTTGCGCCGCCGGAATTTCTCGACCCGCTGGCCGCCGCGACCGGCCGCGATCCGCGCCCCGAGCGCCGCGGGCCAAAACCGAAAATAGGGGTTGAGTAAAGTGTCATGTCTGGACGGCGCCCCTTGGTCACTGTAATTCCGCGGGCGATAGGCAAGATGCATCGCTTTTAGAGTCGAAAGATGCGACGTTCCTCGCGCGTCGAAACGATTGGCGGCGACCCGGCGGAACTTCGCGGCAGCGATGCGCTGGGACACGCGCGGAAGTCAGACCGATTTGCGGCCGACAGCCGTCGCCAATGAAGCCGGCTTCGCGAAAGTGGGGGGTAACCGTGCGTGGAGACAGGTTCGCCATGGCCGTGGCGACCATTGTCTTGGTCGATGCGATCGCGGGCGGCGCGGCGCGGGCGCAACAGCGATTGGCGGGCACGCGCACGCGCAGATTGGCGGGCGCGCGCACGCGCACGCGATAGCGGACTGGCTGACGAGAGCCAATCCGGCGAGTCGACCGACGTCCTGCAACCGATCACCAGCGTTCTGGATGGCGCGAACGATCCATACCTCGCGCTCAAGAGTCAGTTGCAGAACGACGCCAACTTCCAATTTGCGATGCCCGTCTCGGTGTTCGGCCAATGGGGCGCGCCGAACGGCGGCCCCGCCGTCGCCGAGCTGGTCTATACGCCCTTAGCCGCCTGGACGCCGTTCACCAACACGGCTATCGGCTCGGGCGCTTTCAACTTCCTCTTCCAGAGCAATGTGTTCTGGACTGGAGCCAACACCTTTTCCCAGCAAGGAAGCATGGGACTGCTCACTCCGCCGAACGACTGGTTTGCCGACGGTTACCATTTCCAGCGGCTAACCTACACGCACACCTTTCCGGGCAACGTGCTGGCCGTCTCAGTCGGGCAGTATTCCTTCGCTCAATTCGACGGCAACCCGTATGCCGGCAATCCGCAAACCAACTTCATCAATTTCGCGCTCGCACAGAACGGCGCTCAGGCATACGCCGCCGCCGGCACAGGCGCGTACGCGCAGATTACGCCAAACAGCCAGCTCCAGTTGGCCGGCGGATTCCAGGGCGCTACCGATCTAGCCAGCCAACATCTGACGACGTACGGCCTGGGGAAGGGCAAGATCGCCTATTTTCTGACTGCGCAGTGGACATCGACAATTCTGGCCGGCGGCTCCTACAGCATCCTCTACTATAGTCAGCCGTCGGTGCCAGCGCAGCCGAGCGCTTCGCAGGGCGTGTCCTTCAGCGCGGCGCAGAACCTGAACGCGACGTACGGCCTGTTTCTACGCGCCAACAACGCCTCGGGCAGCGTGGCCCCGGTCGAGACTTCGGTCGCGTTCGGCGGCATTATGAACAATCCATTCGGCCGCAATCGCCTCGACCAGGCCGGGGTCGGAATCGCCTGGGACAAGACCAACCTGTCCGTTGTCGGCTACCCGTCGCGCGGTTCGGAAACGATAGCCGAGATCTACTACAGATTCACGATCCAAAAGGCCCTTCAAGTGACGCCGGACCTTCAAGTCTACTTCAACCCCGCCCTTGCTCCAAACACGAGCGTCGCCGCCGTGTTCTCGCTGCGCACCACGTTCACATTCTGACCCTCAGGACGGAAAAGCGTGCGTCCCCGGCTCCACGGCTTCGTCGGCGCATTGTCAATTTTTGGCCCGCGGCGACAAACCGGCCAATGCGCGCCATGGAGGCTCCTGAAGAAGCGATCGCCGCGTTGACAATCGCCCGCACGCAATGGGGAAAGCTGCAAGCGCCACCGTTATTCCGGCCGCCGATCGGCTCCGGACGTGCTGCCGCGGAGACGAACCGGCGACGGCTTCGGAGGTTTTTGACCGCTTCGTTCGGGCAAATCCCGGACATACTTTCAAAGCCGGAGGAAGCCGGAGCAAAGCCAGCGGAAGCTGAATCAAAGCAAAAGTCTTCCGGGATTCTCAATTCATCAATTAGTTGCGGACGAATCCAAATAAAAGGTAACTCCCAAGGCGGTGACCACGACCAACGGACTTTCTTCTGAGGCGCCCGCGATCCGGGTCCCAAGTTCTTGGGGCCACAGCTTCCGGAGGCCATACCATTTCCGGGCGCGAATCGAGCCTTATCAATGACTTGCGGTGCCATTTCCGGGTTTCCGGAAACTCAGTCTCGGGAGCGGCGGGTTGCGCTGCCCGCCGAGGGTTGGCGGCGCTTCTACCAAGCCGCTCACGTCCGGCGTTTACAAAGACGCGCAGAGTGCGTGGCTTGGCGCAGTTTGGAGCTCAAAAAAGCCGCCAAAACCCTTTCCATTTCTTTCCATTCCTTTCACTTTCTTTCCGCAAATCGCGCTTTATCAACGGGTTGCACGGAGTGCCGGGCCAAAAAATAAAAGACGCTCTGCCGGCTTCCTCCGGCATGGGCGCTCTTGCCTCGATCGAGCGGCTGCGCGGGAGGGAGGGGGATTCAAGGGGGCGGGGCAACGGGACCTCTGGGTGGACGAACAGAGGAAGGATAGCGCGGTTCCGATAATCTGGAAGAAATCGTTGCGGTTCCGCAAATCATGGTTAACGCTGCGGCTGTCGCTGATCGGCGCCGTTTAGCGCTTGCGATCACCGCGGCGCTCGCATCTTCCCCCGCTGCGGGCGATTGTCGTGGCGGCCAACACCTTCCTTTGGTAGTTATGTCAAGTTCAACCCTTCCCTTAATCGCTCCAAGGACGAATTTGAGGTTACGCTGTGTATAGCATTGGTAGCGCTTAGATACAATTTATTACTCAGCTGAATTTCCGCCGACGTTCTGGGTGTCCAATAGTTTCGAGCGTCTTCAGTTAGTTTATTTTGGAACAACATAACTTGACGGAGGCGGCCAAGGGTCTCGGCGTGTCGCGTCAGTCCTTGTCCGAACTGCTCAACGGCCGCAACGCGATTTCCGCCGACATGGCGCTGCGGCTCGAAAAGGCCGGTTGGAGCACGGCGAAGTCGCGGCTGCGCAACCAGCTGACCTATGACCTCTGGCGCGCGAGACAGCACGCCGGCCGCCTCAAGGTGACGAAGTCTCCAACTCCTGAGCGGGCCTAACGGGTCCACCCTCGCCGGTCATAGGCGCCAGCGTGGCCGCTTCGGCTTTGGCGACATCGCGCATCGTGATTTTGCGATGGGTCGCCTCATCCATGATCCCGAGGGCGTGCATGTCCTTCGACATCTCCAAGATTTCCCGCCTGAGGCGGGACTGCCGGGGCGCTTTTGCTTTCGTCGTCATTTGGCGCCTCGATCAAGAGTTCCTTCGCCAGAGCCGGATCGATCAGTTTCGCGTCTGCGGCCAACCATGAAGCCGAGGGCCAGGCGCCGCTGGCGCCTCGCGGTCTAGCGAGGCGGCAGTCCCTCGAAGGTCGGCAGGCCCTCCTGGATGCAGTTGAAGGCCTGTCGGTCGCTGGTGTTGATCGCCATTTGCGGGGCGCCGAACTGGCTCGGATCATCGAACGTTCCCGCCTTCAGGATGATCGCGTGAAGGCCGGGGCGGCGCGTCGAGAGTTGCGTGCCGCAGTCTCCGCAGAATTCCCGCGTGACGGCGCGTTCAAGATCGTCGCGCTTGAACTGGCGAGGGGCGCCGCTCGTGTAGCGGAAGCCCTCCGGCGGCATCAGCATGAACATGTTCGCCGCGCCGCCGGAGAAATATTGACACGGGCGGCAATGACATTCGGCCCGCAGCAAGGGTTCTCCCACCGCTTCGTAGCGGACTTTGCGGCAATAGCATCCGCCTTGCAGTTTCATTGGTCCCTCCCGCCGAACCGCCGAGTCTTTTCGCCGGTCTGAGCGCCGCTATCAAGCCCGCCCGGCGAAAAGCGGATCGCAACATGCCTGCCTTTGCGAGCCCGAAGCGGGACGCCAAGCGTCAGTTTTTACCCCCGGCGCCCCAATTGCTGTGCTTTTCCCGCGTTCAAAATTTCGCCCCGGATTATTCGTTCGCCAAGCGAGCGTTCACCCGGGTAATGTAACAACTCTGGCTAGGGGCAGGTCATCATGGGCCAATTCGCCAAAGTCGGGCGGACTTTCGTGGCGGTCCTCGTCGCCGCGGACCTTTGGTTCGTGCGCGTTTGCGTCGCATCGGCGCGCCCCGCTCTCGGGCGTCGCCTTGCGGTCGCATTTAGCAGGATCGGAAACGGCGGCATCTATCCGGTTCTGGCGACCCTGTTGATCCTCGGGTGCGGCGCGCGCGGCCGCGACGCGACCATCGCCGCCGCGGTCAATGTCGGCCTCATGCACAGCGTCTATCCGACGATCAAGAGGCGGGCGGGGCGGCGGCGGCCCTTTCAAGCCCATGCGGATCTCGAGTCTTTGTTGGCGACGCTCGACGAGCACTCGTTCCCGAGCGGCCATGTGATGACTCTGACCGCGGCTCTTGTCCCGATCGTGCTGGCTCTTCCAGCCACGCTGCCGCTCTCGCTCGGGGCGTGGTGCGCGATGGCGTGGGCGCGGCTTGCGTCCGCGCACCATTATCCGAGCGACATATTCGCCGGCGCCGTTATCGCGCTCGTCGTGTCCTACCCATTGTCCAAATATGCCCTTCTCGGGGCCCTGCCGAGATAAACGTGCGCGAGCGGCGGTTCTCGAAAGCCTGCCCTGAGGCTGGCGAAGGCGCCGGAGAAGCCCGCAGGCTCGAAACGCAACGGCCGGGACGATCCCTGATCAAGTCCGGGGACGGGCGTCGACATGTCGATCGTCTCGCCCTCGCGCTTCGCCCCGTCAGGCGCTCTCGGCCTGCACGGCGTTCATGGCGCGCCACTGGGCGTCGAACACGGCCGCGCCGAAGTCGAGCACGTCGCCCGAGGCCTCGCGCATCAGCGAGAACGGGGTCGGCCGGCGCGCGCGCAGGCGCCCGGTCAGCGAGCTCTCCTCGAAGATGAAATGGGTCTTGAACTTCTGCGCCAGCATCCGCATGCCGATGTTGTCGGGCAGGCAGATGATCTCGATCGTCTCGACGCCGTGGTTGGTGGCGGCGCGCTGGATGCGCCGGAACAGCTTCTCGCCGACGCCGCGCCTGCGATAGCCCTCCTCGACGGAAAAGGCCGCTTCGGCGTGAATGCGCCGGTCGAACGGCGCCTGCTCGCTCCAGATCGCGTGGTTGGAGCGCAGTTCTGCCGCGCCGCACATATGACCGTCGACGAAGGCCCCGTAGAGAAGATCGCCCTGCCCGAAGCAGTGCTCGGCGTAATGCACGAGGAAATCGTCCGACATGCCGCCCCCGAAGCGCTCGTGCCGGCTGCGCGAGTCCAGACGCAACAGATGGTCGCGATACGCTTCCATGTCCGACGGCCAGAGCCGGCGGATTTCGCAGTTGAATGACTTGGTCTCGTTCATGATGTCCTCGCCAATTCGACCTCGGCGTTTCGTCCCGGTCGGCATATTGTGCACTGCAACATAATTTGCAAGCGGTTGGTACACTATTTTTCCTTACGCATCCGTAAATCGAAGCAGCGTCTTGCCGAGCGTCTGGCGCCGGGCGATGGCTTCGAACGCCTTACGATAGTCCTCGAGGGCGAATTTCGCGTGAATATGGACGCTCAAAGCGCCGCTTTCGGCCCATCGGAGCAGTTGAGACATATTGTCGCGATGGGCCGCCGGCTCCCGGCTGACGAATTCCCCCCAGTAGACGCCGCGGATGTCGCAGCCTTTCAGCAACGTCAGGTTGAGCGGCGGGCGGGGAATCTCGCCGGAGGCGAAGCCGATCACCAGGAGCCGGCCCTTCCAGGCGAGCGAGCGCAGCGCGGCTTCCGTCAGCGCGCCGCCGACCGGATCGTAGACGACGTCGACGCCCCTGCCGCCGGTCAGTTCCTTCAGGCGGACCCTCAGATCCTGGGTCGCGTAATTGATCGTCTCGGCGGCGCCGTGGCGGCGGGCGAACTCGAGCTTGTCGTCCGAGGAGGCGCAGGCGATCACGCGCGCCCCCATGGCCGCGCCGATCTCGACTGCGGCGAGCCCCACCCCGCCCGAGGCGCCGAGCACGGCCAGCGTCTCGCCGGGCTTCATCTCGGCGCGTTGCTCGAGCGCATGCAAGGTCGTGCCGTAGGCGATGGAGAGGCCCGCCGCCTTGTCGAGCGGCAGGCCGTCGGGAACGTGGGCGAGCCGGCTCGCCGCAATCGCGATCTGTTCGCGCGCCGCGCCGTAGCCAGTCGAGCCCATCACCCGGTCGCCGACCGCAAAGCCCCCGACGTCCGGCCCCAGCGCGGCGATGCGGCCGGAAAACTCGCCTGCCGGCGAGAAGGGCGGCTCGGGTTTTAGCTGGTACTTGCCCTCGATGATGAGCGTGTCGAAGAAGTTGAGCGCCGCGTAGGCGACTTCGACCACCGCTTCCCCGGGCCCCGCGACCGGCGCCTCGACGTCCATGACCTCGAGGTTTTCAACAGGCCCAAGCGCCGGACAGATCAGGGCTTTCATTGCCAACTCCCAATTTTACTCATTTTTCATTAACCAGGGGCAGCTTTACAGGGCTCGGCCGTTCCGGGAAAGCGAGAGGCCGGAATTTCGCCCCGATCCCCGGGCAGGGAGCGAAATGCCGGCCCCGCGTCGCAGCGCCGGCGGGCTCGAAGGGTAAAGGTCGATGATTCTTTCTGCGTTTTCGTCCCGTTGGCGCGCCGGCGCCGTTTGCGCAACCGCCGTCGTCGCGCTGGCCTCGGCCTTCGCCTCGGCCGACGCCGCCGCCAAGAAGACGGACAAGAAGACCGACGCGGCCAAGCCCGATCTCATCGCCAGCTTTGGCGACTGGAACGTGTTCGTCAGCCAGGCCGGCAAGGGGCGCATCTGCTACGTCCTCGCCCAGCCGAAATCGCGGGAGCCCGAGAACCTGAACCGCGACCCGGGCTACGCCTTCATCTCCGACCGCCCGGCGGAAGGGGTGCGCAACGAGGTCTCGTTCATCATGGGCTTCGACGTGGCGGGCGGTACGGAAGCGGACACGAAAGCCGAAGCCAAGCCGGACGCGAAGGCCGCGACGAAACCCGGCGCGAAGACGGACGCCAAGACGGACGCCAAAACTCGGGCGAAGCCTGCGAAGGCCGAGGCGAAAGCGAAGACGAAGCCGATCGCCGCGCCGGAAGCGACCGTCGAGGAGGAGAGCTTCGACCTCCTGCCCAAGGGCGCCGACCTGTGGGTGAAGAATGCGGCGCGCGAGAGCGCCCTCATCGCCGAAATGAAGAAGGGCTTGACGCTCGAGATCAAGGCCGCCTCGCTCAAAGGCAAAGAATCGACCGACACGTATTCGCTCGCCGGCTTCTCCCAGGCGATGGACCGGCTGCAGAAGGAATGCCCGCCGAAGCCGTAGGCCGGCGCCGCTCAGCCCTTAGCGTGTCCGTGGTGGCCGTCCCCCGCGCGACCCACCCGCGCCTCAAGCGCGCGGCTTCTTGGCGGCGAAGAGATAGTTCACGCTCATGTCCCCCGACAGGCGCCAGCCGAGGCGGAGCGGGTCGTAGGCCACGCCCCGGCGCTCCATCACCTTGAGCCCCGCCGCGCGGGCGGCGGCGGAGAATTCCTCCGGCGTCACGAACTGCTCCCAATGGTGGGTGCCCGGCTCGAGCCAGCGCAGCACGTATTCGGCCCCGACGATGGCCAGCGCAAAGCTCTTCAGCGTGCGGTTCAGCGTCGAGGCGAGAAACAGCCCGCCGGGCTCGAGCAGCGAGGCGGCGACGGCGACGAACTTCGCCGGATCGGCGACATGCTCGACGACCTCCATCGCGCTGACGACGTCGAAGCGCTTCGGCTCGGCCGCGACCTCCTCGAGGGTCGCGACCCGATAGGCGAGCCTTGCGCCCGTCTCTTCCGCGTGGCGGCGGGCGACGTCGATCGAGGCCGGAGCCGGATCGATCCCGAGCACCTTTCCCCCGAGCCTCGCCAGCGGCTCCGCGAAAAGTCCCGCGCCGCAGCCGACGTCGAGGATTTCGAGGCCCGCGAGCGGCGGCGCCGCCTCGGCCTCGCGCCTGAAATGCCGGACAGCGCAGTCGCGCGCCCAGCCGACGCGGACGGGGGCCAGCCGGTGCAGCGGCGCCATCGGCCCGTCGGCGTCCCACCAGGAATCGCCCAGCGCGTCGAAGCGCCCGACTTCCGCTGGAACGACGCTCGGCGCGGGTTTGGCGCTCATACAAACCTCTTACGGGCCCGGGCGTTGACCGGCCGGACCCGCGCCTTTATACGCCGCCGCGTCCCATAGCGCGAGCCGCGCGTCTCCCCTCATGAGCCGAGGACCCTTTGTCGCGTCTGGTGATGAAATTCGGCGGCACGTCCGTCGCCAACGTCGATCGCATCCGCAACGTCGCGGCCCATGTGAAGCGCGAAGCGGACGCGGGGCATGAGGTCGCGGTCGTCGTCTCCGCCATGGCCGGCAAGACCAACGAGCTCGTCGGCTGGTCCAAGGAGGCGGGGTCGCATTTCGACAATGCGGAATACGACGCCATCGTCGCCTCGGGCGAACTCGTCACCGCGGGCTTGCTGGCGCTCGTTTTGAAGGACATGGGGCTCGAGGCGCGCTCATGGGCCGGCTGGCAAATCCCGCTTCTCACCGACGACGCGCACGGCTCGGCCCGCATCGTCAAGATCGACGGCTCGCAACTGGTCGAAGGCTTGAAGCGCAGCGGGATCGCGGTGGTCGCGGGCTTCCAGGGGCTGCACGCGCCGACGAACCGCGTGACCACGCTCGGGCGCGGCGGCTCGGACACGTCGGCAGTGGCGCTCGCGGCGGCGATTCACGCCGACCGCTGCGACGTCTACACCGACGTCGACGGCGTCTATACGACCGATCCGCGCGTCGTGCCGAAGGCGCGAAGGCTCGACAAGGTGTCGTTCGAGGAAATGCTGGAAATGACCTCGCTCGGCGCCAAGGTCCTGCAGGTGCGCTCGGTCGAGGTGGCCATGGTGCACAAGGTCAAGCTCTACGTGCGCTCGTCCTTCGACGATCCGGCCGACCCGCAGCTTGGCACGCTCATTTGCGACGAGGAGGATATTGTGGAGCAGCAGATCGTCACCGGCATCGCCTTCTCGCGCGACGAGGCGCAGATCACGCTGCGCGAAGTCGCCGACAAGCCCGGCGTCGCCGCAGCGATCTTCGGGCCGCTGGCGGAGGCCAACGTCAACGTCGACATGATCATTCAGGTCGTCTCCGAGGACTCGACGACGACCGACATCACCTTCACCGTGCCGGCCTCCGAGTATGAGCGCGCGATCGGCATCCTCGAGGCGCGGCGCGAAAAGATCGGCTTCGCCAGGCTCAACGGCGCGCAGGACGTGGTGAAGATTTCCGCGATCGGCGTCGGCATGCGCTCCCATTCCGGCGTCGCCGCCCGCGCCTTCAAGGCGCTCGCCGAAAAGGGGATCAACATCCGCGCGATCACCACCTCCGAGATCAAGTTCTCGATGCTGATCGACGAAGCCTACACCGAACTCGCGGTGCGGACGCTGCATACACTTTATGGGCTCGACGCGAGAGGGTGAGGCCTCGCCTCGGGTTCGGCGATCTCGTCGTAGCCGCGGCCGAGGAACTGAATGAGGCAAAAGCCGTGGCCGAACGGGTCGGCGAGCACGGCGATCTTGCCCCAGGCGTTGATCCGGATTTCGGTCTCGGAGCACGCGCCGGCGGCGACGGCGCGAGCGAGCGCGGCTTCGATGTCGTCGACGATCACGTCGATATGCACCGGGGTCCAGTGCCGATCGTAACGACGCAAATCGGCGCCGGCGCCGATCGAACCGCTCGCCTTTTGCAGGAGGTAGAGCCGGACCGGCCAGCCGCTCAGCTCCACGACTTCAGGGCCGAGGCGGCGCGTGACGATCAGGGCAAAAGCCCGCTCGTAAAAGGCGACGCCCTGATCGAGATTCGGGACGTCGATGTTGATCAGCAAATCCATGCCCATGAGCGTAGCAGACCATGTCCAGCGCGAGCGGGAAAGGCGAGACGCGAAAACCGCCGAGCTTTCGCCGCTGGGAAAGAAGCTCTTGGGCCTCGAGCGCTGGTGACAGACCGATGCCGCGGCGCCGCCGGACGCGCCGGCGGCCAATCCGCTTGACCCGTCAGCGCCCTCAGGGCAGCGGCGGGACGCGAAGGACCTGGCCCGGATAGATCTTGTCCGGGTGGGTCAGCATCGGCCGGTTCGCCTGGAAGATGACATCGTACTTGGCGCCGGCGCCTTTGCCGTACTGGGCCTCGGCGATCGCCCACAGCGTGTCGCCGCTCTTCACCGTATAGAACTTGGATTCAGGCTCGGCCTTCGCCGGTTTGATGTCGTTCTGGACGGTCCCCACGCCGACCGTGTTGCCGAGCGCGATGGCGATCTTTTCCGCTTGTTCCGTTGTGGAGGTCGCGCCCGACACCTTCACCTTGTCGCCGTCGACCTCGATCTTGACGCCCGAGGCGTCGAGGCCGTGCTTGTCGAGCTCCTTCTTGAGCTCGTCGGCCGGCGCGGCCTTGGCTTCGCTGCCGCCGAAGATCGACGCGCCGACGTTCTTGACGAAACTGATCAATCCCATTTTCGTTGCTCCTGTTGGCGGCCGGCGCCTTCGCCAGCCTTCCGCTTCAACGAGGCGCCGCGCCTCCGGCGCAGCAACCGACTGTATCCCCGAACGCTCCGGTTCAGACAAGGACCGACCGCGATCAAAAGCGCCGGCGGCGGAGGAGCGGTCAGGCCTTCCGCATGTTGTTGACGACCATGCCGACGATCGCCGACACGATCGCGCCGGACACGCCGCCGCCAACGAGCTGGCCGACCAAGGCGCCAATATCGACGCCGCCCGCCGCGCCCGAGAGCATCGGAATGAGCGAGGTCAGAAGCAACCCGCCGGCGATGCCGCCAAGCGCGCCGGCGATGGTGTTGCCGCCGGTTCCCATGCTGACGTTCTTGGCGATTCCGCCGACCGCATTGCCGCCGATCGCGCCGGCGATCAGCTGGATGATGAGGTTGATGAGCGTGGCTGACACGTTTCCTCTCCTCCGGCGATCAAGTCGCCGATGTCGTTCTGACGTTCCGCTCAGCGACCGTGCCGCGCATTTGCGAATCGCCTGCTCCAGATATTCAACGCATTCCCTTACGGGAATGTCAATCGGCGCTTCCTTTGCGGAGGCTCGACGAGATTCCGCCGCGCTCCCGGCCACCCGCGGCGGCAGTTTTCACGACGCGCAGACCTGAATTCCGCATCAGGAAAATTCAAGTTCCCCGTTGGCCCTGAAGAATCAGGGAGATAGTCTCGGTTTGCGACTCAAGAACCATCACCAACGGGGTGCGCGATGCTGGCACAGGGGCTGCTCGATTTCCAGTATGAGGCCGATTCGTCCAGCCATGGATTGACGTCGCTGGCCGGGCTTCCCTTGTATCTCGAGCTGATCAAGGCCTGCGGCCTCGGCGGGGCGATCCAGCGGCATGTTCGGGCGGCCGGCGGCCAGGGCTGGCTCGACATCCAGATGGTTCTGGCGGTGATTTTCCTGAATCTCTCCGGCGGCGACTGCGTGGAAGACATCGAACGGTTGGAGCGCGACAGCGGCTTTTCGGCGATCCTGCGGGCGATCGAGAAGGATTTGCTTTCGCGCGCCGAACGGCGGTCGCTGAAAAGTCGCTGGCGGCGCGAGCGTGAGCGGGCGATGCCCTCGCCGTCGGCGCTGTCGGGCTGGCTGGAACGGTTCGATGATCCAGCCTCGCCCAAGGCGGTCGCGGGGATGGCGTTCATTCCGGCGGTGACGCAGGCACTGCGCGGTCTATGGCGAGTGAACCAGGCGCTGCTGGACTTTCTGCAGAAGCGTCAGCCCGCGGCGACGGCGACGCTGGACATGGACGCGACGCTGATTGAGACGCACAAGCGCGAGGCGCTGTTTTGCTACAAGAAGTTCAAGGCGTATCAGCCGCTGAACTGCTGGTGGGCGGAGCAGGGCGCGATGCTCTATTCGGAGTTCCGCGACGGCAACGTGCCCGCCGGACACGAGCAGTTGCGCGTCCTGAAAGAGAGCCTGCGCCATCTGCCGGACAGCGTGAGGACAGTCTCGTTGCGTTCGGACACGGCGGGCTATCAGGAAGAGCTGCTACTCTATTGCGGCGAGGGAAAAGACCCGCGCTTTGGCGTGATCGAGTTCGCGATCGGCGCCGACGTGACCGAGGCTTTCCGCGCGGCTGTGCGGACGACGCCCGAGAGCGCGTGGAAGCCGCTGATCCGCAAAACGGACGGCCAGCCGCAACAGACCGATCAAGAATGGGCCGAGGTCGTCTACGTGCCCAATTGGGCCGGGCACAGCCGCAACCGCGCCGATTACCGCTTTCTCGCGATCCGCGAACCGCTGCGCCAACTGGCGCTGGGCGACGAGGCGAAGCTGCCGTTTCCCACCCAGGCGTTCGGCCCGAAGGGGGTCTATAAACTGTTCGCCGTCGTGACCAACCGCACGGGCGCCGGCGAGGGCGTGATCTGGTGGCTGCGCGAGCGCTGCGGCAAGAGCGAGGAAGTCCATTCGGCGACGAAATCCGACCTGGCGGGCGGACAGATGCCCTCTGGGCTGTTCGGCGCCAACGCCGCCTGGTGGGCGCTGACGATCCTGGCGTTCAATCTAAACGCCGCGATGAAGCGTCTCGCGCTGGGCGAGAGATGGGCGGCCAAACGCATGAAGGCGCTGCGCTTCCATCTGATCGGCCTGCCCGGACGGGTGGTCAGCCACGCCCGCCAGCTGATCATTCGTCTGGGCGGCGGAGCCGAAGCGCTGGCCACCCTCCTCGACGCCCGCCAAAGGATCCGGGCGCTGGCGCAGGAACCGGCCGGATGAGCCCATACCGCGCGTTGCCGAGCGTAGACCTGATATCGCGTAGCGTTCCCTGGCGCGGCGACGACGCCCCGCGCCCGCGTCAAGCGAGCCCGACTCGCCCCGGTTGCACGCAATCATCGCCGGACTCGCCATGCGTGTCGACGAACGTCAGGAGGTGATCGACCCCTCGGGATTGTGACACTCGGACCCGTCAACGACCGCAAAATCGGTCACGCACCGGCGCGCGCGGTGATTTGTTCGGGAATTGTGGCAGAGAGGCGATCTTGACAAGAACACAATTCGCGCTCATGTATGGGCATCGAGTTTAGGCCGACTGACTTGGCCCGCGCCGTCTGGAAACATTGCGGCAGGCCCACGACATCTCTCCCGGACATCGATATCAACTCACCAGCGGACGCCTTCGGGCGCCGTCGAATCGCGCGCATCGCGCAAAAGGAAATGCTATGCCAGTCGGAACCGTGAAGTGGTTCAACGCCCAGAAGGGCTTTGGTTTCATCCAGCCGGACACCGGCGGACAGGACGTGTTCGTCCACATCAGCGCCGTCGAGCGTGCGGGGATGAGCAATCTCAACGAAGGCCAGAAGGTCAACTTCGAGATCGTCGCCGACAAGCGCACGGGCAAGTCGAGCGCCGGCAACCTCAGCGCCGCCTAAGCCCGAAGGGACGCGCGCTTCCTCGCCTTTTCGACCGCGGATGGACCGGCGTCAGGGACTGCCTGGAGATTGGGGGTGCGGGCGCCGAAGCGGTAGTTTCGCGTCTGATCTCTGATCGGGGGTAGGCGCGTGGCTTGGATTGTGAGGTTGGTGAAAACCGGGGCTGACGGTGAGAGACAGTGCGCTGACGTCTTGAAGATCAACCGGCCTGATGATCTCGGTGATATCGCCAACTTAGGGTTGACCCTGGCCGAAGGGAAGCTGTTGCTGGCCGGCCTCCAACAGGAGATCGTCGCGGCGCAGGCCAAGGGCCACGCCGTCCGGCGGCCGGACTGCCGAAGCTGTGGCGAGGTGTGCCGAGTGAAGGATTACCGGGACCATGCGGTCGCGACGCTTTTCGGCCAGGTCACGGTGCGGCTTCCCCGCTTTCGCTGTGCTGGGTGCGGCGGCAACGAAGCCGGCCATGGTTGGCCATCGTATTGCCGCTCGACGGCGGAGTTGGATCAGCTTCAGGCGCATCTCTCTGCCCTGATGACTTACCGGGTGGCTGCTGACGTGCTGCGGCAAATGTTCCCGGTCGACGCCGGAAACGACCCGGAAACTTTGCGTTTGCACACTCTGAAAATTGGTGCGGAGCTTCGGGATCAGGCCGCGGTGCGGCCTGATCCGGCGGCTCCGTCGATCACCGTGACCTTGGATTCGACCTTCATCCGCAGCTGCGAGGACGGCGAGCGGCATCTGGAGGTGCGGGTCGGCAATGTTGAAACGGAAACTGGCGGGCGGCAGGTTTTCGGCGCCGTCGCCAAAGCCGATACGGACATCAAAGTGCTGATCCGCCGCAGCCTCGACGCCGTCGGGCGAACCGAGGACACGGTGCTGACCGCGTTCACCGACGGGTGCTCCGGCTTGCGGCGCATTTTGGCTGATGCCGGTGTCACCGAGGCGCCGGTGCTCGACTGGTTCCACATCGCCATGCGGCTGCAGCACCTGGAGCAAACAGCCGGCGGTCTGTCGGCGGATGACCCGGCACGGGTGGCGGCGAAGGCGGTGATTGTCGCGGAGGTCGAGCGCCTGCACTGGAGGCTGTGGAATGGCAAAGCCAAGGATGCTCAAATCAGCATCGGTCGTATCCGCGCAGTGATGCATCATTTTCAGGGGGAACAAGGCCAGCGGAGGTCCATTGCGCCTTCGAGAAAGCTGTGGACCGCCTTGCACGCACTGGATGGTTATCTCACCGGACAGAGCGACTGGTTGGTCAACTACGCCGAGCGGTACCGTGCCGGATTGCAGGTCGGCACCGCGATCACCGAAGGGACGGCCAATTTTCTGGTGAACCGCCGGATGAACAAATCGCAGCAGATGCGCTGGTCGCGGCGAGGGGCGGATCTTCTGCTTCAGGTTCGCAGCGCCGTCTATAATGGCACGCTCGGCTCCGGCTTCGGACAGAGATTCCAGCCCGCCAACGATCCGCTCCCGCAAGCAGCCTTTGCGGCCTGACACCCCCAATCTCCAGGCAGTCCCCTCGTCCTCCTCCCAACCCTCGGTTTCCTTCCCGATGTCCTCGATGGTGTCGGCGAAGATATGGCGGCGTCGCAGGACGCCTTCCTCATTCCAGCCACCTCCAAGAAACTTGTATTCCGGCTGCCGGTGGTAATCCCGCAGCACGTCAGCAACGGTGCGGAGCCACTTCTCCGGCACGGCTTCTAGGCTAGTTCCCGTCCACAAACGACAAGCCATTGAGATTCTTGAGAGAATCGTTGATTTGACGGATGCGAAACCCGGCGGTTTCGCGTAAACTTTGGGATCAAGCCACTGATTCCAAAAGTAAACCCGTCACCGCCGGAGCCGACAATGCGTGCAGAACGCATCATCCAGGCCAGCATATTCGATATGTTCGCCGGGCACGAGATCGGCCGCGAGTTGAAGGCGATGTCACAGTGGCTGGATGGGCATCCTACGCTGGTCAGGCTGGTGGCGGATGACCTGCGCCGGCGCGGTGTCGCGGAGACCGGAAGACGAGGGCTGCCGGCGGAGTTGGTGCTGCGATGCGGGTTGCTCAAGCAGCACCGTCAGTTGAGCTACGAAGAGCTCGCCTTCCATCTTGAAGACTCCTCCTCTTTCCGAGCCTTTGCGCGGCTGCCGCTGTCATGGACGCCAAAGAAGTCGGTGCTGCACAAGACGATCAGCGCCATCCGCGCGGAGACCTGGGAAGCGATCAACCGAACCGTGCTGGCCAGCGCGCGCGAGGAAAAGCTGGAGCCTGGCAAGATGGTGCGGTTGGACAGCACGGTCACCGCCGCCCTGATGCATGAGCCGAGCGACAGCAGTCTTCTCTGGGATGGGGTGCGCGTCATGGTGCGGCTGTTGAAAGCGGCTGACGCCTTGATCGGCGGCGCCGGTGTCCTGTGGCGCGATCACCGCCGGGCGGCGAAGAAGCGGGCGCGCGCCATCGAGTTCACCCGCGGCCGACCGAACCGCGTCCCCCACTACCGCGAGCTGGTCAAGGTGACCCGAGCGACGTTGGCCTATCTCGATCAGGCTTCGACAAAGCTGACGGCGGTGGCCGACCCGAGAGTTGAGCCATGGCAAGCTGAGCTGCATCACTATCGCCCACTGATCGAGCGGATCATCTGGCAGACCGAGCGTCGCGTCTTTTTCGGCGAAGCCATCGCGGCCGGCGACAAGATCGTCAGCCTGTTCGAGCCGCATGCCGACATCATCGTCAAGGGCAGCCGCGACGTCGAATATGGTCATAAACTCAATCTGATCACCGGCAGGAGCGGCTTGATTCTGGACGTGGTGATCGAAACCGGCAATCCGGCAGACAGCGAACGGTTCCTGCCCATGCTGGAGCGTCACATCGCCTTCTATGGCGAGGCGCCGCGACAAGCGGCCGCCGATGGCGGCTTCGCCAGCCGTCACAATCTCAGCCAAGCCAAGGCTCGCGGGGTCCACGACGTGGCCTTCCACAAGAAGGCCGGCCTGCGCATCGAAGACATGGTCAAGAGCCGCTGGATCTATCGCAAGCTACGCAACTTCCGCGCCGGCATCGAAGCCGGCATCTCGTGGATAAAGCGCAGCTTCGGCTTGGCGCGCTGCACTTGGCGCGGGCTCGACCACTTCAACGCTTATGTCTGGTCCTCAGTCGTCGCCTTCAATCTCGCGCTCTTCGCCCGGCTCAAACCTAACTGACTTCTCCATCCTACCCGCCAATGCAGTAGCTTGACCGGCTTCGTCACCGGCGCCAGTCCCATGAGCTTTCTGCCTCTCCAGACCAGCCGCGCCCTCCGAAGCCGTCACATCCCTCGCAAAAACCGACTCTCTCACGACCAAAACTGTGTTCGACGCCGCTCAATCCTTGCTAAAAAACAAGTGTTTATGGACGGGAACTAGGCTATCCGAACTGCGGTCAAAGACGCGACGCAAGGCCTTGTCGATGTCCTTCTCGTAGGGCGCTACCGGACGCATGTCTTCAAGCTTTGGGTTCCATTCGTGCGTTGGGTCCTCCGTTGTTAGGTCCTCCTGACGGCGGGCTAAAAAGGTGAGCAGGAAATTGAACGGCTTCACCTGCTCCGCGTAGGGACGGCCTTCGTTGTACCGCTTGAACCAATCGAGCACCGCGGGTTGTGTCGCGCCGTATCGGCTGCGCGCCGGCTTCATCATTTCGGGGCGGAACGCGTAATCGACTTCGCGAGGCTTGTCGCTGAGCGCCGCGGTTATGATCTGCTTCCAAACGTCCTCTTCCCAAGGCCTGACGCCGCTCTCCCATTCGCCTCGGGCTTCCTCTTCGGCTCCATATGGCGCGGCGTAATGTCCAAGGCCGTGCGCCGAAGCCTTGCGGATCACCGGCTTGCCGTGCGGGTCCAGGTTGAACAGGGCATATCGCTTCGCGGATATCGCGAAGCAGAACAGCGCCTCGAACCGGCCCTTCACAAAGTTCTGGTCCTCCATTTCGAGGATCGAAACCGCGCCCTTCTTTGGATCGGCTTTGTACGGGTTAAGCGGCATGAACCACCCGCAGATGTCCTGCACCCGCCGAACAAACTCGTCGAACGGCAGTTTCTCGGTGTTAGCGAAAGCCATACTGTCCGTGTCGCAGAAAGCCCAGTTCAAGCCGTGCTCGAACGCGAGCCGCTCGGTCAGCGCAAGCATGAGCCGCGCAGCTCCCGTGATCAGTGTGGCGAGCAACGGGTGATAAAAGCGCCCAGGCTGCTCGCGCTTGGACGCTTCGACAATCCGCTCCCCTTGCGAAGCGAAGATCGAGACCGGCGGAGCATCGTCCTCGGCGTCCTCAACGTTCAACTCTATGAAAATCCCGTAGCTGGTGGCGTTGGCCAGGATCTTCAACGCGAGCTGGTTCATGTCCAGGTTCTTGGCTTCCTGGCTGTCCGGATCGCGGCGCTCCGCCTCCTTGAGTTCGGCCTTGACGTGACGACGCAGTTCGACCACGCGTCGGTAGAAGTCGTCTTTGTAAGGATCGACCCTGAACTCTCGCTCGCCGGCGACCTCTATCGGTCTCAGGCCCGGTTGGGGCAGCTTAGCCGTGAACCGAATTGCCCGCACAACCTTTGGGGCCTTGCCGCTTAGCCCGCATTATGCATGGCGGGCTGGCGGATGTAGCTTAAATATCTGATTTCGTGTAGAATTTGGTTATCGAGGCCGATTCGCGCGATTTCAGGAAGGGCACACCCGCCATGAACGATCCTATGTTGCCGTTGCCTGGGTTGTCACCTGTTTCGGGCAAGCGCGTCGAGGTCAAGTTTGACGGCGGCTTGTTGTCGTCGGATGGCGGCGTTCTGGCGTTGCGCGAGGTCGACCAGCGCCTTGGCGTCGCCGATCGGCTCGCCGCCTGCATGGTCGATCCCCGCGCGCCCGATCAGATCACCCACAGCCTGGCGGAGATCATCCGCTTTCGGCTGCTGATGATCGCGGCGGGCTATGAGGACGGCAACGACGCCAATTGTCTGCGAAGCGATCCGATGTTCAAGATGGCGCTCGATCTGACGCCGTCGGATCGCGAACTGTGCTCGCAGTCGACGATCTCGCGGTTGGAAAATCTGCCCGACGTTCGCGCCCTGTTGCGGATGGGCCGCGCCATGGTCGATCTCTATTGCGAGTCCTTTCCCGCGGTTCCCAAACGCATCACGCTCGACATCGACGACACGTTCGACGCGGTCCATGGCGGCCAACAGTTGCGGCTGTTCAACGCCCATTACGACGAATACGGATTTCAGCCGATCGTCGTCTTCGACGGCGAGGGCCGCTTCGTCACTGCCGTGCTTCGTCCCGCCAAGCGGCCGAGCGGCAAGGAGATCAAACCCTTCCTCCGCCGGCTGTTGCGCGCGATCCGAGCCCATTGGCCCAACACCGAGATCCTTCTGCGCGCCGACAGCCATTATTGCGGCCCCGAGGTTCTCGACTGGTGTCGGGCGAGCGGCCTCGATTACATCCTCGGCGTCGCGCCGACTACCACGTTGCGCCGGCATGTCGAAAGTCTCGAAGCCAGCGTAAAGGCACGGTTCGAAGCCGCGCCCAGAGACGGCAAGCTTCGTCGTTTCAAAGAGTTCTTCGACGGCGCGCAAAGCTGGAGCCGGGTCGAGCGGATCATCGCCCGCGTCGAAGCCGGCGCGGAAGGATCAGACACGCGCTTCGTCGTCACCAATCTGAACAAGCGCAACGCTCGCGTGCTCTACGAAGACGTCTATTGCCGGCGCGGCCAGGCCGAAAACCACATCAAATCCTGGAAGACGCATCTGGCGGCGGATCGCACCTCATGCACCAAGGCGACCGCCAATCAGTTTCGGCTTTTCCTGCACGCCGGCGCCGACTGGCTGATGTGGGGCCTGCGCGCATCGATGCCCAGGCGTTCGATGTGGCGCGTCGCGCAGTTCGACACGTTGCGCCTGCGCCTCGTCAAGATCGCCGCCCGCGTCGTCGAGATGAAAACCATGATCCGCGTCCATCTGCCGACCTCGTGCCCCGGCCAGGAAATCCTGCGTTTCGCCCTCCAGCGCATCCCGCGCCTCGTCACCTAAAACGCGGGGCGTGAGCGGCCCCGAACGTCAAACCCATCCCTTCAACCCGCAAACCCCCTCCACTCCCCCCTCAGGCCCAAAGCCGGAGACGATGCCGCGCGTCCGCGAGCAAGCGCGGTTCCGAAAAATCACCACAACGCGCCGCCGACCGACGCGGAAACCTCACGCCGCTGCATAATGCGGGTTAGCAGCTTCGAAGCGACGCAGTCGGCGAGCGTGAACCAAAGCGGGCGATCAGCGGACAGGTAGTTCACGCCAATGGTCGGCATGTCGCCGGACTTGCGTTCGGCTTTGATCCGCGGGGCGTAGCGTGCGCGGACGGGAAAGATGTCGGCCTCGGGTTCGACCCGTACGAGCGTCGTCAGTTTCCGCCATATGCCCGCATTCTGAAGATCGCCGAGCTGAATGGTGTCGAGAAAGGCTTGGGTCTCAGCGGTGGCATCCTCCTCGTTGACTCCTTGCGCGATGACGAACCGCCACAAGCCCATCAGGGTGCAAACCGTCGGGTACATCGCGGCGAAGTCGGTATAGATCGTCGGCACGACGGTGCGCCGGATATGGACCTCCGCGCGACCGCCGAAATACGAGCTCATGATCGCACCAAGCGTCACGGGGTCGAAGTCCTTCTGAACTTCGCGCCATGGCCGGACGCCCATCTCTTTGAGATAGCCCTTGCCGAGGCTCGCTTCGGAATAAATGCCTTGGGGAGCCGTCATCGTGAGGCGGTGCCGCCTGAAACGGCGCACGAGCTCCTCGAAACACTGGCGCGTCGTCTCGGTGTCGTTCACCGCATAATCGACGAACTCGGCGTCGATCGCGCGCCCGAAGTCCGTGAACTCCCCCTTGCGCTGAACGCCAAGATGCTTCGCAAGGCTCTTGAGGCTATGCGAGGTGCTGGTCAGGGCCGCAGCGAGTGTCTTCAGGTCGAGAAAATTGCCGCGTTGGAACTGAACCCGTTCGCCGCGGTGGCGTTGGCTCCGCGCCGCCTCCTGTTGCGCCGGCTTTGCAAACTTAAAGAACGCCGAGCGGCCGTTTCGGTGTTTGATCCGAAGCCAGGGTTGGTCGTCGAACGGCGAAGGCTGGAACGTGAAGCCTCCAACCATCGAGCGGTCAGCATCTTTCAACGGCGCGCCGACCTCGATTTCCTCCGGCGTGCGGGGCGAACGCGAGACCCGGGCCGCCGCGTGGCGCATGGCCAGCCTGGAGAGATCGAACGGCAGATTGAACCCGACGACGAGCTCTCCCGCCTTGAACGCCGTCGGGAGGAACCGCTTGTGGACGAAATCGTGAAGCCTCAACGGTTCGACGCAGCCATGCTTTGGCGCTTCCGCCTTCAGCGTCTCGAGCTCCGGTGGCGTCACTTTGCTGTAGAAAAGCCCCTTTTCGCGGAGCTTGCCCTTTTTCAGGAGCTGGTACGTCCCAAACCGAAGCTGCTGCGCCTCGTCGGGCGTCGTTTCCGTATCGAAAACCAGCACAAACTTTGGCGTGCGCGGCCCTTTGGATAGCGATTCCTTGTCTTCCGTCTCGGCGTAGGCCCTCAGGAGAATTGGACGCCGCTCCGCTTCCGGAACGGCGTCCGGCGACGTGTCACGGAAGCTTGAGCTCGGCTCCATACCCCTGCCTGGCGAGACCGATCAGGAATTCGCCGAAGCGCCTGAACGTCTCGCACATCAATTCAAAATACTCGGCGACCGACAAGAGCCACCGCCCGATGATCTCAAGAACGTTGCGTGGAGTGGCGGACGGCTGCGGCTCCTCGCGTTGAAGCTCGGAGCGCTTGTGGTGACACGGCAGGCAAAGGGGCCAGACCAGATCCCCGTGCTTGCCGCCGATGACGTGATCGTCCTCCTTGCCCGCGGCCAAGTCGCATCCGCATCCGACGCAGACCTCGTTGTGGACGCCGGACAGCCGTTCCTTCTTGCTCCTTACGGCGGCCCGGTGGAGCTCCCGTTCAATGGGGGTCATGTCGCGATCCTTTCGCTGATTCGATAGAGTTCGGGGATCACCGCCTCGTCACGGTGATCGAGTTCGTACAGAGTGTTCTCGTCGAGTTCGAACGGATGGAATTTTCCGCTCGTGTCGCGGGTGCCCTTCCCTGCGAATGGGGCAAGGAAGTCGGCTTCGCCCGTTCGCAGAAACTGCTTCACCGCCTGCATGTAGCGGCCGGCCTCGGCCGTCTCGTCGAGGCTCATCGTCGGCGTGACGACGCGCCCGTCCGAGTAGAAGGGAAATTGCCGTGTCCGCCGGTCGATGATCGTCCATTTCCGGTTGCCGTGCCGGGCTTCCGTCTGTTCCTTGACATAGGCGCGCAGCCGCTCCTGGCTCATCGCGTAGTGAGACGCCGCATCGCGAAGGGAACGCCCGCGCCGCATCAATTTGAGCGCGAGCTCCTCTCGACTTCCGGGATCGATTGCGCGCGGCGTAGGGGGCTTCACCCGCTCCCCGGCTCGCGGATGACCGCGGGCCGCCGAACGGCTCAAACCCTTCTGGGCTCCCCGCGCGGTGCGGCGCGCATATTCCTGACTGTAGTCTCTCTG
Organism: uncultured Alphaproteobacteria bacterium; assembly: GCA_963805295.1. GTDB lineage: Bacteria > Pseudomonadota > Alphaproteobacteria > Rhizobiales > Beijerinckiaceae > Roseiarcus. Next base: position 18,518 of record CAWDTW010000006.1, on the reverse strand, counting down.
GCGCTTGGCCATCGTTTTTCTCCGCTGGCGAGCGGAGCGCTGTTGCCCGCGCCGAAAGGCGTGAACAGTTTGGCCTGATCATTCCTTGCTTCACTGAGCCGCTCGCTGTTTTGGACGAATCGCGGGATTGCGAATTCGTTGCCGCGAGGGTCGCGCGCGCCTAAACAACAAAACGGGGTTTGGACGCCGAGTTGTAAGACGGTCGGCGCTCGGAGGGGCGATGCTGAGCGAACAAGAGGTCCTCGCGGGCTTGGCGAAAGCCGGCTTCCAAATTCCGCGGTCGCGTTTCGAGAATTGGCGCGAACGTGGCCTGGTGGTGCCGCGCGGGACCCGTCAAGGATTGGGGCGGGGAAAGGCACGGGCGGCCCATGTCTACCCTGACGGGACCGTGGAGCAGGCAATTCAGATTGCAGAGCTACGAAAGCGTAACCTCGACCTCGACGAGATCGGCTGGCGGTTTTGGCTGGAGGGACACGACGTCGGGCGTCAGTGCTGGTTCGGTGTCTTCAAGTTCATGGCCAAACAATTCGACGCGTGCGCCAGAGCGTTCCGCAAGGCACAAGCGTCGGATGAGTTCGTCGACGGACAAATCGAGCGGATGATCAAAGCAGCGTTGAAGGCCAAGACCTCGAACCGATTTTTCAGACAGATCAGGAAAGACCTAGGCCCGCAGCGTTTCGCGGCCGTCATGAACGAAGTCGCGAGCATGGCTACAGGGACATTCGCCGCGATCTCTGCGCAGCAGAAGTTGAAAAAAAGCGGCCTTGTCGGCGAAGAGCAGCTCGACGATCAGAGTCCCGACGAAAAGCGTCTCGAAAACGAACGCCTCGAAGACGAGCGAGCGATGGATGTTGCGCTCGGCGTCAAGCGGGCTCGGACCGACACGGTGGGCGGGGTCGGACCCATCCTGCCCGACGACTATTCGCCGATCCTTCAAGCGACGTTCGAGCCGCTCGAAGGGATCTCTTTGAGCCGATATCTCGATCAGATAGACCCCGTGTATTTGCGGAGCGACTGCAAGGTCTCTGCTTGGGCTTCTCCGTTCGATCAAGGAAGCCTCCCACGCGTTCGATCGCGCACTTGCCAAAGATGCCTTCGGTCTGCGGCGCGCAGCGATGTTGGAGCGGGTGGACCGGAATATCCACGCAGGGATGATTTTGATTTGGGCGCTTGTGCAGCAGCGGAGCCGAGAGAAGTTTCACGACCTCGACGCAATGGCGCAAATGTTCCTGACGGCCGCAATTGGAGCCCGAAAATTCCTGGAATTGAGCAAATCCGACCCGAGTTTGAGAGGTCCGGAATTTCGGAGAGTGGCCTATAAAATCAGGCCAAGCAAATAGGCGAATTATCGAGCGAAATTCCCTGAAAAAGCTCGCGCAGGAATTGCAATTGGAATACACTGAAATTGGGGAATATCCGCGCAGTTCGGGGCGCGCATGAAATCGATAGCGACCAAAAATCGCACCGTGGACAAGCATGCGGTCCGCCCTCAAACGAGCGCTTGGGCTACCCGCTGCGACTTGTGGCGAAGTCGATCGGAGAAGGCTTCAGCTCGCCGCACCAAACGCGCCAAACCTCAACCTGCATTGATCCTCGCCGGCCACGGCGTCTCGCTCCGCATTCATGGTGGAGCGCTCGAAATCCAAAATGGCCTGACGCATTATCCGCAGATGCGGGAGACCTATTTATTTTTCCGCGGCGACGCCGATTTGCCGGAGCGGATTATCCTCCTCGACGGCAGCGGCAGCATTTCCTTTGATGTTCTGTCGTGGCTCGCCGAGCAAAAAGTCAGCCTCATTCGAATTGATTGGAAGGGCGATATTGTTTGCGTTGCCGGCGCGTCCGGATACTCGGCCAATCCGTTTCGCGTCCAATGGCAATTGGAAACCCGCGAAAATCCGGCCCTTCGCATTGAGTATTGCCGCAAGCTGATTTCGAGGAAAATCGAGGCCAGCATTGCGACATTGGAAAAATCAATCCGCCGCTCCGAAAAATGGGAGCGGGCAATGACTGCCGCTTATGCGGCGCTCTCAAAACTCGACGAAAAGTTTCCGGACACTATTACTGAGTTGCGAGCTTTGGAAGCTAACCCGCATTATGCATGGCGGGCTGGCGGATGTAGCTTAAATATCTGATTTCGTGTAGAATCTGGTTATCGAGGCCGATTCGCGCGATTTCAGGAAGGGCACACCCGCCATGAACGATCCTATGTTGCCGTTGCCTGGGTTGTCACCTGTTTCGGGCAAGCGCGTCGAGGTCAAGTTTGACGGCGGCTTGTTGTCGTCGGATGGCGGCGTTCTGGCGTTGCGCGAGGTCGACCAGCGCCTTGGCGTCGCCGATCGGCTCGCCGCCTGCATGGTCGATCCCCGCGCGCCCGATCAGATCACCCACAGCCTGGCGGAGATCATCCGCTTTCGGCTGCTGATGATCGCGGCGGGCTATGAGGACGGCAACGACGCCAATTGTCTGCGAAGCGATCCGATGTTCAAGATGGCGCTCGATCTGACGCCGTCGGATCGCGAACTGTGCTCGCAGTCGACGATCTCGCGGTTGGAAAATCTGCCCGACGTTCGCGCCCTGTTGCGGATGGGCCGCGCCATGGTCGATCTCTATTGCGAGTCCTTTCCCGCGGTTCCCAAACGCATCACGCTCGACATCGACGACACGTTCGACGCGGTCCATGGCGGCCAACAGTTGCGGCTGTTCAACGCCCATTACGACGAATACGGATTTCAGCCGATCGTCGTCTTCGACGGCGAGGGCCGCTTCGTCACTGCCGTGCTTCGTCCCGCCAAGCGGCCGAGCGGCAAGGAGATCAAACCCTTCCTCCGCCGGCTGTTGCGCGCGATCCGAGCCCATTGGCCCAACACCGAGATCCTTCTGCGCGCCGACAGCCATTATTGCGGCCCCGAGGTTCTCGACTGGTGTCGGGCGAGCGGCCTCGATTACATCCTCGGCGTCGCGCCGACTACCACGTTGCGCCGGCATGTCGAAAGTCTCGAAGCCAGCGTAAAGGCACGGTTCGAAGCCGCGCCCAGAGACGGCAAGCTTCGTCGTTTCAAAGAGTTCTTCGACGGCGCGCAAAGCTGGAGCCGGGTCGAGCGGATCATCGCCCGCGTCGAAGCCGGCGCGGAAGGATCAGACACGCGCTTCGTCGTCACCAATCTGAACAAGCGCAACGCTCGCGTGCTCTACGAAGACGTCTATTGCCGGCGCGGCCAGGCCGAAAACCACATCAAATCCTGGAAGACGCATCTGGCGGCGGATCGCACCTCATGCACCAAGGCGACCGCCAATCAGTTTCGGCTTTTCCTGCACGCCGGCGCCTACTGGCTGATGTGGGGCCTGCGCGCATCGATGCCCAGGCGTTCGATGTGGCGCGTCGCGCAGTTCGACACGTTGCGCCTGCGCCTCGTCAAGATCGCCGCCCGCGTCGTCGAGATGAAAACCATGATCCGCGTCCATCTGCCGACCTCGTGCCCCGGCCAGGAAATCCTGCGTTTCGCCCTCCAGCGCATCCCGCGCCTCGTCACCTAAAACGCGGGGCGTGAGCGGCCCCGAACGTCAAACCCATCCCTTCAACCCGCAAACCCCCTCCACTCCCCCCTCAGGCCCAAAGCCGGAGACGATGCCGCGCGTCCGCGAGCAAGCGCGGTTCCGAAAAATCACCACAACGCGCCGCCGACCGACGCGGAAACCTCACGCCGCTGCATAATGCGGGCTAACTGCGCGGCGTCGTATTTTCGCAGTTGGGTCGGCATGCCGATAAAGTGGCGCGGGACCAGCCGCAGGCCGATTCCCGACAGTTGGCGTTCCGTCGGCCCGCGTTCGTCACCCTTTCATCTGGCCCGCAATCGGAACGCGGCGCACCCGGTCAACGCAATGTTGAACTACGCCTATGCGGCGCTCGAAAGCGAAATGCGGATCAAGGCCGTTTCCGAGGGCTATGACCCGACGATCGGCATCATGCATGAGGGAAGCGACGGATCGTCGAAGTTCATTTTCGACGTAATGGAGCCGGAACGGCCGAAGGTTGATCGCGCGGTGCTGGATTTCGTCAAAGGCACGGTTTTCGATCCGGCGGATTTCACTATTCGAAGCGATGGCGTTTGCCGGCTCAATCCGGAAATGGCGCGGATGGTGGTGGCGGGGGCTTTGGTGGACACTCTCTGACGAACCTCTAGCCTAGACTTCCCGCCTTGCGCGCGACCGCCAGCGCCAAGTCGCCCCACACCAGCGCAATTGCGTTCAAAGCCAGAGACACCATTATCGCCGAGGGCGACGACGGCGACACTGCGTTATTCATTGTGACCGGATCGGTCGAGGTCTCGATCGGTGAGGGCGAAAAGGCCAGGACCGTGGGCGTGCTGAATGCGGGCGAAGTCCTTGGCGAAATGTGCCTGATCGAGCCGGGGCCGCGATCGCGGCGACCGACGTGGAATGCCTCGCCACGTCTTACGAGGAGTTCATCGGAGCGATCGAGGACCACCCGGCCGCAGTGGCAACGGCCTGACAATTCCTGGGGCGCCGACACTTCGCGCTCGCGGCACGGCAACGTGACAAAGCCGCTGCAAGCCCTCAACCCGCGTAAAACTATGTGCCGGCAGGTTCTTCACGGACAACTAAAAAATGGAGTGCAAAGGCTGGGCCTTTGCACGGATCCCGGAGCAGAGCCCCCGGGCTTTCTTCTCCCCCGTCGGCCGATGAGCGATGGCGTGCTCGTTCAGCTTCGCCGGACGGCGAGCACGGTGATGTCGTCGGACTGGGGCGCGCCGGCCGCATGGACCCTGACAGAAGCGACAATTTCACTCACCGTGTCATTGACCTCGCGACCCGCTAGCGTCGCCAGTTTTTCCTGCAGGCGAGGTTCCGAATAAAGGACCCGCTCGCGGTTCATCGCCTCGGTCACCCCGTCGGTATAGGTCACGATCATGTCTCCCGGCTCGAGGCGAACCGTGTCATCGCGGTACGCGGCTTCGGCCATTACGCCCAGCACTAGACCATCGGGCAGCGCCAGGAAGCGGCACTCGCCGTTGGCGGCCAGGATAAGCGGCGGGTTATGGCCCGCGTTCGAGAAGCGCAAATCGCCCGTTTGCAGGTTCAGGATACCGACGAACAGCGTCACGAACATGGAGCTCTCGTTGTCTTCGGACAGTGTCGCATTTACCTGGCGCAGGATCTCGGCTGGGGTAATGCCCGGCTGCTGGCTCGCGCGCCTCATGAGCACTATGGTCATGGCCATCCCCAGCGAGGCCGGCACGCCCTTGTCCGCGACGTCGCCGACATAGAAGAACAGCTGCGTCCCCTCCAAGAGGCCGAAGTCGTAAAGGTCGCCGCCAACTTCTCTTGCCGGCACGAGGGTCGCGTAGAGCGAGAATTCGCTCCGGTCCGGGAAGGCGGGAAAGATCTTCTTGAGGAAGCTCATTTGGATGTCGTGGGCCACCCGCAGTTCGCTCTCGAAGCGCTCCTTCACGGCGGTGGTTTCCTTGAGGTTCCTGAGCAGGAGGCGCTTGTCCTTGTCCGTCACGAACAATCGAAAAATCGTTGTTCCGACAATCGCGACGGCTCCCGCCAGGCTGAATTCGACAACGGGCAATGCGACGAGGCCAAATAGCGCGATCGCGGCACCGGCCCCGGCGGCGGCGCAAAGAAACAGGAATGAAACGGCGGCGCCGGCGGGCGTTAGAGTCAACGCCGCGGCAGAGCCCATTGCGGCACCCGTCAGGGCGAGGAGCCATCGCGATCCATCGCCGAGCTCCGTGACGGCCTCGCGGCGCACCAAGTTGTTGACTGCCGTGGCCTGAACGAACACGCCATCGATCAAACCGTGCGCCGGCGGCGCCTCGCTTGCGGCGGCCGAGACGCACCGCTCCGTCGTTGTCGGCCGCGGCGCGGATGCGAAGCGCTTCGACGTCATCTTGAGATCTTCCAACTCAAGCTTCGAGCCGAACAGGACGACCCTGCCGCCGAAGTTGCGACGAAAGAACTCCGTATCGCCCTTGCCCAGGCACGCGAGCAGGTCAGCCAGCGAATAAGCCGGAATGTCGCCGGATCCGCCGTCGAAGTTCAACGTCATTGCGTTCGGTATGAGCGATGCGATCGTATATCCGGCGATTTCGACGCCGGCGGAAGTGACTTTCGGTCGCGTTTCGAGCGCGCGCGACGCCAGCTCCAGCGACATGGAAGGCGCAAGTCCGCCATTGACTGGCAGCATCAGAGGAACGCGTCGAACGACCCCGTCAGCGTCGCTGTACACATTCAAGGAGCGAATGTTGCGCATTTGACCGACGGCGATCCTTTGTCCCGCCGCCGGCAGAATCCGATCATCGCCGGTCCGAATTTCGCCGAGTACGATCTTCCCCACGCTCGCGGCCGAGGCGAGCGCACGCAGGAAATCGCGATCGAATCCTCGCATTCGCTCGCCAATCGTTTCGTTGCCGAATGACATCTCGGAGTCTTCGATCGTGGTGGGAAAGATCACGTCGAACCCTACGGCCTTCGCTCCGCCCTCCAGCACAGCGGCGAGCACGCGCGCGATTTCTCCGGTCCAGGTGATCATCGGCGTTCCCTTGAACGGCGGCGTGCGGTACGTCTCTTCGTCGAGCGCGACCACGACGGCGGGAGACGAGGAGCTGTCGTGGAGGTCGCCGAACAACCGCCATCGCAAAGCGGTCGCAACGTCGAGCGACAAGCCGCGCGTGAACTGAAATCCGGGGGCGGCGGCGAGGGTCGCGGCGACGATTGCAATCGCGACCATCGCAAGCGCCGTCGAGCTTCGCCTCCCCAACATTCGCAAGTCCCAGATTTCGCCTTCAGGGCGCGAACCCCAACCTCAGCAGCCGTCCAAGGATGGGCGTTGGGCCCGGACTCGCAGTAGGGTCAACCTTAAAAACGACCAGACGCTTCTGCCAGCGAGCTCCATAGACGCCTCCCGGACTGAGCGATTTGCCCTCGACCGCCAGATCGAGGAAACGCCCGCGCAGCAGCTTGTCCTGATCGATGTCAAAATGGAAATACTCGCCATTCGTGTCGAGCCGAGCGATCACCAGGGGGCCGCTGCCGTTGAGTTCTATGAGCGGGCTTGATCCATAAAGAGTGAATTGCGGGCCGGGCGCCCGCGGGACCCCGGGCAGCCGCTGGCTTCCGCCTGCGCCGCCGCGAAGGACGTAGCCAGTCGAATCGAACGATTGCCCTGATGTCGTCATCATGTCCTGCGCGTCGCATTCGACCTTGCGGCGCTCGATGACGCCTGCCTCGACTGTGCTTTGCTCGTCACCAATCTCGACCGTTCCGCCGTGAATCGTCTCCCGGACACAGGACTTCAAATACCCGATGACGACGGTCTCGTCCCTCGCGAGCCGAAGCGTTTGCCCCGGCACAAGGTAATCCATGACCTCAACGCCGGCGATTTGACCCTTGACATCCTCGACGATAGCGACCGGCGATTGGGCGGACGCGGCGTGCGCCTGAAACCACGCCGTGAAGAGCAAGCACGTCTTTCGCGAGAATTTCATTACGAAACTCCTTGCGCCTGGAAGACGGCTCGATCTTACGGGCCTATTCAGGCGATTTCAAGTGTAGTGCGGCACGGTTTTGAGACACCCGGCTGCGCTTGCTCAGGCGGCCAAGGGTAAGGTGGCTGCGAGCGTCGGGTCAATTGCAATTCGTGGCATGGTTTGCTCCTCTCTGACCCTTGCGGGCGTTTTGTATCCATGGCGCGCGACGAGCCAAGTTTCATTGTAGCGCCTGGCGAATGCGACGAGCTCGGCGCGCAGTTCCTCGATGGTTTTGAACGTCCGCACCCAGAGCAAGTTCTCCTTCAAGGTTCGGATGAAGCGCTCGGCGACGCCATTGCCCTCGGGTTCGCGCACGAAGGACGGTGAAGCTTCGATACCCAGACATTTGATCTCGTCCTGCATCCAACGGTTCGCCCCGCAACAAACGCGCCACCACCGCCATCTTGCGCTGGACCGAATAGCGCTTCGGTCCTGCATCGACGCCCGAGGGGGCGCCTGCGCCAGCTATGGGGGAGCGCTCCGGAGCCCCTCGGGCTTCAGCCCTGCATCAATCGTCATTTCGAAACCTCCGGTTGCGGTTCAATTACCGCAGCCAGATGTCTCAGATCACTGTGACGCACCCCAACGGCGATTTCAGGGGCCTTCATCGGTCCTCGCGCGCTACCGGCAGCGGCGCGCTCGAAAGCCCGCGAAAGCTGGACCGAAACACAAATTTCCATTAGGGTTCCGCCTGACTAGGCGGTGGCGGTCACGACCCAACGGCACCGAGACGGGACTGCCCAGATGAAGACGCAACGATATTTGTTGTTGGTCTTTTGCTTGGCCGTGCTTGTCACCCTCGGCCACGCGACGCCAAGCTTCGCGGACAAGCGCGTGGCGCTGGTCATCGGGAACGGCTCCTACCAATATTCTCCCGCGCTGGCCAACCCGCCGAATGACGCCAAGGAGGTCGCCCAGGCGCTCAAGGCGATCGGCTTCGACGTGACGCTGAAAGTCGACGTCGAAAAGCGGCGGATGGATCAGGTGATCGCCGAGTTCGCGCGGGAAGGAAACGGCGGACGCCGTGCTCTTCTAATGCGCCGGCCACGGCATGCGGTTCGAAGGCAAGAACTTCCTGATGCCTGTCGATGCGGAGCTGCAGGATGCGGTCAGCCTTCGATACGAGATGATCGCCCTTGACGACGTCAAATCTTTCCCCGGGGGTCAAGATCATGGTTCTTGACGCGTGCCGCGACAACCCTCTGGCGGACAAGTTCGTTCGATCCATCAGCGTCTCCACGCGCGACATTCCGAAGGTGCAGGGCTACGCGCGACCGGAAAAGGCGCAGGGGATGATCATCGTCTACGCGACCCAGGCCGACGACGCGGCGCGAGACGGAGGCGGACGCAACAGCCCGTTTACGCATGCCTTCCCGAAGGAGATCGAGGAGCAGGGGCTGGAGGTCGGTGCGATGTTCCGCCGCATCGGCACCGACGTCTAAGCGGCGACGGCGGCCGGCAGTCCCCCGAGCTGTCGATCTCGATGGTCCCGGAATACTACCTCAACCAGTCTGAGATCGACCAAACCATCTGGGCCCGCATCCGCACGAATGCGGACGGGATACTCGCTTAGGCGACGCCCAAAAATAGCCGATTTGGAATTTGCGATTTTACTGGCATCGGCTGTTTAGCGGATTCCCGAGTGCGAGGCGAGCGTCTATATCGTGATGATGATAGACGAATCATCCCTGCGCGTCCGGTTTGACGCGCTTCGGCCTTCGCTGGACGAGCGACGCCGGCGGTTGAGCGCGGCGGCGGAGGCGAAGGCGGCGGGCTACGGCGGGATTGCGGCGGTCGCGCGCGCGACGAAGGTCGCCCGGAGCACGATTGGGCGCGGTCTGAAGGACTTGCGGAACCCCGGCTCCTTGACGGGAGAGGTGCGGCGCAAGGGCGGGGGCACTCCTCGGTTGACGGTCAAGGACCCGACGCTGTTGGAGGACTTGCAACGATTGCTCGAGCCGGCGACGATGGGCGACCCGATGCGGCCGTTGCGATGGGTCTCCAAGAGCCACGACAAGCTGGCGACGGCGCTTCGCGCCATGGGTCACAAAGTGAGTTCCTCGACCATTCCCAAGCTGCTGGAGGAACTGAAATATTGTCGCCATTCCAACCGCAAGACCAAGGAAGCCGGCAAACATCCTGATCGCGACGCCCAGTTCGAATATATCAACGCGAAGGTCGAGGCGTTTCAGGCGGCCGGCGAACCCGTGATATCGATCGACGCGAAGAAGAAGGAATTGCTGGGCGAATTCAAGAACGGCGGTAGCGACTATGGGCCGCAGGGCGAACCGATCGAGGTCAACGCTCACGATTTCGAGGACAAGGAGTTGGGCAAGGTCGTCCCTTACGGGGTCTACGACATCGGCGCCAACCTCGGCTATGTCAGCCTCGGAATCGACCACGACACCGGGGAGTTCGCCGTCAACGCCGTCCGATGCTGGCTCGATCAGATGGGTTGGAAGCTCTATCCCGGGATGAGGCGCCTGATGATCACGGCCGACGGCGGCGGCTCCAATGGTTCACGGCTGCGGCTCTGGAAGTTGGCCCTCCAACAACTCGCGGACGAAACCGGTCTGATCATTCAGGTTTGCCACTATCCGCCAGGGACTTCGAAGTGGAACAAGATCGAGCATCGCATGTTCTGCCACATCACGCAGAACTGGCGCGCGACGCCACTCCTCAGCCTCCTCATCGTCATCGAACTGATCGCCAACACCACGACGAAAACCGGTCTCAAAATCCGCTGCGAACTCGATAGCAACACCTATCCAAAGGGCATCAAGGTCTCGGACGCGGAAATGGCGACCCTCAACATGACCCGAGACTCATTCCATCCAGAATGGAACTACAGCATCTCGCCGAGGTTTCACGAAATGAAGCAATAGTTTTTGGGCATCGCCTTAGTTCGGTTTTCCCCGCGCGCATGAGCACGACGCGGCGCGGGCGCTCCATGCAGGGCTCGAAATCGCCGAAGTCGTGGCGGGCTTGCAAACCCGCGCGCGAGAAAGGCTCAGCGTTCGCGTCGGCACGCGACCGGCCTCGTCGTCGTGGGCGACTTGCCGCCAGGATATCGCGGGGTCCACGCGGCGAACGTTGGACGAGCGGAAGGACCGATCGAACCTGAGGCGGCCGGAAGACGCCGAATCCAAGCCGTCATTCGGTAAAGCTCTCCAGCAATCGCGCCGCCTGGGGCTTCAGCGCGTCACAAGTGACGGCCCGGGCAAATTGTTCGGCCTGGCGTCGGTCGGGGTTCGCTCGAATGCGATCGAGTTCCTCGGCCTCCCGCCGACAAGCGCCCGAGTCAGCCGCGGCACCTTTGGTTGTCGCGGACATCCCCCGCACGCCGTTGCCGGTCGATGGCGTGTCAAGAGCATGGTGTTGCTCATCCCCGGCCGAAGGAGAGGAACCCGGCGAATCCGGCGTGAGGTTGAGGCTTTCCATCAGCAGACGGACCTGAGGGCGCAGCCGTTCGCACTGGAGGTCTCGCCAGAACCGCCGGGCCGCCTCCTCCGAAGGCTCGGCCCGGAGGCGGTCGAGCGCGGCCTCCTGGGCCGCGCAGTCGCCCGCCATCGTCGGTCCCGGCAGCGAGCTGTCTAAAGGAGAGGGATTTACGGGCGCCGGCGCGGCCGCGGCGAAGCCCAAACTCTCCATGAGACGCAGAAATTGCGGCCGCAGTATCTCGCAGCGCAGCTCGGTCGCAAAATGTTGGGCCTCCTCGGCTGAAGGGTTGCCGCGCAGCCGCGCAAGGCGGTCTCCATCGCGTTTGCAGACTTCGCTGGGAGTTAGCGCCGGGGTTACCGCCGCCGACTCGACCGAAGCCGGAAGCCCGGTCCCGCCGACAGCGGGTTGCGTATTCGAAGGTCCGCCGACGTACGGGGTCCTCTCTGGCGCGGACGCGCTCGCCGTTCCATCAGGGAGCATTTTTTCGATCTGCGCCCGAGCGAGCTGGGCAAAGGAGCCGGTGGGATGAGCGGCGAGGAACGCGCGCCAGCCCTCGAGCGAATTGACGCGTTCAGCCGTGCGATAGTCCAGCGCCTCGAGCGCATCGTCGCGCTCGACTGAGGTGGGCGGGACGGCCGTCACGGTGGGCGGGACGGCCGCCGCGGCGGGCGCCGCAGATTTCGCGGGAACGAGCGCAACGTCTTCGCCGCCCAACGAGCCATAAAAATAGGGCTCCTGACGATTGCCGGTCTCGCGAAGCACTTCGTCCCGCACCTTCCCGAGGGCTCTCCTGATGTCAAGGCCCGGCTGGGCTATGTATTTGACGAGCGCGGTTGTGAAAGGGCTGTCGGGACCGTCCCCGTCGTAGGAGACCGAGCCGGCCTTCGCTGCGAAGGCGACCAGTGTGTCCGTGACAGTCGGGGTAACGCTGGCAAGCCCCGTGGCACCTGCGCGCTTCACTCGCGCTTCACCATTCACCGGGCGAAAGGGATTTTCGCGACAGGCGTCCAGGATGATCAGGCTCAGTTTCTTGACCCGCTCGGTCGCGACCAGGAGCCGATCGAGCGAAACCGCCTCGTCGTCCACGTCGGACGAGCTCATCAGCTTGGCGTCGACCGGGATCAGGTAGTTGACGCCGCCGACCTCTAATCCGTGGCCCGAATAGTAGACGACTGCAACGTCGGCATTGGCCGACCGGTCGACAAATTCACGGACCGCCCGCTTGAATTCGACGACGCCCAGATTGGAACGCTGGTCGACGATGTCAAACCCTGCGTTAGATAAGAGGGCGGCGATCGCCTTAGCGTCGTTGATGCTATTCCACAGAACGCCACCGCGGGTGTAATTGGCGTTGCCAATGATGAGCGCGACCCTGCGCTCGGCAAGCGCCGCGCTCCCGGCCAAAACGTGGAATCCGACCGCCAGCGCCAGGAGGACCGCCCAATTGATCAGGGCGCCCGTGTGCCCGCGGCGCGAATGGCCCGAACATCGGGACCCGGGGCGTCGTTCACAACGCCCGCTCGACACCTTTATAGTCCCCGAGGAGCACATGTCCATCGCAACCGGCCGCGCTTCAATTCATGTCTCGCGCCACCCGAAACCCGTTCGCGTAATACCGAACATCCTCATCATAGCGGAACCGCCCGGAGGAGCGAATCGAAATCGCCTTGTCCGCGAATGAGCCTCCCCTCAGCACGCGAAGCGAGCAGTCGCCGCTCGCCCAGGCCGAGCCGTCGTTCGGCGCGCCGCGGTATGAAGGGTTCCAGCAATCCTCGACCCATTCGGCCGCGTTTCCTGCGGTGTCGTAAAGTCCGAAGGCGTTAGGCCGGAAGGAGCCGACCACGGCGCTCTTGCCGGTTTCCGGCGTGCCGCAATCGGCGCATTGAGCCCGCCCCGTCCCGACGTCCTTGCCCCACCAGAAAGGAGTCACCGAGCCCGCGCGCGCCGCATATTCCCACTCCGCTTCGCTCGGCAGACGATAGGTCTTGCCAGTCGTCTTCGACAGCCAAGCGACGAATTCCTGGGCGTCGTCCCAACTAACATTCGTTACCGGTCGATCACCCCGTCCCCACCCCTGATCGGTCGGAGCGAATTTACAGCCGCCGACCTGTACGCATCGATCCCACTCCGAAAACGTGACCTCGCGCCGCCCTATTGCGAAATTCTTCCGGATAACAACATGGTGGACAGGCTGCTCCATCGGCTTTGCGTTCGAGCCCATGTCGAATTCGCCAGAGGGCGCAACCACGAGTTCCACACAATCCGCACAATCGCGAAACGTTTCTCCGGGGAGACGCGCCTCATCCGGCCCTGCGACTTGCGCGTATCCGCCGACGCTGACCCCTACCGCGAAAATTGCAGCCGGAGCCCACGCCATACGACCCATGAATTGGCCCCGCGAAGTCTCGCTCGCGTAATCGCGATAACAGTAAACCTCCGCGTGAACAAGAACCGCCCCGGCGCGAGAAGAGCGGCCAAAGCTTTACAATTGCCGCCGGCGGAGTCACAAATCACCGTCTGACGCTCGCCCGCTCCCTCGATGAGGCAGACGGCATTGTGACCGGCGTCTTGCCGAGGAGAACCTGTCCGGGCGCCTAACCTCATCGAACCAGGAAAAATCTTTTGGGAGGTCAGCATGCAGCTGAACGCTTGGGCGATCGTCGCGCTGATCGGGAGCTTCGCTTTCGCCTCATGCGCCTATTCGCAGCCAGCGCAGACCGGCGGGCCGACCCCGTCGCCTCCAGGCGCGAAGGAGGAGTTTATCGACCTCAAGGACGGTGCTGTGATCGGTCCGAAGACCACGGTTCATTTCGGCCTTCATGGGATGGGAGTCGCGCCGGCTGGAACGAAGAGGCCCAATTCCGGCCACCATCATCTGCTGATCGATACGGATCTGCCGCCTCTGGATCAGCCGATCCCGAACGACGAGAACCATCTTCACTTTGGCGGCGGGCAGACGGAAGTCGAACTGTCGCTGCCGCCAGGCCCGCACACGCTGCAGCTGCTGCTGGGCGACGCGGATCATATCCCCCACACACCGCCTGTCTATTCCCAGAAGATTCACGTAACAGTTGTGGACTCCGCGCCTCCTCCCCCGCCGTCGGCGCAGGCGCCCGCGCCGGGAACGCGCCATCCCTCCCCGGCTGGAGCTCGCGTCTACATCGTGTCTCCGGAGAACGGCGCTTACGTGCCAACCACCTTCACGGTTCGTTTCGGATTGGAAAAAATGGGCGTCGCTCCAGCCGGAGTCGACAAGCCGAACTCCGGCCATCACCATCTCTTGATTGATGCGCCGCTTCCGCCGTTGGACCGCCCGATTCCGAACGACGAAAACCATTTGCATTTCGGCGGGGGCCAGACGGAAGCGACCGTCACCCTGCCGAATGGTCGGCACACCCTGCAACTGCTGCTGGGGGACGCCTTCCACGTCCCGCACGAGCCGCCAGTCTATTCCAACCCGATCGTCGTCTATGTCGGCATGTCGCCCCCGGTTCGGCGCCATCGCCTGCACCATCGTCACCATACCGCGTAGCCGGAGATCCCAAAAGAACTGCGGAGGCGAATTGACGCTCGTTCCACGGGGGCAGCAACAACGTTGTGTGACCGCGCGGCTAACCCCCACTGCGACGTACACCATCGCGATCTGCAACGTCCGTCTGCGTCGCCTTCGTGCCCGAGATGTGGACGCTCACCAACGCGTTGACCACTTCCCCTGAGCGCGTATGGTCCTCCCCTCCGGCCCCGACGCCGATCGATCACGCCGTCCGCGTGGCGGAGTGCGTCCGATGGAGGCGCTTCTCTTATCACGTCGGTCGCAACGTTGCTTCGAAGCCCGTCGGCCGAGTTCCCGGGTAAGTTTCCCATAGGTTGGGACAAGCTCGTTCCGGTGCGGAGGGTGCGAGCAATAGAGTGCTCCTGTTTTTCATTGACATGGCAATTTTCGACGTCTGCGAGGCGCTCACTTCCGTTCCCCAATCCGACGTCTCGGACGATCCTGATCAGCCTGACAATACCCTCGATCGTAACGCATCCATCGTCGGCTAGGATTTTCGGTGGCTAGTGCCAGCGTAGTCGCTTCCGGTCGATTTGACCCATTCGCCACGCAGTCGGGGAATGGCCGCTATTTAGCACATTGCGGTCGTCCACCACGTCGCACCGCCCAATGGACAAGCACTCTGTGATCAAAGCTCTGGTCAAGAGTGCTCAAAATTGGAGTTCCCTGCGAGAGTGTACCCGAGGCGTGGCGTAACAGTGCCGCTTCTTTGGGGTAGTTCACCCGCAACCCAAACGGGCGATCTATTTACGAGAACTGTTTTGTTAAAACGTGGTCAGAGCCGTGCTCAAAATCTCTATTCCCTATACCCCTTTCTGTTCTCGGCAACTATTCGGTTAGCGGCGTCAAAATCGGACGCTTTCGTCTTCGCCTCGCCACCGTCGGCGCGCGAGGCTCGGCTCTACACGCTGAGAGCGGACTTTACCCCTTGCCGGCGGCGCTGGGCCTGGGCGCGGGCCTTTTCGACCGCAGAGCGCGCCGAATCGTTGAACGTGAACATCTCGAGCGCCTCGTCTTCCGCGTCGGTCACCGGCGTGATGGCGAGGTCGGAATAGGTTATCGCCTGCGGGTCCGCCTGGATGCGATAGCGCGCGCGCACGCCCCTGCGCCGCATCATCCGTTCGACGTGCTCGTCGCTATGGTACCAGTTCCACGCGTCCCAGTACGTGCGCTGCCGCTCCTCCCGGCTCATGCGCGGGTGCTCGACTGTCGCGGTTTCGAGATCGTATTTGTTGAGGTCGCGGCGCACGCTGGCGGGAGTGTCGCCCGGGAGACCGATGATGAAGCCCGCGTAGGTGACCATGCCGGCGTTTTTCCAGGCCTGGAACATCGTGCGATATTCCGTGGTTCGGTTCTGGTTCTTCTTCATCTGGACGAGATTGTCCGGATTGATGCTTTCCAGTCCGATGAAGGCGTAGCGGCAGCCGGCTCGGGCGGCCTTTTCGATGAATCTCGGAATCTTGTGCGCGAGCGTATCCACCTGGATCAGAAAGCTGATCTTGAACCCCTGCTCGCGCAGCTCGATCAGTCGGTCGAAGATCGGCTCCCAGTTCTTGTTGCGGGCGAAATAGTCGTCGGTGATGAAGAAGCGGGAAATGTTTTGCGCGGCGTTCTGCCGGACGATCCGCTCGATGTCGTCGGCGCCGCGGAACCGCGACTTGCGGCCCTGCACGCACGGGCGGAAAGCCGGGGACGGCGGCGGCGCGAGACCGGCGCATTCGCCGCCGCTTCGTGCTAGAGAAGCCCGCGACCGAGGAGCCTTCATGATTTCGGGATTGATCGCGCTTGCTTTCGCCGCCGCCTTCGCCGGCGCCGCCGTCTACGTCAAGTGGGTCGAGCAGCCGGCCCGCATGGCGCTGGACGAAGAGGCGCTGTTGAGCGAATGGGGTCCGAGCGACCGCCGCGGCGTCGCGCTGCTGGCGGCGTTCGCGCTGGCGGCCGCGGTCGCCGGCTTCATTGCCTATTTCGAGTCGGAAGACGTCCGCTGGGCGTTCGGCGCCCTGATCATCGTTTCGAGCTGGCCTTACGCGTTTTTCGTGATGGCGCCGTTGAACAACCAGATCCTGTCTCTGCGCGGGCACGACGTGGCGGCGGCGCGCGCGCTGGTGCGCCAGTGGGGTTTGATCGAATCGGGCTTCGCCGCGATCGGACGGGTGACAGTCGCCGTGGTCGGTGAGTGTCCTGTGGAGCGGCTTTTGAGCAGACGCGAGACTTCTCGGCCGCCTCGTCCTCGGAGGCCGCCGACGCGCGACGTCGCTGGGTGGCGCGCGTTGCGAGTGTCTTAGCCACGCGTTTGCTTATAGCGCGCGTGCCCGCAGAGCTTTAGCGGGCGGGCCGCCCGATTTCAACCGCATCGCCTGGGCCGCGCCCGTCGCGGGCGCGATCGTTTGGCCTCGTCGGTCGGTCGCGCTGGCGTTCGCGCCGGCTCCTTGGCCTGCCGCCGCTCGTTGGCGCGGGTCTCGCGACGGCGGCGCTGGTCGCCGCGACCGGAGCGCTGCATGAGGACGGCCTCGCCGACGTCGCCGACGGTTTCGGCGGCGGCGAAACGCTCGTCCGCAAGCTCGAAATCATGCGCGACAGCCGGATCGGCGCCTTTGGCGCGACCGCGCTGACGCTGGCGCTGCTCCTTCGCGTCGGGGCGCTCTGCGAGCGCGCTCTCCCATGATTCTGGAGCGCAGCCGGGGCGTTGGTCATCGTGGCCTCCGTGTCGCGCGCCGGCGCGCTGATGCCGCTCGCGCTGCTCGATCCGGCGCGTGACGGAAGGCGCGGGCGCCGCGGCGGGGCGGCTCCGGCCGCAAGCTTATTCGCCGCCGCGTGGGGCGCGGCGCTGGTCGTCGCTTTCATTGTCGGCGCGGCGGCGACCGGGCTCGGACGCGCGGTCGCGGCTGTGATCGCGGGCGCGATCGGCGCGGCGGCGATGACGGCGTTCGGCGAAGCGGCAGATCGGCGGGCAAACCGGCGACGTCGCCGGCGCCGCGCAGCAATGGGCGGAAATCGCCGGCTGGTGCGGGCTTCTCATCGGGCGCTTATGGAGCCTAGGTGACGTCCATGTCCGCCGTCGAATTTCGACCCCTTGCGTGAAGATCTGCGTCGTCGACCCGGTTTCGGCGCTTTGCGTCGGCTGCGGCCGGTCGGTCGCAGAGATCGGCGCGTGGCGGGAATGAGCGAGGCCGAGCGCGCCTCGCTGTCATGGCCGGGCTCGGCGGGCGGTTGCGCGAGGCTCGCTCGCGCTCCGGGCGGGGCGGACTTCGCAGACGGCGCGGCCGGAAACACTGATGCGGCTCTTCGCGCCTCTTCTCATTCTCGGCGCGGCGCTTGCCGTCCTGATGCTGACGCCGGCCGGGACCCGTATCGCCGGCCTCGATCACCGGGATTTGCCGGGGCGGCCGCGCTGATCGCATTGCTCGTCTTCGTTCTGGCGATCGACGCGGGCGGCCGATCTCGCGCGGGTCCTCGGCTCGGCGGCGCTCTGGGCGGCTCTTTTCGTCGCGCTGACGGGCGCCTACGCGTATCGCTACGAGGCGGCCGATTTCCTTGGACGGGTCGCCGCCGAACTCTTGCCTTCCGAGCCTCAGGTCGGGCAGGGCGGCGAGGTCATCGTCAATGGCCGCCTCGAGCGGCGAATTCGCCGTCGCGGCGAGAGTCAATGGCGCGCGGGTGACCTTTCTCTTCGATACGGGCGCGTCGATGGTCGTGCTCAGCGCCGCCGACGCGAGACGCGCCGGCGTCGACGCCGCTGGGCTCACATTCGACGTCCCGGTCATCACCGCCAATGGCGCGGCGCTCGCCGCCGAAGTCCGGCTCGGTGAGATCGCCGTCGGGTCGATCGTCATGCGTAACGTGGGCGCCCTTGTCGCCCGTCCGGGCGCGCTCGAGGAGAGCCTGCTCGGCATGAGTTTTCTTGAGCGGCTGAAGCGCTATACGGTCGAGCGGGGCCGGCTCGTTCTGACCGCAAAATGAGGGGCGTC
>CAWDTW010000005.1:0-77562 GCA_963805295.1 uncultured Alphaproteobacteria bacterium | reverse complement strand
GGCGACGCCCAAAAATAGCCAATTTGGAATTTGCGAGTTTACTGGCATCGGCTGTTTACGGATTCCCGAGTGCGAGGCGAGCGTCTATATCGTGATGATGATAGACGAATTATCCCTGCGCGTCCGGTTTGACGCGCTTCGGCCTTCGCTGGACGAGCGACGCCGGCGGTTGAGCGCGGCGGCGGAGGCGAAGGCGGCGGGCTACGGCGGGATTGCGGCGGTCGCGCGCGCGACGAAGGTCGCCCGGAGCACGATTGGGCGCGGTCTGAAGGACTTGCGGAACCCCGGCTCCTTGACGGGAGAGGTGCGGCGCAAGGGCGGGGGCACTCCTCGGTTGACGGTCAAGGACCCGACGCTGTTGGAGGACTTGCAACGATTGCTCGAGCCGGCGACGATGGGCGACCCGATGCGGCCGTTGCGATGGGTCTCCAAGAGCCACGACAAGCTGGCGACGGCGCTTCGCGCCATGGGTCACAAAGTGAGTTCCTCGACCATTCCCAAGCTGCTGGAGGAACTGAAATATTGTCGCCATTCCAACCGCAAGACCAAGGAAGCCGGCAAACATCCTGATCGCGACGCCCAGTTCGAATATATCAACGCGAAGGTCGAGGCGTTTCAGGCGGCCGGCGAACCCGTGATATCGATCGACGCGAAGAAGAAGGAATTGCTGGGCGAATTCAAGAACGGCGGTAGCGACTATGGGCCGCAGGGCGAACCGATCGAGGTCAACGCTCACGATTTCGAGGACAAGGAGTTGGGCAAGGTCGTCCCTTACGGGGTCTACGACATCGGCGCCAACCTCGGCTATGTCAGCCTCGGAATCGACCACGACACCGGGGAGTTCGCCGTCAACGCCGTCCGATGCTGGCTCGATCAGATGGGTTGGAAGCTCTATCCCGGGATGAGGCGCCTGATGATCACGGCCGACGGCGGCGGCTCCAATGGTTCACGGCTGCGGCTCTGGAAGTTGGCCCTCCAACAACTCGCGGACGAAACCGGTCTGATCATTCAGGTTTGCCACTATCCGCCAGGGACTTCGAAGTGGAACAAGATCGAGCATCGCATGTTCTGCCACATCACGCAGAACTGGCGCGCGACGCCACTCCTCAGCCTCCTCATCGTCATCGAACTGATCGCCAACACCACGACGAAAACCGGTCTCAAAATCCGCTGCGAACTCGATAGCAACACCTATCCAAAGGGCATCAAGGTCTCGGACGCGGAAATGGCGACCCTCAACATGACCCGAGACTCATTCCATCCAGAATGGAACTACAGCATCTCGCCGAGGTTTCACGAAATGAAGCAATAGTTTTTGGGCATCGCCTAAGCTCGCCGGCAAGACATCGCGCGACACGTCCGCGTGCTGGAGAGGCGCTTTGCGACCGTGCCGATGCATCTCAAGCAGACGCTCACGGTGGACAACGGAGCGGAGTGGACGAACTGGCGCGATATCGAGAGGGTGACTGACATGCCGTGTTATTCCGCCCATCCGATTGCTCAGGGGAGCGAGGTGCAAACGAGAACACGAATGGATTGCTCCGTGAGTATTTCCCGAAGGGTACGGACTTTGCCAATACCCGAAGCGGAGATCGCAAAAGCAGAGTATGCTTTGAACACACGGCCGAGGAAGCGATTGGGGTGGAAGATGCCATTAGAAGTGTGGCGTGGTGCAGTTGGAGTTTGAATTTACAAGGCAATGGCTTGACATAGCCATTATTGAGGCTCCTCCCGTTGGTTCCGGTCCACCAATATCTAGCGTAGGTTCTCTGGATACTCCCCTCGCGACACCATAATTTGGAAGGTGAAATTCCGATCCGAGTCGAGGTACTGATGACAGCTAGGGCCCGAAGGGTCGAGGAGCGGGGCAATCAGATCGGCCTAGCTTAAGAATCGTCCCGAGTGCTGACCCACGTGACGTCTACCCCGTCGTCGGCCTTGGTCAGCCTGAGGGCCTCGTCCGATTTCGCTCGCGCAAGATCTAGCAATAGGTGTGTGCCGCGGACTCCTTCCGCCCACCCCAACTCATGAAGGCCGGTCGTCCCGCGTGCGCCATCGGCGAGTTCGCGGAAGACTGTCTGCAAGGCGGCGATGCCGGAATCCTCGCCCCATAGGAGCAAGGTCCGAGCACCCTTGAAATCGTCGAATACTCCGAAATGGAGTTTCGGCATGACGCTCCACTTTCCCTCAGACGCGCTGCTCCACGAAATCCTGCATCGACGCGTGCGACAAGCGGGTGGTCAAATCGAGCAACCGGTCGAAGGCTGTCCTGGTGTGGCGCCTTCGGTTCCAGCGAAATGTGAACTCGTCGAGGTAGCGTCGCAAGTGCTGTTTGCGCACGCCATGCAGCGTGCCACCGAACCAGCGCTTCAGGTTGGAGAACGCGCGGTGAATCCAAGGAAGCAGGACGTGCGCCGCCATATTGCCGACTACTTTGCTGGCGTGCTTGCGGTGTTCGGCCAGCTTCCGATAGCCTGCGAACCCGTCGCTCACCACGGTGGCGCCGACCTCCACATTGCGTTCGACGAAACTCCTGACGCTTGGGCCGGTGCGGTCCTTCAACGGCTCCAGCCGCACCCGGCAAGGATGCCCTTCTTCGTCGAGTTCAACGGCGCCGACAATCTGAAGGATGCCGACGTTGGGGATCCCGTGGTTCGCGATTGGGTCATGCTTCGAGCGGAACGGCACTTCAGTCTCGTCCACCTCAACAAGCCCTTGCAAGAGAGACCGATTGGGGTCGACCATCGCCCGTCGCAGCTTGTGCAGCAGCAGCCAGGCGGTCTTGTAGGAGCGGATGCCAAGCTGCGCCTGGGCCTGCTCAGCGGAGATGCCGTTCGAGTGGCTGGTCAGGACATGGATGGCCTGGAACCACGTCCGCAACGGCAGCTTGCTTCGGTGCATGACTGTGCCCGCCGTGACCGAGGTCTGGCGATGGCAACCAGCGCATTCCCAGGTGAACGGCTTGGTTTCAAGTTCCCAGCCCTTGCAGGCCCCGCAGGCCGGACACGTGAAGCCGTCCGGCCACCGGAGTTTCGCGAGGTGACGCGCGCACGCACCCTCATCCGGAAACCGGTCGTCCAAATCCGTCCGCGACATCGGACGGTCATGCTTCCAGCGACTCTTCATAAGAACATATTAGGAACATCGGCGCGGATGGTCAACCGAATTCAACGCGGAGACCACCAATGGTGGGGTCGCCGGAACCAACGGGAGGAGCCTCACTCCACCCTCCACCAATGGCAACCTAGGTTTCGTATACTCTCGCGGGAGCTACACAACCATCGATTTTCGCGGAACGACCTACACTATTCCCACGGGTGTCAATAACGCCGGCGAGGTTACCGGCATCTACTCGGATTTGTTCGCTGCGCATCGGGGCTTCGTGGAATCACGCGGGACCTACAGCATCATTGACCTCCCGGGCTCGGTTTACACTTTTTCCCAATCCATCAATGACGCCGGCATGGTCACAGGGTACGCCGAGATTCCGAATGTCCCCGAATCCTCCACCTGGGCGATGATGCTGCTCGGCTTGGCAGGACTCGGCTATGCGGGACGTCGCAAGGCCCGACCACGGGTCTCGATCGATTGACCCCTTGGTCAGGTTTGCGGACGTTCTTTCTCCGGGAGGCGGTGAACTCTTCCCCTCGAGACGGAAAAATGGCTAGTTTGCTCTGGCCGGCCTCATCTGGAGCGCGCAATGCAAGCCCAGCCGCGTGATTGGAAGGGCGCGTTGGTGAACGCGCAAGAAAACACCTGGGTTTGGATGGCGGGGGCTTTCTGCGCTTCGCTCGGCCTGGCCCTCGCCGCTGTCGCCGTCTCGAGGCATAAGGACTTCACCATCGCGCTCGCCATGAGCGCCAGGGTGGCCTTCCTTTTCTTTTGGCCCGCCTATGTCGGAGGCGCGCTGACGTCGCTGTTCGGCGATGTCTTTTTGCCGCTGAAGCGGCGCGCGCGCGAGTTTGGCTTGGCTTTCGCCGCCGCGCTCGTCGTCCACCTCGGCTTTGTGATCCGCCTGTGCGTGGTCGGCCCCGCGCCCTCGACGCAAACGTTCGTCATTTTCGGCGTCGCCGCGGCGTTCACCTATCTGCTTGCGCTTCTTTCGATCGGCCGAGTGCGGCAGGCCCTGCCGAGCAAATTCTGGCCGCCGCTTCGCGCCGTCGCCATGAATTACATCGCCTTGGCTTTCCTCCTTGATTTCAAGCATTTCCCGTTGCACGATTTCCGCCTCGGCGTCCAATATCTGCCGTTCGCCGCCCTCGCAATCCTAGGACCGGCGTTGAAGTTCGCTGCGTGGGCGCAGCATTATGCGAAGCACGCGCCGATAAAATTAGGCCGCGCTTCGAGCCCGTAGAGCTGCCGCCTCAGGTTTGGGACAACCTTCAGCCTGTCGTCGTCGATCGGGTTTGCGGGAGACGCGTCTCACCTCAGCGACGCGTTGATCGCCTCCAGCGCCTTCGAGCCCGGGCAGAGGTCGATCTCGGCGAGCTCGTTCAGCGGCCGCGTCGTGGTGTTCAGGGTGTCGTGCAGCTCCTCCGCCTCCCTGTCGATGTAGAGGAGGCCGGTGACGATTTCGCCGGCGTCGCGGGCGCGCTCGAGCGTGGTCAGCGCGGCGGCGCGGTCGGTGACGTCGTGCGCGGCGTCGAGCTTGCGCAGGTGGATCGTGGTGCCGTCGTGCATGGTCACGGCCTGGCCCGCGCCTTCGGCGTAGTCGATCTCGATCGGCTCCTTGCCGGTGATGAAGTCGAGCGCGTTCATCGCGATGTTGTGCTCGCGCACATAGTCGTAGCTCTTGGTCGATCCCTCGTGATTGTTGAAGGTGACGCAGGGCGAAATGACGTCGATGAAGGCCGCTCCGCAATGCTCGAACGCCGCCTTGATGAGCGGCACGAGCTGCCCCTTGTCGCCGGAAAAGCTGCGCGCGGCGAAAGTGGCGCCGAGCTGGATCGCCACGGCGACGAGGTCGATCGGCTCGTCGGCCGCGTGGACGCCCTTCTTGCTCTTCGAGCCGCGGTCGGCGGTCGCCGAGAACTGCCCCTTGGTGAGGCCGTAGACGCCGTTGTTCTCGACGATATAGACCATGTTGACGCCGCGCCGCATCACATGGGCGAACTGCCCAAACCCGATCGAGGCGGTGTCGCCGTCGCCCGAAATGCCGAGATAGACGAGCTCGCGGTTGGCGAGACTGGCGCCGGTCAGCACCGACGGCATGCGCCCATGCACCGAGTTGAAGCCGTGGCTCTGGCCGAGCATGTAGGTCGGCGTCTTGGACGAGCAGCCGATGCCGCTGAGCTTCGCAATGCGGTGAGGCGGCAGGGCGAGCTCGAAGCAGGCGTGAACGATGGCCGCGGTGATCGAGTTGTGGCCGCAGCCGGCACAGAGGGTCGACATCGAGCCTTCGTAGTCGCGGCGGGTGAAGCCGAGCGCGTTGGTCGGGATCGCGGGATGATGAAACTTTGGCTTGGGGAGGTAGGTCACTTGACGGCCTCGAGAGGTTGCCGCACGGCCGGCTTGGGCAAGCGCGCGGCGATTTCACGATGAATGAAGCGGGCGGAGGTCGGCATACCGTTAAAGTGGAGGACCGGCGTCCAGCGGTCCGTCGCAACGCCGAGATCGGTCGAAATGAGCGTGCGCATCTGCGCATCGCGATTCTGCTCGACTACGAAGATCTGATCATGGCTGTCGATGAAATCGGCGACCGCGCGCGGGAGCGGAAACGCGCGGATCCGCAGGGCGTCGACATGTATGCCCTCGTCCGCCAGCATCCGCTGGGCCTCGTCCATCGGCGCGGCGGTTGATCCGTAATAGAGAACGCCGATTCGCGTCGGCTTCGCCGCCCGCTTGAGGACCGGCCGCGGCAGCAGGCCGCGCGCGGTCTCGAATTTGTGCTCCAGGCGCTCCATGTTGTCGATATAGGGCAGACCTTCCTCGGTATAGCGTGCAAAGCGATCACGGCTGGTGCCGCGCGTGAAATAGGCGCCGCGCGTCGGATGGCCGCCGGGAAGCGTCCGATAAGGAATTCCATCGCCGTCGACATCATCGTAGCGCCCGAAATTCGGCGCTTTTTCCAGTTCCTCGAACGAGAGCACCTTTCCGCGGTCGTAAGTCCGGGCGTCATCCCACTTGAACGGCGCGCACAGATGCGAATTCATGCCGATGTCGAGATCGAGCATGACGAAAACGACTGTTTGCAGCTGCTCGGCGAGATCGAACGCCCTCGCGGCGAATTCGAACGCTTCGTTCGGGCCGTCGGGAATCAGCAGCACGTGCTTTGTGTCGCCGTGAGAGGCGAACGCGCAGGCGAGGAGGTCCGATTGCTGCGTGCGGGTCGGCATGCCGGTCGAGGGGCCGCCGCGCTGCACGTCGAACACGACGACAGGGATTTCGGCGAAATAGGCGAGGCCGAAGAATTCCTGCATCAGCGAAATCCCGGGACCTGACGTCGCGGTGAAGGCGCGCGCGCCGTTCCAGCCCGCGCCGACGGCCATGCCGATGGCGGCGATCTCGTCCTCCGCCTGAAGGATGGCGTAGTTCTTTCTGCCGGTCGCCGGATCGACGCGGTAGCGCGCGCACTGGCGCTCGAACGCCTCCGCGAGCGACGTGGACGGGGTGATCGGATACCACGCGCAGACCGTCGCGCCGCCGTAGACCGCTCCGAGCGCGGCGGCGAAATTGCCCTCCACGAGAATGCGGTCGCCGACCGCGTCGCTGCGCCGAACGCGGATGCCGAGGGGACAGGCGAAGCGCGACCTGGCCTCGTCATGGCCAATCCGCAGCGCTCGCTGGTTGGCTTCGATGAGCTTGTCCTTGCCCTTGAACCGTTCCGCGGCGAGCGTCTCCATCACAGGAAGCTCGATGTCCAGGAGCGCGGCGAGCGCGCCGACATAGACCATGTTGCGGTAGAGCTGGCGCTGTCTCGGGTCCGAATATTGGTGGGCGCAGATTTCGGTCAGCGGCATGCCGAGCGTCACGACATCGTCGCGCGTCATCGAGGGCGGCAGCGGACGGGTCGAATCGTAGAAGAGGTAGCCGCCGGATTCGAGCGCGGCGACGTCCTGCGCGAAAGTCTGCGCGTTCATCGCGACGAGCATATCGGCGCCGCCGCGCGCCCCGAGATGGCCCTGCTCGCTGACCCGCACCTCGTACCAGGTCGGCAGGCCCTGGATATTGGAGGGGAAGATGTTGCGCGGCGCGATCGGCACGCCCATCCGCAGGATCGACCGGGCGAACAGGAAATTGGCGCTCGCCGAGCCGGAGCCGTTCACGTTGGCGAAGCGAATGACGAAGTCGTTTACGGCCTGGATCGGCATGTCCGCCCCGCTTGCGCCATCTCTATGGTGAACTTCTGCATGTCCCATGCGCCGGTCGGACAGCGCTCGGCGCACAGGCCGCAGTGCAGACACAGATCCTCATCCTTGACCATGACGCGCAGGCTCTTGACGGGCTCAGACACGAGAATGGCCTGATCGAGATTGGTCGCCGGCGCGTTGAGCGACCGGCGCAATTCGTCCTCGGGCGCGTTCGGAACGAAGGAAATGCAGTCGATCGGGCAGATGTCGACGCAGGCGTCGCACTCGATGCAGGCGGGCGCCGAGAAGACGGTCTGGACGTCGCAATTGAGGCAACGGCGCGCCTCGCCCAGCGCCTGCTCGTCGGTGAAGCCGAGCTCCACCTCGGTGCGAAGGTTTCTCAGCGCGGCGGCGCGCTCGACCTGCGGCACGGCGAAGCGGCGATCGAGCGTGATCGCGCTGTCGTAGGACCATTCGTGGATGCCCATTTTCTGGCTGACGAGATTGGTCGTCGGCGGTGGGCGCTTCTGCGGGTCCTCGCCGCGGCAACAGGCGTCGATCGAGATCGCCGCTTCGTGGCCGTGCGCCACCGCGGTGATGATGTTCTTGGGGCCGAAAGCCGCGTCGCCGCCGAAGAACACGCCCGGCAGGCTCGACTGGAATGTGACCGGATCGACCGTCGGCATCCGGTTGCGGCTGAGGGCGACTCCCAAGTCGGTCTCGATCCAGGGAAAGGCGTTCTCCTGGCCGACGGCGACCAGGACGTCGTCGCAGGCGATTTGGACGTCGTCTTCGCCGGTCGGAACCAGAACGCGCCTGCCGCGGTCGTCCTTCTCGGCCTTCACCTTTTCGAAAGCGACGCCGGTCAGCCGGCCTCCCTCGTGGGTGAATGCCTTGGGCACAAGGTAGTTGAGGATTTCGACGCCCTCGTGGATCGCGTCCTCCTTCTCCCAGGGCGAGGCTTTCATCTCGGCGTAACCGGAGCGCACGACGACCTTGACCTCGGCGCCGCCGAGGCGGCGCGCGGTGCGGCAACAATCCATCGCGGTGTTGCCGCCGCCCAGGACCACCACCCGCCGGCCGATCGAATGGGTGTGGCCGAAGAACACGCTCGCGAGCCATTCGATGCCGATGCGGACGTTGTTCGTCCCTTCCTTGCGGCCGGGAATGTCGAGGTCGCGCCCGTGCGGCGCGCCGCAGCCGACGAAGATCGCGTCATAACCCTCGCCGAGCAGCGCTTTGAGGCTGTTGATGCGTCTCGCCGCGACGAAACGGCCGCCGGTCGACAGGGCGTAGCCGACCTCTTCGTCGATCACTTCGTCGGGCAGGCGGAATTTCGGGATCTGGCTGCGCATCATGCCGCCGGCGCGCGAGTTGGAATTGAATACGACCACATCGTAGCCGATGGCGGCGAGATCGCGGGCGACGGTCAGCGAGGCGGGCCCCGCGCCGACGCAGGCGACGCGCCTGCCGTTGCGCGTCGCCGGCGCCTTCGGCAGAAGGCCGGCGATGTCCTGCTTGCGGTCCGCCGCGACGCGCTTCAGCCGGCAGATGGCGACCGGCTGCTCCTCCAGGCGCCCGCGGCGGCAGGCGGGCTCGCAGGGCCGGTCGCAGGTGCGGCCGAGAATTCCCGGAAAGACGTTCGACTTCCAGTTGATCAGATAGGCGCCGTTGTAATCCCCTTGCGCGATGAGGCGAATGTATTCGGGGACGGGCGTATGGGCCGGGCAGGCCCATTGGCAGTCAACCACCTTGTGGAAGTAATCGGGATGCGCGATGTCGGTCGCTTGCACGACGAAGGGTCCTCCTTGGCTCTCACACGGCCGGAGCCAGTCCGTCTGGACCTCTTACGCCGATTCCCGGGCATTTGTTCGAAAATCGGCTTCAAAATCGACAAAAGTCCGTGACTTGGCTCGTTCAGCGTCGGTGTTAACAGCGTCAAGCGCGACGGCGGCCCATGGAGCGGCCCGAAACGCGACGTTGCGCCCAGAGGGTTTCAATTCGGTGACGGATCGTGTTTTCGAACCCGCTTGCGCCGCGTGACTGCGGCGCGCAGGTGCGACGCTGTCGCCATTCGAGCCTCCCGCTGTCCTCCACCCGGCAGCCTCGTCCGCCCCTTCCTTGTTCGCGCCATTCGGCATAAAAAGCCCGCCACTTTCATCCCCTGAGTTCGCGCCGATCCGGCGCTGGAGACCGTGATGGCCAAGCCGCGTACGTTGTATGACAAGATCTGGGACGACCATGTCATCGAGACGGCGGGCGGTTCGAGCCTCATCTACATCGACCGCCATCTCGTCCACGAAGTGACGAGCCCGCAGGCCTTCGAGGGCCTGCGCATGTCGGGCCGCAAGGTGCGCGCGCCGGAGAAGACGCTCGCCGTCGTCGACCACAATATCCAGACGACCGACCGCAGAGGCGGCATCGCCGATCCCGAGAGCCGGCAGCAGGTCGAGACGCTGGCCGCGAACGCGCGCGAGTTCGGCATCGAATATTACCACGAGTTCGATCGCCGACAGGGCATCGTGCACATCATCGGGCCGGAGCAGGGCTTCACCCTGCCCGGGACGACCATCGTCTGCGGCGACAGCCACACCTCGACCCACGGCGCCTTCGGCGCGCTCGCCCACGGCATCGGCACCTCCGAGGTCGAGCACGTTCTGGCGACGCAGACTTTGATCCAGACCAAAGCCAAGAACATGCGCGTGCGGGTCGAGGGCGCGCTTGCCGCAGGCGTCACCGCCAAGGACATCATTCTGGCGATCATCGGCAAGATCGGCGCGGCGGGCGGCGCCGGCCATGTGATCGAATATTGCGGCTCCGCGATCGAGGCGCTCTCGATGGAAGGCCGCATGACGGTCTGCAACATGTCGATCGAGGGCGGCGCGCGGGCCGGCATGATCGCGCCCGACGAGAAAACCTACGACTATCTCAAGGACCGCCCGAAGTCGCCGAAGGGGCGCTTATGGGATCGGGCGCGCGCCCATTGGGAGACTTTGCGCACCGACGAGGGGGCGCATTTCGACGCCGAGGTGAAGCTCGACGCCGCCGACCTGCCCCCGCTCGTCACCTGGGGCACGAGCCCGCAGGACGTCGTCTCGATCCTCGGCTCCGTGCCGCGCGTCTCCGACGGTCCGACCGAGCAGAAGCGCGCTTCGATCCGGCGCGCGCTCGATTACATGGGCCTCGAGGGCGGGGAGAAGATGACGGACATTGAAATCGACCGCGTCTTCATCGGCTCCTGCACCAACGGGCGCATCGAAGACCTGCGCGCCGCAGCGAAGATCGCGGAAGGACGCAGGGTCAGCGAGCGGGTCAACGCGATGGTCGTGCCGGGCTCGGGGCTGGTCAAGGCGCAGGCCGAGGCGGAAGGGCTCGACAAGATCTTCCTCGCCGCGGGCTTCGAATGGCGGGAGCCCGGCTGCTCGATGTGCCTCGCCATGAACCCCGACAAGCTTCTGCCTGGCGAGCGCTGCGCCTCGACCTCGAACCGCAATTTCGAGGGCCGCCAGGGCTACAAGGGCCGCACCCACCTCGTCTCGCCGGCGATGGCCGCCGCGGCGGCGATCGCCGGGCGGTTCGTCGACGTGAGGGAGTGGCGCTAAAGAGATGAAAGTCGGCGATCTCCTCATTGACGAGAGCGAGATCGTCGAGACCTTCGTCCGCTCTTCGGGCCCCGGCGGGCAGAACGTCAACAAGGTCGCGAGCGCGGTCGAACTGCGCTTCGACGCGCGCCGCTCGCCGAGCCTGCCCAACGACGTCGCGATCCGGCTGATCAAGCTCGCCGGCTCGCGCGCGACCCAGGACGGCGTCATCGTCATCTTCGCGCAGAAATTTGCGAGCCAGCCGCGCAACCGCGAGGACGCGCGCGCCCGCCTCGCCGCGCTGCTGATGAAGGCGCAGGAGCGCGAGAAACCGCGCCGCCCGACCCGCCCGACGCTCGCCTCCCGGACGCGCCGCCTCGACGAGAAGGGACGGCGCGGGGCGATCAAGGCGCTGCGGGGCAAGGCGACGGCGGAGTGAGCGACGGAGCCCCGCTCAGTTTCGGCAGGCCGCGAGTCCGGCAGGATCGTGCGGGCGGATGAGCTGCGCCTCGCCGCCATGGCGGCGCGCAAGCTCGCGCAGCCGCTTCCGGTTGGCGAGGCGCGCGAGCAGAGCTGTTTTCCGCCCGACGACGCCGTGCGCTAGGGTCGCGGCGCGGTGTTTTCGAATTGAGCCCAATAGCCGGCGACAGCGTTGGCCGTGTCGACCATCGGCTGCTGACTGGCGGAAATGAATCCCGAGGCGGGCCGGTCGATGTCCTGAATCAGCAGGATGACGGAAGCGGCCAGGAGGTTCATGGCATATACCGGCAACCTCCAGCGCCGCTTTTCGATCCCGCTCGCGTACCCCGCATAGCCGATCCCGACGACGGCGATGCCGTAGAGCGCCCACAAGACGATATTCGGCACGCGATTGCGAAAGGCGGTGAGGCGGCTTTCCTGATCGTCGAACATTTCGTTGAGCGCTTGGATGTAAAGGCCGGTCGGAACCATGCCGTTGTCCTTCGCCGCGGCCGACCTGATCTGCAGCCAGAGCCGTTCCTAGAATCGCGTTCGATTGGGCGATCGCGGCGTCCAGCTCCGGCCGCGCCGGCGCGCGTTTCGCGACGTCCAGCCGAATTTGGACGTAGTCCCGAAGGAGCCGCAGGCTCTCGGCGTCATGCGGGGTCGGCAGCAGGCGCGCGCGCAGCGCGGCGGTTCCGATGGCGTTCGCCTCTTTCAGGACCGCATCGCGTCTTGCGTCGAAGCGCGTCACCGCCATGGCGAAAGTGAAGCTGAGCATCAGAGCCAAGAGGCCGAGCATGGCGGCCTCCAGGGTCAGAACGTTCGCTTCCCCGGCGACGCGCAATCCCAGGCGATGGCCGATTTCAGACGCCGCCGACAGCGCGGCAACGCTGGCCAGGAAAATTACCAAGAGTGGGAAGTCCGCGAAAACGTCCACCTGCTCTCCCCGTTTGAACTATGGTTGTGCGCTCTGGGGCGGCTGACGCCGGCGCCTGCGGAGCACGACTCGTTGCGCCCGGCTAGAATTGGCAGAAAAGATCGATCGGCGCCGCGGCGGGCGCCCGGGACTCTCTCTTCTCGCTTACGACGCTTCTCCCTTGCCTCGGTCAAGGTCGGCTTGGCCGGCGAGAGCCGTCGGGGCCGCGCCCGCGCTTGTGGCCAATTTCCTTGGCTCCGGTTCGGGGCTCCCGGTCGACGGCATGCGCGAACCGGTAAGACCCGTGATCAATCGCGTGCCGCGTTCGAAAGTGACGTAATTCCAGCCCCAGTTGAGCGCGACGGCGAGGCGATTTCTGAAGCCGATCAGGTAGTAGATGTGAGCGACCGACCAGATCAGCCAGGCGATGAATCCGGTCGCGCGCACCCTGCCGATCTGGACCACAGCTCTTTTGCGGCCGATCGTCGCCATCGAGCCGTAATTGCGATATTTGAACGGCGGCAGGTCCGAGCCGCTCAATCGCGCCTTTATCAATCTCGCCACGTAAGCGCCTTGCTGCTTGGCGACCGGCGCCACGCCGGGCAGCGGTCGCCCGTCGCCGTTCTCACAATGCGCAGTGTCGCCGATCACGAAGATTTCGGGGTGATCGGGAACGGAAAGGTCCGGATTCACCTTCACCCGCCCGGCGCGATCGCCTTCGACGCCGAGCCATTGTTGGGCGGGCGACGCCATCACGCCGGCCGCCCAGATGATGTTGCGCGCTTCGATCCGACCGCCGTCGACTTCGACGCCAAGCTCGTCGCAGCGCGTCGCCGCTTTGCCCAACCGCACTTCGACGCGCAGCATCTCCAGCGAACGGCGCGCGGCCTCGGAAAGCTCGGGGTGAAACGCCGCCAGCAGGCGCGGCCCCGCTTCGATCAAAGTCACGCGGGTCGCACGCGGGTCGATCGCGCGGAAGTCGGCCGAGAGGGCCTTGCGCGCCAGTTCCGCGATCGCGCCGGCCATTTCGACGCCGGTCGGCCCGCCGCCGATAATGACGAAGCTCAACAGCCGCTCGCGCTCGTCGGGATCCTCTTCGATCTCGGCCTTCTCGAACGCCAGCAGGATGCGTCGGCGCAACAGCGTCGCGTCGTCGATGCGCTTCAGCCCAGGGGCATATTTCGCCCAATCGTCGTGCGAGAAGTAGCTGTGCGTCGCCCCCGTCGCGACGATCAAACGGTCGTACGCGACCTGGCGATCCTCGGCCTGGACGATCCTGCGCGCGCGGTCGATCGCGTCGACGTTGGCGAGGATCACGGTCGCGTTGGCTTGTTTGCTCAGGACGCTCCGGATCGGCGAGGCGATGTCGGCCGGCGAAAGGCCCGCGGTCGCGACCTGATAGAGCAGCGGCTGAAACAGATGATAATTGTGCCGGTCGATCACGATGACATCGACCGGCGCCTTGGCGAGCGCCTTGGCGGCGGACAATCCGCCGAAGCCGGCGCCGATGATGACGACGCGCTCGCGTCGTCGCAGGGCCGCGCGCGGAATCCGCGACGCCTCGATCCAGGGCCACTTCCTCGCCGGCCCCTTGCGGCGGGCGATCCGCCGGCGCACTAGCGCGCGTCGCGCGGGCCGACCCGCTGCGATCCGCGCCTTTCATGGCGTCGCCGAAGTCGGACGCCGAAACCAAAGCTGTCGCCATGTCTGCCTCCTCTTCGGAATCGCGGGCGCGCCAACGTGAGGCGCGCGCGCAACGGTCCGCCACGATTAGGTTGATTGTTCGGCGCCGGTCAACGCGCCCGCCACGACGATACGGACGAAAGGGTTGCGCTGTTACAGGGGCCTCGCGAAGCCGGTCCGGCGGCAATGCCTTGAGATTATATGCCGCCTCTCGCCCCATTTCGCGCGCCATTGAGATCATTCCCATCGCCGTCTCGAATCTTTCGCTTTGCGCTGTTAGGATTCTCTGGCTTCGGCGGACGATGACGGAGACGAGACGATGTGCAGGATCTGCGAGAGCCAGGCGGCGGGGCGGAGGGATTTTCTCAAATTCGGCGCCGCGGGGCTGGCGGCGATCATGCTCGCCGGCGCGATGAGGCCCGCGCGCGCGGCCGAAGGCGCGCCGACGTCGCTCACGCCCGACGAGGCGCTCGCCGCGCTCAAATCGGGCAACGAGCGCTATGTGAGCCAGCCGGAGCTCTGTGCGATCGACTTGGCTCAGCAGCGCGCATCGGTCGCGGGGCATCAGGCGCCCTGGGCGACGATCATCGCCTGCGCCGACAGCCGTGTTCCGCCCGAGCTCGTCTTCGGCGGCCGCGGGCTCGGCGAACTCTTCGTCGCCAGAAACGCCGGCAACCTCGTCGACACCGCAACGCTGGGCACGGTCGAATACGGGGCGGCGGTGCTGGGCTCGCCCGTCATCGTCGTCCTTGCGCACACGAGCTGCGGAGCGGTGAAGGCGGCTTGCAACGTTGTCTTGAAGAACGCGACCTATCCCGGCGCGATCGGCGCGATGATCGAGCCGATCCTGCCCGCAGCCCTCGCCGCCCGGGGCGAACCCGGCGACTTCGTCAACAATGCGGCGAAGAAAAGCGCGCAGAGAACGGCGGCGCGGCTGAGCTCGGCGAGCTCGCTCATTTCCGGCCTCGCCGGCCAAGGCAAGCTCAAGATCGTCTCGGCGATCTACGATCTCGAGAGCGGCGTCGTCACGTACCTCGGGTGACGGGACGCGGGCCTCCAACGAAGCAGGAGCCGACCTATGCGAGCAGCGGCGAAGCGCCGATCGATCCTCGTGAAGCGGTATGCGCAGAGCCGATTGTATGAGACGACAAATGGCCGTTACGTCTGGATCGAGCAGCTTCGAGCATGGGTCGCCGAGGGTGTGCCGTTCTCAGCCATCGACGCCGAAGATGGAGCGGACATCACCCGCATTCTGTCGGCTTGACGGTCGGCCGGGGAGAGCCTGGCGACGATGTCGACAACCCCGCGAAGATGAACTCGCAAAGAACCGCGGCGCGGCCGACATCGGCGAGCACGCTCATTCCTGGCCTCGCCGGCCAGGGCAAGCTCAAGATCGTCCCGGCGATGTACGATCTCGAGAGCGGGGTGGTGACGTATCTCGGGTGACGGGAGAGCCGCGATCGGCGCGTGATCCCGGCCGGCGCTCGGCAGACGTTGCGCGAGGGCTCGGAGCCAGGCCGAGCCCTCGTCATTCACCGATGTTCGCTGATCGGTCGCAATGCGCTAAGGCGCGAGCACGAACGCGATCAAAGCCTGCGCGTCATATTGACTTTGACGACTCCAACCATTGTTCGCCGACGCGTAGACGTAGACATACTCCGCGAACGCCGCAATCGTGCAGGAACCCCTCAGATTGCCGACCGTGTCGGTTATCGGCGAAACGACCGAACTCACCGGCCCGCTTGTAGGCGGAGGAGGCGGGACCGGCGGCAGCGTCACCGGACTGACGCCCCTGATCAATAACTCCCAAACGAATGTCGCGAAGTTGTTCGGATGCGTCGCCGAAAACCCCATCGACACCAAAGTCGTGTCGATTCCGCCGTAGTGCAGCACGCCGCACGAATCGGCGACGGTCGGCGTCGGCAAAGTCTCGAGAACCGGCTGCGCGATCGTCGCCTTGCAGCTGTTGTTGTCGACGCGAATGATGAGCGGGGTGCTGGTCTCGATCACCGTGCCTCCCGAGTTCGTGAACTCCAACCATATCGTGTGGTTTGCGTTGCTGAGGTTCGTCGAGTTCGAGCAGGTCGCCCAGGGACGGGTTCATCCACAGGAAGAGCTGACTGATTGGCCTCACCGGATAATATCCCGGATTCCCGCCGATCGAGATCGGCGTCGTGGTCACGGCGACATATTCGGCCCCGTTCCAGTATTCGTCTGTCCAGGCGTCGGTGCGCACGACGCCGTCCACTTTCACCCGATAGTAGACGGCGCCGTCATTGTCGGCGCGCTGGTGGTTGACCATCAACGGAAGCGTGCCCCCGAACGGCGTGTTCTTGACCTGGTAAAAATAGGTCGGATCGACGGTGGTGTCGGCGAGACCGAAATTTGGCCCTGGAGTCTGGGTGATCCTGTCGAAGGGAATGAAGCCTATCCCCATCAACAGCGGCCCCGACGACGCCAGCGAGAAATCATACTCTTCGATCGTCTGATCGGTGCAAACCAGCAGTTCCGCGGTGGAGACCACCGCCACGCTCGAAGGGCGATTGTCGACGCCGCTGGCGATGACCTGCGCTGTGCCGGCTGTGAGGCTGATCAGCAGGACCGAATTGGCGGGGTCTCGCTGCGGAACCAATAGCGAGGTCTGCGACGAATCCAACCAAGTGAGAAAGAACGGCGCCGTGAGGCCATTTGTGATCAGCGTGCGCGCGCCGTTGCTGAGCTGGAAGCGGCTGACGCGACCCTGATCGGGACCAGTGGTCTGCTCGCTGACATACGCAAACTGTCCGTCGGCCGTCACGACGACGCCGACTGCGTTTTCCAGACTGGCGAGCAACGACGTCTTTGCGCCAGTGCTCAGCGTGATGCGCCAAAGATTGCCGCCGGTCGGCACATATTCCACGACATAGGCGAAACCGGCCACTTCATCGAGATAGAGCTGCTGAGGCGTGTTCAGTCCCGAGCAGACCACCGTGGCGGATGCGCGATTGGCGCTCGCAAGGGCGACCTTCAAAAGGTCGCCGGCGCGCTCCGTGACATAGACATGAGCGCCGTCGGCGCTCGCCTTCACGTCCTCGGGATTGTTGTAGCCCGTTCCGAGAACGGCGTAGAGCGGATCCAGCTTGTACGTCGTCCACTGGATCGACATGTCGTAGCCGTATGCGACGACGAGCACCTTGGCGAAATTGCCGCTGGTGGTCTGGACCGCGAAAACGTCGCCGGTCACCAGCTGGTTGCTGGCGTCATTGTTTCCGTCGATCGGCGTCGTGGAATATGTCAGACTTGAAAGGGTGTCAGGCGTGAGAGAAGCGTAATTCACGCTGCCGAGGTTCACGATCTGCGCGCTGTTGAGCGGGGCCATCACGCGGATGACCGCAGTTTCCTGTTCCCACCAAATATCGAAATTCGGCCCGAGGCCACCTTCGGCGCCCGTGTCGAGATCAAAACTCCAAGTGCCTTTAAGAACAGCGGAGCCGGATGAGACCACCGTCCCGGTGCGGTAAAGATTGAGCCGAGAAAGCTTGCCGCTATATTCGACGAAGACAAGCTGGTTCTGAGCGCGCCGAAAATCGCTTCCGATGGCTCCACCGAGCCCGCTGACAAGTGTTGCTGGCAATGTCATTTTGTTTGCTCCCTAGTGAGAAGTTGAGCCGCTGTCCGGCAAAAGGTCGCCACAATTGTGCCCGTCCGTACGCGCAGCGTTCGTTCACGCCAAAGCGGAAGAAAAATTGAAGACCGCAGAAGCAGCTGTGATACGCGTCACAATGCTACGATGACATTTACGACGCTACGATGACATTTACGACGGTGAGGGGCAATCCGCGGCAGCGGCACGAACAGGTTTGACGCCTGGTGCGCCCCCATCGAAAGCTGGGTGGCAACTATCAAATTATCTTCGATTTGCCTGTCGCCGACAAGTCCGAGCCGGCGTGGCGCGCCTTCCATTCGGCTTAGCAATGCGGGACGGGCTTCGCAGTTGAAAGGAGCCTCGCCCCGGCGCCACGAACGTGAAACGATCGGCGTTCGGGCGCGGGTTAGGCGGGGCGGATTGGCGCCGCCGGCGTCGGGAACAGTAAGTTTGCGCTTTGCTCGCCTTCGGGGCGAAGCGCGTCCGGGGCGTTCAGGAAGAGCGCCGCCGCAGTCGCGCTGCGCGAACCGATCGATTGTTGGGAGCAGGCGGTGAATTTTATCGCGATCGATTTCGAGACGGCCAACTATAGGCAGGACAGCGCCTGCGCCGTCGGCCTCGTCAAAGTCACGGGCGGACGGATCGTGGACACGGCGGTTCACCTCATCCGGCCGCCGACGAAGGAATTCCGGTTCACCCATATCCACGGGCTGACGTGGAAGGACGTGGCGCAGTCGGACGACTTCGGAAAGCTCTGGCCGAGGATCGAGGCGTTCATCGAGGGCGCGAAGTTCCTCGCGGCCCACAACGCCTCGTTCGACAGGGGCGTGCTTCGCGCCTGCTGCGCGAGCTACGGCGTCAAGGCGCCCACGCTGCCGTTCCGCTGCACGGTGCAGATTTCCCGGCGGACATGGAGCATCCGCCCGACGAGACTTTCCGACGTCTGCCGCGAGCTCGGGATCGCCCTCAACCACCACGAGGCCCTCTCCGACGCCATGGCCTGCGCTGAGATCGTACTCGCGGCCGGCAAGAAATAGTCTCTGTCGGTTCCCGCCGAGGCGGGCGAGGAGACGAGCGGCGAAAAGCCTCGCTTCGATTCCGCTCCGCGAACACCGACCTGGAACCAAGGCTCATGGGTTTGGTTATAGGCGCGGGAGGCGCTCGATCCGGAAAGCAAGGAGGAGACGACGATGACGCGACCCTACCGCTGCAAAGGCACGCGACGCGCCGGGGTTTTGACTTGCGGTTTGATGGGAGCGATCGGTCTTGCCGGCGTCGTCGCCGGAGCCGATCGGGCATGGGCGTGCGACGGCGTCGCGTGCGTCGGCGATGCGATCGCGCAGGGCGCGCATGGCGCCGGCGTCGCGATTGAAAGAGGGGCGCGATTCACGGGCTACGCCCTCGAGCGGGGCGCTTACGGCCTCGGAACCACGGTCCAGAAGGGCGTGGACGCCACGGGCCGCGCTGTCGGGCAAGTGGCTCGCGACACCGGCAGAGTGGTGACGGGACAGCCGTGAGAGACCGGGTCGATGATCGCCTGGATGCGCGCCTTGACGTCGCGGGCTCCTTGCGGAGACCGCGGGTCGATGTGCGACAGAACGCGATCGAGTTCTTCAGCCGCGCGAAGCGTGTATCGCAGCTTCACAGGCCGTGCTTGGCCCAGATGGCTCTGATCTGATCGTCGGTGGCGAATTCTCCGCGCTCGGCCTCGGCCAGGGAGGCGCCGAAGGAGGCTTTCTCCGGTGCGCTCAGCGGCGCCGCGGATTGATCGTCGCCGGCCAGTTGCAGGTGGATGCGCGCAATGGCGTCCTGGGTTTCCGGCGGCAGGCCGCGCACCGTTTGGACGGCTTGTTCAAGGAGCTGGGTCATCAAGCATTCATAGCGCGTTCAAGGGTCGAAAGAAATGGAGCGGCGGGGCGATGAACGCCGAAGCGGCGCCAGAAGCTTCTGGCCGGCTCGCAGCCGGTATGATCGAGGGCCGGGTTGCAGGCAAGCCGTCGCGCGCTCTTCCCACCCTTGACTCTCGCCCCGCTTGGGTCCAAAACTAGAACAAATAACGAACATTAGGATGCGGACCGAATGTCGCCGGGCGGCAGGGCGGAGATGGCGCGTTTGCGGCGCGCCGTCGCTGAGATCGAGGCTGAAGGAGGCCCGGCGGGCCATCCGCGCGCCGCGCGGCGCCTGACCCTCGCGCGCGCGCTCGATTCCGCCCTCGGCGGCGGGCTCGCCGACGACGCCCTGCACGAGATCGCCCCGGCCGAACCCGCGGACGGGGCGGCGGCGATGGGCTTTGCGCTGGCGCTCGCCGCGCGGTTCTTGGCCGGGCGGCCGTCGGCGGGGCTCCTCGTCGGCGAGGGCTTCGCCGCTCACGAGGCGGGCGCGCTCTACGGACCCGGCCTCGCCGCGCACGGGCTCCCCTTGAGCCGTCTCGTGTTCGTTTCGGCGCCCGACGCCGACGCGGCCTTCTGGGCGATGGAGGAGGCGCTCAAATGCGGCGCGCCGGCCGCGGTCGTCGGCGAGATCTGGAACTTGAAGGGCTACAGCCTCGCGGCCTCCCGCCGCCTGCTCATGGCCGCGCGAAAAGGGAGAACGCCGGCGCTCCTGGTGCTGGCCAGCGCCTACGGCCAGGCGGACAGGCTGTCCAGCGCCGCCGAGACGCGGTTCGAGATCGCCGCAGCGCCGAGCGCGAGACGTCCGGCGGCGGCCGGCCGGGACCTGCCCGGCCCCTTCGCCTGCGGGGCGCGGCTCGTCAAGGCGCGCCTGACTTTTCCGCGCGAAGGCCCGGCGGAGGCGGTCGACATGGGTCGCGCGGTGAGGCTCGAATGGCGAAGCGAGGAGAGGACTTTTGACGACCCGGCGATTTCTCTCTCTCTGGCTGCCGCGTCTGGCGACGGACCGCGCCCGGCGTCAGCATCGCGTTGACAGGGCGGCGCCGCTGGCGGCGGTCGCCAAGATCAACAACGCCGAGCGGCTCGTCGGCGTGGACGCGAACGCCGCGAAGCTCGGCCTGACGGTCGGCCTTCCGCTCGCGGACGCGCGCGCGCGCTTGCCCGCCCTCGTCGCGGTGGAGGCTCGGCCCGCCGAGGAGGCGCGGCTCCTGGAGCGGCTCTGCGACTGGTGCTCGCGCTTCACCCCGCTCGCCGCTTTGGACGGGCGCGACGGCTTGATGCTCGACATTTCCGGGGTCGCGCATCTTTTCGAAGGCGAGGCGGCGCTCGTCGAGGATTGCCTCGCCCGCCTCGCCGCGCAGGGGATTTCGGCCGCAGCCGGCGTCGCCGGCAATCCGCGCGCCGCCTGGGCGCTGGCGCGGTTTTCGGCGCAGACCATCGCGCCCGAGACCCTGAGCGACAAGGCCTTCGCAAAACTCTTTCACGACCTGCCGCTCGCGGCCCTCGGCCTCGACGAGACGACCGTCGCCGACATGGCGCGCGCGGGTCTGAGGCGCGTCGGCGACATCGCCTTGCGCCCCCGCGCGCCGATCACGGCGCGGTTCGGCGCTCTCCCGATGGCGCGGCTCGACGCGCTGAAAGGCCTGGAGCGCGCCTCGATCGCGCCGCGCTTTCCTCCGCCCGATTTCTGCGCCGAGCGGCGGTTCGCCTCGCCCGTGCAGACGCTCGAGGCGATCGAGGCGACGTTGCGCAAGCTCGCCGACGACCTCGTGGTGCTCCTGGAGCGGCAGGCGAAGGGGGCAAGGACGATCGAGCTCAGCCTCTATCGCGTCGACGGCGACGTGCGCCGCATCCGGGTCGGCGCCTCCCGGCCGCTCAACGAAGCGCGCGCCATCGCCCGCCTCTTCGCCGAGCGGCTCGCAAGCCCGCAGGAGGACGCGATCGACGCGGGCTTCGGCGTCGACCTCATGCGCCTCTCGTGTCTTGCGGCCGAGCCGCTCGCGCCGTCTCAAGTCCAGCTCGAGCGCGCGCACGAGGCCGAGCGGGCGCGGGCGCTCGCCGATCTCATCGACCGCCTGAGCGCGCGGCTCGGCGCGCGCGCGGTGACCCGGCGCGAGCTCGTCGAAGCCCATCTGCCCGAACAGGCCGAGACGGCCGCGCCCGCGATGCTCGGCGACGCGCGCATGCGCGGGGAGGGGCTCGAGCCGGCCGCGGCGGGCGCGCCGGCGCGGCCTTTGCGGCTCTTCGTCCGTCCCGAGCCGATCGACGCGCTCGCCGAAGTGCCCGACGGGCCGCCCTTGCGCTTCCGCTGGCGGCGCGTGCTGCATAACGTCGCCGCGATCGAGGGCCCCGAGCGCATCGCCGCCCCCTGGTGGCGCCGCCCCGACGCGCCGACGCGCGACTATTTCCGCGCCGAGGATTCCGAGGGCCGCCGCTTCTGGCTCTACCGCGAAGGCCTCTGGGGCCGCGAGACCCAAAGGGCGAAATGGTTCGTGCACGGGGTGTTCGGGTGATGGGGCGAAGGGCGCTCCCTTCGCCCCGCTTGCGGGGAGAAGATGGCCCCATAGCCCGTCGACAGACGGGCGTTCTAACGAACGCCCTATGGGGCCGGATGAGGGGCGGCGCCAAACTATCGGAGTGATCAAATGCGTACCCGTAATATTCCCGTCAGCGCTCGCGCTCAAGCGCTGCGCGCTGCGTCAACGGAAGCGGAGAAAAAACTCTGGCATCGTCTTCGCAACCGTCGTCTTGGAGGTGCGAAATTTGTGCGTCAGGCGCCGGTGGGGCCTTACTACGCCGACTTCGTCTGCCGAATCTGCAAGCTCGTCGTTGAGCTCGATGGATCGCAACATGCCGACAGCGCCTACGATGACAAACGAGACGCAATTCTGGCTGCGCTGGGTTACCGCGTTCTGCGGTTCTGGAATGCGGACGTGTTGGGTTCAATCGACGATGTGTGCGAGACGATCGTCGCCGCAGTCGAGGGTCGGCTGGCGCCGTCCGAGCGGTTCAAGAGGCTAACGACAGAAAGCGGCTCAGCCCCTCATCCGGCGCCCATAGCCCGTCCGGAAGGACGGGCGTCCTTCCGGACGCCCTATGGCGCCACCTTCCCCCCGCCAGAGGCGGGGGGAAGGGAGTGATCCGCCTCGAGCCGCGCTTCGCCGAACTGGCGGGGATGACGAATTTTTCGTTTTTGCGCGGGGCGTCGCATCCGGAGGAGATGGTCGCGCGCGCGGCCGAGCTGGGGTTCGCTGGCGTCGGGATCGCCGACCGCAACACGCTCGCCGGCGTCGTGCGAGCGCATGTCTTCGCGCGCGAGAACGCGGCGGCGGTTGCGGGAACGCGCGTCGTTCCCGGCGCGCGGCTCGCCTTTGCCGACGGCGCGCCGGACCTCCTCGCCTATCCGAAGGACCGCGCCGCCTACGGCCGGCTCTGCCGGATTCTCACGGCGGGAAATTTGCGCGCGCCCAAAGGCGAGTGCTGGCTCAGGCTCGAGGATTTGCTGGAGCACGGCGAGGGGCTGCAGATCGTGGCGCTCTCCCCCCTCTCCCCTTGCGGGAGAGGGGTTGGGGGTGAGGGGTCCGGCGCGGTAACGCGCCTTGCGGCGCGGGACCCCTCTCCTGAAAGGGGGTGGTCAAGCCGCCTTCTCATCCATCAAGGTGCGCGCAAGCGAATGAGAACTCATCCGGCCCTTCGGGCCACCTTCTCCCGCAAGGGGAGAAGGGGACGCTCGCCCGCCTCCGCGAAGCGTTCGGCCCGCGCTTCTGGATCGGCGCGAGCCTGACCTACGGCGAGGACATGCGCGCGGGGCTGGCGCGGCGGGCGGCGCTGGCGCGCAAAATCGGCGCGCCGCTCCTGGCCACCAACGACGCGCTGATGCATGCGCCCGAGCGGCGCGCGCTCGCCGACGTCGTCGCCTGCATCCGCGAGAAAACGACGCTCGAGGCCGCCGGGCGCCTGACCCAGGCCAACGCCGAGCGCCATC
This sequence comes from uncultured Alphaproteobacteria bacterium, assembly GCA_963805295.1. Classification (GTDB taxonomy): domain Bacteria; phylum Pseudomonadota; class Alphaproteobacteria; order Rhizobiales; family Beijerinckiaceae; genus Roseiarcus. Next base: position 54,132 of record CAWDTW010000005.1, on the reverse strand, counting down.
TTAAAAGCCCGCGCGAGATGGCGCGGCTCTTCGCCGAGGCGCCGGCGGCGATCGAGGAGACGATCCGCTTCCTCGACGGCCTCGCCTTCGGCCTCGACGAACTGGCGCACTGCTATCCCGAAGAGCTGCGCGAGGGCTATGCGACGCCCCAGGCCGCGCTCGAAGCCTTCGCGCTCGAAGGCGCCAAGGCGCGCTATCCCGAGGGCGCGCCGGAGCGCGTGCGGGAAGCGCTCGCCCATGAACTCGCCCTCATCGCCTCGCTCGACTACGCGCCTTACTTTCTCACCGTGCACGACATCGTGCGCTTCGCCCGCTCGCGCGGGATCCTCTGCCAGGGCCGCGGTTCGGCGGCCAATTCGGCGGTCTGCTTCTGCCTCGGGATCACCGAGGTCGATCCGGCGCGTTTCGATCTCTTGTTCGAGCGCTTCGTCTCGCCCGAGCGCAACGAGCCGCCGGACATCGACGTCGATTTCGAGCACGAGCGGCGCGAGGAGGTGATCCAGTACATCTACCGGCGCTACGGGCGCGAGCGCGCGGGGCTGGCCGCCGCGGTCACCACCTACCGCACCCGCTCGGCGATCCGCGAGACGGCCAAGGTGTTCGGCCTCTCCGACGACGTCATCGCCGCGCTCAACGGAACCGCCTGGGGCCACGGCTCGACGCCGATCGACGGGACCCGTGTGCGCGCGGCCGGGCTCGACCCTGCCGATCCGTCGCTCGCGCTCGCGCTGAAGATGGCGGGGGAATTGACCGGCTTTCCGCGCCACCTCACCCAGCACAGCGGCGGCTTCGTCATCACCCGCGACCGGCTCGACGAGGTCGCGCCGATCATGAACGCGGCGATGGAGGACCGCACCACCATCGAATGGGACAAGGACGATCTCGACGCGCTCGGTCTCCTCAAGATCGACGTGCTCGCGCTCGGCATGCTGACGGCGCTGTCGAAGGGCTTCGACCTTCTCGGAAAACATTACGGCGAGCGGCTGACGCTCGCGACCATTCCGCCCGAGGAGCGTCAAGTCTACGCGATGATCCAGCGCGCCGACACGATCGGCGTCTTCCAGATCGAGAGCCGGGCGCAGATGTCGATGCTGCCGCGGCTGAAGCCGGAGAAATTCTACGATCTCGTCATCGAGGTCGCGATCGTGCGGCCGGGCCCCATCCAGGGCGACATGGTGCATCCCTATCTGCGCCGCCGGCAGGGGCTCGAAGACGTCGTCTATCCCTCGCGCGAGCTCGAGGCGGTCCTGAAGAAGACGCTCGGCGTGCCGCTCTTCCAGGAGCAGGCGATGAAGATCGCCATCGTCGCCGCCGGCTTCACGCCCTCCGAGGCCGACCGGCTGCGCCGCGCCATGGCGACCTTCCGCCGGGTCGGCACGATCGCGACGTTTGAGGCGAAGATGGTCGAGGGCATGGCGGCCAAGGGCTACGACTGCGACTTCGCCGAGCGCTGCTTCCGCCAGATCGAGGGTTTCGGCGAATACGGCTTTCCCGAGAGCCACGCCGCGAGCTTCGCGCTCCTCGTCTACGCCTCGTGCTGGATGAAATGCCGCTACCCCGACGTCTTCGCCGCCGCGATGCTCAACTCCCAGCCGCTCGGCTTCTACGCGCCGGCCCAGCTCGTGCGCGACGCGCGCGAGCACGGGGTCGAGGTCAGCGAGGTCGACGTGAACCTGTCGGACTGGGACTGCACGCTGGAACCCCCTTCCCCCCTTGCGGGGGAAGGTGGCGGGCGAAGCCCGCCGGATGAGGGGTCCGCGCCGCAAGGCGCGTTGGATCGGGGCGCTGGCGCGCCGACCCCTCACCCCCAACCCCTCTCCCGCCATAGCCCGTCGAAAGACGGGCGTTCTTCCGAACGCCCTTTGGGGAGAGGGGAGTCAGCTCTCCACCCCCGCCACGCCTCGATGGCGGCCCACATCCGCGCCACCCATGCCGTGCGCCTGGGCCTGAGGCAGATCGTCGGGGTTCGGGAGGACGACATGCGCCGGCTCGTCGAACGGCGGGGGCAGGGCTATGATTCCGTGCGCGACCTCTGGCTGCGCAGCGGCTTGAGCCCCGCGGTCCTGGAAAAACTCGCCGACGCCGACGCCTTCCGCTCGCTCGGTCTCGACCGGCGTGAGGCCCTATGGGCGGTGCGCGGCCTCGACCGGGTCGGCGACCAGGACGATCTGCCGCTGTTCGCCGCCTCGCGGCCGGAGCGCGAGACGGAGCCCGACGCCAGATTGCCGCCGATGCCGCTCGGCGCGCATGTGGTCGAGGACTATCGGCGCCTGTCTCTCTCGCTGAAGGCCCATCCGACCTCGTTCATGCGCGCGCGCCTCGCCCAGCGCGGGATCCTGCGCTCCGACGCGCTTTCGTCGGTCAGGAGCGGCGAGCGCGTGACGGTGGCGGGCCTCGTGCTGGTGCGCCAGCGGCCCGGCACCGCCAAGGGCGTCATCTTCATGACGCTCGAGGACGAGACGGGCGTCGCCAACGTCATCGTCTGGCCGAAGGCGTTCGAGCGGCTGCGCGCGATCGTGCTCGGCGCGCGCTTCGTCGCGGTGACCGGCAAGCTGCAGAACGAGCAGGGCGTCATCCACGTCATCGCCGACCGCATGGAGGACTTGACGCCCTGGCTCGGCTTGCTCTCGGAAGCCGGCGCAACCATCGAGACAAGGGCGCGCGCCGACGAAGTCCGCAGCCCGCAGCTGACGATGGCGCAGAAGCGCCAGGGCAGCAGATTCGCTCAGACGCCGCGGCTCGATGACCCGCAACCGCCGCTGACCCTGCCGCTCGAAACGCTCGAGGCGAAGCGCGCCATGCCGGCGGGGCGGAATTTCCGGTGATGGCCCGAATGGCGTCGAGCAACCAGCAGCAGAAAACAGAGTTGTCCATGCTATGATGGCGTCGAAGAAGTCCACGCAGGAAGAGGCGATGCAGACAGATTTGGAGACCTTGAGAAAGGTCGTCATCGATACGGCCAAGAAGTCGCCTGTGGGCGAGAAGGTGGAAGGCGTCGAGATCGAGTCCGATCGCTATGACGAGAGCGGGGATTTCCTCCGCGTGATGATTTGGCTGAAGAGCACGGACAAAGCCGACTATCCGGCCCTCGCAAAACTCATCGAAGCGATCGAAGACGCCGTCCGCGAGCTCGACGACAGATACCCCAGCGTCCGGTTCCCGGACGCCGCCTGAGGCGACATACGATGAGATTCACGCGAATTACTGTCGACGCAATACAGATGAGCGGCGTCCCCTGTATCCGCGGCTTTCGCATCCCGGTGGCGACGATCATCGGCATGGTGGCCGACGGAATGACCGCGACTGATATTCTGGCAGCCTATCCGGACCTCGAACGCGACGACATCCAAGAGGCTCTGCACTACGCGGCAGACGCTGTGCGCGAGCGCGAACTGCCCCTGACGGTTCCGTGAGGTTCCCGGTGGACAACGCGTTGTCGCTTGCGAACGCTGAAAGGTTGCGGCAGCGAGGGCGCGGCGCCGTCCATGTCAGGGAATATGGCTTGCAGCGCGCAGACGACGAAACGATCTTTCTTCGGGCCCGAGAGGAGGATCGAGTGATCGTCTCCGCGGATAGGGACTTCGCGACCTTGTTGGCGGCGACAAGCGAAAGCGCTCCTTCTGTCGTCTTGTTCCGCGGCGCGACCAATCGAACTCCGAGGCGGCAACTCGCCCTCCTCCTCTCGAATCTGCCAGCATTGGAAGGAGCGTAAGCGACTTGCCTTTTGCCCGCGATTCGCAACGGTATGCCATCTGGGAAGAGCGGAGTTAGCAGGCCAAGGCATGATGAGTGAACTGGACGATACGGACGACCGCGAGGCGGCGCGTCTCTATAAGCTCGCCGCCGCCCAGGGGAACGCAACCGGCTAGAACAATCTCGGGGCCTTCTACGCGCAGGGCCGTGGCGGCCTGCCGAAGGACGACCGCGAGGCGGCGCGTCTCTACAAGCTCGCCGCCGACCAGGGCAACGCAAACGGGCAGAACAATCTCGCGGTCTTCTACGCGCAGGGCCGTGGCGGCCTGCCGAAGGACGACCGTGAGGCGGCCCGTCTCTACAGGCTCGCCGCCGACCAGGGCGACGCAACCGGACAGTTCAATCTCGGGGCCTTCTACGCGCAGGGCCGTGGCGGCCTGCCGAAGGACGACCGTGAGGCGGCCCGTCTCTACAAGCTCGCCGCCGACCAGGGCGACGCAAACGGGCAGGTCAATCTCGGCGCCTTCTACGAGCAAGGCGGCGGCGGCCTGCCGAAGGACGACCGCGAGGCGGCGCGTCTCTACAAGCTCGCCGCCGACCAGGGAAACGCAACGGGGCAGGTCAATCTCGCGGTCTTCTACGACCAGGGCCGTGGCGGCCTGCCGAAGGACGACCGCGAGGCGGCGCGTCTCTACAAGCTCGCCGCCGACCAGGGAAACGCAACGGGGCAGGTCTATCTCGGCGTCTTCTACGACCAGGGCCGTGGCGGCCTGCCGAAGGACGACCCTGAGGCGGCCCGTCTCTACAAGCTCGCCGCCGACCAGGGCAATGCAAACGGGCAGAACAATCTCGGGGCCTTCTACGCGCAGGGCCGTTGCGGCCTGCCGAAGGACGACCGTGAGGCGGCCCGTCTCTACAAGCTCGCCGCCGACCAGGGCAACGCAACCGGGCAGAACAATCTCAGGGTCTTCTACGCGCAGGGCCGTGGCGGCCTGTCGCTGTCCCCGTGGTTGGACGACGTGAAGCAGGAGATCAAGTTGGAAGAGGCCGAAAGCGAGAAGGCCGCCTACCGCGACAACGCTGCAGTTGCGGGGCAACTTGAGGACGGCTTGGCTGCCTATCAGAAAGGCGACTACGCGGCGGCGCTACAGATTTGGCGTCCATTGGCCGACCGGGGGAACGCCGGCGCGCAGGCCAGCCTCGGCCTGATGTACGCCGGAGGCCAAGGCGTGGCGCAGGACTACGCGCAGGCCGTCGCGTGGTTTCGCAAGGCCGCCGACCGAGGGAACGCCAAGGCGCAGAACAACCTCGGCCTGATGTACGCCGGCGGCCAAGGCGTGGCGCAGGACTACGCCCAGGCCGTCGCGTGGTTTCGCAAGGCCGCCGACCGGGGGAACGCCGGCGCGCAGACCAGCCTCGGCCTGATGTACGCCGGCGGCCAAGGCGTGGCGCAGGACTACGCGCAGGCCGTCGCGTGGTTTCGCAAGGCCGCCGACCGGGGGAACGCCAAGGCGCAGAACAACCTCGGCGTTATGTACGCCAACGGCCAAGGCGTGCCGCAGGACTACGCCCAGGCCGTCGCGTGGTACCGTAAGGCCGCCGACCAGGGGAACGCCGGCGCGCAGACCAGCCTCGGCTTTATGTACGCCAACGGCAAAGGCGCGCCGCAGGACTACGCGCAGGCCGTCGCGTGGTACCGTAAGGCCGCCGACCAGGGGAACGCCCCGGCGCAGTCCCAGCTTGGCGCGTTGTACGCAAACGGCAAAGGCGTGCCGCAGGACTACGCGCAGGCCCTCATCTGGTACCGCAAGGCCGCCGAACATGGCCAGGCCGACGCGCAGTTCGACCTTGGCGCGTCGTACGCCAACGGCAAAGGCGTGCCGCAGGACTACGCGCAGGCCCTCATCTGGTACCGCAAGGCCGCCGAACAGGGCCAGGCCGACGCGCAGTTCAACCTCGGCGTGATGTACGGTGAGGGCAAAGGCGTGGCGCAGGACTACGCGCAGGCCGCCGCGTGGTTCCGCAAGGCCGCCGACCAAGGGAACGGCACCGACCAAAGGAGCGCCGCCGACCGGGGGAAGGCAAGCGCGCAGAACAACCTCGGCTTTATGTACGCCACCGGCCAGGGCGTGCCGCTGGACTACATGCAAGCCTACATGTGGTTCAACCTCGCCGCCTCGCACGCACCTGACGCCGCAATTCGCGGCACGGCGGTCAAGGGCCGCGATGAAGTGGCCGCCAGGATGACGCCCGCTCAGATCGCCGAGGCGCAATTTGCCGCCCTTCGCCGCCGTCCGAACCATCAACAGGCGGTAATCGACGCCGCGCAGCAAACCCCTGCCTGGGTCAACAGCAACCACGACAATGCCAAATTTTCTGTCCAGATCCTCCGCGGGGTCTATCAGCCCCCTGCTTTCGACGCAGACGGGAGACCGACGGCAGGTGTGTGGACCGAGCAGGTTTCGGCGATCGCAGGTGGCGCCGAATGGCTGCTCAATGTAATGACGTCCGTTCGTTCGCCGGGCGCGATGGCGAGCGTGGCCCTACATCCGGGGACGACGCGCGCTGACCCGGTTCTCCAACTGGACGCCGCGCTCCTAGCTTTTCCAGGAGCCGTGAGGTTACCGAGCCCCACCGGCGCGCCCGTCCAACCTGGGGCCGCTATGCCGACCTTCATTGCCGATACACGCTTCGTCGGCACGGAGGGAGAAGTGGACCCGACTCTGCCCGCCCTGCGCCGGACGCCGCCTTGGCGCGAAGAATGGGCCGTGGTCTCTGCCGACCGCCGATCCATCGTTACCATGCATTTCATCCCGGACGCGACCGGGACGAGAATCATTGTTTCTCTCCAAGAAACCAAGAGAGGAAACGGCGTCGGAGTAATATAGGATCGATTGACAAAGCACGTATCTGTAGCCTGCTGGAGTATGACCCCGGTCTCGTTTAGAGTAGCTGCTGTCAAATTCTTGGAGATTTTCGTCTATTAGAACGGTGACGCAGACGAGGCCGCCGAAGGTCGTCATGAAGCCGACATAGCGTTATCCTCTCTCCGCCAGCGGATGCGCAACAAGGGCCGGGTCGATGTAACCGTTCACATCCCCCCTTAGTTCGATCGGATGAGGCGGAGACGGTCGCGGTCTGATCGTCGTGAGGGGGCTTGCGCTTTGGCGCGAATGGGATTCTACGCTCGATGTGCCTCGCCAATTCGCCCCAGAGCTGAACGATATCAAGCGCTCCGACCTCGCGGGGATGTCGCGCGAGCAGCTCGAGGAATTGGCTTGGCGGTTGCATGAGTTGGCGCGTTTGTTGGCCAACCGCGCGGGCGAGGATTCTTCGACCAGTTCGCGTCCGCCGTCGAGCGACGACCCCTATCGGCGTGAAGAGCGAGGCAAACCGGTTGCGGCCGACCCGGACGGCGCCGCTGCCAATTCTTCCGACACTGCGCCCGAGAAAGCCGGCAAGCCAGACAAGAACAAGACCGCCAAGGGCTCCGGCAAACAGCCCGGCGCAAAAGGGCATTGGCGCTGTCAGCCGATTGTGGTGAGCGAAGAAGTCGCGCACGCGCCGATGGTGTGCGCGGCTTGCGGCGCCGCCCTCGGCCCCGACCTGAAGCGCCGCTGCGTCAGCGCCCACGACAGCCTCGAACTCGTCCGATGCGACATGGCTCTTCAAGTCACCGCGACCCGACACAGCTACTTCGCCGTGCGCTGCCCCTGCGGTCACGACAACGTCGAACGCCCTCGCGTCGGACTGAGTTCTCTGATCGAGGGGCGCAAACGAAACTTGCGGATGAGCGAGCGTTGCTTGGTGGGCCCCATGCTCGCCACTTTCATCGCTGCGTTGTCGCTGCGCTGCCGTCTTTCGCGGCGCAAGATCCAGGAATTTCTGCGCGACTGGCTCGACCTCGAACTGGGAGTGGCGACCATCGAGCGCTGCATCCACGAATTCGGCCTGGCCAGCGAACCCGTGGTCGAGCGCCTCATTGCGGATGTGCGAGCCGCCGAGATCGTCCATCTCGACGAAACCCCCTGGTATCAGCGGGGCGTCCTGTTGTGGATGTGGGTGGCGGTGACGACCGCCACGATCGTCTACCGCATCGGCAGCCGCCGCAAGGAGGAACTCGCCGCGCTGATCGGCGACGCCTTCCTGGGCTGGTTGGTCACCGACGGCTACGGCGCCTACCGAGATCATCCCCGCCGCCAGCGCTGTCTGGCGCATCTCATCCGCAAGGCCCTGGCCCTCGCCGAAGGCTACTACGGCGCGGGCTCAGGCTTCGGTCGCGATCTGGTCCGCGACCTCCGCCGCCTCATCGTGCGCGTCCACGATGGAGCCGACGCGGACGCCCTCGAGCGGCTGACGACCCGCATCAAATGGAACTGCCAGTGCAACCGGCATGAGATCGAGAAGAAGGTTCGCGATCTCGCCGGTGAAATCCTCAACGACTGGGACGCCGTCATCGCCTTCGTCTCGGACCCGAACCTGCCGCCGACCAACAACGACGCCGAACGCGCGCTCCGCCACGCCGTGATCGCACGCCGTATCAGCTTTGGAACCAGGACCGACGAAGGCAGCCGGTTCTACGCCGCCGGTCTCAGCGTCATCGATACTTGCCGCAGGCGCGGCGTCGAGCCCTGGGCGTACGCTTGCTCTCTCATCGCCGCAGCCCGAGCCAACCTCACCCTGCCCATGATCCCCGCAAACGCCGCCGCTTGAACGGCGGGGGGATGTGAACGGTTACGGGTCGATGGTGAGGAGCCGCAGGCCCTCGACCTGACATTGTGCGAGCAGCATCCGGTCGAACGGATCGCGCGTCGTCGGCTCGGGTTCGACGGACGTCAGCGCGTGGCGTTCGTCGATCGCGACAATCCTGACGCCGAGGCCGTCGAGAAGCTCGGGCAGGGTGCCGAGTTCGTGTGTCAGCCTCAGTTTGCCAGCCGGCATTTGATGGCAATCTCCCAAAGGCTCGCTGCGCTCAGATGATGCTCGTTGCCGCCATCCCTCAATAATAGGCTCACCGCCGCGGGCAGGCCGGACGCGCCGGGCCTGATCAGAGCCAGAAAGATAGGGGTGTCGCGCGCTTCCGCTTGAATTCCTCAATCGCTTCGAGCCGAAGACCCTTGCGGGGGCGGTGCGGCGCCAGCTCGAAAACGGGCGAGCCATTGCGCGTGACCACAATCGTCTCGCCCCGCTCGACCTCGCGGGCCAGCTCGGTCAGGCGGTTCTTCGCCTCGCGGATGGTTACCGTTTTTATGCAAACATTGTAGCCACATGCGGCTACGACGTCCAATGCAGCCTGCAAAAACCGTCGCGACTGCCGGGAAGCTTCTTCACCACGAAGAGCACGAAAATTCACGAAGAGCGATGCCTCCTTCGTGTATCTTCGTGACCTTTGTGGTGAATACGTCCGTCTCGATCCGTCTGCCAACTCGCTGCCGGAACGTCAGGCCCGCCGCGCCGCGCTGACGTAAGCCAGCCTCGGCTTCCAATTCGCGGGGATTACGTTGCCGCGCAGGCCCCCGCGCGGCGGGTCGTCGTCCTTCGGCGGGAACATCACGGCGGCGGCGCACACGAGGCCTCCGAAAGACGTCATGAAGCCGACGTAGAGCAGGAAGATCGCCGGAACCCCCAGGCCGCTGTCGTGGATGAGCGGCCAGATGCCGAACGGGTCGAAGACGAGGAGCGCGGTCGTGCAGAGCGCGCCGCCGAGCGCCCCGAGCACCCAGTGGAAAATCATGTAGCGAACGAGCGGATCGAGCCCTTTTGCCTGTGTCCCTGCCAAGGCGCGCGGGGGTGCGCCGCCCGCTGTCTCCAAGTCCGCCATCGAGGACCTCCTTGCATCGCCTGCGCGAGGTTGCGGCTTGCGCCACAATAAGCCAACCGGGCCATCTTAGCGGCGGGGCCGCTTCGGTCAAACCGCCGCGGGCGCGGCAAATGCGCGCGGGCGTCAGCGCCGGCTCTTCAACGCGTCGGCGAGCCGATGGGTTGCGGAGCCCGGCTGCAAAGGCTTCGGCTGGGTCGGGTGCGGCGCCCATCCGCTGAGCCACACGAAGTCGAAGGTGGCGCGCAGCCGTCCGTCCGGGTCCGCGAACCGCTCAGTGTAGACCTCGCTCGCGCGCGCGAGCACGTCGCGCCGTAGTGGCTTGCGGCTGCGCGCATGAAGCGCGCTGGCGCCGCCGAAGGCGCGCAGGTCGGCAAGCAGCGCGAAGAGGTCGCCGTAGCGCACGGTCGCCCGGTCGAGATCGACCACCGGCAGCGCGAGCCCCGCCCGCTGCGCGAGGGAACCCAGCGCGCGCACGTCCACGAAGGGAGCGACGCGCGGCGACGCGCCGCCGAGAATCTCGCTTTCGGCGATGGTCAGGCTCTGGCGCAGCTCGGTCAGCGTGTCGCCGCCCAGCATCGCCGCCATCAGAAGGCCGTCGGGGCGAAGCGCGCGGCGCATCTGAATGAGCGCCCCCGGCAGATCGTTGACCGTCTGCATGGCCAAGAGCGACACGGCGAGGTTGAAGCGCCCGTCGGCGGCCGGCAGGCGCTCCAGAATCCCCGACCGCGCCGAGGAATTTTCCGGCTCCGAGGCTCGCGAGGGTCGGTGCGAGCCGGACGACGCAATCGACCTGACCGCCCGCCGCGAGCGCTGCGGCCGCGTGCGGGCCGGGTGAGCCGAAATCGGCCGCCAGCGAGAAACGGCGTTTGACCAGCGACAGGCGCTCGCCGAGCTCCTCTGCCGCGCGGGCGAGCAGGAAGTCCGCGCCGCCGCCGGGCTGCGCCCGCGTCCAGGCGCGGTCCAGCCGCCGATTGACCAGCGCGCGGTCGAAAATCTCGGGAGGCCGGGCGGATGGAGACATGGGCCGGCCTTTATGCGCCCGCGCCGGCTCTCGCGCAAAGCCCCGCTTCGCGCTAACCTCGCTCCATGGAGGCAAATTCCGCGCTGGCCGAAGACGAAGCTGCGCCGTCACGGACGCGGCGCGCCGCCGCAATCGCCGCGCATTTGGCCAACCTGGCGCTCAATGCGCTCTATCCGCCGACCTGCCTCGCCTGCCGCGCCGCGACTGAGGCGCACGGCGCGCTTTGCGCGCGCTGTTGGAGCGCCATGCGGTTCATCGAGCGGCCGTTCTGCGAACGTCTGGGAACGCCGTTCGAGCAGGACCTCGGCGAGGGCCTCCTCTCGCCCCAGGCGATGGCCGACCCGCCGGTCTTCGCCCGCGCCCGCGCCGTCGCCCGGTTCGAGGACGGGCCGGCGCGCAAGCTCGCTCACCGGCTCAAATACTCCGATCGGGCCGAACTCGCGCGGCCGATCGGCCGCTGGATGGCCCGCGCCGGCGCCGACCTTCTCGCCGAGGCCGACCTTCTCGCCCCGGTTCCCCTCCATCCGCTGAGAACTCTGGCGAAGGCGGTTCAACCAGGCGGCGTTGCTCGCGAGGGAAGTCTCGCGCGAGATCGGCAAGCCCTGCGACGTCGGCGCGCTCCTCAGGGTCAAGGCGACGCAGAGCCAGGTGGGCCTGAGCCGCGCGCAGCGGGCCGAAAACGTCCAGGGCGCATTTCGGGTCGCCGACGGCGCGCCGGTGCGGGGTCTCAACGTGGTGCTGATCGACGACGTTCTGACCTCGGGCGCGACCGCCAACGCGGCCTCCAGGGTTCTCTTGCGGGTGGGCGTGAGTCGCGTCGACGTCCTGGTGTTCGCCCGGGTTGTTACGGGCGCCTAACCGCCCATATAGTGCCTAACCGCCCATATAGTATTGCATGCGTCCTTTTCACCCTCGGGGAGTTCCCTTCAAAGTGCAGCCGATCGTCATCTACACCAAATCGACATGTCCCTTCTGCCACGCCGCCAAGGCCTTGCTGGAGCGCAAGGGCGCGCCGTTCGAGGAGATCAGCGTCGACGGCGACCGCGCCGGACAGGGGGCGATGGCGGCGAAGGCCGGCGGGCGCTTGACGGTGCCGCAAATCTTCATCGGCGAGACCCACGTCGGCGGCTGCGACGATCTGCACGATCTCGAGGCGGCGGGCGAACTGGACGGGCTGCTGACGGGCTGAGCACATGATCAAGTACGCGCTCGGCTGCGCCGAGGGACATGAGTTCGAGAGCTGGTTTCCCGACAGCGCCGGTTACGAAAGGCAGCGCAAGCGGGGGCTCGTCGCATGCCCCGAATGCGGCTCGGTCGAGGTGGAGAAGGCGATCATGGCGCCGGCGGTCGTCGGCGCCGAGCGCGTCGCGGTCGAGGCGCCCGCCGAGGTCCTGATGGACGACAAGCGCCGCCACGCCCGGGAGATGATCGCGCGCCTGCGCCATGAGATCGAGGCGAACAGCGACGACGTCGGGGCGAAATTCCCCGAGGTCGCGCGCGCGATCCACCAGGGCGACGAGCCCGAGCGTGCGATCCGCGGCCGGGCCAGCTTGGCCGAAGCCAAGGCGCTTCTCGAGGAGGGCGTCGGCGTCATGCCGATGCCGATGGTCGCGGACGAGTTGAACTGAAGCAGGCTCATCCACAAGTCGAAGGACCATCTGACGGCGCTCATCGATCCCTACGCGACCGCCGCGAACCTCGTCCGCGAAGCGATCGATCAGACCGACGACGCGGGCGACAAGGACGCTGCCGACATCTTCAGCGCCTATTCGCGCGCTCGACAAGGCGCTCTGGTTCCTCGAGGCGCACGTGCAGAAAAGCTCCTGAACGCGCGATGCGTTCCGCGCGCCGTCAGGAGAGTCCGGACTCGAGCCGCGCGAGGCGCTCGCGCAGCCTTGTGAGGTCCAGGTCCTGAAGCCGATCGGCGCAGCCGTCGATGAGGCGCTTGCCGCGCTCGAGCAGGCGCCGCCGGATCGCCGGATCGGCGGTGGTCGCGGAAATGTCGCCGAACGCCCGCATCAGCCTGAGACTGACCGCGGCGTCGGCGACCGCATAATGACGGATCTGCTCGAAGGCAAGATCGAGCAGGCCCTCGAGATCGATCCAGCGCACGATGACGCGCAGAACGTGCGGCGGGTCGTAATGATAAGCTTGCGGGGGAGCGCGGCCGATCCAGCGGATGAGGATGGAGCTCAGCTGATCGACCCCACTGATCGCGGTCGTCGGATCGTTGACCGCCGGCGAAATCGCCCTCAGCGCGATGTCGACGATCTGCACGATGCCGAATTCGATGTCCTGCTGCATCGTGCGGGTCGGGCCGATGTCGATGGCGGCGATGAGGTCCAGCGCCCGATCCTCGGAAATTCGGTCGCCCCGCGAAACCCTGAGGAGCGCGCCCCCCTCGGGAACGAACTGGCCGACCCGCCGCTCCAGCCTCAGGCAAACGCCATAAGACTTCGCCAGCGCGTTCAGGCTGCGGATGTCGACGAACCGGATGTAGCCAGATCGGCGGCTCGGGATCACATGCTTCAAGTCCTCGAGCGAGGCGCCGAACGCCTGGTCCCAGTGGGTCGGCCGCCGGGGATAGGGCATCAGTTCGTCGATGACGTCTTCGGTTTCGCGCCGGAGCCGGTCGACGATGTGATTGACGCTGATGGCGTTGGAGATGTGGTGGATGAAGTAGATGAGCCAGCCGACGCAGACGGGCGCGAGCGCCATGGCGCCGACGACGGTGACGACCGGAACGAACGGCGTCGGCAGCGACCGGGCCGCGGGCAACGCCGCGATGCAGTAGGAAAACGTGCCGAGAAATACCCCGAGCGTCCACTGGGTGACCTTGTCGCGGACGAAGCTGATCAGGATGCGCGGGGAAAACTGGGTCGAAGCCAGAGTCAACGTCATCAAGAGGATCGCAAAAACGATCGAGACGACCGTCATGGTCGAGGTGGCGATGCTGGTCAGGATGGCCTGCGCCACCTGAGGGTCGGCCTGCGAGGGAAACAGCGTCTCGGGAACGAACGAGCGAACTTGCGGAAACTGCTCCTCCAACGACGACAGGACTGCGCCGGTCGTCCCGAGCGCCAGCGCGATCAGGAACGGCCGGATGAGAAATCCGCCGCGGAAACTGTACGCCGCCGATTGGAGCAGGACCGGCAGTCGCTTGAGCATGGCTGAGAGAACCCTGAGGCGCGGCCGAATCGGACGGGCCGCCGGCCCGAGCCGCAGGTTCGGCTCCTTTCGCTTCCCGGACAAGCGAAAGCGGCGCGCCGGGCCCGAGTGTCGCGGGCGCGCCGCTTGAGGATGTCGTCAGGATGTCGAGCGTCGAGCCCATGCCCGCGCGGACTTGCCGCAAAGGGGCCGGGACCGTGCCGGGCGGCCGGCTTCTCACCTTTCGTCGACCCGGAACTCCGACGCCTCGACCACCGTCGTGCCGATCATCGTTCGGACCGAGATGCGGAACGGGATCAGGACGTGGTCGCTGGCGATCGGCGCGAGCCAGACTTCGAGGTCCTTGTTGTCGGCCATGAACCTGGTCGCCTGCCGGTCGCGCCGGTGGCCGGAGATCGGCACGTAGCGGGCGGAGCAGACGGCGACCGGGCCGTCGTAGCCCTTCGCCTTGGCGTTGCGCTCGCCGACGTAGGTGAGATCGACGTCGAAGCGAGTGTAGCCGTCGAAGATCGGAATCTTGCGGTTGCAGGCGGCGGGCGACACCATCGGCCCGGAGGCCGGCGCGGGAATCACGAAGGCCCCGACCGGATCGACGATGTCCTGTTCGTCGTGAGGGCCGAGCGGCACGCGGTCGGGTTTGTCCTCGAACGGCGGGGCGATGTCGACGCCGGTCACCGCGTTGCCGGCGAGCGCCATGCGGATCGTCCGGGTCATTTGTGAGCTGGCGGCGATGGTGGCGAAGGTCGCGGGCGAGACGTGGCCCCCGACGATCGAGCCTCGGCCGGTCGAGGCGCCCCGGGCATTGGCGAAGAGCCTCGCGAGACCGGTCAGCCTGGCGTCGGCCACGATCGAGTAGCTCGTCGGGCTGAGGTTCGCGTTGACGTTGGCCGCGCCGATCGGCAGTCCGATGAGCGAAACGCGATAGGTCGCGTGCAGCACGTCGGCGCTGGCGCCCGGCGCCGAGCCGAGCGCAGCCGCGATCGCTGTGGCGGACGAGAGGCGCGCCCATGAAGATCGCGTCGGCATCGGCTGAAAAAACTCCAAGTCCGGATCTTTAGGCCGATTGAACGGCGATTGCGCGAATTTTCCGGCGCCAATGCGCCGACTCAGGGGCAGTCGGCGACGAGCAAAAAAGTCGTTGGCGTCCGCTGTCAAGACCTTGCGGCATGCACGGGCATGGACTTAACATCAGTCCATGGTCGAGACGGTCATTTCCATTCGCCCGGCGCGACCCGGCGACGAAGTCGAGATCGCCGGCGTGCACGACGCCGCATGGCGCGAGGCCTATCGCGGCGTCATCCCGGGCCGCGAGCTCGAGCGGATGATCGCGCGCCGCGGCCCCGCCTGGTGGCGCATGGCGATCGCGCGCCGCACGCCGCTCTTGGTGCTCGAGTTCGGCGGAGCGGTCGTCGGCTACGCCAGCTATGGGCGCAACCGCGTGCCGGCGCTCGGCTACGGCGGCGAGATCTTCGAGCTTTATCTCGCGCCGGAATGTCAGGGCTGCGGCTTCGGCCGGCGCATGTTCGAGGCGGCGCGCAAGGATCTCGCGGGTCACGGCTACGCCACGTTCGTCGTCTGGGCGCTCGCCGATAACGAGCGGGCGATCGGCTTCTACCGCCAGCTCGGCGGGCGGATCGTGCGCCGCGCGCATGAGACTTTCGGCGGCCACGAGCGAGAGCGCGTCGCTTTCGGCTTTGGCTGACCCGCCGCCGCTCCTATAAGACGGATCGAGCGCCGTCGGCCGCTTTCAGGCGTGAACGGGCGCACGCAAACCTGGAGCAACGACCGTGAATTTGAACGCTATCTCGACCGGCGAGAACCCGCCCCATGACGTCAATGTCGTGATCGAGGTGCCGATCGGCGGCGAGCCGATCAAGTACGAGATGGACAAGGACAGCGGCGCGCTGGTGGTCGACCGCTTTCTCTATACGTCGATGCGCTATCCCGGAAACTACGGCTTCATCCCGCACACGCTCTCCGGCGACGGCGATCCCTGCGACGTGATCGTGGCCAACACGAGAGCGATCGCTCCCGGCGCGGTCATGAGCTGCAAGATCGTCGGCGTGCTGCTCATGGAGGACGAGCACGGCAGCGACGAGAAGCTGATCGCCGTGCCCTCGGCTAAGGCGACGCCCAAAAATAGCCGATTCGGAATTTGCGAGTTTACTGGCATCGGCTGTTTAGCGGATTCCCGAGTGCGAGGCGAGCGTCTATATCGTGATGATGATAGACAAATCATCCCTGCGCGTCCGGTTTGACGCGCTTCGGCCTTCGCTGGACGAGCGACGCCGGCGGTTGAGCGCGGCGGCGGAGGCGAAGGCGGCGGGCTACGGCGGGATTGCGGCGGTCGCGCGCGCGACGAAGGTCGCCCGGAGCACGATTGGGCGCGGTCTGAAGGACTTGCGGAACCCCGGCTCCTTGACGGGAGAGGTGCGGCGCAAGGGCGGGGGCACTCCTCGGTTGACGGTCAAGGACCCGACGCTGTTGGAGGACTTGCAACGATTGCTCGAGCCGGCGACGATGGGCGACCCGATGCGGCCGTTGCGATGGGTCTCCAAGAGCCACGACAAGCTGGCGACGGCGCTTCGCGCCATGGGTCACAAAGTGAGTTCCTCGACCATTCCCAAGCTGCTGGAGGAACTGAAATATTGTCGCCATTCCAACCGCAAGACCAAGGAAGCCGGCAAACATCCTGATCGCGACGCCCAGTTCGAATATATCAACGCGAAGGTCGAGGCGTTTCAGGCGGCCGGCGAACCCGTGATATCGATCGACGCGAAGAAGAAGGAATTGCTGGGCGAATTCAAGAACGGCGGTAGCGACTATGGGCCGCAGGGCGAACCGATCGAGGTCAACGCTCACGATTTCGAGGACAAGGAGTTGGGCAAGGTCGTCCCTTACGGGGTCTACGACATCGGCGCCAACCTCGGCTATGTCAGCCTCGGAATCGACCACGACACCGGGGAGTTCGCCGTCAACGCCGTCCGATGCTGGCTCGATCAGATGGGTTGGAAGCTCTATCCCGGGATGAGGCGCCTGATGATCACGGCCGACGGCGGCGGCTCCAATGGTTCACGGCTGCGGCTCTGGAAGTTGGCCCTCCAACAACTCGCGGACGAAACCGGTCTGATCATTCAGGTTTGCCACTATCCGCCAGGGACTTCGAAGTGGAACAAGATCGAGCATCGCATGTTCTGCCACATCACGCAGAACTGGCGCGCGACGCCACTCCTCAGCCTCCTCATCGTCATCGAACTGATCGCCAACACCACGACGAAAACCGGTCTCAAAATCCGCTGCGAACTCGATAGCAACACCTATCCAAAGGGCATCAAGGTCTCGGACGCGGAAATGGCGACCCTCAACATGACCCGAGACTCATTCCATCCAGAATGGAACTACAGCATCTCGCCGAGGTTTCACGAAATGAAGCAATAGTTTTTGGGCATCGCCTAAGTTGACGCAGCGCTACGCGCTCGTGAACAATTATTCGGACCTGCCCGAGATCACGCTGCATCAGATCGAGCACTTCTTCGCCCACTACAAGGACCTCGAGCCCGACAAGTGGGTCAAGATCGTCCGCTGGGGCGACGCCGAGGAGGCGCAGAGGCTGGTGCTCGAAGGCATCGACCGAGCCAAGAAGGCCAAGGGCTCGGCCTGAGCGGGGCGCGCGGCCGCTCCTCGCCTGAGGCCGCGAAACGCGCAGCATATTGGGCGTTCGACAATAGGCGCTGACCAGCCGCGGTATCGAAGCGCGCGAGGGTACTTGTTAGATAGCTGGGCATCGGCCGTGGGACGAATGAGAGACACGTTTGGGTTCAGCACATGCATGAAAAAGAGTGGGCCGACCTTCCCGTCTTTGTTAAAGCCTTCCGTCTTGCGCGCCAGCTATGGAGGAAGAAATTGGGCTCCCGCGTGCTGTGGACCGGTTCGGTTCGGTAACCGAACTGACAAGGCTAACGTTGCTATCGATCAACGTTCTGCTGATTAAGAACGGCATTTGATTTCAAGAATTTAATGAGTACTTTTTCGATTTGTTCCCGCAACTTCTTGTCTTGGATTTCCACGTAAGCCGCGTTTTGTACAATTGGCTGCTTGAACCAAAATCTATCACTATGATCACCGAGACGCTTGGAATTATTCTGGCCTTGCCCAACATAAATTGGTCTGTCACTTATGTCATACAGCACATATATTCCAGCCTCGACTGGCCAGTCGGCTTGGCTATGTGGGTCAAAATTGAACCACTCTCCAACTCCCTCGATAGTCGCCTCATCCTTGGCCTCCTTTTTGACTTCAAAGGACAACTGAATACTAAGAGCATGTTCAAGTTTGGCGACCGTTTTTCGCTGAGGGTTTTGGCTCCGCCCCAATTCAATGGCGTAAACGGCGACAGCGGAGAGCCCAGCCTTGTGCGCCAACTCTGGCACAGAAAGGCCTTGTTTTAGTCGGTGCTTATTGAGCCAAGTTCCGATTGCGGAGGGCGATTTAGGCGACTCCTCGTCCCCACTTGCCGCCTCGCCCTTGGCTTCGCTGTCGTTAGAAATTTGCCCAAGAATCTCTCTTACCTGTGCCCTTTGTTCTTCGGAGGGAGAGGCGTGTTCAGTTTCCCAGTGTGAAACAGTGGCTGGCGAGACCTTGGGGCTTAGCTTCTGCCCGAGTTCGGCTTGAGTGATGCCCAGCCTCACCCTGTATTTTTTTACACTTGGCCCAAACCGCAACCGTGGCATGTCATATCTCGCATTCGACGGGGCGACTATCGTCGCGCCGCCCTGTACATTCTACCCCACTCGAAGCGCAGTCCAATAACCATTTTCGAACCGATAGATGCGTTACGTTCGAGATGCGTGCCCCCTTCGGCCGTACACCGGTTGTCGGTACGATTGTCAGCCTCGGCCCGCCCCGTCGGCGAGGCGGACCATCGCGTCGAAAAACATCCTGCGAAATCGTTCGGCGTCGACCGAGACGGCGACCTCGGTGTTGGCGAGGCGTCCCCACTGGTCGCGCCAGTCGGCGATCGTCGCCCCCGTCGTCAGCCGTCCGCCGGTCTCGACGTCGACGGCGACGCGGCGCGTTTCGACGAGCGACGGGTCGAGCGCGACCGCGACCGCGAGCGGGTCGTGCATGATGAGGAACCGCTGTCCCTGGCGTTTCTCCATCCTTTCGAAATAGTAGCGCGAGGCGTCCTCGATGAAGCGGATGAGCGCCGGCCCCTGCGGTTTGCCGGCCATGCGCTTTGCGAGGGCGGCGAGGTCGGTCGCGTCGTAGGTCGCCATGCGGGTGACGTCGAGCCCGATCGCCGCCACCGGAGTCCCGCCCGGGCCGCCGAAGGCGCGAAAGACGATGCGCGCCGCCTCGGGATCGTGCCAGACGTTGAACTCCGCGCTCGGCGTGACGTTGCCGGGCTCGCTGTAGGCGCCGCCCATGATCACGAACCGCTTGACGAGCCGCGGCAGTTCGGGCTCGCGCATGACGGCGAGCGCGATGTTGGTCAACGGCCCGGTCGCGACGAGGACGAGCCGCCCGGGATGGGCATGGGCCGCGGCGACGAGCGCGTCGACCGCGTGAGCGCTGCGCGCCGGCTCCGGCGTCTCCGGCAGGACCGCATAGCCGAGGCCGGTCTCGCCGTGAACCGCCCTCGCGTCGGACGCGGCGGTCGAGAGCGGCGTCGCCGCGCCCGGCCAGACGGGAATGTCGGCCCCTCCCGCCAGCGCCAGGACCGCGCGCGTATTGCGGGTCGCGGCGGCGAGGCTCACGTTGCCGACGACGGTGGAGACGCCGAGAATCGGTTTCGGGGCCACGGCGCAGGCGTAAAGGAGCGCGAGCGCGTCGTCGATCCCGGTGTCGACGTCGATGATCAAAAAGTCGGTCTGCTGCGACATGGAGGCCATTCTTCAAAGCGGGATGCGAAAAAGTGGATGCCGGTTTTTCGCAACGATCCCGCGTTTTCCAAGAATCCAGAGCAGGATGCAATTCAACGAAATCGCATCCTGCTCTAGCGCGTTCGAACTCGCGCCGTCCTGATCCTGGTTAAATTCGGCCCGTCATTCTGGCGCGGCGCGCGAGCCGACGTCAAACGGCGGGGCATTTCCGCCGCTCGGATTTGCGGCTAGTTTCAAGAAGCGCCGGGAAGGGGGCGGACGAGGAAATGCTCGATGATCATCGACTGGGACGACGCCTACGCCAATGCCGAGCACATCGCCAACTCCGGGGTGTTCCCTAAGGTCTGGGCGGCGCGGGCGGCGGAGTTCGGCGCCGACCGGCTGGCGGCGGGGCGCGCCGAGCTCGATTTCGCCTACGGCGAAAGCCCGCGCGAGAGGCTCGATCTCTTTCACCCCGAGGGCCAGTCGAAGGGGCTCGCGGTCTTCGTCCACGGCGGCTACTGGATGCGTTACGACAAGTCCTACTGGTCTCACCTCAGCGAGGGCGCGTTGCGCCGCGGCTGGACCGTCGCGGTGCCGAGCCATGCGCTCGCGCCGATAGTCCGCATCCGCGACATCGCGCGCCAGGTCGCCCGCGGTATCGGCTTCGCGGGGGCCCGGGTCCCGGGGCCGATCATGCTCGCCGGGCACTGCTCGGGGGGTCACCTGGTCGCGCGGATGGGCTGCCTGGACGGGCCGCTGGCGGAGGCCGATCGCCTACGGATCCAGCGCATCGTCGCGATCAGCGGGCTGTTCGATCTTCGCCCGCTCATGTGGACCCGCCTCAACAAGACGCTCCGCCTCGACGAGGCGGAAGCCGCGGCCGAAAGCCCCGCCCTCGCGCGCCCCTGGCCGGGAGTAGCGCTGACTGCCTGGGTCGGCGCCGACGAACGGCCGGAGTTCGTGCGCCAGAGCGAGCTCATCGCCAATATCTGGACCGGCCTCGGCGCCGCGACCAAACGCGTGCGCGCGCCGGGACGCCACCACTACGACGTGATCGCCGATCTCTCCGACCCCGAATTCGGCGCTGACGGCCTCGTTCGCGCCCTGAAGGGCGTCGCCCGGGAGAAGATTCCGCCGCTCCCGGCCGAGCCAGCGCGTCATCAAGAGGACGGCGACGACCGCGAGCCCGGTCGCGAGCCCGATCCAGACGCCGACAGCGCCGAGCGGAGTGGCGAAGCCGAGCGCCATGCCGACCGGCGCGCCGATCGCCCAATAGCCGGCGAACGCGATGACGAGGGGCACGCGCGAATCGTGCAGACCGCGCAGCATGCTGGCGAGCGCCGTCTGGCTCGCGTCGAAGATCTGGAAGACCGCCGCGATCCGCAAAAGCGCAACGGCGAGCGTGACGACGGCGGCGTTCGCCGGCGCGTCGACGTCGATGAAGGGCGCGACGAGGAGACGCGGCGCGGCGATCATCGTCGTGGCGGAAAGGACGGCGAACCCTGCGGTGAGGCCGAAGGCGGACCAGCCGGCGCGCGAAATGGCCGTTGGATCGCGAGCGCCGTAGGCGCGCCCGACCCTGACCGTCGCCGCTTGCCCGAGGCCGAGCGGGACCATGAAGGCGAGCGAGGCGATCTGAAGGGCGATCGCGTGGGCTTCGAGCGCCGTGCGGCCGATGAGCCCCATGACGAGGGTCGCGGCCGAGAACACTCCCACCTCGGCGACGATCGCCGCGCCGATCGGCAGGCCGAGCCGCCACAACGCCGTGAGTTCCTGCTGCGCCGGCCGCCAGGGAAGGGCGAAAAGGCGCAAGCGCCGCATTTTTGGGTCGATCAGCGAAGCCGCGAGGAGGACGGCGAACATCAGCGTCTGCGACAAGGTGGTCGCGAGGCCGGACCCGATGATTCCCAGAGCTGGCATGCCGAGCTTGCCGAAAA
The DNA here is from genome assembly GCA_963805295.1 of uncultured Alphaproteobacteria bacterium. Classification (GTDB taxonomy): domain Bacteria; phylum Pseudomonadota; class Alphaproteobacteria; order Rhizobiales; family Beijerinckiaceae; genus Roseiarcus. The sequence continues at coordinate 32,628 of CAWDTW010000005.1, read as the reverse complement.
TGAGCGCATAGTTCGCGAGCGCGTTGAAGGCGACGGCGAAAAGACCGGCGATCAGCGTCGGGCGGGGACGCTCGAGCGCGGCGAACACCGAGCGGCCGGCGAAGAACAGCAGGTTCGGCGCAAGCCCCCACTGAAATCCGCGCATGTAAATTCCTGCGTCGCGGGCGAGGTCGGGCGCTTCGCCGATCGCCGCGAGGATCGACGAAGTCTGCCACAGCCCGATCCAGGTGACGGCGGAGATGACGAGGGCGGAGAGAAGGGCCTGATGGGTCGCCCGCCTCAGGCCGTCGGCGTCGCCGCCCGCGCCAATTCTCGCCGCGGCGATCGGCGACAGCGCCGCGACGACGCCGAGGCCGAGCAGGAACGCCGGCTGGTAGAGATTGAAGCCGAGCGCGCCGGCGGCGAGCGCGTGGGGCGACAGCCAGCCGAGCATCATGTAGTCGGTCGCCGTCATCACGTTGACGGCGACGTTGGCGAGAACGAGCGGCCAGCCCAGCGCGAAAGTCGCGCTCAGCTCGCGCCCGAGCCAGCCGCCGGCGGCTTTGGCTCTCGGCGGTTGCGGCGCGGCGGACATTGCGGGACCTGACGGGCGGGGATTGCGACGGTGGATAGCGGAAGCGAGCGCCGGCGCCAACGCTCAGCGCTCTTTCCTATGGGGAAGGCGCGCCTAAATAGGGGCTTCGCGTCCGTGAGCGGCGCATCTGCGAGGAGCGGGGAATGATCGAACTCTACACCTGGGGAACGCCAAACGGCCGCAAGGCCTCGATCATGCTCGAGGAAATCGAGCTGCCGTACACGGTCCATCCCGTCAACATCGGCAAGCAGGAGCAGTTCGATCCGGCGTTCCAGAAAATTTCGCCCAACAACAAGATCCCGGCGATCGTCGATCCGGACGCGCCCGGCGGGCCGCTCTCGGTGTTCGAGACCGGGGCGATCCTCATCTATCTCTCCGAAAAGACCGGGCGCCTGCTCGCGGCCAAGGGCGCCGAGCGCTACAAGGCGCTCGAGTGGCTCAACTGGCAGATGGGCGGCATCGGGCCGATTTTCGGCCAGCTCGGCTTTTTCGCCATCCGCTCGACCGAAAAGTCGGCGCTGGCGATCCGGCGCTTCACCGAGGAGAGCCAGCGCCTGCTCGCCGTCATCGATCGTCGGCTGCAGGAGAGCGCCTATCTCGCCGGCGAAAATTATTCGATCGCCGACATCGCCGCCTACCCGTGGATGTTCGCGACGACGGCCAATTTGAAGCCCGTGCTCGGGCCGACCGTCGAAGCGATGCCTTCGGTCGGCCGCTGGATGACGGCGGTCGGCGAGCGCGAGGCGGTCAAGCGCGGGATGGGCGTGCCGAAGGTGTGAGGGAGTCTTAACGGCGCGGCTTAAACGGCCCCTCAGCGCCCATGCGCCTTGACGATCGAACCGGTGATTTTCCTGGCGGCGGTGTCCAGCGCCAGCGCGTCGTTGCGCAAGACGAGTTCCTCCGTAGCTGCCTGGTCGTGAAAGTCCGGCGCTCGGCGCCCGCGCAACAGACGACCCGCCTTGGTCAAGACCGCTACCCATATCCGCGACCGCTCGGGTTACTCGGTAAGCGTAGATCGTGGTGCTCCGAGCGCCCGGTTCGAGTTCTGCGTCGGTTCGGAGTCCAAGCGCACCTGTTCCATTTGCGTCGCCACCGCCGTCCAGAAGTCGAACCGCTTGCGGGAACGCGCGCGGCGGGCTTTCAGCTGCTCGTGCCGCGCCATCTTGCACGCCGTCGCTTCACCATGCCGATCGCGCAGCAATGAGATGACGGCTGACACGCTCATGCGGCGTGACATCGATTCCACGTCTATCAATGTTCGCTCCCTTCGGATCCTGAGCCGCGGCAAGTCCGCCGCGACGTCCAGCGAAACAACTGCGCCGCCGCGACAATGAGGGATGCGTCAAAGCTCGAACGCCTGCCTTGGCCGTACGGTCCTCCGCCATCCTCTAAATCGACCCGGCGATCTCAGCCGCCTTTGCTCGCACACAGCGCGAGCGGCGGCGCACATCCGCGGACCGTCTCGCAACCCGCAATACAAACCCGGGAGTATCGGCTGCTCCGATCTGTGCATGACGTGCTCGGCGGCGGCCCAAATTCAACGGGAATTTCGAGCAGCAATCCCCGCAAACAGCGCCAGCGGGGGCGGCGAAATCGAAGTCGCGTTGCGGATAGGCGTCCCCCATCCGTATCACGCAACGAAATGATCGGTTTCGCCGCCGACGCTACGTAAGCAGACCAACGGATGAATTGCAACCACATAGTTGTATTAGGGCAAACTGTTCAGGCTAACCTGTGCTGTAAACGGTTGTTCGACGAACCACTAAAACGGGACGGCCATCCCCTCCTCGCCCTTCTCCACAATCCGCGGCGCGTCGTCTGACAACAACCGTCAGAGCCCAGTGGTCATAAACCGCGACGAGTTATTTATATCGCCCTCTGACCCAAATAAGACTCGCGCTGCCGATCGCGTCGAATCCGGAGACGGGCGCGGCAGACTTTCCGTTCTCACAATTCAGAGCCTCGCGGACGATCCGGCCGCGGGCCACAAATCGGCTGCGTGCGGCGCGCGCTTGCTCCAGTCGAGGGCGGCCGCCTCTTGCCTGAGCCAGGCGCGGAAGGCCCGCACATTCGCAGAGTCGCGCCGCTTCTTCGGGCAAACGAATGAATAGCAGCGGCCCGAAGGCAGGGTCAGGTCGAAGGGCATAACCAGACGCCCGGTGCGCAGATCGTCGTAGGCGAGCGCATCGAGAGCGAGCAGCACGCCGGCGCCTTCGACCGCCGCGTCGAGCGCGTGATCCGCGCTATTAAATCGAAGGCCATGACTGACGTCGGCGTCCCTCACCCCGGCCGCCGCAAACCAGTCGACCCAGGTCGGCATGACGGTGCGACTGGACAGGCTGTCGTCATGGATCAGCGGCACGCCCTTGAGCATGTCCGGCGACGTGAAGGGCCCGTGCTTTTCGATGAGGGCCGGGCTGCAGACCGGAACGAGGGATTGATCGATCAGCTTTTCGACCTCGAGGGCTTCATTGTGCCCCGCATCGACCGGAAGGTTGCGGACCGCAGCGTCGACGCCGTCGGTGGTGAAATTGGCGTTGTTGATCGACGAGGAAACGCGCACGTCGATTTCGGGATAGGCGATCGAAAAGCGGTAGAGCCGCGGCGCCAGCCATTTCGAGGTGAAGCCGGGCGGCGTGCTGATCACCAGCACGCGCGCGTCGCCCATGGTCTTGAGGCTCGCCAGCGCGTCCCGGATATGAAGGAAGCCCGCCTGCAAGCCGGGGTGGAGCGCCTTGCCTGCCGCCGTCAGAGCGATCGACCGCACGCCACGGTCGAAGAGCTTGAGACCCAGATGATCTTCGAGTCCGCGAATTTGGTGGCTCAGGGCGCCGGGCGTGACGTTCAGCTCCACCGCCGCCTTGGTCAGGCTGAGATGCCGCGCGGCGGCCTCGAAAGCGCGAAGCGCGTTCAGCGGGGGAGGAGCGCTATGCATGAGAGTTTCTCATCCATAAGCTGAGACAACATCCTTTGTCATCCGCGGGTTTTCTTGCCACCCTACCGCATCTTCGAGCATGGCGGATGAGCATATCTCGTATGGAGCCATGGTCAATGATGAGGTTGGTCCGATGGCCTGCACCACGCACAGCGGAGATTTCGGCCTATGCGGCGATCGCACGCCGCCAGTCGCAAACGGCGTCGGAGCAAAGCTCAAGAGACTGGTTCGCCGACTGACCAACGCCCTCGCTGCGCAGCGCCAGACGGAGGTCGACCGGGAGATGGCCCGCCTCCTGGCGCACTCCGGCGGACACATCACGGACAGCATGGAGCGCGAAATTATGCGGAAGGCCGTGGGGTCTGACTGGAGCCTGCCGCAGTAGCGGCCTCGTGAAGCGTTCAACGCAATCTCTCATTGCAAGGGTTCACGCTGATGGCCCCCGCGCCTCTGTACGACCGTTTCGTTGAACTTGCGCCTCACGCGCATGCCAACGAAAGCGCCGTCGACCCAGGTCGTTCGGAGTTCCGCACGCTGCAAGCGAAGCGCAAGCCGGACATTCGAATGGCTCTTCGTCCGGCCCGCCCCAGCGACGGCGACGCCTTGCAAAACTATGTCCGAGGGCTATCTCCGCAGTCGCGCTACAATCGGTTCCTGGGCGCCGCAAACGAACTCCCGGCGTCGGAACTGGCGCTCGCATTGGCCGCCAATGGTCGTGACACTCTGACCCTGCTCCTCACCTCGACGGCGGAGGATCGTGAAACAATCGTCGGCGAGGCCCGGGTGGCGCTTTCATGCGCGGAACGCGCCGGCGAATTTTCCATGTCGATTGCAAGTGACTGGCGGCACCTTGGCATCGGCTCGGCCTTGCTCGAGGAAATCGAACGCAAAGCGGCGGCCGACGGCATCGAATGGCTCTTCGGCGATACGTTGCGGACCAACGAGGGAATGATCGCACTGGCGCGCGGCCGCGGTTTCCGGCTTGGGCCAGGGTTCGAACCGCGTCTCGTGCGAATTCAGAAGCGGTTGGAGGACGCAGCTCCTGACCTGCCGTGCCGGAAGTGGAACGAAATCGCCGGCGGCGCGGAGCTACGCACGGCCTGATCGGCGCCCAAGCCAAAATTGTAAGCGCAACGGCGGATCTGATGTTTGGGCGATCTCCGGTCATGGCGAGCAGCAGAAGGCCGGAGTCGACGTAGAGCGGTCACTGCGTTTCATAGCACCGCGTTTGCGCGGCGGCCAAGTCGCGCATCGCCAGACCGACATCGTCGTGATCCGTGTGCAGGGCTGCATCGGAGGCGTCAATCGTGTACGCGGGCATTGCTGTCCTGCCGACGTGCCCCCCCTTCGCCGCCGACATAGCTGCGTGACCGAGGCGGAACGAAGCGTGTGTGTCGTTGAATACGGCCGCACCTGCTTTCTAGGCGCGTTGCAAATCTGTAATGCGCCTGTTAGGCCACAGAAACATTGCGCAGACTACAGATTGTGCGCGACTAATGAGCCGACGGCCTTAGAGGCTAGGAGCGCGGACGAAAAACTCTTGGATAGTGGCGTCGATGCTGCATCGGCGCTGACTTGCGTTGCGCTACTTCTCTGCTCGCCTTGACCCCGAAGGAGTGCCAATATGTCGCTTGAGTTGGAAGTGATGGCAGACGGCCTAGGCTTTCCGGAGGGGCCCGTGGCCATGGCCGACGAATCCGTGCTGTTCGTTGACATAGCGAAGCAGACGCTCTCGCGACTGACGCCGGATGGACGGATCGAAGTTGTCGCGGACATCGCGGGAGGACCGAACGGCGCCGCGGTCGGACCCGATGGCGCGATCTATATCTGCAACAACGGCGGTGTCTATAGTTTCGTTCCGTGGAATGGCGTGACAATTCCCGGCCCCCGGCCCAAAGACTACAGGGGCGGCTCGATCCAGCGTGTCGATCTGGCGACCGGAAAGGTCACGACGCTCTACGACCAGTACGATGGCGCACGGCTGCTTTCGCCGGATGATCTGGTCTTCGATAAAGCAGGCGGATTCTGGTTTACGGATATTGGAATTCAGGACCCCGACAGCACCCAGACTGGGGCCCTGTACTACGCAACGATCGACGGTCGATCGCTCGTCAGGGCGGCAAGGCTCCCGACGCCCAACGGCGTCGGCCTCTCGCCTGATGGCGGTACGGTCTACGTGGCGGACACGGCTTTTGGGCGGCTCTGGGCGCTGGATATCCTGGGTCCGGGGCAGGTCAAGCCAGGACCATTGCCGATCATGCCGGGCCGGGTCGTACAGACCCTTCCAGGGTTTCAGTACCTGGACAGCCTGAAGGTCGAGGCGAGCGGGCGCATATGCGTGGGGACGATCTTCAACGGGGGCATCACCGTTTTCACCCCCGCCGGCGAGACCGAGCATCTGGCCGTTCCTGACCTTTTCTCGACCAACATGTGCTTTGGGGGCGAGGACATGCGGAACGCATGGATTACGGCGTCGACGACAGGCAAGATCTACAAGACCCGTTGGCCGCGACCTGGCCTGAAGCTGGCGTTCAACCTCTGACGTTGGCTCGGTTTTTCCATGGCTGCCGAGCGGGTCGTTCGCCCCGGGACGCAGACCGGCCGACCGCTCCATTCCTGAGGGAGCAGTTCCGGCGCCTCCTTGTGGCTACAGCGCCGAGGTCGCGGCGCCCCCGAGAAAAACCATAGGGACGGCGTCCTTGATTGGTGTTAAGTTTGCAAAACTGTATTTAACCTTGGAATTACACCGAACCGATTTCGTGACATTATCGAGGAAACACACAGAGGCGCGGCTTCGAACCGTGACCCGGGGGCGATTCAGCCCGGAAAGGACAGCGATGGATGATCCTGGCATCGCCGAGAAACTGGTCGACGCGCTCGTTCTTCCCGACGGCAGCCCCGACCTGCGGCCGGTGCACGCTTTCGGCATCGGCGCGACCGGCTATTTCGAGGCGTCGGACGTAGCGCGCGACTTCTGCGTCGCCGAGCATTTTCAGGGCAAGCGGATTCGGGTCACGGTGCGCTTCTCGAACGGATCCGGCAGCGCGGTTGAACACGACGGCTGGTCGGACGTGCGCGGAATGGCGACGCGATTTCACCTCGCCGACGGCGCCGCGACCGATCTCATCGCGATGACCCTGGCCGAGTTCTTCACGCCGACCCCTGAGACTTTTCTGAGCTTTACCAAGGCCGCCAGGCCGGCCCCGGTAACGCGCGAGTCCGCTTGGCAAAAAATCTTCGACATGTTGCGGTTGACGCCGCCGCTGCCCGATCCCCCTCCAGGACAGACCACGAGCCCCAATGCGGGCGCGATCCAATTTGCGGATCAAAACGGCTATGCTCAGCTCGCCGTGTTCCAGGCGGCCGAAATCGGCGCGCCGGTGAGTTATGTTCGCGCGACCTATCACGCCGTGCATACGTTCGTTGTCGTGGCGCCCGACGGCGCGCGCCGCTGGGTTCGCTTCAGTTGGCAACCCGTCGAGGGTGTTCTCAACACCGATCCCAATGCGACGCCGGTCGACAAATATCTGCAACAGGAACTGCGCGACCGCCTCACCGAGGGGCCCGCGCGCTTCACGCTGATGATGTCGATCGGCGAGGCCGGCGACGATTTCAGCGACCCTTCGCGCCCGTGGCCGCCCCATAGGGTCCGGGTCATGATGGGAATGCTGACGCTCGACGCCGTTCCCGAAGACCAGGTCGCGAATTGCGAACGCCTGAGCTTCAATCCCTGGCTTCTGACCCCGGGAATTGAGCCTTCCGACGACCCGGTGCTTCGCGTGCGTCGAGACGCCTACGAAATCTCGAGCAAGCGGCGCGGCGGCGCCGCGTGCCCATTTTCACGAAGTTAAGCCGATGGCGAACGGGGGCGGTTGGTTCGATCGGTTCGTCGACAGTCTGCCCGAGAAGCCGTGGTTCAAATTCCTGTCGACGCATGTCGTGGTTCCTTTCTGGGTGTGGCGGAATCCGACGCCGAAGCTGCCTGGCGGCCCGCGAGTCACGGTTCAGCCCAGCGAAAACATTCAGCGCATGATGAACCTGATCATGCCGCTGAAGGACAAATCGCCGATCGGGCGCGCCAGGGCCGCGTTGGCGATCGCGCAAAACGTCGATGAGATCTTCGCAGGTCTCGACAATGTCGGCACCGTCCATTTCGCGCGCTTCTTGCTAATCGGCGACTACCTCTGCATGATTTCGGTCTACGACGGCGACTTCAGCAACTACATCCGGGATTTCATCGCCACGATCGGCAGCGTGTTCGACGCCGTCGTGGCTCTGGTGGAGGGCGGCGACGCGATCACCCCCTCGGCGACCCACGTCGAGGCCTTCATCGACTGGGTGCACGTGCACGACCTGTTCCAGGCGCCGGACTTCCCGACGGATCTGTTCGCGTTGCAGGATGCGGCGCGCGGGGGTCCGCCCGAAAGTGCGCCCCACGAACTGCGGTCGCTGCCGCGCGAACTCATCTTACAATTGCACGCCAATCCCAATATTTCGCTGGGCGGCGGCTATCGCGCCTATCCCGGTTATTCTGCCGCACAAGTGCGCCGCAAATTTGGAGTTGGCTGGTGAGCGCCGAGTTCAATCGCAAGGACGTTCAGGGCAACATCCTGCGCGGCTATCGCAGCGGCCTCGTGCGCCATCTCATCCTCGAGGTCCATGACCGCGCGGCGGCGCGGAAATTTCTCGGCGCCTCGGTCGCAGGTGGAAGCGCCGACGTCCCCGCGATCACCAGCGAGACGCCCTGGAGCCAGAAACCGGAGGTCTGTTTCAACATCGGCCTGACCTACGAGGGGCTGCGGGCTCTCGGAACGCCCAAAGAATCGCTCGAGACGTTCCCGACCGAATTCATCGAGGGCATGTCCAGCCGCGCGTTGAAACTCGGCGATTTCGGATCGAGCGCGTCGGCGAACTGGCCGGCGCCGTTCGACAAGCCGGCGCGCCTGCATATCGTCGCCTCGGTCTACGCCGACGCCGCCGCGCATCTCGATCGCGTCCAGGCCCAGGTCGCCCGGGGATTCAACGTGCTCGGCGTCCAGGACGGGCGCAGTCTCGCCGATAACAAAGTGTTCTTCGGCTACGTCGACAATATCTCCCAGCCGCGCTTCGCCGGGATAAGCGACCCCGATCAGAGCAAAGTCGACGAGCCGGTCGATCCGCTCGGAACCGTTCTGCTCGGCTACCCCACGCGGCTGGAAGGGCTCAGGTTTCGTGTGCCGACACCGCCGGCGCTCGGGTTCAACGGGACCTTCAACGCGTTCCGCATTCTCGCACAGGACGCCGCCGGATTTGAGGCCTACCTCGATCGGGCGGCCAAAGAATTGCTGGCCCATCCCGAGGTCGACCAGTTGCTGGCGCCTGGCGACGAGCGGCAGATCGGCCAAGGTCTGGACCGTATCGGAGCCTTGCGCGAAATCGTCGCCGCGCAGATGTGCGGACGCTGGCGCAACGGCGTGCCGGTCGCCTCCTCGCCCGACGCGCAATGGCCCAATCCACCGGTTTCTCTTACCAATTTCGACTACGACCGCGCCTCGCGATGCCCCGCAGGCGCGCATATGCGGCGCACCAACCCGCGCGGCGGGCAGATCGTCCAGCGCATCGCCAATTACACGCGGCGGCTCGTGCGACGCGGCATGTCCTACGGCCCGGATTTCGACCCCGCCCATCCCGACGATTGGGAACGCGGGCTGCTCGGCAATTTCATCGGCGCGAGCCTCGGCGCGCAGTTCGAGGCGGTCATGTGCGACTGGCTCAACCTGGGCCTGCAAGATCCAGACGTCACGGGGGCCAACGATCCGCTGATCGGCGCGAACACGCCGGAGACGAGCTGGCTCGACTTGTCGCTCAAGAACGGCGGCAGAATTCGCCTGCGCGGTTTTCCACGCTTCGTGACGACCCGCGGCGGAGCCTATACGTTCCTGCCGAGCCTGCCGGCGATCGACTATTTGTCGAAACTGACGAGTTGAGCGCCGCGTCTGAAGCGAGAGAGGGGCGACGGAGCCCTCATCTCGGCGCGCCGGTTACTTCCGCCAACGCCGCCTCAACTCGCGTCAGGGTGGGGGACGGGCCGAACGCGCTGAGGATACGGCGCGCTTCGGTCAAATGGCGCGCCGCGAGCGCCTTCTTTTTCTTCGCCTTATACAGCAGGCCCAGGATCATTTCCGTGCGACCGATGTAATGCCCTTCCCGATCGAATTGCGGGTTGGAGCGCACTTTCTCGATCAACGAGACAATTCGCTTCGCGCCGAACATGAACACCCCCATCAACGACCGAAAATTCCGCAGGAGCAGCCCGAGCGACACCTCGCCCTTGCCCGAAAGGATTTCGAGATACACTTCGCACAGGAACATGCGGGACCAATCCGCCGCGGCCCGATAACCCTCCTTCTCGCGCCTGACGATCGCCTCCTCGAAGTGCCGGAGCCCTTCGGCGATCCGCCCGTTCATCGCGAGCACGACGCCCAAGAGATTGTCCGGGCCCGACAGGAACAAGGTCCAACCGTTCTCCTCGCATTGCGCAATGTAACGCCCGACTTCGTCGAGCGCGCCCGGTCTGTTGAGCAGCACGAGCGCGCTGTTTCGCGCCGATTTCGCAATGGCCTTTTCGAACGGCGCCCGCGACACGTTCAGAGCAAGCTCCGAGATCTCCAGCGCCGTCTCATAATCGTCGCTGACGAGGGCGATCAGAGCCTTCATCGCGGTCGCGTAGCCGAGGGATCTCGGGTCGTTCATCGAGACGCCGATCGCCATCAGGCGATCCGCAGCCTCACGGGCCTGCACGACGCGCCCGCGGTTCACCTCGTCCCACCCCAGAATGGCCGAATAGAAATTCTGAAGGTAGGCGTCGTCGACGTTGGCCAGGGCGGCTTCGGCTTCACGACGTCGGGACTGGAAGACCTCGATCGAGGTCGGCGCGCAATAGGTCGACACCGACAATTCGCTGACCAAGGCGTAGGCCATGGATTTCGGGTCGCCCAGCCGGTCCGCCATCGCGGACAATTCCTGCTGGACGCTCAACGCGTCCCGAAACCTCGCGGTCCAGACCAGGCTCGAGACATAGTGATGCAAGATAAGGACGTGATGATGGTTGTCTCCGCATCGGTTCAGGTTTGGCCTGAACTTGGTCGTCACTTCGATGATCGTCTTCAACCGCAAAGAGATGTTCGAGCACAGGGCGTAGTTGGCGAGCATTTCGGCGAGCCGCTCATCGCTGGCGCAATTGGGGTCGCCCTCGAACAGCGCGAGCGCCGAAGCGAAATATCGATCGGCCTCGTCGAGCGAAAAGACGCCGAGACTCTTCGCGCCGGCCATGGCGAGATAGGTAAAGGCGACGTCGTTGCGATCGGTGAGGACATAGTGGTGAGCGAGCGTTTCCGCGACCTCGGCGAGCCGTCCTTCGCTGCGCTGTTCCAGCGCCTGGGCGATCTTCAGATGCAGTTCCGCCCTACGCCCCGTGAGCAGGCTCTGATACAGCGTGTCTCTCAAGAGCATGTGCTTGAAGGCGTAGTCCGACGAATCAGCTTCGGGATAGACGATATCCTGCGCCTGCAGTCTCTGTAGCGCTGGGCCGACGCCGTGTCCGGTCCCGATGACGAGTGCAAGCAGATTCGTGTCGAATCGTCGGCCGATCGTCGCCGCGGCCTGCAACAGCGCGCGATCCTCTCGGGGCAGCCGATCCACTCTGGCCGCCAGCAGACTCTGCAAGCTCGCCGGCAGGCCGCTTTCCCCAATCGCGGCGTCGAAGTCTGCTTTGCCCGAAGCGACGCGCAATGCGCCACGTTCGATCAGGAAGCTCAGGATCTCCTCGCCGAACAGAGGATTGCCCTCGGCGCGCTCGGTCACTTGCCGGATCAGCGCGTCGGGCAGGGACGCGACGCCGAGTCGCGTCTCCAGCAGATACCTGATGTCGCTCGCGGTGAGCGGCTCCAGCGCGAGGGTCGTCACGCCGGGACCGCCGCGCCAGTGGGGAACGTATTCGGGCCGCCGCGTGTGGATGACGAGCAGGTTAGATTGCGCGCCGCCCTCGATCAGTTTGCCGAGCATCTCTTGGGATGCGCCGTCGATCCAGTGAATGTCCTCAAGCAATAGAACGACCGCGGACGCGCGGCATTGCGCCTTCAGCAGGGCCGGCAACAAGTCGCGCGTGCGCAAGCCGATCAAGACGCCGTCGAGTCCCGCCAACGAGGCTTCCGGCGGTTCGAGACCCAGCAGATTGAGCAGGAGGCCCAAATTCTCTGTCGTATGCAATTCTAACCCGCTAAGGCCCGTCTCGAGCTTTCGCGCGATTTCGGCCGGACCGTCCTCGGGTCGGATGCGGAATGCGCCGCGCACGACCTCGAGGAAAGGCAGAAATGGAGTTCTGTTGCCCATCGGCCGCGCAGTGTCCCGTAAGGACGAAGGCCTCGTCGACTTCCAGGCGTTGTCGAAATTCAAAGACAAGGCGCGTCTTGCCCAGACCCGGCTCGGCGACGAGGTCGACCACCTGAAGCCCATCCGCCGCCCGCCGGAGCGCGCCTCGCAACGCCGCTAGTTCGCGGTGGCGACCGATATACCGGGTCAGGCCCCGGCCAAGGGAGGCGTCGAATCGCGTGACCCCTTCGCGGACGGACTTGAGCCGCCAGAGTTTCTGCGGTTTGGCCTTGCCCTTGATCGTGTGTTCCCCGTCGAAGCTCATGTCGACGAGCCATTCGACGTGGCGTCGTGTCGCCTCGCAGATCAGGCAGCCTCCCGCTGGCGCCAGGGCCTGAATGCGTGAGGCCAGATTCACCGTGTCGCCGACGGCGGTCAGTGCGGGGCCATCGTCCTCGACCCGCGCCATCACGGCGATTCCCGAACTCACGCCCGCGCGCATGCTCGGACGCACGCCGAATTGGGCCTCAATCTCGTCGGCCGCCGCCGCAAAGGCGGCGTGGATCGACAAAGCCGTGCGGCAGGCCCGGAGCGCAGCGTCCTCCTGCGCCTCGGGAACGCCGAACAGAGCCATGATGCTGTCGCCGGCGAAACCGCGCACCGATCCGCCCTGTTCGCGAACGGCGCCGGTCAGCGTATCGTAGATCAGTCGGACGAAGGCGAAGGTTTTTTCCTCGCCGAGCCGTTCGGCGATCGCGGTGAATCCAACCACGTCCGCGAACAGTACGGAAACCTGACGCCGTTCGCCCAGGGGCGTCGGCGCACTCGCGGGGTTAACTTTAGCACCGCCCATGGTTGGAATTCCCTTACCATGTGCCGGAGCACGACCGCTAGCGTGGGCGGACCCGCGCCATCGGCTACGGTCGTTGGTGGTCCCGAGTTCGGCCAAAACATCCCAGAGCCGACCACGCGCGCACGCCTGTTGCCCGCGAACCGACTGCTTGCCACTCGCGTCAGCGCCGTCGATCGTCCGACCCATCGTCGCTGGCCAATTACGCGCCCGGCACGGAAAGCGTCAACATCTCCCGAGTGGTCAAGTTTGGACGTTAGATGGTCACGCGCCGCCGGCGCCGTCCCTCCCTCGTCGTCACCCATTAAGCGGAATAGCAGACGCCGTCGATCACCATGATCTCGGCAAGTCCGCGTGCTTTCGTTCATTCATCTCCCCAAACTGGGGTTAGCTTAGCACCACGGCGATGTAGGGCGAACGGCGGCTTCGACTTGCCTTCGCCCGCTCGCCACGCCGTCGGGAGTGACCGCTATTTGCGCACTGCCGTCGTCCGCGGCGTTGCCTACGCACGGTCGAGATCCCCCGTAGTGGTCATGCGCCGCGGGGCGCCAAGCGTAAGATTTTCACCGCGAACCGCCTTTCACTGTCATCGAGCATATCACCGACCTCATCCTCACGCGCACTGTGCCAAAGGCAAAGGGCTTCGTTGGATAGTGCTTAGAGCCGATCGCGGCTTGCTAACGTGCTCGACGGCCGTGTTCGCCACGCTCCGAAGAGCATCCGGAAGGTCGCCCGCGTTCGGGGTTCCGGTGACAGCATACTCAATCCCCGATCCCGCTCCTACGGCCCTTGTTGTGCGGCCAGTCGTAGGGATCATCCGCAGCTTCGCGTATAGGATCGGCGACTTCAACCGCCCCGCCGGCCCCTGCGAGGAGCCCTTTCGCACGAGCGGCGCAGCAATTCCCTATTCTCGCAGAAAACCTCCCTGTTCTCGCACAAAACCTCCCTGTTCTCGCGCGAAAGCCCCCTGTTCCAAGAAACCAAATCCCCTGTTTTCCGGATCGGGGCGGCGGTCGGCGACTGCACTCGGCCGATGTCTGTTGCGGGCCGGCGCCAGGGCGGCGCCCGGTCGGCGCCGTGTCTGTTACGCCAGAAGCCGGCTTTGAAAATCCTTGGCGAAAGTCGGACTTTGTGCTATGTTTGTTCTCCATCAAAAAAGTGCCCGATGACTTCGCGTCGTGCTCCCCCCGCCCGCGCGCTCGCCTTCAGCGCATCTGCGCCCGCCGCCTGCAGGCGGGCGTGAGCGACAAAGACATCCCGGCGGACGCGGTCGGCGCCGCATCGGCTTGGGGCCGGCGCCTCGGCTTCTTGGCCGGCGCGACGCGTTTCGCTGAACCGGCCCGGCGCCCTTTGGGAGGCGCGCTCTTCGCCGGCTCGTCGGGGGCGCAGGCGCCAACGAGACCCGGCTCGGGAGTTGCAATGTTGCAGAAAAAGGTGCCTAGTCTTTTGAAAACATGGAATCCGTTGCAGATTCCCACCCCCGGCCGGCTGAGCGGCGATGAGCCTCGGCCCAGCGCCGCCGGATCGGCCCGAATTGCCGCCGCAACCCATTGGAATTGCTCGAAACGCGACCCTAAAAGGCAGGCTCGCTTCGCGTCGGCTGGGCCTAGAGCGGCGCCAGATATTTCGTCGGGTCGACGGGCTTGCCGTCCTTGCGCAATTCGAAGTGCAGGCGCGGCGAGGGGACATAGCCGCTGTCGCCGGATTTGGCGATGATCTGCCCGCGCCGGACCGCATCTCCCTCCTTGACGTCGATCTCGCTGTTGTCGGCATAGGCGGTGACGAAGCCGTTGGCGTGGCGGATCAGCACGAGCTCGCCGTAGGTCTTCAATTCGTCGCCGGCATAGATGCAGACGCCGTCGGCGGCGGCGTGCACCGGTTCGCCGACCGGCGCCGCGATATCGACGCCGTCGTTCTCGCCGCTCTTGAACCCCTGGAGGATCGGCCCGCGGACCGGCCAGCGGAACCTGTCGTGCGCGCCGGGGGCGCCGACGGAGAGATCCTGCGAAAACGCGGGCCCTTCCGCGAGGCTGGCGAGGAAGAGCGCGGCGAGGCCGCCGCTGACGAAGCTCGCCCCCGCCATCACGAAGCCCCTCAGGCCTGCAGCGCCTTGACGATGGCGTCGGTCATCTTCTTGGCGTCGCCGAACAGCATCATCGTGTTGTCGCGGAAGAAGAGCTCGTTCGCGACGCCGGCGTAGCCCGAGCCCATGCCGCGCTTGACGAAGAGGACCGTCTTCGCCTTGTCGACGTCGAGGACCGGCATGCCGTAGATCGGCGACTTCGGGTCGGTCTTGGCGGCGGGGTTGGTGACGTCGTTGGCGCCGATCACGTAGGCGACGTCGGCCTGGGGGAACTCGTTGTTGATGTCTTCGAGTTCAAAGACTTCGTCGTAGGGCACGTTCGCCTCGGCGAGCAGCACGTTCATGTGGCCGGGCATGCGGCCGGCGACCGGATGGATCGCGTATTTGACCTCGACGCCCTCCTTCTTGAGGAGGTTGGCCATCTCGCGCAAGGAGTGCTGCGCCTGCGCGACCGCCATGCCGTAGCCGGGCACGATGATGACCTTTGAGGCGTTCTTGAGCATGAAGGCCGCATCGTCCGCCGAGCCCTTCTTGACCGGGCGCGTCTCCTCCACGCCCGCCTTCGCCGCGACCTCGCCGCCCCAGCCGCCGAGGATGACGGAGACGAACGAGCGGTTCATGCCCTTGCACATGATGTAGGACAGGATCGCGCCCGAGGAGCCGACGAGGGCGCCGGTGATGATGAGCGCGAGATTGCCGAGGGTGAAGCCGATGCCCGCCGCCGCCCAGCCGGAATAGGAGTTCAGCATCGAGATGACGACCGGCATGTCCGCGCCGCCGATCGGGATGATGAGCAAAAGGCCGAGCGCCAGCGAGATGAGCGTGATGATCCAGAAGAAGACAGGCGACTGCGTCGCGTAGAAAAGCGCGATCATTACGATCAGGGCGACGCCGAGGCCGCCGTTGACGACATGCCGCTGCGGCAGCAGGATCGGCTTGCCCGACATGCGCCCGTCGAGCTTGAGGAACGCGATGATCGAGCCGGTGAAGGTCACGGCGCCGATGGCGAGGCCGAGCGACATTTCGATGATGCTCGCCGGATGGATCCCGGCGCCCTCGGCGATGCCGAAAGCCTCGGGGGCGTAGAGCGCGCCGGCCGCGACCAGAACGGCCGCGAGGCCGACCAGCGAGTGGAACATCGCCACCAGCTGCGGCATGGCCGTCATCTTTATGGTGCGGGCGCGCCAGACGCCGAAGCTGCCGCCGATGGCGAAGCCAAGAACAACAAGCAGCCACGAGACAGCGCTCGACGGGGGCTTCAGCGCCAGCGTCGTCAGGATGGCGATCGCCATGCCGATCATGCCGAAGCGGTTGCCCTGGCGCGAGGAGGCGGGCGAGGAGAGGCCGCGCAAGGCCAGAATGAACAGGATGCCGGCGACGAGATAAAGGAGGGCGGCGAGGTTGGCGTTCACGTCCGTCAGCCCTTCTTCTTGTACATCGCGAGCATGCGCTCGGTGACCCAGAAACCGCCGAAAATGTTCACCGAGGCGAGGGTGAGCGCGATGAAGCCGACGATGCGCGCGAACGTCGAGCCGCTGTCGACCGCGGCGACGCCGACCGAAAGCAAAGCGCCGACTACGATGACCGAAGAGATCGCGTTGGTCTCGGACATCAGCGGCGTATGCAGCGCCGGCGTCACCGACCAGACGACGTAGTAGCCGACGAACACCGCAAGGGCGAAGATCGCCAGCCGGAAGACGAACGGGTCGATCGCGCCGCCGGAGGCGGCGTGGCCCGCGGCGGCGATCTGGTCGCCGTAGGTCTGGATAGATTGGGCCGCCTGCTGCGCGGCGTCGGTGGCGGCTCTCAGTTTGGCGATTGCGGCGTCGAGATTGTCCATCCGGCTCTCCGGGGCTCAAGGGGCGGGCGGCGGGTCAGGCCTATCGGGGTTGAAAATTTGGATGGACGATCGCGCCGTCG
This sequence comes from uncultured Alphaproteobacteria bacterium, assembly GCA_963805295.1. Lineage (GTDB taxonomy): Bacteria > Pseudomonadota > Alphaproteobacteria > Rhizobiales > Beijerinckiaceae > Roseiarcus. The sequence goes on along the minus strand of CAWDTW010000005.1, from coordinate 15,917 downwards.
CGGGTGAGGCAGGTCGACTTGACGAGTTCGTCGTCCCAGTTGACGGCGAGCGCCTTGTTCGCCTTGTCGATCAGCGTCTCGACGAAGGCGTAGAGATTGCGCGCGTAGAGCGAGGAGGCGGTTGCGGCGAGGCGGGTCACGCTGGAGTTGCCGACGATCTTGACGCCGTTGTCGCTCGTCACCTGTTCGCCGGCCTTGGCGAGTTCGCAGTTGCCGCCGCGCTCGACGGCGATGTCGACGATGACCGAGCCCGGACGCATCGACCTCACCATGTCCGCGCTGACCAGGCGCGGGGCCGGGCGACCTGGGATCAGCGCCGTCGTCACGACGATGTCCTGCTTGGCGATATGCGAGGCGACGAGCGCCGCCTGCTTGGCCTTGTAGGCGTCCGACATCTCCTTGGCGTAGCCGCCGGCGGTTTCGGCCTGCTTGAACTCATCGTCCTCGACGGCGACGAATTTCGCGCCGAGCGACTCGACTTGCTCTTTGGTCGCCGGGCGGACGTCGGTGGCGGTGACGACTGCGCCGAGGCGCCGTCCCGTGGCGATCGCCTGCAGGCCCGCGACTCCGACGCCCATGACGAACAGTTTGGCGGCCGGAACGGTGCCCGCCGGCGTCATCATCATCGGCAGCGCGCGCCCGTATTCGGCCGCGCCGTCGATCACAGCGCGGTAGCCGGCGAGATTCGCCTGGCTGGAAAGAACGTCCATCACTTGCGCGCGGGTGATGCGCGGCAGCAGCTCCATCGCGAACGCCGTGACGCCGGCCTTGGCCATCGCTTCGATCGCATCCTGATGTCCATAAGGGTCCATGGTCGCCACGACGAGCGCGCCGGTCTTGATTTGAGCGAGCTCCTTGCCGCTTGGCCGCCGAACTTTGAGCACCAAGTCCGCGCCGAGCGCCTCGGCCGCCGAAACGAGGCGCGCGCCCGCCGCCTCATAGTCCGCGTCCACGACGCCGGCTTTGAGGCCCGCACCATGCTCGACCGCGACGTCCGCCCCGAGGGCGACGAATTTCTTGACCGTCTCCGGGGTCGCCGCGACGCGCGTCTCCGCCGGGTCCGTTTCCGCGGCCACTCCTATCAGCATGAAACCTTCCCCACGACCGTCTCAGTTTGGCGGTTGGGCCGCCCTCGACCGGCGTCTTCCCCCGGTGAAGGCCTAACCGACTTCGCAGCGCCGCAATCCCATAGAGCATCGCTGCTTGCGCCGCAACGCGACCAAAAAATCGCCTTCAGTGCGGCAATTGGGCGCGCCGACGCGATTGGACGCCGGAGTTGCGACCGCGGCTCCTGCATGAGGCAGCCTCGTCGAACGCTTTCGGCTTCAGGCGCGGGCGAAGGCCTCGACCGGGCGATCGTTTGTCTTGTCCCGGCTTTCGAGGGCTTCGAACTTGAGGAGTTCCGCTTGCGCTTCTTCCTGCGCTGCCCTGGCTTCCTCGATCTGAGCCGCGAGCTCAGCAATCGAACTCTTGAGGTTGTCGCGCCGGACGGAGGCCGCGCGAGCGTAGGTCGGATAGGCGAAGTGGTTAGGATCGCTGATGCCCGCACGCTTCTCTTCGTTGGCGATCTCGCGATCGAGCTCGGCCGACATGCGGGTGAGCTCCGCAAGCATCGTCTCGATCTGTCGAACGCGGCGGCGCTTCTCTTCGAGTTGAAATCGCTTCAAGCGGATCAACGTGTCCCGCGACTTCATTTCAGGACGCTCCATGCAACGGCATACGCGACAGGGCGTCGCCCGCCTCAAACTCATGACCACGAGACGGGTCGAGAATGCTGCACGAAGGTTTCTCTTTTCTTACTCTCCGAGGCGCAGGGGATTCGTCGTCCCAAGGGCACCTTCGAAGAGATCGCGTTCCCGCCTGAATGGCCGTGAACCGTTGAAGGCCGAGGCGGTGCGTTAGCACTTCGTTTACGCCCATCGTTAACAATACACACCGCCTCCCGCCGCGTTGGGCGAAAATTTTTACAACGGATCAACAGCGCCCCGGCGCCGTTCAATCGGCGGCGGAACCGTGAGTCCAATGAGTCGATTGTGGGGAATTCCTAAAGTATTACATTAAACGATGTTGGAGAATTAAATTAATCCAATCAAAAAATTAGCGATAAAATTCATGGCGACGAGAGGGTCTTGCATAAAGGAATCATGATTTGTTAACCATTGGCCGTCACTCTTCGTTTCGAATCAGTCGGGGTCCGAATCCGACTGCGCGCCGGCGAGGGTTGGGCGTGAAAGCGACGTACGATACCGCGGTCACGAGGGAAAAGCCGAGGCGGGGAGCCTAACATGCGGGTACTATTGATCGAGGACGATGCGGCGACCGCGCAAAGCATCGAGCTGATGTTGAAGTCGGAGAACTTCAACGTTTATGTGACGGATCTCGGTGAGGAAGGCATCGACCTCGGCAAGCTGTATGACTACGACATTATCCTGCTTGATCTCAACTTGCCGGACATGTCCGGCTACGAAGTGCTTCGTTCGCTTAGGGTGACCAAGATCAAGACGCCGATCCTCATCCTGTCTGGCATGGCGGGCATCGAGGACAAGGTGAAAGGCCTCGGCCACGGCGCCGACGACTACCTGACCAAACCTTTCCACAAGGACGAACTGATCGCCCGCATCCACGCGATCGTGCGCCGTTCGAAGGGACACGCCCAGTCGGTCATCATCACCGGCGACCTCGTCGTCAACCTCGACCAGAAAACTGTCGAAGTCGACGGGGCCCGCGTGCATCTAACCGGCAAGGAATATCAGATGCTCGAGCTGCTCTCGCTGCGCAAGGGCACGACGCTCACCAAGGAAATGTTCCTCAACCACCTCTACGGCGGCATGGACGAGCCGGAGCTGAAGATCATCGACGTGTTCATCTGCAAGCTGCGCAAGAAGCTGGCGATGGCCTCCAATGGGCGCAATTACATCGAGACGGTCTGGGGCCGCGGCTACGTGCTACGCGAGCCGTCGCCGAACGACCAGCGCATCACGGCGTGACCGTTTCGCCGGCCTCAAAGGGCGAGACGCGCTGCGGCGTCACTCCTCGGGCGCGCTTTCTCGTTGCCCGATAGCGCTCCGGCCTACCTCGGCAAAACCGTCGCGCCCATCAAGTCTTCGTCGATCGCCGCCGCGCATTGGCGGCCCTCTCGGATCGCCCAGACGACCAGGGACTGCCCACGCCTCATGTCGCCGCACGCATAGACTTTGGCGAGCGAGGAAGCGTAGCGGTTCGTGTCGGCGGCGACGTTGCCGCGGGCGTCGAGCGTCACGCCGAGTTCGCCGAGCAGGCCTTCCTTCACGGGCGACATAAAGCCCATCGCCAACAGCACGAGATCGGCCTTCAGCGTAAATTCCGTTCCCGCGACCGGCTTCATCCTGTCGTCGACGCGCACGCCCCTAAGGCCGGTGACAGCGCCGTTCTCGCCCTCGAAGGCGGTGGTCATCACGGCGAAATCGCGGTCCGCGCCTTCCTCGTGGCTCGACGAGGTGCGCAGTTTCAGCGGCCAGTTCGGCCAGGTCATGAGCTTGTCCTCGGCCTTGGGCGGCATCGGCAGGATTTCGAGCTGGGTCACCTTGAGGGCGCCCTGGCGAATGGAAGTACCGATGCAGTCGGAGCCGGTGTCGCCGCCGCCGATCACCACGACATACTTTCCGCCCGCGAGGATCGGCTCGTTCGTCCCGACCGGTTCGCCCGACACGCGTCGGTTCTGCTGCGGGAGGAAGTCCATGGCGAAATGCACGCCGGCGAGATCGCGGCCGGGCAAGGGCAGATCGCGCGACGCCTCGGCCCCGCCGGCGAGCGCAACGGCGTCATGTTCCTCAACCAGACTCTTGGCGCTGATAGTCGTGCCGACACCGGCCTCGTAATGGAACACGACGCCTTCCGCCGTCATCTGTTCGACCCGCCGGTCGACATGGCGCTTCTCGAGCTTGAAGTCGGGAATGCCATAGCGCAACAGCCCGCCCGCCTTCGCGTGCTTTTCGTAGACATGGACCTTATGACCGGCGCGCGCGAGTTGCTGGGCGCAGGCGAGACCGGCCGGACCCGAGCCGACGACGGCGACTTTCTTGCCTGTCCTGTGCCCAGCCGGCTCAGGCTTCACCCAGCCTTCCGCGAAAGCTCGATCGATGATCGCGCATTCGATCGTCTTGATCGTCACCGGCGAGTCCTGGATGTTGAGAGTGCAGGACGCTTCGCAGGGCGCGGGGCACACGCGGCCGGTGAATTCAGGAAAATTATTGGTCGAGAGCAGATTGCGCGCCGCCTCCTCCCACTCGCCGCGATAGGCGAGGTCGTTCCAATCGGGGATCTGGTTGTTGACCGGGCAGCCGTTATGACAATAGGGGATGCCGCAGTTCATGCAGCGCGCCGCCTGATTGCGCGTCGCTTCCTCGCTTAAGGGAAGGACGAACTCACGATAATGGCGGATCCGGTCGGAGGCCGGCGCGTAGCGCCGGTCCGCTCGATCGATTTCCAGAAAACCCGTCACTTTGCCCATGCTCTTTCCTTCCCCCTGTCCCGTTGAGGGGCAGGGGCAGGGGGTTGGATGCGCTCGAGCGCTTTCCGTCTTCCCCTCAGACTTGACTATACCATATGGGCCTTCGCGACCCCCGACAGCGCAGCGGATTACTCCCCCGCCGCCAGCATCGCCAGCTCGTTCCGCGCCGCCAGTTCGGCCAGCGCGCGCCGGTATTCGACCGGCATCACTTTGCGGAACTTGGGCAGATAGGCGTCCCAGTTCTCCAGGATGCGCCGGGCGCGCGTCGAGCCCGTGGCGCGGGCGTGATTGGAGATGAGCTGATGAAGGCGCTCGGCGTCAAAACGGCTCATGTCGCTCATCACGTCGACCCAACCATGCGCTTGCAAGTCGCCTCCGGAGTGGAGATGACGCACCATCACCTCTTCCTCGGCGGCGACCGGCTCGAGTTCGACCATCGCCATGTTGCAGCGGTGGGCGAAGGTTCCAGCCTCGTCGAGAACATAGGCGATACCGCCCGACATGCCGGCCGCGAAGTTGCGTCCTGTCTCGCCGATGACGACGACAATGCCGCCGGTCATGTATTCGCAGCCGTGGTCGCCCACGCCCTCGACGACCGCGATCGCACCGGAGTTGCGCACGCCGAAGCGCTCGCCCGCCACGCCGCGGAAATAGCACTCGCCCGCGATCGCGCCGTAGAGCACCGTGTTGCCGACGATGATCGACTCCTCGGGCTTCAGTTTCTTGGCTTCCTGCGGCGGGTAGACCACGATGCGTCCGCCCGACAGGCCCTTGCCGACATAGTCGTTGGCCTCCCCCTCGAGCTCGAGCGTCACGCCCTTCGCGAGGAAAGCGCCGAAGCTCTGCCCGGCGGTGCCCTTGAACTTGATGTGAATCGCCTCGTTGCGCAGTCCGGCGTGGCCATAGCGCTTGCCGATCTCGCCTGACAGCATCGCACCGGCGGAGCGATCGGAATTGCCGATCGAAAGGTCGAGGCGAACGTGCCTGCCGTGCTCGATCGCGTCCTTCGTCTCGCCGATCAGCCGGCGATCCAGCACATGCTCGAGCTCATGGTCCTGCTCGATGCTGCGGTAGATCGTGTCGCCCGGCCAGGGCGTCGGCTTATGGAAGAGCTTCGAGAAGTCGAGCCCCTGCGCCTTCGCGTGCTCGACGAGCCTAGCCTTGTCGAGCATCTGCCGCTGGCCGATCATCTCGTCGAACCTGCGGTAGCCGAGCGCCGCCATCAGCTCCCGGACTTCCTCGGCGACGAAGAAGAAGTAGTTGATGACGTGCTCCGGCTTGCCGACGAAGCGCTTGCGCAGCACGGGGTCCTGCGTGGCCACTCCGACCGGGCAGGTGTTCAGATGGCACTTGCGCATCAAGATGCAGCCGGCGGCGATCAGCGGCGCGGTGGCGAAGCCGAATTGGTCCGCGCCCAAGAGCGCGCCAATCACGACGTCGCGGCCGGTGCGCAGTCCGCCGTCCACCTGCACGGCGATGCGCGACCTGAGGCCGTTCATCACCAGCGTCTGATGGGTTTCGGCGAGGCCGATCTCCCAAGGCGAACCGGCGTGTTTGATCGAAGTCAGCGGCGACGCGCCTGTGCCGCCCTCGAAGCCCGAAATTGTGACATGGTCGGCCTTGCACTTGGCGACGCCCGCCGCCACCGTGCCGACGCCGACTTCGGCGACAAGCTTCACCGAGACCTGGGCCTCGGGGTTGACGTTCTTCAGGTCGTAAACAAGCTGCTTGAGATCTTCGATCGAATAGATATCGTGATGCGGCGGCGGCGAGATGAGGCCGACGCCTTGCGTCGAATGACGCACCTTGGCGATCACCGCGTCGACCTTGTGGCCCGGCAGCTGGCCACCTTCGCCGGGCTTCGCACCCTGCGCCATCTTGATCTGAATCATGTCGGAGTTGACGAGATATTCCGTCGTCACGCCGAACCGGCCCGAAGCGACCTGCTTGATCGCGCTGCGCATCGAATTGCCGTTGGCCATCCGCTTGAAGCGGTCGGGCTCCTCGCCGCCTTCGCCGGTGTTCGACTTGCCGCCGATGCGGTTCATCGCGATAGCGAGCGTCGTGTGCGCTTCACGCGAGATTGAGCCGAACGACATCGCCCCGGTCGCGAACCGCTTGACGATTTCCGCTGCGGCTTCGACTTCGGCGAGCGGCACGGGCCCGCGTCCGTCCTCCTCCGGTGACTTGATGCGGAAGAGGCCGCGGATCGTCAAGAGCTGCTCGCTCTGTTCGTTGAGCGCCTTGGCGAAGGCGTCGTAGCGATCGCGCGCGTTGCCGCGCACGGCGTGCTGCAGCAGCGAGACAGTCTGCGGCGTCCAGTTGTGCGCTTCGCCCCGCACCCGATAGGCATATTCGCCGCCGACTTCCAGCGAGGTGCGAAGCACCGGCGACTCGCCAAACGCGTCGGCGTGACGCCGCTGCGTCTCGTCGGCGATCTCGGCGAGGCCAGCGCCCTCGATCGACGTCGCCGTGCCAAAGAAGAACTCGCCGACGAAAGCGCGCGCAAGGCCCACGGCGTCGAAGATCTGCGCGCCGCAATAGGACTGGTAGGTCGAGATCCCCATCTTCGACATGACCTTCAACAGGCCTTTGTCGACCGACTTGATGAAACGCTTCACGACCTCGTAGCCGCTGATCGGCTCGGGCAGATCTTTGGCCATCGCAGTCAGCGTCTCGAAAGCGAGATAGGGGTTGATCGCCTCCGCGCCGTACCCGGCCAAACATGCGAAATGGTGGATCTCGCGCGCTTCGCCCGTCTCCACGACGAGCCCGACCGAGGTGCGCAGGCCCTTGCGGATGAGGTGATGATGCACCGCCGCCGTCGCGAGGAGAGCGGGGATCGGAATGCGGTCGGCGCCGACCATGCGGTCGGAAAGGATAATGATGTTGTAACGCCCGTGCACGGCGCTTTCCGCCCGCTCGCAAAGGCGCTTGAGCGCCTTCTCCATGCCGGCCGCGCCCTTCTCGACCGCATAGGTGATGTCGAGGGTCTTGGTGTCGAACGAGTCCTCGAAATGGCCGATGCACCGAATCTTCTCGAGGTCCTCGTTGGTCAGAATCGGCTGACGCACTTCCAGCCGCTTGCGGCGCGCCGTGCCTTCGAGGTCGAACAGGTTCGGCCTCGGCCCGATGAAGGAGACCAGGCTCATGACGAGCTCCTCGCGGATCGGGTCGATCGGCGGATTCGTCACCTGCGCGAAGTTCTGCTTGAAATAAGTGTAGAGCAGCTTCGACTTGGAGGACAGCGCCGAAATCGGCGTGTCTGTGCCCATCGAGCCGACCGCTTCCTGGCCGGTCGTCGCCATGGGGGAGAGCAGGAAGGCAAGATCCTCTTGCGTATAGCCGAAGGCCTGCTGGCGATCGAGAAGCGACACGTCGGTGCGAGAGGCGCGGGGCTCGACAGGGTTGAGCTCCTCGAGCACGATCTGCGTCGACTCGAGCCACGAATTGTATGGATGGGCGCGAGACAGCGTCTGCTTGATCTCGGTGTCGGAGACGATGCGGTGCTCGTGAAGGTCGACGAGCAGCATCTTGCCCGGCTGCAGGCGCCATTTGGCGACAATCTTCTCCTCCGGCACGGCCAGCACGCCCATTTCGGAGGCGAGCACGACCAGATCGTCGTCGGTCACGAAATAGCGGGCCGGACGAAGTCCGTTGCGGTCGAGCGTCGCGCCGATCTGCCGCCCGTCGGTGAACGCGACCGCGGCGGGACCGTCCCAAGGCTCCATGAGCGCGGCGTGATATTCATAGAAAGCGCGTCGCTCTTCGTCCATCAGCGGATTGCCGGCCCAGGCTTCCGGGATCAGCATCATCATCGCGTGGCTGAGCGAGTAGCCGCCCTGGACGAGGAATTCGAGCGCATTGTCGAAGCACGCGGTGTCCGACTGGCCTTCGTAAGAGATCGGCCAAAGCTTCGAGATGTCGTTGCCGAACAATTCGGAATCGACGTTCGCCTGACGCGCCGCCATCCAGTTGACATTGCCGCGCAGCGTGTTGATCTCGCCGTTATGCGCGACCATGCGGTAGGGGTGCGCGAGGCGCCAGGACGGGAAGGTGTTGGTGGCGAAGCGCTGATGGACGAGCGCCAGCGCGGTTTCATAACGCGAGTCGAGGAGGTCCCGGTAGTAGGGCGCGAGCTGACGCACGAGCACCATGCCCTTATAGACAATGGTGCGGGCCGACAGCGAGACGGGATAATATTCCGCGACTTCCCGGGCTCCGATCGCGTAGACTCGATTGGAGACGACCTTGCGGATGATGTAGAGCCGGCGCTCGAAGTCGTCCTCGCTGGCGAGGTTCGCCGCGCGGCCGATGAAGATCTGCTGCATCACCGGTTCGACCGCCTTGACGCGATCGCCGAGTCCTGAATTGTCGACGGGCGCGTCGCGCCAGCCGAGGACCGTCTGGCCCTCGGCCGCGACGACCTCTTCGACGATCCCGCGCACCAGGTTGCGGGCCTCGCTGTCGCGCGGCATGAAGAACTGGCCGATCGCGTAATGACCGGGCTCGGGCAGCTCGAATCCGAGCTTGGCGCACTCCGGCGCGAAGAAGCCATGCGGAATTTGTGTGAGAACGCCGCAACCGTCGCCGAGCGCGGGATCGGCTCCGACCGCGCCGCGATGGTCGAGATTGACCAGAATTTGGAGGCCCTTTTCCAGGATGTCGCGCGACTTGCGGTTCTTCATGTCGGCCACGAAGCCGACGCCGCAGGAATCATGCTCCTTCGCGGGATCGTAGAGACCTTGGACGCCGGGCGTCAGCGGGTCGGCGCCAAGGGGGACGCTCACGCCCGTCGAGCTGGCGAGGGTATCCGTCGGTTGGGTTCTGGCGTTCATCTCTCCGCTCCCCCGGACAGTCGCGGTCCTGAAGGCGACTGTCGTCTCAAATTTTGCAGGCGTATCGTGGACAAGAAACGGCTGCGCCGCGCGCAGCTGGAAGGCTTCATGCGTCGGATTTTTTTCGATCCGCTCTGGTCGTTCGATACGACAACGCCTGGCCCCGCTCATCTGCCCGCGACGAAGCCCCTTGCCTCGATCGCGCAAATGGTCAGCAAAACTGTCCTATCTTGTGACCATGCCAGAAATGAACCCGCGACACAAGCGGGAGAGGCGCGATTTTTTGCGAGGTCGATCGCGTGCTCCTCGAATTGCCAAGGCGCCGAATTTTGAGGCAACGTGGACGCGAGGATCGAGCCAGACTGATATGAATTTTGCCAGCGACAACAGCGCCGGCGCAGCGCCGGAAATACTGGAGGCGATCTTAGCTTCGTCTCGGGTCAACGCGCCGGCCTACGGCGCTGACGACTACACCGCGCGAGCGTCGGCGAAGTTGAGCGAAATCTTCGAGACGAACGTCGCCGCCTTTCTCGTGGCCACGGGCACCGCCGCGAACGCGCTCGCGCTCTCGTCGCTCGCGAAGCCGTGGGAGGCGGTCTTCTGTCACGAGGAAGCGCATGTCCACGACGACGAGTGCGGCGCCCCCGAATTCTTCACCGGCGGCGCGAAGCTGGTCGGGATTGCGGGGGAGGGCGGCAAGATCACGCCGGCAGGCCTGCGCGAGACGCTCGCGCGCTTTCCGCGCGGGCTCGTCAAGTCTTCCCAGCCGGGCGCGCTGTCGTTGTCGCAGGCGACCGAATCCGGGACCGTCTACGGGGTCGGCGAAATCTCGGAGCTCAGCGATATTGCCCACGCGGCAGGGATCGGCGCGCATATGGACGGCGCGCGCTTCGCCAATGCGCTCGTCGCCAGCGGGCTTACCCCGGCGGAAATGACATGGCGGGCCGGAATCGACGTTCTCTCGTTCGGAGCGACGAAGAACGGCGCCCTCGCCTGCGACGCGGTCGTCTTCTTCGCTCCGGCGCTCGCCGCGAATTTCGCCTATCTGCGCAAACGCGGCGGACATACGCTCTCCAAGGGGCGCTTTCTGGGCGCGCAGATGGAGGCCTATTTGAAGGACGGCCTGTGGCTGCGCCTTGCAGAGCGCGCCAACGACGCGGCGAGGCGGCTCAGCGAGGGGCTGGCGAATGCGGCCGGCGTAAGGCTCGCCTGGCCGACCGAGGCCAACGAGGTGTTCGTCATCGCGCCGACTGCGACGGTAGGCGCTTGGCGCGCCGCCGGGGCCGAGTTTCATGACTGGAGCACAAAGTCGATGGGGGCCGAGCGGGCGCCGCGCGAGGGAGAAACCTTGGTGCGGCTGGTGACGTCGTTCGAGACCGGGCACGACGAAATCGACCGCCTCGTCGACCTTTGCCCTCTCCCCGCGAATGCGCCCGCCGAAGCGCCGTAAACACGCCGCAATTGGCGCAGCAGATGGCCCCGGCGGAAATTCGGGAGCATCGAATTATGGCCGGCTGGAACGGGAGCTTGCGATATCTTGCGGCGCGCGCGGCGCTCGCCGCCGCGACGGCGTTGGCCGCCGTCCTCTCGGCCGACGCCCAATGGTTTTCGTCCCTCGGCGCCGCGCCGCCCAGTGAAATCACGCAGAGGCTGGAGGCCGAGGGTTATGTCCTGATCCGGCCGCTCCAGCGCAACGATACGGTCTATTTCGCCGACGTCACCGCCGGAGCCGGCGGGCGCCAGCGATTGGTGATCGACGCCTGGAGCGGGGAGATCCTGCAGCGGTTCGTCGCAAGGCGGGGTTTCCGCGGAGGATATGTCGTAGAGGGCGGCGAATTCAGCAGTCCGCCGCCGCTCGGCCCGCCGCCGGCGCGCGACTTCGGGGCGAGGAATTTCGTCTACGGAGAACCGGGCGGCCCCAGCGAGCCCGCGCCACGATCGAAGCTCAAGCCGAAGTCGACGGCCACGGCCCGCAGACCGGCCGAGCCAAACCCGGCGACGGCCGCCGCGCCTCCTGCGCAGCCCGTCAACCCGCCGGGGATCGGCGGCAACGGAAATCCGGCCAATCCAGGCAATCCAGGCGCGAGCGCCGCGGCTGCGCCGACTGGCGCTCCTGCTCCCTCGACCCAGCCCGCCAAACAGGACGAGCAGCAACCCAACGCCTCGACGAAGACTGAAGCCTCGCCGCCCGGCGCCTCGCCAACGACTCCGTCGCAGCCGGCGCAGGTCGTCGCTCCGAAACCGGAGGCCGCGCCCGCTTCTCCTCCAGCTGCGGCCCAGACGCAGGCAAAGGACGCCACGCGGTCTTCGGGCCCGACGCCGGCGGCGCCCGCCGCCAAACCGGGCGAAAAGTCGAAGGTGAACGACCTTCCCGTCAATCCGCTCGAGTAGGCGACGAAAAGGGCGCCCTTTCGGGCGCCCCTATTGCGCCATGGCGGCTCGCTTACGCGGCCTGCTTCGCCGGCGCGGCCTCGATCGTTTTGCTGTTCGCCTTGCCGCTGATGATGGCGATCGTGCGGGGCTTCTGCGCCTCCGGAACTTCGCGGACCAGATCGATATGGAGCAACCCATTCTCGCTGGTCGCGCCGGTCGCCACGACGTGGTCGGCGAGCTGGAATCGGCGCTCGAAGGCGCGAGCGGCGATGCCCTGATAAAGAACGTCGCGCTTCTCGTCCTTGGCGCCCGGTTCCTTCGATCCGCGCACCGTCAGCGTGTTCTCGCGCGTCTCGACAGAAAGCTCGTTCTCGCCGAAGCCCGCGACCGCGAGCGTGATCCGATAGGCGTTTTCGCCGGTCCGCTCGATGTTGTAGGGTGGGTAGGTCGGAGCGTTCTGCTCCGCGCCGACCGCCTTGTCGAGCATCGCAAGCAGACGGTCGAATCCGACGGTGGAACGATAGAACGGCGAAAGGTCATAACTCAGCATGGTCACATCCTCCTGATTGAGCGATATGGCGGAGGGCGCCCCGTTTGGCTGCGCCCGCCGCTTGCGGTTCCCTTGGACCCCGCAGGCTTTATTTGGGGAGAAGGCGCCGCCAATCAAGAGAGCGCGGGCTTCGCCACAAAAAATGCACGCTCTGCGGCCATAGGGCCGGTTGCACGGCCGAACGCCGCTCGATATAGGGCAAACACAGGGAGGCGGCGCCTTCCGCTCATGGGGTGTGAGAAACGCATGCTGAAGTCATTGTTGGCTGCTGCCGTCGGCGCGGCGACCATTTGCTTGACCGTTGCGGCTTTCGCCGCTCCGCCGCCTGGGCCTCAGGAAGAGGAAGGTCCGCCGAAGCCGCTGCCGCCGCTGCAGAAGAATTTTCCTCTTGACCAGACCTGGTCGCTGCGCGAGCTCAACGGCAAGCCGGTGCCGGAGGGGCTCGACGCGAGCCTCAAGATTGACGGCAACCTGCGCGGCTCCGGCTTCACCGGATGCAATTCGTGGTCGGCGACGCTCTATCCGGTCAAGGACCAGCACCTCGCCGTCGGCCCCTTCGCGCTGACGAGGAAGCAGTGCCCCAAGGACATCATGGCGGTGGAGTTCGGGTTCCTGTCGAGCCTCATCGGCAACCCGACCTGGGACCTCGTCAACGGCGACTTGGTGATCAAGGGGCCGCGGGGCTCGATAAGGCTCGAGCGTTCGCTCTGAGGCTCTCGCGAAAGGGGCTCGGCGGCGCCGGACAGGCATCGGCCTGAAGGCGAAGTCCCGCTCCCCAAAGGCGCGGCTTACTCCCGGCCGAACGAGACGCGTCGCCCATGCCCAAAAAGCCGAGGCGCCGGCGCCGAGCGGATGGCGCGCCGAACGCACGTCCATACCAACTCGAGACGGGGTAAAGTAATCTCCGGAAAAAATAACTTTACCCCTACCAACTCGAGACAAGGCCTGCCCATTGCCGTTTTGAGCCTTTTCAACGGATTATAAGCGGGGCAGCGTCTCAGTTTTTGAATTTCTGCAAAGGTAGATTTCAGCCGTGCGAAGACGACGCAGTGGACGACCGCTGTGCGCAAAGAGCAGTCATTGCCGGACGGCTTGGCGAGCGGGTCAAATCGACCCGAGGCGGTCTTCGCCAGGGCGTTCGCGATTGGGTTCGCGTGGGCGGCGGACAACGTGCGATGGCGCGGTGCGGCCGGGCCTCAATGACCAGGAATGGGAGTAGCAGGATGGACGAGAATGAGATTCGAGAGGCGCTCAATCGCCACTGGGCCGCCTCGGACGCAAATGACTTCGATGTTGAGCACGAGATATACCGAGAGGATGCACTGCTCGAGTACCCGCAATCGGGCGAGCGCATCAGGGGCCGGCACAATATCCGGGCCTCTCGCGTCGCGCAGCCGAACTCGAAGCGCTTCACGGTGCGCCGCATCGTCGGCACGGGCGACCTCTGGGTCACGGAATTCATCCTCGCGTATGACGGCCGACCGTCCTATTCGGTGAGCGTCATGGAGTTCCTGGATGGCAAGGTGGCCCGCGAGACCCAATACTTTGCCGACCCGTTCGAGCCCGGACCCTCGCGCGCGCGTTGGGTTGAGCGAATGGGATGAAATCGGCGCGACAGTGGCGCCCCCGCGCGTGCTGGACCGGGCAGAGCTGCCTGTCGATACCGCCCAGCTCGCTCGTTTTCTCATCGGCAAAATGCTCGTGCGGGTACTGGCCGAAGGCGTGGCGGGCGGCCGCATCGTCGAGACCGAGGCATACAGCGTCGGCGACCCGGCGGGTCACGCCTATCGCGGCATCACCCCGCGCAATCGGGCGCTTTTCCTCGAGCGCGGGCACGCATATGTCTATCTCGCCTATGGCGCCTCGTTCATGCTGAACGTCTCGAGCGAGACGTCCGGCGTGGGCGCGGGCGTCTTGATCCGGGCGATCGAGCCGACCATTGGCGTCACGATCATGGAGCGAAATCGCGGCGTCGAGCGGGTGCGAGACTTGGCGCGGGGCCCGGGACGGCTGTGCGAAGCCTTGGGGATTGATCGCCGGCTGGACGGGATCGACCTCTGTCAGGCCGGCCCGCTGTGGCTCGGATCTGACGGTCAGGGGTCGGGCGAAATCGGGCGGAGCAAACGGATCGGCATTACGCGTGCAGCCGACAGTCCGCTGCGATTCTACGTTCGGGGCAATTCGTTCGTCAGCGGTCCGCAGGCGCTCAATAGATGAGATAAGGTCTTATCCGCGCGCTCGGCAATTCGAATGCGTGCGCTGAGATGCGGACGCTGCATCGAACCCGTCCGCGGCTGATGCGGCGGCCGGCCTCGGACAAAGGAGTATGAGCATGGCGCCCCCCGATACGCTTCGCTATACGAGGATTCCTCTTACCCATGGATCTGGCGCGATCCCCGCCGTCGGGTTTGGCACGCTGATACCCGATCCTCTCGCGACCAAACAAGCGACTAAGACCGCACTGGAAGTGGGATTTCGACATTTCGATTGTGCGGAACGCTACCGCAATGAAGAAGCGGTTGGCGATGCGATGCAGGCGGCGTTCAGGGCGGGCACGGCTCGGCGGGAGGACGTCTTCGTCACCACGAAGCTCTGGAACACCAATCATCGTCCTGAGCGGGTCAAGCCCGCCTTTGACGCCAGCTGCCGGCGACTGCAAATCGACTATGTCGATTGCTATATCATCCATACCCCTTTCGCCTTTCAACCCGGCGACGAGCAGGACCCGAGGGACGAGCGCGGTCAGGTCATCTATGATTCCGGAGTGACGTTGGTCGACACGTGGCGAGCGCTCGAGCGCCTCGTGGACGACGGTCAATGCAAGTCGATCGGCTTATCAGATGTTACTTTGGACAAATTGCGAGAGATCGTCGCGGCCGCGCGGATCAAGCCTGCAGTGGTGCAAGTCGAATCCCATCCGTATCTCCCTGAATGGGAGCTGCTCGACTTCTGCCGGGAGCACGGCATTGTCCTGCTGGCGTTTGCAGCGTTGGGACACGGCTTGGATCCGAAAGTGCTGGACGACCCCGTGATCACAGCCATCGCACAGCGCGTCCACAAGACGCCGGCTCAAGTTGCGCTCGCCTGGGCCGTACAACGCGGCACGGCTTTCCTGACCACCTCGACCAAACCTCGCTATATCCAGGAGAACTTTGACATTTCGACCCTGCCCGAAGACGCCATGCGGGAGATTCGGGACGGCATAACGACGAACGTCCGGTTCAACACTGTGGTGGGGACGGGTGTGCCTGGCTTTATTCCCCGGGCCAGTTGAACTGAACTCCACGGCTTTGGTCGCATTCGCTGTAAGTTGGCGCGCAAATTTGCGTGCCAACTTACAGCTTACCGCCGAACAGAGGCGCGACCTACTGGAGTTCGTCGATGACCGACACGGCCGCACTCAACCGTGGTCGATCTGGTCAAAAAGCTCGAGGCCGAGGCTCGTGCCGGTCGGCAAGGCCGCGCTCGAGCGGGGGGCGGTGGCGGCCGCTGCTTTTGGTCGTCATAGCGCTGGCCGTATGCGCCGTGCTGCTTTGCACTGTGTCAATAGCCCTTGAGATTGCATGTTAATCAAAGATACGTTCTGAGAGCATACCTTCACGTTTTTCGTGACCGACAGCGTTCCCCCCCGACCGCACCGTCCACCGTCGCGACCTGGATGACCGCT
>CAWDTW010000004.1:0-10352 GCA_963805295.1 uncultured Alphaproteobacteria bacterium | reverse complement strand
CCGGAACGCGAGCGGATGGGAAGGTCATGGCGCCGGGGCGCGTCGCGACGCGATCCGACCCCTGCGGCCTCGCGTCGCTCCCGCCCCGCGTCGAACGACGGGCGTCCGACGACGCCGGTCGGCGCCCGATAACGCGGTTTAGCGCCGCTTTAGCGGCGGGCCTTTTGATTTTCAAAGGCTTGCGACCCCGTTTACCGTCGTCCTGAAAAAATGCCGCTGACGCCCGCACGGCGCCTTTCGGTTGGCCTCCATTGCGCCGAGTTCGGAATGCGCGCCCGCGCTCCGCCGGACGTCGCACCGGGACCAAGAGCCGGCCAAGGCGCGGCCGACCCCGAAGCAGGGAAGGCTTCGCCCGCCCGCCGAAAGGAAATCCGCGCCCGGCGGAACGAAACCCAAGCCGGGCGGAACAATTTCCAAATCTGCCGGAACGAAATCCAAATCCGGCGGAACGAAATCCAAATTTTTCGGAACAGAATCCAAATGAATTTTCTTCCGCGAATTTAGGTTTTTCAAGGGGTTATCACGGACTTACGGCGCAAAAAGGCCTTCGCCGCGCCTTTGCCTTCCCATAGACCGGCCCGAATCCCACTATAGGCCCTCAGGCGAGCCTGACCGACGGCGTCGGCCGCTGTCCCCGCATGTCCGATTTTGGTGGCGTTCATCGCAAGCAAATTATCGCGAATTCCGATTTTCAGCAAGAATTTGTTGTCGAGGCGTTGTCAATCGCAAAATCATCGTGTTCGTACTGTTCTTACACTTTTCCGCCGACAGCGAAGCGTCCTTCGCTATCGCCACTCCATCCGAAATGGGTCAACGAAGGCGCCGCTCTAAACGCTTGGTTGTCGCATGAAGTACCCGCCAACGCCGCGATTGCGCTTTCACCCTGAAGAACCGTATCATGACGTAATGGGGGCCGATCAACAGACACGAACGAAGTCTGGACCCGCCACCCCGGCGGCGGCCGAGGAATTTATCGCGCGTTGGCTGGGCCGCGAGGGCGGGCAGGAACGGGCCAACTACAGCATGTTCCTCAGGGAGCTTTGTTCCGCTCTCGACATTCAGCCTCCGGACCCGGCAGGCGACCCCGAGACCAACGATTACGTCTTCGAGCGCGTCGTCAAGGAGCCGGGCCGCGACGGCGGCGCGTCAAACCGAAGAATTGATCTCTACAAGCGCGATTGCTTCGTCATGGAGGCGAAGCAGTCCCGACAGAAAGAGGGCGGCGACAAGGAGGTCCACGGACAGAAAGGCTTGTTCGGCGGTGAAACGCAAACCCGCGGGCGCCGGGGAGCCGAGCGGGCTTGGGACGTGCTGATGATCAACGCCCGTCGTCAGGCGGAGGACTATGTCAGGCTGCTTCCGGCGAGCCACGAACCGCCGCCCTTCGTCATCGTCTGCGGCGTGGGCCATTGCTTCGAGCTCTATGCCAACTTCCGGCGCGATGGGAAAGCCTACGATCAGTTCCCAGACCGACGGTCCTTCCGAATCTACCTCGACGACCTGCGGCGGAAAGAAACCCGCGAACTCCTTGCGGCCATCTGGAGCGACCCGCTTTTGCTGGACCCGGCGCGCAAGTCCGCGGAAGTGACGCGGGCTATTGCGGCGCGGCTAGCCGCCGTTTCGAAGGCGTTGGAGGAACACAAGCACCCGCCGGAAGACGTCGCGATGTTCCTCATGCGGTGCCTCTTCACGATGTTCGCCGAGAACGTCGGCTTGTTGCCCGAAAATTCATTCAAGGACGTATTGGTTCGCTGCGAACAGGCTCCCGAGACGTTCCCTCACGACGTGGGCCAACTTTGGGAGGCGATGGACTTAGCCCGGATTATGCATTGCGGGTTGGCGGGTGTGGCGTAAATAGCTGATTTCGTGTATAATTTGGTTGTCTAAGCCAATTCGCGCGATTTCAGCGAGGCCGCACCTGCCATGAACGATCCTATGTTGCCGTTGCCTGGGTTGTCACCTGTTTCGGGCAAGCGCGTCGAGGTCAAGTTTGACGGCGGCTTGCTGTCGTCGGATGGCGGCGTTCTGGCGTTGCGCGAGGTCGACCAGCGCCTTCGCGTCGCCGATCGGCTCGCCGCCTGCATGGTGGACCGGCGCGCGCCCGATCAGATCACCCACAGCCTTGCCGACATCATCCGCTTTCGGCTGCTGATGATCGCGGCGGGCTATGAGGACGGCAACGACGCCAATTGCCTGCGGAGCGATCCGATGTTCAAGATGGCGCTCGATCTGACGCCGTCGGATCGCGAACTGTGCTCGCAGTCGACGATCTCGCGGTTGGAAAATCTGCCGGAGGTTCGCGCCCTGTTGCGGATGGGTCGCGCGATGGTCGATCTCTATTGCGAGTCCTTTCACAAGGTTCCCAAACGGATCACCCTCGACATCGACGACACGTTCGACGCGGTCCATGGCGGGCAGCAGTTGCGGTTGTTCAACGCGCATTACGACGAATACGGCTTTCAGCCCATCGTCGTGTTCGACGGCGAGGGCCGCTTCGTCACTGCCGTGCTTCGTCCCGCCAAGCGGCCGAGCGGCAAGGAGATCAAACCCTTCCTCCGCCGGCTGTTGCGCGCGATCCGAGCCCATTGGCCCAACACTGAGATCCTGCTGCGCGCCGACAGCCACTACTGCGGCCCCGAGGTTCTCGACTGGTGTCGGGCGAGCGGCCTCGATTACATCCTCGGCGTCGCGCCGACTACGACGTTGCGCCGGCATGTCGAAAGTCTCGAAGCCAGTGTAAAGGCACGGTTCGAAGCCGCGCCCAGAGACGGCAAGCTTCGTCGTTTCAAAGAGTTCTTCGACGGCGCGCAAAGCTGGAGCCGGGTCGAGCGGATCATCGCCCGGGTCGAAGCGGGCGCGGAAGGATCAGACACGCGCTTCGTCGTCACCAATCTGAACAAGCGCAACGCTCGCGTGCTCTACGAAGACGTCTATTGCCGGCGCGGCCAGGCCGAAAACCACATCAAATCCTGGAAGACGCATCTGGCGTCGGATCGCACCTCATGCACCAAGGCGACCGCCAATCAGTTTCGGCTTTTCCTGCACGCCGGCGCCTACTGGCTGATGTGGGGGCTGCGCGCATCGATGCCCAGGCGTTCGATGTGGCGCGTTGCCCAATTCGACACGTTGCGCCTGCGCCTCGTCAAGATCGCCGCCCGCGTCGTCGAGATGAAAACCATGATCCGCGTCCATCTGCCGACGTCATGCCCCGGCCAGGAAATCCTGCGTTTCGCCCTCCAGCGCATCCCGCGCCTCGTCACTTGAAACACGGGGCGTGAACGTCCCCGAACGTCAAACCCATCCCTTCAACCCGCAAACCCCTCCACCCGTTTCAGGCCCAAAGCCGGAGACGATGCCGCGCGTCCGCGAGCAAGCGCGGTTCCGAAAAATCACCAGAACGCGCCGCCGAAAACGTCACGGCGCTGCATAATGCGGGTTAGGAACCTGGGCTCATGCGTTGCGCCAGAAGGTTCTGCGCTTCAACGGCGAATTTTTTCGCAATCGCGCCGCTCTTCCGCTCGCTCGCGAGGAAATCGGCGAGCTGCGCCAGGCGGCCGGCCACAATTGGCGCAACGTGGACCCGTCGATCTTCGGCACGCTTCTGGAGCAAGCGTTGGACCCGGACGAGCGCCGCAAGCTGGGCGCGCATTACACGCCCCGCGCCTATGTCGAGCGGCTTGTCGCCGCTACTGTCATCGAACCGTTGCGCGCGGACTGGGGGAATGTCGTCTCGACCGCTGAGCGCCAGAAGTCCGAGGGCCGCCCAAGGGACGCGCTCGCCACTGTGCGCGCTTTCCACGACAAGCTCTGCGCGACGCGCGTGCTCGATCCAGCCTGCGGAACCGGGAATTTCCTCTATGTCTCGCTCGAAATGATGAAGCGCCTCGAAGGCGAGGTTCTGGAGGCGCTGGCGGACCTTGGCGGCCAAGAGGCGCTGACGGGGCTCGAGGGCCACAGCATCGATCCGCATCAATTCCTCGGGATGGAAGTGAACCCCGTGCGGCCGCGATTGCGGAGCTCGTGCTCTGGATCGGCCATCTGCAATGGCACATCCGCACCAAGGGCGGCCTGCCGTCGGAGCCGATCTTGCGCGCGTTCAAGAACATCGTTGTCAGGGACGCGGTGCTCGCCGCGGATACGCGCCTGTTGCGCGACTGGTCCGGCAAGCTGGTAACGAAGCCCGGCCCGGACGGGAAGCCCGTCGAGGTCACCGTCTACGACAATCCCCGCCGCCCCGAATGGCCTGAGACGGAGTTCATCGTCGGCAACCCGCCGTTCATCGGGAGCAAATACCTTCGTGCGCGTCTGGGCGATGATTATACAGAAGCCCTTTGGGCCGCACACCCAGAAATGAACGACGCAGCCGATTATGTAATGTATTGGTGGGACTATGCAGCAGGCCTGCTTACTCGCAACAGGTCTGTCCTTAGACAATTTGGCTTTGTGACAACAAATTCAATTACCCAAAGCTTCCAGAGCTGCGTTCTAGACCGTCATCTGAGAGCAAAAAGGCCCATAAGCCTTGTGATGGCGGTCCCAAATCATCCTTGGACTAAGGCCACAGCAGACGCCGCTGCGGTGCGCATTGCAATGACCGTCGGCGCGGCAGGTGTTCACAACGGCCTGCTGCGCAAAGTGACGCGCGAGATCGGAATAGATACAGATTCGCCAATAATCGAATTCGTTGACCAAATGGGTTCGATACATTCGGATCTGACGATTGGCGCGGATCTTACGGCCGCGGTTCATCTTAAGGCGAACGATGGCATCTGCTCGCCAGGCGTGAAGCTGCACGGATCGGGCTTTATCGTAACGCCCAACGAGGCGGCCGTCCTCGGGCTTGGCAAACGGGAGGGGCTGGAGAAGCACATCCGCGCCTATCGCAATGGACGCGATCTCACAGCGCGGCCTCGCAACGTCATGGTGATTGATCTCTTCGGCCTAGATGCCGAAGACTTTCGAATGCGGTTCCCGGAGGTCTATCAGCACGTCCTCCAAACCGTGAAACCCGAACGGGATATCAACCACCGCGAGAGCTATCGGACGAACTGGTGGGTTTTCGGTGAGCCACGCCCGGAGTTGCGCCCGGCGCTATCGGGGCTGTCGCGTTACATCGCGACGCCCGTAACTCAGAAGCATCGGACGTTTGAGTTTGTCCCTGCAGCCATACTTCCTGACGACGCATTGATGGTCATCACGGATGAGGACGCATACTGCCTCGGCGTGCTTCATTCGCGCCCCTTCGCGGGTTGGTTTGCGGGCAATTCCTCAACTCTCGAAGACCGGCCGCGTTTCATAAAGTCGCGCTGTTTCGACCCCTTCCCGTTCCCAGCGGCGAACGATCTCCAAAAGCAGCGCATCCGCAACATCGCCGAAGACCTTGACGCGCACCGCAAACGCGTGCTCGCCGAACACTCCCACCTCACGCTGACGGGGCTCTACAACGTCCTGGAGCGCCTCCGCGCCGGGGTCGGTCCGGACGCGTTCGACGAGGACGAGAAGCGCATCTTCGACGACGGGCTCGTGCTGATCCTCAAGGAGCTTCACGATAAGGCGATGCCCAAAAACTATTGCTTCATTTCGTGAAACCTCGGCGAGATGCTGTAGTTCCATTCTGGATGGAATGAGTCTCGGGTCATGTTGAGGGTCGCCATTTCCGCGTCCGAGACCTTGATGCCCTTTGGATAGGTGTTGCTATCGAGTTCGCAGCGGATTTTGAGACCGGTTTTCGTCGTGGTGTTGGCGATCAGTTCGATGACGATGAGGAGGCTGAGGAGTGGCGTCGCGCGCCAGTTCTGCGTGATGTGGCAGAACATGCGATGCTCGATCTTGTTCCACTTCGAAGTCCCTGGCGGATAGTGGCAAACCTGAATGATCAGACCGGTTTCGTCCGCGAGTTGTTGGAGGACCAACTTCCAGAGCCGCAGCCGTGAACCATTGGAGCCGCCGCCGTCGGCCGTGATCATCAGGCGCCTCATCCCGGGATAGAGCTTCCAACCCATCTGATCGAGCCAGCATCGGACGGCGTTGACGGCGAACTCCCCGGTGTCGTGGTCGATTCCGAGGCTGACATAGCCGAGGTTGGCGCCGATGTCGTAGACCCCGTAAGGGACGACCTTGCCCAACTCCTTGTCCTCGAAATCGTGAGCGTTGACCTCGATCGGTTCGCCCTGCGGCCCATAGTCGCTACCGCCGTTCTTGAATTCGCCCAGCAATTCCTTCTTCTTCGCGTCGATCGATATCACGGGTTCGCCGGCCGCCTGAAACGCCTCGACCTTCGCGTTGATATATTCGAACTGGGCGTCGCGATCAGGATGTTTGCCGGCTTCCTTGGTCTTGCGGTTGGAATGGCGACAATATTTCAGTTCCTCCAGCAGCTTGGGAATGGTCGAGGAACTCACTTTGTGACCCATGGCGCGAAGCGCCGTCGCCAGCTTGTCGTGGCTCTTGGAGACCCATCGCAACGGCCGCATCGGGTCGCCCATCGTCGCCGGCTCGAGCAATCGTTGCAAGTCCTCCAACAGCGTCGGGTCCTTGACCGTCAACCGAGGAGTGCCCCCGCCCTTGCGCCGCACCTCTCCCGTCAAGGAGCCGGGGTTCCGCAAGTCCTTCAGACCGCGCCCAATCGTGCTCCGGGCGACCTTCGTCGCGCGCGCGACCGCCGCAATCCCGCCGTAGCCCGCCGCCTTCGCCTCCGCCGCCGCGCTCAACCGCCGGCGTCGCTCGTCCAGCGAAGGCCGAAGCGCGTCAAACCGGACGCGCAGGGATGATTCGTCTATCATCATCACGATATAGACGCTCGCCTCGCACTCGGGAATCCGCTAAACAGCCGATGCCAGTAAACTCGCAAATTCCGAATCGGCTATTTTTGGGCGTCGCCTAAGCTCGACGTCGCCGTTGCGGAGGCCTACGGCTGGCCTGTCGATCTTCCCGACGAAGACATCCTTTTGCGGCTCGTCGCCCTCAACAGGGAACGGGCCAAGGAGGAAGCGCGCGGCCTTGTACTGTGGCTTCGACCTGAATATCAAATTCCGCGTTTCGGTACGGCCAAGGAAAAGGCCGAACTGGACCTCGTTGGCGGCGGCATGGAGATCGAGGCAGCTGTCACCGCCGGGCCGCGCCCAACGTTCCCCAGCGACGATTTTGCCCAGACCGCCGCAGTCATGTCAGCGCTCGCGTCCGCCTCTGCGCCGCTGAACGCCGCCGCGATCGCGGCGAGCTTCAAACAAGGGCGCAGGGTCGCGCCCAAGGTCGGGGCCGTTCTCGCGGCGCTCGCCCGGACCGGATTTGTCACGACCGCAGACGGAGGCGCTACGTTCTCTCTACGGCGCGCGGCGTAGGAGGGGCGCATGGGTGATCCGTTTACCTTGCGCATATTTGTCCCGTCAGGCGATTCAGAGGGCGTTCGCATCGTCGAGCGAATGAACTGGACCGGAAGAGGATATTTCCTCCCAAGGGACCGCTGGTCTGAAATCAAGGGGCGCCCGATCTTGCCCGGCCTGGCGTCTACGTCCTGATTGGATACGAAACGGATGAGCTCGGCGCGGAACGCCCGGTTGTCTACATCGGTCAGACAGAAGACGTTCAGTCGCGCATCAATCAGCACGATTTAGGAAAGGAATTCTGGGAGAGCGCGGCTATCTTCGTTTCCGCGAGCGATGGACTAAACCGCGCCCACACGACCTGGCTGGAATGGGAACTCATCCAGAGGGCGGCAAGCGTCAAACGCTGCCGCCTGGAGAACGTCGTCAGCCATTCGGAGCCCAGCCTGATCGAGAGTGAGAAGGCCGACACCCGCGCCTTCTTGAATGAGATTCTGCGCCTCATGCCGATCATGGGAATCAGCGTCTTCGAGATGGCCCGGTCGCCGACCAAGGCGGCGCTTAAGGCTGCCGGTCTCGAACCGGAGCCGGAAGACCGGATGGACACGATAATCGTCCCGGCCCAGAAGGAAGGGTTTGACAAAGTCTTCCTTGGCGAGAACGCCTGGTGGGCGATCCGCATCGCCGAAAAGCATCGCTCCAGCCTGAAATGGATCGCGGCGTATCAATCCGCCCCCGTTTCAGCAATCACCCATGTCGCGGAGGTTGGGCGGCTCGAACCCTACGGCGACGCAGGCAAATTCAAGGTCGCGTTCAAAAGCCCCGCGACCAAGTTGAAAAAGCCAATCCCTTTTGCCGACGCGGCACCCGGTTCAATGCAAGGGCCGAGATACACCACTCGCTCCGCTCTACTCGAAGCACGGTCGGTGAAGGATTTGCTCAGATAGTCCGGCGTGCTGCCGTCTCCGGCGGCGGCCAAAATTGATTTTGATTTTCGGCAAGCGTGTGCGGCCGATCCCGCCAGCCGGCCGTCGGCCCCCAAAAGAGCGGGAGACAGCCGGCCCTAGTGTTGCGAATCTAACGCAAGGCACCCCTTCAGGAGTCAGGTGTCCTGCGACTTTTAGGACTTCGAGTGGGGTCGAAGTGTTAAATACACAACCCTAGCGGATCGCCCGCCGCATCCCTAAGTCTGGACGAACGACAGGAGCAATCATGACCGGCTTTCTCATCCGCGCGGCGGTGGTGGCGATCGGCCTGTGGCTCGCCTCCAAAATCGTCCCCGGGGTTCATTTTCGCTCGCCCGAGGATCTGATCGCCGCGGCCTTGCTGCTCGGCATCGTCAACGCGTTCGTGCGGCCGATCTTGGTGATCCTCACCTTCCCGATCACGCTCTTGACGCTCGGGCTCTTCCTCCTGGTCATCAACGGGCTGATGATCGAGCTGGTCTCCTACTTCCTCAGCGGCTTTGTCGTCGCCGGCCTCGGGCCGGCGATCTTGGCCGCGATCGTCGTCACTCTGACGAGCTGGGTCATGTCGGGTTGGGTCGGCCCGCCGCACGGACGGATCGAGGTGGTGACCGCGCGCCACCCCGGGCGCTGGGACTAGCGGATCCATTCAAACGCTCGCACCCGAAGTCATGAGGCCGCTCTTGGGGGGTCTGGTCGCATCGCGCCTTGGAGAGCCCTGACGGCTGGGCTTAGGCGACGCCCAAAAATAGCCGATTCGGAATTTGCGAGTTTACTGGCATCGGCTGTTTAGCGGATTCCCGAGTGCGAGGCGAGCGTCTATATCGTGATGATGATAGACGAATCATCCCTGCGCGTCCGGTTTGACGCGCTTCGGCCTTCGCTGGACGAGCGACGCCGGCGGTTGAGCGCGGCGGCGGAGGCGAAGGCGGCGGGCTACGGCGGGATTGCGGCGGTCGCGCGCGCGACGAAGGTCGCCCGGAGCACGATTGGGCGCGGTCTGAAGGACTTGCGGAACCCCGGCTCCTTGACGGGAGAGGTGCGGCGCAAGGGCGGGGGCACTCCTCGGTTGACGGTCAAGGACCCGACGCTGTTGGAGGACTTGCAACGATTGCTCGAGCCGGCGACGATGGGCGACCCGATGCGGCCGTTGCGATGGGTCTCCAAGAGCCACGACAAGCTGGCGACGGCGCTTCGCGCCATGGGTCACAAAGTGAGTTCCTCGACCATTCCCAAGCTGCTGGAGGAACTGAAATATTGTCGCCATTCCAACCGCAAGACCAAGGAAGCCGGCAAACATCCTGATCGCGACGCCCAGTTCGAATATATCAACGCGAAGGTCGAGGCGTTTCAGGCGGCCGGCGAACCCGTGATATCGATCGACGCGAAGAAGAAGGAATTGCTGGGCGAATTCAAGAACGGCGGTAGCGACTATGGGCCGCAGGGCGAACCGATCGAGGTCAACGCTCACGATTTCGAGGACAAGGAGTTGGGCAAGGTCGTCCCTTACGGGGTCTACGACATCGGCGCCAACCTCGGCTATGTCAGCCTCGGAATCGACCACGACACCGGGGAGTTCGCCGTCAACGCCGTCCGATGCTGGCTCGATCAGATGGGTTGGAAGCTCTATCCCGGGATGAGGCGCCTGATGATCACGGCCGACGGCGGCGGCTCCAATGGTTCACGGCTGCGGCTCTGGAAGTTGGCCCTCCAACAACTCGCGGACGAAACCGGTCTGATCATTCAGGTTTGCCACTATCCGCCAGGGACTTCGAAGTGGAACAAGATCGAGCATCGCATGTTCTGCCACATCACGCAGAACTGGCGCGCGACGCCACTCCTCAGCCTCCTCATCGTCATCGAACTGATCGCCAACACCACGACGAAAACCGGTCTCAAAATCCGCTGCGAACTCGATAGCAACACCTATCCAAAGGGCATCAAGGTCTCGGACGCGGAAATGGCGACCCTCAACATGACCCGAGACTTATTCCATCCAGAATGGAACTACAGCATCTCGCCGAGGTTTCACGAAATGAAACAATAGTTTTTGGGCATCGCCTTA
>CAWDTW010000003.1:0-24097 GCA_963805295.1 uncultured Alphaproteobacteria bacterium | reverse complement strand
ATCGTCACGACGATCAGCGGCAGGGCGATGCGCAGGTCGGGGACGCCGCGGCTGATGACGAGCAAGAGGATGGCGACCAAGCCATAAACGAAGCTCAGCGTGCGAACGCCGCCGAGGCGGTCGGCGACCGCGCCGCCGAACGGCCGGACAAAAGAGCCCGCAAACACGCAGGCCGCGGTGCAATAGCCCGCCATGACTGGCGTCAGGCCGTACTGGTCGTTGAAATAGATCGGCAGGAACGACGACAGGCCGACGAATCCGCCGAAGGTGACGCTGTAGAAGGCCATCAGCCACCAGGCGTCGCTCACGCCCAGAACTTCGGCGTAGACCTTCAGCGACTTCTTCGGCGGCGAACGCGGGCTGTCCTTCGCCAGCGTCACAAACAGCGCCAGCACGATGGCGAGCGGAATGATCGCGAGGCCGAGAACGTTTTGCCAGCCGAAGGCGACCGCAAGCGAAGGGGCGAAGAGGGCAGCCAGCACCGTGCCCGAATTGCCGGCGCCGGCGACGCCGAGCGCGGTTCCCTGGTGCTGCGGCGGGTACCAGTAGGAGGCGAGCGGCAGGGCGACGGCGAAGGAGGCGCCGGCGACGCCGAGCACAATTCCGAGCGCCAATGTCGTTTCGAAATGACCGACCCCGAACGACCAGAACCCGGCGAGGCCCGCGATCACGACCGTCTGCATGATGATTGCGGTCAGGCGCGGCTTTAGACGATCGGCCAGCACGCCGCTCGCGATGCGCAGCACGGCGCCCGCCAGCACCGGCGTCGCGACCATAAGGCCTTTCTGCGCGGAGTTCAGATGCAGGTCTTTGGCGATGAAGACGGCGAGCGGTCCGAGGATCACCCAGACCATGAACTCACATCGAAATAGAGGAACGCAGCGACGAGTGTGGGCAGGTGCCCGGCGCGAAGAAAACCGCGGTTCATGGGAGTAAGCTTTCAGGCTCGGCGTTGTTTGCGCCGCCAAACTCTTGGTCTGGGAACGAACCGCCGTTGGTCCGCCAATCTGTCTGGGCGGCAGCCACCGCCCGCTCTGACTCGCCCCGCCATTGGAGCGTCGCCAGCCCGCCCCAAGCCAGTGGGCGGACAGACCAATTCAAGCAAAGGGTGTGCCAAGCAGCCGGATTAGTGAATTCAGTATGTTAGTCGGCTGCGCTTCCCACGCTGCGCCCATTCGCCGGGCTTCAACTGACAAACTCTTGTGCACCGCACAAGCAAACGAGGCGCCCAAAACGCGGGCAGACTGATTCGGACGCCCTAGTTTGGTTCGACGTCAAAAGCGTTCGGGTCGAACACAACGCCGTCGCAAAAAGGTCCGGCGCCATCGCGATCGGCGAAGGCGAAGCCGGCAGCGACCAGTCCGTCCTGTGCCCGCCTTCCCGCTTCGCGTCGCTCAGCGGAATCGACGCGCCGATGGTTGTAAGCGCAGCGGCGTAGAGATCCGGGCGATAGACCCGAGCGGCGATCGCGCGGAGCGGAAGACCTGTCTCGATCAATCCCCATCGAGTCATCTGATCGAGGAACCAGAGGGCTTGCGAACGCCAGGGGTAGGTCGCCGCGTGGGAATGAAAACGGGTCTGGGTTCGCCCGCCGAGCGTTCCCGGTAGCGACGAAAGGATCGCATGACTGTCGACGTTGAGCCATGCACGGCGCGAGAGCAAAGCCGCGAGGTAGGAAGCGTTGGCCGGGGCGTCGCAAAACCGCGCGGCGCGATAAAGCGCGCGCAACATTGCGCCCAGCGCCTGCGGATTCTCCTGGCTCCAGCGCTCGCGAACCGCCAGCGCCTTTTCCGGCGCATTGCGCCAGACGTCGTTTGAGGTCGCGACGGTCAGGCCGACGCCCGCGCGCTCGGCGATCTCGCCCCATGGCGCGCCGGCGCAAAAGCCGACGATGCGGCGCGAGCGCAGAGCCTCGACCGTACGCGCCGGCGGCGTGACGCATAAGTCGTAATCGCGGTCGGCGACGGCGCCGGCCGAGGCGAGCCAGTAGCGCAGCAGCAGGTTGTGGGTGGAGTAGTCGTGAACCACCGCGAGGGTCGCTGTTTCGCCCGAGCGCTTGAGGCTTGTCGCAAGGGCCGCGGCAAACCCGGCGTCGCGCGCCTCAGGTCGCAGCTCTTCGGCGAAATGCCGGGCCAGCGTGATCGTGTCGCCGCCGAGGCTGACGCAATATGGGATGATCAGCGGTTGCGCGGGCCCGCGCAGGCCGAGCGCGACCGCGAAAGCGAGCGGCGGGACGATGACGGCGGCGTCGAGCGCCCCGTAGGCGAGCTTGTCGGCGACATTCGCCCATGACGGTTCGACCGATAGGACGACGTCGAGGCCTTCTTCGGCGAAGAAGCCGAACTCGTGCGCGACGATGACCGGCGCGGAGTCGGTCAGGCGCAGAAAGCCGATCGCGATTTCGCGCCCGGTCGCGGCGCGCGCGGCCCCGATGGAGAGAGCGTCACTCATGTGAGCAGCCCATCCGCGTCGTCTCCCTTGATGAGATCGGTCGCCACCTGCACGATGCGCCGATTCTCCTTCATCGCCTTGTTGCGCAGCCAGCGATAGGCTTGAGGCTCGCTCATCTTGCGCTTGGCCATCAAGAGCGCCTTGGCGCGTTCGATGACCCGGCGCTCCTCGAGCTGCGCGGTGGCCGCGGCAAGCTCCGTCTCGACGCGGGAATAGCGGCGGAACAAGGCGACCGCCGAGGCGACGATCGCCTTCATGTCGCGGTTCGTGACCCCGGAAAGGTTGTAGGAGCAGACGCCGGCGGCGATCGCGTCCTCGACGAATGCGGGATCGTCCTTATCGGAAAACATCACGATCGGTCGTGGCGTGCCAGCCGACAGCGCCCTTACGCCCTCGAGCGCATCGCGGTCCGGCAGCGCCATGTCGATGACGACAAGGTCGGGCGCGAGGCGGCGGACGGTCTCGACCAAGTCTGCGCCCGCGTCGGCGCGCGCGACATCCGAAAAGCCCGCGCCGGCCAGCGCGTCGGCCACGGAATGGGCGCGCTCGGGCTCCGAGTTCGACAAGCAGGATTTTGAGCAACATCGCAGGAGGAGTGCCCGCAACGCGGTCGCCGGTCAACTGAGCCCGCGCTCACTGCTGACGCGATTGCCGGCATCCGGATTATCGGACCGGCTCCAGTTTTTGATTGCGACAGTGGCCTTTAGTTCGAACGAATGGTGGGATCGGTTGAACCTGACCTTTTCACAATCCCAGGCATTGGTCCGGCCTCCATTCGCTTGGTTGAGGAGGAACGCATCTGGCGGCGCTCATTGCGTTTGCTGCTGATATGGTCCCATCCCGATAGCGCCGAGGATCCAGTTCTGCGGGGTGGCTTGGTGCGCCCGCAGCTCTGTCGCGTCGCGGGCTTCCGTGCCCTTGTCGGAGGAGCAACGTCCGGCCCCGACCGCGGAGGAGACCAGCGATCCGACAATCCGCTGGAAGTGCATCTCGGTCGCCTTTTCGTTGAGGGTTTCGTCGAAGGAGAGCCACGTTTGCCGGAGGGTCCGCTCGTGCTCGTCGCGGGTCGCGTCGTAGTCGGAACCACGTGGCCGAAGGCTTCAGCCATCCAATGGCTATTGGTCTCGCCTATCCATGCGATAGGCAAGAATCCGACGCATCGGCGATTGCTGAAGGCGAAGGCTCCTGTTGTGTTCTTGCGTTCGCGCGGGGAGCGGCGCTATGGACAATCCCCCAATGGGCGCGAAGCCTTTCATCTGGCCCAGCCGCGACTGTGGGGCGCCTTCGTTTGTGAGAGTTACGTTTATGCCGTTTCGGAGGGTGAGGATCCGCCGTGGTCACCCTCGCTGTCGGACTCCTCGAAATCGAGGCCCTCGTAGAGTTCAGCGAGGGGCAGTGCGACATCGATCTCCGGCATCGCGAGGATAGAGTCTGCGATCAGGATTTCGTGCGTCCAGGCGTCGCCGGCCCGAGCGTAGACGGTCGCGCTGACGCCGTCCTGATCGAGCATGACATACCGCCGAACGGATGGGGTCGCCTGATATTCGCGGGCTTTGACGATCCGGTCGTTGCGCGCGGTGCTTGGACTGAGCACCTCGAAGACGACGACGGGCTCATGAATTACTGTGGCGTCGCGGTCGACCGACGAACACATGACCATGCCGTCTGGATAGCGGATATGGCCTTCCGCAACCTGGATCTTGAGATCGCTGCCGTAAAACTGGCAAGGTTTGCCGCGAAGGCGACCGCCGACCGCGACGGCGAGATTGCGCTGGATCGCGGCATGGGCGCGCGTCCCTCCGGTCATGGCGACCGGTCCCGTCCCGTCGAATTCGTAGCGGAGGGGCTGGCGCTCCTCCCATTCCAGGAATTCGGCGAGGGTCATGGGCTTGCGGAAGGCGAGGCTCATAGGTTCAATTGTAGCATGATTCTTCATGAGTTTCCCCTTGGAGTTGGGGCGGATGCGCGGCGACGCCCGTCGACCCGACTTCCGCGTACACCGAATGCGGGCAAGGTCGGGCGTCCGGGCGAGATTGTCCCGCAGAACTTTGGCATAGTCTGTTCCGCGGCTGCCGGGGACGGGACGGTCGCTCGTCACTCGAGTTTGCATTCTTCGATCGAGAACCAGGTCTCGCCGAAGCTGCTCTGATCCTCGGAATAGATGGCGCTCGCTTCCTTGGGATTATGGGGCGAGCGCCGAGCCGGCGCTGTTCCAATTGGAAGCGAACGCGCCATCGCCTCGACCGGCGTCGGATTCTCCGGCGCGTCCGGCGTCTTCCCGAAGCGCTCGTTGAGCGGCGGACGATGCGGCTGGCGGCCCATCGCGATCGCCGGTTCGACGCCAGCCTTGTCACAAGCCTCGACATTGCCGGCGCTGAAATAGCCGTTGTCGGCCGGCAGATTTTCGGCCTCGCCCAATGCCTCGGGCAACGCTCCGATCTTGCCCAACATCGGCTCGAGCTGCTGCTTGTCGTTGGGCGCCTGAACCACGTCGTTCGCCACCACCAGCAGACTCCCCGCCGCCACAGCGGCTTGCGCGTTGTAGCACTGGTCGAAGCCGCCGCCGGCCACCGGCATGACGCGGATTCCTCGTCGGTCAGATTGACTTGGTCGTTCGGCAGCGGTCCTTCGGCCGGCGGCCGCGGCGCCCTGCCGTCTGGCGTCTTGCCCGTGGCTGCTTTTCTGGCTTCGCGCGCCGCCATTTTGGCTTCATGTTCGGCCTGCTCGCGCGCATGGCGCTCCCTGGCCCGCGCCTCGATCTTTGCCCGCGCCTCAGCGAGCTTGCGCAAACGCCGCTCGCGCCGCCCCAGCTCGTCCGGGATCGACATCCGATCGGGAATCTCGGCCGCGTCCGCCGCCTCGGCCCTGGCCATGAGATCGGCGACTTCGGCCTTCAATTGCGCTTCGATCTTGCCCGCGTGCTCATAAGAAAGCGCGCTGTGCCGGCTGGCGTTGGCGCGGATTTTCGTCCCGTCCAACCCGATCGTCCCCATCTTCAGCACCCCCATCTCGCGCGCAAGCAGAAGAACCTGAACGAACAGCTTCTCGATATCTCCAAGAAACCGCCGCCGGAACGAGGCGATCGTGTCGTGGTCAGGATGCTCGTTGGCCCCGATGAAACGCACTGTCGAAGTGATCGACGGGTTCGACCTCCGCGCGATGAGTGGCGATTATCGCGGCTCGGGCTCGGCGTCGTATCATCCCAGAATGCTGTTGGGCATTTTGGTTTATGGTTATGCGACGGGGGTGTTTTCGAGCCGCAAGCTGGAGCGGGCGACCTATGACTTGGTGGCGTTTCGTAGCCCCGCGAAAGGCCGATCAGTCGCTGTTTCAAAAGCGTCGCCAGGCTGTGTTCGATCAGCGCAGGATCGCGATGATCGACAAAGCAGGCCGCCAGACGTTCGATCAGCTGCAAGGAATCGTCGACCTTGCCCAAAAGCAGGGCCCCGGCGTTGGAGGTCAGCGTCCCGCCGTCGAAACCAGCCTCGATCCGGCGCCCTTCCGCCTCTCCAAAATCAAATCGCGCCGTGGTCCAGTCCGTATGCATCGAGGGCATCGAGAGTTCTCGTAACAGGGGCAAAAGTCCGGGCGAGGGGTCGATGTGCGTCTGGCTTGCGGGTGCGGCTAATTGACTCGGGGCGCGGGTAGAGGATTTACGAATTGGCGGTTTTCTGTCTCGATGGGGCATGTCGCCGCCACCGGACATCGACGCGCTTTCTGCTTCTGAACTCAAGAGCTTGGTGTTGAAGCTTTTCGAGGAGGCGAGGGAACTTCGGCGGACGGTCGCGGCGCTGCGTGACGAGATCGCGCGGCTGAAGGGTGGGCCTGGGCTTCCGGACATCAAGGCGAACACCAAGCCCAGCGGCATGGAAAAGGCGAGCGAAGCGCAACCGGCGGACCCGTCTGGCGAGCGCCGTCGGCGCGGCTCGACGCGGGTGAAGTTGACGATCCATGAGGAGCGCAAGCTCGAAGCCGAAGCGCCGCCCGGCTCGCGTTTCAAAGGCTATGCGGGCTTCCTGGTGCAGGATTTGATGATCCGCACGCATGTCACCCACTTTCAGCGGGAATGCTGGCGGACACCGGACGGCAAGACGGTGATGGCGCCCTTGCCGGCGGGCGTCGATGGTCATTTCGGACCTGAGCTGCGCCGCTTCGTGCTCGCCCAATATCATCAGGGACAGGTCACGGCGGCGCGACTGGTCGCGCTGTTGCGCGGGTTCGGCATCGTCATCTCCAAACGGCAGGTGGTTCGCCTGCTGACCGCCGGCAAAGAGGGCTTCCTGGACGAAGCCCGCGCCGTGCTGCGGGCCGGCTTGACCAACGCGGCGTGGATCACCGCCGACGACACCGGGGCGCGCCACAAAGGCAAGAACGGGTTCTGCACCCAGATCGGCAACGCCGATTTCACCTGGTTCGGGACCACGGGTTCAAAGAGCCGCCTCAACTTCCTCGAGCTGTTGCGCGCCGGGCATGGCGATTACGTCGTCAACGCCGAAGCCTTGGCCTATATGCGCGCCCGCGCGCTCGCCGGCCCGGTCATCGCCCAGCTGAGCGAGCATGAGAATTGCGTCTTCGCCGATCGGGCGGCCTGGAACGCTCATCTCGACCGGCTCGGCGTCACGGCCCTCAAGGTCAACCCCGATCCCGAGCTGATCGCCACCGAGGGCGCTTTGTGGGGCAGCATCAAGGCGCATGGTTTGCTCGCCGACACCGTGATCGTGAGCGACGACGCCGGCCAATTCAACGTCGGCCAGCATGGCCTGTGCTGGGTCCATGCCGAACGTCTGGTCCACAAACTCGATACGTTCACCGACGCCCAACGCGCCGCGCAGAGCCGCATCCGCGGCCTGATCTGGCGGTTCTACCGCAGTCTCAAGGCTTGGCGCCGCCATCCGTCCCCGGCGCGCAAGGCGACCTTGTCGGCGCGGTTCGATCGCATCTTCAGCCACAAGACCGGCTTCGCAACTCTCGACCGCTTATTGGCGCGCCTGCGCGCCAATAAGAGCGAATTGCTGATGGTGCTCGAAAGGCCCGAGATCCCGCTCAACACCAATGGCTCCGAGAACGACATTCGCTGCCAGGTCACCAAGCGAGAAATCAGCGGCGGAACCCGCAGCGACGCCGGCCGAGCCTGTCGCGACGCCTTTCTCGGGCTCTACAAGACCTGCGCCAAGAACGGCCTCGCCTTCTGGGACTATCTCGGCGCACGCCTCGCGGTTCCAGGCTGCCAGGAAATGCCCAACCTCGCCCAAATCGTCAGCGCCATCGCGCCAAGGCCGCCCTGAGCGCCCCGACTTTTGCCCCTCTTACCTCGGTTTGTGCAGTTGCGTGCCCTGACTTTTGCCCCTCTTACAGAGTCTCGGCGTAAGTGTTTGTCGCAGAACAACTATCGCCAATTCGCAACCTCGATGCACCTAGTGTAGTGAATCTAACGCAAAGCGCCCTGTGGGGACTCTGAAACCTACGACTTCCCGGTCGCCGCGTGGGGTCGAAGCGTTAAAGACACAACACTAGCCCGACTTTCTCAACTGGGGGGGCGAGCGGGTGGAAAGGGCCGTGGAATCAAGGCTGGGCGGTCGAAGGTCTCCGCTACATGGCGGGTTTCGGGTGCTGAGCCGCCGGAGCAGGAGCGGCGATTCGCGGCGGCGGCTGCGGCGGCAGAGTGAGGCCGAGTTGCCGCAGGAGGAGTTTCTGGTCGACGTTCGGCTCGGTGTAGCGGCTCAGGATCAGCGTTCGGCCGTCGGTGGTTGGGAAGTGGACGTCGAGCATCTGGATAGCGGCGAGCTTGTCGAGCACGGCCCGCGGGGTGAGGCCGGCAGCCAGCGGCCGGAGCCGGGCGCGCAGCGTGACGTGCAGACAATAGGCGAGGAAAGCCACGAAGATGTGCGCCTCGATGCGCTGCTCCAGCTGGTGATAGATCGGCCGTAGCTGCAGATCGTCCTTGAGGTTCTTGAAGGCCGCCTCGATATCCCATAGCAGATACCTCTTATAAGTTGACAGAATTCTGCAAGTCACCAATTCTGGGCTACAAGGCGCTTCGCGAGGTCGGGCGCTGGCTTGGATCGCGTCATGGGCCGCCCCCCTTCCCAGACCGTTTGGGAGACGCTGACGCCGCAGCGGCGGCGGGGCGTCGTGCTGATTTTGGCGCAACTGGCGCTGCGGCGGATCCAGAGCCCCTCGGGCCGGGAGGAGGCCGCTAACCATGGACGGGGATCTCCTGCCGCGTCGGGCCGGCCTCACGCCCGAGAAGATCACGCGAGAACATCAGCAGCGACTGGCGATCATCTACATCCGGCAGTCGACGCCCCAGCAGGTTGAGCGCAACCAGGAGTCGACCAAGCTCCAGTATGCGCTGGTCGACCGGGCGTTTCATTTCGGCTGGGCGCGCGAGACGATCGTCACCATCGATGACGATCTCGGCCGATCCGGCAGCACGGTCGAAGGGCGGCTCGGTTTCCAGCGGCTGGTGGCGGAAGTGGGCCTCGGCCGTGTCGGTCTGGTTCTGGGCATCGAGATGTCTCGGCTGGCGCGATCTTGCCGGGACTGGCATCAACTGCTGGAGATATGCGCGCTGTTCGACACGCTGATCGCCGATGTCGATGGCGTGTATGATCCGGCGAACTACAATGATCGCCTGCTGCTCGGTCTGAAGGGAACGATGTCGGAAGCGGAACTCCACATTCTCCAGGCTCGGATGCTGGCGGGCCGCAACGCCAAAGCACGGCGGGGGGAACTCGGCAAGCCGTTGCCGATGGGCTACCTGCGCCGTCCTTCAGGCGAAGTGGCGCTCGACCCCGACGAGCAGGCGCAAAGCGTGATCCGCCTGGTATTCGATTTGTTCGACCGCTTGCGCACAGTCAGCGGCGTTCTGCGCTATCTCGTCGAGAACGACATCAAGATGCCGGTGCGCCTACGGGGAGGATCGCGCAAGGGCGAGTTGCAATGGCGCCGACCAAGTCGACCCTCGCTTGGGGATCTGTTCAGCAATCCGATCTATGCCGGCGTCTACGTCTATGGGGTCCGGCCGATCGACCGGCGCCGTCATAAGCCCGGCCACCCGAGCAGCGGACGACGACCGCCGCGCCCGGAGAATGCCGAGGTCTTTCTGCCCGATCGCCTGCCGGCCTACATCACCTGGGAGCAGTTCCAGCGCAATCAGGAACAGATCATCTCCAATCGGACGAGCGAACGGGGTCCCGCACGCGCCGGCGCCGCGTTGCTCTCCGGGCTGATCGTGTGCGGCCGGTGCGGCTTGCGCATGATGGCCACGTATAACAACGCCGGCCACGCGGCGCGTTACCAGTGCAACGGCGCACACACGTCCTGGGACGCCCCGTATTGCCAGGCGCTGAAGGCCGCGCCGGTGGACGCGCAGGTCACGCACTTGATCCTGAAGGCGCTGGAACCGGCGGCGATCGAGGCCAGCCTGGCGGCGGCCCTCGATCTGGAGGCGGAGCGCAAAGCCCTCGACGATCATTGGCGTCAGCGGTTGGAGCGGACGCAGCATCAGGTCGACCAGGCCCGCCGTCGTTACGCCAGCGTCGAGCCCGAGAACCGGCTGGTGGCCCGCACGCTGGAGCAGGATTGGGAGGCGGCTCTGAGCGAGCAAGCGCGGTTGTTGGCCGACCACGAACGTTTCCTGCATGAGCGGCCCGAAGCGCCGACTGCGGCCGAGCTGGCCGCCATCCAGGATCTGACCCAGGATCTTCCCGCCCTCTGGCGGGCCGAGACCACGACCAGGCAGGAGCGTCAAACGATCGCCAGGTTGCTGCTGGAGCGGGTCATCGTCACCGTGATCGGCGGCAGCGAGCAGGTTCGCCTGGAATGCCATTGGCAGGGCGGCAACCGAACCTCGCATAAACTGGTGCGGCCGGTCGCCAAGCTCAAAGCCCTCAGCATCTATCCCGGTCTTGTCGCCCGGGCCGGCGAACTTCATCGGGCGGGTCGCAATTGCGTCGAGATCGCCGCGATCCTCAACGACGAAGGCTGGCGGCCACCCAAGCGCCGCGACACCTTCAACGGCCCGATGGTCCGGCGCGTCTTGATCGGCGCGGGACTGATCGAGGCCAAGCGAGGGACCCCGAGGACCATCCCTCACCGTCGCCCGGACGAATGGACGATCAACGAACTCGCCGCCGAAATCGGAGCGCCCCCGGCCACGATATACCACTGGGTCCAGAAAGGACGGCTAAGCAGCCGCTCGGTCGAAGTGCTGGGCGTCTTCAACAAACTCGTCACCGCAGACGCGGCCACGATCGCCCGAATCAAAGCCGCCCGCGCCACACCCTTGCCATTCCGTCGCGCCCTGCTTCCCAACGTCAACCCAAACCCTCCAACCCTTGATTTTGAAGTCGCCATGTCTGGTCGATGTCGACTTCGACGAGTTGAATGTAGAACCGCCACAGCTCGGCGGGATCGCGCCCGCGCATGTTGGTGCGCAACAGGGAGCGGCCTTCGCGCCGGCGCGCTTGGCGCAGCTTTTTGCGGTTGAGCGCGTAAGCGAAGGTGGCTTTGCGTGGGTCGACCGTTATATCGAGGAGACGCCATGCCGCAGGCGCCTTGGCGCGGGCGGCGCCGAGCTTCATCAGCAGGCTCTCGCGGGTGAGGTGCATGTGCGCCAGCTTCGCCAGTCGCGCCCACGGCCACTTCAGCTGCCGCTTTCGCATGGCGCGCTCCTTGTCGACGCGCGCCCGGCTCTGGGCGAGCACGTAAAGGTCGTCGTCCTCGGCCAGCAGCTTCACCTCGACGCCCGGCCGCACCTCGTGCCAGGGCAGGCCGACGAGAGACTTTTCCAGCTTGCTGAGGCGTCCCTTGGGGGTTCCCACCAGATAGGCGACGGGCGGATCGGATTGCCGCATTTCGGCGAGCGTCTCTTCGGTGGGGATGCCGCGGTCCATCACCCAGATGCGCTGGGCCTTGCCGTACTGCGCCTCGATCTTCGAAAGGAAGGCGCGCAGCGTCGTCTTGTCCGAGGTGTTGCCGGGGAGAA
Source organism: uncultured Alphaproteobacteria bacterium (assembly GCA_963805295.1). Taxonomy (GTDB): domain Bacteria; phylum Pseudomonadota; class Alphaproteobacteria; order Rhizobiales; family Beijerinckiaceae; genus Roseiarcus. Next base: position 12,657 of record CAWDTW010000003.1, on the reverse strand, counting down.
CTTCGTAGGCGAGCGGAAAGCCGTCGGGCGTCACGACGAGCGCAATGACCACCTGCACGCAGTCTGAGCGCTTGTCGCGGCTGTAGCCGTGGCGGCGCTTGTCGCTATCGTCGCTCGGCGGATCGGATTCGAAGTACGTGCTGGTCAAGTCGTAGAGAAGCACGTCGAAGCGGGCGCCGAACAGATCCTGCCAGCGGCGACGCAGATGCGTGAACAGCGCCGGTTTGTGCTCGACAAGCTTGTCGAGGCAACGATAGAGCGCGTTCTTCTCGACCAGCGCAAAATCTTCGCCGAGCAGATCGCCCATGGCGCTTTGCTCGAACCACAGCCGGTGCAGACGCCATTCGCTGCCTGGATCGATGAGCCGGTAGCAGACCAGCGTCTCAAGGATGTGGCTCCAGCAGGTCCCTTCGCGGGAATCGGGCAGACGAGCCGCCCAGAAGCGGTCGAGTTCCAGTTGCTCATAAAGCTGGCAGGCAAGCCAGCACGCGCCCCATTGCCGCGGCCGATGCAGTTGCATGGCCCCGAGCCGGATCTGCACGCCATGGCCCTCGGCGTGAGCGGGCGCCGGCCGATCGGCGGGGAACAAGGCCAATTGAGTGGTTTGCTGCGCCCTCTCGTCGAAGGCCTCGATCACCCGGCGCCAGGCTTCCTGCTGGCTGTCGTTGATTTCGCCGAGATAGAGCACTTGGCGCTGCACGACTTTGCCGCCGGCGCAGCGCTTGCTCTCGACGATGCTCCAGTAGCGGTGCTCCTTGCCGTCCTTTTGCCGTCCTTGAAGCGTCGATTCGGGCGCAAATACATAGCGATCCAAATCTACGCCAAACAAGTCTTCTGAAAAGATACTTGGTCTCCACTACACGCGAATTTCAAAACCCCGTCATTGAACCAACTCGCTTTTTCCCTCCCTCCCAGTCCCAAAATTCGCCGCCTACCTGCTCCAGTTGAGAAAGTCGGGCTAGCTTGCGTGAGATATCCGGGCTAGCCGCTCACTCTCGCCTCCGAGCGGTTGCACGTCATACTGATCTTCTACACCTCGAATCGCCAAGGCATGGATTAGATATGCGAATCGGCGCTGGAAAAGCGCCTTGGCACTACATTTCGGTTGATGGAGTGGGATCAGGCGTCGGCGAGCTGGCGCACGGTGGGCGGCAGGGCGACGCCGGCGGCGCGCAGGGCGAGACTGGCGGCGGGGCGCGGCGCCGAGCGCAGGATGAAACGCTTGCCGTGCTGTTCGACCTCGGTTTCGGTCAACGAGTCGAGATCGGCCAGAATAGCCGGCCAAGAACGGCTTTCCGCGGCGGCGTCGCCGTCGGCGGCCGGCTTGGCCATAGGGCGACGCGGTCCTCCAGCTCCTTTTTCAGCACCAGGGCGAGGAAGCTGCACGAGACGTGGCCGCGAATGGTCTCGTCGAGTTTGTGAAAGATCGGCGTTGGTCCTGAGCACGAAGACCCCGTCGAACTTGGCGTCCTCCTCGGCCTTGGCCCGATCGATGGCGAAATGGCCGTCGCCGCGCGTCGCCAGGAAGCGGCGATAGCCCTTGTTGCCCGATGAGGCTCTTGTCGCCCTTCTTCAACTGCCGTTCGAGCGCAGCCAGGATGGCGGCCCGGGCGGCGGCGTCCTTCTTCATCTCGTCGCCATTGCGACCGACGACGTAGCGCCGCCCGGCCAGCGTCACGGCCTTGGCCTCGTATTCGATGTCCTTCTTGCGCTTGGTCAGAACCAGCAGCGTCTGGCCGCCGGCGCCCCCGGACTTGATCCGGGGGCTGGTCGTGTCCATGAACACCAGATCGAGCGTGCTGAAGAGATCGCGCCGCCGCGCGAACAGCTCCTCCTCCACGACGTCCTTCAGGCAACGCGGCGCGAAGGATGTCGCCCCGTCCTGTTGGTCTTCGGCCAGCTCCTCGCCGAGCCAGGCCATCGCCCGATAAAGATGATGCAGGTCGAGGCCCTCGACGCCTTCGATCCGGTAATCCTCCCTCCAGCGGTCCGCCGCCCGGTCGGAACCGCCGGCGAACAGGCGGTGCAAAACGGTCAGGAACACCGCGCGCTCCAGCGCAAAATCATGCTTGCGGGCGCCGGCGAGGTCCTCGACGACTTTCCGGCAGCCGGCCTCCTCCCATAATCGTTCGAACACCAGTGCGGGTCCGATGCGCCGCGCCGCGCTCGCCGTTACCTCGCCCGCGGCCACGGCGTCGACGACAATCGCCTTGGCGGCGAAGCGCGCGCCCGAACGCAGCAGGCGCTCCAATTGTCCGCTTTCGCGCAAATCCTCGACCCGGCCGAGCGTGGCGATCACCTGCTGGCGCACCGCGGCGCCTTCGCGACGGCTTTCAACGATCTGGAGATAGGCGCGGCCGCCGGAGCTCTTCTTGCGGAAATACATGGCGCGGAACCATGGGAGCGACTCATGCCTGGTCCGCACATAATCAGCAAAAACACCACGCAAGTCAATTGAAATCAAAGACAACGTGGCACTACATTTTCGCGAAATCCACCCCTCGATCCAACAATATCAATGACTTGCCGCCCGTATCCGGGTCGCAAGTGTTGAAGAACAGTAAGACAGCCGGGAGGGCAACTCGCATGTCCAAACGCCTGTGTAATGTTCGCGTCAGCGCTTTGTCTTCTCAACCTCAAGCCGGCGTGTTGCAACCGCCAGCCACCGGCGCGTCGCTTTATCGACGAGAGGGGACAGAGTTTTGCGCACACGAGCGTGGTAACCGTCAAGCCACTTGATTTCGTCTGCGTCCATCAACTGACGGTCGACGAGCCGAAAGTCGATCGGCGCGAGCGTAAGCGTCTCGAATCCTAGCATTTCGCGCTCGGCGCCAACGATTTTTCGCGATTCGACAACGACAAGACTTTCGATCCGGATCCCGAACGCGCCTGCAGAATAATAGCCAGGCTCGTTGGACAGGATCATCCCTGGAACGAGCGCCGTCGTCCCCGTCCTCGAAATGCGATGCGGCCCCTCATGCACCGACAGATACGAGCCGACACCGTGCCCTGTGCCGTGGTCGAAATCCAGCCCGAACTCGCCAAAGTGCGGCTCTCGCCAGCGCATCGATCTGTGCTCCGCTCGTCCCTTTCGGGAATACTGCGCGCGCAATCGCAATGTGACCTTTCAGCACTCGTGTAAATCGATCCCGCATGACGCTGGTCGGCCGTCCGACTGCAATCGTCCGGGTAACGTCAGTCGTGCCATCTTCATACTGGGCGCCACTGTCGATGAGAAAAACTCCGCGTTCAAGTCTTCGATTGGAAGCAACGCTGACGCGGTAGTGGGGTAAGGCGGAATTCGGTCCAGTCGCCGCAATCGTTGGAAATGAAACGTCTTTCAGGGCTCCGTTTGCCCGACGAAAAGTCTCGAGCGCATTGACCCCATCGATTTCTGTGAGCCTCCTCCGCGGTGCTTCGGTATCGAACCACGCCAGAAACCGAGTAATGGCTGCGCCATCGCGCTCATGTGCAGCCTTCGTCCCTGCCAGCTCCGCCTTGTTCTTTACCGCCTTCATTAGCGCAATCGGATCCACGCCGATCTTGGCCTTCCCACCCGCGTTCTCCAACGCTTCCGCGAGTAAGGCTGGCACCGTGGAGGCGTCGAAGACGACGCGAGCGCCTTCGCGGCCGAGTCGTTGGGCGAAGGCAACAAGGTCGTGAGGCTCGAAAAGTTCAATCTGATCGCCTAGACTGTCTCGAATACCGTTCGACAGCTTTCTCGAGTCCAAAAAAACGACTGGTCTCCCACTAGTCGGTACGTAGGCGAAGCCCAGCGGCAACGGCGTATGGGAGACGTCGCTGCCCCGAATGTTTACTAGCCATGCCAGATTGTGCGGGTCGCTCACAAATAGCCCGTCCACAAATTTTAGCGCCGCCCGCACACGTGCGATCTTCGCCGCAGCGCTTTCGCCTGCAAAACGGATCTTATGCTGTGTGATCATGCCCAACGGCGATCGCGGACGATCGCGCCAAATCCTGTCAATTGGGTTGGAGTTGAGTGCAATTAGTTCCGCTTGCGCCTCCCTACAAGCTGAAGAGAACCGAGACACCGAGTCCGGAGTTTGAAGGCGCGGGTCGTAGCAAAGCCTCTCGCCCGGCCGAAGGTTTCGCCTGATCCAATCGGTCGGCGGATCATCAACCACATGCCGGAGTTCGAAAACGGAGCCATCAACCTGAAGTTTCGCTTGCTCCGAGTAGCGCCCATCGATGAACAGCGCTGCTTTGTCTTTCAGTATCACCGCAATTCCGGCCGAGCCGGCAAAACCGGTAAGCCACAGCAGCCGCTCGGCGTCAGCAGGTACATACTCGTTCTGGTGCTCGTCCGCACGTGGAACGATAAATCCGTGAGCGCCGGCCTTTTCGAACTCCCGGCGCAATTCGGCCACGCGAGCGGCACCATTTGTCGGACCGCCGAGTTCGGCAAAGGATTGAAATCGACTTTCAAACACAGGAACGCCTCCCGGAATGACAAAGAATCAGGCGGCGTCTCGCGCGGTAACAACACCACCAATGAAGGGCAGTTCGCGATAGGAGTGGGCGACATCCATCCCATAGCCGACGACGAAAGCGTCGGGACAAACGAACCCAACGAAGTTGGCGTCTATCAGGACCGCGCGCTTGCTTGGCTTCTCTAACATGATGCAGATGAGCACACGCCGCGAGCCCCGCGCCATTAACAGGTCTTTGGCGAAAGCGAGAGCTCTGCCAGACTTGAGAATGTCGTCAGCCAAAAGGGCGTCACGCTTGCGCACCGGTGTTTCAATGTCGCGTAAGATCTTTACGGTACCGCTAGTCACGGTTGCTTCAAGGTAACTGGATAAGTGAAAAACTTCGACTTGCGCCTCTAGCTCCGCGCGATGTAGAGCGCGCAACAGGTCTGCAGCGATCATAAACGATCCCTTAAGGATTCGAACGACGAGCAGATCTTTGGGTGTGGCCGCCGCAATCTCCTTAGCTAGCGCCTCCATGCGGCTGGCGATCACGCCTTCCCCATAAAGAACCTTGACCTGTGTTTCGCCGCGCATGGACGCGCCTCGGGAAAATTGCCCTTATCCCCCCGACCCATCGAATTTTACCGGCACATCGTCAACACATTTTCGGCACGTCGCGCGACATTCTCGTCGCCGTCACCTAGTGTAGTGAATTCTAACGCAAAGCACCGCGCTCGGACTCCGGAACCTACGACTTTCCGGGCGCTGCGTGGGGTCGAAGCGTTAAAGACACAACACTAGCGGCCTGTCGAACTCGGGGTGCCTCTGATCGCTAACATATTGATATCATTGCAGTTGTCCGTTAGGCACGAAAAAGCAAACTGCAATTCAATCAATGGCTTAGAGTTTAAGTCCGACAGGCTGCTAGATTCTTACCTGGGGGATCATCGACAAGACGAGTCGAACAAGCTGAACATTGTCATTGAGGCGCGGGGCGATCAAGCCGCAGCCAAGAGATCGACGACGCGTTGGATTGCGGTGTCGGCGCGGTGATAGGCGGCTTCGAGCCGGCTGTCTGGACGGTATTGCGGGTCCGGCCGGTGATGGAAGCGGCTGTTGGCGAGGGGGCCGCACAGGCGCTTGTGGAAGAAGAGGAAGAGGAGGGCGACTTGGACGCCCTTGGGTGAGAGCCGGTAGGCGTAGCGCGAGCCGTCGCGCTCGATCAGGCCGTGTCCCTTGAGCTTGCGCAAGTCGTAGCGGAGCTGGTTCAGGCGGTAGGTCTTCTCAGAGAGGTCGAAGGTGTCGAGGACGGCTTGATGCATCTGCCGGGCCGTCCAGCCGCCGATCTGAGGACCGCCATGCAGGAGGACCTCGAACAGGCGGATGATGCGCGGCTCGTGGATCTTGAGGCCGGGATAACGCACCGCGCCGATAGTGATCGGATGGGCGAGGCGCTGCAGCAGCGGGAAATCGACATGCACGTTGAGCCACTCGGCCTGGAAGCCGGCGAAGCGATCAGTGATCACCTGGAAGGTGGTCCGCACGGCATCGAGATGGTCGAGCCCTCAGCCATCCCCTCATTTTTCATACGACCGAGAAAGTCTGAGCCAAGGCTCTGTTTTGGGTGATGTATTCGCTGAACCGGAGGTACCCTTTGCTGATCAGTGTCTCGAGGTCAACGGGTGGTTTTTTTGGCTTCGTCGCACTCTCTTGGAGCGCGCTCTCGACAGGATAAAAAGAAAGTATACGCCGGCTAAGCGAGAACCCGAATATTGGCGGGATGGATCACGCGGAAATTGTCGGTGATTCGGTCGCAGAAACGGCTCCAGTGTCTGGGCACGGTATACCGCAGGAACGTGATGATCTCTGTGCGGAACTCCGAGAAGGTCTTGTAGTCCCGATTGTGGGTGACGTTTTCATGCAGCTCGATCGGATCGAGATGGGGACCGTACTTTGGAAAGAAACGCACCACGCATTTGCGCCCGGCCGCCGCAAGCCACTCTTTGACGACGCGGGCTTTGTGATATTTGGCGTTGTCGACGAAGACGTGGATGAGGCGATCGCGAGGATGGGCGCTCTCGACCTGTCCCAATAGCTTGATCAAGCTCTCCGCGTCGACCGTCTCGACCTCGAGGATCTGCGTCCGGCCGGTTTCCAGATTGATCGCGCCGTGGATGTTCAGCCGCTGACGGCCCGTCGTCGGCTCCACCGCGATCGTGACGCCCTTGCGGGCCCAACAGCCGACCGGTCTGACCTGATGGGTCGGATGAACCGCATCGACGAAGACGACCGCTTCGTCGACGCCCATCGTGTTGAGCAGGTTCTCGTATTCGTCGATGAAGGCTTGCTGTTTGGCGTCGTCGAGGCCGCGCGGCATCCGCTCCGGCTTGCGGTAGTCGAAGCCCAGACGATGCAGCAAGGCGATCAGCCCCGAACGGCTGTAGCTCAGCCCAAAGCTCCGCCTCATCCAGGCCCCGACCTTCCGGATGCTGTGGGGACAAGGGCGTCGACCCATTCGCTCAAAGCGGCTTCCTGATCGCTGCTGAGGTGGCTGCTGCTGCCTTCGTGGCCGAAGCTCTTCAGCTCTTCGACGCCGCCTCGCTGATAAGCGCTGTGCCAGTTGCGGACCGTGTCGTCGTCCAGCAACAAAGCCGCCGCGACACGCTCACAGCTCCAGCCCCGGTCGAAAAGGACGATGGCGTTCGCCCGGCGGGCCCCGCGATGCTCGGCAAGTCCGTCTCGCGCAATCCCGATCAGAGCTCGCCGGTCGTCAGAAGAGAGAAATCTACCGCGAATCACATCCCTCAGCCTAATCCCACTCGACCGTCCTGTCAAGCAATTTTTCGGCTCTTCAATAAGTCGGGGTATACAACGGTCTCCTTTGGTGGGCTGCACAGATGTGCGGCCTACGGGACGCGATGAAATGAAGTTGCGGTTCAACTCGTTGAAACGCGGGAAATCATTGTCGCCGCCACAGCGCTTCGCACATTGACAAACTTCGGTGCGTTCGACGCCAACCTTTCTATTGTTTGGTCGTTCAGGCACGCGAAGGAGGAAGCTCCGCAGAGGCTTGCTGGCTCCAAAGTTCTTCGATGTAGCCCTTTCGAATCCAGCTTCGGAACCGATAGAGCCTTGTAAAGCCGAGCTCCGGCAGAACTCACCCATCCCCTCATTTACGCGAGCCCGAAGGTTTCGGTGAAAACTCTGTTTTGGCGTAGCAATTCCTCGTATTTGGCGACGAGCGGCCGCAGTCTTTGCTCGGGCATGTTGGGGATGAGGCCGTAGAGCAGGCAACCCTGGCGGAACAACGAATGGACGCGGCGTTTGACCGTGCTGGTTCTGAGCAATCGGTCCATGCCGAGGCTTTCGCCGGCGGCGCCGAGCAGCGTCAGCAGCAGGATCGCCAAGGCGTTGAGCATTAGCAAGCGGTCGCGCCGCTGCGGATCGCCGATGCGTAGCGCGCTCAGCCCCATGCCGAAGCGCAAGTCTTTGGAATCCCGGAACCCAGGCTCGATCGTCCACCGCTTGGCGTAGAGTTTGACGATCTGGCCCACGCTCGAACTTGCGTCGCTGGCGGCCAGATGCCACGCCTCTTTCATGCCCGTGGCGTGGACGCAGACCACCGCGCCGACCTTGTGGCGGGCGGCCGTGACCTTGGCGCCGCGCAGCAGGCGCGCCCGTCCGCCCTTGCCGACCCAGTCGGCGGCCAGGCGCGTCTCGCCGTCCGCCGCGGCCACTTGAACATTGCCGCGAAAGCGGATGACGTAGCCGAAGCCGAGCCTGTCGAGGAACTCGAACAGCTTGACGTCGCCGAAGCCCCGATCGGCCAGGATCGTCACCGCCACATCTTCGGGAAGAAGCGCCTTCAGACGGCAAAGGCAGAGGTCCTCGAAGTCGTTGCGCTGGTCCTTCAATTCATCCTTGTCGACCGTGAGCCACAGGAGCGGCGTCGCGCGGCCGTGGCGGGTGACGAGGTTCAGCGCGAGCGTGGCTTGGTTGTCGGCGTCGAAATCGGTCCAGTCCATCGCCACGACGATCGCCTCGCGCTGGCCCACCATCTCGCGCACCCACGGCGCAAACAGCTCCCACACGACGACGCCGGCGTTGCTCAGCAGACGATCGACCTGTTTGATTGCGTGCCTGTCGACGAGACCGCGCGCCCGCGCCAGCGCATGCCCGATGACGGAAACGGCCAAGGACGCCCCCGTCACAACGCCGACCACCCCGTTGGCCAGCGAAACAATCCGTTTGGCGTGCAGGCTCCCTGCAAACGCCCGCTCCACAAAATGATGAATGAATTCCACGCGCTCGACCGGCTTCCGCATGAGCCACCTTCCCCCGCTGATTCGCGACAGCGCAACGCGGTGACCCGCCAATTCAGGCAATTTCGAGTCGGTCTAAATGAGGGGATTCATGAGGGTCGAGCCCCTTGCGCAGGCCGAAGTCGGTGAGATTGTTGGAGACCAATTCGTTGCGCAGAAAGGTCAGGAACTTCTCATACTGTTTGAGGAAGCCGCTCTTGAAGTAGGCGCGGAAGACATGATGGCCGTGCTCGATCTGGTCGATGACCGTGGCCAGCTTGCCATGCATCCGGCGACTGACCCGCTTGCCGAAGATCGTGGCGATCTTGTCAGCGCTGAGCCGCCACAGGCCGAGTTCGCAGCTGCGCTCGAATAGCTTGTGGATGGGAAAGTGACGCCTGAAGATGAAGTTGCGGCAGTACTCGATCTGGGAGATGGCGTAGAAGCGTGACAGGTTGAGCTTGGCGCGCTCCTTCTTTGAGAATTTCGGTCCGAGGATCAGGGTCCAGTAGTCGAGGCGCCGGCGGATGATCTCTGGGCTCAGCCGGTCGGCCGACGCCTGCAGCGCCGCTGCATCGTCGACGGCAAGGAAAGCGTTGTCGTGCTTGCGGAAGCCGATCCCCGCCCGCTTCAGCTCCTGCTCGATGAAGCTGTGGCCGTTGAGATAGTAGGCGGTCTGGAAAGGGAAGAAGGAAGCCACCCGCACAACCATCGGTCCGAGCACCTCGTCGCGGACATAGAAGTAGTAATGCGTGAAGCGGCTGCGCTGGTGCGCGACGATGCGGTAGTGCGGGTCCTTGGCCGGGTACTTCGGCAGGCTGATGCGGAAGGTCGGCCCTTGCTCCATGCTCTTGAAGATGAAGTAGACACCGTAGGCATTGCGCTTCTCCATGCGGCGCAGCCACCGCAGCACGTGGTCCTCCTTGCGTACCCCCTTCTCGGCCCATTCGATCGGGATCGTGTGATTGCGCGCGTAGGCTTCCACCCAATTCTGGTAATCGGCCGTCCGCTGGCTCAGCGCCTCCTTGCTGACCTCCGCCACCCCGACGATCTCACGGAAGAAGTGGACGACCAGCTCGGGCCGCGACAGCGCCGTCAGATAGCCGCGAATGACAATCCGGTCGAAGCAGTGATAGACGAAGAGCAAGAAGTCGCCGAACAGCTTGGTGAACAAATCCATGGCAGCCCCCTCGATACCCGGCAGGGATCGAAAGGCGATCCGGCGTCGACCGGGCAAACAGATGGTGGAGGGGAAGAGCTTTCGCCTCGCCGACGAGGTCCGCTACATCCAGCGCCGGGCTGCTGACCGCCATGGGCGCGTCGTCACTGTTGGTCAGCTGGTCCTGTTGTCTACCGAAACCGGCGACGCCTGGCTGCTCGACCCGTCCGATCAACTCGCCGCAAGGCTGGCCCGCGACGGCGACCCGGAACCCGTCCACATCGAAGAAAATGATACCTCCTTCGTCATCGATTGGAAGGGCAACTATCGCATCGAGGGACCCGCCTTCATCTATTCCGATCGCCAGACCCGGCGCGTCTCAACCATCCTCGGATACCCCACGCACCTGCTCGCGTCACCGTCCTGAAATTTCAAATATCTTTGGCTAGTGTTGTGTCTTTAACGCTGCGACCCCACGCGGCGACCGGGAAGTCGTAGGTTTCAGAGTCCCGACAGGGCGCTTTGCGTTAAATTCACTACACTAGATCCGCACGGCGATCGACCAGACTGCGTCCTCCGTGGCTGAAGAAAGCCCACGTCCAACCCGGGATCGGTGAAAAAATCGAAACTGCGCACACCGCCCCCTGCGGCGCGACGCGACGTCCGAGTCGCGCCTTCGTTCGCGCTGATTGAAATCGACACGACGGATTTACGAGAATTGGGTCTGTAATCTAAGCAGCGAACCAGCGCCTTTGGCGCGCCATTATGAGTGAAAATGGTGGCGGCGCGGGCCGGTTTGTCCGAGTCTCTCCACGGGCGATCGTGTTGAGGCTGACAACTCTGCGGTGGCTTGCGACCCCGATAAGCAGTCTGGCCCGCGCTACATAGAGGTACCATTTTTTGATAGGGGTAGGGATCGGCTTTCGCCGACCCCTCCCTCCGAACCGTACGGGCGGTTTTCCCGCATACGGCTCTCCGGTCGGTGGTTTCTTCATCGAGACTGTCTCGCTGATAACCAGGCCGTGTGAAGCGCGAACAGCCCGGCTTCTGCGAAGAAGGCATTTGGCCAGCGTTGATGGTCGGCGCGGCAGACGCCCCGCCCTGGGCGCTTTTCCTGCTTGCGCAGGACGGCGCGCAGCCGCCGCCTGACAAACCCGTCGAGCTTGCCGAAGGTGGTGTGATGGGCATATTTGAAGTAGCCGAACCAGCCGCGCAACAGCGGGTTGAGATCCTTCACGGCGCAGGCGAGGCTGTCGCCGCGTGTGCGCCGCGTCTTCTCCCTTATGCTGTCCTTGAACTTGTTCAGGCTCTTCTGGCGCACGTGACGCTGGCCGGCTTCGAAACGGTAGCCGAGGAACTCGAACCCTTGCCCCGGCTGCCGGCAGTCGCCGACATGCGTCTTTTCGGGGTGCAGCGCGAGGCCGTTTTCGCCCACCCAGGCGCGCACCTCCGCGAGGGCGGCGTCCGCCTCCTCGCGTGTCCGGCACAGGATGACGAAGTCGTCCGCATACCGCACCATGCGGCGCCCGCGTTCGGCCATCGCCGCATCCAGCGGGTCGAGGTAGATGTTGGCCAGCAGCGGGCTGATCACCGCGCCTTGCGGCGAGCCGCGTGCCGGCGTCCACCTCTCCAGCCCTTTCAGGATGTCGGCCTTCAGCCAGCCGCGGATCAGATCGAGAACCCGGCCATCGCTGACCTTCTCCTCGACCCGCGCCAACAGCCGATCATGCGGGATCGAATCGAAATAGCCGGCCAAGTCCGCGTCTACGACGTGGGCGTAGCCGTCCGTGATCAGCCGATCGACTTCCCGCAGCGCGTCATGGCATCCGCGTCCCGGTCGGAAGCCGTAGCTCCCGTCGCGGAACCGCGTTTCGAAAATCGGTTCGATCACGAGCCGGACAGCCTGCTGGACGATGCGATCCTTGACCGTCGGAATGCCCAGCGGCCTCGTTCTTCCATCGCCCTTGGGGATGTCGACCCGTTTGACGGCTTGCGGGTGGTATGATCCCTCCCGCAGCGCCGCCGACAGCTCGGCCAGATAATCTTCGGCCTTCGCCGCGAACCGCTCGATGCTTTGCCCATCCACGCCCGCCGCGCCTCTGTTGGCCCGGACCTTCGTCCAGGCCGCCGCCAGCGTCTTGGGCGCGAACACCTTATCCATCAAACTGAACCATTTGCCGCCTTTGACGCCGTTGCCCAGCGCCGACAGCATGCGTTCCGTCCAGATCGAGGCTTCGACCCACGTAAAGTCACGTCGAGCCTCTCCGCCTTGTGTAGCCTCGTCGGCACTCCCGACGGTCTGTTGCCTCGACCCGTTCATCGCGCATCCCCTTCCTGCCCACCTTCCCTCGCACGGGTTTATGTTGCCCCGTCCTCTCGCGGTCCGTCCCTTCCGGACGCAGACCACAGCGGTAGTATGCGGGCTCTACTCCTGCCCGGCTCGCACACGCCGCGCAGGTCTCTCCGCTTCCTTTGTCTCGCCGCCCGAACATCCCGCCCCCAACCACGTTATGGGCCCGAGCGTCGTTTTCGCAGTCGTCTCAACGCGCCCGGCGGGTCTCATGACCCAGGCTTCGCCATGAGTGAGCAGGCTCGCCGCGCCACGCCGCCGAAACGGGTTCGTCGTCCTGCGGGCTGTTCGTTCGCCTCCGGCTGCTCCCCACCCCGTCTCGCGACGACGCAGTTGCCTTCGGCTACATGTGTCACGACTTCACATCGGTTGGACTTTCACCCCCCTGACAAGACAACATCACGGACGCACTCG
>CAWDTW010000002.1:0-14082 GCA_963805295.1 uncultured Alphaproteobacteria bacterium | reverse complement strand
CCGCTGCGGACCTCTCGATTGGTCGGCGGTTCGAACACGACGGTGACGCGGCGGCTTTCGCAGGCCGGACACATGAGGCGCGACTCTAGGCGCGAAAGCGGGAAGTTCGGGCCCCGCGTACAGACCAGCGTCTCGAGATCAAGCTGCTTTTCGATAGACGCATCGCCGGACGGACTTCGTGCCCTCGCGATAGCCGTCGGCGCACCGCATGTGCACCTTTTGGCTGCGCCGGGCGGGACGACTTCGGCGGCGCCGTCGCGCGCGCTGTCGCTCCCAGACGAAACTGTCGATGTGACAAGCGTCGCTGGCAAATCCGCAACGCGTTGCCGATCTTCGGCGCCGTCGCGCGCGCGATGTCGCTCCCGTCGGCCCTGATCGCGAGACGCTCGCTTCGCGACACCAGCACCCGCTCTTCTGCGCGGCAGCGCTCGATCAATTGGCTGTCGGTTTCCTCCGACCGCAATTCGGCGTCGTAGCCAGCCGCACGCCGCCACCGGCCAGCCTCGCCGACATCACATCGCAGAAGAGGCGCACGTCTATCGTCCGATGAGGGCCGCGTCCTCAGAGGCCGGGGACATCAATCGTATTCGGACGACCGCCACGTCGACTCTCGTTCGCTCCGGAGTTGTTCGGCTCAGGAGTTCGCTTCTTCAGCCAAGTAGCGCGCGATGTCGCGCGCCACCTCCGCCTGCGCTCGTGCGCGCTCCGCCGCTCCTTCGCTCGGCTTCTCGGGGCCGGGGCTGCTCGCCGCCTTGTCCAGCATGACGGCCGCCTGATCGCGCAGCGCGGCGTAGGTCAGCACGCGGTCGATGATGCGCTGGCGCTCGGCGGCGACAAGGGTTTCCGTCGTAGCGTCGCTCGGCTTTTTGCGCTCTTCCATTTCCACCGTTGACTTATCGCTCATTGTTTGCGCCCTCTTCTTGGCGGCTCAGGCCGCAGCGCGTGCTCCACGCCGCCGGTTCAATGTATGCTGGCCCGGCCCCGGCTCGGGCAGCGCCACTTGCAGGCACCTGAGGGCTGCCAGCGCCGCCAGTGCAGTGGCAAGCAGCAGCGAGCAGGCGCGCGTTCACGTCGGCTGGGCGCTTCTCGCGTTTAGGTCCGGTCGGCATTCTTTTCGTCCACCACTAGGGAGATGACGATTTCTGGAGATTCTTCGACGTCCGTATAGTCTTCAGGGTCGCCAGAGAAAGTGATTTGTGATCCATCGCCCTTCACAAAAACCGTAGTGGCAAGCGCCATGTTGATATAAATCGACATCGATTTGTCGTGGGCCGAAATACATTTGATCCATTCTGAGGCCATCGCCCCCTCCGTGCCTAGCGGTTAGCATACCACCGCACGTGCGAGCGATGCGAGCGTTTGTCGATCCGCCTCATTTTCAGACTGCGACTGATCTCGGAATGAACCTCCCGCCCATATGCGTCGAGTACGCGCATCCTGACGGCGCGAGGTCAGGCATTCTGCGAGGAGAATGTCGGCTGGCCGCCGTAGCTCAGGCAGGAATGCGCGTGATGCCCCGCCGAAAGGATCGCCTGGCGCCAGACGAGGGCGTAGATCGTGATCATTCGCGAGCCGCTTCCCGCATGAGCCCGGGCGTGAACGGGGTTGTCCCGAGGAATGTTGAAAAGGGAGGAGCGGCGTTGCTCGCCTTGAGCCTTTAGGCTCGGGGTGCTAATTCCACGAAAGGAAAGCAACGCCATGAAGAAGCATACCACGTCGACCGCAATTCCCACCTATGCGTTGAAGGCCGAGGCGCTGGCGAGCATGTCGGCGAGCTTTGAACGCTTTTGCCTTGCCGCCGGGCTCGAGACGTTGAGCGAGATGCTGGAGCAGGATGCGACAGCGGCCTGTGGCGAGCGCCACGAGCGGGGTGAGCGGCGCCAGGCGCACCGCTGGGGGCGGACCAAAGGCAAGATCGGCTTTCACGGTGGCAAGGTCGAGATCGAGCGCCCACGGGTTCGCGGGCTCGACGGGGCCGAGCGCGTACTGCCGAGTTGGGAGAACGCCGTCAGCGAAGACTGGCTCGGCAAATGGGCGATGAACCAGATGCTGATCAACGTCTCGACGCGGCGTTTCAAGCGTTCGGTCCGGTTGCCCGAGGGAGACGTTCCGGCGTCCGACGGAGCGGGGCTGTCGAAGTCGGCGACCTCCCGCCGCTTCGTGGCGTTGTCGGCGGCGCGCATGAAGGCGTGGATGGAAACCAGGCTTGACGACCTCGATCTGCTGGCGATCCAGATCGACGGCATTCACATGGACGAAGATATGCTCCTCGTCGCGGCGATTGGCGTCGACGCGAACGGCGACAAACATCCGCTCGGCCTCGTCGAGGGCGCGACCGAAAACGCGACGACGGTGCAGGCGCTCATCGACAATCTCGTCGAGCGTGGACTCGATCCAACCGTGCGACGCCTGTTCATCATCGATGGCGCGAAGGCGCTGTCCAAGGCGATCCGCCGCACCTTTGGACGCGATACGGCGATCCAGCGTTGCCAGATTCACAAGGCGCGCAACATTCTGGAGCGGCTGCCCAAATCGATGCATGCTTCGGTGCGGCGGGTCCTGAGGCAAGCCTGGGAAATGGATGACGCCGAAAAGGCCGAAACGCTCATTCGCAATCTCGCCCGCCGTCTCGAACCGGACTGGAACGGCGTTTCCGCTTCGATCCTGGAAGGGATCGACGAAATGCTCACTGTCACGAGGCTCGGCCTCCCTCGCGAACTGCGCCGCTCGCTCGCCTGCACCAACATCATCGAGAATGTCATGGGCACGGTGCGCAGGGTCTGCCGCAACGTCAAATACTGGCGCTCGCCCTCGATGGCCCTGCGATGGGCCGCCGCCGCCATGCAGGAAGCAACCAAGGGCTTCCGTCGATTGAAGGCATACAAGCATCTGCCGGCTCTTCGCGCTGCTCTTGCAAAGCAAGGCCAACAGCCGTCTTCCGACGAGGCGCTTGTTCAAATCGCCGAGGCTGCCTAAATCTCAATGCGCAACGACCGCTTCGAGAATTTCAACAGACAGCGGGACATCCCCGCGTGAACTCTTAAACCCGGTATTCGCGCGAGTCGCAATGTGCATCGCGGTCCGAAGATCCGTGCGCGAGCCGACAGACGTCGTTCATCTGACCCTTGGCCAATCCGCGTCGACGACAAGGGCGACTACGCCCGCGACGCTTTGACCGGTGGCGCTCCATTCACGAATGACGTTCGCGGAGCGGTCCAGGAATTGGATCCTGTATTGCACCCTCAGCGGTCCACTGTCGCGCAGGCGCTTCACGAGGGCACTGTCACGTTGCGATGCCGCGAGCGCGAAGCGTGAGCGACTCAGGAATTGTCAGGCCTCTGCGACCGCGTTCCGCCACGTGGTCATCGCCCGACGGAAGCCGCTTCATCGACGGCCTTCTTGATCGCATCCAAGGGCGACGTAAAGAAATAGGGCCCAGCATGAGGGAGTCTTTGCGTGTCTCGGCGGCCGTTTCGTGTCTGCCTCCGCAGAGTTGTCGTCCTCGGGGGCGCTTGGTGGGAGATTCGGTCCGGAGGCGGGGGTCGGCGCTGAACGCGTCTCCAGGGGCTCGGCTATTGTTGGCGCGCGCTCCGACGCCGCTGGTTCGTTCATTGTCAGCGCACCCTGCTCGCACCTTTTCGTTTGAAGGCGCGGGAGCGGGTGCGATGCTCGACGCTTGTCGACTGGCCGGTCTATCCGCGCTTGAGGGGTATTATGCAGGGGTCAGAGCGCGCGCGCAATTCGGGCCGACGCGGGCAGGCTTCGCGGGGGCTGGGGCGGGCGTTGGGGAAAGCCGAGAGCCTGTACGCTGCGAAGGACCGAGACGCGACTCCTCCCCGCGTCATGCCACGCCCCCGGCCAACATGGCCTAGAATTTTAGGCCGGAGGTCTTCGGATACGCTCGCCCCACATCCCGCCTATTCTCCGCTTGGTTTTGGGGGCGCAAATTAAGTCGGGCCGGGGCGACTACGCCAGCCTCGGCCCGAACTTTCAGAGGGACCGCGTCCGCCTTCGGTGAAGGCTTTTGGTCCGGGTGACCACTCTGACATCGCCATACTCGCACATCGCAGTGCGTATATAAGCGGCGCCCAACGCGCCGCTCAGGCAGCGCATCGCCCGCACCGGTGCCAAGGGTTCCGAAACGACGATCGAATGCATCGCCCGGACAGCCAATTTGCGCCGCTCGGCGAGCGGCTCTGGGGCGAGGCGTGGTTCGAGACGGGTTGCTTGTCGGCGCACTATCGCAACCCCGCCTTCGAGGGAGAAGACGTGCAGGCGGTCATGGCCAAGCCGCCCGCCGGCGCCCGCGAGACGGAAATCCGGATGGTCAAGCGCGACGGCGCCGAGGTGCTGCGGGGCACGGCGTCGATAGCGGGCGCCGAGGGTCCGACGGCGCTGGAAAGGCGTCTCGCCGAAGGCCTGCCGCCGCTGCAGGACCCGGTCATCCTCGCCGACATAGAGTTGGGGAAGACCGAGCGAGTTGAAGTAGCTGTTGCGCAGCGCTTGTTGGACCGACGGGTGTCCTGACATTCGCCAGAGGCCCGTGGGCGGGCGTTGTCAAAGTAACGGGGCTCCGTCGACGCGTAGCGCGACATGCCCTCTCGCGAGCGACGATCGACGCTGCAAGGGCGCGCCACTCGGCCAATGCGGCAGAGCGTCTCTGCTTGTACGGTTCATCGCGGCGATCAATCAAGACGATCTCAAGCCTCGGAACGTCTGGGAAAGTGAGAATTGGGTAGCTCGCCCAGTCCGTACTCGTGCCGCGGGAACGATCGAAGGTCACTTCCTCGAAAAGCGTCCGGCTCTGGGTCTGGAGAATGCGGTCCTCGACCTGCGCGCGCACTGCGTCAGGATTGATCATCAAACCGCAGTCGTGGGCGCAGGCGACGCGGAGAACGCGCACGGCGCCGGTTGACCGCTCGACAGCGACATCCATGCCCATCGCCACGTAATTTTCCGCCTGCTTGTAATGGACGTAGGCGATTCCCGGCGAGCGCGAAGTGTCGGTGCCTCAAGAATTGTCAGGCCGCTGCGACAGCCGTCCGCCACGTGGTCATCGCCGCAGCGCGAAGCACGCGGTGCGTTTGGGCTGAGGTGAGATGGCGTTGGACGTTGAAGGTATTGTAGACGGCGGCGTGTGTGGAAAGAAATTTCTGGGCTGAACCCGGGCTCTTGAACCGCTGCATCTTGCGCTCCCGCCGCCGCGTTGTGTCTAGGCGCCAAAAATGCCCCCCACTCGTCAATCACTTCAAAGGTTTTCCACGCCGTTCGGCGTCGGGACCCCGCGCCGAATGACACCCGGGAGATTGCGGCCGTGGTCCAGACCGACCGGCAAATGCCGCTGCAGTGGACGGCCGGAATGCGCAAATAGCGGTCATTCGTGACGGCATGGCGAACGGGTCAGATCGACCCTGCGCGGACGGTCACCCGCGCGCGGAGAATAGAGGACTTTTAGGTAGAGTTAGAGCGGAATCCGATCATCCTGTATCGTGCTCATAACCACAGGATTTGAAGTAATTTGTACATTGCGAGGGCTTGAAGATTTCGGCGCAGGTTTCGAGGGCGCGCATGAGGCCCGCGACGGTCCGTTCGGCGATTTTGCGCAGGAAGGCTTTGAGCTTGGAGAAGGCTTTTTCGATGGGGTTCATATCAGGACTGTAGGCTGGGAGATATCGCAACTCCGCGCCCGCCGCCTTGATGAGTTGCTCGACCCGCGGCCCCTTGTGAGCCGGGAGATTGTCCATGACGACGACCTCGCCGGGCGAGAGCGTGGGGACGAGGCATGTCTCCAGCCAATCCTCGAACCGGGCGGCGTTGATCGGTCCGTCGAAAGTCTTTGCCGCTGTCAGGCCGCGAAGGCGAAGGCCGGCGACCAAAGTCACCGTTTTGTAGTGACTGTGCGGGATGGCCGCCCGCAAGCGGCGCCCGCGCCGGCAACGTCCGCTTTTGCGCGCGAGATTGGTGGAGGCTCCGGTCTCGTCAACGAAAACGAGTTTCGTCGGATCGAGATCGAGTTGCCCCGCGAACCATTCCCGGCGTCGACTTTGCACGTCCGCGCGTTGTTGCTCCTCGGCATGCGCCGTTTTTTTTAAAGGTGATCGCGTGACGGTCGAAGAAGCGCCACAGCACGGAGACCGCAAAGCGCTCGCCGCAATTGGCGATCAGCCGCTCCTGGATCTCGAGCAGCGTCTTGTCCGGGCTGCGCCGGATCAGGCCCAACAGATAGTCGTGATGCGCCTCGATCCGGCCGGAGCGTCGGTCGCCGCCACAAGGCGCCGGCGAAATTTCGCCCGAGGTCTTGAACCGCTTCACCCAGCGCACTGCGCTCGCTATGCTCACTTTGAAATGCGCGGCCGCCTGATTGCGCGACAACCCGCCCAAGACCACCGCCTCAACCACGCGCTCGCGAAGATCGTTGGAAAGACCCATCCCCGCCGCCTCCCTCTCGCGGCGTGAATGATCAATCAGAAACTAACTGATTCGGGAATCCCCCAACCGATTCAATCCGTTCGGATACCGCTCTAGGGCCTTTGAAACTGCAGGCCTTGAGTATTACGATGCCCTCTGAAATGGTTTGCTTAATCGAACACCGTCTTCACCCCGCCGCGCGATAAGCGCACCCAGGATTACGTCACCGGCCGGTTCGGCTAAGGGAGCAAACGCCGTGGCGGACCATACCGTCAAAGCCTGCGACAGGGAGCTCGACACCCTCGAGCGCCGCATTGCCGAGATGGGCGGCATCGCGGAAAAAATGGTGATCGACTGCATGGATGCGCTCTCCAACGCGGACACGGTCCTCGCCCATCAGGTCGTCGCGACCGACGTGCGGCTGGACGCGCTGCAGCGCGAGATCGAGGATCTCGCGGTGATGACGATCGCGCGGCGTCAGCCCGTGGCGGTCGACCTGCGCGAGTTGATCGGCGCCATTCGCATCGCCGGCGATCTCGAACGGGTCGGCGATCTGGCCAAGAACATCGCGAAGCGCACGATCAAGATCGGAGCGGAGGCGCGGGCGCCGCGCGCAATCGTCGGCCTCAAGCACATGAACGAGGTCGCGACCGAACTGATGAAAGACGTGCTCGACGCCTACGCGCAGCGCGACGCCGGGCGGGCGCGCGACGTCTGGGAGCGCGACGTCGATCTCGACGCGCTGGAAGACTCGGTCTTCCGCGATCTCCTGACCCACATGATTGAGGACCCGCGCGGCGGCCTCAAGGTCGCGGCGGTCAAGGCCCCTGGGTTCGGAGATCGGCGCAAGGCGATGCTCGAAGACATCGCGGTCCTGACTGCCGGCACCATGATCGCCGAGGACCTCGGCATCAAGCTCGAGAACGTGACCCTTCAGATGCTCGGCAAGGCCAAGCGCGTACGCATCGAGAAGGAAAACACCACGATCATCGAAGGCGCCGGCAAGAAGCAGGAGATCGAGGGGCGGATCGCGCAGATCAAGGCGCAGATCGAGGAGACGAAATCCGATTATGACCGCGAGAAGCTGCAGGAGCGTCTCGCAAAACTCGCGGGCGGCGTCGCGGTGATCCGTGTCGGCGGTTCGACCGAGGTCGAGGTCAAGGAGAAGAGGGACCGCGTCGACGACGCGATGCACGCAACGAAAGCGACCGTCGAAGAAGGCATCGTGCCGGGCGGCGGCGTGGCGCTATTGCGCGCCAAGGCCGCGATCGGGAAGCTCAGCGACGAGATCCAGGCCGGCATCAACATCGTGCTCAGGGCGCTTGAGGCGCCGATCCGCCAGATCGCCGAAAATGCGGGCGTGGAAGGCTCGGTTGTGGTCGGCAAGATCACCGAGAACAAGTCCCAGACCTACGGCTTCGATGCCCAGACGGAGCAATATGTCGACATGCTGAGCGCCGGCATCGTTGACCCGGCGAAGGTCGTGCGCGTCGCGCTGCAGGACGCCGCCTCAGTGGCCGGTCTAATGATCACAACCGAGGCCATGGTCGCGGAGAACTCCGAAGAAGAAGGAGGCTCCGGCCATGCCTGGCGGCGGCATGGGCGGCATGGACTACTGATCAGTTAGGATCTCGAACGCCGGGGCCGCCGCCATGCGGCCCCGGAGCCGACCACGCGCCGACGCGCGGGCGAACGCGTAGCTTGTGACGCGGGTCAGCGTCAGGTGGTTCTTTGACCCTTCTCGAGACACAGGGCTCGCTCGCGGAGCGGGCAACGTCGCATGACGCCGGCTGAGGAACCAGCGGCGAAGATCCTGCGGCCGCCGTCATCGGCTGGCCTTGCTCTTATTCCGCGGCGCGAGTCAGGTCGTCAGTCGCGTCGCGCTTCGAACGTGATCGCTCCCGCGGGGTGCATCCTATCGCGCCGAACTACTTTCCCCTCTGCGTTCTCCTCTGCGTTCGTGAACCGCTCGAGGTCCAGATCGCGAGAGACGATCCAACCGGCGAGCCGACTAGCAAGGCTAGAAGTGTAGCCCCGTACGCAGGACAAGCGTGGCGTAGAAATAGAGTTCCGCATCGAGGGCGCGCCGTATGTTCTCCCCCTCGCGGAAGCCATGCTGTTCGCCATCGAACAGGAAGTATCCAACCGGAACTCCCCGGCTCTTCAGAGCGGCAACCATCAGTTCCGTCTGGTTGGGCGGAACGACCTTGTCCTCTGCGCCCTGAAAAAAGATCACGGCACAGAGAGGCGATCGACGTGATTGATCGGAGAGCGATCGGCGTAGGTCTGTTGTTCCTGAGGATACGGTCCAATGAGCCAATCGAGGTAGCGGGACTCGAATTTGTGCGTGTCGTGCGCAAGGGCGGCAAGGTCGCTCACGCCGTAGTAGCTGGCGCCCGCGCTGAAGGTCTTCTCGCGCTCCGGCGTAAGGGCGCGCAGCGTCGTGTAACCGCCTGCGCTGCCGCCACTTATCATCAGGCGGCCAGCGTCAGCGTTCCGATTCTCGACCAGGTAGCGCGCGCCGTGGACGCAGTCCTGGACGTCCGCGATGCCCCATTGTCGTTCCAGCCGGAGCCGATAAGGACGGCCGTAGCCGGTGCTGCCGCGGTAGTTCACATCGAGCACGCCGATGCCGCGGCTGGTCCAATATTGCACCGCAAGCGAGAGCGTGCTCGAGGCGGATGCGGTCGGCCCTCCGTGGCTCTTGACGAGCACCGGCGCCTTCTCACCTGCGGGCGCGGTGAACTTGGGGGATAACGGCGGATAGAAAAGCGCGTGGGCGGTTTCTCCCCCCTCGGTGGGGAACGCAATCGGCTCTGGGAATGAGACATAGGCCCTGACCTCATCGCGCAGGACGGACGAGCGACGAATGACCCTGCGTGTCCCCGTGCGCAGGTTCAGGTCGATGAGCGCAGGCGCTTCGGACGGCGACCCTCCAAGAAACACGGCTCGTCCCGGACCGGCGCGGAGCTGCGAAATGTCGGTAAATGGGGTCGGGATGAGATCGAAGCGTTTGGTCCGCGTGTCGACCTGCGCCAGCTTCCAGATGCCGTTCCGGACGAAGCAGCAAATGAGGCGCTCTGCGGACTCGAACGCGTAGGTCGACATGCCAAAGGTCCATCGCGCTCGTCCAAATTCGGCGTCCATCGGCGCTATCGCTTCAATCGCGCCGTCACGCTCGCGATAGAGATTCCACCAGCCACTGCCTCGGTCCGAGATGAAATAGAGATCGCCGTCGGGAGACCATTCCGGCTGGAACATCGCCTCGTCCGGTCCGCCCGCAACCTGGCGAGCGTTTCCAACCGCGCCATTGGAGAGGATCTCGCCCGCCCAGACCTCGGTCGTCACCCAGGGCATATTGGGATGGTTCCAGGTCAGCCAAGCCAAGCGCTCGCCATCTGGGCTCAGCTGCGGTGTTGAAAAGAAGTCGCCGCCCGAGACGAGAACCTGCGGCGCCACGGCGCCCGAGATGTCGACGCTAACCAGCGTGTTGATCGCCTCCCCCGGGCGGGTATGGTCTTCCCGGACGCAGACAATCCGGCCGCGGCGCCGATCGATCACGCCATCCGCGTAGCGGAGCGCGTCCGCCGGCGCCAGCGTTTCGGGCGCCGGATCGGTCGCAATGCTGCTTCGAAGCCCGTCGGCCGGGCTGCCGGCGCGCTGCCGACTGCCCGCTCGCCGAGGCGGCGGCGGTAGGAAGAGGCGTGATTGGACGCGGTTGCTGTCCGGCATCCTGGCGGTAGAGTCGCTGATCGGCGAAGTTCGAGAAATATACGATGCGATTCTGCACCGCGAATGCGCCGCCGCCGTATTCGTGCGCGCGAGTGCGAACGTTGAAGGCGTTGGTGTCATCGGGCGTAACGAGCTCAGCCTCCCCGCCCTCATCGGCACGGTAGATGAAGCTTCGTCCTAGCTTCTGCGGCTGAGACTCGGTCCAGTAGATCGCATCGCCATCCAGTGCGATCTGGTCGAGCCGGATCGCAGCGGCCACGACCAGATCGGACGTGATCGGGGAGGTCCAGGAACCATAAGGGCTGACGACCATTGGCTTCGTCCTGTCTTAGATTTCCGACGATGAAATGCACAGCGTCGGCCGCTCTGCCGCTCCGACGCCTCTGGCGTGAGGAAGCCGAGAGTTGCGTGGCCGCTTCGCCACGCTATCAGGCTTGCTGGCTCCGTCACATCCGTGAGCTCGCAGTCAGCAAGGAGGGTGCCAGCAATAGGCCATTTTCGGTGGATTCCGCGCCCACGTCGAGGGCCCCAAACGTTGACTTTCCTTAGCGCCGTCCTTGAGCGCGCAGCGGGGTTGACAAGTAAAATGCGCGAACGTGACAAAGCCTCACGGGCCAGAACCTGCTAATCGACGGCGCGCCTTTCCCGGCCTGCTCTGAGGACGCCCATGCACAGGAAACCGTTCGATACGGACATCGCCGACGACGGCGCGCACCTGAGCGGCCCCTGGCGCAACCCGCGGCAGATGCTGGCCGAACAGGTCTATGACGATCACGTCTCGATCCACGACGACGCGACGGCGAAGTGGCTCGGCTTCAGAGGGGGCGCGATAGAAGGGCCGACTCACTTCAGCCAATTTGCGCCGCTCGGCGAGCGGCTCTGGGGCGAGGCGTGGTTCGAGACGGGTTGCTTGTCGGCGCACTATCGCAACCCCGCCTTCGAGGGAGAAGACGTGCAGGCGGTCATGACCAAGCCGCCCGCCGGCGCCCGCGAGACGGAAATCCGGATGGTCAAGCACGACGGCGCCGAGGTGCTGCGGGGCACAGCCTCGGTAGCGGGCGCCGAGGGACCGACGGCGCTGGAAAGGCGTCTCGCCGAAGGCCTGCCGCCGCTGCAGGACCCGGTCATCCTTGCCGACGTCAAGATCGGCATGAAGACCGCGCGCCAACGCGTGCGCATGGATTTCGACCAGAACATGGGCGCGCTCTATCCGTTCTCGCTGCGACGCAAGCTCGCCGTCATCACCGAGCCTTCGTGGCTCTACGTCCCCGAGACCGCACGCGAAAGTCGATGGGGACGGGCTGTCGTTCCGTTCGAGATGCTCAGCGTGCTGTTCCAATATTCCTCCCGCGACGACCGCTTTCCCGTGCGAGGGCCCGCCGTTGGCCTCTTTGCCGATCAGGAGATCCGGCTCGTTGAGGGACCCCTGTTCGTCGCGGAGGACTACGAACTCGAGCGCGAGGTGGTCGCCATGAGCGCCAGCCGACGCACCGAAAGCCTGTGGGTGCGCACGTCCGTAACCCGGCCGGGGTCCGACCGCGTCGTCGCCCTCATGCTGCTCAATCTCGCGAGCCTCAAAGACTCGTATGCGCCCTACGCCGCGGAACATGCAGCGCTGTATGGACATGAGCCCGGCCGCTGACCCCATAGCGCGCTGTCATCCGACGGAACCGCGACGCCGATTGGGAGTCAAACGCCGCGCCGATTCACACCCCGAGCGGGGCGTCTGATGATTGTCGCGTTCTCTTCGCCCTGCGGGGCCGGCAAGGACTTCGAGGCTTCCGACGCCGCCAAGGGTCGATGGCGCTCACGCCAGTTGAATTTCTCCACGTTCCAAGACCAAAACGCGTCGCTCCAAGGCGCGCGCGCGGAAACGCACTCCTTCCGTCGTCGCGAAAAGTTCGATGCGAATGGTGTCGCCGGGATAGGCCGGCGCCGCGAACCGAACCGACATCGATATGAGTTTTTCCGGATGGCCCGGCGCGAAATGCTTGAGCGCAGCCCGGCACGCGAGGCCGAACGTGTTCAATCCATGCGAAATCGGGCGTTCGAAGCCGGCGTCTCGCGCAATGTCGGGGTCGGCGTGGATCGGCATATAGTCGCGGCTGGCTTGCCTGTAGAGCAGCGCCGCTTGACGCGAAGTTCGATAGTCGACCACCGCCGTTGGTTCGCCGATCGTTTCTATCGGTCGCGTCAGGGTCGGCGGTGCGCCGAAGCCGCCAGAGCCGCCCTCGTCCCGCAGGAACTCCGCCGACTGCAGGCTGGCCAGAGGTTCGCCGTTCTCTGCCTCTACGAGATGCTGCACGGTGTAAAGAACCGCTCCCCGCGTCGAACCCTTGTCGTCGACGGCCACGATAGAGTGATGGCCGCGCACTGCCGCCTGTGCCGGCAGCGGCCGGCTCAGCGTAAAGCTCTGCTCGCCGTGCAAGATGCGCCGCCAGGAAATCTGCGCTGCCGGTTCCTTGTGCCAGAAGGGCGGCCAGCAGAGCGTCACGCATTGGCTTGGAACCGCGCGCGGTCCACGGCCCTCATAGACGAAGGGCAATTCGTCTTCGTCGAGCGGATCCTCACCCATTCCAAGGCTCAGGGCGTAAAGCGCAGAGTCGCGTTCGTCGTAACGCTGGACAATGGGCTCGAAGCGCAGCTGGCGCACGAAGTCCAAGTTCACGTTCCGCGCTCCGACGGGACGACTGGCGCGAGAAGGCACTCTTGCGCGGCGCTAGCGACCAGCCCGCTTGCAGGGTCGTAGATGCGGCCGATCGAAAGACCGCGCCCCAGAGCTCCGCTTGGGCTCACGCAGTCGAACAGCAGCCATTCGTCGGCGCGCAGAGCGCGGTGATACCAGATCGCATGGTTGAGGCTCGCGACGTAAAGCCTTGTGTCCGCGTCCGCCATCGTCCGCACGTGCCCTATGCAAGCGGCAAAATTGATCCAGTAGTCGGACAGATATGCGAAGGCCACCGCGTGCAGCGCGGGATCGTCCGGCAAAGGCGATCTTATCTTGATCCAGAACCGCATTCGTGGCTGATCGACATTGGGACGCAGCAAATCTTCGACGTAAGGCGCCCGGAAATCGATCGCGACATGAGGGCGGTAGGAATAGTCGATCGTGCGCTCGACCTCGCGCGCCTCGGGCGCGTCGATGTCTGCGAGGCCCGGCAGGCGCTCGGGGTCGCTGTCGAGGCCGCAATCGGCCGGCGGCGGCGCCTGGTGCGCCGGCGCCTCGATCGGTTTGGCGAAACTCACGCTGGCGTCGCATACGATCCGCCCGCCCGGTTGCGAGCCGCGAACGTTGCGCGAGGTGAAGCGTTTGCCGTCCTGCAGCGGCGCGACTTCGTAGAGCAGGCGGGCAATCGCGCCGGCCATGCGCCGCATCGAGCAGTTCATGGAACGGGGCAGCCGGACATTGTCACGTCGGCCAAGACCAGCGGATTCTGAAGGCGTACAGAGCCACTCCCGAACTCCCCAACCCCCTGTTTTCCCTGCATGTGGCGCAAACGCGCATTGGGCGATTGACAAGTAAAACTCGCCAACGTGACAATGCCCTGCGCCACCTTCGACACGGACGCGCCGGGCATGAAGCTCTCGGCGACCATCCGCCGCTTCTCCTCCGCCGACCAAAAGCGCCGGCGACGCCCGCCCTCAGCGTGTGCAAGTTGATCCGAAAGGCCCCACTTCATCGATAGTGTCCATTGTCGTTGGTGGGCACTATCCTCGTGCCCACTCCCGGCGCACTATCGCCTCGCACCGCGCCCAGTCCAGGCGGCCTCCGCCGGAGGCTTACCTTTCAGGAGCAGATTTCTATCGCGCTCTATGAATTCCCAGAAAATAGACGGATTGGGCTTCGTGGCTTTCAACGTGTTCCACCAGGAGCGCTGCGCCTTCTTCACGCGGGCATCACTCTTGGCGTCCTCTTTCTCGAGTGCGTGGCCGACTGCCCGC
>CAWDTW010000001.1:0-11520 GCA_963805295.1 uncultured Alphaproteobacteria bacterium | reverse complement strand
GCTCTGCGTGATTGCAGATCTGTTTCAAGCGCATCAGCGTTGCCAGCACCAGTCCGCGCCGCCCCATGTCTTCGCTCGATTCTCTTCAACCGCTCGTCGAACGCCGACACCGTCGACTGGTACAGCGCCGCCTGTCTGCGGCTGAGGGCGCAGTACGCCTTGACCTCCGTCTTGTCGGGCAGGTCGGCGACGACGCTGCGGTCGGTCTTCAGCCGGCGCAGGATGTAGGGGGCGACCAGCTTGCGCAGCGGCGCATAGGACGGCGGCGTGCGGTCGGCGAGGGCCTTGACGAAGAAGTCCAAGGTCGGACGATAGGGGCCTTCCACGCTCATTTCGAAGCCATTGCCGCCGGCATTCTCGCACCGAATCAGCCCGAAATCTCAAGTCTCATTTATGCAGCTAGAGCGGTATCCGAACGGACTGAATTGGTTGGGGGATTCCCGAATCAGTTAGTTTCTGATTGATCATTCACGCCGCGAGAGGGAGGCGGCGGGGATGGCTGTTTCCGACGATCTTCGCGAGCGCGTGGTTGAGGCGGTGGTCTTGGGCGGGTTGTCGCGCAATCAGGCGGCCGCGCGTTTCAAAGTGAGCGTAGCGAGCGCGGTGCGCTGGGTGAAGCGGTTCCAAACCACGGGCGAAATTTCACCGGCGCCTTCTGGCGGCGACCGCCGCTCCGGCCGGATCGAGGCGCATCACGACTATCTCTTGGGCCTGGTCCGGCGCAGCCCGGACCTCACGCTGCTCGAGATCCGGGAGCGGCTGATCGCCAATTGTGGCGAGCGCTTTGCGGTCTCCGTGCTTTAAATATGAGAACTCGGCCTTCCGTACTGTACTTAATTTGAGAATGAGGGCCCGCAATGTTGGTGAAATTTGCGTGGTCCAAGTGGGCAATCTGCAATGTTTTTTCGGTCGGGTCGCGGCTGAGCCCGCAATTCCCAAGCCAAAGTCCATGACGTCCCTACCCTTCAGACCCTCCGAATTTCTGCTCAGCAGATCGCGTATGGCCTCCTCTCGCCGGCAGGCTTCCTCCCAAAAAGCGGACGTTGCCGGCGCGGGCGCCGCTTGCGGGCGGCCATCCCGCACAGTCACTACAAAACGGTGACTTTGGTCGCCGGCCTTCGCCTTCGCGGCCTGACAGCGGCAAAGACTTTCGACGGACCGATCAACGCCGCCCGGTTCGAGGATTGGCTGGAGACATGCCTCGTCCCCACGCTCTCGCCCGGCGAGGTCGTCGTCATGGACAATCTCCCGGCTCACAAGGGGCCGCGGGTCGAGCAACTCATCAAGGCGGCGGGCGCGGAGTTGCGATATCTCCCAGCCTACAGTCCTGATATGAACCCCATCGAAAAAGCCTTCTCCGAGCTCAAAGCCTTCCTGCGCAAAATCGCCGAACGGACCGTCGCGGGCCTCATGCGCGCCCTCGAAACCTGCGCCGAAATCTTCAAGCCCTCGCAATGTACAAATTACTTCAAATCCTGTGGTTATGAGCACGATACAGGATGATCGGATTCCGCTCTAATTTGAGACTTCAGGCTGCCCTGAATTTCACCTTTAACTGCAGTGATGTTCGCAAACGGGCGCAATCTCACGTTTAAGCGCAGCGCGACATACGCATCGGTATTAGCACCAGTGTTTCCCCGCGGGCACAGCCTCTACGATTGACACGAGGGGACGCTGTCGGCACGATCCGCGTTCGCACTACTCGAAGGCGATCCCATGACGTTCTTGGTCACGAGCGACAGCTTCAAAGACGGCGATTATCTGCCGAACGATTTCATTCTGTCGGCCGATTACGGATTTGGCTGCGCAGGCGGAAACAAGTCCCCGCATCTGAAGTGGTCGGGGGCGCCGGCGGGAACCCGGAGCTTCGCAGTCACACTCTACGATCCGGACGCCCCCACTGGCTCGGGCTTCTGGCACTGGCTGGTGGTGAACTTCCCCGCCGATGTTACGGAACTCGCGGAGGGGGCCGGAAGCCGCGGCGGCAGCCTGCCGGCGGGCGCCATGCAGACACGCACCGACTTCGGGGCGCCGGGCTACGGCGGACCCTGCCCGCCCGCGGGCGACCATCCCCACCGCTATCTGTTCACGGTCTTCGCCGTGCAGACCGAGGGGCTCAACGTGAGTGCGGACAGCTCAGGCGCGGTGGTCGGGTTCAACTTGCATTTCAACACGCTGGCCAAGGCGGCGATCATGGGACTCTACAAGCGGTGACATGAGCCGGCCCGCGAGCCGCGGACGGCTTCGAGTGTCAAGCCTCCGAATTGAACGCGATCCGCCGGCGACCATGCGCCCGATCATGACGGCGCAACCATACCGTTCCTGCCCGTGCAAGGAATGACCGATATCCGCTGATTTCGTTGAAAAACTCCGTCCGCTGGGGCGGCGATTGGCGCCGGCGGCAGCTGTCCCTCAACTGAGGCGTCCAAGGCCGCGGTCTGCTACGTCCACAATACGTCGATTCCGGCCGTTGAATCGCTCTTCGGGCGGACACCTTCAGGTAGAGAGGAGAGGCGAACGAGAGCAATGCTGACCCCTTAGGATCGCACCCCTTGCGACGTCCGTTTCGATGTCAGCGCGGCGATCAAGGCCGGGTACGGGCCGAGGAAGAGATCGCCGACTGCCGAGCGCCGGCGGTAAGTGATCCAGCGTTGCGCCAAATGGTGCGGCCGATCGTGCAGCATGTGGCAGCGTTGACAGAGCGCGCGCAGATTCTTTAGCCGATTGTTGGTCGGATCGCTGTCCAGGTGCGCCGCGGCGAGCACGACGCGCGTCATCCGAAACCGAGTTGCCTCCATAAGGTCGGGCCAGCGGGCGGGCCGTCCTCGGCGATCCCGCCATGTCGCCCCTTGCTCATCGAACCAGCGCCCATCCGGTAGGCAGCGAAGGAGGACGAGGTGTGGTCGGCCACAACGCTGGCACCTTCCTTCAGCGCGCTCGAAGCGGACGTGGCGGCTCAGCTCGCGCCAGTGCGGGGGATAGAGCGGTCGCAGCTCAGGGCGGATGGGCATCGCTACGCCGTCTCCTTTGGGTTTGGAAAGTAGGTTTTTTTATAACGGTCGCCAAGTATTTCAACCGAGCGCCGGTAGTTTGTCACGGGCTGGCCCCGCTCCCCGCTCGTCGTCTCCGTGGTCCCTGCCCTGCCGACCCTGCTCTTACGCGCGCCTCCCTCCGTGTTTCATCCCGCCGTTCCTCCGCCGGCGCGGCAACCCGCGGCGCGGAGTCCCACGCATCGGGCAAGATATTTAGCTCTTGCGCTCGCCAGTTTGAGAAACTCTGGGCCAAGTCAAGCAGTTTCTCGATGCCTTCCCAGTATGGAAGGCGCTCCTGGTCGCAAAAGCGGACAAATCGGTTGTAGACCGGAATGGGACATTTGACGTTGAGCTGCGCCCCGGGGCCGACTTCCCTGCGCCGGCGCATGACCTTGGCCTTCTCGGCCTCCCGGCTGCGGAACCGAGCTGATCGGCGGCCCTGTCGAGTGCGCCGGCGGTTCGGCCCCCTTGTCCACTTCGGGCCTAATCTCTGCGATTTTCGCGGCTACGCGATTTGCTGTCGTAAATCCGAAAGTATCGCTCATCACGCGGCCTCCTTAGCATTGGTGGCCACCGAAACGAGTTCGAGCGCTAATCTCATGGCGTTTTCGCGGGCTGCCTCAAGCCCGTTCACCCTCTCGCTTGTCCTTGGGACGTCCCTTGCGTCGCAAGGAGCGAGCTTGTCGACGCGTATCGATTGCGACCCGAATCGGCCCGTAGTCGATTGGAAGGCCGGACCCTCAGCCTCCAAAGTTCGCGTCATTGGCGATGTGACGGAAAGTACGGTCATCTCTGTCATTCAGCAAGAAGCGAAAACGCGGCAGTTCGTGATCGTCGATCTAGAGGGAACCGCAAGCCGCCTCGTATCCCGCACAATCGTCAACGGCGCTCCCTTGCAGGGGAATGAGCACTAATGAGGCTCGCGCGCCACGCAGGCAAGGGCCTGTGGAAAAGCGCCGTAATGGCACGGGAAACGCTTGCATGCGCAATGCTGAGAAGCGATGCCACTACATGTTTGTTCGCTTCGCCTTCCTCGACGACGACCTCGTCAACGACCAGGCCGTGCATGAGTGCGTAGCCCTCAATCTGACGGCGCTGAACGTCGAGACTTTCGCCCTCGTTGGCTTGGCGCGTCGTCGAGACCCTGCAATATCCGTAAGTCGCCATGCCCCGCCCCTGTCAGCTTGTCAGGTTGCATCGATGTATAGCACTGGCGTTCGAGCAAGCTGACGAAATAACTATTCTAGCAGCCTGTCGGACTCGAAGTCCGCTTGACCGATAACATATTGATATCATTGAGTTTTATTTTTCTCGGCAGAAACATGAACTCCAATGAAATCAATGGCTTAACGTTTAAGTCCGACAGGCTGCTAGCGCTGTGGAATTGTCGTCACGGGATCGTTGACCCTCGCAGATGCAACGTGGCCGGAACATCCCATGGGACAGGACGCAACGGCCTCGACTTTAGCGACGGAACTGCCTGCAACGCCTGAAACGGGCGGAACAGACGAGCTAGCTGTCAATCAAGCTGGCGGCTCTCGACGCCGAGGTGAAGGACCTCCGAGAGTTGCTCGTCGCGAGTGATTGAATGTCGGGACTCGACGTAGAGCGGACATAGCAGATCGCCGGCGGACGTCGGGGAGTCATGCCGTCCAATGGTCGCCGCGCAACGGCAAGATCTCCGCCCAGTTGAGGCGTCCAAAGCTGCGGTCTGCTACGTCCGCAATACGTGAACTCCGGCCGTCTATGCCAGAGGTCATGCCACGTCCGAGTAAGCAATCTGTTCTCTCTTTGTTCGGGTCAACCAGTTACCTTGCGCCAATGCCCGACACGCCCGAACGCCTTACGCCCGCCGACCCGCGCGACCTCGCCGCCGCGCTCGCATTCGCATTGCGCTTTCAAGGCCGAAAACGCGTCCACAATGCCGATGAGATCATGGCCGAGATCGTCGCCAAGCGCCTCGTCGAGCATTTGGAGCGCGCCGGTTTCGTCGTCATGAAGCGGGCGCCGACTGTTGGCGGCGCAGCGCTTGGGCGGGGATTTGGGGGATGACCGATCAACCGAATAAGGCGTCGAGCAGGGATGCGCGCCTGCCCGACCTGCGGGCGATCGTCGCCGCCACGACGCTCCAGTCCCGCGCCATTTCGTCGCTGCTCGCCTCTTCGGCGCGTTTGAGCGCAATCGAATAGGCTTGGATCCCCGAGGTCGAAAGAAGCGCATCCGCTTCGACGTCAATTCCGAGCCGCACTCCCCGCGGCCGTTCCCGCTGCAACATGACGATCCTCCAAAACTGGCGAGCGCCGTACGCTCTTGGCGGCGATTTAGCACAAGCGTCGGCTCGCCGCTGCGATGCCCATCACACTACGGAATAAACGTTTCTTGGCGAAAGCGACCTAAAATGGTCTAAAGTCACCTTAGGCGACGCCCAAAAATAGCCGATTCGGAATTTGCGATTTTACTGGCATCGGCTGTTTAGCGGATTCCCGAGTGCGAGGCGAGCGTCTATATCGTGATGATGATAGACGAATCATCCCTGCGCGTCCGGTTTGACGCGCTTCGGCCTTCGCTGGACGAGCGACGCCGGCGGTTGAGCGCGGCGGCGGAGGCGAAGGCGGCGGGCTACGGCGGGATTGCGGCGGTCGCGCGCGCGACGAAGGTCGCCCGGAGCACGATTGGGCGCGGTCTGAAGGACTTGCGGAACCCCGGCTCCTTGACGGGAGAGGTGCGGCGCAAGGGCGGGGGCACTCCTCGGTTGACGGTCAAGGACCCGACGCTGTTGGAGGACTTGCAACGATTGCTCGAGCCGGCGACGATGGGCGACCCGATGCGGCCGTTGCGATGGGTCTCCAAGAGCCACGACAAGCTGGCGACGGCGCTTCGCGCCATGGGTCACAAAGTGAGTTCCTCGACCATTCCCAAGCTGCTGGAGGAACTGAAATATTGTCGCCATTCCAACCGCAAGACCAAGGAAGCCGGCAAACATCCTGATCGCGACGCCCAGTTCGAATATATCAACGCGAAGGTCGAGGCGTTTCAGGCGGCCGGCGAACCCGTGATATCGATCGACGCGAAGAAGAAGGAATTGCTGGGCGAATTCAAGAACGGCGGTAGCGACTATGGGCCGCAGGGCGAACCGATCGAGGTCAACGCTCACGATTTCGAGGACAAGGAGTTGGGCAAGGTCGTCCCTTACGGGGTCTACGACATCGGCGCCAACCTCGGCTATGTCAGCCTCGGAATCGACCACGACACCGGGGAGTTCGCCGTCAACGCCGTCCGATGCTGGCTCGATCAGATGGGTTGGAAGCTCTATCCCGGGATGAGGCGCCTGATGATCACGGCCGACGGCGGCGGCTCCAATGGTTCACGGCTGCGGCTCTGGAAGTTGGCCCTCCAACAACTCGCGGACGAAACCGGTCTGATCATTCAGGTTTGCCACTATCCGCCAGGGACTTCGAAGTGGAACAAGATCGAGCATCGCATGTTCTGCCACATCACGCAGAACTGGCGCGCGACGCCACTCCTCAGCCTCCTCATCGTCATCGAACTGATCGCCAACACCACGACGAAAACCGGTCTCAAAATCCGCTGCGAACTCGATAGCAACACCTATCCAAAGGGCATCAAGGTCTCGGACGCGGAAATGGCGACCCTCAACATGACCCGAACTCATTCCATCCAGAATGGAACTACAGCATCTCGCCGAGGTTTCACGAAATGAAGCAATAGTTTTTGGGCATCGCCTTAAAGCGTCTGTTCAGGCGGCCCGAGCGGCTACCTGCGCGACGACCAGGGTTCTGCTGCCGCTCAATCGTGGATGCCGACAGGACCAGGAATTCAAAGGATCACGAGACCGATGTGGCATTTTCCGTAATCCGCACTACTCGCTCAAGACAGGCATCAGCCAGCAAAGAAAGTTGCGTTCCGCCGCTTCATGGCGCGCCGCCTCGAAAACAATAACGCTGCGCCCACCCAACAATTCAAATTCGTCGCAGCCACGCCAGACCCTTGACCTCCATGAGTCAATTCGCCGCACCCATCACGCCGAAATAGGGTGAGCAATTACCAATCGTGCCGCAGCTCGGCTCGCCTTCACTTCGACGAGCATGTCGTTGCGAGCTATAAGGGTTCTTGTTCGTGCACCGGTCTCGCGATCGGCCCGGCGCGCGTATACGGGCCCTTGAGTTACGGCTATGAAGCAATTTGCCTCAGAGATCGTCGCAGCGGTTCGACGCGGGCGATTGTGCGAACCGTTCAGCCCCGATGATGTAAGACGCGCATGCCCCGGATGGGCGGGCAACACATACGGCACGTTCCTTCCTCGACGGGCGCGCCGCTAATGCCGTCCCGCCTTTCAATCCGGTCGTGCAGTTGAAGCCCCGCCCTATGGCATCGCGCGGCACGATGCCGCACGACGCACCGGACGATGAGATGGAGCGCCGCGATGCGCTTCCTCCTCGCTGGGCGACCTACCCCTTCGCGCGCGACAAACCCAAACACGACGGCTCAACGCAAACTCAAAATATACGCGATCAGGTCACCCCTATCCGCGTCGCTCAGAATCAGGTTCGGCATTGTGGGGTGCGACGTCCTCAGGAACACGTCCAAGGACTGGGCGGTGGTCGACGGCATCGCCGCGATGGCCGAAAGCGCGGGTGCCTTGTGCGACGTGTTCTGGGCCCCGTGGCAACCTAGGCATGTCGCCTCGGCCAACTGTTTCCCCACAGCCGGATCGCCGACCTGTTGGCCGAAGGTGATGCCGATGCTTGCTAGAAGGAGCGGCGCGCTCCACGCTGACGAACGAACAGGCATCATTGGCGCTTTTTCTTGATCTATTTTCTGCATCCGCTTGGCTATCGGGCCGTCGGTGGGACCGCAAGCGCGACGCTGTGTGACAATGCCCTCAGACAGGCTCCTGGGAAAGTCGGTTCGTAGAAAGCACCGCGCCAATCCCGGATGAAATCGAGGGCCTTGACGACGCCGAAATTTCCGCGCTCCGGGAGCGCTGGCGCGCCACCCTCGCGTTCAACGAGTTCGCGGCGGCGTTGACGCCGGCGCCCGCCTCAAATCGCCCTGATGGTCAAGATCTCACGCATGGCGCTCGGACTAAACGAAGTCACTGCACTCTCTGCAACACGTCGGGCGCAAGATGCGCGCGCGTGGGATAACCGTCGACCGCCATATGTAGATCGGCTTCGGCCAACAGCGAACGCAGCACATGGACGACGCCATCGACGCCGCCGAGCGCCAGTCCATAGGCGTAGGGGCGGCCGACTCCGACTGCCGTCGCCCCCATCGCCAAGGCCTTGATGATATGCACGCCAGTGCGCACACCGGAATCGAAGAGCACCGGAGCGATGCCGGCGGATTTCACAACCGCGGGCAACATGTCGAGGGCGGCGATGCCGCCGTTCGCCTGACGCCCGCCGTGATTGGAACAATAGATGCCGTCGACGCCCCCATCGATTGCGCGCTGCACGTCGTCCGGATGGCAGACGCCTTTGAGGATCAGGGGGAGCTTGGTCAGCGAACGCAGCCACGGCAGGTCATCCCAGGTCAGCGGATTGCCGAAGATCATCGTCCACTTCATCACCGCGCCGCGCGGATCCTGTTGTGGCGATTTTCCAAGCAGCGCTGCGAAGCGCGGGTCAGAGAAATAATTGGCGAGGCAATGGCCGCGCAGCTGCGGAACGTTGGCCGTGGCGAGATCGCGGGGACGCCATCCGAGCATCCACGCATCCAGCGTCACCACAATCGCCTTGAAGCCGGCGCGTTCGGCGCGCTGCACCAGACTTGCCGCAAGCTCCCGATCGGTAGGGGTGTAGAGCTGGAAAAATCCGGGCGTGGCCTTGAACTCGGTCGCAACGGATTCGAGCGGATCGACGGAGAGGGTCGAAGCGACCATCGGCACGCCTGTCAGCGCCGCGGCGCGCGCCGTTGCGAGGTCGCCATGGCCGTCCTGAGCGCAAAGCCCGATCACGCCGATCGGGCTCATGAAGAGCGGCGTCGGCAACTTCATTCCGAACAGCTCGATTGACATGTCGCGCTGCCTGGCGCCTACGAACATGCGCGGCGTCAAGCCCCATTTGTCGAACGCAGCGACGTTGGCCTCCTGGGTGCGCTCGTCGCCGGAGCCGCCCGCTACGTACGACGCAAGGCTCGGCGACATTGCCGCATGCGCCCTGGCCTCCAACTCCTCAAAACGGAACGGGAACCGGGGCGTGTGACCACTCAGACCAGCAAGATAGATTTCGTCCTGGTAGTCTCCGAAATTAGTCATCGCTTGCTCCATGCTGTTGTCGTCATCCGAACCTCGAGTGACCGCTTCGCCGGCGAAAGCTGCTTCAGCCATCCCGGCCTGCACGACAATGTAGCGTGCGGCGCCGTTCATCGGTTCGACAATAACGGAAGCCGGGACGACAAAGCGCTATGCGTGATTACGCCAGCCGCGATTGGTCCGGAGCGTTTCCACGAGGCTCTCGCGGTGATCAACGCCGCGGTCGACGGTTTACCGGACCGGACCAAGATGGGAGAAATCATATGCCGTCACGGACTTACGCCGGCTGGCCTAAGAATAGAGCCCGGTTAGTCGATACCCGATAGCCCGAACGCGCGCGTCGCTATCCGGAACGGAGCCAGAAAAAAGGCAAGTTGCTTTTCAGCCCCTATCTGTCGCCATCGCAACTTGAAGTCGCTGTTGGCGCCGCGCATCAGTAAGTTCGCCCGCTAAGGAAGGGACGCGGTGACAGCGAGCGCGCATTGTCACGGCGCTCCGGGCTTGCGGCGTTCTCGGTGGCCGGGTAGCCCCACGAGGATGAACAAGATCAGCTACAGCGGGTATCGTTTCCCTCCTGAGATCATTCAGCCCGGATTATGCATTGCGGGTTGGCGAGTGTGGCGTAAATAGCTGATTTCGTGTATAATTTGGTTGTCTAAGCCGATTTACGCGATTTCAGCGAGGCCGCACCCGCCATGAACGATCCTATGTTGCCGTTGCCTGGGTTGTCACCTGTTTCGGGCAAGCGCGTCGAGGTCAAGTTTGACGGCGGCTTGTTGTCGTCGGATGGCGGCGTTCTGGCGTTGCGCGAGGTCGACCAGCGCCTTCGCGTCGCCGATCGGCTCGCCGCCTGCATGGTCGACCGGCGCGCGCCCGATCAGATCACCCACAGCCTTGCCGACATCAGGGCCGCTTCGTCACTGCGGTGCTTCGTCCCGCCAAGCGGCCGAGCGGCAAGGAGATCAAACCCTTCCTCCGCCGGCTGTTGCGCGCGATCCGAGCCCATTGGCCCAACACCGAGATCCTTCTGCGCGCCGACAGCCACTACTGCAGCCCCGAGGTTCTCGACTGGTGTCGGGCGAGCGGCCTCGATTACATCCTCGGCGTCGCCCGACTACCACGTTGCGCCGGCATGTCGAAAGTCTCGAAGGTAGCGTAAAGGCACGGTTCGAAGCCGCGCCCAGAGACGGCAAGCTTCGTCGTTTCAAGGAGTTCTTCGACGGCGCGCAAAGCTGGAGCCGGGTCGAGCGGATCATCGCCCGCGTCGAAGCCGGCGCGGAAGGATCAGACACGCGCTTCGTCGTCACCAATCTGAACAAGCGCAACGCTCGCGTGCTCTACGAAGACGTCTATTGCCGGCGCGGCCAGGCCGAAAACCACATCAAATCCTGGAAGACGCATCTGGCGTCGGATCGCACCTCATGCACCAAGGCGACCGCCAATCAGTTTCGGCTTTTCCTGCACGCCGGCGCCTACTGGCTGATGTGGGGGCTGCGCGCATCGATGCCCAGGCGTTCGATGTGGCGCGTCGCCCAGTTCGACACCTTGCGCCTGCGCCTCGTCAAGATCGCCGCCCGCGTCGTCGAGATGAAAACCATGATCTGCGTCCATCTGCCGACCTCGTGCCCCGGCCAGGAAATCCTGCGTTTCGCCCTCCAGCGCATCCCGCGCCTCGTCACCTGAAACACGGGGCGTGAGCGGCCCCGAACGTCAAACCCATCCCGTCAACCCGCAAACCCCCTCCACCCGTTTCAGGCCCAAAGCCGGAGACGATGCCGCGCGTCCGCGAGCAAGCGCGGTTCCGAAAAATCACCACAACGCGCCGCCGACCGACGCGGAAACCTCAAGGCGCTGCATAATGCGGGCTAATTCGCAACCTTTGATCGATTTGCTCGCTTCGGGGCCCTTAGGGACGCAGCCTCGTAGCTGCGCATCTCGCGGTCGAACAGTCGCGCTTCGGCGCGGTCCGCGCCTGCGGTCCGGCGTGATGTCACCCGACGCCGCTTGTCGAGACGGCATTGTCACACTCGCCAAGAATAGGCCATTTTCGGTGGATTTCGCGCCGACGTCGAGGGCCCCAAGTGATTGATTTTCCTTAGTGCGGTCCTTGAGTGCGCAGCGGCGTTGACAAGTAAAATGCGCGAACGTGACAAAGCCGCCACGGTCCCTGGCTGCTTGTGCAGGCGGACGCACCAGCGCGAAGTCGATGAA